>NZ_CP084252.1:0-1088009 GCF_023170545.1 Caballeronia sp. Sq4a | reverse complement strand
CGGTCTCGTAACGCTTCACGAGCAGCCACCCGAAGTACCCGCAGATCAACGCAACCGGGACGTTGATGAAGAAGATGTACGACCAGTGGTAGTCGTCGCAGATGATGCCGCCCAGAACCGGACCCATGACCGGCGCGATCAGCGTCGTCATGCTCCACAGTCCGAGCGCGACGGCGGCCTTGTCCTTCGGGAAGATACGCAGCAGCAACGTTTGCGACAGCGGCATGAGCGGGCCGCCCGCGAGCCCCTGAAACACGCGAAACAGCACGAGCGTACCGAGGGAAGTGGCCATGCCGCACAGCGCGGAGCAAAGCCCGAACGCGATGAGCGCCGTGATGAACACGCGCACCGTTCCGAAGCGGCTCGCGAGCCAGCCTGTCAGCGGCACGGTGCACGCTTCCGCTACCGCGTACGACGTGATCACGTAAGTGCCTTGGCTCGTCGAAGCGCCGAGAGCGCCGGAAATGGTCGCCACCGAAACGTTCGCGATGGTGGTGTCCAGCACCGCGACGAAGTTGGCCGCGGCGATCATCAACGCCGCGACGATCAGCATGGGTCCGCTGAGCGGCGGCAACGAGATGTCATTGAGCTGACTCGTAGACATGGTGTCGTCTCCTCAGTGTGCGGGCGCGTCGTTGCCGGCGCGCGTGTCGACCGTCGCTTCCATCGACAGATTGATGCCGAGCGGATGCGCGCGAAGTTCTGCCGGATCGATCTTCACGCGCACCGGCAGGCGCTGCACGACCTTGATCCAGTTGCCGGTTGCGTTCTGCGCGGGAATCATCGCGAACGCGGATCCCGAACCGCCCGCGAGACCCGAGACCGTTCCGTGATAGACGACCTTGCTGCCGTACATGTCCGACTTCAACTCCACCGGCTGGCCGATACGAACCTTCCCGAGTTGCGTCTCCTTGAAGTTGGCATCGACATACACCGATTCGAGCGGCACGACCGACATCAACGACGCGCCGGTCTGCACGCGTTGGCCGACCTGCACCTGGCGGCTCGCGACGACGCCATCGACCGGCGCGCGCAGCACCGTGCGCTCCAGATCGACGCGTGCCTGATCGCGTTTGGCGCGGGCGAGCAGCACTTCCGGATTGGTCTCGACGGTCGTATCCGCGATCAGCACCTTGTTCGCCGCAAGCGATCCGATTGCCGCGTCGCGGCTCGCCTTTGCCTGAGCCGCCGCGGCGCGGGCCGCGTCGAGCGCAGCCTTGGCGGTGGAGAAAGCGGCTCGCGCGTTGCTCAGTTCTTCGCCGGATACGCTGCCGGTATGGCTCAGCACTTCACGACGTTGCAGGTCGATCGATGCGCGGTCGAAGTCCGCCTGCGCCGAGGCGATTTGCGCGGCCATGCGCGCTTCCTCGGCTGCGCGCGCATTGACCTGCGCGGCGAGCTCGGTGTCGGTCGCAACGTAGCCGCGCACCTTGCGCTCGGCGCGACCCAGATCCGCTTCGGCCTGCGCCAATGCGATCTTCGCGTCGGTGTCGTCGATCACGGCGAGGATGTCGCCTCGATGCACTCGCTGCGTGTTCACGACCGGCACGCTCTTCACGATTCCGCTCACGGCCGGCGTGATCGATGCCACTTCCGCCGCGGTGTAGGCGTTGTCGGTCGAGACATAGCGCGATGCAACGAAGTGCCAGTAGCCTGCAACGCCGAGGCCGGTCACGGCAATGGCGCCGGCGAAGAGCGCGAAGAGCTTCTTGCGCTTGGAAGGAGGCGCGTCGGCCTGCGCATCCGCGGGTAAAGCGGCGGCAGACGGCGAGTCGGGCATCAGGGACTCTTTGTTCTTCAGCAAGTTGGTTTCAGACATGATCGTGATCCTTGGAGTCAGCTTTGCTTGTTGAGTTGGCTGTCGTCGTTCGCGCTCGGCACGCGGGCCTGAAAGCCGCCGCCAAGCGCGCGCACGAGGGCGACATCGAGCGAGAAGGTGCGCGAGCGGATATCGGCGAGCTGGCGCTGCGCGGAGGTCATGGTGTCGGCGGCGTTCAGCACTTCTAAGTATCCCGCGAGCCCTGCGCGGTATCTGTCGAGCGCCACCTGATGCGCTTGCGAGGCAGCGTCATACGCGGCTTGCGTGGCTTGCAGGCGGTCGCCCAGCGCGCGTTTGCTCGCGGCGACGTCGGCCACGTCGTGCAGCGCCTTGGTCAGCGTTTCGTCGTAGTTCGCGACGGCTTCGTCGTAGGTGGCCCGCGCGCCGCGCAGTTCGCCGCGCAAGCGTCCGCCGTTGAAGATGGGCAACGTGACCGCAGGCCCGAAGTTGCCGACGAGCGAACCGGAGTTCGTGAGCATGTTCAGCCCGAGCGATTGAAAGCCGATCATCGCGGCGAGGTTGACGTTCGGATAGAAGCCGGCCCGCGCGACGTCGATCCGCTTGGCCGCTGCCTCGACCCGCAGGCGCGCGATGACCACATCCGGGCGGCGGCCCAGCAGACCCAACGCAAGATTCGAAGGCATGCCGGCTGGCTGAGTGAGATCGACGGCCGGCCGCGCGATGCGCAAGCCCCGGTCGGGACCGGCGCCCATCAGCGCCGCGATCTGGTTGCGCGCGAGCGCGATGGATTCGTCGAGTGCGAGCAAGTCGGCCTGCGCGCTTTGCTGCTTCGACTCGGCTTGCTTCACGCCCGCCTGCGTTTCGAGCCCGTTCGCGAAGCGTTCCCTGAACAGCTGCGCAGAGGCGGTGCGCACCTGCAACGCGGCCTGCGCGCTGTCGCGTTCGGCAAAGAGCCGCGCGAGGTCGGCATACGCTGCGGCAATCGACGTCGACAGCACCATGCGGGCCTGCGCCGCGTCTGCGCGTGCGGCTTCCAGGTCCGACGTCGCAGCGGCAAGCGCCGCGCGATTCTTGCCCCAGAAGTCGATTTCGTAGCTGAAGTCGAGTTCGGCGTTGCCGTACGGACGCCATCCATGCGGCACGAATTCGGACGGAATGCCGTTGTTGTAGCTCTGCTTCTGCTTCTCGACCGAGCCCTGCGCGTTCACTTCCGGCAGCAGCGCGGCGCCGGCCACTTGCGCCGATGCCTCCGCGTTATGCAGCCGCGCCTGAGCGGCAGCCAGCGTCGGCTCGTCTTTCAGTGCTTCCGCGATCAGGCCGTTGAGTTGCGAGTCGTTGTAGGCGACCCACCATTGATCCGTCGGCCAGAGAGCCTCTTTGCCCGCGTCCGCGCCGAGTGTCTGTGCCGTCTCGTACCGGGTAATGTCCTTTGTCACCGGCTTTTGCGGCATGTCAGGCAGCTGCGCGCACGCGCTCGCCACCATCGCGAAGGCCATCGCGACGGCCAGCCTGATCGGCATGGCCCGACTTCGGGTTTTCGTGATTGCTTCCATCGTCCTTGCTCCGCATCGCTCATTTCGATACTGAACAGTCTAGTTATGCGGAATACGGCTGTCAACAAAAACAAACCGTACGGTTCAGATATGGTAGATTAACGACATGGAGACGGCTCCGGCTGCGGGCGAAGTTCCCGCGCCGTGGCGTTGCATCACCGTTCAACGGAGGAAGCCGGATATGAGAGTGAAGACGGAAGAAAAGCGGCAGGCGATCATCGACGCCGCGTTTCAGGTGTTCAGCGAAGTGGGATTCGAGCGGGCGTCGATGTCCGAGATCGCCGCGCGGGCAGGCGGTTCGAAGGCCACGCTCTACAGCTATTACGAGTCGAAAGAAGTGATGTTCGCCGACGTCATGATGGCTGCGGCGGAAGAAGCCAAAGTGGCCGTCGAGTTGCTCAAAAGCGCCGCGCCCGTGCGGGAAACGCTGCTCAAGTTCGGCAAGCACTATCTGGCCGCGACGCTGACACCGAAGGTCATGGCGGTGCGCCGTCTCGCTCACCACGAAGGCGGCCGGTCGAGCGTCGGCGCCCTCTTCTATGAACGCGGACCCAAGCCCGCCTGGCAGTTGATGACCGACTTCCTGCAACGCGCGATCGACGCCAAGGAACTACGCCATTGCAACCCGGAGATCGCGACCGCGCATCTGCGAAGTCTGTACGAAGCGGAATTACTGGAGCCGTGCCTCGTCGGCGCGCCCGCTGATACGAGCGCTCGCAATATCGCGAAGGTCGTTCAAAGAGCGGTCGATGTGTTTCTCGCCGCGTACGGTCCGACGAAGAAGGGCGACGCCGAATAGACCGTCGCCGTCGGCGTTCGACGCGCAACGCCAGGCGAGCGCGCGGTAGTTAGGCGAAGCCATGGCGCTCGGTCCTGCCTTAGTTCCCGTCGATTGCGTCGTCCACGACCGGCAGCGGACGCGTCGCGATCTTTTCCGCCTCAGCGCGCTTGAGACCCAAAGTCTGGAGCAGCATCGCCGCCGTGCGTTCGGGGAGATGCTCCCCGCTGAAGCCGAGCTCCGCCAGCACGCCTGGCGCGGGAGCGTCCGCAGCCACGTAGTTCAGCTCGGCAGCGATCACTGACAGCACCGTGCCACCTACGGCAAGAAAGCCGATCAGCGGATCAGCCACCACGAATCGTTTCGCGGCGATGCCGTTGCCTATGTCGCGCAGCAGCCGCTGACCCAGCCCGCGGCTCGTCGCGCGCGCCGAGAACCCCTCGCGTATCAGGAACCGCCCCCAAACCGGGTCGTGCCGCGCGCGCAAGATCGTGTGACGCACCGAGACGGCGATGATCTCGGCCGGGTCGGACAGTCCTCGGCCGAGGCGATCCAGCATGTTCGCGAACTCCTCGAACACCGTGTCCACGAGCGTCCCGTAGATCGCCTCTTTCGAATCGAAGTGGTTATAGAACGAGCCGAAGCCGACATCGGCGGCTTCGGTGATTTCGTTGATGGCCACCCCCTCCATGCCCTTTTCGGCCATCAGCCTGAGGGCGGCATCCAGCAAACGGGCCCGGGTCTCGCGCTTTCGGCGCGCGCCGCGCGGCTCGCGTTCTTCGGTCGCCACGACTCGGGCGGCTGGCACGGCCTGCGCAGCGGGCTTTGCGCTCTGGCGGCGTACAGGATTCGGCATCGTCATTCCAGATTTCTGATCTCGTACCCCAGTATAGATGTGGATCTCTATATTGACAAACTTATCAGTCATGAGTTTAATGTCACACAACGGCACCATGAAGGCCGATTCAACTCACGACAGATGGAGTGACTGTGGAGACAGCTATAGCGACAGTGATCGCCGTCGCGCCGTGCGCGCCGCATGGCCGACTACGTGCATCAGTGATGTGCTCGCGAGCGCATTCGCGGCGACATCGGCGAGCCACGGTCTCGCGGCCATCCCACACGCTGCATCGCTCCACGCAAACGCGGCACTGATTCACGAATCGGCCTGCCTTCGAACCCCGTTATCCAACTACGCGCACCTTCGTCGCCATGAAACTGACCACTGCACAGCCGGCTCGGCATCCTGACCCGACCACGAAAGCGTCGGCATTGGCGTATCTGATGTTCGAACGGCCCGATCTCGACAAAGCCGAAAGCTTCCTCAATGACTTCGGACTACGAACGAGTATGCGTAGCGACTCGG
Source organism: Caballeronia sp. Sq4a (assembly GCF_023170545.1). Taxonomy (NCBI): domain Bacteria; kingdom Pseudomonadati; phylum Pseudomonadota; class Betaproteobacteria; order Burkholderiales; family Burkholderiaceae; genus Caballeronia; species Caballeronia sp. Sq4a. The sequence continues at coordinate 1,082,532 of NZ_CP084252.1, read as the reverse complement.
CAGTGCTCTTGCGCGGCACAGCGGCTTCCCACTATTGCTATGTCGTCAAGAAAGCGCCGAAGCCCCGGTTCGTTGGCTTCGGATTGCAAGTCGACAACAAGTCGGATCTGGATGCGATTGCCCGACTGCCGGGCGCCTCGACGATCCAGCCGTCGCCTCTGCCCGGCCGGGGCTATGTCGTGCGATTGACCGACCCGTCGGGCTTTCGCGTCGATGCGATATGGGGTCAGGCGAGGGCTGCGGCGTTGTCGCACCGGCCGGCGCTATCGTTCAATTCCGCGGATGCGTGGGTCCGGATCAACGAAACGCAGCGCCCGCCCGAGCGCGCGCCAGAAATCATCCGGCTCGGACATGTCGTGCTCGAAGTCGCCGACTATCAGGAAACCTGCGCATGGTACGCGCAGCACTTCGGCTTCATTCCGAGCGACGTTCAGGTGCTTCCCGACGGCTCACCCGCCGTGACCTTCATGCGGCTCGATCTCGGCGACACACCGGCGGACCATCACACGCTCGCAATCGCGCAGGGCTTTGCGGCGGCGTATAGCCATAGCGCCTTCGAGGTGGTCGATGCGGATGCGGTCGGCATGGGCCAGCGCGTCCTGCGCGATCGCGGCTGGACGCACGCCTGGGGAATCGGCCGCCACATTCTGGGCAGCCAGATCTTCGATTACTGGCAGGACCCGTGGGGCGACAAGCACGAGCACTACTGCGACGGCGACCTGTTCACGGCCGATGTACCGACAGGCATCCACGCAGTCAGCCGCGAGGCGATGGCGCAATGGGGGCCGACGATGCCTCGCAGTTTCACGAAGCCCAGATTCACGGCAGCCAGCATCGCGGCGTTAGTCAGAAACTTGCGGCGCAGCCCCGACTTGACGCTCGACAAGCTGCGCACGCTGGCGAAGCTCTTTGCCTGAACTCATTCAACCATCGACTCGGGAGATCCTTCCATGGCACTTCATATTCTGCATTACAGGCATCATGAGCGCGATCAGTGGGGCGTTGTGGTGGACGGCGTCATTACCCCGATTCCCGGCGAGTTCGCCTCGACCGCCGATTTCGTCAGGGCCAACGCAGTGGAACCGCTGCGGGATGTGAGCGGGCCGACGATTCCCGAATCCGAGGTGCAATGGCTGTCGCCCGTGACCGCGAACCAGCAGTTCATTTGCCAGGGCGCGAATTATCGCCAGCATATGATCGAGTCCGGCCTCGATCCGGACGTGAAGAAGTTCAACATGATCTTCACGAAGGCATCGAGCTGCATTGTCGCGGCCAACTCGGCCGTCGTGAAGCCGAAGGAAGTACGCTTTCTCGACTATGAGATCGAGCTCGGCCTTGTCCTCAGACGCGACATCACCTCGCGCGAGACTGTCACGGACGACAATCTTCACGAATACATTGCGGGCGCAGTGATCGTCAACGACTACTCCGCGCGTGATATCCAGATCCCGCAGATGCAGTTCTACAAGGGCAAGAGCTATCGCACGTTCGGCCCGGTCGGTCCTTATCTTTGCCTGCTGGAAAGAGAAGACTTTCCGAAGCTAAAGCAACTCCTGCTGACGCTGACAGTCAACGGCACCGTCCGCCAGAGCGATTCTACGGCGGGTCTTGTCTATGGACCCGCAGAGACCTTGACGGAGCTATGCGCAATACATGATCTTCGCGCGGGCGACCTGATTGCGACAGGCACGCCTTCCGGCTGTGCTCTGAGCATCCCGTCGCCGGAGAAGCAACGCGCCGCAGCACAATTGCCCGATGCCGAGAAATGGCGGCTCTTCCTGAAGATGCAGCAAGAGCGTCCGCAGTATCTCCGAGTGGGCGACGTCGTCGAGGCCCGTATCGCCAGCCGCGACGGCTCGATCAATCTGGGTGTCCAGCGTAATGTGATCGTGGAAGCGGCAGCATGAAAGGCGTAGCGAATATTCACGACGTTCTCGCCATCGAGAAGCTCGAATCGCCGGCGCATCTGCCGTCAAGCACGTACGAGATGATCTGCCGAGGCGCTGCCATCGATCCTTCCGCGCCGGCGCTTTCGTTCTTCGCGACGGTCGAAAGCTATCGAGCCGCTGATTGCTGGACATATGGCGACCTGATGCGCGACATCACGCGCACGGCGAACATGTTCGCGCGAATGGGCGTGCAGCGCGACTCAGTCGTGGCCTATCTCTTGCCGAACCTTCCCGAGACGCACTTCGTGATCTGGGGAGCGGAAACGGCGGGCATCGTGTGCGCGATCAATCCATTGCTCGAAAGCGAGGCGATCGGCGAACTCCTGATTGCTTCGGGAGCCAGCGTGCTGGTCACGCTCGCGCCCTTTCCAGGCGTTGACCTCTGGGAAAAAATCCAACGCGTCCTGGACAAGGTGACCGCTCTACGAGACCTCGTGCTCGTCGATCTGGCCGAGCGGACGTCAGATGAGAAGCGCTTCATATGCGACGACGTGGCTGTGCGCAGTGCCATTCCCTCGCACATCCGAATCCACGATTTCAGCACGGCCATGGCGCGGGAGTCAGGTGCCGCACTCATCGGCGCGCGTGAAATTGAGAGCGATGACGTCTCTTCGTGTTTCTGCACGGGCGGCACCACAGGGCTGCCGAAGATTGCAATGCGCAGTCACCGCAACGAAGTGGCCAATGCGTGGAGCGCGGGCCAGTTCCTCGGCGAAAGCATCGGCCCGGGCAAAACGCTCTTCTGCGGTTTGCCGCTCTTTCACGTCAATGCGGTGATGGTGACGGGACTGATGGCGTTCTCACGCGGCGCGCATGTCGTGCTCGGCACGCCACAAGGCTATCGGAACGAAGGCGTTGTCGCGCATTTCTGGGAGATTGTCGAGCATTACCGCGTCAACTTTTTCAGCGGCGTTCCGACGCTTTATGGTGCGCTGTTGGGCGTGCCGGTAGGCGCACATGACATCAGTTCTCTGGAATATGGCCTGTGCGGCGCGGCGCCCATGCCGGTTGAATTGCTTCGCACATTCGAGCAGCGCACGGGCGTACGGATTCTCGAAGGCTATGGCCTCACGGAAGGCACGTGCGTAAGCAGCGTCAACCCGCCGTGCGGCGAACGCAGAGTCGGTTCGATCGGGCTTCGCTTGCCCGGTCAGGCGATGAAAGCGGTCCTGGTCGATGGCGCTGGCCGGTATGTCAGAGACTGCGCCGAGAACGAAGTCGGCCAACTCATCGTCTCGGGTCCCAACGTGTTCGCCGGCTATACGCGAGATGAACAGAACAGCGGCATCTGGATGGACCTGCGCGACGGCAGGCGATGGCTCAATACCGGCGATCTCGGGCGCTGCGATTCCGACGGCTACTTCTGGCTTACCGGGCGCAAAAAAGAACTCATTATCCGTGGCGGACACAATATCGACCCGGCAGCCATCGAGGAACCACTGCATCGCCACCCTGCCGTCCAGATTGCCGCTGCAATTGGACGCCCCGATATGCACGCTGGCGAGTTGCCTGTCGTCTATGTGCAGTTGCGACCGGGCGAGACGATAACCGAAACCGACTTGGCCGATTTTCTGCGTGACGAGATTGGCGAGCGCGCGGCGGTTCCGAAGGCCATCCGCATTGTCGATGCAATGCCACTCACCGGCGTCGGTAAGATATTCAAGCCGGCGTTGAAAAGGCAAGAGACCGCGGATGCGTTACGGTCGGCGCTGGCAGAGGCCGGCATCGAAGGGGCAACCGTTAGAGTCCGCGACGACAACTTGCACGGCATGTCGCTCGACATCGAGCTTGCTGATCCCGCGCTCGAAGCATTGGCCGCGTCTGTGCTCGGGCGCTTTCCTTTTGCATTTTCAGTGTCCATCGCCGCGGGCACCTCCCGAGTCGATTGAAGGGCATTTGATTCGGCTAGCAACGCATCAAGCGAAGGTCCGTTTCATTGACTTAGTACTACTACAAACACGTGCCTATTCTCCATTCGGCGCGACGCACCACCGATTCAGAAAAGAGACCAGGTACACAGGAGGAGACAATGGAAATGCTCGGGAGGAAGCTGACGGCCTGCCTCTGCTCGGCGCTGCTTTCCGGCAGCGCGATTGCGCAGTCTGCGGGGAGCATCACCCTGTCGACAGGCTGGCTTCACGTTGCGCCGCAGGGCGATGCAACGCCGCTCATCGTACAAAGCATGGGCGGCGCGCCCGTGAACAAGCAGGTAGCGGGAAGCGGAGCGCATCCGAGTTCGACCGACACCGTGGGGATGACCGCAGAGTACTACGTTACCGACAACATCGGTGTCGCCATGTTGTTGGGTCTCCCGCTCAAGGTCGATCTGGTCGGCAATGGGACCTACCAGAAGTACGGCAACCTCGGCTCGACGAAACCGATGCCGCCCGCCATCGAGCTTCGATATCACTTGTTCTCTGCCGAGTCGAAATTCCGTCCGTTCATCGGAGTTGGCGTGAACTACACATGGTTCACTCAGGTCCGGATTACGAGCAGCCAGTTCGTCACCGATAACCTCGGGCCGGGCGGTTCAGCACACGCGGAGTTGAGTTCGTCTTGGAATCCCGTCTTCGAGATCGGGGCGAACTACACGTTGACGAAGCACTGGTCGGTCGGCGCTTCGGTCGGCTACATTCCGGTCACGACGCATCTGACGGTGCACGGTCAGACCGCTGACGGAATGCAGATGGTATCGACATCGACGCTACGGCTCAATCCGCTCAACGTCTTCGTGAACGTCGGCTATACGTTTTAGCGGCTCTTACTTCAATGTCCTGATTACATAGCTCGTTAGTCTGACGGTGGATTCCACCATGCCCTGCATCTGCCGCGAACTTCCTATTCGAACGAATCATGAAACGACAGGTTCTCAAGACCATTCTTTTTGCTCTGCCCAAAGTCCTCGACCTGACGGCACGCCGGTATCCGGCTTATCGTGATCGCTTGAAGGAGCGCAATGTCGTGGCATGGATCGGACTCGCGGATAAGAGCATTGGCCGCGTCGTCGAGATAAAGAACGGACAGGTCCGGTCGTTCGCGGGCAGGCATCTAGAGGCCGACGTCCGCATGGCTTTCAAGGACGTGCCTACTGCTCTGAAGTTTCTTTCGCCGAAGCCGGACCACGGCGAGATCATTCACGCTGCGAAGAACTTCAAGGTCGTCACCGAGGGCGAAGATGAACACGTCGTCTGGCTATTGCAAACCCTGAGCATGATGCAGACTGTCGGCCTGTCGATGGGCGTGCCGATGCGCGATGGCACCCGACGCTATACGACCTGCACGAACGGCGGTCCGCTCTTCGTCTATGTCAAGGATAAGAAGATCGTTCGGGTGACGCCTATCGACCTGGACAGCACCGATGCGCCTAGCTGGACTATCGAGGCGCGCGGACGCCGCTTTACTCCGCCACGGCGCGGCCTCGTCGCGCCTCATGCGCTGTCACTCAAATCGCTCGTCTATTCCGACAAGCGGATTCTCTATCCGATGAAGCGGATCGACTTCGATCCTGATGGCGAACGCAATCCTCAGAACCGGGGCAAGTCCGGATACGTCCGCATCGGCTGGGACGAAGCGCTCGACATTGTTGCGAAAGAGATCAATCGGCAGAAGCGCGTGCACGGTCCCGGTTCCATCACGTTCCCGATGTCGTCACATCATCAATGGGGCAATGTGGGCTACTACCTGAGTGCGCTCACGCGCTTTGCGAACCTGATCGGCTTCACTCGCGTGGCAGCGAACCCCGACAGTTGGGAAGGCTGGTACTGGGGCGCGATGCATCACTTCGGCAACTCGATGCGCATCGGCGTGCCATCGGGCTACGGTGGCGTCGAGGATTGCCTGAAGGAAGCCGACATGATCGTCTTCTGGTCGTGCGACCCCGAGAGCACCAACGGAGCCTATGCGGGATTCGAAGGAACGCCGCGCCGGCTGTGGGCCAAGGAACTCGGCATCGAGTTCGTTCATATCGATCCGCACTGCAATCCCACTGCGCAATTGCTGGGCGGCCGCTGGATCCCTATTCGACCGCAAACGGATGCTGCGCTCGCCACGGCGATCATGTACGTATGGACCGTGGAAGAACTGTACGACAAGGACTACGTCGCCACGCGCACGACCGGCTTCGACGAGTGGAAGGCCTACTTGCTAGGCGAGACCGATGGCATCCCCAAGACGCCCGAGTGGCAGGAGAGCGAGACCGGTGTGCCCGCCAAGGACGTCCGTGCGCTGGCGCGCCGCTGGGGAAATAAGAAGGTCCATCTTGCAGTCGGGATGACGGGCGCCGGCTTCGGTGGCGCAGGCCGTGGCGCGACCGGCGCGCAATGGGCGCGCTGCATGATCATGATGATGGCGATGCAGGGCTGGGGCAAGCCGGGCGTCAACTTCGGCTGTCTCGAAGTCGGCGTCCCGCACGATTTCCATTTCTACTTCCCCGGCTACGCGGATGGCGGCATTTCCGGCGATCTGGCCTGGACCGCGAACGCGGTGAACAACTATCAGCGCATGCCGCATATCCTCAGCATGAATCCCGTCAAGCAAATGGTCCCGCGGCAGCAACTGCCCGATGCCATCATCGACGGCCATGCCACGGGCTATCTGTGGGACGGCATGTCACAAGAGGCGCAATTCGCGCCCTTCACCTATCCGATGCCGGGGTATTCGCCGATCCACATGATCTATCGATACGGTGGGTCCGCCTTCAGCACGGTGACGAAGTCCGGACGCTGGGCCGATGCTTACCGGCATGGCAGCATCGAGTTCGTCGTCAATCAGTCGATCTGGATGGAAGGCGAAGCGCGATTCGCCGACATCATTCTTCCGGCTTGCACTGCGCTGGAGCGTTGGGACATCGGCGAATGGGCGAATGCGGGCGGATATGCTCACCACGGGCATGGCACGGTCAATCATCGCATCGTCACGTTGCAGCACAAGTGCATCGAGCCGTTGGGCGAGTCGCGCTCCGACTACGACATCTTCACCGCTATTGTGACGCGGCTGGGCCTGGGCGGCGTGTTCACCGAGGGATGCAGCGAACTCGATTGGGTCAAGCGGGTCTTTGCGTCGTCGGACTTGCCCGACCATATATCGTGGCGGTCGTTCTGTCGCAAGGGCTATTTCGTCGTGCCGCCCGAGAAGCCCGAGTTGCGTCATCCGGTGGACATGCGCTGGTTCGCCGAAGGCCGGCGCAAGGACTTGCAGGAGCCGCATCCTCTGCCCTCGCAGTTCGCGGAGAAGTTCGGCATGGGCCTGCAGACGCCGAGTGGCAAGCTGGAATTCGTGCCCGAGGTGCTCAAGCGAAACACTGCAGACAATCCCGAGCGCCCACCGCTGAACCGTTATATCCCTTCGTGGGAGGGAATGCGGACGAGCCTGGCGCAACGCTACCCGTTGCAGTTGATCGCCACTCACAGCCGTTACAGCTTTCATACCCATGCGGATGGCAAGAGCTCGTCCGTCAACAGTGTGCACGAGCATCGCGCGCTGATTGCGGGGCACCGTTTCTGGCTGCTGAGACTGAGCCCGGGCGACGCGGCCGCGCGCGGCATCGCTCATCGCGATCTGGTCAAGGTGTACAACGATCGGGGCGCCGTCATCTGCGCAGCAGACGTTTCGTCTCTGGTCAGCGCAGGCGTGGTCAAGTCGTACGAGGCCAGCGCGGAATTTCAGCTCGTCGACGTGGGTGGGGAACGCGTCGAGATCGGCGGCTGCATGAATATGCTGACACCTGATCGGCCACAGACCGCCGGCACGAGCAGCATGAGCCCGAACTCGTGCCTCGTTCAGGTCGAGAAGTGGCGAAACGCAGATGCATTCATACTCGCTCGCGCAGCGTAAGGACTACCAAATGAAAAAGTGGAACCTCGTTATCAATGTCGGGCGCTGTGAGAACTGCCACAACTGCGTGATAGCCGCGCGGGATGAGCACGTCGGCAACGACTTTCCCGGGTATTCCGCGCCCGCCTCGCCCGAAGCCGAAAGCACCATTCGCATCTTGCGCCGTGTGCAGGGCGACTCGCACATGGTGCAGACCACTTATCTTCCGGTGATGTGCAACCATTGCGACGAAGCACCGTGCATGCGGGTGGGCGGCGACGCCGTTCGCAAGCGCGCGGACGGTATCGTCATTATCGATCCCGAGAAGGCGCGAGGCAGAAAAGATATCGTGAAATCGTGCCCATACAAGGCGATTGTCTGGAACGCGGAACTCCAGTTACCGCAGACATGGATATTCGATGCTCATCTGCTCGACCAAGGCTGGCCCGAGCCGCGCTGCCAGCAGTCATGTCCCACGAACGTCTTCGAGACCGTTAAGCTGGACGATGCAGCGATGGCCGACAAGGCCCGACGCGAAGGGCTGAGGGTATTGCGGCCGAATCTGGGCACGAAGCCGCGCGTTTGGTACAGCGCGCTCGAGCGTTGGGAAACGTGCTTCATCGGCGGAAGCGTGAGCGCGAGCGTAGGCGGCGTAACCGAGTGTGTCGCGAATGCCGTGGTGAGCCTCTACGTCGGCAAGGAGAAGATGTCGGAAACGATCTCCGACGCCTTTGGCGATTTTCGATTCGACGGTCTGGCCAAAGGAAGCGGCAAATACCGGGTCGAGATCTGTCACGCGTCCGGCAGCGCGTGGCGCGAATGTGAGTTGGGCGAGAGCGTCTATCTGGGCGAGATCAGCCTCGTCGAGTCCGTGAGTGCGGTCGGTGTGGTGTGAGTCGGTGGCGAACGTGCGCCCGGGCATACCGGGACGCACCACGAAGCATTCGATGCCGCGCTCAACCGGCCGGCATGACGGTCCGCCACAGAAGGAATGCAGCAGCCAACAGATAACACGCGAATGTGAGCGCCATGCCTGCCACGCGAGAACCCGGAACCTCTCGGGATCGCGACAGCCCGAACGCGTGGACGACGCGACCCGTCACGAGCATGACTCCAAGGGTGTGAAGAAACATGCGAGGCGCGCCGGCCGCTTCACAGGTAAAGATAAGAAACAGGCCGAGAGGAACGTACTCGGCGAAGTTGCCGTGTGCGCGGATTGCCCGCAGCATGGTCTTGTTGCCGCCATCGCCGATAGCAATGCGCAGCCGCTGTCGTAAGCGCAGAGTGCGAATGCTCAAGCCCACGAAGAAGATCGCTAACAGCGCGGAGTAGAACGGCCACACCATGGCTTGCTCCTTCAACGTCAGCTTGTCCGGCACGGGCTACCGCCATCGTCAACGCTATATCATAGACGACCACGGGCGACGTAACGGCTTACTGGCTACGCCGTGCCTATCGCTAATTGCAGCATAAGTCACACTGCAAGAGCTCGATCATCGCGTCGAGATGCTGCTGCACCTCCGTGCGCTTCATCGGCCACGCCCAGCGAACGCAACGACCCGCCCACAACCGAAAGCAAGCGGCACCACTCCCCCACCTTCCCTCACGCCACAGCGGTCGCTCTCAGCCGATTAACGAGTTGATCGTCCTTCCCTCCGATCACCGGCGTCAGCACGAAGTTGAACTCGATCTCCTTGTACGCGTCCTCTTTCAACCCCAATGCCGCGCCGCCCGTCTTTTCGACAACCGGAGGAATCAGGTCCTCACGCGTGGCATAAGCGAAGTCGTCCCAAATGAGCGGATCACCTTCGATGTTGATCTGCGTCGTGAGCTTGCGCAGACCATCGCCCGTCACGAAGAAGTGCACATGCGCGGGACGGTTGCCGTGCCGCCCCAACGCGTTCAGCAAGCGTTGCGTCGAGCCTTGGGGCGGGCATCCGTAACCGACCGGCATGAGCGTGCGAAACTCGTACTTGCCGTCCTCGCCCGTGCGCACCGCCCCGCGCAAGTTGAACGGACTCTGCGCGCCGGTCGGGTCGAAGTGCGAATAGAAGCCCTTCGAATTGGCATGCCAGCATTCGACCACCGCGCCCGCAACGGGCCTGCCGTCCAGTCCCTTTACCGTTCCGCGAATGATCAACGGGCCAGCGTCCGCGTCTTCGTCGATATCGATCCTCGATACGCCATCGCGCACCGGCGCGCCTTCGACATACAACGGACCTTCGATCGTGCGCGGCGTGCCGCCATCCATTTCGGCTTGCTTGTCGGCGGCATCCATCCGCATGTCGAGGTACTTCTCCAGTCCGAGCCCCGCAGCAAGCAACGCCGCCTCGCCGTCCTGCCCGAGCTTGTTGAAGTAATTCACGCCTGCCCAGATTTCATCGGGCGTCATGTCGAGATCGTCGATGGCCTTGAACAGATCACTCAGCATGCGGTGCGTGATCTGCTTGGCGCGCGCATTGCCGTCATCGCTGTCGAGGTTGGCCGCTGCCGTGAGCAAGTCCTGCACTTCCTGATTGGCGAACACTTTAACGCTCATGATTCTGTCTCCATCGTTATCGGGGGATGTTTTATGGCTTACGCTCATGCATCGTCGTCGCGAATGGACGACGGGTGACGGCACAGTGGCGTCACCGAAATCTTCATGTACGGAAAAAGCGGCAAGGCGGTCAATATGTCATGGAGTTCCGCATTGCTTTCGACGTCGAAGATGCTGTAGTTCGCATACTCGCCCGCGATGCGCCATATATGACGCCATTTGCCGCTTCGCTGAAGCTCTTGCGAATACGCTTTCTCGCGCGACTTGATTGCGTTGGCCACATCGGCCGGCAGGTCCGGTGGAAGATTGACGTCCATGCGTACGTGGAAAAGCATCAGCGGTCTCCTTCTTTACTTGATGATCTTTGTCAGGCCGTCGCGCGTGAAGCGCTTTACCTTGGCTTCGTCCAGTTCGATACCGAGGCCCGGGCCGTTCGGCACGGTCAGTTCGAAGTCGCTGTAGTCGAGCGGCCGCGTCAGAATTTCTTCGGTAATCAGCAAGGGGCCGAACAACTCAGTGCCCCATTGCAGGTTAGCGAAGCTCGCAAACAAATGCGCCGATGCCACCGTGCTGAATGCGCCTTCCAGCATGGTGCCGCCGTATAGCTCGATGCCCGCGGCATCCGCAATCGCTGCAACGCGCTGTGCTGCAAAGAGACCGCCGCTCTGTTCGATCTTGATGGCGAAGACATCCGCGCCGCCATGCTTCGCGATCTCGAAAGCGCTTTCGGGGCCTTGCAGAATTTCATCGGCCATGAGCGCGACCGGAAAGCGGCGCATGAGACGTGCGAGCGCCGCAGCGGATGCGACCGGCTGCTCCACCAGTTCGCAACCGGCATCGGCCAATGCAATTCTGAATACGCGTCGCATCCTTGCCGATCGCGGCCGGCGCGACATACGCGTCGATCGCCAGCTTCATCGACTCGGGACTCTCGGGACCGTACGCCATGCCCGCGAAGGTCGTGCCTTCACCGATGCCGATCACGCCATCGCTGCAGAACACTTTCACGAGCATCAAGGTCTGCCCGTGCATCGTCGCGACCGATAGCTTATGCGGGCGAATCGTCGGTAAATCGACGAGACATGTTTCGATGCGTTCGATCGTCGCTGTGGTCATGAGAGTAGCTTGAGTGATTTCGACTACAAGGTAGTGATGCGCGCAAGATTGGTCAAATAGATCAAATGTGGCGGACTGCATCGGTTTGACTGATAGTGCGTGTGTCGAACCGCACGTTCAGAACTTATGACGTATTCCAACGCGCACGGTGCTTTGACGGTCGCTCGTCGAAGGCGTCAGGTTGTTGATGGCGGCCACCGCCGCCGTACCCGTCGAATCAGTCCCGGACGCCTTCTGATAAACGCCGATCAGATAGACGTCCGTGCGCTTCGAAAGGAAATAGTCCGCGCCGATGGCGCCCTGGTAGTACTTCGCGCCGGGATTGACGCCCGTGGATGTATCGACATCGCCGCCCTTCGTATAGTCGAACGCAGCGCCGACCAGGAGCGCGGGCGTCAACTGATACTTGAAGTTGATCTCCGCATTATTAAAACTGGCGTTGCCGCTATAGCCACGCGGATTCGGTCCTGAGTTCACCGTATCGCCGAGACTCTTGAATTGCACATTCGAATAGGTCGCGCCGATGGTCGCCGCGCCGATTGCATAGGCCGCGCCCGCCGCTACGACCTGATACGTCCGCGCCGATGCATAGCCGCTGTAAACGGGCGACGAGATGAAGTTGGCGGTCGCGCTCGGCGCCGTGCTCGCGCCGTTATCGCCGAAGAAGCCGACGTTCGGATTGCGCGCGTTCAGGTACGCGACGCCGAGCGTTATGGGACCGTTCGCATAGCCCGCGCCGAGCGACCACAACTGATTGCGCGACGCCGCGCCCGCCACGCCGCCCAGGCTATACACGCCGCCGAATGAGATGCCGTAGTACGTCTTGCTCGCGAACTTGAGCGCGTTGTTCACGCGATAGGCGTTGTTCAGGTTGTCCAGATCGCCGGGATGCGCGCCGATATATCCGGCCCACTGGGTACCGGATTCGAACGGACCCACGTAATCGACCACGGAGTCATACTGACGTCCGAGCGTCAATGTCCCATACGGACTCGCGAGGCCGACATAGGCCTGTCGCCCGAACATCAGCCCTTGCGTGCTGCCGCGGTTTTTCTGCGCCAGCGACCCGTTGTTCAGATCGAAGCCGTTCTCCAGCACGAAGAGCGCAGCCAGTCCGCCGCCGAGATCTTCCTTGCCGCGCAGGCCCCAACGGCTTGCCTGCATCACGCCGCTCGACACGTTGTACAGATTGTGGCCGCCTGAATTCGACGTCCAGTTGAGACCGTCATCGACGATGCCGTACAGCGTGACCGTGCTCTGCGCCTGCGCGCTTCCTGCCACCGCCAGCAACAGCACGGCCGTTGCGCTCACCTTGAGTTTCATTCTATTGATCCTTCTATCGAGGTTGTCCGATGGGGCAAGCAATGACCCGCCGCAAGTCTGCGTTGACCGATATGGCGTCGCACATCAGTCAAAAGAAGGAGGTTCGATAAGCGCCGCTGATACGAGGGTTTTCACTGCATGTTCATGCACGAGATTCATATCGCGCATTTTTGGCTTTGATTTGACCGCTGTTTTCTCGGCTCATATCGTTCGAACCATGTCATGACGGTGTCGATTCAAAGCGCCCCGCTGCGTGTGTTCCAACGATGCGGGAACCAATCTCTCGTGCCTCTCCAAAGCCCATGAACCCTGATGCCGTGAATCCCGATATGAGTGCGCCGCCCATTCCCGCGCGGCACGTTCCCCGCACGCGAAGCGGCGTGCGTCGCGCGGTCACCACCGCCGTGCTCGGTCAGATCCTCGAGTGGTATGACTTCTTTCTCTACGGCACCGCCGCCGCGCTCGTCTTCGGCAAGCTATTCTTTCCCGTGGGCAGCGACCCGCTGACGGGCACCATCGCGGCGTTCGGCGGCTTTACCGTCGGCTTCATCGCGCGGCCCATTGGCGGCGTGCTATGCGGTCATATCGGCGATCGCTACGGCCGCAAGGTCGTGATGATGCTCACGCTTCTCACCATGGGCACCGCGACGGTGCTGATGGGCGTGCTGCCGACGTATCAGCAGATCGGCATCGCGGCGCCGGTGCTGCTGGTGCTGTTGCGAATCATGCAAGGGCTCGCGGCAGGCGGCGAATGGAGCGGCAGCATCTTGCTGATCCACGAAAACGCGCCGCAGTCGAAGCGCGGCGCGCTTGCGGCGTGGAGTCCGTGCGGCGCTGCGCTCGGCTTCGTGCTGTCGACTGGCGCGTTCCTGCTCGTGCAAAACTTGCCGTCCAGCGACTTCCAGAGCTGGGGTTGGCGCATACCGTTCCTCGGCAGCGCCGCGCTCGTCGCGCTCGGTCTGTGGATGCGCCGCTCAGTCGGCGAAAGCGCGGCCTTCGCGGAAGTGAAGGCGACGCGTCACGAGAGCCGCATGCCCGTGATCGACGTGCTGAAGCAATGCCCGCGTGAAGTGCTCACCGTGTTCGGGCTGCGCTTCGGCGAAGGCGGCGCGTCGTACATCTTCTTCGCGTTCTCCATCGCATACGGGCAGTATCTCGGCATCAAGTCGAGCTGGATTCTCAGCGGCCTGACCGTGTCCATGCTGCTGATGATTCCGGTCTCGCTTTTCTTCGGCCACGTCACCGACAAGGTCGGCCGCAAGCCGGTGTATCTCGCCGGAGCCATCGCGATGCTGCTCGTCGCATGGCCCTACTTCGCGCTGCTCGGCTCGGGCGAGTACTGGAAGATCATGGCCGCGCTGATTCTCGCCAATAGCATCACCCTCGGCATTCTCGAAGGCGCACAGCCCGCGTTCATCAGCGAGATGTTGCCGGTGCACTTGCGCTTCTCCGGTCTCGGCATCGGCCGCGAGGTGTCGTCGGTGCTCGGCGGCGGTCTCTCGCCGATGATCGCCACCGCGCTGCTCGCGCACTATCGCAGCGCCGTGCCGGTCGCGATCTATCTCGGCGCGCTCGGACTCATCACCGTCATCGCGACCGTGCTGGCGCGCGAGACGTTCCCCAAAGCGATGCGCATGGCCGCGCGTCAGCACGCCGAATGACATCGGCCCACAACGATCGAGAGGTATCACGCATGCAAGCCCTTCAAAGCGATTCGATCATCGACTCGCAGGACGATTACCCTGAATACGCCGGACCGCTGTCGCTGGATGCGCTGATCGAGGAAGTCGAGCGCCGTCGCGACGAGTTCGACGCGATGTCTCACGTGCCGCGCGACATGGTCGGCAAGATGAAGCGCGCGGGCATCTTCCGCGCCAGCACGCCGAAGCGTTTCGGCGGCGATGCGCTGCCGCCGCCGCGCTTCCTGGAGATGCTGGAACGCATCGCGGTCGCGGACGGTTCGACGGCATGGGTCGCCGCGTTCGGCTCGGCGAACACCTATCTCGCCGCGCTGCCCGTGGAAATGCAGGCGCGCATCTATGCGACCGGTCCGGATCAGGTGTTCGCGGGCGGCTTGTATCCGCTGCAAAAGGCGGAGCGCGCGCCGGGCGGCTTCAAAGTGTCGGGGCAATGGCGCTTCGCGAGCGGCTGCAAGGGCGCGGACTGGATCGGCGTGGGCATCGGCGGAGCGCCCGCGGGCGCCGACGACAAGAACGCCGGCAAGCCGTTCACCGCGGTGTTCCCGGCGAGCGAAGTGGAGATCGTCGATAACTGGAACGTGGTCGGCATGCAGGGCACCGGCAGCCATGACTTGCGCCTGAAGGACAAGTACGTCGATGAGCGATGGACCTTCGTACGCGGCGGCGCGGCGTTGATCGACGAGCCGCTCTATCGCTATCCGGCGGTCGCGTATCAGGCGCAGGTTCATGCGGCCGTGAACATCGGCCTGGCACGCGCCGCGCTCGACCTGCTCGCCAGCATGTCCGGCGTGACGAAGACGACGACGGGCGCGCCGCGTCTTGCCGACCGTGCGTACTATCGCTCCGGTCTCGCGCAAGCGGAAGCGCAGCTGCGCAGCGCACGCGCGTTCTTCTTCGAGTCGGCGGAAGCGTCGTGGCAGACAGTGCTCGCAGGAGACCCGGTACAGCCTGCCGAAGCGAATCTGTTGCGCCTCTCGGCCACGCACGCGGCCCATACGTGTGCCGACATCGTGATGCAGGCGTACAAGATGGCGGGCATCGGCGCGATCTATCGCGAGAACCGCATGCAACGGCTCGTGCGCGATTCCATCGTCGTGACGCAGCACGCGTTTCTCGGCGAAGGCACCTATGACGCATCGGGCGCCATCTTCGTCGGCATCCCGCCGGTCACGCCTTATCCCTGATATGACGATGCAAGCCTGTCTCTTTCTCATCGGCGACACATCGTGCGATGCGTCCGCGCTGCATCATGCGGCGCAAGACGTCGAGGGCCTGCGTCGGCTGATCGTGCATGAAGCGATCGACGGCCAGGTCGATCCGCGCATCGCGCCTGCGCCGGACACGCCGTCGTGCGTGCTGCAATGGTATTTCGACGACCTCGCACCGCTCGAAGCGGCATGTGAACGCGACGGCGCGATTCATCGCATCGTGCGGGGTCATTCGTTCACGCAGCAGATCATGGCGGTGCGCTCGCTCAAGCAGGCATCAACGCATAGCCCATTGCAGCGATGCACCTACCTCGTCGCATACGAAGGCGCTGCAGACGACTTCAACGCGTGGCTCACGCATTACTTAAAACATCACCCGCCGCTGATGCTGCAATTGCCCGCGTTGCGGGAACTGGAAGTCTATACGCGCATCGACTGCGCGAGCGGTTTGCCGTTCGAACATGCGAACGCGATGCAGCGCAACAAGGTGGTCTTCGACGATGCCGCCGCGCTCATCGCTGCCCTTGCGTCGCCGATTCGTGACGCCATGCGCCGCGATTTCGATGCGTTGCCGCCCTACACCGGTGCAACGCCGCATTTTGCAATGCGCAGCTTGTACGGTAATCTCGCGCAACACTGACCGGGCGGTCGCGCTGAGCTCAACGCGCGCTTCGCCCTCGTTCGCGAGGCGAAGCATGAACAAGCCGCATCTCGGCATTGCCGATCTGAATCTGCTGCGCGTGTTCCTCGCCATCTGGGACTTGCGCAGTCTGACCGCCGCGGGCGACAGGCTCGGCCTCACGCAGCCCGCGGTGAGTCATGCGCTGCGCCGTCTGCGCACGCTGTTCGACGATCCGCTTTTCTTGCGCACGCCCGGCGGCATGGTGCCGACCGATGCCGCGTATCGGCTGTATCCGCCGCTCGCGCAGGCCTTCGCGATGATCAACGACGCCGTGCAGCAGCTCGGCAAGTTCGATCCCGCGACCGCGCAGCGCGTATTCCGCGTGTCGATGTCCGACATGTCGGAGTTCTATTTCCTGCCGCCGCTCGTCGCGATGCTCGACCGCGAGGCGCGCGGCATCCGCATCGAAGTGGCGAATCTTCCGGTGGAATCGGTGAGTGCCGCCATGCGCGCGGGCGAGATCGATCTTGCGCTCGGCTATGTGCCGGGGCTGGACGAAGGCTGCGTGAGCCAGACGCTCTTCGTGGACGAACATGTGTGCGTGGTGCGCGCGGGTCATCCGTTACGCCGCGCGAAGCCGACGCGCGAAGACCTTGCCGCCTTGCGTTATGTGTACGCGAGCACGAACGCCACGGGACATCGCATGGTCGAGCAGTGGCTCGACGAACTCAATCTCAAGCGCGATGTCGTGCTGCGCCTGCCTCATTTCATCGTCGCGCCCGAGATCGTGATGAACACCGATCTCGCCGTCATCTTTCCGAAGAGCATCGCGCGGCGCTTCAATCGCGGCAAGGCGTTTCGCGTGCTGCCACTGCCGTTCTCGCTGCCGCCCATCGAAATCGAGGTGCATTCGCATACGCAGTTCGCATCAGATCCCGGCATCGCGTGGCTGCGGGAAACGCTCGTCGCGATGTTCCATCAGTCCGAACCCTGACTCCATCGCATGCGGCGCACATTTGCCCCACTGATACCCGGCACGCTTTTCAGCCTATTTGACGTGGCTACCTGGCGACTCGACACTGCTCTACATGCGAAGCCTGCTCGAGGCGCGCCCCACGATCAATCAGGCGAGAAGACATGTCCACGGTTCAATCAACTTCCACAGCGGAACGCAGCACGGCCATGCAGGACCGCGCACTGAGACGCATCGTCGTGGCATCGGTCGCCGGCAATGCGATGGAGTGGTACGACTTCTTCGTCTACGGCACCGCCGCCGCGCTCGTCTTCGGACAGTTGTTCTTTCCCGCCAACGCGGACCCGCTGATCGGCACGCTCGGCGCGTTCGCCGCCTTCGCAATGGGCTTCGTCGCGCGGCCGCTCGGCGGCATCGTGTTCGGGCATATCGGCGATCGGTACGGACGTCGCGCATCGCTCGTATGGACGCTGCTCATCATGGGCTTCGCGACCTTCGGCATCGGCCTTTTGCCCACATACGACCACGTCGGCCTGTGGGCGCCGGCCGCGCTCGTCGGCCTGCGGCTGTTGCAGGGCGTCGCGTCCGGCGGCGAATGGGGCGGCGGCGTGCTGATGATCAGCGAAAGCGCGCCGCCGGAAAAGCGCGGCTATTACGCGGCATGGAGCCAGCTCGGCGTGGGCGGCGGCTTCGTGCTGTCGTCAGCAGCTTTTCTCGGCGCGCAAGCGTTGCCGCACGATCAGTTCATCTCGTGGGGCTGGCGCCTGCCGTTTCTCGCGAGCATCCTGATCTTCGCGCTCGGCGTCTATATTCGCCACAACCTTCCCGAGAGCCGCGACTTCGAAAACGCGGACAAGGCGGGTAAGACATCGCACATGCCGGTGGTGGAAGTCATCAAGCGGCACCCGAAAGAGATTCTCATGGCGATGGGCTTGCGCGTGGCGGAAAACGGCGGCGCGTATATCTTTCTCGCGTTCTCGCTCGTGTACGGCAAGTTCGCCGGCATCTCCAACTCAGTCATGCTGACGGGCGTCATGCTCGCGATGGTCATCGAAATGGTCGCCATGCTTCTCTGGGGCAAGCTCTCCGACCGCATCGGCCGCAAGCCCGTATATATGATCGGCGCCGTCTCGCTCGCGGTGATGGCGTTCCCCTTCTTCTGGCTGCTCAATACGCATTCGACGCCGCTCATCTGGCTTGCGCTCGTGCTCGGCACGGCTGTCTGTCACGGCGCGATGATCGGCACGCTGCCCGCGCTGGTCGGCGAACTGTTCAGCACGGAAGTGCGCTACTCGGGCGTCGCGCTGGGGCATGAAGTCGCTTCCATCTTCGCGGGCGGGATGTCGCCGCTCATCGCCACGGCGCTGCTTTCGCGCTATCACGCTTACTGGCCGGTCGCCCTCTTTCTCATCGTGCTCGGACTCATTACCGTCGTGACCTTGAAGTTCACGCACGAAACGCGTCAGCAGTAAATCTCACGCTTTTCTCTGCGCATTCGCACGGCTTTTGGCCGTGCGAATGCGCTTGTCCATTCAGCAATCGAATCAGTCCGCTTGATGTGACCTCAAGTTTTTAATCTATTTCTCTTATTCGATTCACGGCGCTAATCTCGGTTCATCGTCCCCTGTAAAGAGTCATCGGAACGCATCATGGAACTCTTCAAAGTCCGCGTCGACGCCGTGCGCGAGGAAGCGCATGGCGTGCGCTCGTTCAGCATCTCCCGCGTCGACGGCCTGCCCTTCGAGCAGTATGAGCCCGGCGCGCATATCGACGTCACCAGTCCGTCCGGCATCACGCGTCAATACTCGCTGTGTGGCGATCCGGAATGCGTCGAATCGCAAGTCTTTGCCGTGAAGAAGGAAGAGCAGTCGCGCGGCGGATCGCGCTCGCTGCATGAGGAGGTGAGCATCGGTACCGAGCTGTCGGTCGGCGCGCCGCGCAACCTCTTCAAGCTCGAAGAAGGCGCGAGTGAACATATCCTGATCGGCGCGGGTATCGGCATCACACCGCTTCTTTCGATGGCCTATCGCCTCGCCGCGCGCCACGCACGCTTCACGCTGCACTACTTCGCGCGCAGCGAACGTCACGCGGCCTTCATGACGCTGCTCACGCGCGCGCCTTTCGACAGGCACGTGAAGCTGCATTTCGGCGTGCAGCGCGATGCGCTTCCCGCGGCGCTCGATGTGTGTCTGCGCGACGCAGGCCCCGATGCGCATGTGTACACCTGCGGCCCGGCCCCGTTCATGGATCTCGTCGTCGACAGAGCGCAAGCGCGTTTGCCGGCCGAATCGATTCATCTCGAACGCTTCAAGGCCGAGCCTGCGCCCACGCTAGAAACATCGCTCGACAGCTTCGACGTGCAACTTGCGAGCACGGGCCAGACGGTGCACGTCGATGCGAAGACGTCCATCGTCGATGCGCTGGCGTCAATCGGCATCGAAGTGGATACGTCGTGCGGCGAAGGCGTGTGCGGCACCTGCATGGTGGATGTCGTGAGCGGAGAGCCGGAGCATCGCGACCATTGCCTGAGCAAAGCGGAACGCGCGAGCAACACGGTCATCTGCTGTTGCGTGTCGCGTTCGCGTTCTCCGGTGCTGGTGCTGGATCTCTAGGACTTCGTGAAGTTCGCGAGGATGTCGGAGATGAGCCCGCGCATCCACGCTATGCCTTCGTCCTCGTGGAAGTGCTCGTGCCAGTGCATCGTGACAGCGGCTTTCGGCAAGGGCACCGGCAACGCATAGATGCGGAAAGCATCATTGCGATTGAGGATATGCGCGAGCCGCTCGGGCAGCGTCGCGAGCAGGTTCGTCGCTGAGAGCACGCCCGGAACGGCGACGAAATGCGGCAGCGCCAACGCGATATTTCGCCCCACGCCTTGCGCGCGCAACGCATCGTCCAGTGCGTGATGGCTGTGTTCGAGCGATCGCACCTGCACATGCGATGCGGCAAGAAACTGCTCCAGCTTGAGCGTACTGCCCGCGGGCAGATCGCTGCGCTTGCGCGTCATGCACACATACGACTCCTCGAACAACAGTTGATGACGCGTGCGCGGCAGCAACGCAGGCAGATTGCCGATGGCGAAGTCGAGCCGGCTCGACCGCAATGCTTCTTCTATGTCCTCCACGGGCAAAGGCTCGACAACGAGCTTCACGCGCGGCGCGGCGTCCTGCAATGCCGCGCACAGCGCCGGCAAGTACGCCATTTCTCCCGCGTCGGACAGCGAGAGACGGAAGCTGCGCGTGCTCGTCGCCGGCTCGAATCGCTCCGCATAACGCAGCGCCTGACGCACCGTATCGAGCGCGCGTCCGACGATCTCCGCGAGCTCCAGCGCCACGGGCGTCGGCTGCATGCCCGCTTTCGTGCGAATGAAAAGCGTGTCGTCGAAGAGCGTGCGCAGCCGTCCGAGCGAGTAACTCACTGCGGGCTGCGACAGCGCAAGCCGCTCGCCTGCTTTCGTCAGACTGCGCTCTTCCACGATGGCCTGAAACACGCGCAGCAGATTGAGATCGATGTGGTCAATGGAAGTCATGGCGGCTCGGTAATATCGGCCGCGCTTATCCGGCGACCTGTTTTTAATCGATTTGACGCATGATCTTCGCAAAGCGAGACTGATGTCAACGAGAGGATGCGCTGATGTCGATGCCTTTTTCTCATGTGAGCCACTCAACTACTTCCCACGATCACGATGAGTACGCCGACCTATCAAACTATCGACACGAGCGCGCTCGCGAAGCGCGCCGAGGCCGATCGCATCGCGCCTTCCCTCTACTACGATCCGCAGCTGTTCGAAGAAGAACTCGAACGCATCTTCTATAAAACGTGGGTCTGGGTCGCGCATGAAAGCGAGTTGCCGAAACCGGGCGACTTCGTGACCACCACCATCGGCCGGCAGCCGGTCATCGTCGTGCGCGACAAGACGGGCGCCGTCAACGTGCTGCAGAACCGTTGCCGTCATCGCGGCGCGACCGTGTGCGAAGAACACAAAGGCAACGCGAAGGGCTTCACGTGCCCGTATCACAGCTGGTCCTATGCGCTCGACGGCACGCTGCGCGCGCTGCCCTATGGCGACGGTTATGAAGGCGTGTGCGAGAAAGGCGATCTGCCGCTCAAGAAGCTGCGCGTCGGCGTGTACCAGGGTTTGATCTTCGCGACCTTCAACGAAAGCATCGAATCGCTCGAAGACTTTCTCGGCGGCGCGAAGCCCTGGATCGATCTCTTCATGAAGCAAGGCGCGGGCTATCCGATCAAGTCCAACGGCGAGCACAAGTTCAAGTTCAAGGGCAACTGGAAGATCCAGCTCGAAAACACGACGGACTTGTATCACTTCCCGGTCGTCCACAAGTCATGGATGAAGTCTATCGACGATGAAACCGCGACCGCCATCACGAGCTTCATGACAAGCGACGAAGCGTTCTGCCGCTCGCTCGGCAATGGCCATAGCCTCGCGGTGTTGATGCCGGAGCTCGTCGATCTGGACAAGGACGACGGCGCGCCCTTGCCCGAGCGCTTCAATGAACTCGCCGCGCAACTCGCGCAAAAGCACACGCCCGAGGAAGTGCGCCGCATCGTGCGTTCGCTGATGGGCGTGGGCTTCAATCTGAATCTCTTTCCGAACCTTGCGCTGTCGATGGCCTTCTTCCGCGTGCTGCGCCCCATTTCCGCGGAAGAAACGGAGATTCGCCACGTCGCGCTCGGGATGGACGGCGGTCCCGAGGAAGCGAACCGCATGCGTCTGCGCATGCACGAACACTTTCAGGGTCCGTTCGGCTTCGGCAGTCCCGACGACGCCGAAGCATGGGAGCGCGTGCAGCGCGGCTCCTACGCCGGCCCCGATGTACCCATTCTCGTGAATCGCGGGCTGAACCGCGAAACCACCGCGCCGAACGGCGAAAAGACCGCGCACGCGACCGACGAAACCGGCATGCGCGAAGCCTACAGGCAATGGCGCGCAATGATGGAGCAAGCATGATGGACGACCGCAACGCACTCTTATCCGACCAGACGTTCGCACGCGCGATCGAGTTCATCTGGCGCGAAGCCGAGCTTCTGGACCGCCGCGACTATCAGGCGTGGCTGGAGTTGTGGGACCCGAAAGGCATCTACGTCGTGCCGATCGATCCCGATACGACTGACTACGCCGCGACCTTGAACTATGCATTCGACGATCAGCACATGCGCGAGCTGCGCGTGCAACGCATGACCTCGGGCTACTCGGCGTCCGCATCCGATGCGGCGCGCACGGTGCGCACGGTGTCGCGCTTCACGCGTTCGTCGGAGAGCGCCGATCTCGTCGAAGTGAGGTCGTCGCAGATCATCATCGCGTACAAGCGCGGCGTGTCGACCATCTTCGCGGCCGACCTCACGCACAAGATCAGCATGACCGACGGCGAGCCGCGCCTCGTCGAGAAGGTGATTCGGCTGATTAACTCGACCGAAGCACTGAGTGCCATCGGCTTTCTGCTTTGATGTTCGTGGATGAACTGCCATGCCGACACTCGAAGTCTATCTGCCGCAAGGCCATGCCGATGAACGCAAAGCCTCGCTCATTCACGGTCTGACACAGGCGACCGTCGATGCTATCGGCGCGCCGGCCGAATCGGTGCGCATTCTGTTGTCGGAGTTGCCGGCATCGAACATCGGCCTGGGCGGAAAACTCACGCCTGATGCGTTGCCGGTCATCATCGCGATTCTGATTGCGGGCCGCACGGAAGCGCAGAAAGAAGCGCTGATCGCGCGGCTGTGTCAAACGAGCGCCGCCGAACTCGACGTGCCGTTGCAGTCCACGCGCGTGATGATCAAGGACATACCGAATACGGATTTCGGTCTGGGCGGAAAGACCGCTCGCGCGCTCGGTCGATAGCGTGCAGTGCAATGCGGCTATCTGTGATCGCCCCATGCAAAAACGTTGAACAGGAACCTGACGATGCCCGATACGCGAAACCTGCCCCTGCGCGTGCTGTTCTGCTGCGGCGTCTCGCAGAGTTTCTTCGATCTGCCGCGCGAGCAGATCGGCGAGGTGTGGCAAGCCTACGGCAAGATGCTCAACGCCATCGAAGCGATGGACAACGTGCGCGTGCTCGGCGTGATGGATGACGACCGCCTCGTCGTCGGCAATGCGGACGGCGCGCCGTGGACCTTCTACATCATGGCCGATGTCGCCGATTTCGACACCGCCGTCGCCGTCTGCAATCTGTATCGCACGACGCCGGTCGGCGAGTACAACTTGTGGCGCTACGGCAAGATCGAAGCACGCGTGGGCCGCGCGCTGACGGTGCCGCCCGCTGTCGCCAATCATGGGTGATGCGATGAACGAGACCATCGTCAAGCGCTTGCGCGCGCTGGAGGCGCACAACGCGGTCCGCAGAAGCATCGCGCGGTACATGGCGCTGTGCGACGTGCCCGCGCGCGCGCTGGAAGGCGAATCGCTCGCGGCGCTCTTTTCCGACGATGCTGTGTGGGAAGGCATAGGCCCGCAGTATGCAAACAAGTTCGGTCGCTTAATCGGCCCGGCGAATATCGTCGCGATGTTGCAGCGCTATCTGCCGCCCACGCCGCATTTCACGACGAACACGCACTTTCTGACGAGCGAGCATATCGAAGTGCGCGGCGAGTCGGCGAAGGGCCGCTGGATCATGTTGCAGGCTTCCGGTTATGTTGATGGACGGGCCGAACTCATTGCGGCGCGGCTCGAAGTGGACTTCATGCCCTCACCGCACGACGAAGCCATCTGGCTGATCCGCCACTTCCGCACCGAGCGTCTCTTCGACGCGCCGTGGTCCGTCAATCCCGCCCGAGGGTTCATCGCATGAGCGCCTTCTTGCACGAGTTCGATCTCATCGCGCATGCACGTCCGGACGCGCCGACGATTGCGATCAAGGACAGCATCGATATCGCGGGCTACGCGACGACCGCCGCGAGCCGCGCGCTCGCCGACGCGCTGCCCGCCCCGCGCCACGCCGAAGTGGTGCAGCGTCTGCTCGACGCGGGCTGGCGCATCACCGGCAAGACCAACATGCACGAGCTGGCGTTCGGCATGACCGGCATCAACGACTTCTGCGGCACGCCGCGCAATCCGCAGGATGCGGCGCGCATTCCGGGCGGATCGTCGAGCGGTTCGGCGTCCGCGGTCGGCCTGCATCTCGTCGATGCCGCGCTCGGCACCGACACCGGCGGCTCGGTGCGCGGCCCGGCGGCGTGTTGCGGCGTGATCGGCCTCAAGCCCACGTTCGGACGCGTATCGCGCGATGGCGTCGCGCCGCGCGAGACCACGCTGGATTGCGTCGGTCCGTTCGCGCGTGACATGAATACGATCATCGACGTCATGCTCGCGATCGATCCGTCGTTTCAGGCGGGTCGCGCGCGCCGCGATGTCGCGCATGCGCGGGTGGCGATGCTCCATGTCGATGCGGACGACGACATCAGGCACGCGGTTGCCTCTGCGGCGACACGCAGCGGCTTGTCCACGCGTCCCGTGGCCCTCGCGTCGATGCGCGATGCCTTCGCAGCGGGGCTGGCTGTCATCAACGCGGAGACGTGGCGTGCGTTCGGCCATCTCGTCGATACCGGCAAGCTCGGCGCCGATATCGAAGCCCGCCTGCGCGCGGCGGCGAATACGAGCGCCGCCGATCTCGACAACGCGGAACGCATCCGCCGCGCGATCACGGATGAAGTCGACCGCACGCTCGATGACGCGGACGTGCTCACCCTGCCGACACTGCCGTCGCTCCCGATCACCATCGAGGCGGCGCGCGCGGGAACGTCGGTCATCGCGATGTCGTCGCTCATACGGCCATTCAATCTCAGCGGGCATCCTGCCATCACGTTGCCGGTGCCGATAAACGGAACGCGCATGAAGGCCGGATTGCAGATCGTCGGCCGCAAGGGCGAGGACGAGACGGTGTGCGCGGTCGCGGCGCGTATCGAAGCGGCGCTCGCATCCAACGAATGACGAGGACATGTGATGTCGAAGAGAGTCGTGCTCATCACAGGGGCCGCGCGCGGACTGGGCGAAGCGCTCGCGCGCCGCTTTCATGACGCGGGCTACAAAGTGGCGCTCGGCGATATCGCGTCCGATGCAGCGCAGAGGCTCGCGCGTGGGTTGAGCGGCGACGGGTCGAGCGCATTCGCGCTCAGGCTCGATGTGACATCGAAGGCCGATTTCGAGGCCGCGCGCGATGCGCTGATCGACCGCTGGGGCGCGATCGATGCGCTCGTCAACAACGCGGGCGCGTCGAAGGTGGTGCCCGTCATGGAGATCACGGCGGAAGAGTTCGATCAGGTCATCGACGTGAACTTGCGCAGCGTGCTGTTCGGCTGTCAGGTGTTCGGGCAGTACTTCGCCACGCACGGCGCGGGGCGGATCGTGAATATCGCATCGCTCGCGGGACAGAATGGCGGCTCGGCGACCGGCGCGCATTACGCGGCGGCCAAGGGCGGCGCCATCACGCTCACCAAGGTCTTCGCACGCGATCTCGCGGCGCATGGCGTGACAGTCAACGCGATCTCGCCGGGACCGCTCGATCTGGCGATCGTGCATGAGAGCGTGCCCGCCGACAAGCTGGAGAAGGTGATCGCCGGCATTCCGGTGGGACGCCTCGGCTCCGCGTCTTACATTGCCGATGTCGCCGTCACGCTCGCTTCCGCCGATGCCTACTTCGCCAACGGTGCGTGCTGGGATATCAACGGTGGACTTTTCATGCGTTGACTGATCATGCGTGGCGCACGAGCAGCAGTGACAGCGCACGAATCCGAATTTCGCAGTGTCATCGTATCCATGTGTCTGCATTTATGGCAGATCAAGCCGGAGACTCAACATCATGTCCGTACAAGCCGCATCCGTTCACACCGAACTCGATCCGCAGCGCCAGCAGTTCCGACAAGCGATGGCCCATCTTGGCGCAGCGGTCAATGTCATCACCACGGCCGGCGCGCACGGACGATGCGGCATCACGGCGAGCGCGGTCTGCTCCGTCACCGACGCGCCGCCGACGCTGCTCGTGTGCCTGAACCGGTCGAGCGCGATGCATTCGGTCTTCGACGGCAATCGACAGGTTTGCATCAACGTCCTGCCGGCGAGTCTGGAGAGCATCGCGCGACACTTCGCGGGCATGACGGGGTTATCGATGGAAGAGCGCTTTCAATTGCCGGTTTGGGACGAAGGCGAGAACGGCGTCCCCGTTTTGCGTGGCGCCCTAGCGAGCTTGCAAGGCACGATTGTCGAAGCAAAAGATGTCGGCTCGCATGCCGTGATGTTCGTGCAAACGACGCACATCAAGGTGCGAAGCGATGGCGACAGTCTGATCTATTTCGACCGCAACTTTCATCGCGTGCCGCGAGCATGGAAGGCAACGACCCCATCGGAAGGATGAAAAGTCATTTGCTTTTCGATACTTCTTACTAAAATGAAGTGTCGGGCGGTTTGGACGCTTTCGGGCTCGCTTCCCCTTGGCCACAACATCCTGCATTCCGCGACATCGACTATTGAATGACCGTGCAGTTCGATGATGCCGAAAGGAGGATGTATGCCGCGCATACCCCGCATAGCCCGCATAGGCCGGAGCCTCGCTGTCATGTTGCGAGCCTTCTATGCACTGCTGCTCGTCGCGTTCGCGCATGCCGCTCAGGCGCAGACCATCACGACCTTTGCGGGCGGCGACGGCGCGCAGGCCATACAGGCCGAAGCCATCGCGGCGGACCGATGGGGCAACATCTATACCGCCGAACCGACGCATCACGTGGTTAGGCGAATCGACCACAGGAACGGCACGGTGACGATCATTGCCGGCACCGGGCAGGCGGGCTATCGCGGCGACGGCGGCCCGGCCACGCAGGCGCAACTCGGCTATCCGACAGGCGTGGCGCTCGACCGCGCAGGTAACGTCTTCATCGGCGATTCGGGGAATGCGAGAGTCGTTCGAAGGGTCGATCGCGAGACCGGCATCATTGCCACGGTTGCTGGCCCGGGCACGCCCAACGTGCCCAACCGCGGCGACGGCGGTCCGGCCACGGAGGCAACGGTATTCGCCAACGATGTCGCGGTGAATCGCGAAGGCGATCTCTACATTGCCGATTCGGCAGCCGGCCTCATCCGGCGAGTGGACCATCGCACAGGGATTATCTCGACCGTTGTCGAGCTCGGTGCCACGTACATCGTCACCATGGCGTTCGATCCGCGCGGCGTCCTTTATGTAGTGGACCCCGTTCCGCCGAATGTCGTCCGGGTCGACGCATCGACCGGGACGGTCACCAAAGTAGCCGGCGCGGGGACCACGTGCCAGCAAATTGGCGGCTCCGCATGCTACAACGGCGACGGCGTTCTCGCGACCGACGCGCTCCTGAACTTCCCTACGCACATCACGTTCGATTGCGCGGGCAACCTGACGATCAGCGATACCTTCAACTTCCGCGTGCGCCAGGTGAACAGGCACACCGGCATCATCACGACCATTGCCGGTAGTGGGATGGACGGTCATAGCGGCGACGGCGGCCCTGCCACTCAGGCCGGCATTTTGAGCGGTCCCAGAGAACTCGCGTTCGGGCCGGAAGGCGATCTGTTCTTTGCTGAAGCTGCGGGAAGCACCGGGTACATTCGTAAGGTGAGCGGCCTGCCGAAAGCGCACCGTTGCGAAGAACGACACCATCGGGATGGCGAGGGGCGCGGTCATCGGCCCGATTCAAGAGACGGCGACTGGTTGCGTCCGTGGTGGTGAGACTGGGGCGCTAGGTCAGCAGCACCTCCCGCGTCACCGCTCCAACGATGATCCAGCCGCGCGGGTCAGGCCGTCCGACGCACGAACCGCTGTTCCGTGACGCTCGTTCCCGATTGCGTGCCCTGAGCTTCCTCGCACAGTTCGAAGCCGAATGATTCATACAGGTGCCTCGCTGCCTCCAGACCCTTGAACGTGGAGAGGTACGTCTCGGCGAAATGCTGGTCGACGAAGTTCATGGCGCGCGTCATGAGCTGCCTTCCTATTCCAGTGCCGCGCAATGCGTCGTCCACAATGAACCAACGCAGATGCGCCACTCCGCTCTTTAAGTTCCCATCGATGGCAAGCGATGCGAGCGTGCGGCCGTCGCGCTCGCCGAGCCAGAGCGCTTTGCCATCCTGCGGCAAGGCTTCGGCGAACGCGGCCAGTTCGGTCGCGACTCTCTTTTCGAAGAAGGCGCCAAAACCCCAGTGCTGTGCATAGAAGCGCCCGTGCAGGCTGGCCACATCACCGATGCAGCCGGGTCGGTATCCCTCCACTATGGAGGCAGATACGGTTCTGCTAACCGGTGTATCGGTACCGTTGTCTTGCCCCAATGCATCGGCATACAGTCCGACTGCGCGCACCATGGCCAATTGGTCGGAAGGGCTCAAGCGCGCAAGGGCCTTCGAGACCTGAGACGACGCGAACCGGTCGATCTTCTGCCTGAGTTGCTTTCCTCCATGCGTCAAATAGAGTTCCGATGAACGCGCATCGCCGTCGGACGCGCGCCGTTCGACGATCCCCGCCGCCTCCAGGCGCGCGATCTGCCTGCTGCTATTGGACTTATCCAGTCTCAGGAGCTCGGCCAGTTCCTTGCCGTTGATCCCGGGACTCGCGCCGATTTCGAGCACTGCGTGCACGGCAGAGGGCGACAGGTCGGTGTCTGCCAACGATTCCTCGCGCAAGCGTTGCGCTCATGAACCCTAACTCGCGGACCATCCAACTGAGGCATCGCCACGGCCGAACGGGGGACCGCGAAACGACGGACCAGTAGGTTATGACCGAACTTGTCCGTCTATCAAGATCAAGCCAAGAGATGCCGATGCTCTTTGATGAACTGTTCGGGCGTCACCAGCGGCTGACCGATGATTTCCGCCGCGCTCTTGTCGACGCCGGCAAGCAATCCCTCCTGCTGATCGATCTTGACTGCCCTGAAATGCCGGACGAAGGAAGGATCCTTATCCAGTCCGATCGTTCTCACGAACTCTTCTGGCGACACCTGCTTGAACAGCACCTCCTTTCCTAGCGTCTCTGCAAGGATGCGCGTGAGTTCGATATGGCATACTTCGACCGAGCCAGTGACCGGAATGATCGTGCTGCCGAATGCTTCCGGATTCTCGAGGATTCGTACGGCCAGACGTGCGATATCCACTGCGGCGATCGGAACGAAGCGGCTCTCTGCATCGAACGGCGTCAGATAGCGACCCGCGCGAATCTCATTGGCTGTGTACAACATCCATTCCGCGAAGAAGTTGACTCGAAGATGCGCCGTGGGCACGCTCGAGCGATCGAGAATTCTCTCGGACAGCCAGTGGCTCATGGTCGCGGGACTGCGTGCGTGCGGGCGCGACTGTCGTTGCGACATATAGACGATCTGCCTGACGCCTTGCTCGATTGCCGCTTGAGCGAGTATCGCCGTCGCTTCCACCGCTCCGTGCGTCAACGCATAACAGAAGTAGACGCCGTCGACGCCCGTCGTCGCGCGGCGCACATCTTCGATATTGAGCAGGTCACCGGTCACGATCTCTGCGCCCAGTTTCTCGAGCGCCGCGGAACGGGCATCTTCGCGGCGCACGAATGCCGCCACGCGGTGGCCGTTTTCGAGCAAGAGGCGAACCGTCGGGGCACCCGTGGTACCGGTGGAACCTGTCACAAGAAACTTCTTCATACGAACCTCGGTAAAAAGGACAACGCCGTTAAGCATTATGACCATCATGTTTGAGCACGCATGGAAGCATCGACCACACGGACCTGCGACAGGTCAAACATGATGGTCATCATGCTTCCATTCGCGAAGCATGATCGCTATACTGTTTAAAGTCAACTTGTTTCTTACTGGTTTAATGGGAGGATGTATGCGTTACCCGCCAGAGGAGACGGCAGAGAAGCACGCCCGTATCCTGGAACAGGCATCGATTCTATTTCGCGAGCGCGGGTTCTCCGGCGTGAGCCTGAGCGAAATCATGAAGGCGACGGGCCTGACCCACGGCGCGTTCTATCATCACTTCGAGTCCAAAGAAGATCTGATCGGAAAGAGCATCGAAGATGCATCGGTCAAAGCGCTCGAATCCATGAAGGAAGGCATGGCTCGGGGCGCGTCGAGAATCGATTACGTCAACGGTTATCTGAGCGCGCAGCACCGCGACGATAGAGGCAATGGCTGTCTGATGGCCGGGCTGGCGGGAGAGATCGCACATGAACCTACGGCCCAAACCGCGTTCACCCATCACGTGGAAAGCATGATCGAGGGCTTCTCCGAGCCTCGTGCGAAAGCCAACAAGAAAAGTGTTCGACGCGATGCGATCCACACGCTCTCGAGCATCGTCGGCGCTCTTATTCTGGCACGTGCCGTTGATGATCCCGAGCTATCCGACGAGCTTCTTCGTGAGACGCGCGCGGCGCTCGGAGTCGAAGCCGCCGGGAAGCACGCTTGATGGAGCGCTTCGTCGATGCGTTTGGCGCTCCCGTGAGCTAAGAATCCGCGCGCAATGCGAGCATGATCGATAGGCCATGATCAGCGAGCGCGTCGACTCACGCCCACTCACGTCAGCGACGTTCCCCGACAACTCACAGCCGCTAAGAAGCATGATCCCGCACCAGCACGTCCCAGGGCGCGGGCGACGGAAAGATGTCCTGCAAAAAGCGGACAAACGCTTTTACCGCCGGATTGCTGCGGCGGCTCTCGGGCCACACGGCATGCAGATGGAAGCGGTCGTAAGCGAACTCGTGCAGCACCGGTACGAGTTCGCGCCGCCGAACGTAAGAGGCCGCGATATACGTCGTCGAAATCCCGATGCCGGCGCCGGCGGCCAACGCCGCGGCAACCGCGTCGCTGACATCGATCATCAAAGCCGACGCAGGCGTGAACTCAAGGAGCTTGCCGCCCACGTTGAAGGGCCACGCGGCTTCCTGCCCCGTCGACTGATATCTGAAGTTCACGCAGTCATGCTGCAAGAGATCGTTCGGATGCTGCGGCACGCCTCGCTCCCGCAAGTATTCGGGGGACGCGAATGCGCAAATCCGATGCGGTGCCAGACGACGCGCGATCAACCGCGTGTCGCCGGGTTCGCCGACTCGAATGGCGACATCCACGCCCTCCTCGACCAGATCGACGTAGCGGTCGCTCAGGCGCACATCGACGGTCACTTTCGGATGCTGTCGGCGAAACGCGGGCAAGGCCGGCGCGAGGATGTTCACGCCGACGGGCAGCGGCGCCGTCACCTTCAGCGTTCCCGCCGGCTCGGCGCGCGCTGCGGCGACGCCTTGCTCGATCCCTTCCGCTTCGCGCAATAAGCGTTGCGTGCGCTCCAGAAGATCTCGGCCCTCGGGCGTCAGCGTCAGCGAGCGCGTGGTCCGGGTGAACAGCACGAGGCCGAAATGCTGCTCCAGCCGCTGGATGCTCTTGCTGATCGCCGATGGTGAAACCGACAGCGAACGCGCCGCAGCCGTATAGCTGCCCAGCGACGCCGCACGCGCAAAAGCAATGAGCCCAGTGAGCCTTTCGATGGCGATTTGTTCCATGATGGCATCATTAAAGCGAACCGTAGCCCGATTATCAAGCGCAGTCTCTCGAATTAACCTTCTTCCATCGACGCCGAACCGGCGAAGTCAAACAGGAGAAGGACATGAACGCGAATACGAACGCGCAAGACGCACAGGCCGAAGCAGTCGCTCACCGCCCGCTGGCCGGCAAGACGGCATTGATCTTCGGTGGGACGTCGGGCATCGGGCTCGACGCGGCCGTTCAGGCGAAGCGGGCGGGCGCGGAGGTCATCGTCGTCGGACGCTCTGCCGACACCGCTCAACGCGTCGCGGCGCAACATGGCTTCGCCGGTTGGCGCGCGGCCGACGTGACCGACGCGCACGCTCTGCAGCAGGCCGTGCGAGACATTGCGAAGGTCGATCATCTCGTCTTGCTGGCGGGCACTTTCGTCGCAGGGACGGTGCGCGAGGCCGAGGTCGCGCATCTTCGCAATGCGTTCGAGGAACGCATCTGGGCGGCCGTGCACGTCATTCGCGCCCTGGGCGACCGGTTGCGCACCGATGGCTCGATCACTTTCATCTCGGGCAGTCTCGCCGACCGTCCGAACGCCTACGGCACCGCAGTGCTCGCCGCCGCGTCCGCCGCGATGGAAGCGCTCGCTCGCGGGCTGGCACTCGAACTGGCGCCGGTGCGCGTCAACACGCTGTCGCCCGGTCCGATCGATACGCCGATCCTGCGCAAAGCACTCGGCGACGCGCGAGATGCAGTCGTGGCCAATATGGAGAAGACCTTGCCGCTGCATCGTCTCGGCACCGCGAGCGAAGCCGGCGCAGGCGTGGTATTCCTGATGACCAATGGCTTCATGAACGGCGCGACACTGAACGTCGATGGCGGCGCGCGCCTCGTGTAATGCGAGAGCGTATTCGCACGCGGCGCGGCATCCACGCTTAGATCGGCAAAACATACGGCAGTCGCCGATGACTCCGCTAAGCACAAACCCTACGCCGCTGCGAATCGACATTCCGGAGAAGTAGAATGCCTTAGCATCGGCAGTTGCGGTCGTCACCGCTCGCAGTCATGCAGTATCCGCATCTGCAATTGATGAACCTTTCGAGGGCGAATCGATGGAGCGAAGCTATCCTTATCGAGGGTTCGAGATCACGATTCACCTCGAGCCAGTCAAAGCCGTGTCGCACGAAGCGAAATTCAGCGACCCCGTCGGATTCATTGCTGTAGTGAGTGTTTGCACCGCTGAACCGAAGCGGCCTGTCGGCGTACCGGTTCGGCTGGTCTCCGAAACGCATACTGTCTTCCGCACGGAGGACGAGGCTCTGTCGAGCGGGCTCAGCGCAGCGCAACGCATCATCGACGCCAAGATACCCAGTTGACTACACTCCGCGCTCGCAGCGCTATTCTCTAATCACGTAATTCCGAAATCTCTTCTCGTACGAGCGATCCGATACGGCAAAAACGAGGAACCGACCAATCAGTTAGTCTTGCTAATAACGTTTCACTTCCCGCATCGTTCCCGTCAATTGGTTTCAACGCAAAGCGCTCTGCATCAGATCAAACCCTGCCCACATATTCCGGCGATTCGTTCTTCGTTTGCCTATGATTCATCGTAGGCAAATGGTCCATTGAACAACCTTGCGCAGACGTCTTATGTATTGACCTCGCGCAGTCGAGGGACAAGGAGTCGTTCACATGAAAGCTCCGCGACGTTTAGAGCGAATCGAGCTGATGGCGCCCATTTCAGGCGTCATGGTCCAACTCGATACCGTGCCCGATCCGGTGTTCGCTCAGAAGATGGTCGGTGATGGCGTGTCGATCGATCCGACTTCCGACGAATTGCTCTCGCCGCTCGCCGGCAAGGTCACGCAACTGCATCGCGCCTGTCATGCAGCGACCGTGACGGGCGACTGCGGTCTCGAAGTGCTGATTCACATCGGTCTCGATACGGTGATGCTGCGCGGCGAAGGCTTCACGCCGCTCGTGAAGGAAGGCGATACCGTCGTGACCGGCCAGCCGCTCATTCGCTTCGACCCGCTCGTCGTCGGCGCAAAGGCCGTGAGTCTGCTCACGGAAATGGTCATCGCGAACGGCGAGCTCGTCACCCGCTATGAACCGGCCACGGGCCTCGTCACGGCGGGCCAGGACGTCGCGCTTCGGGTCGAGTTCGTCGCGCCGACCAAAGACAACGCGAGCCGCGACGCAGGCGGACAGGCCGTATCCGACGAAGTCACGCTGCCGAATCCGCAAGGTCTGCACGCGCGACCCGCCGCCGTGTTCGCCGCCGAAGCCAAGAAGTACACCTCCGAGATTCGCGTCGTGCGCGGCAGCGACAGCGCGAACGCGAAGTCCGTGGTCGCGCTGATGGCGCTATCGACGAGCTTCGGCGACAAGCTGCGCATCGAAGCCGCCGGGCCCGATGCGAATGAAGCCGCGACCGCGCTCGCGCGCCTGCTGGCGTCGGGTTCGGGCGAGAAGCCCGGCGAAGCGCCCGCGCCTGCCGCTCCTGCCATGACGAGCGAAGCCGCCGCGCCGCCACGCGCCACGCCTGCCGACGCGAACGAGTTCACCGGCGTCTCGGCGTCGCCGGGGCTCGCGGTCGGCAAGATCGTGCAGTTTCGCCGCGAAGTCATCGACGTGGCCGAGACGGGCGAATCGCCGCAACGCGAGCGCGCGCGGCTCGACGCGGCGCATCATGAAGCGCGTCAGCAGATCGAGGCGCTGAAGGCGAAGCTGACCGATCCGTCGAAGGCAGAGATCCTCAATGCTCATCTCGAACTGCTGGGCGATCCGGATCTCAACGACGCGGCGATCGCCGGCATCAGCGACGGCAAGAGCGCGGGCTTCGCGTGGCGCGCCGCTTTCGAGGCGCAGGCAAGCCATCTCGAGAAGCTCGACAACGCGCTTCTGCGCGAACGGGCGGGCGATATCCGCGATGTCGGCCGCCGCGTGCTCGCGTTGCTCGCGGGCGCGAAGCAGGCGCGCATCGACGTGCCGGACGAATCCATTCTCATCGCCGAGGAACTCTCTCCTTCGGACACCGCGTCGCTTGACAGAAGCAAAGTGCTCGGCTTCTGCACGACGACAGGCGGCGCGACGAGCCACGTCGCGATACTGGCGCGCTCGCTCGGCATTCCGGCTATCTGCGGCATCGACGAAAGCGCGTTGCAGTTGTCCGACGGCACGCTCGTCGTGCTCGATGGCTCGCGTGGCAGCCTGCGACGCAACCCAGGCGCTGACGACCTGCAAAAGGCGCGCGAGCGCATCGAGCGGCAGACATTGAAGCGGGCACAAGAACAAACCGCCGCGAGCAAGCTCGCGGTGACCGCCGATGGTCATCGCATCGAAGTGGTCGCCAACATCCGCAACGCGCAGGAAGCGCGCGATGCCGTCGCGGCGGGCGCCGAAGGCGTGGGTCTGTTGCGCTCCGAGTTCCTATTCGACAATCGCGACACCGCGCCTTCCGAAGAAGAACAGGCGGCCGAGTACTGCGCCGTCGCCGAAGCGCTCGGCCGCGAGCGTCCGCTCGTCGTTCGCACGCTCGATGTCGGCGGCGACAAACCGCTTTCGTATATGCCGCTGCCGAAGGAAGACAACCCGTTTCTCGGCCTGCGCGGCGTGCGCGTGAGTCTCGAACTGCCCGACTTCTTTCGGACGCAGTTGCGCGCGATCCTGCGGGCGGCGCCCATCGGCAATCTGCATGTGATGTTCCCGATGATCGCGACTCTCGACGAACTGCGCGCGGCCAAGCGCATTCTGCAAGAGGAAGCAGGCGAGCAGATGAGCCGCATCAAGGTAGGCGTGATGATCGAAGTGCCATCGGCTGCGCTGATTGCGGAGCCGCTCGCGCAGGAAGCCGATTTCTTTTCCATCGGCACCAACGATTTGACGCAATACACCCTCGCGATGGATCGCGGGCATCCGAAGCTCGCGAAGCAGGCCGACGCGCTGCATCCGGCCGTGCTGCGTCTCATCGGCATGACCATCGACGGCGCGCACCGGCACGGCAAATGGGTGGGCGTATGCGGCGGGATTGCGTCGGATGCGATGGCCGTGCCCGTGCTGGCCGGACTCGGCATCGACGAGTTGTCGGTCAGCGTGCCGGCCATCGGCTCGATCAAGGCGCAGCTCGCGCGCCTCACGATGGACGAATGCCGCGCGCTCGCAGCCAAGGTACTGACCCTCGGCACCACGGCGGAAGTGCGCGCGCTGCTCGCTCGCTATGCGGAATAGGTAAGAGGCGATCACCGGAACAAGCGGAGAGACAGCATGTTCAAGAACGCTTTCGGCGTGGTGCAGAAGGTCGGCAAATCGCTGATGCTGCCCGTCGCGGTGCTGCCGGTCGCGGGGTTGCTGCTCGGCCTCGGCTCCACCGACTTCCACGGTTATATCCCCGGCATCGTGCTCGCGCTCATGAAGAACGCGGGCGACGTGATCTTCAGCAACCTGCCGTTGATCTTCGCCATCGGCGTCGCGCTCGGCTTCACGGAGAACGACGGCGTGTCGGGCATTGCCGCGACCATCGGCTTTCTCGTGATGACAGCGACGCTGGGCGTCATCGCAACGTTCGAAGGCGTGAAGCCCGACACCATCATGGGCATTCCGTCGATCCAGACCGGCGTGTTCGGCGGCATTCTCGCGGGCGGTCTCGCGGCGTGGATGTTCAATCGCTACTACCGCATCACGCTGCCGCCGTATCTCGGCTTCTTCGCGGGCAAGCGCTTCGTGCCGATCGTCACGGCAATCGGTTCGATCGTGCTCGGCGCGATTCTCTCGGTCATCTGGCCGCCTATCGGCAGCGCGATCAAGGCGTTCTCGCACTGGGCGGCGGTGTCCGATCCGCGCACGGCGGCGACCATCTATGGTTTCGTCGAACGGCTGTTGATTCCCTTCGGCCTGCATCACATCTGGAACGTGCCGTTCTTCTTCGAAGCGGGCAGCTATCTCGATCCCACCACCGGCAAGGTCGTGCACGGCGACATCACGCGCTTCTTCGCGGGCGACCGCACGGCCGGGATTCTCGCCGGCGCGTATTTCTTCAAGATGTTCGGCCTGCCCGCGGCCGCCATCGCAATCTGGCATTGCGCGAAGCCGGAAAAGAAAGTGGCGGTCGGCGGCATGATGGTGTCCGCCGCGCTGACCTCGTTTCTCACGGGCATCACGGAGCCGATCGAGTTCGCGTTCCTGTTCGTCGCGCCGGTGCTGTACTTCATCCACGCGTGTCTCGCGGCATCGGCGCAGTTCGTTGCCAACACGTTGAACATGCACATGGGCTTCACGTTCTCTCAGGGCGCGATCGACTTCGTGATGTTCAATCTGATCGGCAACAAGGCGACCAACGCGTGGTACGTCTTTATCGTCGGACCGATCTATGCGGTGATCTATTACGCCGTGTTCCGCGTCGTCATCACGCGCTTCGATCTCAAGACGCCGGGCCGCGAGGACGATACCGTCGAAGCAGCCGCGGGCAGCACGGCCGAGATGGGCGGACGCTCTCGCGATCTCGTGCTCGCGTTCGGCGGGCGTTCCAACATCAAGAGTCTCGATGCGTGCATCACGCGGCTGCGCATCTCCGTGAACGATCCCGCGCTCGTCGACGATGCCAGGCTCAAGGCGTTGGGCGCGGCAGGCGTCGTGCGCGTGGGTAACGGCGTGCAGGCCATCTTCGGGCCGCTCTCGGAGAACATGAAGACGGACATGCAGGACTATCTGAAGCGCGCGGGCGCGGAAGCCGATCTGCCGGCGGCGGGCGCGGCCGGTGCTGCACAGGCCGCAGATGCGGCGCCTGCACCGGCTTTTGCACCTGCTTCCGACGGTTCGGCTTATGCGGCGCGCGCCGAAAAGATTCGCGAAGCGTTGGGCGGGGGCGCGAACATCGTCACGCTGCAACCGCTCGCGGCGACACGCCTGCGCGTTCTGCTGAACGACGCATCGCGCATGGACAACAAGGCGCTGACGACCGCTGGCGTGCCGGCGACGCAAACGCTCTCTAACGGCGAAGTCGATCTCATCGTCGGCCTCGACGCGGAAGCGCTCGCGGGCGCGATGCACTAGCGCGGCATCGCGTGAATGGATATCGTTGACGTGCACCGTCGTTTCGCTTGCCGCTAGAACGCTGGCATCGAAAGCCGGCGTGCTTATTGAAATGCATAGGCAACGCCAACGCCGTAGGTCAGCTGATTGCGCGTGCCGCGCTGGGTCACGATCGGGCTCGCCGCCGAGTCGCCCATCAAACGCTGATAGTAGACCATCGCGCCTGCGTACCACTTCGGCGTGATCTTGTAGATTCCGGCGATCCAGCCGGTCAGTTGATTCAGTCCGCCGCCCGGACGGAAGACAGGCAGCCCGCTCCTTTGCGCGTCTTCCTGCGTGACGCCGTAGTAGGTCTCGTTGAAGCCGCCGCTCACCCAAGTCGCGCCGGCTCCGCCGCCGACGAACACGCGCGAGTGCAGCGGAAACCACGCGCTCGTGTTCAGTGAAACCCGCGCGCCCGTATAGACGGCTCCTGCATTGGTGACGACGGTGACTTCGCCTCGAAGACGATACGGTACGTCGCCAGCGTGGCTGTATTCGTAACCGACGAAGCCGCCGCCTTCGACTGTCGTGGATACCTCATGGACCTGCGATACCACGGCGTCATCGACATTGCGTCGGCCGAGACGAAGCGCCAGTGCCGGGCCCCACTGGAAGCCGGTTAGCGTACCGAAGTTGTATTGCGCATAGGTCCCGTACCACTCGAACAGATGGCCGCCGCTCGTCGCGTAGCGCATGCCGGGAAGCACGCCTACGATGCGGTCCTTGCCGCCGGCGTACTCGGTCGTCGATCCGATGCCCGCGCCGAAAAAATTCGGCAGTGCGTTCGAAAAGTCCACCGGGCTCGCGCACGCGTCATGCAGAACCAGCGAGAAGCACGCACCGGTGGCTACGGAAAGAAGTCTCACGGGTTTAGCTCCGGTCGATAAGCACCACGCCGTCGACAGCATGTCGGCTTCTTTAATCAATTAAATCCATGCGCCGCCGACAGTCAAGCTATCTCTTCGCAAATGCCGATTCACAAGGTCGGGCGAGGTCGCTATCTTGAAGGAGAAGAGCCGGGGAATCTTCCCATCCTTTCGGAGCCCACATCATGCCCGCATGCACACTCAGGTTCATCGCGATCGCCACTGCCATGCTCGCCTTGTCGTGGCCTGACAGCGCCTTGCCAACGCAGCAGGCGCAGCAACGCCGCGCCGGGCGCGATGTGCGCCAAGAGACGCGCCAGACCGCGCGGCATACCAAACAGGACTGCCGCGCGGCGAACCAGCAATCGAATGCGCAATGCCGGCAGGACAAGCGCGAGACGAAGCAACACGGGCGTCAGGCTGCAAGAGACATCAAGTACTGAATGCGCTCTATGCGCAGTCAGATCAAACCTTGTGGAAATCGCGCGCCTCGAATCTTGAACATCGCGGCATCGCGTGATATCGACTCAATAAGACGCATAAAAATAAGCACGAAAGAGCGCACCTACCGAACTGCGAACCTCGCGCAGCGCGACGCCTCGTGAAAAAGCACGACGTGCGTTCCGATGCGCCGCTATTGAACGGAGACGTCGATGAACGATCGTTCCAGCACCAATCCGTCTGACGCAACTACCATCGAAGACGACGAACTACGGCTCGTCGATGCATGGTGGCGCGCGTGCAATTACTTATCGGCGGGCATGATCTTTCTCGCGGATAACCCGCTGCTGCGCGAGCCGCTCAAAGCGGAGCACGTCAAGCACCGCCTGCTCGGGCACTGGGGCGCGAGCCCTGCTCTTTCGTTCGTCTGGGCGCATATGAACCGCGTCATCAAGCGCGACGACCTCGATGTCGTTTTCATGGCCGGTCCCGGACACGGCGCGCCCGGCGTGCTCGGCCCCGCTTATCTCGAAGGCACCTATTCGGAGGTCTATCCCGACAAAAGCGAGGATACCGAGGGCTTGCAGAAGTTCTTCAAGCAGTTCTCGTTTCCCGGCCATATCGGCTCGCACGTGACGCCGGAAACGCCGGGATCTATCCATGAAGGCGGCGAACTGGGTTACAGCCTGTCGCATGCGTACGGCGCGGTGCTGGACAATCCCGGACTCATCGTCGCGTGCGTCGTGGGCGATGGCGAAGCGGAGACCGGACCGCTCGCAACTGCATGGCATTCGAACAAGTTCATCAATCCCGCGCGCGACGGCGCAGTGCTGCCCATTCTCAATCTCAACGGCTACAAGATCGCGAACCCGACGATCCTCGCGCGCATCAGCCATCAAGAGTTGGAGGCGCTTTTCGTCGGCTACGGCTACACCCCGTATTTCGTCGAAGGATCGGACCACGCGCAGATGCACCGGAAGATGGCCGAGACACTCGATCGGGTCACCGCCGATATCCGCGCGATCTGGGAGAACAGTCGCGCCGGCAAGGGTCTGGAACGCCCGCGTTGGCCGATGATCGTGCTGCGCACGCCGAAGGGCTGGACCGGACCGAAGGAGATCAACGGGCATAAGGTCGAAGGCTCGTGGCGTTCGCATCAGGTACCGTTCTCGGATGTGCATACGAACCCCGCGAATCTCGCGGTGCTCGAACGCTGGATGCAGAGCTACGAGCCGGAAACACTCTTCGACGCAAACGGCCGGCTGCGCGAAGAAATCCGGGCGCTTGCGCCGACCGGAACGCGGCGGATGAGCGCGAATCCTCATGCGAACGGCGGCGTGCTGCGCAAGGAACTCAAGCTTCCCGACTTCCGCGACTATGCGGTCGATGTCGGCCAGGCGGGGACCGTCCAGCATGAGAACACCCGTCCGCTGGGCGAATTCCTGCGCGACATCATGCGCGCCAACATGGACACGTTCCGCGTGTTCGGTCCCGATGAAACGGCCTCCAACCGGCTACAGGCGGTTTATCAGGCAAGCAAGAAGGTCTGGATGGCCGACATGCTTCCCGAGGACGAGGACGGCGGCGAACTCTCGCGCGACGGCCGCGTCATGGAGATGCTCTCGGAGCACACCTTGCTCGGCTGGCTCGAAGGCTACCTGCTGACCGGACGTCACGGCTTCTTCCATACGTATGAGGCATTCGCGCATGTCGTGGATTCGATGTTCAATCAGCACGCGAAATGGCTCGACATCTGCAAGAACCATGTGCCCTGGCGTGCGTCCGTTTCGTCGGAGACCATTCTGCTGTCTTCCACGGTCTGGCGTCAGGATCACAACGGCTTCTCGCATCAGGACCCGGGGTTCATCGATCTCGTGACGAACAAGAGTCCGTCCGTGACGCGAGTCTATCTGCCGCCCGACGCGAACACGCTTCTCGTCGTGGCCGATCAGTGCCTGCGATCGACCGATTGCATCAATGTGATCGTCGCGGACAAACAGAAGCACTTGCAGTTCATGACGATCGACGAAGCCATCGTGCATTGCGCGAAGGGCATGGGCGTCTGGCGGCGCGCGAGCAACGACGAAAACGAAGAGCCCGATGTCGTCATGGCGTCGTGCGGCGACGTCGCGACTCAGGAAGCGCTCGCGGCCACGGCCATCCTGCGCGAACATCTGCCGGAACTGAAGCTGCGCTTCGTGAATGTGGTCGATCTGTTCAAGATGCAGCCGAATACCGAGCATCCGCACGGATCGAGCGTGCGGAACTTCGAAAGTCTGTTCACGCTGGACAAGCCCGTGATCTTCAACTTTCACGGCTACCCGTGGCTCATCCACAAGCTGGCGTACAAGTTCCGCAATCACGAGAACTTGCATGTGCGCGGCTACAAGGAGAAGGGCAACATCAATACTCCGCTGGAACTCGCGATACTCAATCAGGTGGACCGCTTCAATCTCGTGATCGACGTGATCGACCGCGTGCCTCGCCTGCGCGGAAGCACTG
Source organism: Caballeronia sp. Sq4a (assembly GCF_023170545.1). Lineage (NCBI taxonomy): Bacteria > Pseudomonadati > Pseudomonadota > Betaproteobacteria > Burkholderiales > Burkholderiaceae > Caballeronia > Caballeronia sp. Sq4a. The sequence continues at coordinate 1,040,947 of NZ_CP084252.1, read as the reverse complement.
CGCATTTGAGAGAGGACATGAAGAACGCGGTGATTCGCCACCTCGATTACGCGCATACGCATGGCACCGATCCCGACGAGATCGCCGAATGGACGTGGCCATATTGATCGCAGGTCGAGTCGCGGCGCGTTTTGAGACGCGCTCAGATCAGCCACCGCGCCGCATCGTCGATCGCGCCGCCCGCAGCCGGCATGTCTCGCCGCGCGACGCGCACCAATTGCACTGCGCGGACCTCGGGAGGCTGCATCGGCAAATGCGCGAGATGGAGCGTCAGTTCGGCGGCCCGTTCATCGCCGGGCGCTTCGACGACGAGGTTCATGCGATCCAGCCGCAGCGCCTTGCGATCCACGCGTATGAGCGCGGCAGGATCGCCCAGCACGTCGGCGAGCGCGCCAAGCTGCTGTTCCACGGCTTCCGCGCGCGAGCCGAGCGACGCAAGCGCGGCCTCGTTCTCGGCCATCTCGCGCTCCAGTCGGGCGAAGTCCGTCGAAGCATCGCCGTATGCAGGCGACGCGCCGCTCATGCCCGACATGCCCGCGCCACGCCGCCCGAGCATCTGCCTTCGCGCGGCGAGCAGTGCGCGCGTCTCCTTCAACGCCTCGCGTTGGGCCTCCTGCGCCGAGATGCGCGACGTGGCTTCCAGCGCCAGTTGCTCGATGACCCGCAGCACGATGTCATCCCTTAGCGCTGCGTCGGTTTCGTCGCAAATGCGAATGCGCTTGTCGTCGAAGCTCACGGCGATGCGCGGCACGTCCGAGCGCACCACGCCGGCCTCGTCGGCCACGCCGAGCACGCGCCGCTCGACGAGGCGGCTACTCAGCACGGCATGGGCGTGTTCCGCTGCGTAATGCGCGTCGAACCAGTTGCGCAGATCGTTGGACTGGCCGATGACATGCGTGATGTCTTCCGAAGTCGCGAACATGGCGCGCAGATAGGCATCGTCGGCCCATGCGGAAGGCGTCGCATCGCGCGGCGGAGGAAGCGCGTCGACGAGCTCGCGCGCATAACGAAGCGCCGAGCGAACGAGCGGCCCGATCCGCGACTCATAGCGATTCGCGAGCCGCACTTGCGGCGCAATGCGCAGGATGCGATCGAGCGCCTCGCGAATGTCGTCGGTGGAATTGGCATCGCTGCGCGAGCGACCGAGGCGCTCGAAACGCTTCATTAGCCAGCCGAACGGACTCATCGCATGACGTGGACGCTGCCGCCCATATGAAGCGTTTCGCTCGTCACGAGCGTCCTTGCGCGCCGCGACGGAAGCCGGGGAAAGTGCAATGCCATGTCGATACCCCTCGCGAACATGCCACATCGCATAGATACCATCGACCTGTCATGCGCGCAACGCTGCATCGGCGGCACGTCGTTCGCGGGAATCACAGCTGCGATTCTATCGGCAGAATGCCGAGCATCCAGATGCCGGCTCGCTTGAGCGCCGACACGCCCGGCTCGCTTTCGAGCAGCGTCGTCTTGCCGTTGGCGTCCGTATCGATCCACACCATGCGCGTGCCGCCGTTGCCGTTGTCCTGCAACTCGACTCGCCACGCAATTCGATCGATATTCGTGCCGATGCCGTCCGCCACCTGTTCGGCCGCCGCCGCGCTTTCGCAATAGACACCGATCTCCGTGTTCAGCTCGATGGAACGCGGATCGAGGTTCATGGAACCGATGAAGATGCGCTTGCGGTCGAACACATAAGTCTTCGCATGCAGCGACGCCTTCGACGATCCGAATGTCGATTTCTTCGTGCTCTCGTTCTGATCCGCCGACGCGACCGGCTTCAATTCATACAAGCGCACGCCCGCTTCGAGCATGTCCTTGCGATAGCGTTGATAGCCGGCGTGCACCGCCGCGACATCCGTCGCCGCCAGCGAATTCGTCAGCACCGTCACGCGCACGCCGCGCGATGTCATCGACCGAAGCCAGCGCACGCCTTCTTCCCGCGGCACGAAATAAGGCGACACGATCAGCATGTCCTTCTCGGGATCGAGCTTCAGCGCCTTGAACTGCGAGATCAGATGACCTTCGGCATCGCCGGGCGCGCGGGTGATCTTCGCGGGATCGTCGTAGAGAAGCGTTGCCTTGCCCCATGAGAATTCGGTGCCGCGCTGCTGAATCACGATCGCGAGACGCTCGCGCACGTTCGCCACGTACGGCGAATGTTCTTCCGACAAAAGATAAGCATCGAGCTTCTCGCGATACTCGGCTAACGAGTCGGCGTCGGCATGACGTCGCATGAGATTTTCGATCGGATACGCCGCATCCGAGTTCCAGTACAGATCGAACGCACTCGACACTTCGCGCACGACAGGTCCATGCACGAGCACGTCGAGATCGCCGAACGCGACCGTGCTGGATGCGCCGAAGTACTCGTCGCCGATATTGCGGCCGCCGAGAATCGCTGCCTGATTGTCGGCGATGAGCGCCTTGTTATGCATGCGACGATTCACGCGAAAGAACTCCGCTGCGGAGCCAAGTCTCTTGAACGTGCGATTCGCCACAGGATTGAAGAGACGCACCTGCACGTTCGGATGCGAGGCCAGCGCGAGCAGGAACTGATCGTCGGCGTTCGTGCCGAGATCGTCGAGCAGAAGACGCACGCGCACGCCGCGATCGGCCGCGCGCATGATGGACGCGGCCATCTCGCGACCCGTGAGATCCGAATGCCAGATGTAGTACTGGAGATCCAGCGTGCGATCGGCGGTCTCGCTCAGGATCACGCGGGCGATGAGCGCATCCATGCCGTCCGGTAGCAGGTGGAACGCGTTATCGCCGGGATGAGCGGCCTCGCTCGCCGCGAAAGACCTGCCGAGGCGCGTGCTCGCGGTGTCGGTCAGCGCGTGGGTTTCCTCGCGTCCGGCTTGCGGCGGAAGGCTTGCACATGCCGTCATCAACAGCGTTAGCGCAACCGCGATCCACTTGGCGAGTTTCATGGCGCACTCTCTGCATGGCGTGGCGAATCGTGTAGTCGCGCCTGCGCGACGGAGACAGCCGCAAGCTACATCGCAGCGTACGATCAGTGAAGCGCGTACTTCACGGCACGCTGTCAGTGCGCCGTAGCGGTTCGATGTCTAACGCGACGCAAAGCAATGGGATGGACGCCCCCACCCGAAACGACATCTGCGTGCCAAAGTGGAGTTGCGTATCAACCACTTCACGGACGGGAGCGCCCATCATGAAGGCTACAACCATTGGTATCGATCTGGCAAAAAACGTGTTCCAGCTTCACGGTGTCGACGGGCACGGCAAGGTAGTCTTGAAGAAGCAGATGAAGCGCGAACAGATGGCGACGTTCTTTGCGAACCTGGCGCCGGCGCTCGTTGGCATGGAGGCCTGCAGTGGTGCCCATTACTGGGCCCGCAAGCTGCAAGGCATGGGTCACACCGTAAGGCTGATGGCGGCGCAATTCGTCAAACCCTACGTAAAAACGAACAAGAACGACGTGGCCGACGCCGAGGCGATCTGCGAAGCCGTCGCCCGACCGAACATGCGCTTTGTGCCAATCAAGAACATCGAACAGCAGGCGGTGCTGGCTTTGCATCGGGCGCGCCAAGGCTTCGTCAGCGCACGCACGGCACAGGCCAATCAGATCCGCGGCCTGCTCAGCGAGTATGGCATCGTCATCCCTCAAGGGATTGCGCATATCGCCGGATGCGTGCCAGAGATAATCGAAGACGCATCCAACGAATTACCCGGACTGTTCCGGCAACTGATTCGGCGCCTAATGGACCACCTCAGGGTGCTTCACCAGCAGGTCCTCGACACGGATGCTGCGATCAGAGCATGGCACCGACAAAGCGATATGTGCTGCAAGCTCGAGAAGGTACCGGGCATCGGCCCGATTACCGCAACAGCGCTGGTGGCAACGATCGGCGACGCGAAGAACTTCCAAAATGGTCGGCAGCTGGCAGCCTGGCTTGGTCTGGTACCCAGACAACACTCGAGTGGAGGGAAGCAGAACCTGCTCGGCATCAGCAAGCGCGGCGATTGTTATCTCCGGACGTTGCTGATTCACTGCGCCCGTTCAGTGATCTTCTCCTCGCAACGCAAAGCGACGTTCTTTGCGAACCTGGCGCCGGCGCTCGTTGGCATGGAGGCCTGCAGTGGTGCCCATTACTGGGCCCGCAAGCTGCAAGGCATGGGTCACACCGTAAGGCTGATGGCGGCGCAATTCGTCAAACCCTACGTAAAAACGAACAAGAACGACGTGGCCGACGCCGAGGCGATCTGCGAAGCCGTCGCCCGACCGAACATGCGCTTTGTGCCAATCAAGAACATCGAACAGCAGGCGGTGCTGGCTTTGCATCGGGCGCGCCAAGGCTTCGTCAGCGCACGCACGGCACAGGCCAATCAGATCCGCGGCCTGCTCAGCGAGTATGGCATCGTCATCCCTCAAGGGATTGCGCATATCGCCGGATGCGTGCCAGAGATAATCGAAGACGCATCCAACGAATTACCCGGACTGTTCCGGCAACTGATTCGGCGCCTAATGGACCACCTCAGGGTGCTTCACCAGCAGGTCCTCGACACGGATGCTGCGATCAGAGCATGGCACCGACAAAGCGATATGTGCTGCAAGCTCGAGAAGGTACCGGGCATCGGCCCGATTACCGCAACAGCGCTGGTGGCAACGATCGGCGACGCGAAGAACTTCCAAAATGGTCGGCAGCTGGCAGCCTGGCTTGGTCTGGTACCCAGACAACACTCGAGTGGAGGGAAGCAGAACCTGCTCGGCATCAGCAAGCGCGGCGATTGTTATCTCCGGACGTTGCTGATTCACTGCGCCCGTTCAGTGATCTTCTCCTCGCAACGCAAAGGGACGCAGCAAGGTTGGATACATGAGCTGATACAGCGACGCAACCACAACGTAGCGGCCGTTGCGCTGGCCAACAAGATTGCCCGAACTGTCTGGGCGCTGTGGGCCCACGATAGGGAATTTGAGGCTGACTACACACCCGCTGGCGCGGCCGCGCCTAGTCAGCCCGGCTGTTAGCCGCACGCAACACGCAAAGGGCAAGCAGGAGATTCCTCCGATTGCTTAGGCGATCATGAAGTGATGGCAGTACAGGTTAGACCGTGGTTGGCAAAGCCCGACAATGGCCGAGCACCTTCGAGTGCGTCAAAGCGACGGGGAACCGACCAGCGAAACCCATCAGGGACAGCGGCGCAGCCGCAGCGAAAGTCCGAATGTACGGTTGCAATCTACCTTCCAGTCATCGCGTACTGAAAGCCTGGCAAAACCGGGGGCGTCCATGTACGGCCATTGTCCCGCGCCATCAGTGAATTTGTGCGCGGGTTTGCGCCAGGCGCAAGCTCAACGATGAAATGGCAGTCGTGTTCGCGGCTCGCTATGACCGATCAAGGCTCATGCGTGCTGGCTGCGGCCCGAAGAAGTTCCGCCAGCTTCTCGTTCTCGTCGATGCGCGCCTGCTCCACAGCCACGTCCGCGTCGCTGCCCACGCGCTGCGCCCACTGCTGCCGCTCGCGCGCGAATATGATGCGCTCGTGCACCGCCCGCAACGCGCTCCAGATCGCGTTGTCCGCGGTTTGCGCGGTGGCTTCTTCCAGCGACAACATGGAGAACGCGTGCCCGGTATGGCATCGGTAGCGCAAAGGCCGGTCGTCGTTGAGCCGCCAAAGCGCGCCGTTGCAACTCGGACAGGTGAGCGCCGAACGCTGCCCTATCTCATCGAGCACTTGCGGTTCGACGAGCCCAGTGTCTGCAATCTGTGCCTCGCGATCGAGGTCTGGCCGATCAGTCGTCATGGAATGCTCCTTGCGCCGCTTCGCCCCCTTGACGGCTGCAACAAGGACCGCCGGAAGCTCGTCCAGCTTCGCGATGACATCCACGCCCCCGGCAGCGATCGCGCTACGCGGCATGGATGGAGCCTCGCAGTCGTCCGGATGCTGAACCACGCCGTAACCGCCTCGGGCGTGAACCGACGCGAGGCCCGCGGCGCCGTCGTCCAGGTCGCCACTGAGCACCACGCCCACCACGCGGTTTCCGTATTCGACGGCGGCCGATCTGAACAGCGGATCGGCGGCAGGCCGTGCGAAGTTCTCCGTCGCGGTATCGAGAAGATAGAGCATGCCGTCGCGCAGGACCATGTGGCGATCCGGCGGCGCCACGTAAATTCTGCCACGCTGGAGCACTTCTTTGTGCCTGGGATGAGTCGCCGCGTGAGAGCCCCATTGCGACAGCAGTTCGGGCAGGATGCTTCGATGCCGGCCGATATGCACGACGATGCACAGCGTGGCGTCCAGGTCCGCGGGCAACTGTGTCACCAGCATCTTGATGACGGGAAGCCCGCCGCGAGATGCCGCAATGACAACAATATCTCGATGTTCCATAGCGCCTCCGTCGAACTTGGCCCGCATTATTTGCGCCCGCTCTGGTGTCGGCCAGGGAACAGTTGCGGGGTCCGATATCTGGCGACAGTGCGCGTGACGGCGTGCATTGCCCACTTGACCGATTTGCCCGATTTGTCCGGCCTGATCCGAAGAGATGCCGCGACTATCGTCCGGTGCTGCGCGCCTATGCGCGAAGTAGTTGATTCAATGCTGCCATGCGTCCAGCGACATGCACGCGCCGACGTTCCGGGCGACCTCCGTAGCCTCTTGATGCAAGCGTCGCGGGCACTGCGCCGCTCGGCCCGCTCAGACCTGCATCGCGCCCGGCTCGCTAATGTGAAGCTAGCCGGTAGCCTGGCTTCCCTGATCGCGAGTAAGCACGCCTAGCGCATCCATCAACAGCGAAAAGTCCAGCGGCTTTGCCAGATGCACGTCGTAGCCGGCCTCATGCGCGGCCTGCACGTCTTCGTGGCGGTCGTGTCCACTCAGCGCGACGCAGCGCACCGCCGCCCATGCCGGATTTGCGCGAATCCTGCGCGCTAGCTCGTAACCGTTCATGCCGGGCAGGTCGATGTCCGACACGACCGCGTCGATCGGCCGTTCCGCGAGGATCTTCAACGCGGTGTCCGCGTCCGCAGCGGCTTCGACCACGGCGCCTTCCAGTTCAAGCAGCGTGGTCAGCGAAGCGCTGGTGTCCTCGTCGTCCTCCACCAGCAGGATGTGCAGCCCGACGATGCTCGCGTCGTCCCGGCTGATTGCGCTGACAGGCGGCGGGGCGTCGGCCGCCGGCAGCCATACCGACATCGTCGTGCCCATGCCGTGGCCCTCCGATGCTGCCGCGACCCTGCCGCCATGCTTCTCGACCAGTTGCTTGACGAGCGCGAGGCCGATGCCCAGGCCGCCGCGAATGCGGTCGCGCGGTCCCTGACGAAACATGTCGAATACATAGTCGACCATCGCCGCGTCGATCCCTTGCCCATCGTCGGCGACGTCGATGCGCAACATGCGGCCTTCATGCGACAGATTGAGCTTCACATGGCCGCCCGCATGGGTGAACTTCAGCGCGTTCGACACGAGGTTCCAGATGATCTGCTCGCACCGGACGGGATCGGCGAGCGCGATCGCCGGTCCTTCCAGCAGATGCGTTTCGAGTGAGATGCCGCGTGCGCCGGCGTCTTCCTCGCAAGCATCCGCGATGCTGCGCAGGATAGCGGACACGTCCACCCGCTGCACTTCGAGCGTGAGCTTGCCCGTTTGAATGCGCGACCAGTCGAGCAGATCGTCGATGATCTGCGCCTGGCTGCGCACCGCCTGCTTGATGGAAACGGCCGCTTCGCGCACGGCGTCGATGTGCCGGACCTCCGGCAAGCGTGGCAGCATCTCCGACTTCACGCCTATCAGATTGAGCGGATGCTTCAGTTCATGCGACAGCACCGCGATGAACTCGTCCTTCACCTGATTGGCGCTCAGCGCCTGCTCGCGCGCGCGCTGTTCCTGCTCCAGCGCCTCGCGGCTCGCGTCCTCGCGCTGCTTGCGCTCGGTCAGATCGCGGACGATCTTCCCGAAGCCGCTGAACGAGGCGTCCGAGATCGGCGTCACCACGCCGCTGCAATAGATGCGCCGGCCGTCCTTCGTGCGATGCCAGCGTTCGTCGTCGGCGCGGCCTTCCCTCAGCGCGGTTTCGCGCTCGTGCGCGGGCACGAACGCCAGCCGGTCGTTCGTCTCATAGATCAGCTCGATGTCGCGCCCGACCACTTCGTCTTCCGCGTACCCGAAGATTCTCTCCGCGCCCGCGTTCCAGCTCACGATCAGGCCGTCGCGGTCGTGAATGATGATCGCGTAGTCCTTGGTGGACTGCGCGACGAGACGCAGCCTCTGCTCGTTCGCGCGCGCCGCCTCTTCGGCGTGGTGCCTGTCGGTGATGTCGATGAGCGTGATCACCGCGCCGTCGATATGATCGTCGGCCGTGCGATACGGCAACAGCCGCATCAGATACCAGCGGCCTGTCTCGCTCTGAATCTCGCGCTCTGTCAGCCGCAGTGACTGGAACGACTGCCGCACGTCGTCGGCGAGTGTCGGGTAGCGCAGCGAATGCGTAATGTGAAAGAGCGACCGGCCGATGTCGGTATCGATGAGATTGAAGATCGCCGTCGCGTTCGGCGTGAATCGCTTGATGCGAATCTCCTTGTCGACGAACACCGTCGCGATCTCGCTCGATTCGATGATGTTGTGCAAGTCGTCGTTGGCCTTCGCGGTGTCTTCGATGCGTGCCTGCAATTCGGCGTTCGCGGTGGTGAGTTCCTCGTTGACCGACTGAAGCTCTTCCTTGCTGCTTTCGAGTTCTTCGCTGGTCGAGCGCAATTCCTCGTTGATCGCCTGCAACTCTTCGTTCGACGCCCTCAGTTCCTCCACCGACGTTTCATACTGCTCGATGATCGTCGCCAGTTGCTCGCGGCTCTGCTGCAACTCCTGTTCGAGCTGCGCGAGCACGGGGTCCTGACCCGCTGCTTCGGCGTGTTCTTCGTCGGTCATGCGAGCCGACACTTCATCGAACACGATCAGCAGGAACCCGGCATTCGCGACCTTGTCGTGGAACGGCCGCACCGTCATGTTTATCCACGAGGCGCGCGGCTCGTGCACCCACTTCACGCGGCGCGCCTCGACGCTCGTGCCGGTTTGCAGCGCGCGAAAAATGGCCGTGCGAAGTTCCAGACGCAAGTCAGGCAGCACCAGCGACATGATGTTGCTCGACAGCTCGCCGCCCGGATGGCGCAGGAAGCGGCCCGCATTGTCCGAGAGGTGCACGACGTTCGAGTCGCGGTCGATGATGACGCTCGGAGGCGCATACGTTTCGAGCGCGCGCTGATGCAGCTCCGTAAACGAGAAGCTGCGCTGCGCGGGACTGGCCGGCGCGCGCCGCGGCGCGGTAGTTGCCGCGCGTTCGTCGGCGGTGCCCGGTTCATGTTGCGACAGCGGCGGAAAACCCACCGGAGGCTTCGTACGATGCGCGACCATGCGCGCGCGGTAGATGCGCCATTTCTTGTCCACGACGACGAACAGGTCGTCGGCGGCATCGGCCGATTCGGCGGTGCCGAGGAACAGGTAGCCGTTCGGCCGCAACGCGAAGTGGAACAGTTCGAGAATCTGCCGCTGCACCGCGCGTTCGAGGTAGATCAGCACGTTGCGGCACGAGATCAGATCCAGATGCGAGAACGGCGGATCGCGCAGCAGGCTATGCGACGCGAACAGGATGCGCTCGCGCACCGACTTGGCAATGACGTAGTGCGCCGCTTGACGCACGAAATAGCGCTGCAGCAGCGCGGGCGGCACGTCGTTCGCGATCGCGAGCGGATAGGAGCCGGCGCGCGCGCGCGAAATCGCCGCTTCGTCGATGTCGGTGGCGAATACCTGAATGGAGCGGGCCGAGGCCGCCGCGTCGCGCGCCTGCGCCAGTTGCAGCGAGATGGAATAGGCTTCCTCTCCGGAGGCGCAACCGGCCACCCAGACGCGCACCTGGCCCTCGCCCGGGTCCTCCGCGAAAAGGGTGGAGATGACCTCGCGCTCGAGATAATCGAATGCGCCGCGGTCGCGGAAAAACTGCGTCACGCCGATCAGCATGTCGCCGAGCAACGCGTTCGCTTCGTCGGGCGTCGCGCGCAGGAAGTCGCGATAGCCCATCAGATCGCGCTGTCCGTTCACCTGCATGCGCCGTTCGATACGCCGCAGCACCGTGGCGCGTTTGTACAGCCGGAAGTCGTGTCCCGTGCGCACGCGCAGGTGCATCAGGATGTCGGACAGCGCGCGCTCCGGGTCGTTGGCAATCCGACGCGTGCGGTCGTTCGCCGGCTCTGCGACTTCGAGACTCTCCAGCTGGATGCGCTGCGCGTTCGCCAGCAGTTCGATCAATCGCTGCGGCATCTCGGACGCGGGCAGCACGATGTCGACCTGGCTCGTCGCAATGGCGTGCTGCGGCATCTCCGCGTGCTCGGCGTCGCTGGGCGTCTGCGCGAGCGTGATCCCGCCCGCTTCCTTGATGCGAATGAGGCCCGCCGCGCCATCCGATCCCGCGCCGGAAAGCACGATGCCGATCGCATGTTGTTCATGAGCCTCGGCGAGCGTGCGGAAAAAATGGTCGATCGTGAAAGGCGGGCTTTCCGATGCATCGCGATCGACGGCTCTGACGCAGCCATCCGACATCTCGAGCTGCTTGCCCGGCGCGATCACATACACATGGTTCTTTTCGAGCGGCAGAGTGGAAGTCACCTGACGCACTGGCATGCCGGTGGCGCGTTGCAGGATGTCGTCGACGTGACTCGCGTGTTCTGCGGCCAGATGCACCACGACGACGAACGCCATTTCCATGCTGTTCGGCGCATTCTCGAAAAACGTCTGCAAGGCTTCGACGCCGCCGGCCGACGCGCCGATACCCACTACTGGAAACCGCAAGTCGCTCTTGACCGCAATGGGCGAACCCGTCGCTCGCTGGAGCGTCGACTTCGGCTTGGACACTGCGCCTCTCCTCGTCTAATGCGCGGCTGTGTTATTGACGACCAATGCCGAATTCTGCACTGACCACTTATTGTAAGACCAGCGATGCGGCACACAGCTATTGTAGGGCAGCAGGTTGGCCCGAACTTGTCGGAACGGTGACTGAACGGAATCTGCCGAACGATCGGTCGCACGAAATTCGATAGCACGACATAGCGGAGCACGACGAGGGCTCACTATGCATTCGCGCCGCCTCTTCACTGTTCCCGGCTTCGTGCGAATGACTCCGGTTGCGTGGCGCTCGCGCCGCAGTCGCCTCGAAATTCCTTGTATTGATGCGAAACGCGGCATACAACTGTTGCTTCAGAGAGCTTTCTAACGTTGTGCCAGCCAGATCATCTGGGGCACGAATCGCAGATGCGGTTCCTGCAAGCGGAGCAGCTAGGAGGCGCTATGACACGTCGGGTACCGTTGGACGACGAACAGGAGTGCGCGTTCTGGACCACGAGCGCGAATGCCACAGGGACAACGGCGAATTGCCGTATTCTGATCGGTCATCGGGATGAAGCGGTCGGCGCATCGCTCGCGTTGCTGTTGACGCTCAAGCACTATCAGGTGCTTTACGCCACGAACCTCGCCACGCTTCGGCGCCAGATGGCGTGCTGGCGTCCCCATGCGCTGTTACTCGATACCCGGCTGGATGCCGATTCGCACTATGCATTCGTTCGCAGCTTGCGCGCAGACGAGCGCACCGCGAGACTGCTGGTCCTCGCGATGAGCAACATCTGCCCATTGGATTCCGTCTCGACGTTGAAGCAAGCCGGCTTCGACGGGCACGTGCGAAGACCTTGCTCGGTATGGCGCGTGACTGATCTCCTCGACAGTCACTTCTGCGGCGGCGATTCGTGACGAACGTCATGCGTGCCGATTGCGGCTACGACGTCAGCCCCACTTCGAATTGAGAATGATGCTGCACAGGTTCACGCGCTCGAAGCCCGGGTCCTTGTGCGCGAGGAAATCGTCGTTGAAGGTGCCGAACGTGGTGCCCGGGCGATGCTTCATGCCGTCGTAGAAGGCATCGATCATTCTGGCTGCGAAGTCGGCGCCGCGCGGATAAGCCGCGACCACCGCCGCGCGCTGCGCTTCTGAAAACGCATCGAAGCCGCGTCCTGCTACGTCCATGCCCGCGCCGGCCTGCACCAGCGCGATCTCGCCGTGCATGTGCTCGGGAATGCCCGGCGTCGTATGCAGCGCCACGGCAGTCCACACTTTCGCCACGTCCGCCTCGTCGACATGGTGACTGCGCAGGAAATCGCGCGCGGCGTTGGCGCCGTCCACTTCGAAGCGCAATTGGCTTTTTCCATACGCCGACGTCAGACCGATATCGTGGAACATGGCGGCAAAGTAGAGCAACTCCCGGTCGTACGCGATACCGTTTCGTTTGCCCAACAGCGCGCCCCAAAGGTAGACCCTCGTCGAGTGGTTGAACAACAATTCGCTCTCGGTGTCGCGGATGAGTTCGGCCGCCTCGCGCGCGAGCGGGCTGTCGGGAATGACGACATCGAGCATGGCATTCGTCGGCGCGGCTGTATCTTGCTTCATCGCTTACTCGAACTGGTTGGAGCGTGCTTTCCTATTGCACGCGTCTTGTGAATGGGCGGTCATCGAGCGCCGACTGACTGGCGGCGCTACAGCCCGAAAGTTACGCCGCGCATGGCTCCGCGAACAGGCCCAAGATCGGTAAGAGCCACTGTACTATCGCGTCTATGGCAATACTTTCCATTGGACTCGATCGTGCCGGAGGCCTCCCGCTGTCGGCGCAAATCTATGGCTCGATCCGCCATGCGATCGAATCGGGCCAGCTTGCGGCCGGCGCGCGGCTGCCGTCGTGGTCGGATCTGGCTGCTCAGCTGGGCGTATCGCGAGGCACGGTTCGCACGGCCTATGAACGGCTGATCGACGAGCAGTTTGCGGTCGGCTTGGGCGCGGCCGGCACGCGAGTCGTTGCGCGGCCCTCGCCGCCGACGGCCGGATGGTCGCCCGAGTCGCCGCCGCTTCCGGAGTTGTTCAACGACTTCAGCACGGCGCCGCTGGCGTTTCAAATGGGCGTGCCTTCGCAGGACGCGTTTCCGTTCAAGCTCTGGTCACGGATTCAGGCACGCGCCGCCCGCCGCGCCGCAGCGGCTCCTGTCGGCTATCCCGACCCTCGCGGCGATCCTGAACTACGGCAAGAGATCGCGTCGTATCTCGCGGTGTCTCGCGGGCTTCTATGCAGTCCCTCGCAGGTGTTCGTCACCGCGGGTTTCGCCGGCGCGCTGAACCTCGCGATTCGCGGCCTGCGCATCGAAGGCAAACAAGCGTGGATGGAAGAGCCCGGCTTTCCGCTCACGCGCACGGCGCTCGGCCTGGCCGGCATGACGGTGGCTGGCGTGCCCGTGGACGCCGATGGGCTCGATGTCGACGCAGGCATCCGGATCGCGCCTGCGGCCGCGCTGGCGGTGGTGACGCCGGGCCAGCAGGCGCCGCTCGGAATGACGATGTCGCTCGCTCGACGGCTCGCGCTGCTCGAGTGGGCCAGACACCACGATGGGTGGATCGTGGAAGACGATTATCTCGGCGAGTTGCAGTTGAGGGGACGGGCCGCGCCGGCTCTGGCCTCGCTCGATCGTGACGGCCGCGTGCTCCACATCGGGACCTTCAGCAAGACCATCAGCCCCGCGCTTCGCCTCGGTTTTCTCGTTGTGCCGCCGGCCTTGGCGCGCGGCTTCGGCGATGTCGCGGCGTGCCTTTCGCCCGCCCCGGCTGCATCGGTGCAGCACGCCGTCAGCGAGTTCATGCACGAGGGACACTTCCTTCGCCATCTGCGGCGGATGAAGCGTCTCTACGCGGGCCGGCAGGAAGCGCTGGTTCGTTGTCTGAAGGAACTGGGCTCGGGGTCAATCGACGTGCGCGGTTCTGCCGGCATGACCGTCGTGGCCGCGCTTTCGCAACCCGCCGTATCGGATATCGACATCGCTTCTCGCGCGCGAGTATTCGGACTGGCCCCGGTCCCGCTTTCACCCTGGTACACGACGGAGCCGAGGCAACAGGGGCTGCTGCTCGGCGTGACCAATCTGGATGAAAGAACCCTCGCGGGTAACTGTTCGCGCCTGCTGGAAGTCATTCGCGGGCGGCACTGACGAACCAGCGTCACCTGCCGCGCTCTGCGCTCTTGGTGCATCGAAAATGTTCATTCCTGGTGCTTTTGCGTGTCCACACGTGACACGACAATGCAGAAGCACAAAGGAGCCAGACACCATGAACATACGATCCATCAAGCGAGCCGCCTGCGCTGCCGTGGCGTTGGGCATCGCCTTATCGGCCTCGGCACACGGCGCAGCTGAGACCGTTACGCCGAACTTCCAGCACGCCATTCGCAACGTTCCGGGCAAGTCGTTGACCGCGGTCGTCGTCGATTACGCGCCCGGCGCGGCGTCCTCAGCGCACAGACATGCGGCCTCGGCTTTCATCTATGCGTACGTCGTATCGGGCGAAATCGAGTCACAAGTCGATGACGGTCCGACGCGCGTCTACCATGCCGGCGAGAGCTTCTTCGAGGAGCCCGGCTCAGTTCACCGCATAAGCCGCAATACCAGCAAAACGGAGCCCGCCAAGCTGCTTGCCGTCTTCGTCGCGGATAGCAGCGACAAAGCGCTGACCACCCCCATCAAGTAATTCATTCCCTTCAGGAGTCATCTCATGAGCAAGCGTCTCGACTACGTTCAAATTGCGCCCGCGGGCGTCAAGGCCATTGGCGGCGTCTATGGCTATGTGATGCAGAGCGACCTGTCGCCGCTTCTCGTCGATCTGGTCTACCTGCGCGTCTCGCAGATCAATAACTGCGCCTATTGCCTCGACATGCACACACGCGACTTGCTGAATAAAGGCGTGAAGATCGACAAGCTCGCGCTCGTGCAGGCATGGAGAGAAGCGGGCCATCTCTTCGACGACCGCGAGCGCGCAGCGCTCGCGTGGGCGGAATCCGTCACGCTGGTGGCGCAAACTGGCGTGCCCGACGCGTCGTATGAAGGCGCCCGCGCCGTGTTCAGTGAGCGAGAACTCGTCGACCTGACGATCGCCATTAGCTTGATGAATATGTATAACCGCATGGCGATCAGTTTCCGCAATACGCCGCAGGCCGTGTTGGAACAGTAAGCGCCCTGCCGGTTCTGCGCCGTTGCGCGACCGCGTTGCATCGGCGCGGCGGGATGATTGTTTGCACGCATTTGCACGGGTATGTGTGGACATATCGCTGGCAATGGCGTGATGACATTCGCCAGTTCCGAGATCGCACGGCCGTTCGCGCAGCTGTTTCGTATACATACTCACCCACGCGAATTCCTATTTTAATAGTACGAAAAGCCGTGTCTGTTTCCGTACGCATTCGCGTTCAATTTCGAGCCAAAAGAAAATCGGCGGTATACAGTTCGATACTTTGGCAGCTGGCGCGAAGTCCCAGCGCACGAGCACGTGTGCGAGTCCGCTGCGCAGACTCTGCCGTACTTTCGCCTGACGACCCGGTGGCATAAAAATTCTGTTCGTGACTCGGTTCTCCGGCGCCGACTCGGACGCTGGAACAAAGAGGACCTCATGTATTCGAAGATCGTATCCATCCTCTTTTACATGTTTTTCACCTGCATTATCTTCAACCCGCGGGTCAATGGCTTCACGATTTATTTTTATCTCTTCATTCCTTTTCTCGACCTCAAGTTTCTCCGCTTCCTCTCCGCCACTGCCCGTAGCTGGAGCGGTCCGCTGGCGATCGGTGTGGCTGTCAGCGCGATAGGATCGCCGAGCGTAGCGCTTCGGGTCGTCTCCATTGGGCTGTGCATCGGCTACATGATGTACACGATCGGCGCGCGCATCTGCTACCTGCACCATTGGATGGCGATCAACATAGCGTTCGCAGTCGTGCAATTCTCGGCTTATTACGTTGACCGGGGGCTCGCCGAGACGCTGGGACCGGCCGCCCTTTCGCGGATGATCTGGGGAGAGTACGCGACGCGCGCCTACTCCAACTTCTATGAGTTCCTGTTCTTTGCCAGAGCCTCGGGATTCTCGAGAGAAGCGGGCTTCTTCTCGTCCTTACTTGTCGCGTCGCTCATTGCTCATCTTTTGATCGAGAAGGTCAACAAGAAGATTGTCGCAATGTACTGCCTCGGACTCTTTTTGTGCTTCTCGAAGTCATCGTTCATTCTGTTCATATTTCTCGGGCTTTATCCGTTGCGTCATCGACTCCGGATGGTCCATCCGCTTGTCATGCTTGCCGGATTCATTTGTGTCGTCGGCCTCGTGGGCATCTACCTCGGAAGTCATACGTTCTATGGCTCGACCACATTCTCACACCGACTCGGTGGTTACCCGTTCATGTTCGATGCGTCGCTGGAGGACATATTGCGAGGCGTCACTGCCGACGACGTACGCTCGCGGTATATGTATCTGCCTTCGTTTCGTCTGGTCGAGTATGAAATCTCTTCCGGCGTGCCGTTCGCGGGCCTTCCTGCGAGCTTCGCAGAAATGGGCTTGTTCAGCGCGCTGCTTCTGCTTGGCTTCATTGCCTTCACGGCGAGTGACGGCTTCCTGATGCTGCTTCTCTTGCTCATCACCTCGACGGTCAGTATCACTACCGTGACGTCGTTCGTGGTGATCGGCTACCTCGTTCTCTATTGGCCGAGATTCAAGGCTTATCGCGCGAAGCGCAGTTCGTTTCCGGCAGCCAGCTTCAAACTCTTTCCGCTGGAACACTTCCAGCTCAGACGCCGGGAACGGCTCAAGCTGCCTTATACGCCGTGGAAGCGCAACGTGATGATCGTGACCAGTTCGCGGTCGAACCACGGGAAAACGGTATTGGCGGCCCAGTTGGCCTCGATGAATGCGAAAGCGGGCAACCGCGTACTGCTCATTGACGCCGATTTCCGCCACGGTGCGATCTCTGATTCGTTCGGGCTATCCAATTCACTAGGCCTTGCGCAAGTTCTCGAAAGCAACATCAGAGTTCAACATGTCATTCATTCTGTTGGAGGATCGAAGAACCTCGATGTCATACCCGTTGGCGATCTGCTCCCGGCCCCGGAGCTGTCACTCTCTAATCGGCGTCTTGCGCATCTGATGCGCGAGCTAACTCCTGCGTACGACCTCGTTATCATCGCCGCGCCTGAAGTGCTGTCGGCCGACGACGCCTGCTTGATCGCGCCGCTCGGCGCATGCACTTTGCTCGTCGAACAACCCGACACTTACGCGGTGGGGAATCTTCAGGAGGCCGTGAGACGACTCGATCGAGTGCGGGCGAATATCGCCGGCGTCGTCTTCGATGCCGTCCCGCGACAGACCACGCAAAGAGCCCGACGGGTGTATGGCCATATAAACGCCGTCACGCCGTAGCCCCGCCTTCGTTAATCGCGCCTGCCTTCTGCAAGAGAAGTGGACGTTCGTTCGTAAGTGGGCGAACGTCCTCGGCGCAATGAAGAGTCCGCACTCATCTGTGAGCGTACGCCGAATTAAGTTGCGCCATCTATTCCGAACGTAGTCTTGCAAGTCACGACTATGACAGGGATTTCACCTACCCCAATGAATGAGCCACCGTCGCGCATTGTGGGCGACGCCTCGGCGCATTAGCACCCCGATCAAGCGCTTAAAACGACCAGTCGATGCGGTCAAAACTACTCGTCGCGCCCTCGCCCGCAATTTATGCCACAAAGTAGTGCTGAGTAAAAACTACTGGTCGGCAAGCGGTTGATCAATATTAAGGATCACAAAGCGATCCTTTTACCTGATGCACCCTCGATGCCGGAATCGGGGTGGTCAGTTCTTCCCGATGCCCCGCCTCATTAGGAGCATTTTCCCCCTTATGATAGTAAGAAAATACAGAATTTCTTTTTTCCGATACCGTTACATTCAGAAACATCTTAGGAGACTTATCAGACATATACTGCGCCCACTCTGAAAAACAACGAAACTCTTACTGTGTTCAAAAAACTCTCTACCCAAGTTAAGAATGTTTTACCTGTTGGCATCGACGGTAAAAACGACTTCATCTCGCGTCGAAGCTTTTTGTCTGTCCTCATGGCCGGTGCCGGCAGCGCGGCCTTGGCGGCTTGCGGCGGCGGCAGCGAAGGCGACGGTTCGTCGGGCAGCGTCGCAAACGTTGCCACCGGCGTCTCCAAAGCCGCGTCGGCGAGCGGCACGGTGATTCCCCCGGCGTCCTCCATCACCGACAGTTCGGGCAACGTGTGGGCGCTTTCCAGCGGCCACGTCACGCGTAACGGCTCCAATGTGTCGACCGGATCCTCTGTCGCGCTGGTCAACATCCTGTATTTCAACGGAACGATCTACGCGAAGAACTCATCTGGCGTCTGGTACAAGAACGGCAGCCCGTGGGCGAACATCGGTTCGGCGGATCCGCGTGGAACGACCACCGCCAACGCTGTCAGCAACAACTCGCTGTTCTACGGCATGAACGGCCATATGGCCTGGGGTTCGGGCAGCATCTACAACACCATGTCGGCCGCCGCGCAGCTCGCTATCCTCAAGGACCTGGGCGTGACGAACTATCGTGCAGACGTCTGCACGGCCGCGATGGCCCAGATTCTCGCGAACGCGCTGAACGGACCGTTCAAAAATAGCGGCGTGTCGATTCTGCCCGTGCTGAATCCGCCGTCGATCGGTTGGAATGTCTCACTGAGCGAGTCGGCAGCCTATACGCTCGGCTACAACCTTGCCACGAGCGTGACGAAGGTGCTCAAGGGCCTGGTGAAGTACATCGAATGCGGTAACGAGCTGGACGTGAATGCGCGTTCGAACGGCAACGGCAACCTGACGAGCAACTGGGACCCGAAGGCGTGGGGCTCTTTCCGTGGCGTGATTCGCGGCATGGTCGACGGCGTGCGCGCGGTCGATCCGACCATCAAGGTCGGCGTGGGCGTCGGTATTCCTCTCGCTTTCCGCGCACTGCAGATGCTGTGGAACGGCATTACGCCGGATGGTTCCGCGAATGGCGTCTCGGGCGCCGCGACTATCCGCTGGGACTTCACTTGCTATCACTGGTACGAAAGCTCGGGCGATGTGGTCTGTGGATGGATCAACAATCAGTGCTTCGACGTGCTCCAGTCGCTGAAAGATGCGTTCGGCGTACCGATCTGGTTGACGGAATGGGGTTTCCACGGTCAGACCGACACGCCGGACCAGCAAGTTGCATATGTCAACAAAGCGCTGGCCGAGTACAAGTCGGTGAAGGACAAGTACAACCTTCAGTCCGTCATAATGTATGCCGTGATCGACGACAGCTTCGGACTTATCAAGAACGACGGGGTCACGAAGACACCGGCTTACAACACCTTTAAGAATTTCGTTAAAGCCAATCCCGTTTGATCCATCACGCAAGGAGCGCTCTCATTCGCAATGAATCAAAGCGCTCCGTGACACTTCCGCAGTAGCCGTCGCTACTTCCTGGCGGGCACGAGATACTTCGGCATGACGCCGAGCTTCCACTCGAAGTTGTCATTGACTTCGATGGTCGACGTCGAACCTTGCCAGTCGATCTGTGTGTATTTGCCGGGCGGAACCGGCACGGACGTGGCGACCGGACCGTCATCGGCGTCGCGTCTCCAACCCGCGATCACGCAATCGCTCTCGCAGTATTGGTAGACCTTGGTCGTCTCGTTATCGGCGAACGACTGCTTCCACATCCGATTCCCGATCGTCCGAAAGACCGTGGCGACCGCGGCATACGCCGGCTTTGGCGAGAGATCCAGTCGCAGGAGACCGAAGTTGGCTTCCTTGTCGCGTGGATTCACTCCGTCATCGACGAAGTCATACCACATGACCGTTTTCATCGTGTTGAAGCGCCGTGACAACAGGTAAGTGCGCGCCGCTGCCGCAGCCTGTTTGCGCTCCGACAAGCCCGCATCCTCCGGACTCGACGGCCATCCGATCTCCGTGACGTACACCCCGAGCGGCCCGACACCCGGTTTCGGATGAGATTGCGTCATGCGCTGCAAATGCTGCCATACGCTCGGCACATTCACCTGAGAAAGCGGAGAGCCTTTCGCGCTGTAGCCGTGGTCGGGATCGTACGGAGACATGTACGGATGAATGCTGAAGCCGTCCTGATAAGCGAGCGCATCGGCTTTCGCAATCGCCGCAATGCAGTCGCCGCCGGGGCCGCCGCCTGCTCCGCCTCCACCACAAGAAAGCACGGTGGCGTCGGGACTCTGTTTCTTGATGAGGCTATAGACGGGCTTCAGCAACGCAAGGTAAGTGTCGTAGCCCCCCATGCTGGCGAAGTTCGGTTCATTCCATACTTCCCAGGTCTTGACGTAGCCTTTGTAGAAACCGACGACCTTATCGACATAGCGCAGAAAGAGCTCGCGTTCTTCCTGCGTCTGCGGAAAGCCTTGCGGTCCCTTGAACAGATTCGGGTACGTCTGCCTGTTTCCGAAGTCGAGCTCGATGAGCGGCTTCAGATTCATGCGAACCGCCTGGCGGACATATCCACCATAGTCGTTGTCGTTGCGTGGCAACTGAAACTGCCCGGGCGTCTTTTCGATGGCGCTCCAATAGACTTCATCGCGGATCCATGTGAAGCCCGCTCGCTTGACGAGCGGCAACACGATCGACGGCACGCCCTTCCTATGGGCGAAGTGAGTTTGCACGCCTGCTTCGCTGAAGCTGCCTTTTCCGGCTGCGAGAACTGCAAGACTAACTTTCTGCGAGGCGATCTCATCACCGCTTTTCGATGAGAGTTTTATATCGAGCACGTACAGTCCCGCGCCCGGTAAAGAAACATTCACCGATATCTGCTGGCCGCCGGAACCCTTGGTGGGCGAGATGCGGTAGTCCTTGAGCGGCGACTGCGAGACCTCACCGTTATCGTCGTAGCGATAAAGCGTTGCGATGGCTTCGCCATCGAACGCATTCGCGGGCGTCACTTTGAAATTGAGTCGTTTGTCGCCCGCGTCTTCGATGATCAGTGAACCGGGCGCGCTCATCAACTGCAACGCATCCTGAGCACGCGCGGGGCTTGCGTCGATCAAGACTGCCAACGGCGCGGCGAGTATCAAGGCGGCACGGGCCATAGCAATGAAACGCCGCTTTCTACGCGCCGTGCCGAAAGCGCCGCACTGGAGCGACAGCGAAGCTCCAGTGAAGCAGCCTTCCGATGACACCACGCTATCCCGCCGCACTCCTCGTGAATCTACTGTCCATCGCGAAAGGTGCATGCTTGCGCTACTCCGCCGTGGAGTGCGACATGTAAGCGCTCGCGTATGCGTACGTACGTCTTTCGCTACGGCGCTTCGGAACTGCGTTGAAGATCACGCCTGCGATGCGCGCGCCCGTCGAATCGAGTCGCTTGATGGCGTCTTCGAGTTCGTCTTCGCTCTGCAGCCCTGGACGCACGACAATGACCGACGATCCTGCATTGGCCGAGATGAAATTCGCATCGCTGACGGCAAGCACGGCGGGCGTATCGATAATGACGAGGTCGAAGCGCTCGCGCACATGCTCGAGGATCATCGGCATGCGCGGGGTCGAGAGCATCTTCGACGGATTGGCCGGCGAGCGCCCCGCCGTCATCAGCGAGAGACCCGGAATGTCGGTCTCACCGACCGCCTGGTCCACATGCACCTTGCCTGCGAGCACTTCGGAGAGTCCGTTAGT
Source organism: Caballeronia sp. Sq4a (assembly GCF_023170545.1). Lineage (NCBI taxonomy): Bacteria > Pseudomonadati > Pseudomonadota > Betaproteobacteria > Burkholderiales > Burkholderiaceae > Caballeronia > Caballeronia sp. Sq4a. The sequence goes on along the minus strand of NZ_CP084252.1, from coordinate 1,019,416 downwards.
GTTGGTACGTCCGAACATCGAAGCGATGCGACCGCGCCTCATGTCGCCATCGATCAGCAAAACGCTCTTGCCGGATTGCGCATGCAGCACCGCGAGATTCGAGGCCACGAATGTCTTGCCGGTGCCCGGCGCGGCGCCGACGATCGCGAGCACGTTGTTCTGCGCCGGAGCGATGTCATGCATGAGCGAAGCATGCACCGCGCGCAGCGCGTCCACCGCCATGTCCTGATCGCCGTGCGCCGAGAGCAGCTGCGTCGCGTCGATTCCGCCTTCGGAGGCCGACTCATCGCCGGATGCGCGCGCGGACGAGTTGCCGGTCAACGAAAGCGCGCGGCTCTTGCTGGCGAGAAGCGACGGCTTCGTCCGACGATCGAGACGCGCCTGAACCGGGCTGAAACTCACTGCGCCGAACACGGGCAAGCTCAGACGGCGCTCAATTGCCTCCGGCGTCTTGACGTTGCGCGACAGTTGATCGCGGAAGAAAACAAACAACAGTCCGATGATCATCCCCGCAGCTGCGCCGCCCGCGATGATAAGAGGACGCTTGGGCTTGGCCGGATCCGTCGGGTAAATCGCGGAGTCGACAAGATGCACGTTGCCGATCGTGCCTGCGCGCGTCACTGCCAATGCACTGGCCTTTTCGCGCATCGCGACGTAGATATCTTCAGCGACTTTCGCGTCGCGCGTCAGATCCATCAACTTGCGTTCGGACGCAGGCAGCCGCCCGAAACGCTGGTCGAACGCCTGCTTCTGAGCGTTCAACGTAGCAAGTTGTTCGTCGATGGTGCGTACTTCGCGAGTGGTAGGCGCGTAGCGGCTCGCCGTCTGGGTACGCTGCATTTGAAGCGCCGCAATCTGCCGCTCGATGTCGATACTGCCCTGCAGATAAGACGACGCTTCCGTGCCCGGCGTCATCGAACTTGCGGACGTGCGGTATTGGGTCAATGCGCTTTCTGCGCGTTGCAGTTCCTGCTCCAGACGCGGGAGTTCGCCGATGATGAAATCGCGCGTCACGCTCGCTTCTTGCCGGTGCTCATTAACGTGAGCCGCAATGTATTTCTGAGCGATGGCGTTCGTGATTTCCTGCGCGAGATTCGGATCCTCGTTTTCATAGACGATCTGCACGACGCCCGAGTCCTTCATCGACTCCATGACTTTCAGACTCTTCAGGAATCGCGTCATGGCCTGATAGTCGCTATAGCGCACGACGTTGAACTCGGTGCCCGGCCTGGCAACAAGGCTGTCGATCAAAATAGTCGTGCCGTCCGCGGTTGCCGGGTGGCCGACATTACCGTGAAGAATGGAATTACCGCTGGGATCGGTTAGCTCGAACGCGCCTTGCGGCAGAGCTCGCAAGCTCAGCGTCATGTTTTCCAGACGCGCGGGAACTTCCAGCTTCGCGACTTTCACGACCTCGCCGCCCCACGCAAAGGAATTCAGCCCGAGAAGCGGCGCGGACGGCTCGCCTGTCGTCGCGAACAACTCGGAGATGCGGCCCAACAACGGCACTTCATGAGGTTTGACAACGACGTTCTGGTTATATTGCTTGATCACCGGCAAAAGCACCGCACGGCTTTGAATGATCTGCATCTCCGCGTCGGTCGGGAGCGTGGAAGGCACGGTTTGCGGTTGCGTCTGTGCGTTGACGCCCAACGCATTCGGATTAGGAAACTCCACCTTGACCAACGCGTCAGACGAATAAACCGGCGTGGCAATAAACGCATAGAGCGTTGCCGCGCCCGTCACCAGAACGACGATGCTGAGTACCAGCCAAACGTTATCAACGATCAACTTCCAGAAATCGCTTGCAGAAAATGAGTCGTCCACCCTCCTGGGCGGCACTGGGTCAAGACCAAGGATAGGTGTGTTCATCTACAAGTTCCTTACAGTATGTCCTGCGATAGCCATCTCACTGACTGATAGGTCGATACGCATCCATCACCGGGACTCCAGCGAAAGAAGCTTTTGAGCCAAGGCGTGAATCGACTGTCGTTGAGCGTAATTATTTCTGGAGAGTGCTACATTCGGGTTAACGAAAGTTTATGTACGTGCGGCAACCCACACATTAACGGGCACCCGGTTAAGAAAACGTTTCAACCGAAATCGTGCCGGTCTTAATCCGCCATTTCACAGCGTTCTTTTTGTAATTTGATAGGATTATTCGGAGTCCATATCGAGTATGCGGACATCCACCTGACCAATAATTGGGACCGGCTGGCCTATTGCCGATCGTGAAATAGCGACTGCGTCGAAGGCACGAAGTCTTTAGCTGCTGTTTCTAACACTATCACCGAAAAAAATCTGGAGGAGCGAAGTACAGCTTTTTCGCTCCTCGGATTAAGTGCGGCGAACGGGCTGATGCTATGGTCTAGAGAATATCGACATGTTTATGCTGCGGTGCAACGGTAGTCTTCTCGCTACACACTAATGTTGCCCACGGCATGGGTCGGAGGGATGACATCAGTGCAGCCGCCGCAGCGGTCGCGCCATGCAATGTTCCGTGCCTCCTCGAGTCAGTGTTTCGAGAGAGCCCGGGCGATTCCGGCGAATATCCGTAGAAACTCATGAATGGCGACACGTCGGCCCGGACTCGCGCATACGTTCGTCCTTTTTCCGCTAGCGTGTCGAGCTTCTTTTGGCTGACGGAATTCGGGCTTCGCCGCAGTCGATCTAAGGCGACATTGGCCGCGCTGAGTGACTGGGCAAGCACGGGTAATCCGCGGCCGATGCCGACGTCCAGCAATCGAAGCAGTTTGGCCGAATCAGTCGTGCCCTCTGCCATGGTTCGCGTCGCGAGGAGGATGGCGGCGTCAGACGAAGCGTGCGCCATTTCAAAAAGAGTTTCCGCGTCGCTTTGGGAGAAGAGATCTAATGCGCCCAGCCGCAGCGCGGCGTAGCCCAGCGCACATCCGCTCAATGTGTCCTGGCCAATGGCGTTCCAGTCGAAGTCGGTCGAAAGCTCGCGTGTTACGTCGGCCGAGTATATGTTCTGGTTTATCGAAAGCAAAGAAAGCAGGACGTTTCTCGCGGAAGACGAGCATCGAGTCACGACGACTCGCAATGGATCTTCGGTCGCGAGACATGCGTTGTTGGGCGCAAGCAGTACCTTTATTCGCCCCTGCGGCAGGACTATGAATCTCGAACGAAGCTCCGGCCCACCGATTTCCAGTACCGATGGTTCGTTTATCGTCAGTTCGAACTGTGCCGAATACGCATTTCGCTGTTCCTGCTCGATCCTGAGACTGCCCGCGCGCCACGTACTTAAGCGCCGCGTCCAGAGTCGACCCCAAATGTCATGCGCGCGGGTGTCGATAAAGCGAGCCCTCGCCCGTTCCGACAAGTCGACATCTGCCGCAGCCCACCGGAGCCAGCCCGGAAGCTCGTCGGGCACGAGATCGACTGTGTGCGTGACGAATTGACCAATCAACGGGATGCGACACGAAGTACTAGTGCCGTCTCTCCTGATCAACTCGAGCGTTAGATACGTCAAAGCTGAAGGACTTCGAGTCGCCCCCGCCAAGGGTTTTGTGTTCCCGCGAGAGTCGCGAGAAATGGTAATACGTTTGATACGCTTCGAGGAAAGAATTCCTTGATCCAGAACGGAACCGCTCTGATCACTCAACCGAAAGGGGACGGCACACTCGCCTTCGCTGTCTTCGGTTAATCTCGCAAGGCTCAGAATGACAACTTGGACCATAGCCGAAACCTCCGCGCGTCAAACTTCATTTGATAAGATGACTGAGTGACTATGAAGCTGTCTGAAATTGTTTCGCCCGTTAAGACACGCACTCCTATGCGTAGCCCGTAGCGTCGGGACGCATAAGCATAACGCCAGCACCCGGCCCGAATGTAAGTTCTCCAAAAAATAAATTGTCGGTTTGCTTATGAGTGTTCTCGTGAAAGAGCTCAACGGTCGTCGCGAGGTCTTTCGCGAACTGAATTGAAACGTCTAACTGTTTCAATGCGCAGCCATGCGTGTAGTTACTAAGGTGCGTGTCGGACACTTCGATTGAGCTTCATACGAAATGGCACTGGAGGGTTCCGACAATAACAAGCTACATTCAAGCCTCGGCCACCAACGCACTCCCGCCTCCAACCTCCCGTTCAGCGCGCTCCTCCCGCTCTCTCTCCACCAACTCCCGGAACTGCTGCAACGACATCGGCCGCCCCGTCAAGAAGCCCTGCACCACGTCGCAACCCGCACCGACGAGCCAATCGAGTTGCTTCGGATCCTCGACTCCTTCTGCCACCGCATCGAGCCCGAAGCTATGCGCCATCGAAAGGATCGCGGTCACGATCGGCTGGCCGTCCTCGGGCAACCGCTCGATGAACGACCGGTCGATCTTGAGCGCGTTCACCGGAAACGCATGCAGATAAGAGAGCGACGAATAGCCCGTGCCGAAGTCGTCGATCGACAGCAACACGCCTGCTGCGCGAAGACGATTCATCACGGCGATACCCGTCTCGCGATTCGCAATCAGATGGCTCTCGGTCAATTCGAGTTCGAGCAGCGCCGGCGCGAGGCCGCTCGTGGCAAGCGCCGCCATTACGTCGCCGACGAAAGCCGGATGCCGCAACTGACGCGCCGACACATTCACCGCGACGCGCACGGCAACGCCGGGACACGCGGCATTCCACGTCGCGGCCGCCACGCACGCGCGCTGCAGCACGGAGCGCCCGAGCAACACGATCAGATCGCTGTTCTCCGCAATGGGTATGAACTCGCCCGGCGACACCGCGCCCTCTTTCGTATGCGTCCAGCGAGCCAGCGCCTCAGCGCCCACGAGCATGCCGCTGCGGCAGTCGAACTGAGGCTGAAACACGAGTTCGAGCGCGTCGCTGTCGACGGCCTTGCGCAACTCCGCTTCGAGATAGGCGCGCCGCTGCGCCGCGTGCATCATCTCCGGCGAGAAGCCGACCACCGTGTTCTTGCCGAGCGCTTTTGCTTCGTACAACGCAATATCGGCGCTCGTGATCAGGCTGCCGCTATCGTCGCCCGCCTCGGGAAAGCTCGCATACCCCACGCTCGCCGTCACGTTGATCTCGCGGCCGAAGAAGGTCGCCGGGCGGCACAACGCCGTGCCGATCTCGCGCGCCAGTTCCGCGACCGCCGTTCGCTTCCATGAGGTCGTGAGCGTCACCGCGAACTCGTCGCCGCCCATGCGGCTCACGACGGCGCGGCTTCCTACCGTGTCGCTCAGCACGCGCGCAACGTGTTGCAGCAGTTCATCGCCCGCGCCGTGGCCCAGCGTGTCGTTCACGGTCTTGAAGTCGTCGAGGTCGATCAATACGATGCCGAAATAACGGCTCGGTTCCTTCGCGCTCGCGACGCGCTCTTCCAGCATTTCATAGAACGTGCGACGGTTCGGCAGATTGGTCAGCGGATCGGTACGCGCAAGACGCTCCAGTTCGCGTTCAGCCTGATTCACGCGCCGCCGCATGCGGTTCATCACGAGCGTGGAGATCCACATCGCGCCGAGAGAGGCAATGCCTAGAAACGCCGCATATTGCGCGAGGTGCCGGCGCACGAGCTCACTCGTCGCGACGAGCACCACATGCCCCAGAATGCGGCCTTTGTGTTCGATAGGCGCGCGCACGAAGACGTCGCCGAGCGAAAGGGCGTCGCGATGCTCCGTCGACTCCAGCGTGCCTTCCGCCTGTTCCTCGCGGGTGATGCCTTCGCGCGCATAGCGCGTGTAGAGCCGCCCATCGCTCTTATAGACACTGAGCGTCTCGACGTAAGGCACGCGGCCGAGCGAGCGCAAGACGTCCTGCATCGATCCCTCGTCGTCGAACATGAGCGACGCGCTCACGTTCTCCGCGATCACCGTCGCTTGCAAGGATGCATCGTCGTAAAGCGCGCTGCGAAAGGCCACGGCCTGATACAGCAGCAGCACGACGCTCGCGACCACGAGCGCGATGCCCACGCTCACCAGATTCGCGCGGACGGTGAGGCGGCTCGTGCTTGCGCTGCGCGTTTTGATGGCGGTCACTTGAGTCTCCTTGCAAGTCGCAGCAGTTTGGAACTGAGCACGAGCTTGCGGCGCACCGCCTCGGCATTGTTGATATCGAAGCGCAGATGATCGTCCTGCGCGATTAGCGCGACGACCGGCTCGCCCGGCGGGCTCGCGCCCACGCCCGCGACGACGAGCAGCGCATCGTCCGAGGCGAGCGCATCGCGGATCTCCGCGTTCGCGTTGTCGCCGTCATCGAGAGCGAGCACGTCGCAATCGGCAAAGCGCTTTTCCGCCAGCGTGATGAAGCGCCACACGCGCGAGCCGACCGCGCGTCCGTTGAGCGCGGCGAGCGCCTCGCGCATGGAGCTGCGCGCGCTCGCGCAGACGCGCAACTCGCCGTTGCGCATGCGCTCGGCGGGCCATTGCGTGAACTGCGTGAAATTGAAGATGTACGCGCTCTCCAACTTATGCATGTCCGCCTGCGCGTGCGCGTGCCATGCCGCGACCGATCCGGCCGCGCAGAGAGACAACGCTATGCAGCGACGCATCCACATCATCAGAACCCGTAGACCATTTTGGCGAGCAACGTGCGGCTCTGTTGCGCGATGACGTCCTGCACGAAGCCGGGGCCGGCGGGATCGGCGTAGCGGCGATCGAACACGTTGTAGACGGACAAGGACACGTCCGCGCGCGGCACGAGCTTGCGGCTATGCACGGACACGTTCGCGACGCAGTAGCCGCCAGCCGAACCGGCTTCCGCCAGCCGCGACGACATGCACTGCGCTTCCGCGCCCACGCGCGCCCACTTCGCGAACAACGGCGCGCTCACGTTGAGCTTGCCCATGTGGCGCGGTGAATTCTGCAACGCGCCGCCGTTGATGGAATCGCGCGAAAACTGATACGAGTAGCTCATGCGCGCGCGCACGCCCGAGGCGAACTGCTGCTGCCACGCGAGTTCCGCCCCGCGTGCCTGCGCGCGATCGACGTTGCGAAAGGCATAGAGGCCCGTGTCCGGATCGACCGACTCGGTGATCAGATCGCGCAGCGTATAGCGAAAGAGCGTGACGGTCGCGCGCCCGAGGCTGCCGAGCGCGCGTTCGTAGACGATTTCCTGCGTGTCGATATGCTCGGATTTCAACAACGGGTTCGCGAGCTGGCCGCCATCGCCGGGAATCGCGTAGTACATCTCGTACGCGTTCGGCGCGCGATACGCTCCGCCGTAAATCAGCTTGAGCGTATCGCTCGCGGTCGGCTGCCAGATCAGCGCAATGCGCGGGCTGAAGTTGCCGCCCACGTGCGTCTCCGTATCGAAGCGCACGCCGATATCGAGCGTCAGCGGTTCGGCGAGTTTGATTTCATCGTCGATATAGAAGCCCGCGCGCTGGCTCATGCGATGATCGTCGAGCAGCTTGTCATAAGGCGCGACGTTGTAGTTCCATTGGTTTTGCGCCGCGTTCATCGTGTAATCGACGCCCACCATGATGCGATTGCGCGGCACTGTGCGAACGGTCGCGTGGACATCGCCGCCATACCAGGCAGCATGATCGCCGTCGACGTTCGCGATGCCGGGTGCCGGCGCTCCCAGCTCGCGGGCCGTGTAGTCGTAGCGGCCGGCATAGAGTTCGTAATCGATCGCGATGTCCTCGCGCACGCGCTGCGTGTACGCGGCATCGACGAAGGAATGCGTGTCGGTCACGCTCATCGGCGCGTTGAACACGGCGTCATACGGCGCGCCGGGCACGTCTTTCGTCCGGTTGCCGTAGCCCGCGCTGATGCGAAAGCCGCCCATGCCGAACTTGGCGAACACCGTCTGGTTGCGCTCGCCATCGAGGTTCTGCGCGATGCCGTGGTTCTGGTCCGGCGTATCGAACTCCGGATAGTAGAGGTCTTGTCCGTGGCGCTCGTAGGCCGTGGCGGACAGCACGAGATCGGCGCCGTTCGCGCCATGCCAGCCGTACGTGCCGCGCGCTTCCTTTTCGCCGAAGCTGCCGACCGCGCCCGCGACCTGCGCGCCGCCGATTGCGCTGCCCTTCTTCGTGATGACGTTGACGACGCCGAACAACGCGTTCGAGCCGTACACGGCCGATCCCGGACCGGGTATGTACTCGATGCGCTCGACGAGATCCATGTCCACCGGAAAATCGAGGCCGATCGGCGCCTGGCCATAGACGGCATCGTTCAGGCGCATGCCGTCGATCAGCAGCAGGAAGCGGCTGTTGTAGTCGCCCGGACGCTGGAAGCCGCGCGCGCCGAGATACGAGTACGTGCGGTCCGAGCTGACATAGAGGCCCGGCAGCGTGGCGAGCGCGTCGCCGAGCGTGCGCCAGCCGTAATCGCGGATGTCGGTCGCGGTGAGGACCATCACGGCCGCAGGCGCGCTCGACGCGGACTGCTCGATGCGCGTCGCGCCGCTCACGGTGAGGCTCATCAGCGATTCGAGCGGCATCGACGCGAGGTCGTCGCTCGCGCTGCCGTCGGCCTGTGCGGAAGCGCCCGCCAGCGACGCCGCCGACGCGGCGCCAACGGGCGAGGTCCATGCGCTCAATGCTGCGGCCACGACTGCACCGGCGAGCAAAGGCAGCGACGCGGCGGCGAGACGCGGGCGTCGCGATGTGACACAGGGGATCAACATCTCTTGCGGCTTTCTTGTGAACGTTTTCGTTCGTTCTTATCGGCAAGGATGAAGGGGCGCTTTAGCTGGAATTGCTTGCGCGGCCTTGCGGGCCGTTTGGTATCGGCAATTCTTCCCTGAACTTGAGCTTATGCTGCGCGGGTCATTGGCTTCAGAACCGCTCGACCCACGGCCGCAGTTCAATCTCCCATGTCCACGCACTGCGGTGTTGCCGGTGAACGTGCAGATATTCCCGCGCGATCGCGTCGGGGTCGAGCCATGCGTCGGGCGCGTCGGCGCCGTCGCGCTGCATCGCGCTGCTCGCAATGCCGCCGTCGATCACGAAGTGCGCGACGTGAATGTTCTTCGGTGCCAGTTCCCGTGCGAGGCATTGCGCCATGCCGCGCAGCGCGAACTTGCCCATCGCGAACGGCGTCGAGCCCGGCAGGCCCTTCACGCTCGCGGTTGCGCCGGTCAACAGGATCGAGCCGCTTCCCCGCGCGAGCATGCCCACGGCCGCCGCCTGAGCGACGAGCATGCCGCCTATGGCTGTGACGTCGATCGCATCGCGCAGCCGGCCGGCGTCGATCTGTCCGACGGGCGAACGATACCGGCCGCTCGCGTTGTACACGACGAGGTCCGGAGCGCCGAATCGGGCGCTCACCTGCGCGAAGAGATTCTCGACGTCGCGCGCTTCGCTCGCGTCGCATGCGACGGCGAACGCGCCGGTTTCATCGACGAGTGGCGCGAGCTTGGTCGTGTCGCGCGCGGCGAGCGCGACCTGCATGCCTTCCTTTGCGAAGAGCCGGGCCAGCGATGCACTGAGGCCCTGCCCGGCGCCGACGATCAGCGCCGTTTCCGTTCGATCCATGGCGGTTTCTCCGTTTCAGAACATGCGGCCCGCGACGAACGTTTGACTAGAACCTCCGGAAGATCGGTTCGAGCAGGCGCAAGTCCAGCGGCTTCTGAAGGAACACGTCCCAGGCTTGCGGGCCATCGGCGGGGCGCATTTTTCCCGACGTGAGAACGACAGGAATCCGCGCCAGCCCGGGAACGGAGCGCAGTCGCTCGCACAGGGTCACGCCGTCGAACAGCGGCATCTCCCAGTCGGTCACGACCAGGTCCGGCAGCATGCGAATGGCGGTGGCGAGCGCGTCCACACCGTTTCGTGCCAGTAGCACGTTGAAGCCGCGCGACTCGAAGACCGCTTCGAGCGCGTTAAGGGAGAGTGTGTCGTCATCGACCAGAAGAACGCAAGTCATGAGGCCGCCGGCGTGGAAGTCCCTTCGGGCTACGCAACCGTTGTGCCGCGACCTCGGCGGCGCTTTGCGGCTTTCGAAAACGAGCGCGTCGTGGTCTACCGGCTTGCGCAGGATGGTGGCGTGGCCGATTTCATCGGGCGCGAGGGAATCGGCGTTGGCGGTTAAGAGCGCGGGTTGCGGCGCGTCCGAGCCGTGCGACTGGGACATGACGAAGTGAATGACCGCGGCCGCCGGCGCTCGTCCCGGCACGACGCCGCCTCGCGCGGAAGGTCGCGGACTCGGCCAGGGAGCAGCCTGCGCGGTACGAGACCTCCGTCAAGCGAGGCGCGCGCGGGGTCGTCGTAGATCAAGCAACGCGCGAGTGCCGAATCTGCGATATGCCCCGCTTGCGGCGTTGCGCGACGCGTCCGGCGAGCCACGAGTTGGGGGCGGCGGGCGCATATGACGCGCCGCCTCGCCCGGAAGGTCGCGACGGCCTCGGCCGACGGGACACCGCCTGCGGTGTAGACCACCTCCGGCAAGCGAGGCGCGCGCGGTGGTCGTCGTCATCAAGCAACGCGCGGGTGGCGGATTACCGATACGCGTCGGGCGGCGCATCCGCCGAGCCACAAGTCGCGGGCAGCGCGAAGCCCCACCCCGCGCGCGCCCCAAACCCGCATGCAAGCCTCGCGCGAATCACTTGACCTCGAAGCTGTAATCGCCGTGCGTGCGATGCCCGTCGTCCGCGACAGCCGCCCAGTGAACGGTGTAACGCCCCGCCGGCAACGCCGGCAGCGCAAGTGTGGCGATGGACGGCTGCTGCGCATCCACCTTCGACTTCTCGGTGTTGACCTGCTTGCCGCTCGCATCGGTAACGGTCAGCGTCGAGAAGGCGGGCTCGAGCGGCCCGTCGAAGACAATGCGGATGCGCGGCGGCGCGGCCACCGTCGCGCCCGCGCCCGGTTCCTGCTTCTGCGGAAACACATGCGCCCACGCGGCGCCGGACAGCATCAACCCGACCGCCCACGCCGCACCGCTCGCGAGCCACCGCCCGGCCTTTCGATCCTTTTTCATTTTCGGCCTCGCTTATTTAAAGAACGGTTTGCCGAGCGTCCTCGGCGCGACGTCGTCGAAGAAAATGTGCGCCTGAACCAGAATGCCGACATGCGAGCCGCTCGCGCGGTTGAGCGGAATCTGCGCTTCGACGCCGAACTGACCGTAGCGATTCATCCAGATGAAGCCGGGATTGACCGTGCCCGTCGTCTGGCCCTGGCTTCTCGATAGCGGAATCTCGACGAGCGGAACGATGTTCGAAAACGGCAGCGGCAAGCCCACGTCGCGCACGTGCTGCTGAAGATACGGCAGGCTGTACTGCACCGTGAACCCATAGTTGAAGGCGTTCGGCTGCCCCGAGCCCGTGGTCAGCGCGGGCCCGACTTCCGCCGTGATCGCCACGGGACGCAAGTACGCGAGCGAGTCCGGCAGATCGCCCATGCCCTTGCCGGCATAAAGCGTCGGCGAAATCGTCGAATGGCTGTCCGCGATCGCGCGGCTTCCGGTGCCGCCCAGTTCGGCGCTGACGCCGACGGACGTCATGAACTCGTGCGCCTCGTTGACGTAAAGAAGGTACTTGAGTCCGACCTCGAAGTTGTCGAAGCCGTGCGCCGTAGGATTGTTCTGCATCGCGTACGCGCCGCCGACCGACACCGCGAGCCTCGGCGTAATCAGCTTGTCGTATTCGAACTCGAAGGTATTGATGCTCTGATCGCCGTCGTCGCCGGGCACGCGAATGTGCCCGAATTGGAGATTGGCCTCGTCGCCGACGCCGGGGTCGTCGACCGCCATCGTCGAGGGAAAGATGCGATCGCCGGCAACGGAGTGCGCCCCGGCGACAGCAGGCATGAAAAGCATGACGGCCGCGATGGCCGAAGCGAGTGACGCCGCAGGCAGCGAATGCCCGCAGCGCGTCGGGATGACGTGCATGTCGTGTCCTTGAATGAGGTCGTCGTCATGCCGCCGCGCGTCGGTTAGCCGATGCGCGGGGCACTGCGATGAAGTTCACATCAGGACAAGACAGGAGGCGCGCGTGGCTGCGACGGCGACACCCGCGCCACGAGCCGAACGCTTTCGAAGCGCGTCGTCGCCTGATGGACGATGGCCTCGACCGTCAGCGCAAAGCGGGTTTGCGCGATCGGCAGGGTGGGCATGTGCGCGAAGAGGCCGCAATAGCCGCACGCCTGCCCGTCGGACATCGAGGTGCCGTCGTGCGACTTTCCGGCGGGCGCATGTTGCATTTCCGGCATGGAACAGTCCATGTCGGCGGCCGCGTGCTCGTGGTGCGACGCGGCGAGTGTCTGCGAAACGGTCGGGGCGAGCGACGCCATCAGGATTGCAAGCAATCCCAACAGTGTGCCAATGGTCCGAGTAAAACGGCTTCGCATGAACCCGACGTTCCGGTGAGTACCGTGTCGAGTATGCCACGCGCTTTCCCTGCGTTCGTCGCCTTTTGTGCAGGATGCCACGGCCGACGGCTGCCGAGCCCGAAAGCTCGATGCGGCCGTCGACTGTTCCAGCGGCCAGAGATCAGACGTTGGGCGTGCCGCTTTGCGGATCGGCCGGCGTGGCCGGGTCGGCCGTGGTGGCCGCAGGCGCGTAGTTCACGATGTTGGGCAGTCGCGGGCTGCTCGAATTCGTGCTGTCGAGAATGCGCGATTGAATCGTCGTGTTGTCCGTCACGCCCCAGAAGTTGTTCGAGAAATCGAGCGTATGGACCGCCGACGCGTTGTACGTGCCGTGCGCCGCGATGACCTGGCGATTGATATTGGGCGAATCCTTCTTGAACAGGAAGGAATTGTTCTTCGCGATGCCGGTGGGCGCGCCCGTCGCCGGGAAATCGTCGATCAGCACGAGCCCGTCCACCATGTTCACGAACAGGTTGTTCTGCATGACGACCGAAGGATCGAAGGCGAACGCGGCCGAGTCGACGAACGTGTTGTACTTCAGCGTGGCGTTCTTGAAGCTCGGATAGCCGTTCGTTCCGGCCTGATAGGTGGTGACGCCCGCGCGAACGATCCGCGTGACGTTCATCCGGTACGCCTGGCTGTAGGTCATCGAGAACGGCGCGGCGGGGCTGATCTGCACGAACGCGTCTTGCAGCAGCGCGTGTTGGATGCTGACGGTGCCGCCGCCCACGGTGCCGTCCACGTTGCTGACGGTCACGCCGAGCAACTGCGACTGGTTGCTGCCGCCGACGTTCAGTTGCCCCGCCACGTTGATGATGCCCTTGGTCGGCACCGTGCCGATGCAGTCGGCCGCGCAAGGCACCGGCTTCAGGCCCTCGACGACGACGCCATCCGGAATCGTGAGCGTCGCGCCCTTGGCGACCTGCACCGTTCCCGCGATGTAGTACGGCGAGCCGCTCGCGGGCCACGTCGTATTCGCGGAGATGACCGTGCCATCGGCGATGACGGTTTGCGGCTGCGCGTACACGTAGGCCGTGACGACCTTGCCCGACGCATCCGAGCACACTTTGCTCGCGTCCGTGGTGAAAGGACCGCCCGAGCACACCGTGGCCGTGGAACCGGACGCCGGCGCGGCCGACGCCGCCGTCGTCCCGCCGTTCGATGCACCCCCGCCGCCACCGCCACCGCACGCAGCCAACAGGACACTCAACGCAACCGCTGCACGTGATTTCATTTGCTTCCCCGTATCTGTTTTCGCTTGTTCCGCCTCTCAAGTCGGGCGGTCAGGGAGAACAGTACACGCTGGGCAAACGCGCAATTGTGCGGTGTTTAACGTATCCGACGAATTCGTCTTACCTTTGACTTCGGCACGTCATTCGGTAGCGGATCGCAACGCCTTTCAACCGGCATTCAGGTTGCCGCTCAACCGCGCGTGAAACGCCCGGCTGCGCTCGTCCAGCCCGACGAACTGCACGGCCACATCGCGCTGCCGGTACTTGCTCTCGATGGAGTCCAGCACCGCGACGGTCGATGCATCCCACACCTGCGATTTCGCGAAGTCGATGACGACCGAGCGCGGATCGGCGTCGTACTCGAACTGGTCGACGAGATCGTTGCTGCTGCCGAAGAAAAGCGGTCCGTGCACTTCGTAGCGCACGCTGTCGCCGTCGTCCGATACGGCGCGCGTCGTGCGGATCACGTGAGCGACGCGCCGAGCGAACAGCACCGTCGCCAGCAGCACGCCGCCGACCACGCCGATCGCGAGATTGCCCGTGTACACGGTCAGGGCAATCGAGGTGAGCATGACGGACGTTTCCATGAGCGGCATGCGGCGCAACGTGGCCGGGCGCAGGCTGTGCCAGTCCACTGTCTTGACCGCGACGACCATCATCACGCCGGCGAGCGCGACCATCGGGATGCGCGCCATCACCGAACTCAGCCCGGTGATGAGCAGCAGCAGCGTGGCCGCCGCCGCGAGCGTGGACACGCGCGTGCGCGCCCCGCCGATCTCCACGTTCACGACCGTCTGCCCGATCATCGCGCAGCCGGCGATGCCGCCGAACGCGCCCGCGCCGAGATTCGCAAGGCCGAGCGCCCACGATTCGCGCGACTTGTGCGAACGCGTCGCGGTCACTTCGTCGACGAGCTTCGCGGTCAGCAGCGTCTCCAGCAAGCCGACGAACGCAATGGACACGGCCGTCTGCCACACGATCTTCAAGGTGCTCAGATCGAACGGCACGGACCAGAGCGTGAGGCCGGGCAAGTCCGACGACATGGGACGATCGCCGCCGACCGTCGGCACCGACCAGTGCAACGCAATGGCAAGCACGGTCGCCACGATGATCGCGATGAGCGGCGCCGGCACCGCCCGCGTCACGCGCGGCCCGATCACGACGATGGCGAGCGTGATCGCGAAGAGCACGTACACCGCAAGCGGTTTGTCGACGAGATGCGGAATCTGCGCGCAGAAGATGAGCACGCCAAGCGCGTTGACGAAACCGAGCATGACCGAGCGCGGAATGAAGCGCACGATGCGCGCGAAGCCCAGCGCGCCGAACGCGATCTGAATCAAGCCCGCGAGCAGCACGGCAGGGAGAATGTAGCCTGCGCCGTGCGCGTGGACCATCGGCGCGACGACGAGCGCCACCGAACCCGCCGCGGCCGTCACCATGGCGGGCCGTCCGCCGAGCAGCGACGTGACGATCAGCAGCACGACGGAGGCGAACAGCGCCGAACGAGGCTCGACGCCGGAAATGAAGGCGAACGAAATGACTTCGGGGATCAGCGCGAGGCTCGTCACGACGCCCGCGAGAATCTCCCGCACCCATTCGGCGCGTGATGACGGCAATGAGAGGCGCGAGACGACGCGCGTGTGAGTCCCGGTCGCGGGTTGGGTCATGGCGGTATGGATTCGGACGAAGACGTGCGGCGCGAGTGCGCCGGACACGGAGACAACAGAAGCTCGGCCCGCTGGCAACGCGATAGCTGCGATGCGCGCATGCGATGCGTCGGGACGTGCGAAGAGCGCCTATTTTAACAGGATGGTGAAAATCGCGTCCGGACGGCGCGCGCGCTCAACGCGTCAGCGTCATGAGGATGTCGGAGTACCACGCGCTGTTGAGACCGAGCGTTTCATCCGACTGCACATCGCGCGAGCCCATGTCGATCGTCGATGAGTGAATCCCGAGCAGCAGCCACGGCAGGCGTGATTCATCAGTACTCCCTACCTTCGACGCGTCGCGCGTGACGACCGGCGCGCCGCTCGTGCCGCGATGTGTGCGCGCATCGGTGATGAAGCATCCCTTGCCCTGAAAGCGCAGCCCGAACGCCGACGCGATGACGCCCTGCCTCACGACCGGCAGATGATGCAGCGAGTCGTGAAAGCCCAGCGGAAAACCGACGATCAGCACCGAAGCGCCGACCGGCAGCGCGCCGTCGGGCTCCGGCAGATGCTCGGGACCGAACGCATCGAAGCGCGCGGTCGCGGGCAGGCGATCACGCGCAAGTTCGAGCACGGCGACATCGATCGCGCCGCCATCATCCGCGCCTTCTCGCCAGAGCGCGACGCCATCCGCATACAACGGTAACGAGAACCATGTCGAAGCGCCGAGGTTGTCGGCGTCGATGTGCAGTTCAATTTCGAGCCGATCGGGAAAGTGCTCGCTCGGCGCATCGGTCATCACATGACGGCTCGTCACGAGAAAAAGCCGTCCGTCGCGAGCAAAGAAAAACCCGCTCGCATTCGTCAGATGCGCTTCGTCCGCGAAGGTCCTGACGCGCGCAGCGGTGAGCAATAGCGGATCGGCAGCGGACTTGCGGGGCACTGCGCGTTCATTCGAAGCCTGCGTGCTCGGCTGGTCGGCGTCGCGTCGCAGTTGGTCGAGCAAGGCGACTAGCGCTTCGCGTTGCGGCGTTGCTTCGTCGGACGATAGGAACGCCTCGACCGACATCTCCGATGCCTGCCCACCCGAAGCCGCATTAGGGACATGCTGAACGACGCGCAATTCGTCGGCGCCGATACGCAAGCGCCATGTGTCGCCATTCGGGCTCGAATAGACATCGAGGATATGCGCTTGCATGAGTGAGTGTCCTGTTGAAGCGCCATGGCGCATTCGGCCGATGACGAGAAGCCGGCGACGGACGCTAGCGGTCAATCGTCGTTCGCATGAACGTACAGGCGATCGCCGCTTGCCGCGATAAGAATGGGTACGGATGATGGGGCGCTCGAGGTGCCGCAATGATGCGCCTTGCCGCGAGCATGTGTCGAGCGCGGTCCATTATAGGCACATAACCGCGCAACGCTTCGGCCTCTTCCTAGCACTTCGAGCCGCTCGTGAGGCAAGCCGGAAATTTCGCTGTACAAAGTCTCCGAAGCGCGTACGATGGACTAGCTGAGCGACTCGTGACCGACGGCGAATGACTCCCGCATGGTTCGTGGCCGTGCAACGCGGCCAATGCGTCATCACTACCGATACCTTCCACGCCCTGTACATATTTGCCGCCACCGCGCGGCGCGAGAGCATCTCATGACAGCCGACTTCCGTCTCTACCGTGGTCTGGAAATCTATCCGCTCGTGTTTCCGCATCGGCCGGCAGTCGCCGGCCGCGCGCACAATTACGACGACGGTTTCGACGCCGCCGTGCGCATTCAGGAGCCGGGCGTCGCAGACGGCGTGACGCGAAGCCGCGTGTTCAGGCTCGACGCGCGAGAGCCGTTCCGCAACGCGGGCGACGCGCGGCGCGCATCGACCGCGTATGCCGAGACAATGATCGACACGTGCGCGAAGGGTCGGACGCTCTTCGATTGACCCGCACAACGGCTGACACGCCGCATCGAAGGAAGGCATCATGCAACCGACTTCATCCCGCTATCGCATCGACCCGACGCCCCGCAGGGCGGACGGCGAATACATCGCTCACGCGCGCATCAGTGCGACCAACGCGGACGGCAGCGAGACCGACGTCCTCATGAGCGGCGATCTCGCAGGCTTCGACTTGCGCGACGACGCCGTGGCCTTCGCGCGGCAATGGGCGCAGGAATGGCTCGCCGCGCGGTTCGGCTCGTTCGCGGACGAAGCGCCCGTTGCAGCCGCGCATCGCGCGATGACGGATGAACGGCCATCGCGCGGTGAGTCGTCTTTGCCGTGACCGGACAGACCGCGCGCACTCGCCATGCGAAGCGGTCTTTGACATTTCGCCGTGAACGCATCACCATAAGTTTCCAATGTAAATATGCGATGCAGCCGTCATGGTCGACAAGAGCGAAAGCGGTCTCGCCGAGCCGACGCGCGCGAGAAAGCGCGCGACGAAGTCAACGGAACAAGAACAGCACAAGCCCTATCACCACGGATCGCTGCCGCAAGCGTTGTTGCAGGCCGCCGAAGTGGTTCTGAAGCGCGAAGGAATCAGCGGGTTGAGCCTCAGAGCCATCGCGCGCGAGGCGGGCGTCTCGCATACCGCGCCTCAGCATCACTTCGGCGATACGGCTGGCGTGCTGAGCGAACTCGCGGCCGATGGCTTCATGCGTCTGTCGGCGTGCATTGCGAATAGCGCGCGGGACGCGCGAGACGCGTCGGACAGACCGAGGGCCATCGCGCGTGGATATATCGAGTTCGCGAAGAAGAACCCGGATCTCATGCGGCTGATGTCGCGCGGCGAGATGTTCGATGCCGAAAGGCCATCGCTGATCGAGGCGCGACGAACCGCTGGCCTCGCGTTGGCCGGCGTATTTGGCGACGCGCCGCCCGCGCCGCCATCGGGCAAGCACACTTTCGGACCGATGGACGCCTCGCGCGCCGTCGCGCTCACCGCAGCGTGGGCGTATGTGCACGGGCTCGCCTTGCTGCTGATCGATGGTCGTCTGGACGGGCTCGCCGCATCCGCCGAAGGCATTCGCCACGCAGACGATCTCGTCATGGCGGCGATCGATCAGGTGCAGTTGAGCATCGGCCAAGCCTCATGACGGGCGACGCGGGCGACGCGTAGGCGCTCACGACCGCGCGAGCAGCAAGTCGCGCAATGCGCCGAGCGCCGCCGAGAAGTGTCCCTTGCGCCACACGAGCAGCGTGCTCACCCGGCCGAGATCGCCGAGGGAATGCAGTTCCACTTCGTCGGCCAGTCCCGCGAGTTCCAGCACCGAGCGCGGCGCGACGGCCACGCCCGCGCCCGCGGACACGCACGCGACGATCGCGTGATACGAACCCAGCTCCAGCACGCGCGCCGGCCGGATGCCTTGCTCTTCGTACCAGCGCATCGCATAGGCGCGATACGCGCAGCCGCGCTCGAACGCGACGAGCGTGAGCCCGGCGATCTGCTGCGCCATGGCGGTCGGATGCTGCCCACGCGGCGTGACCAGCACGAGTTCTTCCTCGAACACGGGCACCGTTTCGAACAGCTCGGCGGGAAGCGCGTTCGGCTCGATAGGACGCGCGAGCACGGCGGCATCGACTTCATACGCACGCACGCTGTCGATGAGCGCGCGGGTCACGCCCGTCGCCAGTTCCAGCGTCACGTCCGGCCAGCGTTGATGGTAAGCCGCGAGCACGCGCGGCAGCCGGCTCGCGGCCGTGCTTTCCATGGTGCCGAGACGCAAACGCCCTTGCGGACGGTTTTCGCGGACCGCGTGACGCGCTTCGTCGGCCAGCGCGAGCAGGCGCTCGGCGTACGGCAGCAGCGTCTCGCCTGCGGGCGTGAGCACGAGCTTTCGGCCGTTGCGCTCGAAAAGCTCGGTGCCGAGCGTCTCCTCCAGTTGGCGAATGCGCGTCGTCACGTTCGACTGCACGCGATTCAGCTTGGCCGCCGCTTTCGTCACGCCCGCTTCGCGCACGACAGTCCGGAAAATCGCCAATGAGCCCAGGTCCATGATCTGCATCCGAGATTGATCGCATCTTGATTATTCATTTTTCAAGATGCGGCGGTCAAGCTAGCATCGAGAAACTGCTCGTCTTTCTCGATCTGTCATGGCTACGTCTGCTGAAGCTCACGCACCGTCAACGCATCCCGCGCGCGATGCGGCGCTCGCCTGTGCCGTCGCGCTCGCCGTGGCGCTCGGCGTCGGTCGATTCGCGTTCACGCCGCTCTTGCCCTTGATGCTCAAGAGCGGCGCGCTCGATATTCGTCAGGGCGGATGGCTCGCATCGGCCAATTACGCGGGATATCTGATCGGCGCGCTAACGTGCGCGGCCATTCGCATCGATCACGGCCGCATGGTGCGACTCGCGCTCGTGACGACCGCCGTCTTCACGCTGGCGATGGGTCTCGTGCACGTCTTCTGGGTGTGGACCGCGATACGCTTCGCGGCGGGCGTCGTCAGCGCGTGGGCCTTCGTGTTCGCATCGCAATGGGGCCTGCGGCGTCTCGCGGAACTCAACGCGCACGGCATGAGCGGCGTGATCTACGCGGGACCGGGTGTCGGCATCGTCGCGACTGGTCTGCTCGGCGCGGGTGCCGCCGCGTACGGCGTCAGCGCGCCGTGGGTGTGGGCGGGCTTCGCGGCGTGCTCGGCCGTGGCGATCGCGTTCATCTGGCAGGCGTTCGCGCTGACGCCCTCGCCGGCCTCCGGGCACGCGCACGCTGCACGCGCCACCGCGCACGCCTCGACGCGTGGCGATGCGTTCTGGCTCGTCAGCCTGTATGGTCTCGCCGGCTTCGGCTACATTATCACCGCGACGTTCCTGCCGGTCATCGCGCGACACGCGTTGCCGGGGTCGCCGTGGCCTGATCTGTTCTGGCCGGCGTTCGGGCTGGCGCTGATGGTGGGCGCGGTCTTCGGCGCCCGTCTGCCGATTGCATGGGACAACCGGCGCCTGCTGGCTGCGTGCTACGTCGTGCAGGCGGCGGGCATCGGTCTCGGCGTCGTGTCGCCGACCGCCATCGGGCTGGGCGCGGGCACCGTGCTGCTCGGCTTGCCGTTCACCGCGATCACGCTCTTCGCCATGCGCGAGGCGCGCCGCTTGCGCGGCGATGCGGCAGCCGGCCTGATGGGCTACGCGACGGGCGCGTATGGCCTCGGACAGATCGTCGGGCCGATCGTCGCCGCGCCGATCGCAGAGCGAACCGGATCGTTCTCGTACGCGCTGTGGATCGCGGCTGCGGCGCTGGCGCTGGGCGCGGTGGCGTTGGCTATCGTGAGCAGGCGCGGCGGCAAGCAAGCGTAGCGAACCGCGCCTCGCGTCGATATGCCTATAGGACGCTCGCCGCAGTCCTAGTTCGACTCGGCCTGTCCTTCGACGGCCTTCGTCCCGCGCGGCTTCTTCGCGGGCTTGGGAGCGTCGGCATCGGCCGTCTTGCTGCCGCGTTTGGCTTTCGGCTCGCTCGCAGCGGCGGCAGATTTGGCCTTCGCTTCGGCCGCCGGTTCCTTCGCCTTCGCGGGCTTCTTCGCGGCGGACTTCGGTTCGGACTTCGGCGCCGACTTCGCCGCCGTCTTGGTTGCGCTCTTGGTTGCGGTCTTCGCTGCGGTCTTTACCGGCGTCTTCGTCTTGGCTTTCGTCTTCTTGTCGGCCTCGGACGCATCGGACGCATCAGAGTTCGCGGATGCAGCGCCCTTCTTGGCCTTCGCCGGCTTCTTTGCGCTCGACGCCGCATGCTCGTCGATGACCGCATCGCGCGACGGCGCGACGCCTTCTTCCTTCAGTTGAGCGATGGCCTGCTGCCAATAAACGTGATCGCGCCCGGAATGTCGGCCGTCGGCCTCCCAGAGGAGATAGGCACGGGTTCGGATATCTTCTTCGCGCAACTTGGACTGCATCGTGACTCCGAGAGCTGAGTGAGGTTCAAGCGAACATATCAGGTCGTCTCGCGCCGTTCAACCGCGGACCGCGCAATCGCACGGCGGTTCGGGCCTTGCGACGACCGCGTTCGGTCGAGGCACGCGCCATGCCCGCTCTTACGCATCCCCGGAAGTCACGACATTTCGGCGGCAGCGAGCGCATCCTCGCGCCGCCGCCATGCCGCCGCGCTCACATGACCTCGATGGTCACGTCGATATTGCCGCGCGTCGCCTTCGAGTACGGGCAGGTCTGATGCGCGCCCTCGACGATCGCGTGCGCCGTATCGCGGTCGATGCCCGGCACGCTCACCGCAAGCCGCGCGCGCAGCAGATACGCGCCGTCGTGCGTGCCGAGATCCACTTCGGCGTCGACGGCCGTATCGTCGGGCAGCTTCACTTGCAGCACGGCGGCGGCCTTGCGCATTGCGCCGATGAAACACGCCGACCAGCCCGCCGCGAACATCTGCTCCGGGTTGGTGCCCGCGCCGGCCGCGCCGGGCGTCGATAGCTTCACGTCGAGCCGGCCGTCGGAGCTGCGCGCGTGTCCTTCGCGGCCTCCGGTCACGCGCGTTTTGCCGGTATAGAGCACAGTATCCATGTGTGTCGTCATGGTGATCCTCAAATGGTTCGAAATCAGGCGATGAATGCTCAGGCGCTTAGCTACCGCGATAGAGACTCGCCAGCGCCGCGATCTGCCCGCTCTTTTGCGCCTGCACGAGTTCACTGCGGACTTCAGCGCGCGTCTTGCCCATGACGCGATGCACCGCCGACGACTGCGCATCCTGCGACGCGGGCGCGGTATCGTTGACTGCGGCTTGCGCGGCTCCCGCAAATGCGCTGGCGGCGACGAACAAAGCGATGATCGAAGTTTTCATTATTGAGCTCCTTGAGGTTGAAAGTGACGACGCTTATCAGGTGCCGGCGCGCGCTCACTTGCGTGCGTACTTGCGTGTGTACTTGCGTTGTCTGCACCGTCTGCTGCCGTGACGCCATTGAAACGCGCCCGTGTATCCGCCATGTTTCAGATAAGCGCCGTGTTCGAATCGCTCTGTATCAGGCCGCCTC
This sequence comes from Caballeronia sp. Sq4a, assembly GCF_023170545.1. Lineage (NCBI taxonomy): Bacteria > Pseudomonadati > Pseudomonadota > Betaproteobacteria > Burkholderiales > Burkholderiaceae > Caballeronia > Caballeronia sp. Sq4a. The sequence goes on along the minus strand of NZ_CP084252.1, from coordinate 997,313 downwards.
CGGATACAAGGCGATACAAACGCGGCGCCGCGCGGGTCGCTACGTGAGCGACGCATGCAACGCTATGTATCGCCCAAAGCCGCGGATACACTGCGATACAAAACGCGCCGCCCGCGTGTCGAAACCGCGCGCGCTTTGGGCTATAAAGCTTGCATGTCAACGCTGGAGTCATCCGTGAAACGCATGCTGGCAATCGTCGCCTTTCTCGCGGGCGGACTGGCGGCCGAACTCGCGCATCCGGTGCAGTGCCTGTTGCTCACGCCCGCCCGGGTGCAATCCAAGCGCAAGAAGCCATGAGCGATCGATGGAAACCACCGACCACGTGCTGATCGTCGACGACGACCGCGGCATCCGCGAACTGCTCGCGACGTATCTGGAGAAGAACGGCATGCGCGTGTCGCTTGCCGCCAATGGCCGGCAAATGCGCGCCGTGCTCGAACAGGGCGCGCCGGATCTGATCGTGCTCGATCTGATGCTGCCGGGCGAAGACGGACTCGTGCTATGCCGCGAGTTGCGCGCGGGCAAGTTCCGCTCCGTTCCGGTGCTCATGCTGACCGCGCGCAACGAGGAAGCCGATCGCATTCTCGGCCTCGAAATGGGCGCGGACGACTATCTGCCGAAACCGTTCGCCGTGCGCGAACTGCTCGCGCGCATGCGCTCCGTCCTGCGCCGCACGCGCATGCTGCCGCCCGGCATGCAGGTGACGGAGACGGCGCCCGTGCTGGCTTTCGGCGACTGGCGGCTCGACACGACCGCGCGCCATCTGGTCGACGCCGACGGTACGATGGTCGCGCTCTCGGGCGCCGAATATCGCTTGCTGCGCGTGTTTCTGGATCACCCGCAGCGCGTGCTCACGCGCGATCAGCTGCTCAATCTGACGCAAGGCCGTCAGGCCGATCCGTTCGACCGTTCCATCGACCTGCTCGTGAGCCGCCTGCGTCAGCGCCTGAAGGACGAAGCGCGCGAGCCGCGCTACATCAAGACGCTGCGCAGCGAGGGCTATGTGTTCTCCGCCGCGGTGACGCCGCTCGGCGGCACGCCATGAGCGCGCGCATCGGGGTATCGGAGGACGCGCCGCGCGCAGCCGCCGCGTGGCTGCGCCTGCCGCGCACGCTCTTCGCGCGGCTAGCGGTCATCTTGCTGATCGGGCTCGCGGTGGCGCAGGCGGCCGCGTTCTGGCTCACCATGACCGAGCGCGACCGAAGCATGACGAACGTGATGACGGGCTACGTCGAGCGCGAAGTGGCGAGTTCGGTCGCGCTGCTCGATCATCTGCCGCCCGGCGAGCGCGCCGCGTGGCTGCCGCGGCTCGCGCGGCGCACGTACGATTTCATTCTCGGTCCGGGCGTGAGCGGCGCGCCGCCCGACGCCGCGCTGTCCGAGCGATTCGCGCAGTCGATTGCGGAGGGCATCGGCAAGCGTTATCCGCTGAAGGCGAACGCCGTGCCCGGCCACGCCGAACGGTTTCAGATCCATTTGCGCCTCTCCGACGGCTCGCCGCTCACCATCGACATGCGCCCGATGAAAGGCACGCCGCTGTCGAGCTGGCTGCCTTTCGTGCTCGCGTTGCAACTCGCGGTGGTGGTGGCGTGCTGCTGGATCGCGGTGCGCCTCGCCACGCGCCCGCTCGCGGAACTGGCGCACGCGGCCGACACGCTCGGTCCCGATCTGAAGGGACAGCGGCTGCCCGAAGAAGGCCCGGACGAAGTGCTGCGCGCGGCGAAGGCGTTCAACGCGATGCAGGATCGCGTCGCGATGTACATGGCGCAGCGCATGCAGATACTCGCGGCGATCACGCATGATCTGCAAACGCCGATCACGCGCATGCGCCTGCGCGTGGACGTGATGGACGACAGCGCGACTGGCGCGAAGCTCCGGCAGGACTTACAGGAGATGGAAACGCTCGTGAAAGAAGGCGTGACGTACGCGCGGACGTTGCACGGCACGCAGGAAGCGCCCGTGCGCATCGATCCGGATGCGCTCATCGAAAGCATCGTCGACGACTACCGCGACGCGAGAAAGAGCGTGTCGCTCGAAGGCCGCATCGGTCATGCGATGGTGACGCGTCCGCAGGCGTTGCGGCGCATCGTCGGCAATCTCGTCGACAATGCGTTGAAGTTTTCGGGCGCGGCGGAGATCGAAATGAAGTCGCTCGCCGACGGCCGCGCGCGCATCTCGGTGATGGATCGCGGACCGGGCATCCCGGAGGCGTCGCTCGAAGCGGTGTTCGAGCCTTTCGTGCGGCTGGAAAGCTCGCGCAATCGCGATACGGGCGGCACGGGGCTGGGACTTGCCATCGCGCGGCAACTCGCGCGGGCGATGGATGCCACGTTGACGTTGCATGCGCGAGAAGGCGGCGGCTTGGAGGCGCGGCTGGTTTTGTGAGTGGTTGTTTCGCGTTGCATGCTGCACGACTCGCTCGCGCGATGCGAGGCGATACCGGTAGGAAGGGCGCCTAATCGGCAACTTACGATGAACGCCAAGACGACTTTACATCCGCGCGATCCGAACGCATCCGCATCACGGACGCGCATACACGGAGCCCAGCCCGACGACCTCACCCCGTCGCACGCCCGCCTGCGACGCGCCGGCCGCCGCGCCGCCGTACGCGCCATCGCCCGAATGCAGGCGCGCAACCGCGGCCTCGATGTTCTTCGGATACTGCGAATGATCGCTTGCCGGGTTATAGCCGGCCTGCTCCAGTTGAACGAGCTCGGCACGCACTTGCGCGCGCGTGATGTCGCTGTCGCTCTGCGCGAAGGTAACGATGGGCGCGACGGCAAGCGCGGCGGCAGCAATCAGTTGCATGGCTTTCATGATGTTCTCCAAACGTCGAGGGGTTGACTGCAAGACCGGAATCGAATCGGCCTTGCATGAGACGTATTGAACGCGCCAACGTATCTGGCTTGTTTCCGCCAGCGCTGCCCAGCGCAAGCGCATGTGTCATGCGCCGCGCCGGATACACAGCGATACAAACATCAGCCGAAGGTGAACGCATAGGCCCGCGCGCCGCCGTCGAGAAACTCGATCTGGAACGTGCGGTCATCGACGGTTCCGCTCTGGCGCACCAGTTGATAGAGGCGCGCGCTATCGACGACGCCGTTGCCGTTCGCATCGACGTCCGCGCCGTGCGACGCGCCCGGGGCCGCGCCATCCACGGTCACGCGAAAGCGCACCGGCTTGCCGTCGGCGGCGGGCGCGAGCACGAGATGAAGATCGCGCGCATGAAAGCGATACGCGATGCGCGCATGCGACGCGACAGGCACGGCCGCCTCCGCGCCGATGTTCCACTGCCCGCCGAGCGCCCATTCGTTCAGCGCAAGACGGGGCGGCAGCGCGTAGTCGGCGGCGGCATCGCGCACGACTTGCTGGCCGAGCGCCTGTCCTTCTGCCTCGCGATAGCCGACATACGTTTCGCTCGACGCCTCGTGCGCCGGATCGGCGGCCACTTGCGTCCCGCTCGCGACGACCGCCGGGCGCGCGCCCGCGTCCGGCGTCCGCGCAGCATCGCCCAGTAATTGGCGGATCACATGCTCGGCCTCCTGGTAGCCACCCTCGCCGAAGTGGTGATAGCGAATGCGCCCTTCCTGATCGACGATATAGAACGCCGGCCAATAGCGATTGCCGAACGCTTGCCAGATGCGGTAATCGTTATCGACCGCGACGGGATACGACACGCGCAGATCCCGCAGCGCGCGCCGAACGTTGCCGGTGTCGTACTCGAAGCCGAATTCGGGCGTATGCACGCCGAGCACGACAAGCCCGTTGCCGCCGTATTGCTGCGCCCACGTCCGCAGATACGGCAGCGTGCGCAGGCAATTGATGCACGAGTACGTCCAGAAGTTGACGACGACGACCTTGCCGCGCAATGCATCGCGCGAAAGCGGCGGCGAGTTGAGCCACTGCGTCGCGCCGTCGAGCGCGGGCAGCGCGCCTTGTACCGGAAGATTCGCCGATGCGTCAGAAGACGACATCGCCACGCGCACGATGCGCGGCTTTTGCGCTTCGCCGGGCGACGGCGCGCGCGCGGACAAGAGCGCGACGAGCCGGCTCTCGATGCCATCGGTCGAGACGCCCTTGACGATCGCGAGCACGCGCGTGTCGACGCCCGAAGCGATGGCGGCGACGGTCAGCAGCACGAGCGCGCCCATCGCCCGGCGCACGTGCTCGCCGATGCCGAACGATCGCTTGAGGCCGTCGAGCGCGCGCTTGCCGAGCGACGACGCCACCGCGAGCGCGCACGCCGCGCCCGTCGCGTAGGCCGCGAGCGCCGCGCCGGTGTGCCAGCTGGCGCCATTCAGCGCCGCGCCGGAGAGAATCGCGCCGAGTATCGGACCGGCGCACGGCGCCCAGAGCAGGCCGGTGGCCGCGCCGAGCAGCATCGCGGGAAGAATGCGGCGCGATGCGCTTTGCGCCTCAGACCGCGCGATGAAGCGGTTCGCCAGCGCGGAGAGCGGCAACGCGAGCCGCGCGGCGATAGCGGGAAAGAGCAGCGACGCGCCGAACAGCGCGAACAGGCCGAGCGCGAGCCAGCGGCCGTACTGGCTCAACTGCGCCGCGCCGGCGAGGCCCGCCGCGCCCAGGCCGGTGACGAGCGTGAACATGCCGGCGAGGCCGGCGAGGAGCGGCAGTCGATCGGTGAGAAACGGCCGGTCGGTGCGTGCGAAGATGAACGGCACGACCGGCAGAATACAGGGACTGAGCACGGTGAACGCGCCGCCCAGAAAAGCCACGATGATCAGCAACATGAGACTGCCCTCCATGAATGAGCGATGGCGCTATTTCACGGCTGGCATGTATCGCGCGAATGTCGCGATTCGGGCGTTATGTATCGCCATGTATCTGCGGCGCGCGGCGATACATGACGACGCGATTCGCTTCAACGCGGGACACAGTGCGGATACATCGGCGCGCTGCAATACAGGCTGACATCAACCACCCAAGGAGAGTCACCATGTTCGGTCGTCTGAGGATTGCAGCAGTCGCGCTCGGCATCGCGGCGACGGCGGGCTTTGCGGCATTCGCGTCGAATGGCGCTTCGGCGCTCGGCTCCGCGGCTATCGCGAATGGAGAACAAGCGCCCGAATTCACGGGCATCGACAACTGGTTCAACAGCGCGCCGCTGCAGTTGAAGCAGTTACGCGGCAAGGTGGTGCTCGTCGATTTCTGGACCTTCGACTGCATCAATTGCGCGCACACGCTGCCGTACATTAAGGAGTGGAACGCGCGTTATCGCGACAAAGGGCTCGTGGTGATCGGCGTGCATTCGCCGGAATTCGCATTCGAACGCGACACGGGCAATCTCAAGAAAGCGATTGCGAAAAACGGCATTACGTATCCGGTCGCGCAGGACAACCAGTTCGCGACGTGGCGCGCGTACGGCAATCAGTACTGGCCCGCGCTGTATCTGATCGATCAGAACGGCAAGCTCGTGTACAGCCACTTCGGGGAAGGGCAGTACGCGCAGACGGAGGAGAAGATCAAGAGCTTGCTTGCGGGTGGGGAGAAGCGGGAGTGAGCGCGGTTAGCTTGCTAGTCAGCGCGGCTTCGCTTCCGCGCTGACTGAACATGCTGCCTACAAATACTCTACGTTCCCATCCACGCTAATGGCTTGCCCCGTGATATTCCTCGCCGCCGGCGACGCAAGAAAAAGCGTCATCGCTGCAATATCCTCGACCGTCACCATGCGACGCAGCGATATCTTCTTCAGATACTCGTCGCGCATGGCATCGAACGAAACGCCGACCGACTGCGCGCGCGCCGCGATCACGCGATCCATCCGTTCGCCCTGCACCACGCCGGGCAAGATCGCGTTGACGCGAATGTTGCTCGGGCCGAGCTCGATGGCGAGCGACTTCATGAGGCCCACGAGCGCCCACTTCGTCGCGGCATACGGCGTGCGAAACGCATAGCCGAGCCGTCCCGCCACCGACGACATCGTGATGATGCTCGCCCGCGCCGACGTCTCCTTCATGAGCGGCACCGCCTTGCGCAAGAAGTAGAACTGGCTGTTGAGATTGGTCGTGACGGTGCGCTCCCACTGCGAGCGATCGAGTTCTTCGACCGATCCCGTCGGACCCGCGATGCCCGCGTTGTTCACGAGCACGTCGAGGCCGCCGAGCGCGGCGCGCGCTTCGTCGATGACGTGATCGACCTGCTGCGGATCGCTCACGTCGGCCACGCAGCCATGCAGCGACGCGTGCATGGCCGTGAAGCGTTCGACCGCCGCGGCATCCACATCGCAGATGAATACCTGCGCCTGCGTCTCAAGAAAGGCTTGTGCAATGCCCGCGCCGATGCCCGACGCCGCGCCGCTAATGAGGACGCGCAAGCCCGGCTGCGGTTTCAGAAGTTCGAATGTGTTCATGTTCAGGTGGACCATGCGTTAGCGCGGGACCGTATCGAAGCATCGAGGCATCGAGGCATTAAAGCGTCATGCCGCCGGATACCTCGATGACCGCGCCGTTGATATAGCTCGCTTCGTCGCTTGCGAGGAAGGCGTAGACGTTGGCGACTTCTTTGGGACGCCCGAGCCGCCCGAGCGGCACTTGCGCGCGCATCTTGCCGAGCACGTCGTCGGGAATGGTGGAGAGAATCGGCGTCTCGACGAAACCCGGCGCGACCGCGTTCACGCGAATGCCCTTCGGCCCCAGCTCGCGGCTCCAGGTCTTCGTAAAGCCGATCACGCCGAACTTGGACGCCGCGTAATTGGTCTGCCCGAAGTTGCCGTAGATGCCGACCACTGAGCTCGCGTTGAGAATCACGCCCGAACCTTGCGCGATCATGCCGTCCACCACCGCCTGGCTGGCATGGAACACGGCGCGCAGATTCACGTCGATCACGGCGTCGAACTGTTCGATAGTCATCTTCTGCAGGCGCGCATCGCGCGTGATGCCCGCGTTGTTCACGAGCACGTCGATTTTGCCGTGCCGCTCGCGCACGGCGGCGACCATCGCGTCCACGCTGTCACGGTCGGACATGTCGACGCGAAACGCCGAAGCCTCGGCGCCGGCCTCGCGGCATTGCGCGATCACGTCCTTCGCGGCTGAGTCGTTGATATCGCACGCGACGACGATCCCGCCTTCGCGCGCGAACTTCAATGCCGTGGCCGCGCCGATGCCCTGTCCCGCGCCCGTGATGATCGCTACTTTGTTCTGGAGTCTCATCGTTGAAGTCTTCTCGTGTCAGTCAGGAGTGGATGGCCGCCTTGCCATTGCTCATTGCCGACGCCGCGCCCGCTTCGCGCCGGATCGCTCGCGCGAAAACCGGCACGAGCGCGAGCCCGAGCACCGAGGCCACGACGATCACGAGGAAGCCGGAATCGCTGCGCCCCGTGACCGTCTCCGTCATGCCGAACAGATACGGTCCGACGAATCCGCCAATCAGCCCGATCGTATTGATGAACGCGAGGCCCGCCGCTGCCTGAATGCCTTGCAGCCGCTTCATCGCGATGGCCCAGTACGAAGGCAGGACGCCGCCGCCGAAGAACGCCGTGACCGCGAGCAATGTCATGCGCGCCGCGGGATGGGCCGTCGCCACGAACGCACACGCGCCCGCGACGAGCCCAGCCGTGAGTATGCCCAGATACACGCAGTCGTTGCCATAACGACGATGGATGCGCGGCAGAATCAGCACGCCGAGCAGAAAGCCCACGCCCACGCTGCTCGACAGCAGACCGACGATGAACGGCGAGTTAACGTGCATCTGATGAATCATCGCGGGCGTGAAGAAGTAAAGCCCGACGAAGGCGACCTGATTCAGAAAGTAGATGAGCCCGATGAGCACGGTCGTCGGCCGCTTGAGCGCCGCGAGCCAGTCCGCCGACGTCAGCTCCGGATGCCCGTGCGTATCGATGACCGCGCGCGCTTCGAGGGCTTGCGCTTCATCGGACGAGAGCCAGCGCGCATTATGCGGACGCTCCGGCAGCTTGAAGTACAGCAGCACGCCCGCGAGCACGCTGGGAATGCCTTCGATCATGAACATCCATTGCCAGCCATGCAGGCCGCCGATGCCGCCCAACTGCATCAGCGCGCCGCCGATCGGATTGCCGAGCACCAGCGCGAGCGCCGGCGCCGTGTAGATCCAGCCTACCGCGATAGGCCGGTCAGCGGGCGCGAACCACAGCGTGACCATGTACATGAGCGCGGGAAAGAGCCCCGCTTCCGCGATGCCCAGCAGCACGCGCAGCACATAGAACGACCACTCGCCCTGCACGAACATCATCGCGGTGGAAAGAATGCCCCAGCTCACCGCGATGCGCGCGATCCAGCGGCGCGGCCCCACGCGATGCGCCGCGAGATTGCTCGGCACTTCGAGCAGCGCATAGCCGATAAAGAAGATGCCGGAGCCGAGGCCGTACGCGGCCGCGCTGATGCCCACGTCGGCGGCAAGTTGCACCTTCGCGAGCGCCACGTTCGTGCGATCGAGAAAGGACATGAAATAGATCGCGCACATGAGCGGGATGAGCCGCAGCATCGCCTTGCGCGTCGCGGCGCGATGGATCGCGTCGACCGTGTCGTTGAGAGCGCCGGTGTTCATGTTGTCTCCTGAAAGAATGGCTGCCGTTGTTATGTGTTGCTTTAGGCAGGCCGTGTGGATTCGATAACTGCGTTAATCAGAGCGTGACGTGATCGCGTCCCTTGAGGCCGAGCATGGCGCGGGCGTCCGCGGGCGTCGCGATTTCGAACGACAGGTCTTCGAGAATGCGGCGGATTTTCCTGACCTGCTGCGCGTTGGATTCGGCTTTCACGCCCTTCGCGAGATAGATGCTGTCTTCCAGCCCGACACGCACGTTGCCGCCGAGGATGGCGCTCATCGTGACGAGCGGCATCTGATGGCGTCCTGCGCCGAGCACGGAAAACAAGTAGTTCTCGCGACCGAACAAGCGGTCCGCGGTGGCGCGCATCACCGTCATGTTCTCCGGGTCCGGGCCCATGCCGCCGAGAATGCCGAAGACCGACTGGATGAAGAAGGGCGGCTTGACGAGCCCCTGATCCACGAAATGCGCGAGATTGTAGAGATGCCCGAGGTCGTAGCATTCGAATTCGAAGCGCGTGCCCTTGCCGCCCAGTTCGAGCAGGATGTGCTTGATGTCCTTGAAGGTGTTGCGAAAGATCATGTCTTCCATGCCTTCCACATAGCCCTTCTCCCACTCATAGCGCCACGTCGAAATCTTCGATGCCAGCGGATGAATCGAGAAGTTCATCGAGCCCATGTTGAGCGAGCACATCTCGGGAGCCGCTGCCAGCGGATATGCGAGCCGTTCTTCGAGCGTCATGCGGGTGCTGCCGCCCGTCGTGATGTTGATGACGGCATCGGTCGCCTCGGCTATAGCGGGCACGAACTGCCTGAAGATGTCGGGGCTCGGCGTGGGGCGTCCGTCGATGGGATCGCGCGCATGCAGATGGATGATGGCGGCGCCCGCTTCGGCGGCTTCGATGGACTGTGTACGGATATCGTCGGGCGTGAGCGGCAAATGCTCCGACATCGAAGGAACGTGCGTGGCGCCCGTGACGGCGCACGAGATGATGACCTTGCGGCCGGGATTGCTCATGATGCTGTCCTCGTCTCCATGATGCCGCCGCGCTTCGCGCAACGGCGGCTTGTGACACTGATGTTATTGAGTTAGCATCCGGCCGGAAAGGTCATTTCCGGACAGGCGAGAGTCCTGCGAGGACATAGCGAATCCAGCGAGCGAGTCATGGCGACGATCCGGCCCCCACTCAACGAACGCATGTACGCGCCGTACAAAATCGCGGCGCTGGTCGAGGTGCTGGCGGAGCAAGGCATCGCCGCCGCCGACAGTCTGCGGGGCACGGGCGTCAGCGTCGAGGCGCTGCAGGATGCGTCCGTGCTCACGTCCATCGGCCAGTACGCCACCGTGTGCAGGAACGCGATCTCGCTGTCGTGCGATCCCGCGACGCCGTTCAAGGTCGGCAGGAAGCTGCATCTTTCGGCTTACGGCATGTATGGCTATGCGCTCATGTCCTGTCTCTCGCTGCGGGACTACTTCAAGCTGGGCGTGAAGTACCATCGGCTCGCCACGCCGACGGTTGCCATCGAATGGACCGAGTATCCGGACCGCATGGTCTGGACTTTTCCCGACGCGTTCATCTCCAGTCCGTCGCGCGAGTTACGGGAGTTCATCATCGAGCAGCAGTACACGCAGCACGTCACGCATCTGCAGGATGTCGCGGGCGGGCTGTGTCCGCCGATCAAGGCATGCTTCTCGTATGCCGCGCCTGCGCATGCGGACATTTACCCGGAGTATCTCGGCTGTCCTTGCTACTTCGAGCAAGAGCAATGCGAGCTGATCTACGACAGCGCGATTCTCGATCGCAAGCCGCAACTCGCGCATCAGCTCACGGCGTCGCTGTTGCAGGAAACGTGCGACAGGCTCATCGGTCAGGCGAAGACATCGAGCGGTGTCGCGGGCGAGGTCTATCAGATACTGATGAGCACGCCCGGCGTCTTTCCCGGCATGGAGGCGACAGCCGAGCACATGCACATGACAACGCGCACGCTGCGGCGGCGTCTGCAAGCAGAAGGCACGTCGTTTCTCGCGATCGTCGACGATGTGCGCCGTTCCCTCGCGCTCGAATACCTGAAGACCACAAAGATGAATACCGACGACGTCGCGATGCTGCTCGGCTTCAGCGATACGGCGAACTTCCGTCGCGCGTTGAAACGCTGGACGGGCAAGGGACCGGGCGAGCTACGGAAATAACGTTCGTCGTCCTTATTATCTTGCGGCGTCCTTCAATGCCTCGCGCACATGACGTACGAAGCGGGCCGTGACCGCGTTCTCTTTCGCCGATGGCCACGCCAAACCCACGCGCCACTTCGCATGTTTGCCGTTCAGCGGCAGGACGGTTGCATCGCGTAGCAAATGCTGCGCGCGCGACGGGATAAACGCGACGCCCACGCCCGCCGCAACGGACGTGAGCACCGATTGCACGTCTTCCGCGTGCTGCGTGACGTTCGGCACGAAACGCCGTTCGCCGCACCATCGGTCGATCTGGGCCGCGAGACCGGGACCGCGTGCGCGCGACAACGCGATAAAGCCGATGTCGTTGAGCACGCCGAGGTCCTTCGGAAGGCGCTTGTAGCGGGTATCCGCGGGCATCGCGAGCGCGAGACCTTCGTCGATCACTCTGAACGATGTCAGTCCGCTCGCCGCCGGCAGACGCATGAAGCCTGCATCGAGCTTGCCGGCGAGAATGCGCCGGCTCTGCTCCGACGATGAGAGATCCGAGAGCGTGATCGCCACGCCGGGATTCTGCCGGCGAAAGTCCGCAATGAGCCGCGGCACCAGCGTGAGCACCGAAAGACAAATGCCGATGCGCAAATGCCCGGTTCTGCCGCTGCTGGCATCGCGCGCGCGGGCGAGGATATCGTCGGCGTCGCGCATCAGCGCCTGCGCATCCGGCAGAAACGCTTCACCGAAGAGCGTCAGCTCCGCGCCATGCCTGCCGCGTTCGAACAGCTTGCCGCCCAGACTCGCTTCGAGCGCGCCGATCTGCTTGCTAAGGGCGGGCTGACTCACGTGTAACGCGTCCGCCGCGCGGCTGAAATGGCGCAGTTCGGCCACCGCGAGAAACGTCTTCAACAGTTTCAATTCCATTCGACGCCGTTATCAGATGCGGAAAATCATTCATTTTACAAATGGAACGCGCAGTCGTTGAATGAGGGCTGGAATTGAACTCAAGGAACGGACATGACATCTCGCACGACCGTGCGTCGTCGCGCTGCGCGTCGCGGCAACGACATGCAGGCTGAAGCGGCTTCGGTGAAAGATGAAACAAAGACATCGTCTCGACCGCCGCGTTACCGGGCGGTCGAGAGCGAAGAAGAGGACAGACGCGCGACCGGATCGATCGCGTTGAGCTTTGCGGTAGTCAGGCGCGGCCCGCGATGAGCCGCGAGTCGGAACGATGCGTGTCTTAAACCGCCCGCCGCACCAGCATTTCCCGAATCTTGCCGATGGCCTTCGTCGGGTTGAGACCCTTCGGGCACACATCGACGCAGTTCATGATCGTGTGGCAGCGGAACAGGCGATACGGGTCTTCCAGATTATCGAGTCGCTCGCCGGTCGCCTGGTCGCGGCTATCGGCGATAAAGCGATACGCCTGCAACAAGCCCGCCGGACCCACGAACTTGTCCGGATTCCACCAGAAGCTCGGGCACGACGTCGAGCAGCTTGCGCACAGAATGCACTCGTAAAGACCGTCCAGCTCGTCGCGCTCCACCGGCGACTGCAAACGCTCCTTCTCGGGCGGCGGCGTGTCGTTGATCAGATACGGCTTGATCGAGTGATACTGGTTGAAGAACTGCGTGAAATCGCAGATCAGATCGCGCACCACCGGCAGCCCCGGCAGCGGCCGCAGCACGATGCGCTGCGGCAGATCGTTCAGGTTCGTGAGACACGCGAGCCCGTTCTTGCCGTTGATGTTCATCGCGTCCGAGCCGCACACGCCCTCGCGGCACGAGCGACGGAACGACAGCGTTTCATCCAGCTCCTTCAGCTTCACCAGCGCGTCGAGCAGCATGCGTTCGTGCGTCAGGTCGAGCTCGTAGCTCTGCATGCGCGGCGCGGCGTCCTTGTCCGGATCGTACCGGTAGACTTCAAAAATTCTCTTTGCCATTTGGATATCCTTGCCCTTGCCTTAGAAGGTACGCGCCTTCGGCGGCACCGATTCGACCGTCAGCGGCTTCATCTGCACCGGCTTGTAGTCGAGGCGATTGCCTTCGCTGAACCACAGCGTATGACGCATCCAGTTCTCGTCATCGCGATGTTCGTAGTCGCTGTGCGCATGCGCGCCGCGGCTTTCCTTGCGCGCCTCGGCCGAGACCATCGTCGCGCGCGCCACTTCGATCAGATTCGCCAGCTCCAGCGCCTCGACCTTCGCGGTGTTGAACACCTTCGACTTGTCCTTCAGATGCACGTGCTTCACGCGCTCGGCCAATTCCGCCACCTTCTCGACGCCCTCTTCCAGCAGCTTCGAGGTGCGGAACACGCCCGCGTGCGATTGCATCGTCGCGCGGATGTCGTTGGCGATATGCTGCGTGTATTCGCCCGAGGTCGACTTCTCCAGCACCGCGAGACGCTCCAACGCGAAGTCGGCGGCATCGACCGGCAGCGGCTTGTGCTCCTTCATCTCGGTCGCGTGCTTGATGATGTGATTGCCCGCCGCACGGCCGAACACGACGAGGTCGAGCAACGAGTTCGTGCCCAGACGGTTCGCGCCGTGCACCGACACGCACGAGCATTCGCCCACTGCATAGAAACCGTTGACCGGATCGTCGTAGCCCTTCGCCGTGCCGACGACTTGCCCGTGCATGTTCGTCGGGATGCCACCCATCTGATAGTGGATGGTCGGCACCACGGGAATCGGCTCCTTGATGCAGTCGACGTTGGCGAACTTCAGCGCGATCTCGCGAATCGACGGCAGACGCTTCATGATCGTCTCGGCGCCGATGTGCGACAGGTCCAGCAGCACGTGATCCTTGTTCGGGCCGACGCCGCGGCCTTCCTTGATCTCCTGGTCCATCGAGCGCGAAACGAAGTCGCGCGGCGCGAGGTCCTTGAGCGTCGGCGCGTAACGTTCCATGAAGCGGTCGCCGTTCGCGTTACGCAGAATGCCGCCTTCGCCGCGCACGCCTTCGGTAATCAGCACGCCCGCGCCCGCGACGCCCGTCGGGTGGAACTGCCAGAACTCCATATCTTGCAGCGCGATGCCCGAGCGCGCGGCCATGCCGAGACCATCGCCCGTATTGATGAACGCATTGGTCGATGCCGCGAAGATGCGACCCGCGCCGCCCGTGGCGAAGAGCGTGGTTTTGCCTTCGAGGATATAGACTTCGCCCGTTTCCATTTCGAGCGCGGTCACGCCGAGCACGTCGCCGTCGGCGTCGCGGATCAGGTCCAGCGCCATCCACTCGACAAAGAAGTGCGTCTTGGCCGCGACGTTCTGCTGATAGAGCGTGTGCAGCAACGCGTGACCCGTGCGGTCGGCCGCGGCGCACGCGCGTTGCACCGGCTTCTCGCCGTAGTTCGCAGTGTGGCCGCCGAACGGGCGCTGATAGATGGTGCCGTCCGGATTGCGGTCGAACGGCATGCCCATGTGTTCCAGTTCATAGACCGCATTGGGCGCTTCGCGGCACATGAACTCGATGGCGTCCTGATCGCCGAGCCAGTCGGAGCCCTTGATCGTGTCGTAGAAGTGGTAGTGCCAGTTGTCCTCGCTCATGTTGCCGAGCGATGCGCCGATGCCGCCTTGCGCGGCCACCGTATGCGAGCGCGTCGGAAACACTTTGGAGAGCACCGCGACGGACAGGCCCGCGCGCGCGAGCTGCAGCGACGCGCGCATGCCCGATCCGCCCGCGCCCACGATCACCACGTCGAAACGACGACGCGGCAAGGAAGTCTTGATTGCAGCCATGTTCTTTAAACTCTCCAGAGAATCTGTGCAGCGTAGCCGGCGCATCCGATGAGCCACAGGACGGTGAGCACCAGCAGGCCCAGGCGCAATCCGACGGGCTTCACGTAATCCATCCAGATGTCGCGCATGCCGACCCACGCGTGATAGAAGAGCGAGAGCAAGGCGACGAAGGTGGCGAGCTTCATCCACTGCATCGCGAAGATGCCGGCCCAGCCTTCGTAAGAGAAGTTATGTGCGCCGAAAAAGAGCACGAGCAGCAAGAGCGTGTACACCGCCACGGCGACGGCCGTCACGCGTTGCGCGAGCCATTCGCCTGTGCCGTAATGCGCGCCCACGACGAGGCGCTTCGGGCCGACCCGGTTTTGCGTTCCCATGTTAGAAGGCTCCGAAAAGTTTCAGCGCGACGGCAAGCGTCAGCACGAGCGAGACGACCAGCACCGCGATGGCGGTCTGTCGTCCGCCTTCCTTATTGACGGCCACGTGCATGTCGAGCACGAGAAAGCGGATACCCGCGCAGAAGTGATGCAGATACGCCCACGACAGCACGAGCGTGATGATCTTGACGATGGGGTGCGCGAGAAAGCCCTTGAACGCCTCGAAGCTGATCTCGGACGTCAGGCTCTGGTCGAGCAGATACAGCAGAAAGGGCAGCGCGATGAAGAGCAACAGACCGCTGATGCGATGCAGAATGGACACCTTGCCCGCCCACGGCAAGCGATACTTCGCGATCTGTCCAAGCCCGATGTTCCGGTACTCGGGCCTTGGTTTTTTTACGGCTTCAGCCATGCTAGACCCCTTCTTTCTCTGAATCCCGATGAACGCAGACGCTGCCCTCACGCGTGGGTCGCGATTCGTCGCGTGCCTCTCTGCGGGCCGGCTGACGATGTTCGCGGGCGCATGACGGGCGCGTAACAGACGCGCGGACTGCGCGACAGCGGTATTTTGTCGCGCGATTGTTATACTGTCCAATATCTATCTCCTCTATCTGAAATACGTTTGGCATATATCGAATGGAACTGCGTCATATCCGGTATTTCCTGGCCGTTGCGGAAGAGCGGAACGTCACGCGCGCAGCCGAACGCCTCGGCATCGGCCAGCCGCCGCTGAGCCAGCAGATTCACGCGCTCGAAGACGAAATCGGCGTGCGGCTTTTTCGCCGCACGGGGCACGGCGTCGTGCTCACGGAAGCTGGCGAAGCGTTCGCCACCGACGCGCGGCGCATTCTGGAAGATGCCCGCGCCGCCGTCGAGAACGCGCAAAGCGCGGGGCGCGGCGAGATGGGGCAACTGAACATCGGCTTCACGGGTTCGGCCGCGTTCAATCCGGTCGTGTCGAAGCTCATTCGCGCGTATCGCCAGTCGTATCCGAACGTCGTGTTGACGCTCGCCGAAGGCAACACGGCGCAGTTGCTCGCGTGGCTCGATGCAGGCACCGTCGACGTCGCGTTCGTGCGACTCGGCAGTCAGTCGCCAGCGGGCGTCGAGTTCAATCACATCGCCATCGAGCCGATGCGGGCCGTGCTGCCCAGCACGCACCCGCTCGCGCAGAAGAAAAAGATCGCGCTGTCCGCGCTCGCGGACGACCCGTTCGTGATGCTCCCGCGCGTGGCGAGTCCGACGCTGCATGACGTGATCGTCGGCGCATGCAGGGAGGCCGGGTTCGAGCCGATTGCGGGCCAGCAGGCGCCGCAGCTTTCGTCGGTCGTGAATCTGGTGGCGGCGGGCTTCGGCGTGTCGCTCGTGCCCGCGTCCGTCTGCCAGATTCAGGTGGAAGGCGTCGCGTACCGCGAGGTGTCGGGCAAGGTCATTTCGATCCGGCTCGCGCTGGCTTCGCGGATAGAAGCGACGCGCGCCAAGACCGCGAACTTCATCGAGACGGCGCGCGCGTTCGCTTCATCCGTCGATGCGCTCTAACGCGCTGCTGCGCTGCAATGGCATGCGCATTGCGGGCGTCAAAGGCAGTCAAGGGCAGTCGAACGGAGAACGCAGATGACGAACGTATCCAGAACACTGATCGCAGCCGCGATCGTGTCGCTTTCCAGCGCGGCATTCGCCGCAGGCAGCGCCGGCCTCGGCGGCATGGGCGACGCGAAACATACAGGCGGCGTCAGCGCGGGTGAATCGACGGGCGGCAACGGCGGAACCAGCGCCGCGGCCACTGGCGCGACAGGCGGCCCCGGCGGGACCACAGGCGGCGTCGGCGGAACGGGCAATAGCGGCGGAACGGGCGGCGGCCGAACCGCCGCGACGCCGGGCAGCGGCAATGGCGGCACGCCGACCGGCCGAGAGTCATCGACAGGATCGACGAGAAACGGCGGCACGGGCCAGTAGCAAAGCAGCGCATCGCACGAAGCCGCGCGATGCGCCGCTATGCCACGATCAGTCGTAAAGCACAGCCGCGATCTTCGGATCGCTCATGTTGCTCTTGTCGTACCAGTAGAAGCCGGTATCGATCTTCTTCGGCAGCTTCTCGCCCTTGAGCGCCTTCACCGCCGAATCGACCACGCATCTGCCGATGCCGATCGGGTTCTGCGTGATCGCGCCGTACATCAGCCCCGAAGTGATGTCCTCCTTCTGCTCCTTGCCCGAGTCGTAGCCGATCAGCACGAGCTTCTTTCCCGACTCCTTGATGCCGATGGCCGCGCCTGCCGCCGAGCCCTCGTTCGCGCCGAAAATGCCCTTGATGTTCGGGTTCGCCTGAATCATCGCCTTCGCGATTTCAGCCGACTTCAGGTGATCGCCGCCGCCGTACTGCACGGACACGATCTTGATGTTCGGGTGCTTCGACTTCATCTCGTTCAGAAAACCGTCTCGGCGGTCGATGCCCGTGCGGCTCGTCTGGTCGTGCACGATCACGCCGACTTCGCCGGAATTGCCGATGGCGTCGGCCATCTTGTCGGCGGCGAGCGCGGCGGCGGCGAGGTTATCGGTCGTGCAGGTCGTGAGCGGAATGTCGCTATCGACGCCCGAGTCGAATGCGATGACCGGAATCTTGTTGTTCTGCGCGCGCCTCAGCAGCGGAACGGACGCCTTGCTGTCCAGCGCCGCGATGCCGATAGCCTGCGGCTTCTTCGAAAGCGCGGCCGAGAGCATGTCGATCTGCTTGTCTACCATGGCTTCGGTTTCGGGGCCTTCGAACGTCACCCTGACGTTATGCTCCTTCGCCGACTGCTCCGCGCCCGACTTCACCGCTTGCCAGAACTGATGCTGAAACCCCTTGGAAATGAGCGGAATGTACGCTTCGTCCGCGTAGGCCGTGCTGGCCGCCGTGGCGATCGCGCCGAAACCGATCAGGACACCGATGATTCTTCTTTTGAACATGAAGGTTCTCCTCCTGGATAGACTGTCTCTTTGATTTGCTGTTACGTCTTCTTTGCGCGCCTGATGCTCAACGCTTCCTGCGACGCAGAATATCCCCATACACCGCGAGAATGATGATGAGTCCGGTCACGACGATCTGCCATTCCTGCGCGACCGACATGATGCGCAGACCGTTGGTCAGCACGCTCATGATGAACGCGCCGATGATGGTTCCGAGGATCGTGCCCGAGCCGCCGCTCAACGACGTGCCGCCGATCACGACGGCCGCGATGGCATCGAGCTCATAGCCTTGTCCGAGCGCAGGCTGCGCCGAGTTCAGACGCGAAGCGATCAGCAGGCCCGCGATGCCGCAAATTGCGCCGCCGAGCCCGTAGATGGCGATCTTCCAGCGATCCACATTCACGCCCGACAGACGCACCGCTTCCTCGTTGCTGCCGAGCGCGAACGTATAACGGCCGAGCGCCGTGCGGTTCAACGCGATGGAACTCACGATCGCCACGACGAACAGGATCAGCACCGCATTCGGAATCGGCACGCTCGGCAGAAAGTAGCCGATGAGCGAGTCCTGCGAGATCATGTAGAAGTTCTCGGTATCGGTGAAGTAGATCGGCTTGTCCGACGACACCACGAGCGAAAGACCTTTGAGCAGCATCATCATGCCGAGCGTCGCGATGAAGGGCGGAATCTTCATCTTGGCCGTGAGCGTGCCGGAAATAGTGCCGCACACCGCGCCCGTCACAATGGCCGCGATGATGCCTACCCACATCGGCATGTGCCAGTAGGTGAGGAACACGCCGCAGATCACGGCGGTAAATGTCATGAGCGTGCCTACGGACAAGTCGATGCCGCCCGTCACGATCACGAATGTCGATGCAATGGCGAGCACGCCGTTCACGGCCGTCGCCTGCAAGATGCCGAGGATGTTATCCATCTGCATGAAGGCGGGCGACGCGAAGCTGAAAAACACGAGCAGCACGATCAGGCTCGCGAATGCAAGGAGCTTCTGCAGCGCGGTCGGCGAGAACACGCGCGAGCGCAGGCCGTTGGCGGGTTTGTCGCTGGCGAGCGCGGCGGTATCGGTAGGCTGTGTCATCTTAAGTCCTTGGCGGCTCATGCCGCTTGTAGAGTCGGGCGTTGCGTCGCAAGCTGCATGATGCGTTCTTGCGTCGCTTCACTTGCGGAAAGTTCTCCCGTGATGCGCCCTTCGCACATCACGACGATGCGATCACTCATGCGCAGGACCTCGGGCAGCTCGGACGAGATCATGACGATGGCCTTGCCCTGTTCGGCGAGCGAGCGCAACAAGCGATAGATCTCGCTCTTCGCGCCGACGTCGATGCCGCGCGTGGGCTCGTCGAAGAACAGCACGTCGCAGTCGCGTTCGAGCCACTTCGCAATGACGATCTTCTGCTGGTTGCCGCCGGATAGCAGGCGCACGGGCTGCGTCGCGGAAGGCGTGCGAATGCCGAGCAGCTTGATGAAATGCGTTGCCGTCTTGCGGATCTTCGAGCGCCGCAGAAACACGCGCCCTGAAAGAAACTTGCCGAGATTGGACATGACGATGTTCGATTCCACGTCCATGCCCGTCGCGAGCCCGAACCGCTTGCGGTCTTCGGACAGATAGCCGATGCCGCGCGCCACTGCGTCGCTCGGCTTCTTGATGGTCGCCTTCGCGCCCTTCACGATGATCTCGCCGGACTCCACCGGGTCCGCGCCGAACACCGCGCGCGCCACTTCCGTGCGGCCCGCGCCCATGAGTCCCGCGAAGCCAAGTATCTCGCCCTTGCGCAGCGTGAAGCTCACGTCTCGCACGAGCGGCCCGGCGTTCAGATGCTGCACTTCTAGCGCCACTTCGCCCTGATGCGCGCCGCCGAGGAACGAGGTGAGGTCGGTCAGCGTTCTGCCGACCATCATGCCGATGATGCTCTCGACGCTCGTCTCCCGCGCGCTGACGGTGGCGACGTATTCGCCGTCGCGCAACACCGTGACGCGATCCGCGATCTGCTTGAGCTCGTCCATCTTGTGCGAGATATAGACGATGCCGACGCCGCGCTCCTTCAGCTGGCGAATGATGCGGAATAGCTCGGCGATCTCGGCGTCGTTCAGCGCCGACGTGGGCTCGTCCATGATGAGCACGCGCGATTCGAACGACAACGCCTTCGCGATTTCCACCATCTGCTGGCTCGCGACGGTCAGCGTATCGACCACCGCGCGCGGATCGAGCTTCACATGCATGCGATCGAGTATTTCGCGGGCTTGCGCGTTGAGCTTGTCTTCGTCGAGCAGCAGGCCCATGAGCTTGCGCGGCTCGCGTCCGATGAAGATGTTCTGCGCGACCGTCAGATGGTTCATCAGATGCAGTTCCTGATGAATGATGCCGATGCCGAGCGCCTGCGCCTCGCGCGGACTCGTGAATTCGACGGGCTTTCCATCGACGAGCATCTCGCCCGAATCGCGGTTATAGACGCCCGCGAGAATCTTCATGAGCGTGGACTTGCCTGCGCCGTTTTCGCCCATGAGCGCGTGGACTTCGCCCGGCATGAGTTCGAACTGCACTTCATGCAGCGCGCGTACACCGGGAAAACGCTTGCTGAGATTGCTGACGGAAATGAGCGGAGTCATGGAGTCGTCGTGGATGAGCGTTCATAGTGCGACCGGGGAGCCCACATGCGGGTCATGGCTCGAAGAGGTCCGGCCTGTCCTTCGCCGAGCGGTGCAATTCGGCGACGACCTGATCCAGATGGTCGTGCATCGCTTTGGCGGCGGCATCGGCCTTGCCTTTCTTGAGCGCGTCGAAGATGCGTTCGTGTTCGTCGAGCGTATGCACGAGGCGCTCGGGGCTCGCGAGCAACTGCCGCGCGCGGTCGAGCGCATTGCGCGACACCGCGACGATCTCTTTCACGCGCGGCAGCGCAATGGCGTCGAGCAGAATCTCGTGAAACGCCAGATCGAGTGCATGAAACGCGAGGCGCGCGCCGTTCACCATGGCTTCGCGTTGTTGCGTGAGGTTGGTTTCAAGCGCCTCGAGTATGGCGGGGTCATGCATGGCAGCGACGCCGCGCACGGTCTCCACTTCGAGCGCGCTGCGAATGAACAAATGCTGACGGATATCGCGCAGCGCGATGGGCTTCACGCGCGTGCCGCGCTGCGGCAAGACTTCGACGAGACCGGCGTGCTCCAGCCTCGCCAGCGCGGCCGATACGGGAAAACGCGAGACGCCCATGCGCTCGCAAACCGCTATCTTGTCGATCATCATTCCCGGTTCGAGCGCCAGCGTGACGATGGCTTCCCGCAATGCCTCTTCCACCGCGCCGGTCAGACTGCCGCGTTGGCCGGCGGCAATCTTGTGCAGCGCATCATACGGACTACTCACGATGACCGCATCGGATGAAGGGCTCACGGCGGGCTTGATTTCCGTTGAAGATGCTAGCATGCTAGAAAGCAGATTCGACGTTGTCAACGCGTGCAAACGCCTAAGAACGCACAAAGCTGCCTGCATCGCCTTGCTGCGTCGAAGCTCATCAGTGTTTTCCCGCAGAGCGTAGTCGATCGCACATTGCCCCGGAGGCATACCCATGACAACGATCACCAAGCTGTCCGTTCGGGACATCCGCTTTCCCACTTCGCGTTCGCTCGACGGTTCAGATGCAATGAACGCCGCGCCCGACTATTCCGCCACATACGTCACGCTCGACACCGATTCATCGGCCGGAACCAGCGGACACGGACTCACGTTCACCATCGGACGCGGCAACGAAATCTGCGTGGCCGCCGTCGAGGCGCTGAGTCATCTCGTCGTCGGCAAGAAGCTCGAAGACATCGCGGCGAACATGGGCGCGTTCTGGCGCGAGATCACCTCCGACAGTCAGCTACGCTGGATCGGTCCGGACAAGGGCGCGATTCATCTCGCGACGGCGGCCGTCGTGAATGCGGTATGGGACCTGTGGGCGAAGGCCGAAGGCAAGCCGGTGTGGAAGCTGCTCGTCGACATGACGCCGGAAGAACTCGTGCGTTGTCTCGACTTCCGTTATGTGACGGATGCAATCACGCCTCACGAAGCCATTGCGCTGCTGCGCCGCCACGCCAGCACGCGGAGCGAGCGCGAGAAGGAGATGCTCGCGCAAGGCTATCCGGCCTATACGACATCGGCAGGATGGCTCGGCTATGACGACGAGAAGATCCGCCGCCTGGCCCGGGAAGGCGTCGCGCAAGGGTGGACGCACTTCAAGCAGAAAGTGGGCGGCAATCTCGAAGAGGACGTGCGCCGCGCCCGCATTCTGCGCGAAGAAATCGGCGCAGACGCGAAGCTGATGATGGATGCGAATCAGGTATGGGAAGTCGATGAAGCCGTCGCGAACATGCGGCGTCTCGCCGAGTTCGACCCGTGGTGGATCGAGGAACCGACGAGCCCCGACGACATACTCGGGCACGCGGCCATTCGGCGCCGGCTCGGTTCCATCGGCGTGGCGACGGGCGAGCATTGCCAGAATCGCGTCATGTTCAAGCAGTTGCTGCAGGCGGAGGCCATCGACTTCTGTCAGATCGACAGTTGCCGTCTCGGTGGTCTCAACGAAGTGATCGTCGTGCTGTTGATGGCGGCGAAGTTCGGCGTGCCGGTGTGTCCGCATGCAGGCGGCGTCGGATTGTGCGAGTACGTGCAGCATATTTCGCTGTTCGACTACATCTGCGTATCGGCGTCGCTCGAAAATCGCGTGCTCGAATATGTGGATCACCTGCACGAGCATTTCATCGATCCGGTGGTGATCCGCAATGGCCGCTATATGCCGCCGCAGCGGCCGGGCTACAGCATCGAAATGCACGCGCCGTCGCTGGACAAGCATCACTTTCCGGACGGAGAAGCGTGGCGCACGAAGTGACTGACGCTGGAACGAAATCTGCGCGTTCGGGTGATTCGTTTAACGAGGAACCATCACCATGAACGCTTCCACGCAGTCTTCCCGCTTCGCTTCGAAAGTCGTCATCGTGACAGGCGCGGGCTCCGGCATCGGCGAAGGCACCGCGCGCCGCTTCGCGGCCGAGGGCGCCTCCGTGGTGCTCGCCGGCCGCACGCAGGACAAGCTCGAACGCGTGGCGCGCGATCTCGATGCCTCGCGCACGCTCGTCCACGCGTGCGACGTCTCGCGCTTCGAAGACGCGCAGCAGTTGATCGACGCCACCATCGCGCGCTTCGGGCGCATCGACGTGCTTGTGAACAATGCGGGCGTCGCGCCGACGGGCCGCATCGACGAGGCATCGCTCGATGACTGGCGCGCGATCATGTCGACCGATCTCGACGGCGTCTTCTATTGCTCCCGCGCCGCCATTCGCCATCTGATTCAGGCGAAAGGCTCGATCGTGAACGTGTCGTCGGTGTCGGGCCTCGGCGGCGACTGGGGCATGAGCTTCTACAACGCGGCGAAAGGCGCGGTGACGAACTTCACGCGCGCGCTCGCAATGGATCATGGCCGCGACGGCGTGCGCGTGAACGCGGTATGCCCGAGCCTGACCGCCTCGGAACTGACCGAAGACATGCTCGGCGACGAACAACTCATGGCCAAGTTTCGCGAGCGCATTCCGCTCGGCCGCGCCGCGCAACCGGACGACATCGCCGCCGTCATCGCGTTTCTCGCGAGCGACGATGCGCGCTTCGTGACGGGCGTGAATCTTCCCGTGGACGGTGGCTTGAGCGCATCCAACGGACAGCCGCCGCAGGCGTGATCCCCGCGTCTCCACCTGGCATCGCTCACTCTTTTACGCGCGGAATGTCGATTGCGCTACTGTCACGCGCACGCATTCCGCGCCCGCATTTTCCGAAGGATTTCCCCGTCGATGGACGCTCGCTTTTTTCGTCTTGCGCGCCTGCATTCGTTCATGCCGCTTGCCGGCGTCACGCTGATGCTGGGCGTCGCCATGTCTTTCACCGCGCCGTTTCTGTCGCTCTTCGGCGTGCAGGAGGCGGACATGACGCCGCTGCAACTCGGGCTCTTCATGACGCTCATCGCGGCAAGCGGCGTGCTCGCGAGCGCCTTCGCGGGCAAGTGGTCGGATAGGCACGGTCATCATCGCGTGTTGCTGATGGGCGCGCTGGCCGCGTCGGCGCTCGGCTTCGTGCTGTTGTGCGTGCTGCGCAGCTATGCGTCGCTCGTGACGGTGGGCATCGTGTTCCTCGGCGTGGGCAGCGCGGCCATGACGCTCGTGTTCTCCTTCGGCCGCGCGGCGCTGCCGGTCACCGACGACGCGGAGCGTTCCTTCGCGCTCGCCACGCTGCGCACCGTGCTCTCGATGGCGTGGGTCTTCGGTCCGTCCGTCGGCGCGCTGGTGCTGGCCGCCGCGGGCTTTCACGGCCTCTTTCTGTTCGCGGCGGCATCGTTCGCGGCGTGTGGCGCGATCGCCTGGCGCATCAAGGATAAGGAGAAGCCGATCGCGCCGAACGCCCACTATGCGGGCGATCCTGCCTCATTGCTCGAAGTCACGACGATGACGGAGCACGACGAACCGCACGATGCGGCGAAGCACGTGCCCGCGAGCCGCGCGCAGATCTGGCGCGCGACGATTGCGTTGACGCTCATCGGTCTCGCGGCCAACGCGACGATGATCGTGCTGCCGCTCTATGTCGTGCAGGGACTGCGTGGCACGCAGATAGAAGTATCGATCATGCTCGGGCTCGGCGCGTTCCTCGAAATCCCGATGATGCTCGCGCTCGGCGCGCGCGGCTCGAATCTCGACAAGCAACGCTGGCTCGCGGCATGCGCAGCCGTGCATATCGTCTATTTCGTGGCGGTCGCGTCCTCTCGCTCCATTCAGTTTCTCATTCCGATGCAGGCGTTCAACGCGTTCGTCGTCGCGGTGACCTCGTGCCTCGGCATGACCTATGTCCAAGACCTGATGCCGCGCAATCCCGGCGCGGCGACTGCGCTGTTCTTCAACGCATCGCGCGTCGGCTCCATTCTTTCCGGCGTGTTATCGGGCGCGCTCGTCGCAGCCATCGGCTATCGCGGCACGTTTCTCGTCTGCGGATGCCTCGCGCTCGGCGCGCTCGTGCTGTTCGCCAATCCACCGTTCAGGCTGATTGCGCGATACGTATGGGTCCGCGTGAACCAATGGCGCATGCCGGTACGCTGAGGGCGCAGACTTCGGTATGACGAGCCGTTCATTGCATGAGTCATACAAACGTCACTTCAATCCCGCAATAATGCGAGTCCGATCACTTCGCATGCCGGATGAAGGAGACATCGATGCTTCGAGCCCCCGCTGTTGCGCGTCATGTGACGTTGAGCCTCGCGCTGTGCGCCGCATGTTCATCGGCGTGGGCGAGCGTCGATCTCATCGCCATCGGCCAATTGAGCGGCAACAGCGTGGACCGCTCGCAGCAGACCGCCGCGCCGCTCGAAAACGGCGCGCCGGGCAATCTGCTCGGCGGACTCGGCTCGGGGCTCGCGTATGCGGGCTGCGATACCTTTGTCGCCGTGCCCGATCGCGGTCCGAACGCGATCTCGTATAACAAGGCGCTCGACGATACCGCTTCGTACATCAACCGCTTCCAGACGTTGAGTCTGAAGCTCGAAGCATCCGGCAAGAACGGAACGCTGCCCTACACGCTCACGCCCCGTCTGCTCGATACGACCTTGCTTCATACGCGCGATGCGCTCGTCTACGGCGACGGCGCTGCCGCTGGCGTCGGCAACGGCGCACCCGCGCTAAACGCGACGAACCACACGCATTACTTCACCGGCCGCTCGGATAACTTCACGCCGACGCAGCCCTCCACGTATCCGCTCGATGCGCGTTTCGATCCCGAAAGCATCCGCGTATCGCGCGATGGCGCGAGCGTCTTCATCTCGGACGAGTACGGCCCGTACATCTATCGCTTCGATCGGCGCACCGGCGATCGCACGGCGGTCGTGCGCGTGCCCTCATCGTTCGCGGTCACGACGCTCTCGCCCGTCGGCAGCGACGAGATCAGCAAGAACACGTCGGGACGCGTCGCGAACAAGGGCATGGAGGGCCTCGCCATTTCACCCGACGGCGAGACGCTTTTCGGCGCGATGCAAAGCCCGCTGCTGCAAGACGGCGGCACGAGCGGCGGCTACACGCGCATCCTGCGCATCGACTTGCGCACGGGCAAGACGACGCAATTCGCGTATCCGCTCAGCAACATCGGCACGACCGCGAAGCCGAACTATCCGACGATCAGCGATATCGTCGCCATCAACGATCATGAATTGCTGCTCGACGAACGCGACGGCAAAGGTCTGGGCGACGACTCGGCTGCGGTGTTCAAGCGCGTGTACAAGGTCGATCTCACGGGCGCGCAGGATGTGAGCCAGGCGAGCGGTGCCGCAGGACTCGCGCCGTTCGCGCTAAAGAAGACGCTCTTTCTGGATGTGGTCGCGGCGCTGTCCGCGCAAGGCTTCGCGGCCAACGACATTCCCGCGAAGCTGGAAAGCCTTGCGTTCGGCCCCGACGTGCGCATAAACGGCGCGCTCAAGCACACGCTCTTCATCGCGAACGACAACGACTTCATCGGCACGGTGACGGATACGCATCATCCGAACGGCATCGACAATCCGAACCGCTTCTTCGTCTTCGCGGTGGATGCATCCGATCTTCCGGCTTACGAAGCGCAGCGCCTGCCGCATCGCGGCGAGGCGTTCTGCCGGATCGACCGCGAAGATCACGACGACCACCATCACGCCCACTGACGCGCCCACGACACCGAGCCTCCCATGACGACACACGATTCGCACGACAGCGGGCGCGTTGCATCGCGCCGCGGTTTCTTGAAGCTCGCCGGCGCCTCGGGGCTCGCGACGGCCGCGAACGCCCTCAGCGGCGCGGCGAACGCGGCGGCGGCCTCGCCCGACGGCACGCCCGAACAGATCCACCTCACATGGGGCGAAGATCCCGCGCACGAAGTGGTCGTGAGCTGGGCGTCGCTTGCGCCGGCCGTCAAGCCGCGCGTTCGCCTTACCACGCACGATGGTCATGCGAGGCTCATGCACGCCGTGCAGCGCACCTATACCGACGGTCTCAATGGCGAAATCGTCTGCACATACCACGCGCGGCTCGACGGTCTGCATCCGGACACGACCTACCGCTACGAAGTAACGGCTGACAACGACAGCAGCGCGGCGCAGCCGTTCTGCGCGAGCTTTCGCACAGCGCCTCGCGGGCGTTGCAAATTCCGCTTCACGAGTTACGGCGATCTCGCGACGCCCAACACGGGATGGGTGCTGTCGTCGCCGCAAAGCGGCTTCGCCGTGCAGGCCGTCGAACGCTTTGAGCCGCTCTTTCATCTGCTGAACGGCGACCTCTGCTACGCGAATCTGAACCCGACGCATCAGCCGGACGTGTGGCGCGACTTCGGCAACAACGCGCAAGTCTCGGCCGCGAATCGCCCGTGGATGCCGTGTCCCGGTAACCATGAGATCGAGTTCAATAACGGCCCGCAGGGCTTCGATTCGTACCTGTCGCGTTACACATTGCCCGACAACGGCACGCGCTTTGGCGGCCGCTGGTACAGCTTTCGGATGAGCTCCGTGCTCTTCATTTCGCTCGATGCGGACGATGTCGTGTATCAGGACGCCGCCGCGTTCGTCGCGGGACCGTCGCCGCTGGTGCCGGCGGCGAGCACCGGCCATCCCGCGATTCAACCGGGCACGTCGTTCTATGTGCGTGGCTATAGCGGCGGCGAACAAACACGCTGGCTGGAGAAGACCTTGCGCGAGGCGAAGCACGATGACGACATCGACTGGATCGTCGTGCAGATGCATCAGGACGCGCTCAGTTCGTCGAAGACGGGCAACGGCTCCGACAAGGGCATTCGCGAAGCATGGCTGCCGCTTTTCGACCGCTACGGCGTCGACCTCGTCTTGTGCGGCCACGATCACGACTACGAGCGCAGCCATCCCGTGCGCGGCTGCAACCATCACGCGGGCCGCGATGCCGTGACGGGCGAAAGCGTCGACACGTTGCAGCCGCGCCCGGTCACCACCACGCAGCGCGCCAACGATCCGATCGACACGACGCACGGAACCGTGCATCTGATACTCGGCGGCGGCGGCACGAGCGCGCCGCTCGACGTCTACGGCACCGATGCGGGCACGGGCAATCCGCAAGCGCAGGTCTTCACCAAGCCGAATCGGCCGGTGCCCGGCAAGACGGCGGGCACCTTCGTGCGCCCTGCCGCCGACGCGGTGGAGGACGCCATCTGGTCCGCACAACGTGATACCGGCACGGGCTACGGCATCGCCGTGTTCGATCACGATCCGGGCGAACGCGGCGGAAAGACGTCGATCACGATGAACTATTACCACGCGCCGGGCGCGGACAAGACGCCCACCGCCGAGTACGAACTGTTCGAAACCATCGTCCTTCAGAAGCAACGCCGCCGTTGAATATGAAGCTCTTGTGACAAAGTCCCGGCGACGGACAAGGTTCGTACCGCATGGCTGATGCGGTATGAATCTTGCCTCGTAGATGCCGTTGCATCACACCGGGAAACGATCATGAAAAAGGACGACGAGAACGCCGACAATCGCCCGGCGACCGCTGAGACGAACTTTTCGACGTTCGCGGAGCCGCTCGTCGGTGAAGCCATCGCTCAGGCGTCCGCGCTGGAAAATGAAGGCGAGGCGGAACAACTGCACAAGCTGCGCGTGGCGCTACGACGCCTGCGCACGCTGCTGTGGGCGTACCGGCCCATTCTTCACGAAGACTTCGATACGCAGCAGCGCGCCATCTATAAATTTCTCGCGAACGCCGCAGGCAATACGCGCGACTGGGACATTCTCATCGGTCTCGTGGAAGCGACCGGCGACCGCGAACTGCTCGACGCATTCCGCCAGAGCCGCTCCGAAGCCTCGCGAAAGAGCCTCGAAACGCTCGCTCATGCTAGTGTTAAGCAAACGCTGCGTGAAGCGATGAGCGAAGCGAATCGCGAGTTGAACACGGCCGCGCAACGCACGCCGCTGACGAAATTTGCCAGACAGCGCGTCGTTGCAGCGCAAAAGCAGCTCAAGAAGCGCATGCGCGTGGCATCACGCAAGGGCCGCTCGGACTATGAGTCGTTTCATGAAGTCCGCAAGGCTGGGAAGAAGGTTCGCTATCTGCTGGAATTCTTCGAGCCGCTTCTGGGCAAGAAGCAGCGCAAGGGCCTGAAGAACCTGAAGCGCGTGCAAAAGCGCTTCGGTGAACTGAACGATGTGGTCGCGAGCCGCGATCTGCTGCTCGAGCACCGCGCGGCATTGCCCGACGGCGCGGCGGACCGCGCGTTGCGGGTGCTGGAGAAAGAACAAAAACGCAGATTCAAGGCCGCCGCCAAGCTGCTTTAGCCGCTGCCTGTCCTGTGATGAGGATGCGCGGCGACCCGGTCGCCGCTGCGCTCAGTTCAACGCGACGGCAGCCGCCGCGCCGACAGGCGACCCTTCTATCGCGATAGACCGCTTGCCGTCGGGTCCAACGGGCACATCGCCGACGAGCGTCGTGCGATAGAGCTGACGGTCGAAGTCGAGATCGAAGATGTCCGTCGGCGCAAGGTGGGCCGTCGTGCGGTTGTCCCAGAACGCGATGCTGCCTGGCTCCCACTTGAAGCGGACCGTAAACTCCGGTCGCGTCACGTGTTCCCATAGCAATTCGAGCAGCGCCTGACTCTCGCGCGGCGTCAGGCCGACGATCGACTTCAGAAAGCCCGGGCTCACATACAACGCGCGCTCTCCGGTCTCCGGATGCACGCGCACGAGCGGATGTTCGCTGACGAGCGTGTGTTCGTTGACCGCCTTCGCGAAGGCATCCGTGCCGCTCGCGCCTTGCGGGGGCGCGAAGCGATGTATGCCGCGCAATCCGTCGACGAATGCGCGCAGCGTCGGGGACAACTTCTCGTAAGCGATGACGAGGTTGGTCCACTGCGTATCGCCGCCATACGGCGGGACCGTCACGCCGCGAAGAATCGATGCGAACGGCGGATTGACCGCTGCCGTCACATCCGTATGCCATCCGGTCCATGGCCGCAACAGCGCCTGACCTTCGAAGCGCGTCGCCTTGCGAAACTTCGAGATCGAGTACAGCTCGGGATGGCCTTCCACATGACCGAACACCGGATGCCCGACCGTCAATTCGCCGAACTGCGCCGAAAACGCGACATGCTGTTCATGCGTGAGAAATTGCTCGCGGAAAAACACGACGCGCCACTTCAGCAATGCCGCGCGAATCGCCGCGACCTGGGCAGGTTGCATCGCGCGCGTCAGGTCGACGCCGCTAATCTCTGCGCCGATGTGCGCCGACAAAGGACGCACTTCGATGTCGTGTTCGGTTGCCTGGTGTGCGATGACAGCTGCGTTCATGGGCGAATCTCCGCTTTGAGTGTTGGTCTGTTTCTGCGAGCGACCCGACGACGTTAGCTGCCATGCGCGTCGGGATCGTCGGTGAAGAAGTAGTCGCGCCACGACTTCGGCTCGTGACGAATAACGCCGACCTTGAACAGGAAAGCGCCGAGTGCGAGTGTGTTTTCAGGGGTCGTGGAGAAACTCACGTCCTTGTCATTCAGAATGCGTTCGACGAATGTCGCAGAGAGTTTCGATGCGTCCTGTCGGATATAGATGGCCGCAGCCTCGGGCTTGTTGGATGCAACGAGCCGCGCCGCATCGACGAGCGCCGCGCGTACGGCCGCATAAGTGCGGGGGTTGTCCTTGCGCCATTTGTCGGATGTGACGGCAACGCTGCTCGTCGCCGGGCCGCCCAGTATGTCCGTCGAACTGATGACCTTGTGAATCTTCGGGTCGTCGAGTTCCTGATACTGATAAGGCGCGTTCGAGAAGTGAAGGTTGATGACCGAGCTGCCTGCGAGCATCGCCGTCGTCGCATCCGCGTGCGGCATGTTCACTTCAAAGCGGTCCAGACGCGCGTACTCGGCATCGCCGAATGTCTTGGCCGAAGCCATCTGCAACAGCCGCCCCTGCTGCGAGACGGCGACCGACACCACCGCGATGCGGTCCTTCTCGCCGATATCCGCGATGCTGCGAATGCGCGCATCGTTCGACACGAGATACACCGGCACTGCGCTTTGCGCCGACATCGCGCGGAAATCCTGATGGCCGCGCGTGCGGTCCCATATCGTCATCAGCGGACCGATGCCGAGCGTGGCGATATCGGCGGCGCCCGAGAGCAAGGCTTCATTGACCGCCGCGCCGCCGGACAGCGTGGTCCATTGCACGGCGATATGCAGTCCCGCGCGCGCGCCTTCCTTCTCGATCAGCTTCTGGTCCTTCGCCACTTTGAGCAGCAAGGAGCCGATGCCATATTGATCGACGATGCGCACCGTTCCTTCCGCGTGCGCCGCGCTTAGTGCAACACACGACGCAACGAGCATAACGAGCACAAGCAGTCGATTGAATGCGGAAGATGCCCTCATGCGCTGAACGTCCGAGCGAAGTGTCAGGAGCGTTCACTGTACAAGCGCGGCGCTTGCGCACAAACGAAGGAAGAATGCTACGAATATGCCTCTGCGCGATATGCGAAACGCGCGGCTGTGGTCGGAATCAATGTGGCGGCAAATCGGCGGGCGTGCTGAACGCGTCCACCGTATAGCCCATGTTGAAATAGCCCGCGCGCGCGTAGAGCGCGATCTGTTCGAGCCGCTCCGGGCCGCTTGCCTGCTCGTCGCGCTGCGTCGGTTTGCTTGCGGCCGAGCATCCGCACGCTCGCATCGCCCGCTCGTATGCGCGTTGCCGCCAGCGTTGTCGCGCCCGTCCCACGGGGACCAATAACGCTTGCCAGTATTGCGTCAGGATCTGTGACATGGCCGGCTCCGACAGTGCGTGAATGATTCCAATCTAGCGCGCCGATAAGGGATCGGCAAACAAGACTTCGTGAAATGCATTGCAGGCGCCCGCCTGCGGCTCTCAATGACCGAAGCCCGGACGTTGGAACACCAGTTGGAGTCGTCGCGCCTGATCCAGGTGAAGCGTGAATGCCGGCCTCACTCGCACGAGCAGGACTTTCACATCCGCGCTATGCGTGGATCGGATGAATTCATCGACGGTATTCACGAGCCGCCCGAGAAAATCGACCTCGCGTTCGAGATAGGCTTGCGCGAATGCATATTCGTCTTGCTCGCCGAGCATGTCGGTATCGTCCCGGCTTTGACGCGCGAGCGCGTCGCTCATGCTGCTCGGCTGCGCGTTCGCGCCGAGCCTTCGCAACATGTCGTTCGCCTCCTGCGCGATCTGCGCGTTTTCATCGACGATGCGCGTGGCGAAACTCCGCAGGCTGGTGGACCGTGTTCTGCGCAACGCAATCTGCGCTGCTGCGATCTCCGCCTGATTCGCGGTCAGCAGAACGCCGACCATCTGCGCGTCCGAGAGCGACCGGCCCTGCGCACGCGCGCCGACGGAAAGCGCCATGAGGAGCAGGCAGCCGCACGCGATTCTCCGTCTCTCATTCATTCGCGCTCGCGCCTATCTATTGGATCGGTGTCGCGGGTTGACCTTGAAGAGGCGGCCCCATTCGTAGTCGACGTGATCCGGACGTATCGGAAAAACTCCCGCACCCGGCGTGAACGTTAGTTCCCCGAAGTAGACGTTTCCGTTGGTTTCGTAAAGGTCGACTCTCACGTATTCGAACTCTTTCGCCAGCACGCCGGCGATTTCGAGCAACGAATCGAGCGATGCAGGCGGCGGCGCAGGCGTGTCGCTCCGATGGTAGTGACCGAACCAGATGTCCTGCAACCGCCACGCGGCGTCATACGTATCGCCGCGAGGATGATCGGTGAAGCGGCCCGATATCACCGTGATAAAAACCGTCTGCTGGCCGGATGGCGAGTTGAAGACGTGGAACTTCAGGTCCGCAGGAACCTCGCCATCTTCGGCGAGCAGCAGCGTTTCGAAGAAGATGCGCGGCTCGATCATGCGGTAATGGCGTTCCCGCGCCACTCTGTAGAAGGGCGTGGACAGCCATTGTTCGGAGAGCGCCGCGAGCTCTTCGAACGACACGCGGCTTTTGTCTTTCACCACCTCCACGAAACCGCTGCCGTGATTCGCCTTCATCACGAACGACGAAGGCAAAGCATCGAAGACTTCTTTCGTGAAAGCGCCGGGCTCTGCGAGCAAAGGGATGAGATGTCGCGGACCGATCTTGTTCGCCACATACTCGCGAACCTTCAGCTTGTCGGTCAGATCCATGTAACGCGGGTCGGGATAGAGACACCGATGCAGGATCTTCTCGTTGAACGTTCTGGGATTCCACATGTTCGGGAATCGTCCGACGTTATGACGGTGCGAAATGCTTAAGAACACCGAGTCCGGCAGCCACGCCTTCGCGCCGTCGATGAGTGTCTTGGCAAACATCCGGAAGCCCTCATGCCTCGGGGGAAGACAATGGAACGATCTTGTGCTCGTTATGGCTCGTTCCACCGGGAATAATTACAGCGAGAGATTCTTGCAAACGAAAGACTCAATCGAATGTGCGAATGACCACATTGGCACTCGGAGCCGCGCATCTTCAATGTGCATCTCCGCGCCCTTTGTTGGTGGCCGCCGTGCCCGCCGGCAATAAAGCGCGAAGGCGCGAACGCAGGGTGTCGTGCGAGTCCGGAACGCTGCCCGGCTTCCAGCTTCCGGTAGATGTCATCGCGGGATCGCCGGCCGGCGCGAGGGCGCCTACGCCTGGCGCATCAAAGGCATCGGATTCGCCGCGTGCCGCTGTTGACGCACGCTGCGCGTTACGGACGCGCGGATGAGTCTTGTCGACCTTCTTTGCATGGCCAGCCGAGCGCAGCGCGTGCTGCGCGTGAGTCGTCCTTTCGTGGGCATGCGCGCGAGGGCGCGTCGATGCGTGTCGCGCGCTTGCCGATGTATGTTCGACCCGACCATGAGTTGGCGTCGCGGCCTTCGTGTTTGCGGGCGAGGTCATCGTCACAGAAGACGCGATTGAATGAGGCGCTTCAGAAATATGTGACGCTTGCGTTGCAGCCAGGCTGTCGCATACAGGCACCGAAGCGAGCCAAGCAGGCCCCGCCGTGATGCCGCATGACGCGATGTCAGCGGAAGCGGGCAAGCCGAACGTGGCGCGGCCGGACGTACCCGCCATTGCGACAAAGTTTTCTTGAGCGAGCGAGACTGCTTCGGCGGGCGCGGAGCGTCCGGTCGCATCGTGGCGATCCGAAGGAGCGGCGGGTGCAACCGCCGCGAGTTTATGAACAGTACCGGCGGCACTCACGCGGTTTTCATGCGCCTCGTGAGCAGCCGGTCTGTGCGAGATTCGCACCCACGCATAGAGCGCAATCAGCAAGCACACGCCGACGACCAGCAGAACGATCGAGCCCGGCTTGAGGGCGAACGAGCTCGGCAACGAAAGCAACGCTGCCGATTGATCCGCGCTGCCTGATGGCGTTGCATCGTTCGTCTGATTGCGTCGCATCTCGCCGACTTGCGACGAAGCGGCGCGTACCATTGCGCGCGCCGCCTCGTCGAATTCGAAGAGAGATGCCCGAGTTCGCGTGAGCACCGCGCCGTGTCGGTCTGCGCCGCAGTAAGGACACGATAGGTCATCTGCCGGCGATACGCTTTCGCAACGAGGACACACGACGCAGTAAAGCGATCGCCACTCTTCCCGCTGGTTCATGGTCACATATCGGTTTGAGCGCCGTCTGCGACGCGTTGATGCATCGGTCAAGAAGACGATGTTTCGAACGGCGCAACGAGCGCACATCGGAAACGAACTGACCTTAGCACACCTATTTACGGTTAGGTAGCGGGAATGCTCGCTCGACACAACGCGTTCGATCGTTGTTCGACGTTTTAATTTCGGCAGACACCGACTGCCGTTTTCCTTACACTGAGCAGCGTAGCCGGCATGCAACACAGATTGCAGGTACCATGCGGTTCCGTTGCAAGCCGCCAGGAAAAGGCGTGGCCTGATCGATGCTTCGCGTTCAAGTCATGCGAATCGCTTCGGACATCGTGCTAATCGCTTTCTACATACAAACGGCGTGTGACGCATCAGTAAGGCTGACATGCGCCTGACGGTGAGTGGCATTCTGATCGCGCGCCACTGCTAATAATTCATTCCTTTTTTGCCTAAGCTACTTTGAGACGGAATGCAGGTGGCGTTTTCGACTCCTGACGCATAGACGTGCTCGACGCTGTCGGCGGCAAGGCCATGAAGAAGCGCGAGGACGCGCACAAAAAGGGAGAATGCCGTGAAGGTTGGGATCTACTGCGATTCGGGCATCAACGGCGGGCACGAGGAGATGCTCAAGCGTTTCATGATGGCGCTGGTCGTGAATGCGCAGATTGAAACCTTGCATATCCTGGCGCCCCGACAAAACATCGCACTGTTCGGTTTCGTGGAAGACCTCGCTCGCTCGCATCCGAAAGTGCAGACGATTGGCCTGTCATATACAGCTGAGTCGATACGCGGGAATCCGTTCGCGCTGCTTCGCATGACGCGGTCGACTGCATCCGTTCTGCGCGGCCTTAACCTGACGCGCCTGCTCATCGCGCAAGGCACGATTGTTTCAGGACTCGCCGGGCTCTTCGCCGCACGGCTGACAGGCACGCGCTCAGTGAGCTATCTCCCACTCGTTGGCGACGGTCCAGACAGCGCTCGCCTGCTCGACCGGTTGAAGTGGCTCGTGAAGCGCGGCGTGTACCGCATGCCGGACGAATTCATCACGCTCAACGAACATCTACGCGCGAAGCTGCGCACGCTCGCACCCAACGCGCGCACGACGATACTCGCGAATTGCGTGGACGACCGCTTCGCACAGTCCACGCTCACGCGCTCCACGGCTCGCGCCATGCTCGGCCTGCCGGACGACGAGACCACCATCATCGCGCATATCGGGCGTATCGACTTCAGGCATAAGCGACAAGACTTCCTGCTCGAATCCATAGAGCGACACCCCGACGCGTTCGAGCGCGCGATCGTACTCATCGTGGGTGAAGGACCGGACGCGCAACGCACGACCGACTGGGTGCAAGCAAGCCCGGTCTTGTCCGCTCACGTTCGCATGGTGGGCGCGCAGGCCGACGTGCTGCCCTATATCGCGGCGAGCGATGCCCTGGTGTTGCCGTCTGCTTTCGAAGGCGTGCCGCTCGTCATGATCGAAGCCGTGCTCGCGGAGCGCCCGATCGTCGTATCGCGGGTGTCCGGCCTCGATGCTTACCTTCCGGAAACGTTGCTGTTCCCTCCCGGCGATCACGCTGCGTTCGTGCAACGCATCTTCGCGGCGCGCGAGGTTCCGATGGCTGCGCTTGCGGCCGAGTTCCGTCGCCGCTTCTCGCGCGAGACCTTCGAGGCACAGGCTCAACGTGCGATGACGCTACCGCTTCCATCGCGCGATGCATTCGACGCTGCTTCGCCTCCGCGCCCGGACGTGCTTGAAAAATGAAGTGGGATTGAGCGACGAGAGAAACGGCTACGCGAAGCGTAGCCGTCTTAGCCATGCGATGTGCCGCGCGCCGTTGCGGCGCGCGGGAGTTACGCTCCGGCGTGCAGCGGCCGGCGCGTCATTTGCAGAAGCCGGCCCCATTCATAGTCGACGCTTTCGGGAAGCATCCGCAGAACGCCTGCGCCCGGCGTGAACGTTAGTTCACCGAAGTAAATGTCATCGTTGCGCGAATACAGATCGACACGCACGTATTCGAAGTCCTTCGCGAGCGCGTTCGCGACTTCGAGCAGCGCGTCGAGGTTCTTCGGGCGAGGAACAGGCGTCTGGCTGCGGGCGTACGCGCCGAACGTGATGTCCTGCACGTTCCAGTTGACGTCGAAGATATCGCCGCGCGGGGTCTCTCCGAAGCGATCGGAAATCACCATTATGTAGATGGTCTGCTTGCCCGACTTCTCGTTGAACACGTGGAACTTCAGGTCGGCGGGCACGACGCCGTTGTCGTCGAGAAGCAGCGTTTCGAAGTACACGCGCGGCTTGATCGCGCGATAGTGCCGCTCCCGCGCGATCTTGTAGAAGTCGGTCGCGAGCCACTCTTGCGCGAGCGCCGCGAGTTCTTCGAACGTCGTGTCCTTCTTGTCGCGCACGACCTTCACGAAGCCGCTGCCGTGGTTCGCTTTCATCACGAACTCGTTGGGCAACTGGTCGAAGACGGTCCTGGTGAAGACGGCGGGTTCCGCGATCAACGGAATCAGATACTGCGGGCCGATCTTTCGGGCGATGAAGTCGCGCACTGCGAGCTTGTCGCTGAGATCCACGTAGCGCGGATCCGGGTGCAGGCAGCGGCTGAGGATCTGTTCGTTGAAGGTGAGCGGACGCTTGAGATTGGGAAATCGCCCGATCCTGCGGCGATGCACGAAGCTCAAGAAGACGTCGTCGGGCAGAAAGACTTTAGCGCTGTCAAGGAGCCTTTTCGAAAGCGACATCCGGTTATCCCCCTGTAAATGTCATGTAATGTTCAGGCGCGATTCGCGGCCCACGGTGGCGGGCGCCTCGGGCTTATCACCGGTTAGGTGTATCCCCGAAATCGTCCCAAAGGCAGCGGTCTGACCACCGTGCGGAAGCGTACACAGCACCCCAGAAACGGTTGCCTGCGGATTTTCCTTGTATTAGCCGTCAGAAAATGCCGTGTGACGCGCATTGACTTTTACGGGAGCGCAGGTGACCGCGTGTTTTCGCCGCAGCATGGAGCAAGAGCGATTCCTGATTAATGCGGCTTGCATCGAAGGACGCGAGAAAGAGGTTATGCGGAGGCTTCTGTTGTATCGCCTCATGCGGAGGAACGCCTTGCAACATAAGGCGCTCGCTGCGTATCAGCGTCGGCCATTTGTCTCGAGACAAGGCGCTCGAATTATCGCGTAGGTAATCTCGGGGCGGCTAAGTCATCGAGAAATTGCGCGTAATGCTTTTACGCTTCTTCATGCGAATGGCGGAATGTGCTAAGCGCTATTGCTGAACGCAAATCATTTCCGCTGGCCGATTTCACTTGCGCAAAATGAAAGCCGACGCGCTCAGTCACGCGTCTCATCAGACAAATTGCCGAATAGATCAGGCGTCGCTGCGGTTGAAAGCTGCCGCGCCTGCATGTTGCCGCCGCGCACCTCTTCGAGGACATCGGGCGGAAGCCAGAGATCTTCCATTGCGCCGATGCCGCTTTCGATCATCTGCTGCAAAAAGAATGATTGCTTGCGTCCCGTTACTTCCGCCAGTAGCCGCAATCTCTGCTCGATTGCCGGCTCGACTCGTACCGCGACCACCTTCAACTTGTTTTCGGCGGTCCTTCTCAACATCTGCTCCTTCGTGGCAACAACGAAACCGTGACACGCGCCGCACAGCCGCGAACGCAGCGGTGCTTCTACCATGAAGCAGCAGCGCGTCGCAATTCATTTCTTGCTGCAACCGGTCTACCCCTCACGAAAGCTCGCGCAAGGCCACGTTCCTGACAAACGCGCGCTGAGGGCGAGGTTCGTCGGTAATTTCAGCCCGTCTCCCACGCGGCTGTCCGGGCAGCGATTGTTATAAACCCTTAATTCTTGTGAAAGATCGCCGTTAATTGGCTGACAGCCGCCAGCGACGTTCGTCCGGTGGTTTTCTTAACGTCCATGTCACCGGTTTCACGTCCGCTTTGGGCAGGAAGTACCGGGACAAAACGGAGTCAGCGTCCCTTGACGGGGACAGTCGAAAAGACGGAGCGATTGAAACATGCGCATCACAAACCTCAGGATCGGAGTTCGCCTCGGCTGCGCGTTCGGCGTGGTCGTCGCGCTGATGATCGGCACGGCGGCACTCGGAACCAAGCATCTCGAAGCGAGCAACGAGAAGATGGACAGCGTCGTCAGCGAACATTATTCGCTCATTGCGCTGAGCAACACCATTAAGTCCAACGGCTACAAGGCCAATGGCATCTTGAGCAAGCTACTGCTTGCCTCTTCGGAGGATCAAGCAAAGCAGTTCATGGACGAATACGTGGCGATCCGCACCGCCAATGCACAAGCCTACGCGAAGCTGGAAAAACTTCTGTCGAGCGAGGAAGGCAAGGCGCTTTTCAAGGAGCAGATCGGCGCGCGCACGGTTTATGGCGCGAGCGTCCGTCAATTCTTCGATCTCGTCAAAGGCAATCAGCAGCAGGACGCCCGCGCGCTCTATCTCGGCGATCTCGCGCGTCAACAGGACGACTACTACCTGCTCGTCGACAAAATGGTCGACTATCAGGCCGCGCTGATGCAGGCAGCCGTGACCAAGGCAGCCGAAG
Source organism: Caballeronia sp. Sq4a (assembly GCF_023170545.1). Taxonomy (NCBI): domain Bacteria; kingdom Pseudomonadati; phylum Pseudomonadota; class Betaproteobacteria; order Burkholderiales; family Burkholderiaceae; genus Caballeronia; species Caballeronia sp. Sq4a. The sequence continues at coordinate 958,355 of NZ_CP084252.1, read as the reverse complement.
ACGGCCGCGACGCGCGCATCCAGATGGTGCTGCTCTCGCTCGGCGCGATACTGGCCGCAATCGGCACGGGCATCATCATCACGCGCAGCATTACCCGGCCTATTCACCAAGCCGTGGTCCTGGCCGAAGCGGTGGCGGACGGCGACCTGACGCATCGTCTCGAAGTCGCGTCGAGCGACGAAATCGGCAGACTGCAAGGCGCGCTCAAGCGAATGATCGAGAACCTGCACGGCATCGTCGGCAATGTGCGCATGGCGACGCAAACGATCACGCACGCGTCGCACGAAGTCGCGAGTGGCAACATGGACCTGTCGAGCCGCACCGAGCAGCAGGCGAGCGCGCTAGAAGAAACGGCAGCCGCGATGGAAGAGCTCACCTCCACGGTCCGGCAGAACGCGGACAACGCGCTCGAAGCCAACCGCGTCGCGTCGGATGCGTCTGTCATTGCAGGCCGAGGCGGGGAAGCGGTGAACCGGGTCGTGGATACGATGGGCGCGATCAACGCATCGTCGCGCGAGATCGTGAACATCATCGCGGTAATCGAAGGCATCGCGTTCCAGACGAACATCCTCGCGCTCAACGCCGCTGTCGAAGCTGCACGGGCCGGTGAACACGGACGCGGCTTCGCCGTCGTGGCGAGCGAAGTGCGCAGCCTCGCCCAGCGTAGCGCGGTAGCTGCCAAGGAAATCAAGACGCTCATCGACAACTCGGTCGGCCTCGCGGATACGGGCAGTCAGATCGTCGGCGAAGCGGGACAGACCATTCGTGAAGTGCTGAACAGCATTTCGCGCGTCACGAGCATCGTCGGCGAAATGAGCGTGTCGAGCCGCGAGCAGAGCGACGGCATCGAGCAGATCAATCAGGCCGTCACGCAGATGGACCAGGTCACGCAGGAGAACGCGGCGCTCGTGGAAGAAAGCGCGGCCGCCGCGCAGTCGTTGCGCGATCAGGCCGCTGAACTGACGCACCTCGTCGCCTCTTTCAAGCTCGACGGCACCACGCCGCCGAAGGTGACGCGCGCAGCGAGCCATGCGGACGCCGCGCCTGAATCCGCCATGCCGATGCTTGCAACGAGCTGATCGTAGTAGTGCCGTCACGCACCGGGCCGGAATGCCATTCCGGCCCAAAAAGGTCGAGGGCAGCGCAGAACCGGGCGCTTCCCGAGCGACTCGCGGTCTGTCGACCGCGCTTCTTCCCCAAGCCTTGCCTGAACACGTTTCTATCGGGCGCGGGGAGAACAGCGAAACACGAAAACCGTTATCCGATATCCCCCCCTAGCATGTATCAAAACCCTAACGACGAAGCTTTTGTTCTCGAACCCGCCACCGCGCGTTCAAGCAACGTTGAAGCTGCCGCGAAAGCAGCGGCGGCGCTGATCGACGCTTACCGCAATCACGGTCATCTCATTGCGACGCTCGATCCGCTCGGACTCTCCGCGCCGGGACAGGCGCCGGAGTTGTCGCCGCTGTATCACGGGCTCGGCTCGTCGCAGACGATCGCTGCCGGACCCGGTCCGTTCGCGACGGTCGGCGAACTCGAGGAACAGCTCAAGCGTGCTTACTGCGGCGCGCTGGCGCTCGACTGCAGCGGCGTGCGCAACGAGGCGCGTCGTGCATGGCTGTTTCAGCGGATGGAACGCGACGCGGCTCTCCCCGCGCCTACGCAGCAAGAACGTGAGGCGCTGCTCGCGCGTCTGCTGGACGCGGAAGCGTGGGAGCGCCTCGCCGCCGCGCGTCACGGAGATGCGAAGCGCTTCTCGCTCGAAGGCTGCGAGAGCTTCGTGCCGCTTCTCGATACGCTGATCGCCAGCGCGGCAAGCGATGGCACGCAGCAGTTGTTTCTCGGCATGCCGCATCGCGGACGCCTGAACACGCTCGTCAACGTGATGGAGTTTTCCGCGAAAGGAATGCTGGATCGCCTCGATCCTGAATCGGAGCTCGCGGCCGCTGCAACGGATCTGCCATACCATCTGGGCGGTAAGGTCACGAAGCGCACATCGCATGGCGACGTCGCCGTGCTGCTCGCGCACAATCCTTCGCATTTGCAGAGTGTGTATCCGGTTGTCAGCGGCATGGCGCGTGCATGGCAGGACGACCATCCGGGCGAAGACTGCGTGACCGTCGCGGTTCATGGGGACGCCGCTTTCGCCGGTCAGGGCGTCGTCATGGAAACGCTGAACATGACGCGCAAGGACGGCTATGATCTGCGCGGCACCATTCACGTCATCCTGAACAATCAGATCGGCTTCACCACGCCCAACAGGATGAACGTAAGCGACCACGCTTACTGTACCGATATCGCTCGCATGATCGATGCGCCGGTATTGCGCGTGAACGCGGATCACCCTGAGGAAGTCGTGCGCGCGGCACGGCTCGCGCATGACTATCGCAAGGAGCACGGCGCAGATATCGTGATCGACCTGATCGGCTATCGGCGGCTCGGGCATTCCGAGCATGATGTCCCGGCAGTGACGCAACCTCTGTTGCAGATGGCCATCGACATGCATCCGACCGTGACGGAGCGGTATTACATCGCGATCGGTGGCGGCACGGCGCTTCCTTCCTTGCGCGACGATGCGCTGCGCAGGCTCGAATCGAATGCGGCCGTCGCGGACGCCGTGCCGCTCGGCAGCAACGAGACCAACGAGCCGGCCGTTCGGCCCGGCGCGCAAGTGTCGTTGAGCCGGCTGCGGGCACTCACTGCCGCGATCACGCGCGTGCCGGAGAATGTGCCGCTGCATCCGATTGTTTCTTCGATGCTCGCGAAGTGGCGAGACACCGTCGCCGACGAGAACCGTCCGGCCGACTGGCGCTTCGCCGAAAACATGGCGTATGCCTCGTTGCTCGAAGCCGGGCATGACATCCGGCTATCGGGACTCGACGTGGGGCGCGGCACGTTCATGCATCGCCACGCCGTCTGGCATGCGCAGGGCGCGCACGAGGTCCCGAGCCAGCGTCATGTGCCGCTCAGTGCGATCGCCGCGGCACAAGGCCGGTTCGACATCGTGAACTCGCCGCTCACCGAAGAGGCCGTGCTCGGATTCGAGTACGGCTACAGCGTGCAGACGAAGGCGACCATGACAATATGGGAAGCGCAATACGGCGATTTCGTCAACGGCGCGCAGGTCTTCATCGATCAGTACATCGCCGCCGGCGAGTTCAAATGGGGCTATGAGTCGGCGCTTGCCGTATTGCTGCCGCATGGTCACGAGGGTGTCGGTCCCGAGCATTCGAGCGGGTATCTCGGCCGCTTCCTGCAGCTCTGCGCCGATGAAAACATGCGGATCGTCGTGCCTTCGACCTCGGCGCAATGGTTTCATCTGCTTCGCCAGCAGGCGATGGCGGAGCGCCGGATTCCGCTCATCGTCATGTCGCCGAAGTCGAAGCTCTACGCTAACGTCGCGTCGCATGCGCCGCTGTGCGAGATGGTCGATGGCGCGTTCCAGTGCGTGCTCGATGACGACGGCATCGCCGATGCAACTGCTGTCGAGCGCGTCGTGCTATGCAGCGGAAAGTTCTTCTACGAGTTGCGCGAGGCGCGCGAGGCCGCCCGTGACGAATCGACGGCGATCATCCGCATCGAGCAGCTTTATCCGTTCCCGCATGAGCAGCTCGGGCGCGCGCTTGCCCGGTTCACCCATTTGCGCAGCGTCGTGTGGGCGCAGGAAGAGGACTGCAACCAGGGCGCATGGCGATTCGTCCGCGATGAGCTGGAGCGCGCGCTTCCGGCCAATTGCGCCTTGCGCGATGTCTGCCGCACCGCGACGCCGGCGGGCGCGCATTCTTCGTTGTCGGCGCATCGTCGCGAACAGGAGCGGCTCGTCACGGCAGCACTGACGGCTTCACACTGAACCGACAGCATCGCCGCTCGCAACGCGCACCGCGTGCGGCGATGACTTTTCGTGGTGCAGCGTGCCTTGCGGGCGTCGAGGCATAGTCGCCGACGATCCTCGAAAGGCATTGGAGAGCCGGTTTCGATTGCGCGGCTTCATTGACGCGCGAATCTGCGACGGAGCGCATCAGCCGCTCCCCGAAAAACACTCCTTTCTGGTCAAAGCCATCGGCCGGGCGCAAGCGAACCAGACCTAGGCGTTTCAAACGGAGGGAGTTTCGTGCGAGCGCGTCATGCGCACAGTGGTGGACCGACTCGCGCGGTTCGCGCTATGAATGATTGCCGGTCGGCGTCGCTTCATCGCCGGTGGAGGAACTCGCGCCGACTGCACACGACGGACGTCTGGCCGCTGTCACGATCAGACGACGTCGCTATGACTGCTGCTCTGATTAGCGCGAAGTCGCGCGCAGAAGATCCCGCGCCGTGCCAAGCATGCCGTCGGCGATGGCCGCCGAGTCGATCTTATAGCTACCGTCTTTCAATGCCGCCTTGATCGCTTCCACCTTGGCAGTATCGATATCCGAGGAGTGGGAAGCCAACGCCGCAGTCGACGACAGGCTGATGGTCGAGCCTTCCGCAGCGGCGGGCGCGACCGGGTGCGCAGTGCTCGCGCCCGGCTTCGTGCTGGTGCTCGTCGCGCGCTTCACGGTGATCTGGGTCGACGAATCTGCGTTTTTGATGGTCTGGATGTTCATGGTTTCGGTTCTCGCTGGCTTTAATGCTTAACGGTGCCTGCGTTGAAACCTTTACCATCCGGAGCGCCGCGCGGTCGCCGCAACGCCCCCGGATTCGCCGGAAAGCCTTATCTAACAAGGCTCCCGGCGAATTGCAACAGTTTGCAACAAAGTGTAAAAGACGCCGGTCACGCGTTCATGAAGACCGCGCCGAAGACGGACGCGCTGCGATCTGCCGGCGCGGTGGTCTGCTGAAGCGGCGCAATCTGGGCCAGCTTATCGGCGAGCGCGGCCTCCGAAAACGGCTTCACTACGTAGCCGTTCGCACCGGCGCGAATCGCCGCGATCACGTTTTCGCGCCGGGTCTCGGCGGTCACCATCAGAACCGGAACGTCGGCATGATGCTCGGACTTGCGAATCTCCTGCAGAAGCGTCAGCCCGTCCATATTCGGCATGTTCCAGTCGGTAATGACGAGATCGAATCGCTGCGTCTTGAGTTTTTCGAGGGCTGTCACGCCATCGACTGCTTCGTCGATCAGCGTATAGCCGATCGCCTTCAGCATCTTTCGAATCAAACTGCGCATGGTGGTCAAGTCGTCGACCACCAGCAAGCGCATTTCCGTTTTAACCATCTGTCAATCCTTTCTCTCTTTACTTTCCCGCGCATGGCCCACCGCACGCGGCCAAGCGCAGCGCTAGCTCACTACGTGCTCGGGCAATGCGAGGTATCGCCCGGCGGACTGCCACTCGATCGAAGAAATTCGTCCAGCTCGAAGCAAGCTTTGACGACCGCCTCGATCGCCTCTTGTGCGATATCGTTGTCCATCGCCGCCAGCCGACGGCGAAGTTCATGCAGTTGCTTGACCATGTCACCTACCTCGTTCCGGACAAGAAACTCGCCCTGCGACTCTTCGTTGCAAGGCGAGATTGCGTGAGTCGGCGCGTCCGGATCCGCGCGCCGGTTTGTCAGCCGCATGGCGACACCTTTCGACTCAGAACGTCGCCCAGTCGCCGTCAGCGGCGGCCGCGACCGCTACCGAAGGCGCGGCGACAGGCTTCGTCGCGCGCGTCACCGCCGGCGCTTTCCTGGGGAGCGACGGCCGCGTCGGCTTCTGTTCGTAGCTGCCGGTCGTCGGCGCGACGAACGACTGCGCGGTGCGGAACACAGCAACCGCTGCGGTCAGGTGCTTCGCCTGATCTTCCATCGAACCGGCGGCTGCCGCCGCTTCTTCGACGAGCGCCGCGTTTTGCTGCGTGACCTCGTCCATCTGCGAGATGGCCTGATTCACCTGCTCGATGCCGCGGCTCTGTTCGTTCGAGGCAGAAGCGATTTCGCCCATGATGTCCGTCACGCGCTTGATCGCGGTGCTCACGCGCTGCATCGTGTCGCCTGCTCTCGCCACCAGCTCGGTCCCGGCCTGCACGCGGCTGCCCGAAGTCTCGATCAGTTCCCTGATTTCCTTGGCCGCCGCCGACGACCGCTGCGCGAGGCTGCGCACTTCGCTTGCCACGACCGCGAAGCCCCGGCCCTGCTCGCCGGCTCGCGCGGCTTCGACCGCCGCATTGAGCGCGAGGATGTTCGTCTGGAACGCGATGCCTTCGATCATGCCGATGATCTCGGCGATTCTCGCGGAGCTGTCTTCGATGCCGGTCATCGTGTCCACGACCTGACTGACGATGGCGCTGCCCTCGTTCGCGACGGTGCTCGCGTTGTCCGCGAGGCCGCTCGCCTGCCGTGCGTTCTCGGCGTTCTGCTTGACCGTCGCGGTCAGCTCTTCCATGCTGGCTGCGGTTTCCTCCAGCGAAGCGGCCTGCTGTTCCGTGCGTGACGACAAATCCGTGCTGCCCGCGGCGATCTCGCCCGACGCCGTCCGAATGACATCGACGGACTCCTTGATGCCCGTCGCGAGCGACGAGAGCTTCGCAAACGCGGCTCGCACCGCCAGCATCAAGGTCGCGAGTTCGTCGCGGCCGGCCACTTCTACGCGGTGCGTCAGATCGCCCTGTTCCAGCGCCTTCATGGCCGCGAGCGCGTCGCCCAAAGGCCTCGTCACCGAGCGCGTGATGATCAGCATCGCCGCGATCGCGACCAGCACCGCGGCTATGGTCGATGCAAAGGACAGCGCGACCGCGCGGTCATACGCGGCATGTGCGTGGCGCGCGGAGTCGTCGGCGAGTTCGTACTGATACGCGACGAGCGCGTCCAGTGCCGCGAAATATTTGACCTGCGCGGATGCAACGGGTCCCGCGATTTGCGCGCGTGCTTCCTCGATCTGTCCCGCCGTCAAGAGCTTGACCGCTTCCTGACGCGCTGCGGTGTTCGTTCCGCGCGCCTCGACGAGCGCCTTGAAAAGCTCGCGTCCGCGCGCCGACGTAATCATGCGGTCGACCTTTTCGAGCCGTTGCGACGTGGCTTTCGATGCTTCGAGAACACCGGCCTGCATCGCGGCGACGTCCTCCGGCTTCCCGGTGATCGCCGCGCGCTGCAGCCGAAGCACGGTCTGGCTCGCCGAATCCTTCGCTTTGCTGACCTCCGAGGCCTTGACCATCCGGTCATCGGTGATGAGCGTGATCTCGGTATCGAGACCGCGCATATTGACGAAGTTGATCGTGGCGATGAGGACGAGCAACGCGACGACGATGCCGAAGCCGATGGTCAGCCGGGCGCCGACCTTGAAGTTGTGCAGGTTCATTTAGGATTCCGAGGACCGGTTATTCAGGACGTGTTGTGGAAGGCGCTCGCTAACTGCTGCGTAGCGCGGCCGGTCGCCGGTTGCTGAGTTCCTGTAGGGATCACCTGCAGGATCGAATCGCTCGTTACTGTCGCCTTCCTTCCTGAGTATCGGCAGAAAGCATGGAAGCTTTACGTGGAATTTTTTGGCGTCCGAAGCGCATCAGGATTACTTACCGAATGCGTCGCTTGTCGCGATTGCGGTGCTGGAGGCGGGACGGTTTCGGTTCGAGTGGCGGTGTCGTCTGCGCCTCGTCGGGACAAAGGAGAAGCACGTTCGTGCGAGATCGGTGGGACAAAAGTGCTGCGGGAAACTTGAGCGAACCTCGCTACGCGCGCTTCCGGCGGAAGACGCGACCCGCCTGCGCCGACAGCGGCAAGACGCTGCGGCGTTGCGCGCCCGTTGGCGATCCTAAAGAACCGATCTAGGTATGACCGCGCGTCAAGCCGCCTGCAACGCCGCGCTTTGCGCGCGCGCCGCCTTGGCCTTGGTCTTGCCGGCGCGGGACGGCGGCTGGCAGATGCCGCACACCATGCCGTGCGTCGGTTCGTGCGCGTGCGCGACGAACTTGCCGCGGCAGCGCGTGCAGCCCGCGAGGCGCAAGATGCCGGCTTCCTTGAAGCGCACGAACGTCCAGGCGCGCGTCAGATCCATCTGGAGTGCCTCGCCGTTGAGCGTGAAGTGCTCGGCGTACAGCGCGTAGGCGCGGCTCAACAGATCGACGCGATCGAGGTTCGCGCTGTTTTGCTCGAGAAACGCATACACGTTGGCGAACATCGATGCGTGAATGTTCGGCCCCCACGTCAGGTACCAGTCTTCCGAGAACGGAAGCATGCCCTTCGGCGGCGATGCGCCCTTCACTTCCCGATAAAGACGAATCAGACGATCGCGCGAGAGCTTCGGGAATTCCGATTCGAGCACCTGCATGCGCGCGCCCAGTTTGATGAGCGTGATGGCGCGCAGGACCTGCGCGGCTTCCTCGGCGAGGCTCTTCGAAGTCGTGGTCGTGCTCATGGTCAGGCGGCAATGAGGGCTGCGTTGGACAGGGCCGAGACCGGCGCATCTTGGCTGCGGCTCGCGAGGCCGCCGAGCATTTCGTCCGCGCTCATGCGGAAGAAGCACAGCAGTTGCGACGACGATGCCAGCTTGTCCGCCTGCGCCGGCGAGAGATTCAGAAGCGTGTCCGCGATTTCCGCCGACAGGCCCAGATGCGCCTGCGCCGCTTCGCGATCGGACGCCAATACACGCCGCGCGAGCGTCAAGTAGGACAGGTTCAACTCGCGGATGGACGAAAGGTCTGGGCTGGCGTGTGTCATGGCTGGCGTACCGAGGTAACTGTGACCGTGTTTGGCGTCTGGGGCGCCGTGACTCACAGCGCGAAGCAATTGTCTGGCTAATCGCAGCGATCTGCAACAAAAAGTTACAGTGGCAAACGTTCGCCGAGGCGCATTTTTCGATTGCAAACGTTATCTGCTGATGATTTGTGCGACGGGGGATGTGGGTTGGACTGCCCAGGTATTCTTCTATCTGAACAGTGCGCGAGTATTAATTCGAACGAATGCGGTGCCACCAGAACGAAATTTCACTTTTTAGGCGAGCGAGCAGTGCGGCAATAGTTTCCGCGTAACACTTTTACCGCAGCTATTACACGACAGTGTTACCACCGCTTACGTTTTTTGTAACGATGTGCTGGACTTGGATAGCCAGTCGCGGCGCCCGACGCCGTTGCTGACTGACGCGCCGAAACTTGCGCTCGGCCGTTACCGTCCGAACACCGAGAACTTGGCGTTCCGCTCGTCGCATGGCATTGATCCGCCGCGCCACGTAGCGAATTCATCGCGGTGCGACGCTGTTAGGCGGAACAAAGCTTGCTCTGGCGTCAAGAGAAACAGGAGACAACCATGCCGGACCCGCGCGACTGGGCCGAATCGACGGAACAGACGGTGCCATGACTCTTTGCGAACGGCTCTACCTCAGTCCGAAAGGACAACGGAGCGTAGAAACAAGCTCACGCATCCCGATACAACCTATGAACCGAGGCGCGGCGACTAGCCGGCCGGATAAGCATCATGCGCGAGATTCGGATCAAGACTTCGTTGGCATCGGCGGCGCTTCTCGTGCTTGCCGGGTGCGTCGCGGGCGGAATGCCGCCGCCGGGCAGGCATCTGACCGACCTGGAATGCCGTGATCTCGCCGCGCTCCGAGCGAACGCGAGCCCCACTACGATGGCACAGCATCAAGTGGAACTCGGGGCGCTGCGCAAGGCCGGCTACGACCCGTCTCCGTTCTACGACGACCCCTACTACCCGGACGATTTGCAGCAGGCACAACGCCTCGTCGCCTACTGGTTTCAGACGGAATGCCTGCCCGTTCTGGCGCAATGACGACGGCGGCCCGACTTAGCTCTCGCAATTCCATGAAAGCCGATGCCTGCGGAGATTCGAAAGCGCCGCAGCAACTGGAGAACGTATGGCGCAGCAGGACAACGACAATGGCGTAGGCAAGCGCCCCCGCATCGCACTGGCGCTGCAAGGGGGCGGCGCAATCGGCGCGTTCCAGGCGGGCGTGCTCGAGGTTTTGCACGATGCGAACGTCGAGATCGACGCGTGCTGCGGATCGTCGATCGGCGCCATCAACGCCGCGATCTTCTTCGGCAACGCGCCGGAGCATCGCGTTGATCGGCTCAGGCAGTTCTATCATCGCGTGTCGGTTCCCGGCACGACGCTGCGCGACCGCATGGCGTCGTTGATCGGGGGACTCGCATTCGCGAACGACGACTTTCGCCGCATGCTGGCCGAGGCCGATCAAAGCTATGCGATCAGCGCGGGCCTGCCGGGTTTCTTCACACGACGGCTTGCCGTGCCGTGGACCACCGGCAGCGAAGCGCCCGAGCTCGCCAGCATCATGGACATGCGCCCGCTCTATCAGACGCTCGCGAGCCTTTGCGATTTCGACGAACTCAATCGCAGCGCGACGCACGTCAGCGTCATCGCAGCGAATGTCGCGACCGGCGAACCGCATTACTTCGATAATCGCGGCGGCCGTCTCGAAGCACCGATGATCGTCGCGTCGGGATCGCTGCCGCCGTGGTTCGCCGCCGTGCACATCGGCGACGCGTGGTACTGGGACGGCTCGCTGGTCTCGGCCGCGCCGCTGCAGCGTATCGTCGAGACGGCGCCCGCGGACGTCGAGACGATCATCTTGCGTGCCGACCTGTGGACGCCCGAAGGCCAGGTGCCGGACAATCTGACCGACGCCGAGATCCGGCAGAAGAACATCGAGCATGGCAGTCGCGCGGCGGCCTACCATCAGACGTTCGACGAATCGCAGCGCCTGAGAGCGCTTCTCGCTCACGCGCTCGAATGCATTCCGGCAGCGCAACGTCAATCCGATCCGCAACTGATGAATGCCGCGGCGCTTGCTGGCGCGCGGCCGGTCCGCATCGTGCCGGTCGACTACGCGTTTTCCCAGCGCGAATCGCACTTCAAGGACGGACAGTTCACCGCTGCGGCGATCGACACGCACTGGGCTCACGGTCGAGAGGCAGCGCAAGCGGCGCTTGCTCGTATCGATGAGCGTGAGTGAACTCGCCTTATGCGGCACGAACGGTCGTTGAGGGTCGTCTGAACAGCGCCTGCGGGCGGGCTTCTTAACGGCCTACTGCGCGCAATTCACTAAAGACCCGCGAGGGACCGTTCGCGGCCTGCTACCGCGCCTTTATGCGTGCACGCGGAACGGCGGCAGCGGCATCTCGTCGCCCTCGATAAAGGCGGTCGCGCATCGAACGGCGAAATTGATGGCGCCCTCTTCGTTCGCAAACATGCCCAGCTTTCCGAGCGATGTCGCGTGGCCGTCTTCTTCGAGCACTGCCACAGAAGCCACGAAGCCGTTGCCAGCCTGGGTGATTCTCGGCTCGAAGGCCGCGCCGCGGTGATAGATGATCATGGTCGTCTCTCTCAGGTTCGGTTCAGCCAGTCGACGGCTTTCCTCGAAGAAGCCATCGCGTTTCCTGTCTAAACGTTTTGTATTGGAGCTCAGTGGAGCGCCGGCGCACGGCCGGCCGTCCAAGCTTTGTCAAACCGTGAGAAGAATAATGAACCGTCGCGTCGACCGCATCCGATTTAACAAACAGTAACGTATCTGCAATAAGCTCTTAAGATAGATGATTTCGTTAGCGATTCTCGAACGTTCGCCCTTTTTGGTGCACCAAAAGACGAAGCCCCGGCCAACATCCGATGGCCGGAGCTTGCGTTTGCAACGGTACAACAATCAACAACGACTGCTGGAACAACTTCCGCCTTCGGACTGCGCTTGCTATACCGCGCGGGTCCTGCAACCGCTCACGCGACAACCGCTGGTCCGGAAAAGTTAAGGTTGGCCGGCTTGCTCGGTGACGTTCGTTTCGCGATTCATGGCGCTTGATCGCTCGCCATGAGAAGCAGTGTATGCGGCATCGGGCACGAGGTATCCAATGAAAAAACGGTGAAAACGCTGTCTTCCCGGCCGAATGCTTTTTCTGCTGCCGCCGATAAGAACGGCGGTCGACACGCCGACTTGAGCGGCTATCGATCGAGGCGAAAGCAGCGGCAAATACGTCACCGCACGCGCGCGCGCAGTCAGCGATTTTCGCGGCGCCGGCACAAATCTCCGCTCTAATACGGCCCGTCGCGGTCTCGTTAGAAGGTGGACCGTCGATTGCGAAGCTCTAGGGCCGCGACGGCATCGGACACTGCGCGATGCCGTCCGATCCGAGCCGGTCAACCAAGGACAACAGAAGCGATGAACATTGCAACGAAGTGCATAGTAACGACAGCCCTCGCGTGGGGCCTATCCACCGCCGCGCTCGCTCAGGGCAATGCCGGCGGCATACCCGGCGGCAACGGCGCGGGCCGCGGCGGAGTCGGCGTGGGCACGCCGAACGGCAACGGCGAAACCGGCGCGCCTGCCGGTCCGTCCGGGAAACACTCGACGCTTCATTTGAAGCACCATCATCACAAGCACAAGCAGCCGAGCTGATCCGCTGACGGATGTTTGCCGCTTCGCCCACGCGACGCTGGTGTGAAGCGGCACCGTCGGGGGTTGCGTGGCGTTTATGTGCTGCGCTCGTGCCGCCGTGCATGGTCCATGTGTCAGCGAGGCCGGTGGCGCGCATGATCAATACGACGCGATGGTGCTTGCGCTCTCGGTGATGCGCCCGCCGAAGCATGCATCAGTTGGCGAGCCGCCCGCGCTCGACAGACCGCTATCGCTCGCCATCACCCCTTCCCCGCTCGCACGGAACATCGGCTAGCTCACGATCAGCTCTGCAAGAGCCGCTTCCGCTCGGTGAACCGCTTCTACGTTCCTCGCCAGACCACGCACGATCTCTGCTTCTCCAAAAGCGGAGGTGTCTCATGCGCGACATTGTGCTATTCGATCTGGACGGGACCATCGGACTGATTCAACACCGGGTGCACCACATCAGCGGAAAACGGCGCAACTGGCAGGCGTTCTTCGCCGCGTGTGGCGACGATCTCCCGAACGCGCCGGTGATCGAAACGCTGCATACGCACGCGGCCCGGCATCGCATCTGGATCGCGTCGGGCCGCAGCGACGAGGTGCGCGCCGAGACCGAAGCGTGGCTCGATCTGCATGTCGGCATGCATCACATCGACACGCTGCTGATGCGCCGCGCCGGAGACCGGCAGGCCGACGACCGGCTCAAGCGCGGATGGCTGCATAACGGCTCGATCCCGCGCGAGAGGATCTTGTGCGTCTACGATGACCGCCAGCGAGTGGTCGATATGTGGCGATCCGAGGGCCTCGCATGCTTTCAGGTCGCGCCGGGAGACTTCTGATCACAACGACGCTGCCGACGCGCGGGATGTTCTGCCTATGCAGGAGCGTCTCACTCAAGATTCGCCGATAGCTGCCGTATTCCACTTGTCGCTCGGCGTCGGTGCCGGCCCAGACCGAGGATCCGCAGTGCAAAAATCGCTTATTCACCTGCCATCGACGTCGAAGGACCGTGTCGCAGCGGCTGTCACCGCCGCCATCGCGCTCATCGGCGCTTTCATCGTGTGGCCGCACGCGAAGCAGCCCGGCCCGGTCATCGTCCCTTTCCTGCCGATCTTCGCTACGTGGGTCACGCTCACGGAAGGTCTCACTGCGTTTCTGTTGTGGACTCAGTACCGCATTTCCGGGCGCCTTCTCTTCGCGACGCTCAGCGGCGCGTACGCGTTCGTGAGCCTGATTGCGGCCATCCAGTTGCTGGTTTTTCCCGGCGTGTTTTCACCGGGCGGCCTGCTCGGCGCCGGCCCGCAAACCGCCGTCTGGATATGGGTGTTCTGGCATGGCGGATTTCCTGCGCTCGTCACCGTGTCGCTGGTTGCCCGATCCTGGGCTCCGAGCGTGCGCAATCACGCGCCCGGACACGCGGCGCTCTTCGGCGCGCTCTCGCTCGCATCCGGTTGCTCGGCGTTGGCCATCATGGGCAAAGACATTCTTCCGGTCATGGTGGCATCGGGCGGCTCGTATTCGGGCCTGTCGAGCAGTCCGGCTGCGTTGATCGTCGAGGCGACCTGTCTCGCGGCGCTCGGCCTGCACATCTCGACCACGCGGCTGCGCTCGCTAATGGACCTGTGGCTCGCCGTCGCCTTGCTGGCGGCGCTGATCGACGTGACGCTCACGCTGTCCGCGGGCGCCCGCTACAGCGTCGGCTGGTATGCCGCGCGGGTCGCCTCGATGCTGTCGTCGAGCGCGGTTCTCGGCATGCTGATCTACGAGACGAGCGGACTGTATCGCAAGCTCACCGACGCGCATGTGAAGCTGCTCGAGAGTTCGGCGCGCGATGGACTGACGGGCGTCTTCAACCGCGCCTATTTCGACGAGCGATACGGCCACGAGCACACGCTCGCCGCCTCCTCCGGCTATTCGCTTTGCGTGCTGCTGATCGACGTGGACAACTTCAAGGCGTACAACGACACCTTCGGCCACCTGGCCGGCGACGATTGCTTGAGAAAGGTCGCGCAGGCGCTGACCGGGACGCTGACGCGAAAGGGCGACTTCGTCGCGCGGTACGGCGGCGAAGAATTCGTTGTCGTGCTTCCGGCGTGTGACGCGCTAGCGGGTCTCGCGGTGGCCGAGAAGCTGCGCGCAGCCGTCGAGAAGGCGGCGTTGCCCGCGCCGAGGTCCGGCGCTGTCGTCACCATCTCCGTCGGCCATGCTTGCCGGGACGCCGCCTCGCGGCAGACGGCGAAGGCGCTGCTCGAATCCGCTGACGCGGCACTGTACGCGGCCAAGGCAGGCGGCAGGAATCGCGTCGCCAGCGCGCGCCTCGACAAGCCGAGTGGCGGTCTTGTTCGACAGACATCGGCGTCCTGAGCGGGAAGCGCGTTCTGTCGATTTCTGAGGAACCGTCGCCATCCGTCGAGTCATCGAACGACACGGCGGGCATCACCCGTCCACGAGCCGCTCCCGCGCTGCGAGATCTTCCGGCGCGACGGATACGCTTCCTAACCAGCCTGCTGCCCAATCTCGGCGCGGCATCTTCGTCAATGCTCCCGCGCCCTTCAACACTCGCAGTCCCTCTCCGGCGCGACGACGCGTCCCGCTAACCCGCAGTGACAGCACTCTCGATCGCGAGATTGAGTTGCGCCACGTCCACCGGCTTCGTGAAGTGATAGTCGAATCCGGCGTCTGCGGTGCGCGCGCGGTCCTGAGGCTGCCCCCAGCCGGTGATGGCGATGAGCGTGACATTCGCGGTCGACGGTCTCGACCTGATGCGGTGCGCGACCTCGATGCCGCTCATGCCCGGCAAGCCGAGGTCGAGCAAGATCACTTCGGGCGTGTAGTGGCTCAGTATGTCGACCGCCTCCTCGCCCGAGTAGACCGTGCGCACTTCGTGTCCTTCGAGTTCGAGAAGCGCGGTGAGCGCGTCGGCCGCATCGACGTTGTCATCCACGACGAGGATGCGATGCTTCTCCATCTCCGCCGGAACGGCGGGCATGTCGCGCGCGGGAGCGGGCGGCGGCACCACGCGGCACTGCGCCGGAAGATGCACGGAGAAGCAGCTTCCCTGGTCCTTTCCGGCGCTCGATGCGGTCAGCCGGCCGCCATGCAGCTCGATCAGCGACTTCGACAGCGCGAGTCCGATGCCGAGCCCGCCCTGTCGATGATGATCGCGATGCACTTGCGAGAACATCGAGAAGATGGCCGACAGCTTGTCGGGATCGATACCGATGCCGTTATCCGCGACCGACACCACGATCTCGGCGTCGTCTGCCTTCGCCGTCAGTTCGATGCGACCGCCGGACGGCGTGTATTTCGCGGCGTTCGTCAACAGATTCGCCAAAACTTGCGCGATCCGCAGGCGGTCCGCCTCGATGTGCAACGGCCGCGTGGGCAGCTTCACGATGAGGTCGTGCCCCTTGCCCTCCAGCATAGGCCGCGCGGTCTCCACCGCGTCCTCGACGACATCGCGCAACGCCACAGGCTCCTTGCGAAGCGTCAGCGCGCCGCGCGTGATGCGCGACACGTCGAGCAGGTCGTCCAGCAAGAGCGCCATCGCGGCCGACTGTCGGCGCAGCACCGTGATGCACCACTTGCGGCGCTCGTCGGTCAGGTGAGGCTGTTCCAGAATCTCCGCGACCTGCCGGATCGGGGCGAGCGGGTTGCGCAACTCGTGCGCAAGGGTCGCGAGGAATTCGTCCTTGCGCCGGTCTGCTTCGGAAAGCGCCTGCTCGGCGCGCACGCGCGGCGTCACGTCGCCGAACCAGGCGACCACCGAACCGTTCAGCGACGCAGCGACGACATGGAACCATTGCTCGCCGTGCTCTCCCTGAACGCTTATGTCGAACGCATCGCGGCCTTCGCCTTCCGCCAGCGGCGCGAGCCGCTCCAGGAGCACGTCGGCGTCCCAGCCGTGCGGGCGCACATACGTGGTCGAGCTGCCGATGACCACCGCCGTCGCCCGATTGAACAGGTGCGCGGCGGCATCGTTGAGATAGTCCCACCGAAGCTCGGTCACGCGGCCGCTGCGCACCACCGGCGTGAGGATGAAGAACGGCACGCCCGCGCTGTTCAGCGCCACGTCGAACCGGTGCCGCGCCTCGCGCTCGAGTTGCAACAGGCGCTCGGCCGTCTCCTGCGAAGCGGCTTCGGCCCTGCCGGCCCGTCTTGCAACCTTGGCTAGCTGCTGGCCCGCCGCCACGAGAAGCGCGCCGACTACGACAAACGCCAGCAATACGACTCGGTCGCCGTGCCCCTCGACGGTCAGACTGCCGACAGGCGGCATCCACAATGCGCCGTACACGAAGCCGACTGCCAGAAGGAGCACGCCCGACCAGCCGCCGAACAGCACCGTGATCAGGGGAAGCGATGCGCTGACGAGAAGAAACGTCAGCCGCCCGTGGGCCACCACGGTCAGGACCTGCTGCGCCACGAGAATGGCGGCGGTGGACGCGACTCCGAACACCAGGCGCTTGCCCGGCGGGTATTGAGCGATTCGAACAATCATGGTCGCAAACTCGTCTGATTGATTACGCCTTTCGCCTGCATTATGCATTCCTCCTATGGTTTGCGAATGCGAATCTTTCCGCCTGGCGCAGCGGTCACGCATGCGCGACATTCGTGCCCAACACGCGCGTACGCGGTTTGCTGACGTCCGTTCACCGACTCATCCGACCCATCCGCTCACGAGGAGTGCACATGAAATTGCAAGGGAAAACGGCGCTGGTTACAGGAAGCGACTCCGGCATCGGTCAGGCCATCGCGACGCTGTTCGCGGAGCAAGGCGCGGACGTCGCGGTGATCTATCACACTGACCGCGCGGGCGCCGAGCAGACGGCAGCCAAAATCGCCTCCTTCGGCCGGCGCGCGGTCGTGCTGCAAGGCGACGTGGGCGACCCCGCGTCGGTCAAGCGCATCTTCGGCGAAGTCACCGCGCAGTTGGGACGCCTCGACATTCTGGTGAACAACGCAGGCGTGGGCGCGGGCGGCGCCGAAGTGGCCGAGCTCGACGACGCCCAATTGGAAACCGTCATCCGGACCGATCTCTTCGGGCCGCTCTACTGCTGCCGCGAGTTCGTGAAGCTGCGGCGCGAGGCGGGCGGCGGCGGGCGCATCGTCACGATTTCGTCGGTCGCGCAGCATTTGCCGACGCCGGAAAGCGTGCCGTACGGCATGGCCAAGGCCGCGCTCGGCTCGCTCACGCGCAGCCTGTCGCGCGAAGTCGCCAACGACAAGATCAACGTGAACAACATCGCGCCCGGGCTCATTCAAACGCCGATGACGCAAGAGCGCCTCGACGACCCCGACGCTCGCGAGAAGTCGATGTCGGTGATTCCGTGGCATCGTCCGGGGCAACCGGAGGAGATCGCGCGTCTCGCGCTCTTTCTGGCCTCCGACGACGGCGATTACGTGACCGGACAGACGTGGACCATCGACGGCGGTTTGTCGATGCAATGGGGCGGCGCATGAAGAAGGAGGACGTGATCGCGCTATTCGGGAAGCTCAGGGACGACACCGACGCCTTCTTCGCGCACGTCGCCGATGACGTTGACTGGACCGTGATGGGCACGCATCCGCTCGCCGGGCGCTATCGCGGCAAGGAGGCGTTTCTCGAACATACGTTCGCGCGCCTCGCGAAGGCGCTGCCCGACGGCGCGAAGCTGACCGTCACGCACGCGCTCGTCGACGGCGACACGGCGGCGGTCGAGTTGCATTCGGACGTGCGCGCGGCGAATGGCATGCACTTCGACAATCGCTACTGCTGGGTGTGCCGTTTCGAGGAAGGCTCGATCGTCGAGGTGCGCGCGTATCTCGACAGCGCGATGGTGACCGAACTGCTGCTGCAGAATCCGGCCTGAGCGATGCCCTGCGCGGCTTTACGCGTCGACGGTCTCGCGTTCGTGGACCGGCGCGGCGCGACGCGCATCGCCGGACCAGCACGCCGTTTTCACTCCGATTTCTTCCGATACAAATGCGCCGCCGCCCGTCGCGCGATAGTGCGCGAGCGCCTTATAGACGAGCGCTTGCCCGAGCAGAACGATCGGCACATTGAGCAGCACCATCACGATGTTCATCAGGTCCGAGAGCGCCCAGAGGTTCGGCAGTTCGAGCCCGGCCAGCACGGTCAACGCGCCGAACGGCACGAACACCAGCGAGCCGACCACGCGAATGCCGGTAATGAAGGCGCGGCGGCGCGAGATGAAGTTCGCCGAGATCTCGGCGAACGAGATCATGCCGAGCAGCGTGGTAAAAGCGAAAAGCCCGTAGCACACGCACATGACGATCTTGATCGCGTGCGCGGCCCAGAGCGGCACGAGCGCCTGCACCGAAGCGAGATAGACCGTGATCTTCGAGGCGCGCACGGCTTCCCATGCCTGCCCGTCGACGGTTCCGGTCCACACGTGCGCCATCACGACGATAAAGCCGGTCATCGTGCAGATCACCATCGTGTCGAAGAACACGCCGAGGCTTTGCACGAAGCCTTGTTCGCACGGATGCGCGTTGTCGGCGATGGCCGCCGCCATCGTGATGGTGCCCTGCCCCGCCTCGTTCGACATGAGGCCGCGCTTCACGCCCTGCGCGAGCGCCGTGCCGATCGCGCCGCCGAAGAGCGCATGTGGCGCGAACGCGCCGACGACGACCTCGCGAAAGAAGTAAGGCACGAGCGGCAGATTGATCAGGATGATGACGAGCGACATCGCGCAGAAGAGCGCGGCCTTGATCGGCACCAGCACGTCCGTGTAAGCCGTGACGCGCCTGATACCGCCCATGATGATGAACGCGCACGCGATCACGAGCGTCGCCGCGATGCCGTAGTAGGCCGTGGATTGCCGCGCGAGGTGCTCGCCGGAGACCGTATCGGCAATGGTGCCCATCGCGGTGAAGACGTTGAACGTTTGCGGCGGCACGTTGAATAATGCATAGACGATGAACACGAGCGACAGGAACGTGCCCACGACGCGCCGTCCGCCGAGCACGCGCCGCCCGTAGAACGGCAAGCCGCCGACGAACTCGTCGCCGTTCTTCTCCTTGAACAACTGGGCGAGCACGGATTCCATGAAGGCCGTCGCCATGCCGAAGAAGGCGGCGACCCACATCCAGAACAACGCGCCAGGACCGCCGACCGAAATGGCGCCCGTAATGCCGACGATGTTGCCCGGCCCGGCGCGCATCGCCAGTCCGAGCATGAATGAAGCCATCGCGCTGACGCCCGTTCTCGACGACTGCCTGCGCTGCATGATGCGCACGATCTTGCGCATGTTCATCGTCTGGACGAAGCGCGTGCGGATGCTGAAGTGGATGCCTACGCCGACCAGCAGCAGAATCGCGAACGGAAACCGGCCGAGCACGGGAATGCGCGAATAGGCCGCGAAGTTGGTCGGAAAATCCCAAAGAAAATCGGAAATGGGCGCGATGAACGCAAAGAACGCGTTGACGGATTGGAAAAGGTCTTCCACGCGGGCTTTCCTTCTTGTTTCTGATGCTTCGAGCTGTTTAAGGCGGAAGTTCGATTGAGTGAACCGGATTCGCTGGGATCAGGCGCTGTGGCCGGCGCGCGCGCCGGCATCCGCCGTTTTAGCGGGCGGCCATTATACGGTGCCGGCTCGCCGCGCTTTGCGCCAAGCGCGGCCAAGACTGTGCGCCCCGCCTGCGCGGCGCGGCGATGGCGGCTTCGAGTTCTTGCGCGTGTCGAGTCGGTGGTACGCGTCGGAGTGCGCGCCTCGCGCCAGCCCACCTGCGGTGGGATTCGCCGCCGTTTCGGCCGGCGCGAGAAGCATTCAGGAATCCTTCGATACCGCCTGCAGGAAATCGAAGTCACAGCCCGCATCGGCCTGCAGCACGTGCTCCTGATACAGCTTCTGATAACCGCGCAGCACGCGCTTCGGCGGCTTGACATCGGCTGCGCGGCGCGCGAGTTCGGCTTCATCGACGAGCAGGTCGATACGCCGATCGCGCACGGAAAGCCGAATGCGGTCGCCGTTGCGCACGAGCCCGATGGGCCCCGCGAGCGCGGCTTCCGGCGTGACGTGCAGCACGATGGTTCCATACGCCGTGCCGCTCATCCGCGCATCCGAAATGCGCAGCATGTCCTTCACGCCCTTCTGCGCGAGCTTCTTCGGAATCGGCAGATAGCCCGCTTCGGGCATGCCCGTGCCGCTCGCCGGACCGGCGTTTTGCAGCACGAGAATGTCGTCGGCCTCGACATCGAGCGCGGGATCGTCGATGCGCGCGGCCAGGTCTTCCAGCGATTCGAAGACCACGGCGCGACCCTCTTTCTCGAAGAGCGACTTGTCGGCGGCGGATCGCTTGAGAATCGCGCCGCGCGGCGCAAGCGAGCCGAACAACGCGACGAGCCCGCCTTGCGGTTCGACCGGGTCCGACAGCTCGCGCACGATGCGATGATCGACCCACGCCTCGCGCTCCGCCGCGATGCGTTCGCCGAGCGTTTCGCCGGTGACGGTCATCGCATCGAGGTGCAGCTTCGGCGCGAGTTCGCGCAGCACCGCCGTCATGCCGCCGGCGGCGAAGAAGTCTTCCATGTAGTGCTCGCCGGTCGGCTTCAGATTGACGAGCACCGGCGTGTCGTCGGAGAGCACGTTCAGCCGTTCGAGCGACACCGGAATGCCGAGCCGCCCCGCGACGGCGGTCAAGTGGATGATCGCGTTGGTTGACCCGCCGATGGCCAGCAGCACGCGCAGCGCGTTCTCGACGGACTTCTCCGTGATGATCTGGCTCGGGCGCAGCGGCGCGCGAATCAACTGCACGGCGCGCGCGCCGCTCGCTTCGGCGGCGCGAATGCGGTCGGCATGGACTGCGGGAATCGCGGCGGTGCCCGGGAGCGACATGCCGAGCGTCTCCGCGATGCACGCCATGGTGCTCGCCGTGCCCATCACCGCACAGGTGCCGGCGGTGGTCGCGAGCCGCCCTTCGATCTGGTCGATCTCCTGCTCGCCGATTTCGCCCGCGCGGAACTTGCCCCAGAAACGGCGGCAGTCGGTGCACGCGCCGAGGCGCTCGCCTTGATGACGGCCCGTCATCATCGGTCCGACGACGAGTTGCACGGCCGGGATATCGGCGGCGGCGGCGCCCATCAGTTGCGCGGGCACGGTCTTGTCGCAGCCGCCGATCAGTACCACGGAGTCCATCGGCTGCGCGCGCAGCATTTCCTCGACGTCCATGCTCATGAGGTTGCGGAACATCATCGACGTCGGATTGAGGAAGACTTCGCCGAGCGAGATGGTCGGAAAGTCGATGGGCAGGCCGCCCGCTGCGAGCACGCCGCGCTTGACTGCTTCGACGAGCTCCGGCATGCCGCGATGGCAATTGTTGAAGCCCGAGCCGCTCGATGCGATGCCGACGATCGGCTTGGTCAGCATGTCGGAGGTGTAGCCCATCGAGCGGGCGAACGAGCGGCGCAGGTAGAGGGCGAAGCCGCGGTCACCGTAGTTGGTCAGGCCTTTGGACAGGCCTTCAGTCTTTTTTTCCGGCATTTGGTTGGGTGTCTCCGGGTTCTTTTGCTTGTCTGCTGCTGGGCGGTTGTATTGTCATTCTATGGAACTTGTATTCGTGTCGGTGTATTAGCGTTGCCCCTCCCCGGGGCGGGGGTCACTTTCTTTGCCGCTATGTCTCCGGTCTATACACCGCTGCAAAGAAAGTAACCAAAGAAAGCAGCTTTTTTTTGGCCCGCAGCACTCGTGGAGGGGCCACTCCGCAGTTAGTCCGTGGCACTCAGCTAATAAACAGCCCTGGAGCACCTTCCACGCCCACTATCACCACGTCCTCCGAGCCCCTTGGCTCGATAAAACCGTCGGGAATAGCACTCATGTCATGGTTGCCGCGGCCCCATGATTTTGGCGTTCATCCAAAGCTTCAAGAAGAGCGTCAGCGAACGCAAAGCGGCGACGCTCATCAACTCGAACACCGCGCCATCAAGAACCGTCGTCGATCGATGCGCTGTCCTCCACTCAACGAAACCAGCCGCGCCCCTCTCATCGATGTGGTAGCCTTCGCCGACCATCGAACGAAATGCTCTGAGGCGGCCGCCTGCCGCAGCCACGCCCGCGCGAACCGCGCCGCCGCCTCCGCCATCCGCCTGCCGCGTTGCGACGACCTCCCGGCCTGCTTCTTGCAGTCCCCGTAGCGGACATCGCCCATCTCGTCGATCATCAGAAGCAATCACATGCCAGACAACATCTCCGCGCCACAACGGGGGCGCATTCAATCCGGGATCGAAGGAATCGACGATATTCTGGGCGGCGGGCTCACGCCGCACCGCATGTATCTGGTCGAAGGGGCGCCCGGCGCAGGTAAAACCACCCTCGCCTTGCAGTTTTTACTCAAAGGCGCCGAGGTCGGCGAGCCGGGGCTGTACATCACGCTGTCCGAAACGCGGGACGAACTCGTCGCCGTCGCCGAAAGCCACGGCTGGGACACAGGCCGCTTCACCATCATCGAACTATTGTCCGACGAAGGGCTCGATCCCGCGTACGAGCAGACCGTGCTGCATCCCGCCGAAGTCGAACTCGGCGAGACCGTGCGCGACGTGATCGCCAAAGTCGATGAACTGAAGCCCGCCCGGCTCGTCTTCGACAGCCTCTCCGAACTGCGCATGTTGTCGCAGAATTCGCTGCGCTATCGACGCCAGATTCTGGCGCTCAAGCGCTATTTCGCCACGCGCGCCTGCACCGTCATGCTGCTCGACGACAACACGTCCGAAACCGGCGACTTGCAGTTGCACAGCATCGCGCACGGCGTCATCAGCCTCGACAACCTCGTGCACGACTACGGCGGCGAGCGCCGGCGCATACGCATTGCGAAAATGCGCGGCATCCGGTTCCGCGAAGGCTTTCACGACATGACGCTGAAGACGGGCGGCATCGAGGTGTATCCGCGGCTCGTCGCGGCCGAGCATCACGCGGAGTTTCCTTCGGATTCGCTCAGCACGGGAACCCGCGAACTCGATGCGCTCATGGGCGGCGGCCTCGTGCCGGGCACCAATACGCTGATCGTCGGTCCGTCGGGCGTCGGCAAGACGACGACGGTCGCCTCGTGTCTGCTCGCCGCGCTCAACCGCGGTCAGCCGTGCGTCTACTATCTCTTCGACGAGACGCTGATGACGCTCGTGCGCCGCTCGACGAGCCTCGGCATCGACCTCAGACCGCATCTCGACAGCGGTCTGCTGACGCTGCGCCAGATCGATCCCGCCGAGATCTCGCCCGGCGAATTCACGAGCGACGTGCGCAAGAGCGTGGAGCAGGACGGCGCGCGCTTCGTCGCCATCGACAGCCTGAACGCGTATCTGCAGGCCATGCCCGGCGAGCGTTATTTGCTGCTTCAGATGCACGAGCTGCTCACGTATCTGAACCAGCGCGGCGTCATCACCATGCTCGTGCTGGGCCAGCACGGGATCATCGGCGAAATACAGAGCGATATCGATATCAGCTATCTCAGCGACGTCGTGCTGCTCTTTCGCTATTTCGAACGCCAGGGCGAAGTGCTCACCGCCGTGACCGCCGTCAAGAGCCGCACCAACGGCCACGAACGCTCGATCCGGCAGTTCCGGCTCGGCAGCAAGGGCTTGAACGTCGGCGAGGCGCTACGCGATTTCGAAGGCGTGCTGAGCGGCCTGCCGACTTACCGGGGCGATACCGCCATGCTCGCGTCATCGGAGGGCGAGCCGGCCTCGCCACGGGAATAACGCGATGGAACATCGCGTACTGATCGTTGCGCCTTTCGGCCGCGACGCCGAGGTCATCGTCGATGTCCTCAAGACGGAGGGCCGCGAGTGCTTCGTCTGCGCCGACTCGCGCGTGCTCGTGACCGAACTGGACCGCGGCGCGGCCGTCGCCATCATCACCGAAGAATCGCTGCTGGACGACAGCGCGATGGCGCTTGCCGCATGGATCGAACAGCAACCCGCATGGTCGGATTTCCCGATCGTGCTGCTGTCCGGGCGGCTGCCGGGCAGGCGCTCCGCCAAGAGCATCGAGATGCTGGAGCGGCTCGGCAACGTGCTGGTGCTCGAACGGCCGCTCAACTCCGAGACCTTGCGCCGCGCCGTGGCGTCGTCGTTGCGGGCGCGCGCCCGGCAATACGATGCGCGCAAGCACCTCGCCGAGTCGGAGCAGCATCTCATCGACCGCGTCAAGGCGCAGGAAGCGCTCCAACGGCTCAACGAATCGCTCGAAAGCCGCATCGCGGAACGCACGCACGAACTCGCCTCGGCCAACAACCGCCTGATGCGCGAGATTCACGAACGCGCCAAGGTGCAGGCCGTGCTCGTGCAGTCGCAGAAGATGGAAGCGCTCGGGCAGTTGACCGGCGGCATCGCGCACGACTTCAATAACCTGCTGAACGTGATCATGGCCAACGCGGAACTGCTCGCGCGCATCAGCAAGGACGAGCGCGTGCTCAAGATGGCCGCGACCACCAAGCGCGCGACCGAGCGGGGCGCGAAGCTGACCGCGCAGTTGCTGACGTTTTCGCGCACGAGCAATCTGGATTTGAAAGCGGTGAACGTGGCCGCGTTGCTGCACGGCATCCGCGACATCATTTCCATCTCGCTCGGCTCGACCATCGCGCTGTCGATCACGACTGCGTCCGACGATCTCTGGACGCAAGCCGACGCGAACCAGCTGGAACTGGCGATACTCAATCTCGCGATCAACGCTCGCGACGCAATGCCGAACGGCGGCCGCCTGGCCATTCACGCCGAAGAACGGCCGAGCGTCGACGAAGCGCTCGCGCCTGGCCGCTACATCGTGATTAGCGTGACCGATTCGGGCTCGGGCATCGAGCCGGGCGTGCTCTCGCGCGTATTCGATCCCTTCTTCACGACCAAGCCGGTCGGCAAGGGAACCGGCCTGGGTCTCAGTCAGGTGTACGGCATTGCGCGGCAGGCGGGCGGCGTCGCGCGAATCGAAAGCGAGGTGGGCAAGGGCACCACCGTGCAGGTCTGGCTGCCGTTCGGCGCGCAGGATCCGTCGGAAGGCGCCCTAGGCGCGGACCCGCGCGACGATACGGCGACGCCGGGCCGCATCCTCGTTATCGAGGACGACGAGGACGTGCGCACGATGATCGTCGATTGTCTCGAAGCGCTCGGCTATCACGTCACGCAGGCGCCGGACGGGCCGAGCGGCCTCGCGCGTCTCGATGCCGACAAGCCGGACGTGATGATGGTCGATTACGCGATGCCGGGCATGAACGGCATACAGGTGCTCGCGAGCGCCCGCGAATCGCGCCCCGACCTGCCGGTCATCCTCGCGACCGGCTACGCCGACGTCGATGTCACCACCATCACGGACCGGCGCTTCACCGCGCTTCGCAAGCCGTTCCAGCTCGAAGACCTTGCGCGCGCCGTGCGTCTCGCGCTGAAAAGCGCCGAGAAGGCGTAAGCGGCATCTTTAAATCGGCCCTGTCGTATCGCGTCGCACGAGCTGAATCGGCAGCACGTCATGCGTCGGCGCGCCCATGCCGCCGGCGCGAATGCGTTCCACGAGCCGCCGCGCGGCCGTCCGGGCCAGTGCTTCGACCGGCTGCCGGATCGACGTCAGTCCGACGAGCGGCGAACCCGCGAGCGGCATGTCGTCGAAGCCGATGATGGAAAGCTGCTCGGGCACGCGGATGCCGCGCCGCCTCGCAGCCTCCAGCACGCCGAGCGCGATCGTGTCGTTGCCGGCGACGATGGCGGTGACCGGTTGCGGCTCGCTCAGCATCGCGATCGCGCAGGAGTAGCCCGCCTCGGTCGTGTAGTCGCACCAGACAACGGGGACGGCCTCGGCGGCCAGGCCCGCGTCGTTCAGCCAGCCGAGCGCGCCCTTCGCGCGGTCGCGGCCGGTCGACGTGTTCTCCGGGCCCATGACGAGGCCGATTCTCCGGTGCCCGAGCTGATACAGATGCTCGGCGGCGAGCGCGCCGGCGTGGACGTTATCGACCTCCACCGTATCGACCTGCACGTCGTCCACCGACCTCACGACCAGCACCAGCGGAATGCCGCGCCGCTGCATCTCGGCCACGACCGGCGAATCGAGCGTCGCGGTGGCGAAGATCAGGCCGTCCAGATAGCCGTCGATCAGCGGCCGGAACGCCAGCAGATTCTCGTAATCGTTCATCGAATCGATCATCAGCGTCAGTTGATAGCCGAGCTCCTGCAACGCATCGTGCAGATGCGTCAGCAGCATCGTCATGAAGCGGTTGTGCAGCGCGCCGACGACCACGCCGATCAGCCGCGTCGCCGATTTCTTGGGCCGCCGCCCCTGCGCGGGGATGCGGTATCCCAGTTCCGCGGCCGCCGCTTGCACGGCCTGCCGCGTCTCGGCGCTGATCGCCGGATGACCGGCCAGCGACCGCGAAACCGTCGATACCGACACACCGAGCTTGAGAGCGACGTCTTCCAGGCGTACCTTCGCGGGAAGCCGGTTTGCATTCTTTTGCATAACTGGGCGATTGATTATTTGTGACGAAGTGTCGCAGAAACCGACGGTTGCGGGGGGCTTAAGCGAGTACTGTCAGGGAAAGTGTGGAGCGTTTGCAGACTTTTTGCATAGGCTTTTGCGCTACATTCGCTTCGTTCAATGCGCGCGGCCTGCTGCGAACGGGCGAAGCTTCCCGCTCGCCGGATACCGACAGCGCAACCCGGCTACCCCTGATTACGTGAGGAACGAAGATGGCAATGTGGCTCAAACGTGGCGCGGAAGCGGAAGTCCTGAAAGCAGCGGCGCGGGAAGTGCGCGAGACGGTCGAAACGACGCTCGCCGACATCGAGGCGCGCGGCGACGCGGCGGTGCGCGAGCTTTCCGTGCGCTTCGACAAGCTGGATCGCGAGGACTATCGTCTGTCGCAAAGCGAGATCGATCAATGTCTCGCGCAGCTGTCCGCCCGCGATATTGCCGACATCGAGTTCGCGCAGAAGCAGGTGCAGAACTTCGCGCGGCACCAGCGCGAGGCGATTCGCGATATCGAAGTGGAAACGCTGCCGGGCGTCGTGCTCGGGCACAAGAATCTGCCGGTGAACGCGGCGGGCTGTTACGTGCCGGGCGGCAAGTATCCGCTGCTTGCTTCGGCGCATATGTCCGTCATCACCGCGAAGGTGGCGGGCGTGCCGCGCGTCGTGACCTGCGCGCCGCCGTTTCATGGCAAGCCGGCGCCGGCCATCGTCGCGGCGCAGCACATGGCGGGCGCGGACGAGATCTACTGCCTCGGCGGCATTCAGGCGATCGGCGCGATGGCGCTCGGCACGCAAAGCATCGCGCCCGTCGACATGCTGGTCGGCCCGGGCAACGCGTTTGTCGCCGAAGCCAAGCGGCAACTGTTCGGCCGCGTGGGTATCGACCTGTTCGCGGGACCGACCGAAACCCTCGTGATCGCCGATGAAACCGTGGACGGCGAAATGTGCGCCACCGATCTGCTCGGACAAGCCGAGCACGGCCCGGATTCGCCCGCCATTCTGCTCACGAACTCGGAGAAGCTCGCGCGCGAAACCATGGCGGAAGTCGAACGGCTGCTCGGGATTCTTCCGACCGCTGACATCGCCCGCAAGTCGTGGGAGAAATACGGCGAAGTGATCGTCGCGGAAAACGAAGAAGAAATGGTACGCATTGCCGAAGAAATCGCGTTCGAGCACGTTCAGGTCATGACGCGCGACCCGGACTATTTCCTCGCCAACATGACGAACTACGGCGCGCTGTTTCTCGGCCCGCGGACGAACGTCTCGTTCGGCGACAAGGTGATCGGCACGAATCACACGCTGCCCACGCGCAAGGCCGCGCGCTATACCGGCGGCCTGTGGGTCGGCAAGTTCCTGAAGACGTGCACGTATCAGCGCGTGCTCACCGACGAGGCCTCGGCGATGATCGGCGAATACTGTTCGCGTCTGTGCGCGCTGGAAGGCTTCGCCGGACACGGCGAACAGGCCAATCTCCGCGTGCGCCGTTACGGACACAAAGACGTGCCGTACGCGGGCATCGCCGTCTGATCTAGAGGAAAGCACACTGCGCACGCAGATTCATGCGTGCCGATCTGCGAGGAGGAGACAACAAATGAAAATCTATCGATCGATCGCGCGGCTCGGCTCGGCCGCCCGCGTGCTGCTCGGCGCCTGCGTGGCGTTCGCGGCGGGCGGGCAGGCGTGGGCGGCGACGGGTACGACGGGCGCGCGTCCGAACATCGTCGTCGTGATGACCGACGACGTGGGCTGGGGCGACCTCGGCAGCTACGACGGCGGCGTCATGCGCGGCGCGCCCACGCCCAATCTCGACCGCATGGCCGCCGAAGGCGAAGGCTTCCTGAACTACTACGGGCAGGCGAGTTGCACGGCGGGACGCGCGTCGTTCATCACCGGGCGCTTGCCGATTCGCACGTCGCTGTCGTCGGTGCTCGTGCCGGGCGACCCGAACGGCTTGACGAAGCAGACGCCGACCATCGCGCAATTTCTGAAGAAGGCGGGCTACACGACCGTACAACTCGGCAAGTGGCATCTCGGCGACAAGCCGCAGAACTATCCGACCGCGAACGGCTTCGACGAGATGTACAACGAGCTCGCGTATTACGCCGGCGTCTATGCGTACGAGAATCGCGAGCTGCATCCGAACTGGCCCGCGCACGACGCCGACTTTCAGAAGGCGTGGGATCGCGTGAATGTGTCGATGCTGGAGCAGAAGGCCGGTCAGCCGGTCCGCGTGGTCAAGCCGAAGTTCAGCTACGACGACCTCGCGACGGCCGACGACGACATGCGCGCCACCGCCGTGAACTGGATCAAGGCGCACGCGAAGGACGATCATCCGTTCTTCATGTACCTGAACTTCCTGAAGGTGCATAACCCGAACAACCCGTCGCCGCGCTGGAAGGGCAAGTCGCCGGGCGGCGGCAATTATCTCGATTCGCTGATGGAGCTGGACGACAACAGCGGTCAGATCTTGCAGGCCATTCGCGACGCCGGCATCGCCGAGAACACGCTCGTCGTCTGGACCACCGACAACGGCGCGTGGGTCGATGCGTGGCCCGACGCCGGCTATACGCCGTTTCGCGGGGAGAAGGGCACGCCGTTCGAGGGCGGCTTCCGCGTGCCGGCCATCGCGTGGTGGCCGGGGCATATCAAGCCGGGCTCGGTGAACACCGACATGTTCTCGCACATGGACTGGTGGCCGACGTTCGCCGCGCTGGCGGGCGAACAGCCGCCGGCGTACGAATCGAAGGACAACGAAGGCAAGCCGATCATCTTCGACGGCATGGGTCTCAGCGATTCGCTGCTCGGCAACGGACCGGGCAAGCGGACGAGCTTCGTCTACTTCTCGGGGCAGACGTTCGGGGGCGTGCGCGTGAAGAACTTCAAGGCGCTGTACACCGCGCAGGACACGTGGCTCGGCCCGCAACGCCCGATGAAAGCGCCCGCCATCTACGATCTTCAGTGGGACCCGCGCGAGCAGTTCGACATCGCCTTCAATGGCGCGATGCCCACGGGCGGCAATCAGACGTCGCCGGGCCGCTACAGCGGGC
Organism: Caballeronia sp. Sq4a; assembly: GCF_023170545.1. Lineage (NCBI taxonomy): Bacteria > Pseudomonadati > Pseudomonadota > Betaproteobacteria > Burkholderiales > Burkholderiaceae > Caballeronia > Caballeronia sp. Sq4a. The sequence goes on along the minus strand of NZ_CP084252.1, from coordinate 928,576 downwards.
AGGACAATGGCTGGATCGGGCTGTTCTTCGTGCCGGTCATGACGCGCTTCTTCTCCGAACTGAAGACGCATCCGAACGTGCCGTATATCCCGTTCGGCGAAGGGCGGTATCTCGCCATTCCCGAAGAATTCCGGTAACGGCATCGGCGCTGGCCCGCGCGCGGTATCGCGGGCCATCCTCTCACCCCACAGGATGATTCCATGAGCAAACCCGCGCTGCGCGGGCGCGATGCGTATCGTCACTTCCTGACGATTCCGACCCGCTGGATGGACAACGACGTGTACGGCCACATCAATAACGTCGTGTATTACAGCTACTTCGACACGGTGGTCAACGAGTACCTGCTGCGTCAGGGCGTGCTCGATTTCGGCGCGAGCGATGTGATCGGCCTCGTGGTGGAGACGCAGTGCAATTACTTCGAATCCATCGCGTTTCCGGATCGCGTCGAGGCGGGCTTGCGCGTGTCGAAGGTCGGCACGTCGAGCGTGCGCTATGAGATCGGGCTTTTTCGCGAAGGCAGCGATTCACCGGCGGCGCAAGGGCATTTCGTGCACGTCTATGTTGATCGCGAGACGCGGCGGCCCAAGCCGCTTTCGCAGGCATGGCGCGCGGCGTTGAACGCGCTGGAACCGGTAGCGGCGTAGACGCTGCGCGACGCGGCTACGCTTCGCCGCCTTCCGCGAGCCGCGCCGCTTCCAGCTCTCTGCGCACACGCGCCAGTTCTTCGGCGAGCACCGCCTCGTCCGGCAGCATCATGTGGTATTCGGCGGCGAGCACCTTGTTCGGCAGACCGTCGAGCGCGTATTTCGCGACCGCCGCATTGGTCCGCGCGCAGAGAATCAGGCCCACCGGCGGGTTCTCGCCCGGCAGCATCCAGTGCTCTTTCGCGTAATTGCAGTACATGTGCATCTGCCCGACATCGGCGTGATTAAGCTCGGTCAGCTTCAGGTCGATGATGACGAGACACCGCAGCCGCCGGTGAAAGAACAGCAGATCCACGCGATACCAGCTATCGCCGATGCGCAGGCGCCGCTGCCGTCCGACGAACGTGAAGTCGCCGCCCAGTTCCAGCAGAAAGTCCTCGAGCCGATGAATCAGGGCGTCCTCGAGCTGGCTTTCCGAGTACTCGTCCTTCAGATCGAGGAACTCGAGCACGTACGGGTCCTTGATGGCTTCCTCGGGCGTCACGATGTCGCGCGTCTCGGCGATGGCGCCTTTGTCCAGCATCGCCCGCTTGTCGCGCGACATCAGCGTGCGCGTGTAGAACTGACTGCCGATCTGCCTGTCGAGTTGCCGCACGCTCCAGCCGCCGCGCAGCGCTTCGGCTTCGTAGAAACGCCGCTCGTCGTCGGAACGGGTGCGCCGCATCAGATGGACATAATGCGTCCACGAGAGCGGGAACCGCTCGGCCAGTTGCGCGAGCGTCGAAATCCGAATCGCCGGTTCGGATTTTCCCGCGGACGCGGACGCCGCCGAATTCCGAATCGGCGATTCGGAAATCCCGGCGCTCGCATACGCCTGGTAGAAGAGGCGCATCAGCTCCAGATTGTCGACGCCGAAGCCGCGCCCGAAGCGCCTCGTCAGATCGGCCGAGAGCCGCTGCAACAGCGCCTGTCCGTACGCCGCGCGGCCCGCGCCGCCCTGCTCGAATTCGACGATCCGGTGCCCGATGCGCCAGTACGTCGCCGTCATCAGCGCGTTGATGCTGCGCGCCGCCGCCTGACGGCCCTGTTCGAGCAACGTCAGCACGTCGCCGAGCGTCGCGTCGTAGTCGTCCTCGGGCAGCATCACGTCGTTCATCGTCGTTTTTCCTTTCCTCTGCGCACACGGCGCCTTCGAGCGAAGTGTCGCATACGCGCGTGTGTCGCCGAGCGCACATTATTGTCCGATGAATCGCCCTACGCTGTGGCCCTCCAGGCGGATCAGCGTTCGGCGGTCAATGACTCGATATTTCACCTCAAGGCAAGGCGCCATCAAGCGTCTGATGGAACTCAAGCGGGAACTGGCGCGGATGAATCGCGCGGCACCGGCTATCGACGGATGCAGGACGGACGGCATCGAAATAGCCGGCCTCGATCAGGTGTTGCTCGACGTGCGCGCGGGGCGCGTGTGCTGGTACCGGCACTCGGCGGCGCACGAAGACCAGCTCGTGTTCATTAGCTGAAGCGCGCGGCTCACGGTCTCGGTTCGTGCGGCGTCGTCGCGGGCTCGTCGGGATCGACGCGTCGAGGTCGCCCGGTTCACGCAGCGAAAGCCAGCGCGCTCACGCCGCAGCCGCAAGAAGCGGCGTTGCGGAAGTCGGCAGTAAAGGGCGTTAAGGTCGCGAAACTCGCATACCGGCAGCAAGCGATGCACGCAGCCGCGCATCGCCGCTATGTGCGGTGCCGCACAATCCGGCGCGATTCGTCACGTTAGTCTCGACGGCGGTCCACCGCCGTTTTCATCGCGAGGCCGCTTCCAACGGTGCTGCATACCGCCCTTTCCCCGGCCACCCGTGAGAGCCTGCATGCCTACACCGAAAGTCAGCATTCTTCTGCCGATGTACGACGTGGAAGGATGCATCGCCGAGTGCGTCCGCTCGATTCTCGCGCAGACGCGCACCGACTTCGAGATCATCGCCGTCGACGATTGCAGTCCCGACCGCTCCGGCGAAGTCGCGCGCGCGCTGCTCGAAGCGCAGCACGTCATTCCGTGGAAGCTCGTGCGCAACGAGAAGAACGTCGGCATTGCGGAGACGCGGCGCATCGCGGTGAGTCACGCGAGCGGCGAGTACGTGCTGTGCGTGGACAGCGACGATTTCGTCGCGCCGAACGTCGTGGAAGTGGTGTGCCGCGAAGCCGACCAGCACGGCGCGGACGTAGTGATCTTCGCGGCGAAGTGCATCGACCCGCAGGGACGCGAGGTCTATCGCGTCAAGACCGGCAACGAGACCATCACCGGACTTCAGGCCGTGGGCCGCATCATGGACCTGAGCCTGCAGGCGTACTGCTGGAACAAGCTCTTCAAGCGCGAGCTGTTCGCCTCGGTCGAGCATCCGGCCGGGCTCATCTACGAAGACATTCTCGTTTGCGTGCAGGCGCTTTCGCGCGCGCGCGTGGTGCGGCTGATTCCCGACGAACTGTACTTCTACGTGAAGCGCGGCAACGGGCTTTCGGTGCGCTTCAATCCGCGTATCGTAGACCTGTTCGAAATCATGGACCGCGTGGAGCGCGACACGCGCGGGCTGCCCATCGACAACGGCAGCAAGCTCTTTTTCCGGCTCAAGTACGTGTATGCGTACCGGAACATCGCGTTCGAAGCCGCGCGCCTCGCGCCCGATTACGCGACGGCCGCTCCGATACTCGACAGCGTCGCGAGCAAGCTGCGCTTCACGCATGTCGGCAAGATCTACGCGGACAAGCGGCCCAAGTTATCCGTCGCGATGTGTCTTCTGAAGATCCATCCGCGTATCTTTTATCGCTTCGTGCGCCGCTTCAACTGACATCGCTCCCGACGCGCGCGCGGTTCGCCTCCGCGACGCCCGCGCGCACGCGCCGGATCGCCGTCACGAGCGACAAGACGATCAACGCGCGCCACAGTCCCACGCCGGCCGCGCCCACTGCGCCGCCCGCGCCGCCCGCGCCGACCCAGAGCGCAAACGCGCCGAGCACGAAGGCGCGGTCGCTCTTGCCGAACGGTCCGTCATAACGCCGGCTCGCGCCCGCGAGCGGCCCGGCGAGCCCGGCGCATTCCGCGATCGCCGCCAAGAGCGCGAAGAGCCAGACATCGGCCGCGCAGAACGCCTGCACCGCGAGAAACGGCAGCGTGAGCGCGACGTCGGAGACCACATCGCCCAGTTCGTTCAGGTACGCGCCGAGCGCGCTCTTCTGGCCGTGCTCGCGCGCCAGCATGCCGTCGATGGCGTTGAGCGCCATGCGGATGAAAAGCCAAAGCGGAATCAGCAGGAACAGGGAATGGCGCGGCGAGCCGAACGCCGCGACCGCGCCTACCGCGATCGATCCGCCCGCCGCGGTCAACGTCACCTGATTCGCGGTCACGCCGTGGCGAAAGAGCCAGTCGGTCAGCGGACGCAAGAGATTCTGAAAGCGGGGCTTGAGTGCGTAGAGGCTCATGAGACGGGTGGGATGTCGAAAACAAGGCGCTACTATCGCGGCCCTTTCCGCACGCGTCAAACGATAAGGACGCCGAAGCTCAACATTTGAGCAGGTTTGTCACAGCATCGCCGATATCTGGCAAATCTCGTCACTGTGCATTGCAAGCCAACGGCGGATGTGAAAGGAATAGCAGCCTGACAATCACTATTCGCACTCTTACCCGATGAAACTCATGCACGTCTGGCAGCGCGACCTGCTGCTCGCGCTGGTGCGGCTCGTTGCGGGCGCGTATCCGGTATGGCATTGCGCCGCGCCGACCGCCACGCAGAAGCTCTATTTTTCGAATCACACGAGCCATATCGACACGCTCGCGATTCTCGCTGCGCTGCCACGCAAACTGCGCGATGCCGTGCGGCCTGTCGCCGCGCGCGATTACTGGGCTACCGGCCGCATCAAGCGACATATCGCGCGCAATCTGCTCAACGCCGTATTGATCGACCGCCGCCGGGAGACGGAAGGCGATCCGCTCGATCCGGTGCGCGACGCGCTCGGGCACGGCCACTCGATCATCATCTTCCCGGAAGGCACGCGCGGCGCCGATGCGCTGCCTCAAGCGTTCAAAAGCGGGCTCTTTCATCTGGCGAGCGAGTTTCCGGACGTGGCGCTGACGCCCGTGTATCTGGAGAACCTTCAGCGAATCATGCCGAAAGGCGCTATCTGGCCAATTCCGCTCATCTGCAAGGTGCACGTCGGCGCGAGCGAAACACTGCGCGACGGCGAAGAAAAAGCGCCGTTTCTCGCCCGGATGCGCGACGCCGTGATCGCGCTCGCTCAATCAGCACATCGAAATTAAGCTATGCCGACTTCATTCTGGAATCTGGTCGCGGGCGTCGTGGGCGCGCTGACCTTCGCGACGCTGATCGGCGCGGTGCTCGGCGCGCGCGCAAAGGGCACGAGCGCGACCATCGTCAATCTGAACCAGCGCATCCGTGCCTGGTGGGGCATGATCGCGGTGATGGTCGTCGCCATCGGTCTCGGCGACAAGGCGACGTTCGTCGTCTTCGCGCTGCTCTCGTATCTCGCGCTGCGCGAATTCATCACGCTCACGCCGACCACCGCGAGCGATCACACCACGCTGTTCGTCGCGTTCTTCGTCGCGGTGCCGGTGCAATACGTGCTGCTCGGCATCGACTGGTACGGCATGTATTCGATCTTCGTGCCGGTGCATCTTTTCTTCGCGATGTCGCTCGTCTCCGCGCTCACGCAGGACACGCGCGAGTTCCTGAGCCGCAACGCGCGCATCAACTGGGCGCTGATGGTGTGCGTGTACGGGCTGAGCCACGCGCCCGCGCTGCTGACGCTCGATATTCCCGGTTATCGCGGGCAGAACGCGCTGCTGTTGTTCTACTTCCTGCTCGTCGTGCAGATCAGCGATGTGTTGCAGTATGTCGTCGGCAAGCTCTTCGGGCGGCGCAAGATCGCGCCGGTGCTGTCGCCTTCGAAGACCGTGGAAGGTTTCGTCGGCGGCGGATTGCTCGCGACCCTGTGCGGCGCGGCGCTGTATCGCGTGACGCCGTTCGGATTCGGCGCGGCGTTTCTCATGTCGCTGGCGATCGTGCTCGCGGGCTTCGTCGGCGGGCTCGTGCTGTCGGCGGTCAAACGCTCGCTCGGCGCGAAAGACTGGGGCGTGATGATTGCGGGACACGGCGGCATGCTGGATCGCGTGGATTCCGTCTGCTTCGCGGCGCCGGTGTTCTTTCACCTCGTTCGATACCTCTATGTCTGACGTTTGAGCGGCCCAAGTTTGAGCGGCCCAAAGCGAAGCGGCCCCTTGCGGGGCCGCCAAGCGTCATTGCGGGCAAAGAGCGGAGATCAGACCGCCATCACCGTGACCGACTTCGACACGAGATACGGCTCCAGCGCCTCGGGTCCGCCTTCGGAGCCGTAGCCCGAATCCTTCACGCCGCCGAACGGCATTTCCGGCCACGGCGTCGCGGGCTGGTTGATCCACAACATGCCCACTTCGAGCTGGTTCGTGAGCAAGTGCACGTTCTTGAACGAGCGCGTGAACGCGTAGCCGGCCAGGCCGTACGGCAGCCGGTTCGCCTCGGCGATGGCGTCCTCCAGCGAATCGAAGCCGCGAATGGCCGCGACCGGGCCGAACGGCTCGTTGTTGAACACGTCGGCTTCGAGGGGCACGTCGGTCAGCACGGTCGGCGCGAAGAAGTTGCCCGCCGAGCCGATGCGCTCGCCGCCCGTCGCGATCTTCGCGCCCGCCTGACGCGCGTTCTCGACGACGCTCGCCATCGCGGTGATGCGCCGCGCGTTGGCGAGCGGCCCGAGCGTCGTGCCTTCGGCGAGGCCGTCGCCGACCGAGAGGCTCTCCGCGTGCTTGACGAGCGCCTTCGCGAAGTCGTCGCGCAGGCTGTTGTGAACCAGAAAGCGCGTCGGCGAGATGCAGACCTGGCCCGCGTTGCGGAACTTCGCCGCGCCCGACGCCTTCACGGCAAGCTCGACGTCTGCGTCTTCCGCGACGATCACGGGCGCGTGGCCGCCGAGTTCCATCGTCGCGCGCTTCATGTGCTGACCGGCGAGCGCGGCGAGTTGCTTGCCGACGGCCGTCGAGCCGGTGAACGTCACTTTGCGGATGACCGGATGCGCGATCAGGTACTTCGAGATTTCGGGCGGATCGCCGAACACGAGTCCGAGCACGCCGTTGGGCACGCCCGCGTCGGCGAACGCGCGGATGAGTTCGGCGGGCGATGCCGGCGTCTCTTCCGGCGCCTTCACGATGAACGAGCAGCCCGTCGTAAGCGCGGCCGAGAGCTTGCGCACCACCTGATTGACCGGGAAGTTCCACGGCGTGAACGCGGCGACCGGGCCGACCGGCTCCTTCACGACCGTCTGCTGCGCGTTGACGTTGCGCGGCGGCACGATCCGGCCGTAGACGCGGCGCCCTTCGTCCGCGAACCATTCGATGATATCCGCCGCCGAGTTCACTTCGATGCGCGCTTCGGCGAGCGGCTTGCCCTGCTCCATCGTCATCAGGCGCGCGATGCTGTCGGCGCGTTCGCGCACGAGCGCGGCGGCCTTGCGCATCAGCGAGGCGCGTTCGAGCGCGCTCATCTTGCGCCACGTCGCGAAGCCCGCTTGCGCGGCGGCCACGGCGCGATCCAGATCCGGAATGCCGGCGCGCGCGACGGTGCCGATTTTCTCGCCGGTGGCCGGGTTCACCACGTCGAGCGTGGCGCCGCCCTGCGCGTCGCACCATTCGCCGTTGATATAAAGACGCGTGTTCTGATACGTACCTGCAGTCATTGAGCACCTCTTGCTGGAAAGATGGTCCGCGCCGGTGCGTTTCCGGCGCGGCGTCTATTGCACGACGATTGCCGCTTCGGCGCTTCGGCGCATGCGCCGCGCTGCATCGTCGTCGAAAAGGAAAAGGATACGGATTAAATCGCGGGCGTGCATGGGTCGCCCTTCACTTCCCGCGCTTGCCGAAGAAGTCGATGAGCGCGTCGGTCGCGGCTTTGTCGCTTGCGAGCCGCGCGTACAGGGCCGCCGCGCCTTCGTAGATGCGATGCTCCGGGTACGCATCGCCGATGAACGCGGCGATCTCTTCCATCTCCGCGACCCAGCGATACGCTTTCGGCGGCATGCGCGGCACGTTACCGTCAAGCCACGCGGCAAGCTGGGGCTGGCTCTCGCGGAGTTCGTCGAAAAGCGCCTCTCCCGCGCCGTTGCGCATGGCGGCAAGCGACATGGCCGAGCCCAGCGCCGTCAGCCCTTTCGTGATGCCCGCGTACGACATCTTGAGCGCGGAGGCTGCGCCGACCGGGCCGTCGAGCACGCGCACGTTCAGGCCCGCGTCGCCGAGTACGGCTGCGCGCGCGGCGTGCAGTCCGGAGAGATAAAACTTCGGCGCCGACGGCGGCCCGATGATGGCGGCATCGACGAACGGCGCGCCGGTGGCATCGACCGTTCGGGCGATGGTCGCGGCGGTGTCCGGGCTGATGGCGTTGCAGTCGACGAAGACGGCTTTTCGGTCCGCCTGCGTGAGCGCGGGCGCGAGACGTTCGGCAGTCTGAATGGCGACGGCCGGCGGCACGATCGAAAGAATGAAATCGCACGCGGCCAGTTCGGCGAGGCTCGCGTCCTCCATGCCTGCGTCTTTTGCACGAGCGGCGCTCGCGGCGCTGCGACCTTCGAGCGTCGTGAGCACGCGCGCGCCGGAGGCAGACAGCGCCAGACCGACCGCCGATCCCATGCTGCCCGCGCCGAGCAGCGCAATGGTCAAACGAGTCAAGTGCGGCTCCTTGCGGATCGGTGACGAGACCCACAGGATACGCGGATGAGCGCGCGCTCGCAGCGCTCATCCGGCGACCGGACGCGTGGCGTCAGGCCTCGTCGCCCTTGATCTGCGGCAGCGCGGACGCCTCGCCCGGCGTGAGCAGCCCGACTTGCGCGTAGATGCGCAGCTTGTCGCGCGTATCCGTGATGTCGAGATTGCGCATCGTCAACTGGCCGATGCGGTCGCGCGGCGAGAACGTGGACGCCACCTTTTCCATCGACAGGCGTTCCGGCTGATACGTCAGATTCGGCGACTTGGTGCTGAGAATCGAGTAGTCGTTGCCGCGGCGCAGTTCGAGCGTCACTTCGCCGGTGATCGCGCGCGCGACCCAGCGTTGCGCGGTTTCGCGCAGCATGATGGCCTGCGAATCGAACCAGCGGCCCTGATACAGCAAGCGTCCGAGGCGGCGGCCGTTCTCGCGATACTGCTCGATGGTGTCTTCGTTATGAATGCCCGTCACGAGCCGTTCATACGCGATGTAAAGCAGCGCGAGCCCCGGCGCCTCATAGATGCCGCGGCTCTTTGCCTCGATGATGCGGTTCTCGATCTGATCGCTCATGCCGAGGCCGTGACGCCCGCCGATGCGGTTGGCTTCCAGCAGCAGTTCCACCGCGTCGGTGAACGTCTTGCCGTTGAGCGCGACCGGGCGGCCTTCCTCGAAGCGGATCGTCACTTCTTCCTTGTCGATCTTCACGTCGTCGCGCCAGAACGCGACGCCCATGATCGGATTCACGATCTTGATGCCCGATTCGAGGCTTTCGAGGTCCTTGGCTTCGTGCGTGGCGCCGAGCAGGTTCGAATCCGTCGAATACGCCTTTTCCGCCGACATCTTGTACTCGAAGCCCGACTGGCGCATGAACTCCGACATTTCCGCGCGGCCGCCGAGTTCGTCGATGAACGTCTGGTCGAGCCACGGCTTGTAGATCTTCAGGTCCGGATTCACGAGCAAGCCGTAGCGATAGAAACGCTCGATGTCGTTGCCCTTGTACGTGCTGCCGTCGCCCCAGATGTTGACGCCGTCTTCCTTCATGGCGGCGACGAGCATGGTGCCGGTCACGGCGCGGCCGAGCGGCGTCGTGTTGAAGTAGGTGACGCCCGCCGTCGAGATATGGAACGCGCCGCATTGCAGCGCGGCGATGCCTTCCGCGACCAGTTGCGCGCGGCAGTCGATCAGGCGCGCGCCTTCCGCGCCGTATTGCGTGGCGCGGCGGGGAATGGAGTCGTAGTCGTCTTCGTCGGGCTGGCCGAGGTTGGCCGTGTAGGCGTACGGCACCGCGCCCTTCAGGCGCATCCAGTGCAGCGCGGCGCTGGTGTCGAGGCCACCTGAGAACGCGATACCGACTTTTTGCCCAGTCGGAAGGCTTTCAAGAATTGTGCTCATTAGCGAAACCGTTAAGTCGACGTACGGGAAAGGTGCAACTGGGCAGTATCAACCATGACCGGTGATATGACAAGTTTGCGCCAAAACCGCGCGTGTAGACGGTCGTTCGCCGCGAGCCGCCGTTAGTGCAGGATGTCGGTCGCCTTGTGCGTTGGATCGACGCCGTCGATCAAAAAGACCGCGCCGCGCGCGTGGCGGGTGCGCAGCGGCAGGATGCGCCGATACGCGTCGGACTCGTACCAGCCCCGCGCGGCCGATGCATCCGGAAACGCGATCACGATGAGATCGCCGTGCCACTCACCCTCGCGCACGTCGCACGGCCCGCCGTGAATGATGAATCGCCCGCCGAACGGCGCGAGCGTGGCGTCGATTCGCTCCAGATACGCGACGATATCCGCGCACATCTCGACTTCGTGCAGATGCCCAACGGCGTAAGCAGTCATTTCGCGGCTCCTTCTTCTGTCTGGGGATGCCGCCGATCTTGCCGCCCCGCGCGCGTCGCGTCGATTACGTGCGAGGTAAAGCGAGTCAGCCGTTGCGAAACAGGTAGCTGTACGCATTGAGCGCGGGCACGCCGCCCAGATGCGCGTACAGCACCTTCGACCCTTCCGGGAACTCGCCGTTGCGCACCATCTGGATCATGCCGTCCATCGACTTGCCTTCGTAGACGGGATCGGTCAGCACGCCTTCCAGCCGCGCGCACAGGCGAATGGCGTCGAGCGTGCCTTCGTTCGGCAGGCCGTACTCGGGGCCGCCGAAGCGCGTGTCGAGAATCACGTCGTCGCGCGTGATGTCCTGGCCGAGATCGACGAGTTCCGCCGTGTGCTTCGCAATGCGCGTGATCTGATCGTGCGTCTGCTGCGGTTTCGCGGACGCGTCGATGCCGATCACGCGCCGCGCCCGGCCGTCCGCCGCGAAGCCGACGACCATGCCGGCCTGCGTGCTGCCCGTCACCGAGCACACCACGATGTAGTCGAACTTGAAGCCGAGTTCGGCTTCCTGCTGCCGCACTTCCTCCGCGAAGCCGACGAAACCCAGCCCGCCCTTCGGATGCTCCGAGCAGCCCGCCGGTATCGGAAACGGTTTGCCGCCCGCCGCGCGCACGCTGTCCATCGCGTCCTGCCAGCTTTTGCGAATGCCGATATCGAAGCCGTCGGGCACGAGCCGCACGTCCGCGCCCATCATGCGCGACAGCTGGATATTGCCGACGCGGTCGTAGACGGCGTCCGAGTAGTTGACCCAGTTCTCCTGCACGAGCACGCACTTCATGCCGAGATGCGCGGCGACGGCGGCGACCTGACGCGTCTGGTTCGACTGAATGCCGCCGATGGACACGAGCGTATCGCAGCCTTGTTCGAGCGCCTCGGGAATGAGGTATTCGAGCTTGCGCGTCTTGTTGCCGCCGAACGCGAGACCGCTGTTGCAGTCCTCGCGCTTCGCATACAGCTCGACTTTGCCGCCGAGATGCGCGCTCAGGCGCTTGAGCGGCTGAATGGGCGTCGGCCCGAATGTGAGCTTGTAGCGGGGAAAGCGTTGCAGGTTCATGGTCGGCATCCTGTGCGATTGAGGTCGGGCTGCCGCGCATGATCCGCGACGCCTGACCGAAATCGTAGTCAATCTGGGAGATGTCGGCGTTGCGAATAAATTGGCTTTGGCCTAACGTAGCCGCTTATCGGTTCGACGCAGCGCAGTTTTATTTCTTCGAACGACGCGGGCACGCAATGAAAAAAACCACGCTACGGCGAGAGCCGCCAGCATCGGGCAACGAGATCGATCGCGTCGATCGTGCGATCCTGCGTCAGCTTCAGCGCGATGCATCCATCTCCAATGTCGCGCTCGCCGCCAAGGTTCACCTGAGCCCGCCCGCGTGCCTGCGGCGCGTCGAACGGCTGCGCGAAGCCGGGCTGATTCGCGGCACCGTCGCGCTATTGAACCCGAAGGCGCTGGATGCGGGCATGCTCGTGCTGATCGGCGTCGTGCTCGATCGCTCGACACCGGAGTCCTTCACCGACTTCGAAAAGGCCGCGCAAAAGGTGCCGGGCTGCATGGAGTGTCATGTCGTCACCGGCGAGTTCGATTTCTTCATGCTGATCCGCACGCGCGACAGCGACAGCTTCAACCGGCTGCACGCAGAGAAGCTGCTGTATCTGCCGGGCGTGCGGCAGATACGGACCTTCGTCGTTCTGCGGGAAATTCTCTCGACGACAGCATTCCCCGTGTGACGCGCGCATGTGCACTACCAGCGATAGTTCATGCCTGCGAACACTTGCCGCCCGTAGCCGAACGCGCACCAGCTTCCGTAGTAGCACGACGCCACATACTCTTTGTCGAAGAGATTCTGCGCATTGACATACAACTCCGCGCCCTTCAGCTGCGCTGCCGCGTGGCCGAGGTCGTAGCGCAGCGTGGCATCGACCAGAAAGAAGCTCTGCACTTTGAAGTCGTTCTGGGTGCTGTACGTCGTGCCGGTGTATCGCCCGCCCGCGCCGAGCGAAAGGCCCGCAAGCGGCCCGCGATTGATCGTGTAATACGCCCACAACGACGCCTGGTTCTGCGGCACCGCCGGCAGATGCTTGCCTTTCAGGCCGCCGTTGTCCTTCGTGTAGACGGTATTCAGATACGTATAGCTTCCCGTCACGTTCAACGAATCAGTGAGACTGACCTTCGCTTCGAGCTCGACGCCGCGCGAGCGCGCTTCGCCGGTTTGCGACTGGAAATTCGGGTTCGTGGCATCGACGGTCAGCAAGTTTGCGCGCGTCAGATCGAATAGTGCCGCCGTGAAAAGCGCGTCGTAGCCCTTCGGCTGATACTTCACGCCCACTTCATATTGATGCCCGCGCTCCGGGTCGAACGCGCGGCCGTTAATGTCGGTGCCCACTTGCGGCGTGAACGACTCCGTATAGCTCACATACGGCGCAATGCCGTTGTTGAATACATACGTCAAACCGGCGCGGCCCGTGAACGCGCGGTCGGACTGGCTCGACGACGTGCCGAACGTTTCGTTGCGCGTCTTGCTGTTGATCCAGTCCTCGCGCCCGCCGAGCGTGAGAATCGCGTTGCCGAAACGCGCCTGATCCTGCGCATACACGCCGTATTGCGTGCCGCTCAAGACCTGCTTCGACAACTCGGGCACGGGAATCGCCTGGTTGTACACGGGCGCGAACATGTCGATGGAAGGCGCCGTGCCGAAGCCGGAGACGAAGTTCGTCGCGTAATGCTGATAGTCGAAGCCGACGAGCAACGTGTGGTCGATCGGGCCGGTCGAGAAGTTGCCTTCGAGTTGATTGTCCAGCGCGACGGTATTCAGATTGTCCTGGGAATAAGCGGTGCCGCGATCCAGCGTGCGCAGGTCGTCTTCCAGCGCGCTTGCGTAGACGCTCTTGTAGTCCTGCGCGAGGTGCATGTAACGGCCGTTCGCGCGGAACGTCCACGCGTTCGTCAGGCGTCGGTCGAACTTGTAGCCGACGGATTCCTGCACGCGATTGAAGCTCTCGAAGCTCGGATCGCCGTCGTAGAAATTGCTCGGCAGCTTGCCGTTCGGGTTATAGAGCACGGTGCCTTGCGGCGGCACGCTGCCGTAAGACGAGCTGCGCGGATCGTGCTGATACAGGCCGAACAATGTGAGTGACGTCTTGTTGTCCGGGCGCCAGGTGAACGACGGCGCAATCGCGATGCGCTCGTTCTTCGTCATGGCAACCTGTCCGTCCTCCTTGCGTCCGATGCCGGTCACGCGAAAGAGGTAGCGGTCGTCGCCGGCAATCGGCCCGGACAGATCGAACTTGCCCTGCACGTGCCCGTAGTTGCCGACTTCGACGCCCACTTCGTGCAGCGGCTCGACAGTCGGCAGCTTGCTTTCCATGTTGAGCAGCCCGCCCGCCGCGGCTTGCCCGTACAGCACGGACACCGGCCCTTTCAGGACTTCGACGCGATCCATCAGATACGGGTCGAGTTGCGGTGTCGAATACCAGCCGTTGCCGATGAGCTTCAGCCCGTTCCAGTACGTGTCGGCGTCGAAGCCGCGCACCTTCAGCAGATCGTAGCGGGTGGCGATGGCACCGCGCGTTTCCGGCGTCACGCCCGACACGTAGCGCACCGCGGCATTCAGCGTCTGCGCGTTCTGCTGATCCATCTGATCGCGCGTGACGACGGAGACCGACTGCGGCGTCTCGATGATCGGCGTGCCGGACTTGAGCGCCGTCGAACTGGACTTCGCGACGTAGCCTTTCGTCGGTCCGTACGGCGCGTCCTGATCGCTCTGGGCCGTCACCTTCACCGCGGGCAGCGCGCTTTCCGCTGGTGCGGTGTCGGCGTCGACCGATTGCGCGTTCACGCATGCGCTCGCCGTGAACAAAAGCAGCGCGGCCGTTCTCAGCGGTCGCAGGGCGAACCGGCTGGTCTTGTCTGAATTCATGCTTCTTCTCGTAGCCGTCGTGGTTTTAAATGCGAATCATTATTATTCAACGGCGGATTGTGCCCGCTGGCTTTACGTTTGTAAAGCTAACGGCGACGCGCGTTAATGCGAACGTCGACGGGCGCAGTCAGAAGATCGCAATGAGGATGACGCCCGCGACAGCCAGGCCGGCGCCGAGCAGACGCAACGCGCTGGCCTCGCGCACTTCGAAGCCCATCAGCCCGAAGTGGTCGAGCGCGATCGATGTCACGACAGCGGAAATGACGACGATGGTCGTGAAGGTGGCCGACCCGAGCTTGCGCGTGATGAGGAGCGAGCACATCAGAAAGAGCGCGTTGCAGATGCCGCCGATGTACGCCCACCACGGCACGCTGCCGAGACGCGAGAGCGCGGGCCGCACGCCGAAGCCGAAGAACGGCACGCACACGGCAAGACACGCCGCGCCGATCAGATAGACGATCAACGCGGACACGATCGGCTCGTGCAAGCCCTTGAGCAGCGCCGAGTTGCTGCCCGATTGCAGCGGGTTCGAGACGCCCGCCAGTACCGCGAAGATCGCGAGTAGCCAGTGCATGATGTCGCCTCAGACAGTGAGCCGGGCGTCGCGGAACGCGTCCCGCTCGGCGACGGCGGGAAGCTGCACCGGGCGATTTTCCGCCGCCGAGCGATAGATCGCTTCCATGATCCTTTGATCCTGCAAGCCCTCTTCGCCGGGCGTCGCGGGCGTTCTGCCGGTCAGGATGCATTCGGCCATGTGGTCGATCTCCGCGCCGAACTGGTTCGCGTCTTCGAGCACGCGCTCTTCGCGCACCTCGACGTCCTCGCGTTCCGGCGAGCGATGCTGCACCGACAATCGCAGGCCCTTGTACGCGAACGCCGGATCGAGCACCACGGTCCCGCGCTGGAAATGCAGGCGTGCGACGCGCGATTCGTGCGCATCGTAAGCGGCCGAGCAACGCGCGACGACGCCCGACGGAAAGCGCATCTGCCACGAGATGTTCTCTTCGACTTCAGCGAAGCGCGCGTCGCCCGGCGTGCTCCACGCCCAGGCCGACACTTCGACCGGTTCTTCACCGGTCACGAATCGCGCGAAGTTCAGGCAATAGAGGCCGATGTCCGGCAACGATCCGCCGCCCGCGAGGCGCTTGTCGTGCCGCCATTGATCCGCCTCGCCCTGCACCTGACCGTTATGCGCTTCGATGATCTTCAGTTCTCCGAATGTTTTCGATCTCGCCAGCCGCGCGGCCTCGCGATTATGCGGCTCGTATTGCAAGCGGTACGCGACCATCAGCATGACGCCCGCATCCGCGCATGCGCGAATCATCTCTTCCGCTTCGGCCGATGTATTGCTCAACGGCTTCTCGCACAGCACGTGTTTGCCGATGCCCGCCGCCGCGATCACCTGTTCGCGATGCAAGCCGTTGGGCGTCACGATATAGACCGCCTGCACCTCGTCGTTGGCGGCGAGGCGCGCCCATTCGTCGTAGCCGTACACCGCTTCGGCAGGCGCGCCGTATTGACGCGCCACGCGCTCGCCCTTTGCCTTGTCGCCGGTCATCACGGCTGCGAGGCGCGCGAGCTTCGATGAAGCCAGCGCGGGCAAGATCGAATCGAGACTCAGACGGCCGAGGCCGACGATGGCGAAGCCCACCTTGCGATCAGGCGCAAGCGGCGGTAGCTCGACAGGCGAGCGCCGCTCCGAAGCGCCGACGAACGGCGGGCGTGTCTCGGGTTTGTCCTGCCCGGTCGATGGCAAGCCTGACATGATGTGCTCCGTGAGTCGCAATGCCGTGTGGCGTTGGCATCAGTTGGAGCAACGGCTATTCCTGTCGATGATCGCCGGGTCTTCGATCGCATCCTTCAGCAGAGCGACGAATGCCGCGACCGGCTGCGGCAGCGTGCGTCCTGCCATCGTCTGAATTTGCAGCGTGCGTTGATGCAGTTCGGGATTACGGATCGGCACGGCGGCGAAGCCCTCGGCGCCAAGACGGCTGCGCACCGTGAGATAGCCGGTGAGCGTGATGGCGTCCGTGAGCCGCACGAAGCTTTGCAGCGCCATGTGGTAATTGCCGACGAAGACCGGCTCGAATACGAGTCCTTCGAGACTGCACGCGATGTCGAAGAGTTGTCGAAGCGTAACGCCCTGACTATGCATCGCGAGCGGCCATGCATGCAAGTCAGCGAGCGACACCGATTCGCGCGATGCGAGCGGATGGTCGCGCCGCATCAGCGCATAGACCGGCGCGCGCTGCGCATATTGCACGTGCACGTCCGGCTCGGGCGCCATGCTGAAGCACACGGCGATGTCGTGCGAGCCGTCGCGCACGCGCTGTGTCGCGATGGACGGCGCGGACACGTCGAGTTGAAAGTGCGCGCGCGGATGCGTGGTCAGGAAGTGCGCGAAGGCTTGCGGCAGGAAGTCGGGCGCCACGCCTTCGGATGCCGCGATGCGAATCGTCGCGCGGCCGCTCGCGGCGAGTCCGCGAATCTCGTCGATCACGCGCTCGTCTTCCAGTTGACTGCGGCGCGCGTGATTGGCGAGCAGGCGGCCGGCCTCGGTCAGCACCATGCCGCGCGGGCGTCGCTCGAAAAGCGGCGTGCCCATTTGCTCCTCGATTTTCGCGATCTGCCGGCTGAGCGCGGACACCGCGACGAAGAGCCGCTCGGACGCCTTGCTGAGCGATCCGCTGCGAGCCACTTCGAGGAAATAGCGTAAAGCCGTCTGGTCCATGCGCCGTCCGTATCCGCGTTCGAAGTCGAAACCCGCGCTTTGCCGAAATGGCAAAGGTTGGTGAGAAATATTGTAATTGTCCAGAAATATCGGCGAGGTCAGCATGAATTGGTCGGCGGCTACGGCTGCCTTTTCAGCTTCGACGGAGACCGACGTGACCCGCGACACCGCCCTTCAGATTGCCGACCGCTACTTCCAGTCCGGCGCTTTTCTCGACGACTTGCAGCGGCGCGTCGCGTATCGCACCGAAAGTCAGGAGGCCGATAGCGCCGCGCGGCTCATGGCTTATCTCACCGAGGAACTGACGCCGACGCTCACGATGTGGGGCTTTCGCTGCCGCGTGGTCGAGAATCCTGCGGCTGGCGCGGGGCCGTTTCTGGTCGCGCATCGCCATGAAGGCGACGACCTGCCGACGGTGCTGACCTACGGCCACGGCGATGTCGTGCGCGGCTACGACGCACAATGGCGCGAAGGCTTGTCGCCGTGGAGCGTGACGGTCGACGGCGACCGCTGGTACGGCCGCGGCACCGCCGACAACAAAGGGCAGCACAGCATCAACCTCGCCGCGTTGAAGGCGGTGCTCGACGCGCGCGGCGGCAAGCTCGGCTTCAATCTGAAGCTGCTCTTCGAGACCGGCGAGGAAGTCGGCTCGCCCGGCCTTTCCGCCATTTCCGAGCAGTTGCGCGACGAACTCGCCGCCGACGCGCTGATCGCCTCCGACGGACCGCGCCTCGCCGCCGACCGCCCAACCTTGTTTCTGGGCTCGCGCGGCGTCATCAATTTCCGGCTCGACGTTAAGCTGCGCGACGGCGCGCATCACTCGGGCAACTGGGGCGGCCTGCTGCGCAATCCGGGCATCGTGCTGGCCAACGCGATCGCGACGATGGTCGACGAAAACGGCAAGATTCTGATCGAAGGTTTGCGCCCGCCGCCGATTCCCGATTCGGTGGTTCGCGCGCTCGCGGACATTACCGTCGGCGGCAATCCGGGCGAACCGGAAGTGGACGCCGATTACGGCGAGCCGGGACTCACGCCCGCGGAGCGCGTGTTCGGCTGGAACAACATCGAAGTGCTGGCCTTTCGCACGGGTAATCCCGACAAGCCGGTGAACGCCATTCCCGCGACCGCGTTCGCGCATATGCAGATCCGCTTCGTGGTCGGCACGGACTGGCGCAATCTGCAGCAGATCGTGCGCGATCACCTCGATGCGCACGGCTTCCCGATGGTCGATGTCGAAGTGGAGCGCGGCATGCCCGCGACGCGCGTCGATCCGGACAATCCGTGGGTCAAGTGGGCGCTGCGCTCGCTCACGCAAACCACGGGCACGCGGCCCGTGCTGTTGCCGAATCTCGGCGGCACGCTCCCGAACGACGTCTTCGCCGATGTGCTCGGCATGCCGACGCTGTGGGTGCCGCATTCGTATCCCGGCTGCTCGCAGCACGCGCCGGACGAGCACTTGCTCGGGTCGGTCGCGAGCGAAGGGCTGCGCATCATGGCGGGCCTCTTCTGGGATCTCGGCACGCGCGAAGGCGATGCCGCCAACGGCAATCCGGCCGACCATCTGCCGCGCAAGACGAACGGAGGGCTTCGCCATGAGTGATTCCGCCACCATTTCGACGGCGCCCAAAGCGCACGGCAAGGAGCGCAGCGTCGCACGCCTGATCGTCGCGACGTCGATCGGCAACGCGCTCGAGTTCTACGATCTCGTCGTATACGGCTATTTCGCCGGGACGTTGTCGAAGCTCTTTTTCCCGACGCACGATCACACCGTCTCGCTCTTGCTCACGCTCGGCACGTTCGCGCTCTCGTATCTCGCGCGGCCGGTCGGCGCGCTCGTGCTCGGCTCGTACAGCGACCGCCGCGGACGCAAGGCTTCGCTCACGCTCTCCATCGCGATGATGACGCTCGGCACCGCCATGGTCGCGCTGATGCCGACTTACGCGACCATCGGGCTCGCCGCGCCGGTGCTGATCTTCGTCTCGCGGCTGTTGCAGGGCTTTTCGGCCGGCGGCGAGTTCGGCAGCTCGACGGCGTTTCTGGTCGAGCACGCGCCCGAGCGCAGCGGCTTCATGTCGAGCTGGCAGTTTTCGAGTCAGGGCGCGAGCACGCTCCTCGCGTCGCTGTTCGGCGCGGTGCTGACCGGCTCGCTGACGCCCGCGCAGCTCGAAGGCTGGGGCTG
The DNA here is from genome assembly GCF_023170545.1 of Caballeronia sp. Sq4a. Lineage (NCBI taxonomy): Bacteria > Pseudomonadati > Pseudomonadota > Betaproteobacteria > Burkholderiales > Burkholderiaceae > Caballeronia > Caballeronia sp. Sq4a. Next base: position 909,429 of record NZ_CP084252.1, on the reverse strand, counting down.
GCGCATTCCGTTTCTCTTCGGTGTGCTGATCGGACCGATCGGGCTTTATATCCGGCGACGCATCGACGAAACGCCCGAGTTCGAGCACGCGGAGAAAGTCGCGTCGCCCGTGCGCGAACTGCTCGCGACGCAGAAGGAGCGCCTGCTTGTGTCGATCGGATCGCTCGTGCTGACGACGACCGCCAACTACATGCTGCTCTACATGCCGACGTATGCCGCGCGGCAGTTGGGACTCGCGCCCTCCTCCGGCTTCATCGCGACCTTGACGGCCGGTTTCATCATGATGGTGCTCGTACCGGTGGTCGGGCATCTCTCGGACAAGTACGGGCGCACGCGCATCATGCTGATTACCGGCGTGATCTTCTTCCTGACCGTCTATCCGGCCTTCATGTTCATGAACGCGCATCCGTCGCTGCCGACGCTGCTCGCCGCCGTGATTTGGGTCGCGCTTCTCAAGGCGACGTACTTCGCGCCGATTCCTGCGCTGATGTCCGAGCTTTTCCCGACCGCCACGCGCACGACCGGCATGGCGTTCGGCTACAACATCGGCACCACTGTGTTCGGCGGCTTTACGCCGCTGGCGGTGGCGTCGCTCATCGCGTTGACGCATAACAATCTCGCGCCGGGACTGTATCTGATGATCGCGGCGGTCGTGAGTCTCTTCACGCTTGTCTGGGCGCGAAAGCGCCTGGATGTGCGTTGAACGTTTCGAATTCAGCCAGGAAGTTCTCACATGAATGAAGCATTGCAGCGTGCGATCCAGTTTTCCGTCGATCACGAATCGACTTGGGATCGGCAAGTACACGGCAACTGGGGCGTGCACGTCAACGATCCGCCGCCGTGGAATCGGCTGCTCGGGCCGGTGCATGATCGCGGGCCGGTTTCGGGCGCGCTTGCCGTCGATGGTCGCGTGATCACGACGTGGGGCGAGCCGGACCGCGCGGACCTGACGTTCAGCATCGCGAAGACGTATCTCGCGCTGCTCGCGGGCGTCGCGCATGATCGCGGGTTGTTGCCGGATCCGGACGAAGCGGTGCGCGTGCGTGTACCGGGCATCGGCTTCGACGATCCGCATAATGCGCCGATCACGTGGACGCATCTGCTTCAGCAAACGAGCGAATGGCAGGGCGAGTGCTTCGGGCTTTCGGATCAGGCCGACCACTACCGCGCGGTCACGTTCGGCGAGCCGCCCACAGGCAAGAAGGGCGAGTTGCGGCCGTTGCGCACGCCCGGCACGTACTGGGAATACAACGACGTTCGCATCAATCAGCTTTCGCTCGCGCTGCTGCATCTGTTCCGGGAGCCGCTGCCCGACGTTTTCCGCGATGCTATCGCGCGGCCGCTGGGTTTGAGCGACAACTGGAACTGGGCGGGCTATGACCACGCGTGGGTCGAAATCGATGGCAAGCGCATGCAGTCCGTGCCGGGCGGCACTCATTGGGGCGGCGGGATGTCGATCAGCGCGAACGATCAATTGAAGGTTGCGCAGATGCTGCTGGATGACGGCGTGCGCGATGGCAAGCATGTGCTCTCATCCGAGTGGATCGCGCGGATGCGCGCGCCCTGCCCGCTTGCATCGTTCTATGGCTACCTCGTCTGGCTGAACACCGGGCGGAAGATGTTTCCGGGGGTGCCGGAGACGAGCTACTTCGGCATCGGCGCGGGAAGTTCGTTCATGTGGATCGAGCCCGAGTCGCGGATCGCGTTGATCGTGCGATGGCTCGACTCGGCGCACGCGGCGGAGTTTTTTGCGTTGATGTTCGAGGCGGTGATGGGGACGCGCGGGGCGGTACAGGGCTAAGGAGCGGCGGGCGGGTCTTTGGTGAGGGCTTTGTAGCGACTGTTGCCCGCACCGCTGTTTGTGTTAGTAAGTACTCTGCCGTTTTGGTGGGTGCGATGCGGAAGGACCGTTAGTTGCGTATTGGTGGTGTTGCGCCAATGCGTTTGAGCCCTCAAGAACGGCTTCGCCTGTTCGTTAACAAGAGGAAGCCAACCAACGACCGACGCATGTCCTCCACTCTTCCTTTTCGCCGCTCGGCTCACGCGACGCACACGCGGCTCTCGAAAGCTCAATTGCTGCCCATCGCTCGCGGCGTGGCAGATGAGCTCGCTCTTCACGCCCATCTCGCACTCGAGACGCTGCGCGCGGGATCGCCGGATATCGGGCCGGCTCAGCATGTGGCCGAAGTCATGCTGCTCGCTAAGTTTCTCGCGGATGCAGGGCATGGCAACTTCCCGGACGAAGCCCTCATCGAAGCCGATCAAACGATTGCGCGCGTGTTCGACGGCGGGCGCGAAGGCGGCTCGTGGTGCATTCGCGCCGATGAAGTCGATCGGCTGGCGGCGATCGTGTCGCTCTACGATCATCAACTGAAACGCGCGACGCTTGGCGCGTTGACTGCGGCGAGCGACCGGCTCGAGCGGTTCAAGGCGGGAGAGCCGTATCAGGGATTGCGGAAGAAGCGGGCTTGAGGGTGAGGGTTCGGGCGCTGGTGGGTGATTAGCGGCGGGCGCCATTGGGGCCGATAATGTATCGTTTGTTACGATACGGCGGGGTCGGGCCTGGAAAGGGGCAAATTCTTCTAATGTAACGGCTTGTTTTCGCCGCCGTTAGCGGCGCGGCGGACTCGACGCGTGAAACAAGTTTAGCAAGTCTTCGGAAGGCATTGATTCTTCGCTGTTTTCCGAGGTGGATGACGGTTGTATAGTGTTCCACGGCTGTCGATACGACCGTCACTGCGCGTCCAAGTGAAGCGCTCAATGGACTGCTTGTTGTAAGAGTCGTGCCGCCACGCGACGCGCATGAAGTGAGCGCTGTAGCCGGCAATGCACGCGCCGAACGTCGCTGACTTGTTCCCGACAGTGCGTCTGGCGCACTCTGCCCTTGCTATCGGTGTGATTCGCTATGAGCGTTGTCGGGTGCTTGGAGCGGCTCGAGATGATGCTGTACGACGTTGCACCATTGACGCGCCGGCTCGAACCCCGCCCGCATGCGGCAGTCGCGCTGCCCCGATTCACATACTGATTAGTCCGAAAGCCCAACTTCCGGCCAACGGAAATGCGGCCCATCTCCGCAGCCCCTCCGCTGGTTCGCTCGCCGTTTGGCCCATCGAACGTCGGAACGCTCGGAGCAACGCGAAGCGGGCCCGACGGTTCCGATGCGGCAAATTGTAGGCGCCGCTTGTCTCCAAAGTTTGACGCGATCCGCTAGATTCCCCTCGATGATTGCAAGCCGTCCCGCTGCGCGGACGATGTGGAGGGCGGTTGGTACACCGCGAGCGCCTCACCGCCGCGCCGGCTTTACTTGGAACACAGCCGCTTGCCTTCGCCCATCAACTTCGCCCTGATGGCTGGCGTCGCCCCGCACTGCTCGCAGGACTTTACCCGCGTCTGCTAGTTGGCAGGCTGTGTCTAAGCCTTGATTGTTGCGACGAACCTCAATGGTAGAAGCGCCAACATACGTGGTCTGCTACGAATGGTGAGGCTCATAAACGGTTGCTACCCCGTCGAACTCCAGTTAGGCCAGCGATCTAGTCACGTAACCACCGCGTTCCCACTTCACAGGCTGACGTCGATGGCACTATGGACACGTGGGCACTCCCGGCAACGGTCACCTAAACTTTAACTACGAGGGAGGGTTACCTGCATTCGATCGTTCACATGACTACCGATCCAACGCTGTTGGACCGGGACCGTCCTAATGACAGCCCTTTAAACGCAAGAAATGCCACGCTAGTGGCGATTGCGCTCGAGGGCGGATAAAGTGAATGCGAGCTTTTCCGCGACGTCGTAATGCGGTTTTCGCTGCGGTGCCAAGCCACAAACGGCTGAGAGTCACGGTCGGACGGATGAAGGTCTGCCAGGCCCGGAACGCTGTGAGGATGGCAACTCACAGTCGTGTGTAACTTGGCTCACAGCCGCTTCATGAGCGGCTAATCGAAGCTCTTGGATTCGCTAGTACGTCTTGGACGGTGTCCGAATTCGGACACTTGTGGTTCGCTGGTCAGGCGCGTATCAGCGAGCGGGGGATCGGCGACACGCATCAGAGATGGTTGCGATTGAGGCACACCCAGCCGTTAATCCGAAGCTCTCGGATTGGCTTGTACATCTTGGACGGTGTCCGAATTCGGACACTTGTGGTTCGCTGATCGGGCGCGCGTTAGCGAGCGAGGGTTCGCCGATATGCGCTCGAAACGGTTGCGAATAAAGGCACGCCCAGCCGTTGATTTCTGCGCGTCATATTGAGGCACCGGGTCCGTTCTCTCGCTACTTCGCATCGGGCCACGCAATTGGCACCTCCTGCTCGTCGCCGCCGATCGACTTCTGAACACGAGTCGATCGACACCAACCACTGACACTCCGGCGGCCATCAGAACTCACGTTAGCAATCCCCGTTTGCAAGCACCTGCGTTGCGGCAGGCCGCAGCGTGGGGCTGCTTGCCGCACGGATGCATGCGAGTGCGCGAACCGTGGCACCGCCCCTGTTGCGCCTTTAGTCGCGCCAGGCTTTTCGGCCCGCTAACCCGCTGCCGGCTTTGGCTGCGCCAAGAGCGGAATAGCCGGCGCGGGAAGATTCATAGCTGATAGTGCCCAAATTCGGACACGAAGCAACCGGAAGCAGAGCAGCCTCCGCCGTTCGGAAGCGCGTAGCAATACGCAATCAGCTACGGCGCCACAAACTGCCGACTCCCGGCGCCACCTTGAATTGTGTCCGAATTCGGACACTCCACTACGGGCTCACTTGCCAGCTTTTCAGAATAAGACAGCCCACGCAACGTCGCGGCGCTTGCCGCCCCGACGCACCGGTTACATCAGCACGCGGATCGCGCCACCGGAAAACGGGTCAACGAAGAGTGCCCGGCACAGCCGAAAAAAAAGCCCGCGTCGCGGGCCAATCGATTCATTCCGATCTGATAGAGAACATCTTCCCTATATGTTCTCTCAGCTGGTTTTCCTGCTCTTCAGTGACCACGCCTGCTTTAAACTTGAACGTCAAACCTTTAACATCCTTCGTGATACTCCCGGCCTGCACCTTCCCGGCAAATATCTTCAGAATACTGCGCCCTCCGGCGTCCGTAGTCGCACCACCGCGACTGACATGCGCGCCCAAACTCGCGGCGAGCTTCGTCTGCACAAGGTCGCCCGACAAGACCTGAGGCCACAGTTCCTGCAACGCCTTCAATCCAGCGTCCCCCGACTTCTTCAAAGCATTCGCAACGTCCTGTGCCGACGACGCTCCCAAAACAGAAGGCGTCAAATCCAGATCGCGCTTCACAAAATCAGGCAGCGCGTCGAAAGCCAAGAACCTGTAGAGATCGCTGCGCGAGATCCCCATCGCCTCAGCCAATCGCGTCCGATTAGGAAACTCCGCTTCCGCACGTCTGATAGCAATGGCAATCTCATAGTCCGACAGATCGTCGCGCGTGACGTTTTCCATCAACGCAAGCGCCGCCATGTCCTGATCCGAGCAATCAATCACAACCGCCCGTATCGTCTCCTTATTGATAAGCTTGTGCGCGCGCAGTCGACGCTCGCCGGCTACCAACTGGAACGACTCTCCGATCCGTCGGACGGTAACCGCTTGCAGCAACCCGACTTCATCGATGGAGCGAGCCAGTTCCGACAGCTTGCTCTCGTTGAACTGACGACGCGGTTGCCACGGATTCGGCACGATCGCGTCCAGGGGAATCTCCGTCTCGACGCCCTTTGACTCCAACTCCTGAATCCGCAGCTGCGCCGCCGCAAGCGCGCTCGTGATGCCCGGCATCGTCTGCGGACCGCGGGCGTTGCGATCCTTCTTCGCCTCGCCCTTGAAGTCGGCCGGCTTCGGAAGGTTGGCCGTCTTGGCCATGAGTTGTTCTCTGATGTTGTTACTCACGCCGCCTCCTTCCAGGATTTAACGAACATATCGTCAAGCCACTTCGCGTACTGCATCATCGGCTGCCGAACCCGTTGCAACGACTTCGCCGTCGAGTGCGTGCTGACTACATCCAGCGCAGTGGAGAACGACAACGCACCGCCACTCATCACAGAGCTTGCCGGAATCTCGAAGGGATCAAGCCAGCGTCCATATGCGCTCTGCGCCCATTGCCGGACCACCGGCGCCGACGATGTCTTACCGTAGTCGACCTTCGACAGCAGGATTGAAATAAAGTCGTACACCTTGTCTTCCTCGTACGGCAAGAAGTCTTCAGCGACATCGGAAAAAAGCCGCCAGAATGCCAACGAGCTGATGAAGTCGAGATTCTCGGGAATCATCGGCATGACGAGCGCGTCCGCGGCCAGCAACGCGTTGAGGTTCATGTACGACAGCGAGGGCGACGTATCGATCAGAATGTAGTCGTACTGCGCCCGCAGCGGCTCGAGGCCTTCCCGCAGCACAGCCCAGAACCGATAGCCCTGAATCGTCTTCTGGCGTGCCGGAAGTAGGAACTCCGCTCCGTACAAGAATGTGTGGCCGGGGATGATGTCGAGGCCATCCCAGTAAGTCGACTGAACGCTCGCGCCCAGCCCGCCCTCCACGTTCTGGTCATAGATATAAGGCAGCACCGTGTCGTCCCCCGAGATTTCCTTCTCGGCATAGAGTCCACACAACTCCGACGCCGACGCCTGCGGATCAAGATCGATCAGCAAGACTTTTCGACCCAGCAGCGTCAGCGCTTGTGCGAGGCAGACCGTTGTCGTAGTCTTTGCCGAGCCGCCCTTCAACTGAGCCGTGGTAAGCACCTTGCCGCGGAACGTGCCGTCGGCATCGTCGAGCCGCGTCTGATAGATATCGGACGCCATCTTCACCCACAGACGAACCTCGGGTAGCGTGAACGTGCGGCTGCGTCCGTTCCCGTTGAGCGTGCCGCTCGGCAGACCGCCTTCGCCCTTGGTCACAAGATATTGAATCTGCTGGCGAGTGAGATTGCACATCTCGGCGAGCTCGCTGATGGTATAGAAGGGCGCAGTCTTGCGCGGGCGCGGCGCGAGAATCTGCTCGCGAAGGTTGTCCGAAAACGGTTCGAGGTTGTCCGCAAACTCCGCGACTTCCCGGAGCGACACCTTGCGATCTTCCATTGGTAAGCTACCTACGTTGGCCATTCTGCGCTTTCTCCCTGTATTGACGCTGAAGCGCAGAATACACGAATATGCGTAAACAGGCTTGCAAAGCGGTGAAATTTCGCAGTTTCTTGTGGCGAAAGGGGCCTGAAGCGTGGTGTTTCGGCTCTTGAATTGCCGACCTCACCATCTAAGAGCCAACGTTTAAAACGCGTTATTGCCACGCGGAAACGCGTCCCGCACAAAAACCGTCCCGGAGGTGGTTTTTGTGTTTAGCCAAATGCTCGGCAAATCAACGACTTAGCGATAGCGAATAGCCAATCGGCCGCCGTGCAATCTTGGTTTGTTCCGCTTTTTTGTAAACCCTGACCCACAAACCCACTAACAGCGCGGCAAAAATCCTTTCTAATCAATGCCCGCCCCTGTGAATAGGGACGGTTTTTGTGAAGCGCGGGGCGGTTTTTGTGCGGGCTGAGTCGCAAACTGGGCGGCTGGAGACGGTTTTTGTGTGCATCGGGGCGGAATTTGGGCAGCGCGCGCTTTTTGCGGGGCGGTTTTTGTGCAATCCGACGGGATGAAACCGGGGCGGTTTTTGTGTTGACACGCTTTTCGCGCCTGTTAGAGTGCCGGGACAGTAGCCGAACCGAAGAATGGACAATCAAGATTTCACCGTCACCCCTCAGCAACTCGCGCTGGACATCTACGAAGATATGTCCGGACAAGGCGCGGCTATTTGCGAGGCGACGCGCGACATCGGTTTTCTGCGCAACAACATCTTTACGCGCGTCGGCGGCCTCGGGATCGCGGCGCGGCGCGTGCTCGACGCCGCGTATTTCATCGTCGCGACAAAAGCGCCCGACGAACTGATCGACGACAAGGTCTACACCTTCACCGCAGACGTGAACTACTTCAAGTGGCTGATGCGTTACGACAGCCGCAATCACAGTCACCTGATCGCGCAAATGAGAGCGGCCGCGCGCGCGCGCGTCGAAATCATGACGGCGCCGTCCATCGAGGAACTGACGGAAAAGGACTCGTGGGGCACCATCAGTTTGCTGGGTGACTGCTACATCGAGCGGAACGTTGTCTGCGTGCTGCTTTCAGGGCGCGTCATCAAGTATCTGATCAGCCCCTACAAGGCCCACTGGTTGAGCCTGCGCGCCTCGACGGCCTTTTCGCTGTCGCTCGCGCGTGCGATCTATGACCGGCTGATCCCGTGCGAAGGTCACGGCGTGACCGAATGGTTCCCGTTCGAAGAGGTGCTCGAATGGCCGGGCAAGGTGGGCGAGTCGCGCAAGGAAGTGAAGGAATTCAAGAAGCGGTTCCTGGAGCCGGCTATCGACCAACTCAATGAAGTCTCGGACTTCGACGTGAGTTGGGAAGCCAACGCCGACCGCGCCACGCGCGACAAACTCAAGATTCGCTTTCGCTTCACGAAGAAGCAGGGCGCGGATGCGGCGCGGGCTGGCATCGCCGACGAGATGTACCTGCTTCTGCACAACGAATTCGCGTTCGACACGCCGGACTTCGAGCGCCTCGCCAAGCGCCGCGATGTGTGGACGGACGAGCGTCTCGAACAGGCGATCGAGTACACGCGCTTCAAGCTGAACGAAGGCAAGGTCACCGTGAGCCCGCGCGGCTATCTCTTCAAGGCGCTGGAAGGCAACTATCGTATCGGCGATGCCGACCGCAAGATGGCCGCGATCAAGGCCCGGCAACTCGAAGAAGAGAAGAAAGGCCGGCGCGAGCGCGACGCCGCGCAGGCGCAACTCGAAGCGACCATTCAGGCGCAGAACGATTCCGCGAAAGCGAAGATCAGCGAAGAAATCAGGGCAGGGCGGGAGTTCTTCGAGTCCGCGGATGCGCAGTCACGCAAGGAGCTGTGCCATTCGTTCGTCAGCCAGCTGATTCCGCAACGGCTCATCGAGAAACAAGGCCTGTCGCGCGAATCGTTGAGCGCGGACAACATCCTGACGGTCAATCGCGTCGTCGCCGATGCGTTCTGCTCGCACGTGTACGTCAAGATGAAGAAGGCGCGGTCGAACTGACTCGCCGCGCCGGCTTCATTCTGTCGGCGGTGCCGGGTCGCTCAGCGGCTTCTGGCACGCCGCAAGCGCAGCGCCGAGCGCAAGCATGGCCGCCGAGTAGACGAGACCGCGACTGAGCCCGCCGCTGTCCGAAATGCGCCCGATTACCGTGGGACCGACGATCTGCCCGACCGCGAAGACGATCGTGAACGCGTTGATGCCGCTCGCCCATTGGCTCGCAGCAAGGTTGTGCCGGACGAAGGCCGTCGTCGACGCCACGGCGGATAAGAACGTCGCGCCGAACAGCAGACCCGATGCGAACGCGGCCACCGGATGCGCGAGCAGGGCGGGGACGAGCGTCGCCACGGCAAGCAGCGCGTTGAGCAACGCGAGCGCCTGACCGCCGCGCACCCGGTCGAGCAGTCCCGACCACACGCGCGCCGAGACGACCGTCGCCAAGCCGAGCACCACGTAAAAGCCGCTGACGACGGTCGCGGTCATGCCCGCCGTGCGCAACAACGCGACGATGAACGTCATGTACCCGATATAGCCGACGCCGAAGCACCCATATCCCGCGAGCGCGAGGATATAGCGCCTGTGCCGCACCGGCCGATGCGCCGCGACTGGCGCTCCGCGTGGTGCCATCGGTGGCGCAGATGCGGAGTCGATACGCCGCGCGGCCCAGACTGCGGCGATTCCGCAGAGCGCGCACGCTGCCGCGAGCGCGAACCAGGCGTAGCGCCAGCCGTGCGTATCGGACGATATCGTCAGCGGGACGAGTATCGACGAAACCGCGATGCCCCAACCCGTGCCGCCGTAATACAAGCCGATGATGAGCCCCGAATCGCGAGGCGAAAGCGACGCGAGGCGGGCCGCCAGCACCCCGCCGCTCACGAAGACGAGCGCGCTCGCGGCGCCGGTCACGACCCGCAGCAGAAGCAGCCCGTTGGTCTGCGTGACCGCGCCGCTCAATGCCATCAACACCGCCGTCGCGAAACAGCCGGCGACGAAGAGCGTTCGCGGCGCGGGCCGTTGCGACAGCCGCCAGAACGCAAACGCGCCGAGCAGATAGCCGAGCGCGTTGGCCGTGTTCATCGCGCCGGCCTGCGCGAAGTTCCATCCGAGGTCGAGCTTCATCGGAGGCAGAAGCAAGGCATAGGCGAAGCGTGCGAACCCGAGCGCGATCGCGCTGCCGAGCGACAAGGCGACGGCGAGCCGCCGCGCGTGCGAACGGCTTGTCGATGCGCTCGCGAGCTGCGGCTGCGCTCGAGGTCCTGCGCCGCTGTCGAAAGTCTCTGGATTTCGCACGCTCGTCGCTTCTCCGGCTCGCTTGAATCGCTGATGGTGCGGCTTATGGTAGCGCGTCGAGCTCGCCTGTACCGTTCGCTACGCCGTCCATCGTCGAGATCACGCGATGAGAAGTTACATCGGATGCGCGGCGACGAAATTCTTGAACGCCGCATACACCGGCTTTTGGGTGACGCCGTCGTTCATCAAGAGACCGTAGTTGCCTTCGCCGCCGACCGGATCGTCGTAGAGCTCGTAGACCTGGATCGCCTGAAGGTTGTAGCGCGACGCCACCGCGACGAACTGCGCCATCATCGTGTTGCCGACCATGTACGACGCGATCTGCGCGTCCGAGCCGTAGGACGGGCGCACGCCGAACTCGGTCAGCCAGATGGGCTTGCCGAACGCCTGCAATGCGGCGAGCACGTCGTGGCAGCCGGTGCCGCCGCACGCGCGCGTGATGTCGCCCTGCTCGGAATACCAATGCCAGCCGGTGATGTCCCACGTGACTTTCGGATGCCCCGCCGTGCCGTCCGGCTGCGTGCCGTTCCAGAGCATGTCGTCGAAGCCGTAGTGCAGCCACGTATCGCCGCCGATGATGATCTTGCCGTTCGTATCGACCGATTTGATGCCGGCGATCATGCCGCGTATCACGCCGCGCGCCTTCTGGAAGAGCGCATTGTCGAACTGTTGCGGATAGACGCCGTCCACGTTGCCGACCAGCGTCATCGCGCCCAGTTCGTTCGACACCTCGTAGTACGGGTACCGATACGACGTCGCCGTCTGCTGGCCGAGCGCAAAGCCCGCGCTGTACGCGTCCGTCTCGCTGTTGAACGTGCGCGGGTCGGACAACAGCACCGGAAACACCGTCACGCCGCCGGCGGCCATCGACCTTGCGATGCCCGCCAGCTTCGTGGCCGTGGCCTGGCTATACACCTCGTTGCGGTACAGCTTCGCGCCGAGATCCTGCAATTGCGAAAGCTGGCGCGCGGGAGTCGAGATGTCGTAGGCGCCGCCTTCGTTGTTGTGGCCATTGGCGCCATAGAAGATCGATGCAGACGCATTGACCGGCGCGGGTGCGCTTACCGGCGTGCTCGCGCTCGATCCTGTCGAGTTGTTCAGGCTAACGGGCGCCGCGTTGCTTGGCGTCGCCGTGCTGTTCGCCGAAGTGCTCGCCGCGGTAGCCGCCGTGGAATTCGCTGCGGACTGCGTGGTGGTTGTGCTGCTTGGATACGCGACGGCAGCGCCGCTTCCCGAGTACGAAGCCGATGAAGCCGCGGAAGCCGCATCGCTGCCCGGATTGCTGACGGCGGTGCCGGTGGCGGCGCTTTTCGCTGCACCCGCCGTGCCGTCGGCTCCGCCGCCGCCGCCGCACGCCGTCAGGAGCGCGGTGATCGCCAGCGCTACGGCGAACAGGGCGCACGGGCGCGCCTGGAAAAGAGCGCGTGCATTCGAGTTGATCGTCATCATGATGTCACTTAGGAATGCTGATCGAGGCCGCGATCGCCCAACGCGAAAGCGCGAGCCGAATGTCCAAAAGACAACGGATGGATGAGCGGACCATCGCGCGGCCAGCCCGATCGGCGATGCAAAGGGAAAGTGCGGCGGGATGAGAGACGCTGTCCCGCTTGGTGTTCGGACGTAACTACGGCCGGAAAGGGCGGGACTTTAGGGTCCGGTGTCGTCAAATTTGCGCGGACGGCGCGCACTGAACGAGCCGGGCCGCCAACGTTTGCTTGACCCGGCGGGAAAGCGGAAATATGTGCCGGAAAACTGCGGCCGATACCGCTATCGGCGAGCGCCGGCTACGTTTGTCGACCGTGCGCCCGTCTGCCAAAGCGGCGATGCTTATTGACGGCTCGCCGAAGCCGCCGGAGCGGGATCGGCCGCCGCGGCGGTTGTGGTTGCTGTTCCGGCGGCGGAGGCTGTCTGCGACGGCAATGCCGGCAATCCGGGCGGCGGGCCGCTGTCGGGCAAGTTGAAGAACGGCATGGAACTCGGGCAGCGGAACGTGGTGAGCAAATCGCTCGTGAGCGGGTTCGCCACGCTGCCGGCCGTCGCGATATCGAGCACGGCCTTGCGGCCCTCGAAGCCGAAGACCACGCGCGTGCGGCCCGGCGTCGCCGTCGGCACGACTTCGCCAAGACGCATCAGGCGCATGAGCGCCCACGGGCCGTCGGCTGCGATCGTCGATGTATCGGCGCGGATGCGCGGGCTCGCTGTCAGTTCCGCATGGACGCCGCCGCGCGGGCCGGGCCAGCTGATGCGCGTTGGCGCGACGGGGCCGTGCTGGTAGAGCGCGTTCTGACCGTCAATGTCGATGGAGAGGCTCAGGATCGTCGGGTCGAGTTCAGCGATGCGGAGGTCGGCTTTCCAGGGCGCAGCGTCATTCAGCGTCGCATTCCGTGTGCAGCGCGACGCGCAACGCGCGAGTACGTCCCTTGCTAACGACTCCGATACCGACGCCCCAAGGAGCCCCCATGTCCGACCCGACCCAACCCCAAAGACCTACCCCCGAGCAAACCGAAATCGCGAGCGGCACGCCGCCCGCGCGCACGCCGGAGACGCTGCCTGACAACACCGATCTCCAGCCGGACCAGAACCCCGTGCGCGGCACGCCCGACATTTCGAAGCCCGGCGCGGACGGCTAAAACTCACACGCGATGCGCACCGCGGCCCGGCACAGAGGCGGCCGGGCGCCTGCGCCCATCATCAGCACTCCCGCGTTTTCGCACCCTCGTTCTGCCGGCTGGCATCCGCGATGCTAAAGGCAAGCAGCACTTCCCAGGAGAATAGCGATGAACAAGACATCCGCGCGGGATTCGACATCCCTCATGAGCCGGGCGATCGCGTGGCCCGTCCGCACTTTCAAACGCTTCAGCGCCGACCGTTCCGCGCCGATGGCCGCGAGCATCGCGTTCTATTCGGCCTTCTCGCTCGCCCCGACGCTCGTCATGGTGATTGCCGTGGCCGGACTCGTCTTCGGCGAAGAGGCCGCGCGCGGGCAGATCTTCCATCAGGTGAGCGGCATGCTCGGCAAGGACGCCGCCGCGAGCGTGCAGACCATCGTCGAGCACGCGCACCGCAGCGGCGGAGGCGGCATCGCGGCGGTCATCTCGTTCGTGCTGCTGGCCGTGGGCGCGTCCGCTACCTTTTCGTCGCTCAATACGGCGCTTTCCGTCGTATGGCCCGCCGAGGACAAAGAGAAGTCGGGCGTCGCCACGCTCGTCAAGGTGCGGCTGATTTCGTTCGGCCTCGTGATGGGCGTCGCGTTCCTGTTGATCATCTCGCTCGTGCTGGATACGGCGGTGCAGGCGGCCGGCAAATGGGTGTTCGGGGAATCGCCGCTCGTCGTCATCGGCGATATCGCGCAGTTCCTCCTCGGCCTTGTGATCTTGTCCTGTGCCTTCGCTGCGTTGATGAAGTATCTGCCCGATGGCCACGTCGCCTGGCGCGATGCCTTCGTGGGCGGCGTCATTGCCGCCGTGCTGTTCTCGGTTGGCAAGAAGCTCTTCGCGCTGTATCTGACGCACGCGGGCACGGCCAACGCTTTCGGCGCGGCCGGATCGCTCGCCGTGCTCATGATGTGGCTGTACTTCGCCGCCGCCGTGCTGCTGCTCGGCGCGGAAGCCGCGGCCGCGCGAGCGGAAGCGCGCGAGGGCAAGCCGACGAAGGAATCGAGCGCAGCCGATCAGCCGGGCGCGCCCGCGATGCCCGCGCCGGGGACCGGCGCATCGAACCATGGGTCTCACGAAGGCGTTCACGGCGCGCCGCACGCGCCGGTGCTCGCGAGCGCGGCGCACGCGCAGCCGGTCGCGCCCGCGCCGCTGCCGCCTGTTCCGCCTGTTTCGCCTGTTCCGCGGTCGACCTCGGGCAGCACGCGCTCGTCGCCGTGGGCGAATGCCGTTGCAAAGGGCGTCCATACGGTGAAGGCCAATCCGATGCGGCTCGCGATCGCGGCTGCGGGCGCGGGCGCGAGTCTCTTCGTGTTCGCGAAAGGGTCGAGCCGGACGCCGGGGCGGCATCATCGGTCGGTGAAGGTGTAGGCGGGCTGGCGTTGTCCGAGCGGATGAGACGGGCGGCTGAGGCTGCCCGAATGACCCTCGCGCCCGTCGTCGTCACGGCGACGCGCGGCGCGCAACCGCTCGCAGGTGATAGGACGCTGGCGTGCGCGAAGATGGACAACGCCCGGTTGCGGTTACATCCGGGCCGATGGAGCGCCCGGAGATCGATGGCGCCGACTCGTTCACGATCGCGGTGATCGCATCTGCGGAAGCGCTGTCGACGTCGCCACGTTAGCGTGGCGCAACACGAGCCGCATGGCGGTGCAGTTCGGGTTCACACGCAAAGACGGCGCGTGCACATCGTTAAGATGCAGTCGGTCGTCCCGAGATGTGCCGGTCATGAATCGCTGCAAGACAGCGCGATCAATCTGGACGGTGAAGAGCGAGCCGTCAAAGAAATGGCGCGCTAGTATGCTGCGCCCCGGCGCGTCAGTTTGTCAGCCGCGCGTCGGTCAGGCAGAACTCGACACCGGGTCAATAGCCGAGAGATGGAGCTTTCTCCCTTCTTTGCACTGAGCCCGTCTTGCGCTCGGTATTAGACAATTGCGACGCTGGAGTGATTTCGGGTGTCTAGCCGCGTCGAAAGGGACCCTGTTGCGAACCAGGGGTTTGTTGCCTTTCACTTCCAGTTGCTCGTGCGTAGGCATAGAAACAAAGGTGCTGGACGTCATTGCGGACGTGACCGGTTCATTGCTGCGTGGGCAGGTTAGAAGGCGACGCACACGCATACATTCATCCGCCGCATTCACTGCCGCGCAGACAACTCCAAAGAGTGGCAAATGGCTTCTTCACAAGCAACTGATGATGGCTACCGCATCGCCAGCTTAGAAAGTGCCCCATCCTAACGGGCTGGCACACCATCGTTAGCTGCCGCGTCGGTAACCTAGCAATTCGTAGGATCCGTTTGACGAGCGACAGCGCGTTGTCGGCCGACTTGGTGGCCTTGGCAAGCTGCTCTGCGCGGCACAACAAGCCGGCAGGCAGCTTGCACATCCATTTACACGCTGCGCCCGTGCAGGCCCCAATCCATCAGCGCGTGCAACGCCCAACCGTCCACGAATCGCTGTCGCCCATCACCGCGCACAACACCCCTCACCGCTTCTCCGGCAACGCATAAGCGATCACATAATCCCCGAGCTTGGTCAAAAACGACCCATGCCCGCCGGCCGCGATCAGCACGTACTGCTTGCCGTTCGCCTCATACGTCATCGGCGTCGCCTGTCCACCTGCCGGCAGACGCGTGTGCCACAACTCCTCGCCGGTATCGGTGCTGAATGCGCGCAGATAGTCGTCCGACGTCGCGCCGATAAAGAACACGTGACCCGCCGTCGTCATCGGGCCGCCGAGCATCGGCATGCCCATCTTGAACGGAAGCGGAATCGGCGATGCATCGCGCGTCGTGCCGATGCGCTTCTTCCAGATCACCTTGTTCGTCTCCAGATCGAGCGCCGACACATAGCCCCAGGCCGGCTGCTTGCACGGCAGACGCAGCGGCGAGAGGAACGGATTTAGCGTCACGCCGAACGGCACGCCGTACTGCGGCTGAATGCCGGTTTCCGCGCCAGTGCCCGACTGTCCGGCCTGCGGCGGCTCCATCGGGTTGTTCGGCCCGCGCGGAATCAGCTTCGAGACGAACGGCAGCGCAATCGGGTTCGCAATCGCAATGCGTCGGTCGGTATCGACGGCAAGCCCGCCCCATTCGAACATGCCCAAATTGCCTGGGAACACGAGCGTGCCTTGCTCAGACGGCGGCGTGAACGGCCCTTCATAACGCAGCCGATGGAAGATCACGCGGCACACGAGCTGGTCGTACATCGTCGCGCCCCACATGTCCGCGCCGGTCAGGTTCTTCTGCGGCCGGTAGGTGAGTTGCGAGAACGGCTGCGTCGGCGACAGGCGATCGCCCTGTGCCGCGCCCTGCGGCACCGGCTGCTCGGGCGCCGGAACGATCGGCTTGCCGGTGCGGCGGTCGAGCACGAAGATGTTGCCCGTCTTCGCCGGCGCATAGATCGCGGGAACGATGTTGCCGTTCGAATCCTTGATATCCGCGATGGTCGGCTGCGCGGGCAAGTCCATGTCCCACAGGTCATGGTGCACGGTCTGATAGAACCACGCGAGCTTGCCGGTCGATGCATGCAGCGCGAGCAGACCGCTCGCGTAGCGTTCCTGTTCGGGCGTGCGATTGCCGCCCCAGATGTCCGGGGTCGAGACGCCCATCGGCAGATACACGATGTCGAGTTGCGCATCGTAGGCAGCGGGCGCCCACGAGTTCGGCGAGTTCATCGTGTAGCCGTGCTGATCGCTCGGAATCGCGTTCGGGTCGCGCGCGCCCGGATCGAACGCCCAGAGCAGCTTGCCCGTGTCCACGTCGAAGCCGCGAATCACGCCCGAGGGCTCGCGGGTGCCGTAGTTGTCCGTCACCGACCCGGCCATGACGATGACCTTCGACGTGATGATCGGCGGCGAGGTCGGCTCGTACATGCCCGGCGTCTTGACCGGCTGCAAGTGCTGCAAGTCGAGCATGCCGTTCGCGGCAAAGCCCGCGCAGCGCTGGCCGGTCGCGGCATCGAGTTCGAAGAGACGGCCATCGTTCACCGGAAGGATCACGCGGCGCGCGCACGCCGGCAGCGACGACAGGTTGTTCGTCTGACGCGCCTGCGCGGCGGCAGGCGTCTCGTAGTAGGAGACGCCCCGGCAAGTCACGTGCTGAAAGCTCGGGTCCGGCTTCAGGTCCGGATTGAAGCGCCATTTCTCCTTGCCGGTCGCGCCGTCGAGCGCGATGGCGTTCTGGTGTGGCGTGCAGAAAAAGAGCGTGCCGTCGACGGCGAGCGGCGTCACCTCATCGGTGATTTCGAGCGGATCGTGCGGGCCTTTCATGTCGCCCGTGCGGAAGGTCCACGCTTCTTGCAGATTGCCGACGTTCTTGTCGTTGATTTGCGAAAGCGGCGAATAGCGCGTGCCGTGCTGCGAATTGCCGTATGCGAGCCAGTCGCCCGGACGGCCGCCGGTCGCCGCCGGCGCAGCCGCCGCACCGGCCGCACTCGACGCCTGCGCCGACACCGTGCCGCTGACCTCTTGCGGATCGTTGAACACGGCGTACACGAGCGCGATGCCGGTCAGAACGAGCGCGGCGCCGAGCGCGAGCCCGCCGCGGCGCACCGGGTTCGTATACAGGCGATACGTGAAGGGCAGCAGCAACCAGATTCCAACGATGACGAGCACGTCCAGACGCGGCGCGAGCGCCCAGAAGTCGAAGCCCGCTTCGGCGACCGCCCATATCAGCGTGCCGAAGAGCAGCACCGCGTACACGATCAGCGCCAGCGTATTGCGCCGCCAGATGAGCCACGCGACGGCGAGCATGAGAATGCCCGCGACGACGTAATACGGCGAGCCGCCGATGGCGACGAGCCATATGCCGACGCCGACCAGATACAGCCCCGACAACGCGAGAAACAACACGGTAAGCCATTTGACGACAGGCGACGGCGATCGCGTGTTCGATGGCGATGGCGACGACGGATCAGCGGGCGACCGCGCTGGCGGCGAGTTCGTATTCATTCAACACCTCTGCTTAGAGCACCTTCAGGGACATGCGACGCGAACGGCGGCTGGCATCGAACGTTTATCCGATGCCAAGCGCAATACGCGTTACGCGACGCAGTGCAGCAATCTATGCGCCATCGCCGTCTTTCGATCCCGGCGCAAGGATGTTCGGCAGCACCGGATTCTCCGGCTGCGTGTAGCGCTCTTCGACGGCCTTTCGAATCGCTTCGATGCTCTCCTTCGCCGAAAGGCCCTCGTTGGCTTCGACGGCTTGCGCTTCGTCCGCAAGGGACGTATCGCCGATCACGTCGCGAAACCACGTCGAATAGTCGCCCTGGCGCAGATGGAACATCCAGGTCTCCTCATCGACGCCCTCGGCGAGTTCGAGAAAGAGCACGAGATTGTGCGCGCGCAGGTTCAGCTTGTCCTCGGGGCCGCGGAAGTAGAAGCTGCGCTCCGGAATCAGCATGCCTTCCGCATATTTGCGCACATGACGGCGGCGCTGCGTTTTCGCGGGCTCCACATGCACGACGACCGGCTCGTCCCAGCCGCCGTCGTCCGCCTTGCGACGCCACACGAGCGCCTGGCCGGGCTTGATATCGTCGGGCAGCGCGCCGGGCGCATCGTGGCCCGCCGCGCGCGCGAACTCTTCGAGCGAAGTCTGCGCGCCCGGACCCGCGCCGATGAACACCGTCACGCGATCCAGGAGACGCGGCGAAAGCTGCTCCGGATGCACGGTGACGAAAAGCGCGGGCGCGAGCTGGTCGGGCAGCACTTCGTCGGCCGGATTGATGCTGGCGGGAAAGAAGTGATGCGCCTCGTCGAAGAGCATCCAGTGCGGGCGGCCGGTGAGCGCGCGCGATTTCTGCATGTGCGCGAGCACGCTCGCGCAGTACGCGGGCCGGTCCGCGAACGTGACGCGCATGAGGTTCACGAGCACGGACTGGCTCGGCTGATGCAAAAGCCGCGTGATGTCGTCGGCTTTCGGCGCGGTCTCGGCATCGCCGATGGGCAGCGCGTTCTCGAACGTATCGAAGTCGCCTTCGGGATCGAGCGCGCAGAACTGGTAGCCGGCCGCCACGAGCCGCTCCATGAGACCCGTGATGAGCGTGGACTTGCCGCCGCCCGATTGCCCGGCGATCAGCGCGACGGTCCGCTGCGGCGCGAGCGTTTCAGCTTCGCCCCCTTCTTGCTGCGAATCGCCGTTGACGCGCTCTCCGAGCAGCACGTTGCGCCGCGTGACGCGCTCGCTCGCGGCGGCCAGATCGTCGGCCAGAATCGCGTCGATCAGTTCGGTCACGCCCGCGCCGCATTCGCTCTTCAGCACGATATCCGCATGCGACTTCAGCGCGGGAATCGCGTTGCTCACCGCCGCCGACATCTCGCACGCATCGAGCAGCGGGTGATCGTTCTGCGCGTCGCCGACTCCCACGGCATTGCGCGGCGACAGCGAGAGTTCATCGAGCGCGGCGAGCAGGCCGCTCGCCTTGCTGACGCCGGGCGCGAGCACCATCACGGCGTCGCCGTTATAGACGACGTGCAGATCCAGCCCGAGATCGCGGATGGCGGCGTGCGCCTGTTCGTCGTAAGGCCGCACGGTCGCGACGAGCGTCTGGCTCACGCCGAGATGGCGCACGCCGGCCTTCTTCATCGCCTCGACGAACGCGGGCGGCGGCGGCGGCGCGAGCAGCTTGCGCTCGCGCGTGACGGGCGAATAGATCACGCCGCCGTTTTCCGCGACGATCAACGTGAAACGGTCGACGCGGTCGCACAACGTGAGCAGATCGTCGAGCTCACGGCCCGTGACGAGAATCATGTGACGCCCCGACGCGCGCAGGCGGTCGATGGCGTCCCACGTAGCCTCGGAGACGCGGCCGTTCTCGGCGAGCGTGTTGTCGTAATCGCTGGCAAGCACCATGAATCGCATGCGCGTGTCCTCTCGTTAAGCGTCCTGTTCGATGAGCGATGGCTGCGCGCAACGCGCCGCGCGGGCATCGACGAGACGCTGATACACATCGACGTAATCGCGCGCCATGCGCTCTGCCGTGAAGCGCCGCTCGAAGGTTTCGCGGCAGCGGCGGCGATCGATTTGCGGCAGACGCGCGAGCGCTTCTACAGCTTCGTCCTCGTTGCGCACGACGAAGCCGTTCACGCCATCCTCGATGATCTCCGGCACCGAGCCGCGCCCGAACGCGATCACGGGCGTCCCGCATGCGAGCGCCTCGATCATCACGAGGCCGAACGGCTCCGGCCAGTCGATCGGAAAAAGCAGCGCGCGCGCTTGCCCGATGATTCGGCTCTTGCCCGCATCGTCCTGCTCGCCGACGTATTCGATCAGCGGCGCTTCGACGAGCGGCGCGACCGCGCTCTCGAAGTACGGGCGGTCGGCTTCATCCACTTTCGCGGCGATCTTGAGCGGCATGCCCGCGCGACGCGCGATGCGAATGGCCGCATCCGGTCCCTTGGCTGGCGCGATCCGTCCGACGAACGCGAGATGGTCGCCCGCGCGTTCATGGAACGGATAGAGTGTGTCCGGCAAGCCGTGATATACGGTGCCCGCCCACGCGAGCCACGGCAGCGGCGCGCGCTGCGCGTTCGAGATGGAGACGAGCGGAATATCGGCGAAGCGGCGGTACATGGGTTCGAGTCCCGGCACGTCGAGCCGCCAGTGCAGCGTCGTGACATGCGCGCACTGCATGCGGCGCGCGAACGGAAAGCTCTGGTAATCCGTGTGGAAATGCACGATATCGAAGTGCTTCGACGCGGCGACCACGTCTTCGAGCATCGCGAAGTGGAAGGCTTGCGGATCGGCGGTGTCCTCGACGAGCCGCACGGCGCAATCGCTTCCCGCGACCAGCTTCGCGCTCGTGCGCGAGTCCGCGCTCGCGAAAAGCGTCACGTCGTGACCCAATGCCACGAGTTCTTCGCTGAGATAGGAGACGATCCGTTCGATGCCGCCGTAACGTCGTGGCGGCACACTTTCATAGAGCGTTGAGACTTGAGCGATGCGCATGGTGGTTCGTGTCGAAGGTCAGGCTTCCAGCGGGTCGGTATCGGCGGCGGCGATAAAGGCGTCTGCGCTCGCGCGGCTTTGCAGCAGATCGTGATACACCGCGAGATAGTCGCGCGCCATGCGTTCGGACGAAAAGCGCTGCTCGAACGTCTTGCGGCAGCGCGCGCGGTCTATCGCGCCAATGTCGCGAACGGCGCGCACGGCTTCGTCCACATCGTCGACGATGAAGCCGTTCACGCCATGCTCGATGACTTCGGGCACCGCGCCGCGCCTGAACGCGACGACCGGCGTGCCGGAGGCCATCGCCTCGATCATCACGAGACCGAACGGCTCTTCCCAGTCGATAGGAAAGACGAGCGCACGTGCGTTCGCGAAGAGCGCGCGACGCGTCTCGCCGCCCACTTCGCCGAGATACTCGACGAAAGACTCCGATTCCGCGATGAGCGGCCAGATCGTCTCCTTGAAGTACGCGCGCTCGCCGGGATGCACGGCAGCGGCGATCTTGAGCGGCAGCCCCGCGCGACGCGCGATCTCTATCGCGCGGTCGATGCGCTTTTCCGGCATCACGCGGCCGACGAAGAGCAGATAGTCGCCGCCTTCGCGCGAATAGCGCATCTCATCGAGCGCAAGGCCGTGATGCACGGTGGCCCGCCAGTTCGCGTGCGGCGCGCCGCGGCGCTGGCTGTCGGAGATCGAGACGAGCGGCGCATTCGCGAAGGTCTCGAAGAGCGGACCATGATCGGCGGGAAGAAGACGCCCGTGCATGGTCGTGAGCGATGCGCATGCGAGAAAGCGCTGCATCGGCAGATGAATGGGCTCGGTGTGAAAGTGAATCACATCGAACTGCGATGAACGTTCGATGACAGCTTCGAGCTGGCGCAGATGATGGCTCGTCGTATCCCACACGCGTTCGTCGCGCCAGAGCGCCGTTGGCGCGCTCGCATGCAAGCGGGCGCGCGTTCTCGAATCCGCCGTGGCGAACAATGTGACTTCATGCCCGAGGGCGACCAGTGCTTCCGTCAGATAAGAAATGATGCGCTCGGTGGCGCCGTATGCGATAGGAGGGACGCTCTCGTAGAGCGGTGCGACCTGTGCGATTTTCATTGTGCGTTCCGCATTGACCGTATGCGATTCGGTTAGCAATCAGCAGGCCGACGCGCGCGCGCCGGGCGAGACAACGGCACGCTGCATGCTGCATCGGGAGTCGCCATGCAACGAGGAGGAAGTCATGACCAAGGTAGCCGAAGTAATGACACGCGGCGTGCAGACCATCGCGCCCAACGAGAGCATTCGCCGCGCGGCCGAACTGATGGACGAACTCAACGTCGGCGCGCTTCCGGTGTGCGACGGCACGCGCCTGAAGGGCGTCGTGACCGACCGCGACATCGTGGTGCGCGCGGTGTCGGTGGGCAAGGAGTCGTCGTGCGCGGTGCAGGACGTGGCGAGCGAACCCGTCGAATGGTGCTTCGAAGACGACGAGATTCACGACGCCATGCGCAGAATGGAGCAGCTGCAGATTCGCCGCATGCCTGTCGTGGACAGCGAAAAAAACATCGTCGGCATGCTCGCGCTGGGTGATATCGCGATCTATTCCGACGGGGAAGTGTCCTCGACCATTCAGGCCATTTCGACGCCTTCCGTACCCGACAGATAAGGACACGTTAGCCCGTTCGATCTACAGCGGATTGCCGTCCTCCGGCGTCTTCAGGCGATCGTTCTCGCTTTGCGAGCCGGGCGGCGTGCCGGGTTTGGTATCTGGCGTCGCGTCCGGCGCGCGGTCTTCGGTCGGGCCGCGCTTCGGGTCATCCGCCGGGTTCGTCGGAATGTTTTCGTTGTGGCCGGGAATCGGCTGGCTCTCGATGTGGCCATCCTCCGATACGGCGCTTTGCGGGTCTTGCGTTTTCTGGTTCATGGTCAGGTCTCGCTGAGTGGAAGTCGTGTTCAACGGCAGCAAGCACCGTTCCGAGAGTTGAGAACCGCGAGGGGCACGGCCTTTGCTCGCCCACTCACTTCGTGCGCTTCGCGCTTCAATCAAGACCATCGGGGAAACATGCCTCAGACATCATCCAGCGCCTTGTCATCGGGCAAACTGCTTGCCGGCTCCGTCGCGGCTGCATCGCTCGGCGTGGCCGCGTGGGCTGCGCTGCGCGCCCGCCGCGCCGAGCGCGATCATCCGCCGGTCGGGCGCTTCATCGACGTGGACGGCGTGCGTCTGCATTACATCGACGAAGGCGAAGGCCCGGTCATCGTGCTGTTGCACGGCAATCTCGTCATGCTGCAAGACTATGTGGCGAGCGGACTCTTCGACCGGCTCGCGCAACGGCATCGCGTGATCGCGTTCGACCGTCCCGGCTTCGGCTTCAGCGAACGTCCGCGCGATCGCGCATGGACGCCGCAGGCGCAGGCGGCGCTCTTTCAACAGGCGCTCAAGCGCATGGGACTGACGCGGGCGGTCGTGGTCGGCCAGTCGCTCGGCTGTCTCGCCGCGCTTTCCATGGCGCTCGATCCGCGCATCGACATTCGCGGGCTCGCGCTGATCAGCGGCTACTTCTATCCGAGCGCCCGCTTCGACGTGCTGCTCACCGCGCCCGCCGCGATACCCGTCATCGGCGATGTGATGCGCTACACGGTCTCGCCCATTGCCGCGCGTCTGATGATCAATCCGAACCTGCGCCTGATGTTCGCGCCGCAGCCCGTGCCGGACGTGTTTCGCGAGATGCTGCCGCGCGAGTTGCTGCTGCGTCCGTCGCAAATGCGCGCGATCGGCGAGGACGCCGGCTACATGGTGCCGGCGGCGCATGACTTGTCGCGGCGTTACGGCGAAGTAAGCGTGCCGGTGCGCATCTTCGCGGGCCAGGACGACACGATCGTCGATGCGGATTCGCAGTCGGGACGGCTGCACGGAGACATCGCGCAGAGCACGATCACCGTGGTGCCGAATCGCGGGCACATGCTTCACTATGATGAAGCGGGCCGCATCGCCGATGCCATCGAGGCCATGGCCATCGAGTGACGCCGATCAACGCGCCTGTTCGCGCAGGCGCGGCTGCCGCAGGTCGGCCCAGTCGAGCTTGTCCCACGCGACATCGAGCGGCTTCTGCGCGAGCCTCTTTCGCAAGGACGCAGGCGAAAGCGCCATCGCCATCCAGCGCATCACGCGACTCGCGAAGCCGTGCGTCTCGATGCGCACCGCGGCGATCACCCAGTCGCCGCCGCGGTTCTCGGCCAGCAGCGCGGAGATGCGGCCGACGCGCCGGCCATCCATCGCGGTGACGCGCAGGCCGACGAGTTCATCGAGATTGACGGTCTGCATCAGCGCGCTCCGGGAATGCGGTCGATGGTCCGCTCGCGCAGCCAGCGTTGCCAGTCGTGCACGGGCGTGTCGTCGGCATCCACGTCGAGTTCGATATCCACGGCGACCTTGCGCACGTCCTTCCACGCAATGCGATACGGTGTGGTCTTGTGGCCCGCGCCGATACGCGCGAGCAACGCGCTCATCAGCCGATGCGCCCGCCTGCCGAAGCGCCGCGCCATGACGATCATACCGGTTTCGATGAACACGAGCCTCGGCAATTCGCCGTCGCGCAGTTCGGCGACGAGGCCATCCACGCGTCCCATGCGCACGCCGTTCTTGTCGACGAGCTGCTTGTCGAGGATATCGTGCACGACGTCCATCATGTGCCTCCGAAGTATTCGAGCGGGATCGTGACGATGCCGAGCACGAACGCGAGCGCGGTAATGGCGATCACCGCCACGTTGGATATCGGTCCGTTGCAGTGCTCGCCCATGTAGTGCTCGTCGTTCATCAAGACGATGAACGGCACCACCATCAACGGCAAGTTGACGGCGGTGAGCGCCATCGAGAATACCGTGAGCTTGAGCGGATCGGCGCCGGCGGCAATGGGCAACGCGCCGAGCAGCAAGGCGCAGGTATAGACGAGGCTGAAGCCGGGATTGGCGCGCGGCGGGCAGTCCTGCCCCCAGTTCCAGCCGAACGCCTGCGCGAAGAGATACGCTTCGAGCAGCGCGACTTCCAGCGCCGCGCCGAGCGATGCAATGCCGAGCGACGCCACGAAGAGCACGAATCCCCACATGCCGAATGCATCGACGAGAAGCAGCGGCAGTTGATGGAAGTCTTCGACATCCAGAATGCCGCGCCCGTTGAGCACCTGCGCCGCCACGAGGAGCACGGCCGCCGAGATCACGCCGCCGAACAGCATGCCCAGTGCGGCAATCGCGCGATTGGGCCAGAGATAGCTGCGGTCCCAGCGGTCTTCTATTGCGCCCGACGAATAGAACAGGAAGAGCGTGGGCGAAAGCGACGCGCCCAGTATGCTCGCGGCCATGAACCAGTACGTCGCGGCGTGTTCATGCGGGCGGCTCGGCACCGCAGCGGCGGCCACCTGCGTCCATTCGGGCCGCAGCCGGATGATCGCGACGACGAAGCACAGCGTGACGAGGCCGAGCAGCGAGATGCCTTTCTCCAGCATGCCGAACGTGCCGCGCCACAAGAAAAGCCACGAGAGCAGCGCGACGGGCAGCGCCCACCATCGATACGAGATGCCCGTCGCGAATTCGAGCGCCACCGAAACGCCGCCTATCTCGGCGCTCAGTACGAGAAAGCTCACGATCACCGTCGAGATGAGCGGCAGCGCGAGCAGCTTGATGCCGAAGCGGTCGCGAATGCCGTCGACGATGGTGTGTCCGCTCACCGCCGCGAAGCGTCCCGACATTTCGGTGAGGAACGCGATGCAGACCGTGCCGAGCACGACGGTCCATAGCAATTGATAGTGAAACGCGGCGCCGGCCTGCGCGGCAGTCGACATCTCGCCCATTTCGAGGAAGCCGCCGACGCTCGTCACGATGCCGAGCGATATCTCCAGCAGCTTCTTCATGACGCGTCACCGGCTTGCGCGCGCAGCCACGCGTCGAGGCGTGAGGCGGCGTCATGCATCGTCGAGCGCGCTTCGGTGACGCGCGCGCGGTCGCCGGATTCGAGCGCATTGCGCGCCGTATCGAAGGCGGCCTGTACCGCGTGAACCTGCGAGGCGGCATCGGCGGGCGCGTGCGCGCGTTGCAGGTCGCCCGCTATCTTGCCGATCTGTTCGCTGGCCGAATCGACCGAGCGTCTGGCGTACGACGACGGCGAGCTGCCGTCGAGCCACGAGTCCATCCACTGCGACGCCGAGCGCGCATACGACAGCACGATGCGGGCATCGGAGGCGGCATCGTCGGACGACGAACACGCGGCGCATGCCAGCGCGAGCGCGACAACGAGCGGCGCGAGCGACAGTGAACGGAAGGGCTTCATGGCGCCGCAGCGAGCAAGGCGCGTTCCTTCGTCGCCTTCGTTCAGAGCCAGCGCGCCAGCACGGGCACCAGCACCGGCACGAGAAACGAGGTGAGTATGCCGTTGAGCCCCATGCCGAGACCGGCGAACGCGCCCATCTGCTGGCTCACCTGAAAGGCGCGCGCCGTGCCGATGCCGTGCGACGCCACGCCGAGCGCGAAGCCACGCGCTTCCGGCTCCGCGACGCGCAGCGCGTTGAGAATCACGCGCGCGAACACGGCGCCGAACACGCCCGTCGAGATGACGAGCACCGCCGTCAACGACGGTATGCCGCCGATGGACGTCGCCACTGCCATCGCGATGGGCGTGGTGGCGGACTTCGGCGCGAGCGATGCAATCGTCTGTCGCGATGCGCCGAGCCATAACGCGATAGCGACCGCCGATACGATCGCGGTCATCGACCCGGCGAACAGCGCGACGAAAAGCGGCGCGGCGAGCCGTCTGAGGTTGCCCAGTTGCCGGTAGAGCGGCAACGCCAGCGCAACCGTCGCGGGCCCCAGCAGAAAGTGCACGAACTGCGCGCCTTCGAAATACGTCGGATACGGCGTGCCGCTGATCTGGAGCACTGCGACGATGAGCGCCACCGCGATCAACACGGGGTTGGCCAGCGGATTGAAGCGGCATCGCGTATAGACGGACTGCGCGATCAGATACGCAAAGAGCGTGATGGTCAGGCCGAGCAGCGGCGAGGCCGCGAGGTAGACCCATATCGCGTTGAGCCGTGGGATCGCGCTCATGACGATTCGTCTCCCGCCTGGCGGCGCATCAGCGCGCGCATCACGATGGCCGTCACGCCGATGCCGAGCGTCGTGCTCACGATGATCGCCAGCACGACCGCCACGAGATCGCCGCGCACGGCGCTCGCGGATGCCATGATGCCGACGCCCGCCGGAACGAAAAGCAGCGAGAGATGACGCAGCAGTTCGTTCGCGGTCGGCTCGATGGTATCGGCGGCGCGCGGCCGCGCGATAAGAAACGCGAGCAGCAGCAACATGCCGACGACCGGCCCCGGCACGGGAAGCCGGAACACATACGAGACGCCTTCCCCGAAACACTGGAAGAGCAGCAGCACGGCAAGGGAAAGAAGCATGGCGGGACCTGTCGACGTTCACTGCGCGGTGTGCGATGCCAGCAAAGTGCGCTCCCGCAGGCATCGACGATCGTGCCTCCGAACGCAGTGAATGCTCCTAGAATGAATCAGGCCGCTTGCCAGCGCGGCCATTCAGAACGTTTAACGACAAGGAGACAATCATGGCGCCCCGCAGACTGCTTCCGCTGATTCCGCCGCTTCTGTCCTGCCTCGTGGCCGCTTGCGGCGGCTCCGATCATCACGATGCCTACAATGACGCGCCGAAGGTCATCATCGATTCCGACTTCAACACGATGGGCGATGACGGCCAGCTCTTCGCGATGACGAGCCAGTTGATGGGGCAGGGCAAGGTGAATCTGCTCGGCTTGTGCGTCGTGACGGGCAACGACTGGCTCTTGCAGGAAGAAGCCGATGCGCTGAAGGCCGTCGAGCGCATGGGCGTGCAGAACCGGGTCGGCGTGTACGCCGGCGCGAACTATCCGCTTCAGTACGATGTGGCGAGCATTCGCGCGCAGCAGGCCGCGAATCCGAACGGGTACTTCGGCGCGTGGATGCGCCCGGAGCCCACCGACGCGTCGCAACTCACCGCGCCCCCCGACGGCTTCGCGCAGTCGACCAAACTGCAAACGGAAGCCGCCGCGGACTTCATGATCGACAGCATCAAGCGCTATCCGAACCAGGTGACGATCATCGAAGTGGGACCGCCGACGAACCTCGCCACTGCCGTGAAGAAGGCGCCCGAGATCGTGCCGCTCATCAAGCAGATCGTCTACATGGGCGGCGCGATGAACGTGCCGGGCAACGCGAACGCCGTGGGCGAACTGAACTGGTGGTTCGATCCGGTGGCCGTGCGCACGCTGTTGCAGACGACCATTCCGCAGCGCGTGATTCCGCTCGATGTGACCAACACCGTGCCGCTCACCGAAAGCATCTATGACCAGATCGTCAATCCGCCGACCGGACAGACGCCCGTCACGAAGGTCTATGCGGTGGAGAACGCGAATGCTTTCGCGAGCCATACCGATATCTACGACACGCTGACGATGCCTTACTTCCTCGACCCGACTTACGCGACGGAAACGCAGAGCGCGTACCTCGATATCGACACCACGCCGGGCGAAAATCAGGGGCACGTGCGCGTGTATCCGGACGCGCCCGCGCCCGGCGCTTCACCGCTCAAGATCACTTATGTGACGAAGTACGACAACGCCAGGTTCTTCAATCTTTACGTGAACCTGCTGACGAGTCCGGTGCCCGTGAAGTTTCAATGACCGATGGCCAATGACTGATGGCCAATGAGCGATGACCGCGTTGCGCGGTCATCAATCCATGTGTGCCTTGGGCGTGATGGCGGCGGCGACCGGCTCGGCGCTTCTCGTCATCGCGCCTTCGAGCGCGCTGCGGTAGATGTCGAGATACGCGTTCACCATCGTGTCGGGGTTGAAGGTATCGGCGTGTTTGCGGAGCCGGTCGTGCACGGACGGCTCTTTGAGCAGTTCGATGGCTTCGCGGATCTTCTGGATGAGCGTCTCCGGCCGATCCATGTCGAACACGAGACCGGAACGCGGTTCGATGACTTCGGGAATGCCGCCCCGGTTCGCGCCGACGACGGGCAAGCCGTGCGAGTACGCTTCCACGATCACGCGCCCGAACGGTTCGTGCCAGATGGAAGGGACGATGAGAATGTCGATGCTATTGAGGAAGTCGCTCGCCTTCACGTGTCCGAGAAACTGCACGCGCGGGTCGCGATACTTCGTCTTGAGCGATGCGATGTAGCCGGCCTCGCCATTGCCGCCGAACGCGAGCGTCCAGTCGAGCGTGTGATCGGCCGACAGTTGTTCGAGCACGACCTCCGAGCCTTTGTCGCGCGCCACGCGCCCGAGCACGCCGAGCCGCACCGGGCCGCCTTCATAGCGCCGCTTGTTGACGAGCGCCGCGCTATCCTCGCTCGGGATATAGCAGTTGCTCACGACCGCCGTGCGCGACGCGTGCGGGAAGTATCCGTTGTCGAGATGCTTTTGCAGCACGAAGCGGCTCACGCCGATGGCCACTTCCACGCGTGCCGACGCGCCGCGCTTCGGCGCGGAATACAGCGCGCACGATGCGCATTGCCGTTTGCAAGGCTCGGCGTCCGAGAACATTGTCGTGGACGGACACATCAGGTAATAGTCGCGAGCGGTATGCACGATCGGCACGCCCGCGTTGCGCGCCACGCGCCACACGTCCACCGAGAGACACGCGAGATTGCTGGTATGAATGACGTCGGGCTTTTCCTGCGCGATGAT
The DNA here is from genome assembly GCF_023170545.1 of Caballeronia sp. Sq4a. Taxonomy (NCBI): domain Bacteria; kingdom Pseudomonadati; phylum Pseudomonadota; class Betaproteobacteria; order Burkholderiales; family Burkholderiaceae; genus Caballeronia; species Caballeronia sp. Sq4a. The sequence goes on along the minus strand of NZ_CP084252.1, from coordinate 879,726 downwards.
CCCGGCGAGCTTGCGCGACATCACGACGTTATAGACATCGAGCGCGTGCCAGGCAAATCTCGCCACGCGCGAGCGTTTTTTTGGCCGATGCGGCCAGTACAGATTGGCGTTACGCAGACGATAGACCTTCACCCCGTTCAATTCGGAAATGCTGTCCATGCCCGTTCCCGTCGCGCAGGCCACGCTGACTTCCATGCCGGCTCTCACGAGGCCTTCGGCGAGAAGTTGCGTCGATACCTCGGCCCCACCGACCTTGTCCGGGTAATACAACGTGTTGACGATGAGAATTTTCACGGCGTTGGAAGTGATATTGTCGTTCTTCTAGAGGCACCCTGGCTGTCACCCGTGAGGCGATGCGGCGAGGGCGAGGAGTGCGCTAACTGTGGTCATCTTCCCCCGAAGACGAACTCGGAATCCACAGGTCCACGTTTCGCTCTGACTCGTAAGCAAGAGTTTAGGATAAGCCAAAAAGCTTGAGAAGGCTCAAAGCGAAACGTAAGGAAATGAAAGTCCTATTTAGTGGAACGAAGTCTTTTTGTCCGATCGTTGGTCGGCAACCATGTCTTATCGAAGCGTCCGACGAATCTGCACGATTTACCCGTGAATGTAACCGCCGTTACTTATGTATCTTGCTACGAAAGGACGCGACATCGTTCGTGGTGACCGGCCGCGCGTCGTTGCCCCAAGACGAGCGGATGTAAGAGAGCACCTGCCCGATCTGCAAATCTGACAGACGGCCCGCGAAGCCCGGCATGTTTTGCCGCGGCGGCCCGTGAGTGGTGTCCGGGCTGTTTCCGCCTTCGACGATCAGCCGAATGAGCGACGTCGTGTCCTCGCTGATGACGGCGGGGTTGCCCGCGAGCCTCGGAAACGCCTTCGGCACGCCCTTGCCGGTATCGAGGTGACATTGCGCGCAGAAGGTCGCGTAGACGGCCGCGCCCTGACCGGGCGGCTTGTCGGGCGCGCGCGTCTTGAGGCGCCCCGGCGGCGCGAGCGAGGGATCGAACGTGCCATCGGCGGCGCCGGTCGCGGGCAGCGTCTTCAGATACGTGGCGATGGCGGTGAGATCGTCGTCGTTCAGATACTGCAGGCTGTCCTCGATGGTCTGGACCATGGTGCCGAACGCGATCGTCTTGTCGCCGCCATGCCCCGTCTTCAGGAACGACGCGATCTCCTCTGTCGACATGCGCCCGAGACCCGAGCCCGGATCGCCGCGCAGGTTCATCGCGTACCAGTTGTCGGTGACCGCGCCCGAGAGATATGTCTTGGACGATTCGTCGTAGCCGCGCTCCTGATACGCAAGCCCGCGCGGCGTGTGACAGGCACCGCAATGGCCGGGTCCCTGCACGATATACGCGCCGCGATTCCATGTGGCATCGCGCTCGGGCCGCGGCTCGTACACCTTCTTCGGCGCGATACCCCAGCGCCACACGCGCAGCGCCCAACGCTGATTGAACGGAAACGACACGTCCGTCGGCGGCGGCTTGTAATGCACCGGCGGCACGCCGTGCATCATGTACGCGTAGAGCGCGCGCAAGTCGTCTTCGTTCATCTTCACGAAGGACGCATAAGGCATCGCGGGATACAGTCCCTTGTTGCCGGGCGCGACGCCTTCGCGCATCACGCGGACGAAATCTTCATAGCTGTATTTGCCGATGCCGAGCTCGGGATCGGGCGTGATGTTGCTGCTGTAGATGGTGCCGAACGGCGAGTTCACGCCGAGGCCGCCCGCGTACGGCGCGCCGCCTTTCGGCGCGGTGTGGCAACCGGCGCAATCGCCGATTCGCGCGACATACGCGCCGCGTGCGATCAGTTCGGGCGAGGGCGCCTGTTCCGCCGCATCCGCGACATTTGCCGCCACCGTCATGACCATGACGAGCGATGCGGCCGCGATGCCTCGCATGGTAAGCGATCGGCGCAGGCGGACTCTCGTGAACGAGCGCATGTCAGGACTCCTCGTGCGCCCGCAGGCGAGTGGTTGACGCCGCCGGGCGCGCGGCAGACGTGGCGGACGTGGCGGACGTGGCGGGCGCGAGCGTCGATGCCGGCCGCCTCGCCAGCCAGCGCGCGCCGACCAGTAGCCCGCCGACAAGATAGGCGAGACCGCCCGGCACCCACATCACGAGTCCCCCGAGTTGCTGATCCTGTAGCGGATCGAAGCCGAGCGCGAGCGTGCTTTCGATGCACGACGGATACCAGACCTCGGGCGCGAGCGTCAGCAGGGCGCCGAGCGCGCCGGTATGGACCATCGTGGTGAAGAGCGACAGCATCGCGTGCGCGCTGTGGGAACGCGAGCCGTCCTCCGAGGCGGGACGAAACACGGTCCACCAGAAGAGCAGCGCGGTGCCGAGAAAGCTCGTGTGTTGCAGCGTATGAATCCCTTCGCTGGCGAGCGCGGCTTCGAAAAAGCGCGGCGCGTGCCAGCACCATAAGGCCGCCGCATGCAGCACCCACGCAACGGCAGGCATGGTCAGCCAGCGCCACGGCGTGTTGATCCACGCGCTGCGCGTCACGGCGCTGATGCCTTGCCGCGCGCGCGGAGGAAACGCCCACAGCCACACCGCGAGCGGCCTGCCGATCACGAGCAACGGCGCGGCCACGAGCATGAAGATCTCATGCTGAAGCATGTGCGCCGAAAAGAGCGCCTCGCTTAACGTATGCAGCGGCGACACGAGCGCGATGACGAGCGCGATCCAGCCGGTCACGAATGAAACGAGACGCAGGGCGCGGTCGCGCCGTCCGCGCGCCCCGCGCACGCGAAGCCGCGCATAACCGGCGAGATAGAGTCCGATGCTCGACGCGAGACACACGACGACCCACGGCTCGAATGTCCAGCCGAAGCTCGCGGGGACGCTGCTCGCGCCTGGCGAGACCGCGTGAGCGCACGCGGCATCGGCGAACGCGATCGCGGCGACGCCCGCCGCCGTCCTTGTCAGCAAGCGGAAAGCAGCCATTGCGGTAACGAGATGAAAATGATGCCGATCGACGAGAGCGTGCCCACTCCCGTCGCCACGAGGGCCATGAAGCCTGCGCGCGAGCGCAGCGCGGGCGCGGACGGGTCGGCTTCGCGCCGCGCGCTGCGCCAGCGCCCGAAGGCGAGCAGTGTCGAGAGGACGCTTACCGCGAGACTCGCCACGCTCATGCCGTGCAACAGCAGCATGCTCTGCAAATGGCACGACGGCTCGACGAGCGCGTAGTTCAGGCTCAACAAGCCGAGGAGGACGGACGGTGCGAAGAGGAGAGCGGGCCAGGTCAGCATGATCGCGAGTCAAAAGCGGGGTGCCCAGTAAATGACGCCGTAGATCGGCAGCCAGCTCAGTACGACGAAGTACCAGTACACGGCGTTCTCGCTCACGTCCACGAAGCGCTTGCCCTCGAACGGGCCGGTGAAAAGCAGCACGGTCAGCACGGCGGTATCGACGAAATCGGTGACGAGGTGCGTCGTGTGCAGGCCGAGCAGCAGCCACACGACCGAGCCGTACGCATTGGTGTACCAGCTGACGTTGAGCGTCGCGAATTCGAAGCCGCGCAGCACCATGAACACGATGGTCGCGATGAGACACACCGTCATCCATAGCTTCGCGCGTCCGCGGTCGAAGCGCTCGGCGGCGCGCTTGGCGAGCTGGTTCGGCAGCATGCTCGCGAGCAGCACCACCGTATTGAGCGTGCCCCAGCGCAATTCGGGCGCGGAGGCGGCCATCGGCCAGGCGGGCGCATGCGTGCGCAGATAGAAGTACATCATCACGGCGATGCCGAAGACCGTGCCTTCGATCAGCATCAGCCCCGCCGTGCTCCACCACATGACGCTGCGATGCCCGAACGCGAAGGTCGGAAGCCCGCGCACGTCGAGTTCGGTAGCGTTCGCTTCGTCGGGGCGCGTCTGCGCGTTCCGAAGGTTGCTGGCGGTACTCATGGGCGCTGCTCCCGTGCGGCTGCGAACGCATTGCTCGATCGCTTCGGCCAGAACCACGCGATCATCGCCGCGGCGACCGGCGGCGAGCCCCACACGATGGCCCACGGCGAATAGATCGAGCCGATGAAGAGAATCGTCGTCACCACCGCGCTGATGAACGGCCAGATGGAAGGCGACGGAAAGAGCGGTCGATGGTCCGGCTTCGCATCGAGCACGCTCGTCATCAGCACTTCGCGCGCATCGGCCGCCAGACCGCCGACGAAGCGCGGCTCGCCCGCCGGTTCCCACAACGGATCGCGCCCGTGCACGACCGGAATCGCGTCGAAGTTATGCGGCGGCGGCGGTGACGGCATGCTCCATTCGAGCGTGCCCGCGCCCCACGGATCGGCAGGCGCGGGTTGTTTGCTTCGCAGCGTCAGCACCACATTGACGATAAAAAGCAGCACGCTCACCGCGATGATCCATGCGCCGATGGTCGACATCAGGTTCATGCCGTCCCAGCCGAGCCCGTGCGGATACGTCCAGACACGGCGCGGCATGCCATGCAGTCCGAGCAGATGCATCGGAAAGAAGGTGACGTTGAAGCCGATGAAGAACAGCCAAAACTGCCAGCGCCCGAGCCGCTCGGACAGCATGCGGCCCGCGAATTTCGGGAACCAGTAGAAGAACGCGCCGAAGAGCGGAAACACGGCGCCGCCCAGCAGCACGTAGTGCAGATGCGCGACGACGAAGTACGTGTCGTGCACTTGCAGGTCCAGCGGAACGGAGGCGACCATGATGCCGGTCATTCCGCCCATCACGAGAATAAAGAAGAACGCGAGCACGAAGAGCAGCGGCGTGCGCAGGTTCAGGCGGCCGGTCCAGAGCGTGCCGATCCAGCAAAAGATTTGAATGGCCGATGGAATCGCGATAGTGAGGCTCGCCGCCGTGAAGAAGCTCTTGCCGAGCTCCGGCAGATTGGTCGCGAACATGTGATGCACCCACAGCCCGAATGCGAGGAACGCGGTGGCGATGAGCGCGAGCACCATCGCGGGATAGCCGAACACCGGGCGGCGCGCGAAGGTAGGAATGATCGACGAGATGAAGCCTAACGGCGGAATGAAGACGAGGTAGACCTCCGGGTGCCCGAAGAACCAGAAGAGATGCTGCCAGAGCAGCACGTCGCCGCCCTTCGCCGGGTTATAGAAATGCGTGCCGACTAGCCGGTCCAGAATGAGCGCGGTGCTGCACAGCATGACCGAAGGCATCGCGAAGATCACCATGAACTGCGTGACCAGCGTGGCCCACACGAAAAGCGGCATGCGGTTGAGCGACATGCCGGGCGCGCGCATCTTGAAGATGGTGCTGATGAGGATGACCGCTTCGATCAGGCCGGAGAGTTCAGTGAACGTGATCATCTGCGCCCAGATGTCGGAGCCCTTGCCCGGCGAATAGTCGGGGCCCGCGAGCGGCACGTAGCTGAACCAGCCGGCGGCCGGCGCGCTGTTCACCGCGAGCGAGGCGAACAGCAGGATGCCGCCGAAGAGAAACACCCAGTACGCGTACGCGTTCATGCGCGGGAAGGCGACACTTCGCGCGCCGATCATGAGCGGCACGAGGTACGCCGCGACGGCCTGCATCACCGGCACGGCGAAGAGAAACATCATCGTCGTGCCGTGCATCGTGAAGAGTTCGTTGTAAAGATTCGGGCCGATCAGCCGCAGATCGGGCCGCGCGAGCTGCATGCGCATGGCGAGCGCGAGCAGGCCCGCGAGCACGAAGAAGGCGAACGTCGTCACGATGAAGCGGCGCGCCACCGTCTTGTGATTGATCGCCGACAGCGCGCCGATGAAGCCGGGCGGATCGCTCCACGTCGCGGCAAGCGTTTCGCGCACGGCGGGCGAGGCGTGCGGACCGTCGACGGGACGGGAGCCGTTGTCATCGGCCGGGCCGAAGCGGGAAGAAGCGGGCGCGCTCATTTGAGAGTTCCGAGCCAGACGACGAGGGCCTGGAGATCGCCAGGGGCGAGTTGCGTCGCCGGCATCATGACGCCGGGCTTGAGGGCGGGCGGATTGGTGATCCACGCCGCGAGGTTGTGCGCGTTGTTGACGAAGGTGCCGGCCGCAATGGTCTGCCGGCTCGCCAGATGCGTGAGGTCCGGGCCTACCGAGCCGTTGGCCGGCGTGCCGCGTACCGTATGGCAGCGGGCGCAGTCGCCGTTCAGGAAGACGTCGCGTCCGTGCATCGCGAGTGCGTCGCTCGACGTGCTCGCTGTCTGCCGTTGTTGCGCGGCCCACGCTGCATATTGCGCGGGCGGGTCGGCGACGACCGAGAACGCCATCATCGCGTGTTCGTAGCCGCAGAATTCCGCGCACTGCCCGCGATACGTTCCCGCGCGGTCGGCGCGGAACGTGATGGTCGAGTCCTGGCCGGGGATCATGTCCTTCTTGCCATATAAATTAGGCACCCAGAATGTATGTATAACGTCCGCGGCCTTCAACGACACGACCACCGGCCGGCCGACCGGCACATGAAGCTCGTTCGCCACCGCGAACCCGTCGGCGCCGCCTTCGGGCGCATAGCGCGCCTGCCACCACCATTGATAGCCGGTCATTTCCACATGCAGCGCGTTGTCGACCGGAAGCCGCGACAAGGCGCGATCGGTGACGACATCGGCGATCAGCAGGCTGACGAGACCCAGCGCCGACAGAACGGTCCCCACGATCACGAAGCGGTGAATGCCGCGCTCCGGCCGCTCGCGCTTGCTCATATCGGCGGGCGTCGCCTGATTGCCGCGCGGGGCGCGCAAGAGCGCGAACATGCACGCGAGGAGCACGCAGGCGAACACCACGCAGCAGACAGTCAGCGTGATGTGCCATAGCTCCAGGACGCGACTTGCCTGGATGCCTGCCGGACTAAGAGCGCTCTGCATGGCCGTTTGTTTGATTGTGCGGAGTTATGGTTTTCATACGGCTCGGGGACGTGTTCGTCGGTTAAAGCAATAGACATTCCATGGACGGACCGCTGCTCTTTGGTGCAGCGATTGCTTTGCACTTGCCTGCAAGGTCATTGGCAGCGAGAACAAGGAGACAGTAAACATGGACGTACCACGACAAGTCGTTTCTTTTCTGACCTCGCGTGGCCTGGTGCTTGCGACAGCCGAATCGTGCACGGCGGGTTACATCGCGTCGCTCATCTCGTCCGTGCCGGGCAGCGGCAGTTGCCTCGACGTGGGCTTCGTCACCTATTCGCCTTCGGGCAAGGCCGGCTTTCTCGGTGTGCGCGAGGAGACGATGAAGCAATACGGCCTCACGAGCGAGGAAGTGGCGCGCGAGATGTCGGAAGGCGCGCTGAAGCAGGAAGGCTGCTCCGCGACCGTCTCGGTGTCGAACACGGGCGTGGCCGATGCTCCGCCCGGCGACGGCCCCGAGGCGGGCACGCAATGCTTTGCATGGTCGTACAAGCTGCGCGACGGGCAGATCGTCACGTTCAGCGAGACGAAGGTCTTCGATGGCGAACGCAACGAAGTGCGGCGCGCGGCGGCGCTCTACGCCATCTCGCGCCTCGAGCATTACTTCGACCGTCTGCCGAGACATTGATCAAAACCGTTGGGGGACGAACATGGATCAGAGCCAAAGCGAATGGAGGCAGTGGCAGCAGCAGATCGCTCAAGAGCTGGGCGTCAGCCAGGACTTCGATGCCGACACCGAGCGCGAGCGGCGCGTCGCCTTCTTGTCCGACTATCTGACGTCGCAGGGGCTGCGAACCTACGTGCTCGGGATCAGCGGCGGCGTGGATTCGTCCACGGCCGGGCGTCTTGCGCAACTTGCCGTCGAGCGGCTGCGCGCGCGCCGCTACGAGGCGCATTTCGTCGCGGTGCGGCTGCCGTACGGTTCGCAGCGTGACGAAGACGACGCGCAGGCCGCGCTCGAATTCGTGCGCCCGGACGAGACCCTGACGGTCAACGTCAAGGGACCGTCGGACGAAATGATCGCGGCGCTCAAGCAAGGCGGCGCGCAATACACCGACGATTTCCAGGAAGACTTCGTTCTCGGCAACATCAAGGCGCGCGAGCGGATGATCGCGCAGTACGCGATTGCCGGCGCGCGGCGCGGCGTCGTGATCGGCACGGACCACGCGGCGGAATCGCTGATGGGCTTCTTCACGAAGTACGGCGACGGCGGCGCGGACATCCTGCCGCTCTCCGGACTCACGAAGCGCCGCGTGCGCGCGCTCGCGCGTTCGATGGGCGCGGACGATCGTCTCGTCATGAAAGTGCCGACGGCGGACCTCGAAACGCTCACGCCGCAGAAGCCGGATGAAGACAGCTACGGCATCAGCTACGAGAACATCGACGATTTTCTGGAAGGCAAGGACGTGAGCGAAGACGTGCTTACGACCATACGCCGCTTTTACATGGCGACGCGCCACAAGCGCGCGCTGCCGCTCGAAGTGCCGCGCGTCTGAGACTGGAATGGCGATTGCGCGATAGACATGCGCGGCTGGCCCACCGGCCGGTGCGAACCCACTCACCCTGAAACGGAGGCATCGATGGCATCGAAGACTATGCAGGACTTGTTCATTCACGCACTGTCCGACGTTTATAGCGCAGAGAAACAACTGACGAAGGCGCTGCCGAAGCTGGCACGCGCGAGCACCAACGAGCAGCTCAAGCAGGCGTTCCAGCAGCATCTGGAAGAAACCAACGGTCAGATTGAACGGATCGATAAGGTGGTCGAACTGTGCGGCGTCAAGCTCAAGCGCATCAAGTGCGTGGCGATGGAAGGGCTGGTCGAGGAAGGGCAGGAGCAGATCGAAGACTTTGAACAAGGCCCGATTCGCGATGCCGCGCTGATCGCCGCGGCGCAGAAGGTGGAACACTACGAGATCGCGACGTACGGCACGCTCGCGACGCTGGCGAAGCAGCTCGGCCAGGAAGAAGCGATGAACCTGCTGCTCGAGACGTTGCAGGAAGAGAAATCCACCGACGAAAAGCTCACGCAACTCGCGAAGACGCAGATGGCCGAGGAAGTCAAGGCGGCTGGCTGACGAGATCCCCACACTCGTCGTCGCTACCTGAGCAGGAACGAGCGCGCCGCATCCCCCGTCGCGCTTTTTTTTATCTCTCAAGCGCCGCGCGCCCGACCGACGCGCGGCTTGGGCCCCTACCGCTTTACGCGTACTCCCTCGCCCGGCGCGAGGGCGAGGGCCGGAGCATTTGCGCGACGGCAAGCGCGCCGAGCGAGATCAGCGCGAGCGAAGCCAGCGGGAACGTGCCGACCGTGTTCACCGCAATCGAAGCGGGACGCTTCTGCCCGACCAGTTGCATCCTGCGCTTGGTCATCTGCTGCCCGAGTTCCGACAAACGCGAAGCCAGCGCGCGCTCGGCCGTCGGCAACAGCACGGTCTCTTCGTCCGCCACGTGGTGAATGACTTCCCGCATCAACTGCATGAAGCGGGCATCGTAGGAGGCGTCGTCCGGACCCATCGCGCGCAGCTTGGCAATGTCCTCGCGCATCTTGTCGTGCTCGGGCTTGCTCTTCTCCAGCGTGTCGTCGCCCGGAATCGCTTCGGCGAGCGCGGGATAGAAGATCTCTTCTTCGAGTTGCGCATGAATTTCGAGCGCCGTGCAGGCCAGCTCGACGATGGCGCGTTTGCGCCACCACGCACTATCGGCATGGTAACGATGAAACGCCGCCATGACGTGCGTGTGATCCATGCGGATCATCGTCGTGATGGAGGGCGAGCAGGATGACATGTCCACGATGACTCCTTCGCGTATTCGCGCGTGCTTCGATGGTGGGGAAAGTTGTCTTGCCGGCGGGCGTCAGGCGCCTTTCGCCTTTTTGTACTGCGCATGCGTGTACGGCAGCATCTCGTCGGGCGCGCGCATGTCGCGCGGCGTTTCGAAGTCGCGCAACGCCGTGCCGCGCATGGCTTCGGGCGAGCGCGGAAAGCCGCTGCGGTTGCGATACATCGAGGCGAACCGCTGCCCTCGAAGCTGCGCTTCGCGACGCTCGTCTTCGGCGTGCGAGGAGAGCGCCGTGGCCGAATGAATGTCGAGCGCGGTGACGCCCGCCACGTTCAGCAGCGCGGTCAGCGCGCGCGGGCTCGTTCTGTCCGATGCGGTGACGAGCGTCGCGAGGTCGAGCGCGTCGCCGCCGACGCGCGCCCACAGATACGGCGTGGGATCGCGCGAGACGAGAATGCCGATGCCGCATGCGATTTCGCGCAGGCCATAGAGGCGCATCAACGTCGAGCCCGTGCGCACGCCGGCCGCGCGCGCGACCGAATTCGGCGCGAGCAGTTGAGCGGCGCCGAGCGCCAGGCTGTACCAGCCGAGACCGCGCGCGATAGCGGCGGGTTTGCTTCGTCGCGAGACGTCGTTGGCGGGAGACTTCGGAAAGGGGAAGGGGTCACTCATGATTTACCTCTTCTGAGGAAGCGGAGGAAGGTGCGACGCACGGGCGCGCGTGGCGCCTGAGCGTGATCGTTCAAGCAAACCGCATTCCGCCGTGACGAGTGGTACGTGCAATGCTCGAACGCAGCCATTGCCAAGAGGATGAGGGGAACCGTCATGGTGGCGACGGCGAACGACAGAGAAGAGCAACCGTCGATGACAGAACAGCTTGCCGCGTTCATCGGCCGCGTGCATATCGGCGATCTCGGCGATGCGGCGCTCGACAGGCTCAAGCGCAGCATCGTCGATGCGCTCGGCTGCGCGATCGGCGCGATCGGACATCCGCCGATGCTGAAGGTGCGCCGCCTCGTGACCGAGTTCGGCGGGCCGCCGCTCGTCACGTTCATCGGCGGCGGAAGCGGCGCGCCGGATCGCGCCGCGCTGTATAACGGCTGCCTCGTCCGCTATCTCGACTTCATGGACAACACGGCGATTCGCGGCGAGGTGTGCCATCCCGCGGACAATATCGGCGCGCTCGTCGCAACTGGGGAATATGCGGACGCGACCGGCGCCGCGTTCCTCACGGCGCTCGCCATCGCGTATCAGGTGCAGACGCGTCTGCTCGACATACCGACGATGCGCGCGGGCATCAATTACACGACGCCGCTGGCTTTTTCGGTCGCGGCGGGCGCATCGAGCCTCTTCGCGCTCGACGAATGGCGCTGCGCGCAGGCGCTCGCGCTCGCGGGCGTCGGCGCGGTGTCGCTCGCCGCGATTCAGGCCGAGCCGGTATCGGAGTGGAAGGGGCTCGCATCGGGCGAAGCGGCGAGCCGCGCGCTTCTCAACACGTTCCTCGCGCGCAACGGCGTTACCGGGCCGATGGGCGTCTTCGAAGGACCGATGGGACTCTTTCATCTGGCGGGCGCGAAGCCGCCGCTCGACTGGAGCCGCGAACGGCTCGACGTGCCGCTTCGCGTGTCCATCAAGAAGCACGACGCCGAATTTCAGTCGCAAAGCGCCGTGGATCTCGCCATCCGCTTGCGCAACCAGCATGACATCGACGCGCGGAAAATCGCGGAGGTGAACGTGCAGGTGTCGGATGGCGCGTATCAGGTGCTTGGCGGCGGCGCATACGGCCCGAAGGATCAATGCTGGACCAAGGAGCAGGCCGATCACAACCTGAAGTATCTAATTGCCGTTGCTTTGCTCGATGGCGAAGTATGGCCCGAGCAGTTCGCCGATGAGCGCATACGGCGCAACGACGTGCAAAGCCTTCTGCGACGCGTGAATGTCGCGCCGAACGCGGACTATACGAACCGCATCCCGGATGAGATGCCGGTGTCGATGCAGATCGTGATGACGAATGGCGCGATCATCGACGGCGAGCAAGCGGACTACGAAGGCTTCCACACGCGTCCGATGACCTGGAGCGCGGTCGATGCCAAGTTCGAGCGCCTGACGGCCGACCGACTGGACGCGGGCCGATCCACCGCGATCCGGCAAGCCGTCCGCCAACTCGAAACCATCCGCTTGCGCGAGCTGACCGGTTTGCTTGCGTGGTAAAGCCTCCAAAGATTGCGGCATGCGAGGTGCTGCGTTCGCGAAGACTCACAGCAAGCCACGGAGGCAAGACACATGAGCCGAGAAAAGCAACGACTGGGCGGCTGGCTGCCCGACGGCGAGGAAGCGATCGCGAGCTTTCGCAGAAACTTCGCCGCCTATGCACGCGAGCGCGCCGGCAAGGCCGAGATGCATAGCGTGGTGAAAGAATTCGCCGCCTTCATACGCGAGGACCCGGTGGTGCGGATGGAGTTCACGAGCGCCATCGAGCAGGCCAAGAAAGAAGGCTTCGAACTCGCCTACGCGAACATCGACGAATTCGTGGTTCTGCTCGATGCCATGCTCACCTACGCGCCGCCGTTCAGCGAGAAGAGCCTGATTCATTGTCCGGTGAACGCGTTGCTCGACTGGCCGATGGTGATGCCTTCCGGCTACTCGCTCTTTCGCGATCCCGCGTTCAACAGGCACCTGAAGCGTATTCTGAACGTGTGGTCGGGCTTTCTCAGCGGGCCGTATTCGCGCACGCATCTGAACACGTCGTCGCCGAACGGATGGTTCAGTCCCGAGGCGGACAAGCAAATCGGCCTCTCGCAGTTTCAGTGCGACAGGGACAAGCCCTATTGGGGCTTCTCTTCATGGAACCACTTCTTCACGCGCGAGTTCAAGCCGGGCGCGCGGCCCGTCGCCGAGCCGGAGAACGACAAGGTCATCGTGAGCGCATGCGAGGCATCGCCTTATGCGATCAAGCACGACGTCAAGCTCCAGGACTCGTTCTGGATCAAGTCGCAGCCTTACTCGCTACAGGAAATCTTCACCGCGAAGGAGATGGAACTGGCGAAACGCTTCGTCGGCGGCACCATCTATCAGGCGTACTTGAGCGCGTTTTACTATCACCGCTGGCACGCGCCGGTGAGCGGGACCATCACGAAGTCGTATCTGGTCGATGGCACCTACTATTCCGACGCCGAATCCGAAGGGGAAGAGCCGAGCAGCCTGAACGACTCGCAAGGCTATATCAGCGCGGTGGCGGCGCGGGCGGTAATCGTGATCGAGAGCGACGACCCCGCGATCGGCGAGGTGGCCTGCGTGTTCATCGGCATGGCGGACGTGTCCTCGTGCATGATCGATGCACTGCCCGGCCAGCGCGTGAAAAAGGGCGAGGAACTGGGCTACTTCCAGTACGGCGGCTCCACGTATTGCCTGATTTTCAGGCCCGGCGTGATTCAGAGCTTCGTGCCGCAGCCGCCATTCGAGAAGAATGCGGCGCCCGTCAAGGTCAACGCGCATCTCTGTACCGCGCGATGACGAAGTGACGCGAAAGGTGCGCCGCGCGCTGACGCACGCGCGGCGCGCCGTTCAGTGATGAGCAAGGCCATGCTCGCGCGCCGGCATGAAAGCCCGGATCAGCGAATACAGTCCTGCGAGTCCCACGAGTACATAGACGATGCGCGCGCCCGGCGATCCCGCGCCGAAGATGGCCGCGACGAGATCGAAATTCATCAGGCCGACGAGCCCCCAGTTCAGCGCGCCGATGATGACGAGCGCGCCTGCAAGCCAGTCCACCGGGCTGCGATGAACGGCGACCGTTCCCTTCGAAGTGACAGTTGGCATAACTAAACTCCACGTTGACAAAAGTGCTACATTGAATGCACCGTCCGTGAACGGCGTTGGAATCTCGCCGGCGCCGCTCTTCCAGCGGCGCCGGCGTCCTGCAAGAACCGTTACTTGCTCACTGCCTGTCCGGCGCCGAGGTCCGCGCCGGTCGTCGGATCGGCCGTCGGGTCGGATGCCGTGCGGGCAGCCATTGCCTGCAGCGTCTCGACGTCCTGCTCCGACACCTGCACCGTTGCCGTACCGTCGCCGCCATCGACTGCGGGCTGCGGGTCCGCGACGAACTTCCAGTCGCCGCCTTCGTTCCACGGGCCGCGCGCGTCTTCACCCTTCGACATGTTGTAGTACACGCTGGTGAACTCCGGCACGCCCGGCAGCTTGCCTTGCGGGAAGTTCGGCTGGATCGAATGCAGCGCCTTCTCGAACGACTTCTGATGCGCGATTTCGCGCGTCATCAGAAAGCCGAGCGCGTCCTTGATGCCCGGATCGTCCGTCACGTTGATCAGGCGCTCATAGACGATCTTCGCGCGCGCTTCGGCCGCGATGTTCGAGCGCAAGTCAGCCGTCGGCTCGCCGATGGTGTCGATATACGCCGCCGTCCACGGCACGCCGGCCGAGTTCGTGAGCGGCGTGCCCGCGCCGTACAGGATCGCGGTCGTGTGCGAATCGTTGCCGTTGCCCGTCATCGAGCGATACAGCTCGGCTTCCTGCTCCACCGCTTCGGCAAGCGCGCCCTTCGCACCCTTGTTCAGCATCGCGACGATGCTGCCGATCACTTCCAGGTGGCTCATCTCTTCGGTCGCGATATCGAACAGCATGTCCTTGCGGCCCGGATCGTCTTCGGTCACTGCTTGCGTGAAGTAGCGCATGGCGGCGGCAAGCTCGCCTTGCGGGCCGCCGAACTGCTCGAGGAGCAGATTGGCGAGGCCGGGATTCGGGGCTGCCACGCGGACGGTATATTGCAGGCGTTTGTTATGTACGAACATATCAACGGCTCCTGGTTATGGACGAGCGGCGCTTGCGGCGCAAGCGGCACCCGAACGAGGTTTCAAGAGGCTTCTACTCGCAGCGACAGTGAGGGCGTCGTGACGTCACTTGCAGTCGTGCTGCTGCGAGCCTCAGCGCAGGAGATTCGCGCTGGCGTGATGCGGCGAAGAGTGCCGCGGTATCGATGGAAACCTGCCCGTCGCATGCTCGGACATACGAACGGGCGGGCGTTTTCCATTCAGCAACGGACGTGCCACCGAGCGGCGGCCCCGGCATGCACGACTTATTTCTTCGCTTCCTGGCCGGTGGCGGAACGCTCCAGATACTGCGTCGAGATGGACGGAATATGTTCGAGCAGCCACTGCGCCATGGCCTGCTCCTGCGGAAGAATGCGCTCGCAGGCGGCCTTCGTCTGCGCGTCGCCGCAACGCTCGGCTGCCGCGATCAGCGACGTGTACGACGCAATCTCCAGGTTCTCGAATACATAGCTCATGATCGCGCCCTTCACCACTTCGTCGGTTTGCGTCATGCCGCCAGCGGCTTGCCCGAACGCCATCATCTTCGCGGTCAGGTCTTTCATGATCGAGGTCGTGCCGCCGAGGCGCTCGATACATTCCTGCACGATCTTCTGCTGCCCGAGCGTTTCTTCCAGATGCTGGTCGATACGAGCCTTCAATTGCGGATAGTTTTCGAGGCGGCCGGATTGCGCGCGCAGCATCTGTTCGGCTTGCTGCTCCATGGCGTGCGCATCGCGTAGCCAGTCCAACAAATGTTCAGCGGGTTCGGTCATCACGTGCTCCTTGTCGAGAGAAACGCGCTTCACCGCGCGTATCCGTTGACGCGCAATCCCTGTGCCGCGAGGCTCCATCAGTTCGGAATAACGCTTGCTGGGCACATAGAAAGAACGGAGTCCGAAGCGGAGGCAACCATGTCAGCTCATTCAGGCGAGAAGGCTGAGAAAACCGGCGATTTCCGTTGCGCCAAGTGCCATCACTCGACGCATGTCACGAAGGGCCACACCATTCCGAAGTGCCCGAAATGCGGCAACGATACTTACTCGACGCGCGTTCGCGAGCCGGGCAACAAGAGCAGCTAGGCATGCCTAAAGCGGAGGCGAAGCGCATGAATTCCACATCCGATAGCGCACTGATGCGCGCGCTCGCGTCGGGCGGCGTGGCAGGACTGGCGTCGGCTGCGATCGCGGCGGCGCTGGCGGCGAAGTCGGGGCATCGCCCCTACGCCGTGATGAACGCGGTCACGCATTGTCTGTGGCCCGATTCCGCGCCGCGCGAGGAGCGTCTCAGCGCGAAATACACGGGCACCGGCGCGGGCATTCACCTGGGCAGCGCAGTCTTCTGGGGCGTGCTGTTCGAAACGCTATGCGGCCGCCGTCCGTCGCCGGCGAAGATCGCGGCATCGGCGGCCACGACGAGCGCCGTCGCGTATGTCGTCGACTACCATGTCGTGCCCAAGCGCCTGACGCCGGGATACGAAGCGCATCTGTCGAATCAGGGGCTCGCGCTCACCTACGTCGCGCTCGGCGCGGGCTTCGCGCTCGCCGGACTGTTGCGCCGCGCATCGCGCTGATTTCGATTGCGCGCGGCGAGCCACGCGTTCAGCCGCTCGACGTCGGCCGGGCTCGCGCGCATGCCGAGCTTCGTGCGGCGCCAGAGAATGTCGTCTGCCGTTTGCGCCCATTCGTGAGCGACGAGATACGCGGCTTCGGCTTCATAGAGCCCGGGCGCGAGCATCGTTCCCATGACGGACATCGTGTCGATGCCATCGAGCATGGCGTCGGCGCGCGTGCCGTATGCGCGCGCATAGCGTTCGGCCAGTTCCGCCGACAAAAAGCGATGCCGCTCGCGAAAAGCTCGCAGGAAGCGCGCGAAATCCGCATCCGGCATGTCGCCCCCGGGAAGCGGCGCGGCGTGCGTCCATGCAGGCGCTGTCAGCGAAAGTGGCGCGGCGAGCTGCTCCGCCGCTTCTTCCGCGAGCCGCCGATAGGTCGTGATCTTGCCGCCCAATACGGTGACGAGCGGCGCGCCGCGCGTATCCAGTTCGAGCCGATAGTCGCGCGTGGCGGAAGCCGCGTCATCCGCGCCGTCCGCGAGCAACGGCCGCACGCCTGCATACGACCAGACGACGTCCGCAGGCGTCACCGGCTGGCGGAAATAGCGGTTCACGGCGGCGCACAGATACTCGACCTCGTCATCCGCGATGCGCACGTCCGCGAGCGGGCCTTGATAGTCGACGTCCGTCGTGCCGATCAGCGTGTAGTCGCGTTGCCACGGAATCGCGAACACGATGCGCCGGTCGTCGTTCTGGAGGATGTACGCGTGATCGTGATCGAACAGCTTGCGCGTGACGATGTGACTGCCCTTCACGAGCCGCATCGGGCGCGCGGTGGAATCGCCGGCGGCGAGCGCGCCGACCCACGGACCCGCCGCGTTGACGATGGCGCGCGCCGCCACGTCGCGCCGATGACCGGACGCATCGCTCAGTTCGACGCGCCATTGGCGCTCGCCGCGCGTTGCGCCGACGAAGCGCGTCCGCGTCGCGATCTGCGCGCCGCGTTCTTGCGCGTCCAGCGCGTTGAGGACGACGAGCCGCGCGTCGTCGACGGCGGCATCGGAATAAATGAAGCCGCGCGTGATCGAATCGACGAGCGGCGCGCCCGCGAAGTGCGTGCGCAAGTCGACGCCGCGCGAGCCTTCGAGCACGGCGCGCCGGCTCAGGTGGTCATACAGAAAGAGGCCCGCGCGGATCATCCATGCGGGGCGCAGCGCGGGAACGTGCGGCATCACGAAGCGCAGCGGCGCGATGAGATGCGGCGCGATGGACAGCAGGACCTCGCGTTCCTTGAGCGCCTTCCTGACGAGTCCGAACTCGTGGTATTCCAGATAGCGCAGGCCGCCGTGAATGAGCTTGGTGCTCGCGGACGACGTGTGCTGCGCAAGGTCGTGCTGTTCGACGAGCATCACGCGCGCGCCGCGCCCGGCCAGATCCCGCGCGATGCCCGCGCCGTTGATGCCGCCGCCCACTACGAGAACGTCCCACTGCGAAGGCTCGACCATGCTGTCTCCGTATGATGCAGCTAGTTTAGTCCGAGCCGGCGCGCGGCCGATGGCTTGCGGCCCGTTCAGTCAGACGCCGCGCGTCGCGGCATGGTTATGGCTAACGGATTCTGCAACGAAATCCGCGCGGCGCCAATGCGCTGCCGCGCGCTGCTGCCAAGCCGCAACGCCCGACGACGATGAAAGAGAGAGCGACCATCATCTGCACGCGCGACACGAAGATTCTGCTCGTCGCGCGCAAGCGTTCCCGCTGGGCGTTGCCGGGCGGCACGATCTGGCGCAAGGAGTCGCCGGAAGAGGCGGCGCGGCGCGAGCTGGAGGAAGAAACCGGACTGGTCGTCGGCGAACTCAAGTACCTGTTTCTGTTCGGCGGCATGAACAAGCACCATCACGTATTCGGCGCGGTTATCGGCGATCTGGCGATTCCGGTGCCGCGCAACGAGATCACGCGCTGCGACTGGTTCAGCGCGAGGCAGCTCGCGACCCTTGCGACCAGCATTCCGACGCGCGAGATCGTCGCGCTGACGATGCATCGCGCGGGCGGGCCGCGGCGGGCGCAGGTCGGGTTCGGGGAGAGTGGTGCGCTGGCGTGAACGCGCCACGCGCGCCGCGCCGGTTCATTTGCCGTACATGTCGAAGTCGAAGTACTTCGCCTCGATCTTGCGATACGAGCCGTCGCGCAGCATGCCCGCGATCGCGCCGTTGAGCGCGTCGCGCAGATCGGCGTCGGACTTGCGCACGCCGGCGGCGTCGCCGTCGCCCATTATCTTCGGGTCATACACCACGTCGCCCGCGAATGCGAAGCCCTTGCCGCTCGGCGTCGCGAGAAATCCCAACTGACCCTGCACGGCGTCCATCAACACGGCATCGACCCGGCCTGCGACCAGGTCGGCGTACGCCTGATCGTAGCTCGGATACGGCACCACTTCGACGCCGGCGGCCGCCCATTTCTCGCGCGCATAGGTTTCCTGCACGGTGCCTTGCTCGACCGCGACGCGCTTGCCTGCGAGCTTCGCGGCTTCGGGAAGCAGGTGCGCGTCGGCGCGGGCGATGAGGCGCGTCTGATTGCGATACAGCCGGTCGGTGAAGTCGATCTGCTCGCGGCGCTTGGCGGTCGCCGCCATCGACGAGAGAATCACGTCGAACTTGCGCGCCTGCAGGCCGGGAATCAGGCCGTCGAAGCTGCTTTGCACCCACACGCATTTCGCCTTTAGACGCTCGCACAGCGCGTTGCCGAGGTCAATGTCGAAGCCTTGCACGGCGCCGTCCTTCGCGACCGATTCGAACGGCGGATACGTCGGATCGACGCCCATGCGGATGGTGCTCCATTCCTTCGCGGATGCGGAAAGCGAGGCGGCCGCCGTCATCATGGCGAGCGCTGCGGCGACGAGAATCTTCCTCGAGTGTGGGGTCATCGTGTTGGCTCCGTGTGGTGTGGTTGACTAGCTGGGAAAATCGCCGCGCGCGAAGTCGTCGTCGAGCGTGATGGAATCGGCCAGGTGTTCGACCGTGACCGGCTTGATCGGCGCGCGGATGCGGTAATAGCCGACATCGCCGACGCCGCGCTGGTGCACCTCTGCGATCAGTTCGCTCACGGTCGTGCCGCACCAGCGGCCCTGGCACGGCCCCATGCCGCAGCGCGAGAACGCTTTCATCTGATTCGGCCCCTGGCAGCCGAGCGCGGCGATGCGGCGGATCTCGCCCGCGCTCACTTCTTCGCAGCGGCAGACGATCACGTCGTCGTCAGCGGGGCGGCGCAGCGCGGCGGGCGGCGTGTAGAGCGCGTCGAGCAGCGGGCGCACCGCGAGATGGCGGCGCAGCGCGCGTTGCGCCGGGCGGCTGCGCGCGGCCTGCGTGGCGTCGTCGATGGCATCGAGCCGGCGCGCGATGTCGAGCGCCGCGAGCGTGCCCGCGTGCGCGGCCGCCTTCGCGCCGCCGATGCCCGCGCCGTCGCCGGCGATCCACACGCGGTCGATACTGCTGCGGCCGCTTGCATCGGTGCGCGGACGCCAGCAGGCGCTCGCCGCGTCCCACTCGTGCTCGCAGCCGAGCGAGCGCGCGAGTTGCGTCGACGGGATCACGCCCTGATGCAGCAGCACGGGCGACGTGTCGATGGCATGTCGCGCGCCGCGTGCATCGCGAAACTGCACGCGTTGCGCTTCGGTCTCGCCTTCGATGGACACTTCGCTCACGCCGCGATGCACGTCGATTCCCGCTTTCGCGACCGTGCGCATCATGCGCACGCCTTTGGCGAGATAGTCGGCGGCTCGGAGCGCGCGCAGGGCATGCGGTAGCGCGCGCCGGAACGCGCCCGCGGGCGTCGTATCCAGAATGGCGCGAACGCTGCGTCCCGCCGCGATCAGCTGCGAAGCGAAGAGCCACAGCAGCGGTCCGCTGCCCGCGAGCACCGCGTCTTGCGCAGGCGCGAGTCCCGCCGATTTCAGAAGCGTCTGCGCCGCGCCGACGCCCATCACACCCGGCAGCGTCCAGCCGCGCACCGGCCACGGGCGCTCCTGCGCGCCGGTCGCGATCAACACGGCTCGGGCCTTCAGTTCCAGCGTGCCGCCCGCTTCCGCGCCGCTCGCGCTGCGCGTGAGCATCGCGACGATGCCCTCTTCGAACGCGATCTGCCAGACGACGCACCGCGCGAGATGCCGCGCGCCGCTTGCCACGAAATGCTCGACGAGCGCGCGTCCGGCGGCGTAGTCGTCGCCGAGCACGCGTGCGTCGGCGAGCGGCGATTCGGCGACATTGCGATAAATCTGTCCGCCGGGCGCTTCGCCTTCATCCGCGACGACGACGGACAGGCCTGCCGCGCGGGCTTCAATGGCGGCGGCCATGCCGGCCGGCCCCGCGCCGACGATCAGCAGATCGCAGGACGTCTGCGTCATGCGAGCCTCGCGCGGCCGGCCATCGAGCGCACGCGCATGCCTTCGCGCACGCGGGTCATGCACGCCTGCTGGTTCGGCACGTCGTCGATTTCCACAAGGCAGTCGAAGCACACGCCCATCATGCAGAACGGGCCGCGCGCCGCGCCGGTGACGGGCGTCGCGCGGCAAGCTGCCTGCCCGCTTTCCAGCAGCGCGGCGGCGACGGAGTAGTAGCTCGGAACGTGCCGCGCCGCGCCGTCGATATGAATGCGGACAGTCGCGGCAGGGCGAGCGGTGAGAGCTTCAAACATGGTTTGCATCGGTCGAATTCGACAAGCGCGTGGCGACGAACGGCTGCAAGACGGGCGGCTTTGCGCCGCCCGCGATCCACGGCGCGATGACGTCGGCGTGCGCGGCGGCGAGCGTGACGCCGCTGTGGCAGATGGCGAGAAACGCGCCGGGATGCACGCGCGATTCCTCGTAGACCGGCAGGCCGTCGGGCGTCATGATCCGCAGCGCGCCCCACGCCCGCACAATGCGCGCGTGCGCGAGCACCGGAAACGCCGTGCGGGCGCGGCGCGCGATGTCGGCCATGACGGCGCGCGTCTGGCCGTCGTCGAAGCCGGCGTGCTCGGCCGAGTCGCCGAGCAGCACGGAGCCTTCGGGCGTCTGCCGCACGACGAGCGTCGGATAATCGAGAAACGGCGCGAGGCGCTCCGTCACCATGATCTGTCCGCGCAACGGCGTGATCGGCGCGTGCATGCCGACCATCGGCGCGAGGCGCAGATTGTCGAGGCCCGCGGCGAGCACGACGCGCCCGGCGTCCAGCCCGCCCGACGCCGCGACGACCTCGAATCCGCCCGCACGCGGACGAATCTCGCGCACTTCGTTGCTCGGCAGGTAGACGCCGCCGTGGCGCTGAAACGCCTGCTGCATCGCGCGCAGCGTGTAGAGCGGACTCGCGTGGCCGTCATTCGGCGAGTAGAGGCCGCCCGCCAGCGCGCTCGATGCCGCCGGAATGCGCTGCTTGAGCGCGTGGCGGTCGAGCACGTGATAGTCGAGCGAGGCGTCCTGCGCACGCAGCGATTCGAGCAGGCGCTGGCCGGCTTCGAGTTCCTCGACCGTCTCGCATAGCTCGATGCCGCCCGGCCGCTCGAAACCGGTCTCGACGCCGGTTTCGCGGTGCAACTGCGCGGCGAACGCGCCCCAGCGCTCGGACGATTCGCGCGACCACTGCGCGTACGGCAGGCATCGTCCGCCCTTGCCTTGCACCCAGACGAGGCCGAAGTTGCCGCGCGCCGCGCGGAACGCGGAATCCGCGCCATCGCAGACGGCCACGCGCTGGCCGCCACGCGCGAGCCCGTAGGCGATCGCCATGCCGACGAGGCCGCCGCCGATCACGACGACATCGAAGGCGAGTCGTCCGGTGTTATGGCGCGTTGATTCCTGCATTCGCTGCTTGTTCCCGCATCCGTTATGTGTCGGACGCAAGGGTGCTGCCTGCAAAAATCGGCGTCAAATGACGAATTTTTCGTCATCTATAATCCACTGTTATGACCGCCTCTGACCTCCGACTGCGCCAGATCGAAGCCTTTCGCGCCGTGATGCTGCGCCACACGGTGACGCGCGCCGCGGCATCGCTGCATGTCTCGCAGCCCGCCGTGAGCCGCCTGATCGCCGATCTGGAAAGCCGCGTCGGGTTCGTGCTGTTCGAGCGTCAGCAGGGCAGGCTCGTCCCGACTGCCGAGGCGCGCGTGCTTTTCGGGGAAGTCGAGCGGGCCTTCGTCGGACTGGACCGCATCACGCAGGCGGCGCAGCAGATTCGCGCGATGCGGCGCGGGTCGCTGCGCGTGGCCGGGTCGCCCGCGGTCGCGCTCGATCTGCTGCCGGCCGTGATCGCCCGCTTCGTCGAGACGCATCCGGGCATCGACGTGACGCTGCTCGCGCACAGCGCGACCACGGTGGTCGACAAAGTGGCGTCCGGACAGTGCGATGTCGGGCTTATCGCAGAGCCGATACCGCATCACGCGGTACGCAGCGAGCGTCTTGCCGATGCCGTCATGCGCTGCATCGTGCCGCGCGGACATCGGCTGGCGCGCAAGCCTGCGCTACGCCCCGCCGATCTGCGCGGCGAGCGCTTCATTTCGTTTCCACTGAGCTTCGATGCGCGAAGCGCGATCGACCGCGTCTTCGTCGATCATGACGTGAGCCGCGACCTCGTCATCGAGGCGCAGCTTTCGCAAGCCATCGTCGCACTAGTGGCGAACGGCGCAGGCGTTGCGCTGATCGATCCGGTCACCGCCGCGTATGCGCGTCAACGCGTGGCCGTGAAGCCGTTCGAGCCCGCCGTGCCGGATCATTTCTACATTGTCACGCCCGCGTCGCAGCCGCTCTCCGTCGCATGCGATGCATTCGTCAGCGACATGCGCCAAGCATTTTCAGCACTTATTGCGGGCTGAGGCGCCAACCGTCAGACCCGCCAAGGAACGCGGGATGCTGCATGCAACCGGATCTCCAACCTTCCGGACATGCCATGCGAATCAAACTCAAGCCTCTCGATCAACAGACGATTGTCCTCACCGGCGCGACGAGCGGGATCGGTCTTGCCACCGCGCGGCGCGCGGCGAAGGCCGGCGCGCGCCTCATGCTCGTGGCGCGCGACGAAACGGCGCTCGCCGTTCTCGCCGACGGACTAACGAGCGACGGCGCGCCCGCTGTCGCGTACACGGCCGCCGACGTCGCCGACGAAAGCCGGCTTCAGGCCGCCGCCGATGCCGCCATCGACCGCTTCGGCGGCTTCGATACGTGGATCAACAACGCGGGCGTCTCGGTCTACGGCCGCATCGCCGATGTCTCGCTCGAAGACCAGCGCAAGCTCTTCGAGACGAACTACTGGGGCGTCGTGAACGGCTCGCGCGTGGCGGTGAAACACTTGCGCGAACGCGGCGGCGCGCTCATCAATCTGGGCAGCGAACTATCCGATGTCGCGGTGCCGCTGCAAGGTCCGTATGTCGCATCGAAGCACGCGGTAAAGGGCTTCACGAACTCGCTGCGCCTCGAACTGAAGAACGAGAAGGTGCCGGTCTCGGTGACGCTCATCAAGCCCGCCGGCATCGACACGCTATTCGTCGAACACGCGAAGAACTATCTCGACGAAGAGCCGAAGCTGCCGCCGCCGGTCTATGCGCCCGACGTCGTCGCGAAGGCGATTCTTCACGCGGCCGTGCGTCCGGAGCGCGATATCTATGTCGGCGGCGCGTCGCGGGCGATGGCGAGCTTCGGCCAGAGCGCGCCGCGTCTCTACGACGCGATCGCGAGCCTGTTGGGCGTGAAGGCGCAATCGAAGGGCGAACCGAAGCAAAGCGGCGATGCGCTTTACGAAGGCGGCGGCGATCTGCGCGAACGCTCCGGCAAGAACGGCCGCGTGCGCGAATTCAGCCTGTACACCGGCGCGCGCCTGCAACCGGCGGGCGCGCGCGCGGCCTTGACCGGCGCGGCTGCCGTGCTGCTCGTGATGATGGCGCGGCGCTATGTGCGCCAGACGCGCGACGCTTATTGACTAACCAGGAGTCGACCATGTACCGACTGAGCCGCTGTGTCGCCGCCGCAAGCCTCGCATTTGCATTCGTCGCGCAATCCGCGCTCGCAGAGGACCCAACGGGCGATGTCGCCGCGAGCGAGCACCACGGCGGCGCGCGGCTGCAACTCGTCGCACGATTCGAGCATCAGGTCACGGGCGTGACCGTCTCGCCGACGGGCCGCACCTTCGTCAATTTCCCGCGCTGGACGGAGGACGCGCCGATTTCTGTGGCGGAACTCGGCGCGAGCGGCGACCTGCGGCCGTTCCCGGATGCCGAGTGGAACGCGTGGCGCAACGCGCGCCGCGACGAGATTTCGCCGCAGGATCACTGGGTGTGCGTGCAGTCGGTCGTGGCGGACAAGCAAGGCAATCTCTGGGTGCTGGACCCTGGCGCGCCGGCGCAGTCGCTCGTCGTGCCGGGGGCGCCGAAGCTCGCTCAGATCGATCTCGCGACGAACCAGATCGCGCATGTGTTTCACTTCGATGAGAGCATCGCGCCGCAAGGCAGCTATCTGAACGACGTGCGCCTGAGCCCGGACGGCCGCTTCGTCTACATCACCGATTCCGGGGCGCGTGGCGCGATCGTCGTGATCGACCGGACGACGGGCGTCGCGCGGCGCCTGCTCGACGGCGATCCGAGCACGCAGTCGGACAAGACCGTGACCGTGACCGTCGACGGCAAGCCGCTGCGTCAGACCGATGGCCGCGGCGTGAACTTCTCCGCCGACGGCATCGCGCTCACGCCCGACGGCCGCTATCTGTACTGGCAGGCGGTGAAGGGTAAGACGCTGTATCGCATCGCCACCGACGCGCTGCAGAATCCGCAACTGAGCGCGCAGCAGGTGTCGTCGCGCGTGGAGACGGTGGGCATCGACGGTCCGGCGGACGGGCTGCTCTTCGACCGGCGCGGCCGGCTGTATGTGTCGGGCGTCGAGGATCATGCGGTGCGCGTGCGCGAGGGCGACCGGCTCTGGACGCTGCTGCGCGATCCGCAACTGCGCTGGCCCGACACGTTCACGCAAGGTCCGGACGGCACCGTGTACGTCACCGACTCGCGCATTCCGGACATGAGCTGGTTCAAGCCCGATAATCCGATCGCGCTGCCGACTTCGTTGTATGCGATTCGGCGGAGGTAAGTCGGTGCGTTGATAGATCGGCGGATGGCGGCGCGTTGCATGGATCGCCGCATTCGTCGCACTCGGTTTGCGGGATCGCTCGTGTTAGATGCTCGTGTCAGGCGGCGAGTCGCTGTATTAACGCTGCTCGCCCGACGCGACGATCCGCAATCACTTTCGCGCACCGGAAACTTCCGCGCGTCCTCTTCGCATGTTCGCTACGGCCTTGAGCCACAGCCGCCCCGTATTACCGCCGTCTGCGCGTCCCGTCGCTTCAAACGCTCGCGTACGGATTCGCGAACGCAAGGGCCAGCCGCCCACAAGCCAATGCACAACTTAGAACGCTCGAACTGCCCCTGGTTCGACATTTGCTTGACATCCCCCGCATAGGGCCGCAAAGACCGTGTCAATCAACAAGCCCGGCCCCGAACACGACAAAAACGGAGAACGACCATGGGGCTGATGCCGCTCACCCTCGAATGGCGCGACGTCTTCATACGCCTGCTGCTGGCCGCGGTGGCGGGCATCCTGATCGGCTTCGACCGGGGCGAATCCGGCAAGGTCGCGGGCCTGCGCACGACGCTGCTCGTCTGCCTCGCCGCGTGCCTCTCGATGCTCGAAGTCAACGCGCTGCTGTCCCAGTCCGGCAAGACGCCCGAGTCCTTCGTTCAAATGGACGTGATGCGCCTGCCGCTCGGCATCCTGTCGGGCGTCGGGTTCATCGGCGCGGGCGCGATCATGCGCAAGGACGGCCTCGTCAAAGGCGTGACGACGGCGGCGACGCTGTGGTTCGTGACGGTGGTCGGCCTGTGCTTCGGCGGCGGACAACTCGGGCTCGGCGTCGCGGGCGTCGTGCTCGGCATCGTCGTGCTGTGGTTCATGAAGGCAATCGAAGTGCGGATTCCGCGCGAAAATCAGGCACAACTGAAGATCACCTACGAGCCCGGACGCTTCTCGAAGGAAGCGCTCATCGAATCGATGCGCGCGCGCGGTTGCCGCCTCGCCGCCGTGGCGGGAGCGTCGGGACAGCCGGGAAATCGCGTCGAGGAGCGTTACGAGGTGCGCTGGTACGGCGCGCCGAATGCGCGGGAATTGCCGCCGTTCGCCGAATGGGCGATGAAGGCGGGCGCGGCGCAGACCGAATGGTCCCTCACGCGCTAAAGCACTACGCGGCGCGCGGCGTCGTTCAGAGTTCGGGCGTCTTGAGATCCGCGTCGACGATCTGCTTGCCGCGCGTCTGCGCCGCGTTCTTCGCGGCATCCTTCGAATCGAACGGACCGAGTTCCTCGGCGCCGTCGAAGGGATAGAGCAGGCGCGCATCCGTCAGCCGCACCACCTTCAGCGTGCCGACGAAGCCGCCGCTCACGTGCGGCCGATACGACGCGTACACCGCGTAGTCGTCTTCGTTGAGGCCGGGCTTGGCCGCATGGTCCTTCTTCCACGGGAACAAGACGAGCTTCGCGCGTCGCGAGACCGGTTCTTTCATGGCCGGGATCATTGAGAAAGGAGTCGACGCAGCTATTAAGCATTCGCTGTGCCGAACTCCGATGACCACGCGGCGCAGTGCGGAACCGGCCGCGTGGGGCGTCAGCTCTTCAGGTCGTCCGGCACCTTGCCGCCGTTCTCGGCGAGCTTCTTCATCACTTCCTTGTGCAGCCAGATGTTCATGGATGCCGAGTCGTCCGTGTTGCCCGTGTAGTGCAGCTCGGTTGCGAGTTCCTTGCGCGCCTGAAGGCTGCTGTCGAGGTCGAGCAGTTTCATCAGGTCGACGATCGACGTGCGCCAGTTGAGATTGGCGCCGTGCTGCTGCTGTTTCTGCGAAAGGATGGCTTCGACATCGACTTCAGGCATCGGCGTGACGGGCGGACGCGCGGGCTCGGCGCCCGACGTGGCCGGCGCCGCCGACGTCGCAGTCGGGCTGGCCTGCGCCGCTGCCGTCGCGCCGCCCGCTGCATTGTTCGCGGCAGGCGGTGTCGCGCCGCCCGATGCGGTGGCGGCCGGGTGATCGTGCGGGAAAATCTTGTTCAGAATGGTCGAAAAAATGCTCATCAGGTTCTCCTATCGAAAGAATGAAAATGCGCGCCGGCCGCGCTGCCGCGGCCGCCGCGACGGAAAGAATTTCAACTCTCCTGACCCACCGCCTTCGATACCGCTGCGGGACTTTCGTATTCCTGATCGGGCAACGCGTCGAGCGCGTTCGTGATCTCCTCGCTCGCGCCGTTGCTGCGAGCGGTGTCGAGGAGCTTCTGCTTGTCGGCGGGATAGTCGATGCCTTTCAGCGCCTTCTGCATGTCGATGAACATGCTGTTCGATCCGCCGGACTGGTTGTTCGCCATTCTCATTTCTCCTGTGAAGTGTCTTTGCAGCCGCGACTGAGGCCGCGGCGCCTGACTACTGGCTCGCGCCTGCGGGCGCGTCGCTCGCGGCGGTCGCGGGGAAGCTCGCCGCGGCCGGCGCCGACGCCATCGGCGCAGAACCCATCGACGCGGATGCGGCCGCCGCCGACGTATCGCTTGCCGCGCCGCCGCCTGCTCCGCTGCTCGCGTCGCCGCCGCGCTTGCAGCCCGCCGTGAGCGAGAGTGCGACGAGCAGCGCGGCGAGCGTTGCAATCCGGGTTGTGCTGTTCCTGACCATGCTTTCGTCCTCCGTGCTTCGTGCTGCGTTATGGAATCACGACGACCCGCTCACGTCCCTGAACGGGACTTCGGCGAGCGTCGTCTGCACCGACGTGCCGCTTTCCCACGCATTCGCGCCCTCCGCGATGTCCGGCACCGGAATGCCGTAGCGTCTGCGCTTGCGGTCCTCGGACGAGACGCCGAGACGCGCGTCGCGTTCAGCGACCATCGCCTCGTTCACCTGACCGTCCTGCGTGAAGCCCATCATCAGTTGCGGGGGGCCGTACGGGAATTCGTCGCGATCGATCTGCCACGTATGAAACGTCTTGCCGTACGTCGACACGAGGTCCTGAAAATAAGCGCGCTCGGCGAGTTCCGGAATGCCCGGCGCAATCAGAGTGCCGGACTTCACTTCGTAGTGGTGGCTATGCCACAGGCGTTTTTCTTCCGCCGGCAACTGCCGGAACCGCTCCTCCGAAATGATGTATTCGATGCCGATGAGACGCGCGTCCGGCCGGTTTGAATCGAAGATCACGCATTGATGCAGGTCGTGCCGAAGATGAATGCAGAAGTGATGCGCCTCGACCTGACGGCCCATGTCGTCCGCATACATGTGAAAGCCGTTGAGCCACGTACTCATGGCCTGAAGCGGATACTTCGGTTGCATGACGCCCGATGCGAGATCGAGCAGTCGATGCTTGGCGGAATGACCTTCGCCCACGCGCGCGATGGCGTTCGCGCGGCGTCCGATCAGAACGCCTGCCGCCGCCGCGAGACCGGCGACGACGCCCGCCGCGAGCGGCATGAAGGCGTCCGATCCGCTGGATTCGCTTGCTCCGCTCAATTCGTTCGACAGTTCACGCCGGTTGCGCATCGATGCCTCCGTTCGCTCGCGTTGCTCCTCGGGTGAACGGAGCAATCACCGTTCCGGCGCGATGCGTCGCGGCCGCTGCGAGCCAAGGCACCGTGATTGCTTGACGGTGGCCGTGCGGCGCGGGCCGCTTCTCGTGACGCCATGACGCGCTGCGACGGCTCGCTGCAACGAGCACTTCCCGACACCGAATCATCAGGAGATCGACATGAGCACGTCATCGCAAAACGGCAAGCCGGAACAGTCGCAGAAGGGCAACGATGAAGCGCAAAGCAGCAGCGACGAAACCTTCACGACCGATATCTCCGAAACCGACGACGAAGGCACGACCGTGCGCGAAGCCGAAGTCAAGGCGGACGACTTGTCCGAAGTGAAACCTGCGGGCGGCGGACAGTCTTAAGCGCCGCGCGACCGGTCAACGCAGGGATCGAGCCGCCATGCGCGTACATCATCTGAATTGCATTTCGAGTTGTCCGCTCGGCGGCAAGCTCTTCGACGGGCGCACGCCGAGCCTCCTGCGTCGCGGCGAACTCACCTGCCATTGCCTGCTGATCGAAACGAACGACGGCCTCGTGCTCGTCGATACAGGCTTCGGCCTGCGCGATGTCGCCAATCCGCAGAGCCGCCTGAGCACGTGTTTCCTGTTCATGCTGAAGCCCGATTTCCGCGAGGAAATGACGGCGGTGCGGCAGATCGAGCGGCTCGGCTTCAGGGCGAGCGATGTCCGCCACATTCTGATGAGTCATCTGGACTTCGATCACGCGGGCGGACTCGACGACTTCCCGCAAGCGACGGTTCATATGCTGCAGATCGAGCGCGACTATGCGCTCGCGCAGAAGACGTGGCTCGACCGGCAGCGGTTTCGTCCGCAGCAGTGGTCGACGCGCGGCAACTGGCAAGTGCATCGCGCGGACGGCGAGAAGTGGCGCGGCTTCGACAGCGTGCGGCCGCTGCCCGGCTTTCGCGACGACATCGCTTTCGTGCCGCTGCCCGGCCACACGTTCGGACACGCGGGCATTGCCGTGCGCAAGGATGACCGGTGGCTGTTGCTCGCGGCCGATGCGTATTTCTTCCACACCGAGATGGACGCCGAGCGGCCGCGCTGCACGCCGGGCCTCGCGTTCTATCAGTGGATGCTGGAGAAGGACCGCGCGGCCCGCTTGCGCAATCAGGCGCGACTGCGCGAACTATGCCGCACGGCCGGTTCCGAGCTGACGGTGTTTTGCAGCCACGATCCGTTCGATTTCGAGCGCTTGGCCGGACGCTCGCCCGGCATTCCGGCGGAGCATCTCGTGATGGCGTGAAGTGATGACGTAAAGTGATGACGTGAAGCGATGACGTGAAGCGATGACGTGAAGCGGGCACGCGATTCGCTCGTCGAGGGCATGACACGACGCGTTCGATCACACGCATCCGCACACGTTGCGCGATCCGCACGCTCCGCCTGGCCTGCGCTCGCGGTAGCGGGCACCTGTGCGCTCGCGGCCTGGGCGGCCGTCGAATGGAAGCGGCTCAAGCGCACGCCCGCGCTTTCCGAAGCCAGCGCGAACGCAGGCGTCACCGCGCGCACGACGCAGGCCGGTCCTTACCGCATGTTTTCGCGGCAGGCGCTGCGCGAAGGGCGTGGCTCGCGCGTGCCGATGGTGCGGATGGTGCCGGTCGTGCTCGTGCATGGCCTCGTCATTTCGAGCCGCTACATGGAGCCGCTCGCGCTCGCCCTGCGCGATGCCATCGACGGCCTCGACGTTCATGCGCCCGATCTTCCCGGCTTCGGCGAAAGCCCGACGCGCGAGCGCGCGCTCACGGTGCCGGAACTCGCCGATGCGCTGCGCCTGTGGCTCGCGGCCCGCGGCATCGACAAGGCCGTGTTCATCGGCAATTCGTTCGGCTGTCAGATACTCGCGGAGTTCGCGGCGCGCTTTCCCGGCTGCGTCGACAAGCTCGTGCTGCAAGGGCCGACCGTGGATCGCGCGGCGCGGTTTCTGCCCGTGCAGATGCTGCGCGACTGGCGCAACGGGCGGCTGGAACGGGCGCGGTCGGCGGCGGCGCTCGGGCGCATCGACTATGCGAAAGCCGGACTCTTGCGCGCCTTCGCGACGATGCGCGAGCTCGTGCGCGACCGCATCGAGGACAAGCTCTCGCGCGTGCAGGCGCCGACGCTCGTCGTCGTGGGTTCGCGCGATCCGGTGGTGCCGCTCGCATGGGCGCGCGAAGTGGCAGAGCGCTTGCCGCATGGCGAGCTGCTCGTCATCGAAGGCGGCACGCATACGCTCAACTATGTGTACCCGCATAGCATGGCGCTCGCCATTCGCCCGTTTCTGCTCGATGGCGTCGATAGCGACAAGGGAGCCGCGCGCGCATGACGAGACCTCCACCCGGCATCGCGCGTTTCGATTCCGCCGCCGGCATGGTGCAGGCGCTCGCGGCGTCGCTGCATGGCGAGCGGTTCACGAGTCCGAGCCAGTCGCCGCTCTTCGACAGCCTGATGCCCGCGCTGAACCAGTTGCCGCGTCGGCCGCGCGAATGGGCCTACTCGATCGGCGGCATGACCGAGGGCATCGCGCCGCGCGCGGCTCGCAAGCTGGATGTGGAAGGCATCGGCGAATGGATTGCGGGACTGTATCCGCAACGGACCTTCGATGCCGCGTTCATCGGCTCGTCGAATGGCGCGCTCATGCATCTGGCCGCCGCGATGGGCGTGCCGTGGCTGCCGCAGACGTTCATGTGTCCGGTGCGCGCGCCGTTTTCCGATCCCGACGACGCAGAGCGCGGCTTTCGCGAAGGCTTGCGGATCGTCGAGGACTTGCTCGCCGCCGATCCGCGCATCGCCGTGCATCACATGCAGGACCCGAATCAGGACCGGCTGATGTTGTCCGCGATGAGCTACTTCCGGCTGAAGATGCGCGCGTTGCCGCTGGCGTATCGCGAGTTCCTGCTGCGCAGCCTCGCGCCGAACGCGACCATTTATATCAACACCTGCACGCGCGACTGGCCGGTCACGCGCACGAGCGACCGGTCCGTGTATCAGTTCGGCGCGCTCGGCGGCGCGACCGAGGCCGAGTACTTCGAAGGCAGTCCGCGCGTGACCGAGTATCTGCGTCGCTACCGCTCGCGCTGGCCGCGATGGCAACCGCCCGCGCCGACCGAGCGCGCGCCCGAGGCCGAATGGGGCTTCGATGCCGCGCTGACCGACAGCATCGTGGCGCTCGCCCGCGAGAAGAACTGGCGCGTGGTGGAAATGCGCTTCGACGAGCCCGAGTCGTTGAGCTTCGTCGCGGCGCGGATGATTCGCGACTGGTATCGCAGCATGAACGTGGAAGCGGCGCGGCTCGTCGTCGATTCGTTCATTCTGATGGACCCGTACACGACCTTGCGCCTTCGCGCGGTTCCGCTGTGGCTCGTGTTCTCCACGGACCCGTCCGCTGAAACGCTGCGGCGCTTTCTGGATTCCGAATCGTTCGATGAGATCGACCTGATGCTGTTCTCGCACGGCACGGAAGGCGTCGGCGTGACGCCGATTGCAAAGTGGCGCGCGTTGCTCGAACGAAGCAGGCGAGAAGGGCGCTTTCTCGGCGTCGATACGCGCCGCTATCCGCGCGACTTCGCGACGTTCGCGCGCTTCGGCCGGGCGCTCGCGGAACTCGGTCCGCAAGCCGACCCGCCGCCGCCGATGACGCTATCGCAATTCGAAGCCGGCCTGCGCGCGCACGGCCCGCGTCACGGCGTGCAGATGCGCCAGTTGTGACGAGGCACGCAGCTTGCATGGACAAGACGCGCTAATAGACATCGCAGGAGAAAGCGGCCATGAAAGGACAACCGACCGAAAACGCAGAGCGTCAGGACGATCAGAGCGATCAGAGCGATCCGCGTATCGACAACCCGAAGGCGTCGCCGACATCGAATGCCGAGAAGGACCCCGACGAGTGGGTGACCGGCGACGAGCCGATGACGGGCGCGCAGGCGTCATATCTGAAGACGCTTTCCGAAGAGGCGAAGGAGCCGTTCGACGCGTCGCTGTCGAAAGCGGATGCGTCGCGCAGGATCGACGAGCTTCAGGCGAAGACGGGCAGGGGACAGAAGTCCTGACCGCCCGCCGCGCCGCCCGGCGCGAGCGCGCGGCGGCGTGTCGTCAGAACTTGTAGCCGACCGAGAGGAAGCTCACGATCGGATTGAGCTTGATCTTCGATTCGCTGCGCAC
Source organism: Caballeronia sp. Sq4a (assembly GCF_023170545.1). NCBI lineage: Bacteria > Pseudomonadati > Pseudomonadota > Betaproteobacteria > Burkholderiales > Burkholderiaceae > Caballeronia > Caballeronia sp. Sq4a. The sequence continues at coordinate 846,953 of NZ_CP084252.1, read as the reverse complement.
CGTGCCGACGGCCGATTGCGTTTCCAGACGCGCGCGCGCCGACAGCCACATGTACGACAGCGAGAACGACGCCGACCAGTGGTCGGTGAAGTTGTACGTGAAGCCGGCGTTGGCCACGGGCGCGAACGAACTGCTGAGGCTCACGGTCGTGGGGCCGGTCAGCGCATTGCCGAACTGGCTCGAATAGAGAAATGCGCCGTTCGCCATCGGCGAGGTGAGCTTCGTATCCGAGAACCACACGTACGCGCCGCCCGCCGCGATATACGGACGGAAGCGGCTTTGCGCGCTGCCGAAGTAGTACTTCAGCAACAGCGTCGGGCTCCATTCGCGCGCCGAACCCAGCTTGCCGATGGCGCCGAGCGTGCCCGTGCCGTCGAGATTGAACTTCGGCGGCACGCCCATCACGGCTTCAGCGGCGATATGGTCGGTGAAGAAGTAGGTCGTCGTGACCGCGAAGGTGTCGGCATTGCTCACCGACGCGCCCGCGTCCGGCTGCGTCATCGTCTGACCCAGCGCGTTGATCTTGAACGGCTCGCTGGAATCCTGCGGCGAGAAGTGCATCCACCCCGCGTTGACGACGATATTTCCCGCCGCCTGTGCGTGAGCGCCGCCGACACATAAGGCAGCGGCCGCCGCACACGCGATTTGCTTCGTTTTCATTCTTCTTGTCCAGATAGGGTACCGGTCCTGCGCAGCGCGCCTTCGCGCTGCGCGGGCCATCATTTGCCGCAACGGCGATGCTCGCGGTTAGAGGCAGCAGTCGAGGCTCATCTTGAAGTACTCGTAGCTCATCGCGATGCTGCGCTTGACCGCATGCACTTCGTCGACGCCCGGCGCATTGCCGAGCAGCGTCGCGACGATTTCGAGCGCTTCCCACGGATGCGCGTCGTCGTAGTGCGCGTGCAGGCTGAGCCAGCGCATCGCCTTGCGGCGGATCGATACCGGAAAGCTGTTCGCGTACGTGTCCGTGCTGCACACGAGCGTGGACCATTCGCCGGTCACGCCTTCGATCGCGAAGTTGGTCGCCGCGATGCTCGCCGCGAGCGCGTCCGTGCTGCTGCTCTTCCAGCACCAGTGGCTGAGCGCGTAGGCGAGCGACGGACCGTTCGCCTTCATCAGGTCGCGCTTGCTCACGTCGTGCGCGGCAGCCCAGTCGACCCAGTAGTCCGCGTGGTTCTGTTCGACGCGGATATTGCGCGTGAGATAGCGCCGCGCGAGGTCTTCGCCGCGCGAGTGCCCGTAGCGGACCTTTTGCAGGTTCATCGCCATGTATTGCGGAAACTGCTCGACGACGGGCCAGCCGTTGACGAGGAACGCTTCCGCCTGACGCGGCTCGAGCTTGGCTTCGCGCATCGCCGCGAAAATGGGATGCGAGACGACGGCCAGCTTTGCTTCTTTGGTTTCGGCCAGCACATCGCCGAGCCAGGCCGGGTAACTTGCGATGTCTTTCAAATCGCCCACCCGCTGAAAAGTCGGATCCAACGTGTTCTCCTGATTAGATGTTGATAGGTTCGACATGCTGTGCCCAAGGCGCGGGGCGCCCAACATGGAACCCCTGAACGAAATCGACGCCCATCTCGCGCAATGCGCGCAGAATCGCTTCGCTTTCGACATACTCCGCGATCGTCAGACGGCCCATCGAATGGCCGATGTCGTTGATCGCGGCGACCATGTCGCGATTAACGGCATCTTTGAGCATGTCCTTGATGAAACCGCCGTCGATCTTGATGTAGTCGACCGGCAAGTGCTTCAGATAGCCGAACGACGACATGCCCGCGCCGAAGTCGTCGAGCGCGAACTTGCAGCCGCGCTTCTTCAACTCGCGGATGAAGCGCGCGGCCGCGGCGAGATTGGCGACGGCGGTGGTTTCGGTCACTTCGAAGCAGATCGCCGAGGGCGCGACGCCGCTGATGGCGAACTGCTCGTTAAGGAACTGGAGGAAGCGTTCGTCGCCGATCGACGCGCCCGACAGATTGATCGCGTACTGCATGCGATAGGACGGCGGCGTGTTCGCGAGCGTCGAGAAGACCGCGCGCACGACCCAGCGGTCGATGGCCGACATGAGGCCGTAGCGTTCGGCGGCCGGCATGAAAAGGCCGGGCGGCACGATATCGCCGCGTTCGCCGACCATGCGCAACAGGATTTCGACGTGCTGCTCCGGTTCTTCGTGTCGGCCGGCACGCGGGTCGGTGGCCTGAATGTCCTGCGCATACAGGCAGAAGCGGTCGTTCGCGAGCGCGTCCTTGATGCGGCCGCACCACGACATTTCGCTCGCATGGCGCGTGAGTTCCTTGTCGCCGGGCACAGCCAGATGCACGCGGTCGCGGCCGCGCTCCTTCGCGAGATAGCAGGCGATATCGCCGTAGCGCATCGCGGTTTCCACGTCGAGCCCGGTCTGCCGCAGATCCACCACGCCGATGCTCACGCTCGTCGACAGGCGATGCGTCTCCCATGACCATTCGAACGCCGCCACGTCCTTGCGCAAGCGCTCCGCGATCTGCATCGCGCGATGCTTGTCGCAATTGCAGAGCAGCGCGCCGAACTCGTCGCCGCCCAGGCGGCCGAGCACGTCTTCTTCGCGCAGGCATTGTTCGATGAAGAGCGCGACTTCGCGCAGCATCGCGTCGCCGGCGGCGTGACCGTAGGTGTCGTTCACGACCTTGAACTGGTCGAGGTCGAGCATCATCAGCATCTGCGCGCGATGCGAGTCGTCCACATCCGACTCGGGATCGAGCGCCGTGCTGAGGCGCCGTTCGAATTCGGTGCGGTTCAAGAGTCCGGTGAGGCCGTCGTGCGTCGCCTGCCACGCGAGGTTCGAGACGTACTCGCGCTCGCGCGTCATGTTCCTGAGCAGCAGCACGACGCCCGTCAACGTATCGGACGTGTCGCGCACGAGCGACGTGATCGCCTGCACGACGATATCCTTGCCCAGCGCGTTCGTGAGAATGAGGTCGCCGCCGGCTTCCTCCGGCTCCGCGCCCTTGAGCGCTTCGTCGATCACATCGACCGGGCGGCGATCCCATTCCCGCGCCACCGTGACGAGCGCGCCCAGCGGCCGGTTCACGCACGCAGCGGCTTCGCGGCAGAAGAGCTTCTCGGCGGCGGGGTTGATGAACTCGACGAGACCCGACGGCCCCACGGAAATCACCGCCTCGCCGATGGAGCCGAGCGTCGCCTTCGCGCGCGCCTCGCTTCGTCGCAGCGCGTTCTCGGTTTCGAGCCGCGCGGTGATGAAGCGTCGCGCATACCACGCCGACAGACACACGAGTAGCACGGCGACCACGACGTTCACGGTGAACAGCAGCATCGCCGTCTGGCGGAACGCCGAGCCGAGCACGTCGGCGAATGCGCGCGAGATCGGCGCAATCGAACCGTTGATGTTCCACACTTCGTTGGTGAGGCTTTCCACTTCGCCGCGAGCCGCGGGGCCGCTTCTGACGGCGTCGCGCAGCTTCCTGCCGGCATCGGTGAGCTGGTCGACGAGCAGATCGCCCGCCGTCCAGTACGCGACGGCTTCCTGGAAGTAGCTCGCGCGCCGGAAGGTGCGGAACACCCAGATCACCGCGCCGACGTCGGCGGGATAGACGCCGCTCGCGAGCAGCGCCGCGCGCGCCTCGGGCACGTTCGGGTTGGGCCGGTCGAGCGCGAGCCGCGCGCGCTTCAGGCTGAGCGGATACGCGATCGCGTCTTCGTATTGACGGAACGCCTGTTCGTCGCCGGTCTGCGCATAGCGCGCGAGATAGAAAACGGCGTCCTTCTGTCCTTTGGACCAGGTGCTTTCACCGCCGATATACGCGCGCACCGACGACATGATGGCGAGACTCGTCGCCGCCATCGCCAGAAGGGAGATGACGACCGCGAGAAACGGCCAGATCGTGTTGAATAGTTGCCGGTTTGTCGTCTTGGGGGCAACGCGCATGTTTACCTTCTTGTTGTTCGCTTGATACGTCTTGAGCGATGCGACTGCTGGCCCGAGTAACGACCACGCCGACCGGACTATCCGGTTAATTCACCCTCATCCGGAATATCGGCAGCAGGCGTCCGGCCTTGAGGGCCGAGCGGCGTTGGCAAACGTTTGGTGCGTTGAATGTTAATTATCGAATAACGTCGGGCGATTAAAGTCTGTGAGGTAAAAAGCGGTCCCTGCTGCGAGGGGAATCGGAAAGAAAGGATGATTAGCCGCGAGGATTAGCCGCGCGTGTCGATCCACTCGCGAGCCCATTGGCGCGAGTACTCGACGGCGTCGGCTTCGTTGGCGAAGTAATCCAGCGAGTAGAAGCGGTATTGCGCGTCGTGCTCGCTGGCGGAGTCGCGTTCGAGCAGGAGATCGGCGGAGAAAGTTTTGTCGCGAAGCGGATGCGCGGACGCGTGCACCGCATAACCGCGGTAATGTTGAGTCGTGTTCATTTTAGTTTTAAGGTCGTGGCTTTCCGTCGATGCGGAAAAAGCCGGAGGACAATGCGCCCTCGATAGACGCCAGAAAAAATCGTCTGGGCCGAAAGATCTGGCCGGAGATGGCCGAGAGATAAGCGGGGGACGGAGAAAGGCGAAGCGAGGAAAGCGGAAAAAACGCGGATATAACGCGGGGGCCTTGTGGCCCCCGCGCATGCTGCGTGTTACTGCGAACTACTGAATCAAGACTTACAGCGGCTTGATGTTCGAAGCTTGCATGCCCTTCGGGCCGCGCTTCGTTTCGAAGCTCACCTTTTGGCCTTCGGCCAGGGTCTTGAAGCCGTCGGCGCGAATCTCCGAGAAGTGCGCGAAGAGGTCGTCGCCGCCATTGTCGGGGGTGATGAAGCCGAAGCCCTTGGTGTCGTTAAACCACTTGACGGTACCGGTGTCCATGAAAATCCTGAAATAAAAATTGAAGATGCTCGAATAGAGCGGGGTGAAGCGGCAAGGAGGGAGTGGACAACGAATACCGGAGGAAAATCGGACTATTGATGAGCAGCAATCGACTTCTTGTACTTCAAGCGCTATTATGCCAATCCCAATCGAATCAGTCAACTATTTCTTCGACCCGATTCGATAAGAAGGCCCGGCCGCGCGCATGACGCGACCGGGCCGACCTCATGCTGCCGTTACAGCGGGTTCTTCTTGGTACCGGTCACGCCCGTGGTCCCTTCGAGGCCCGTGGTCGTGCCTTCCACGCCTGCGGTGCGTTCCACTTCCACTTCGGTGCCGCGAACCGTATCGGTGATCGTCTCCGTGCGGTTCGAGCTCTCCTTGCCGACGACCACTTCCTCGACGACGCGCGCCGTCTTCGCGACGACCGGCTGTTCAGCCGTTTCCTTGATCTCGACGAAGCCTTCCTTCAGATCCGCCGCCGTCGCGGGACGGTCCACTGCGCGGCGCTCGATGCTCGCGTGTTCTTCGTGCAGGTTCACGGACTCGCTGACCGGCGTTTCCGTCAGGCGCGAGTACACGCGCACGCCGCCCGTTTGCACTTCACGCTTGCCGACTTCGAGCGACTCCTGCACGACCGGGAAAGCCTGGCGTTCGGCTGCGATTTCATCCGCGGTGTAGGCGGGCGCGTTGCGGTCATAGCCCGTGTAGCCCGTATTGCGCCATTGAGCCACGCGCGAGTCGATGTCGATTGCGCCGGCCGCATACAGCGCGTCGCGCACGCGTTCGGTCTCCATTCCGTCCGGCACGTCCACCGACAGCAACGCGCTGCCGCGGCGCACCGCTTCCTGATAGTGACCGATCTCTTCCGGCCGGTCGTTGTCGCCGAAGAGGTTCTTGAAGAAGTGTTCGATGCGGCCCATCGCGCCTTCGTGCGCGTCGCCGACGGGACGGTCCGTCGCGACATCGCTCGTGGCGGCGCCGGTCGTCATCGACGAGCCGGCATCATTCGAATGCACGCTCATGTCCGCGCGCGCGATGCCTTCTGCTTCGAGGCGGGTCTGAGCGAGCTCGGCGTCCTGAAGCGTATTGAATACACCAATGATAGTCTGAGTCATAGCAGCATCTCCGAGAAAAAGGCGTACGCAAGCCGGGGTTGAAGCGCGTGCGATGAAGATCGCAACGGCCGTTCCCGCGCAACTCCCGAGCGTTCCTCAGCCTGCCTGCGGATCGCGCTTCCATTCGCCGTCCGGCCCCTCGCGCCGCTCTACGACGAGTTCCTCAGAATTCACAAGAACCTGGTGCACGACGTCCTGTTGCGTCTCGGTCGTCTTCACGTACACCTCTTCTTTCAAGGTGAGTTGCATCCTGACCACCGGCACATATTCGTATACCGGTATGACGAGCGTATCGCCTTCGCGACGCGGTTCACTGCGCTCCTCGACAGGCCGATTCACTGCCACGCGCCTCACTTCCACTTGCTGCGTGGAAAGGCGCATCGAGACGGGTTGCATCTCCTCATGCACGACCTTGCGCACGCGCACGGAGCCGGTCTCGGTCGTGCGCACGCCGACCGCGAGTTCTTCCTGTACCGCGGACAGGCGCACTTCTTCCGACGGCGGCGTGACGTTGGCCGGGGTATCGTCTGAGTTCATCGGCTTCTCCATCGCAGATTCGCGGAACGCTGATTCGTCCGCTCGAAGACGGCCGCCTCGCGCGGGTTGCGCAATGGCCATCCGAGCAACGGACCGCGCAAGCACTGTGCCGCTCGCGAGCGAGCGCAAGCCGATGCGCAGTCAGTCAATGTATCGGCGCGACCGTCCCGAGCTTCTCTGCAAGCATCCTTTCGTAGACGCCGAAGTGCAGGTCCACTTCCTCCTGCGTGACCGTCTGCACGAAGAGATTGATCTGCTCCGGCATGAGTCCGAACACGGCGGCGATAGCAGCTTCCAGTTGGGGCGCGCAGACGCGGTCTTCGGCGATCGTCGTTCCGACGGTGATGTCGTACACCTTCTCGTGCCGAAAGACGATCTCGACGATCCGCGCCCGGGCGCTCATGTTGTGATCCACCGCGAGGCGCGCCACCTCGGCGAGCTGATTCATGATCTCGGTGGGAAAGCCCCGGGTTGAACGCAGTTTGATGCGATGCCGTCCGAGCGTTCTCCAGTCGGTATCGAATTCCACGACATTCTCCTTGTGACCTGGTGCGCGGATGGTATGGGCGACGCCTCCATTTTCAAGCGCGCGAAGCGCACGCCCCGCCCCTTGAAAATCTCGCGGCGTTTCATATATTGACCTCGTAAAGGCAGCCGCTCGCCATGAGCGCTGCGTGTTTCAACCTTAATTGTCCGCGGCATGGGGCAGCTAAAGCTGAAGCGCATGGAGCTTCCCTCTTGCCGCCGGAGGAGAGCGAAAATGAACGAAGCATTCACTGCGGCCGATCTCTTCAGCGAACTGGAGAGAGTGCAGCGGCAACTGTCCAGCGTGTTCGACGGCTTTCCGAGAAGCCTGCGATCGAGCCGTCCCGGCGTGTTCCCGCCCGTCAACATCGGTTCGACCGATGACACCATCGAGATCGTCGCGTTCGCGCCGGGCCTCGACACCACGAAGCTCGACGTGTCCATCGACAAGGGCTTGCTCAACATCGCCGGCGAACGCACGACGCGCGAGCGCGACCTGCCCGAAGGCGCGCGCGAGTACGCGCAGGAGCGCTTCAACGGCACCTTCCGTCGCGTGATCGAACTGCCGCAGCAGGCCGATCCGGACAAGGTGCAGGCGCGTTATGTCGATGGTTGTTTGCTGATCTCGGTCGGCAAGCGCGAGGCATCGAAGCCGCGCGCTATCAGTGTCCAATGAGCTGTGAAATAACCCATGCAATGAGCGAAAGAAGAGGTGACATCATGAGCGACAACACTCAGATCGCGGAACGCGAAAAAGGCGCTGTGGCTCGTCAGGAGTCCAGCCAGGAACGGCGCCGCACGACGCTTGCGCCGAATGTCGATATCGTCGAGGACGTGCACGCCGTCACGTTGTGGGCGGACCTGCCGGGCGTATCGAAGGACCGGCTCGATGTGAAGGTGCACGACGGCAGTCTCATCATCGAAGGCGAGTCGGTCGTGCCGGTGCCGTCGAATCTGCGCCTCGCGCATGCGGAAGTGCGCGCGCCGTACTTCTCGCGCACGTTCACCGTGAGCGACGACTTCGATACGTCGAAGATCGAAGCGACGCTCAAGGACGGCGTGCTGAAGCTGACGCTGCCGCGCCGCGAGGAAGCCAAGCCGCGACGCATCGAAGTAACGGCCGCGTGAGGTCGTGACGTAGTGACGGGGCCGGCGCGACGCTGGCCCCGCTCGGCTTATTGCTGGCCGCTCGGGCGGCCTTCGTCGCGCAATGCTTCTTCGAGTTGTTCGAGCGTGTACGGCTTGCGCAGCGCCTGCCACTCGAAGCCCTGCGCTTCGTCATCGAGCACGCTGTCACCGGACGCGAAGATCACGCGCATGCCGGGACAACGCTCGACGGCGCGCCGCGCGAGTTCGGTGCCCGCCATGTCGGGCAGATTGACGTCGGTCAGCAGCACGTCGAAAGTGTCGTGCGCCAGCGCTTCGAGCGCTCCGCTTGCATTGGCCGTGCTCACCGCGCGATGGCCGAGCATCACGAGCAGCTCGCTCACCGCTTCGCGCGCGAAGCGGTCGTCTTCCACCACCAGCACGCGTTTCGCAACAGCGGGCGCGGGCGAAGGCTCCGGTTTGGCTTCGCTTGTTTGAGGTGTTTGATTCGGAGTGCCGAGCATCTGCCGGATCTTGGCGGCCAGATCTTCGCGGCTGTAGGGCTTGCTCAACAGTTCCACGCCCGGATCGAGGCGTCCGCCGTGAACGATCGCATTGTGCGTGTAGCCCGACGTGAAGAGCACGCGCAGATCCGGCTGCATCTTCACCGCGCGGCGCGCCATCTCGGGGCTCTTGAGCGAGCCGGGCATCACGACATCGGTAAAGACCAGATCGATGTGCACGCCGCTGCTCAACACGACGAGCGCCTGGTCGGCATTGTCGGCCTTGAGCACGTGATAGCCGAGGTCCGTCAGCATTTCGATGACGGTGGACTGCACCTTTTGGTCGTCCTCCACGACGAGTATCGTTTCCGTGCCGCCCGTCACCGGCGCGTTCCGCCACGTGGTGGGTTCGAGCGCCTCCACCAGCGATCGCGGCAAGTAGACGCGCACCGTGGTGCCGTGCCCGACTTCGCTGTAGATGCGGATATGCCCGCCGCTCTGCTTGATGAAGCCATACGCCATGCTGAGGCCGAGCCCGGTGCCTTCGCCTTCCGGCTTCGTGCTGAAGAAAGGATCGAATGCGCGCTCCAGCACTTCGGGCGGCATGCCGACGCCCGTATCGGTCACGCCGAGCATCACGTACTGTCCCGCCGGCACGTCGGAAAGCGTGCGCACGTAGCGGTCGTCGAGCATCGCGTTCGCGAGTTCGAGCGTGAGCTTGCCGCCGTCGGGCATCGCGTCGCGCGCGTTGATGGCGAGGTTCAGCAGCACGTTCTCCAGTTGATGCAAGTCGACGTACGCATTCCATAGCCCGCCGGAGACCACCGTCTCGACCTGAATGGTTTCGCCGAGCGCGCGGCGCAGCAAGTCGTCCATGCCGCGCACCATCGAGGCGAGATTCACGGACACGGGCCGCAGCGCCTGTCTGCGGCCGAACGCGAGCAATTGCGACGCGAGCTTCGCGCCGCGTTCGACGGCATCGATCGCATTGCTCAGGCGGTCCATGCTCCAGTTGTCGCCCAGGCAACGGCTGCGCAGCAGTTCGAGATTGCCGCGCAGCACTTGCAGCACGTTGTTGAAGTCGTGCGCGACGCCGCCCGTCAGCTTGCCGATGGCTTCCATCTTTTGCGCCTGCAACAGCGCGGCGCGCGTCTCTTCGAGAAGCTGATCCGCTTCGCGCTTCTCGGTGACGTCGCGCGTGATCTTCGCGAAGCCGATCAGCGTGCCGGTTTCGTCGCGAATGGCGTCCACGATCACATGCGCCCAGAAGCGCGTGCCGTCGCGGCGCAGGCGCCAGCCTTCGGATTCAAACCGTCCCTCGCGGGCGGCAATGCGCAGCGCGCGCTGCGGCAAGCCGGCCGCCGCATCTTCCGGCGAATAGAAGCGCGAAAAGTGCGAGCCGATGATTTCCTCGGCGGTATAGCCCTTGATGCGCCGCGCGCCGCTGTTCCAGTTGGTCACGAGCCCTTCGGGCGAGAGCATGAAGATGGAGTAGTCCGTCACGCCCTCGACGAGCAGACGAAAGCGCCGCTCGCTTTCAATCACCGCGTCGTGCGCCTTTCGCTTGTCGCTTTCGTCGCGGACAATCTTCACGAAGCCGATGAGCGACCCGTCCGCCTCGACGAGCGCCGTGGTGAGCACGCTCGCCCAGAACACGGAGCCGTCCTTGCGCCTGCGCCATCCTTCCGTTTCGAAGCTGCGGTGCGCGCGTGCTTCGCGCAATTCACTTTCGAGCGTCGCGCTCTCGCGGCCGTCGTCCGGGAAGAACACCGAGTAGTGCTGGCCGATGATTTCTTCGGGCGCATAGCCGTAAATGGCCGTGCCGCCCGGATTCCAGGTCGACACGAAGCCTTCCGGCGTCAGGCAGAACGCCGCCAGATTGGTGGTGGAATCGATCCAGACGCGTGCCCAGTCGGGGCGCATGCCGGCTGGCGTGTTCTCGCTATTGCGCATGACATTCGTCATCGGTTCTTTTGGCTCGCTGACCCCGCTGACCTGAAAGCGGCAATGAGCATGGTTTTGATGGGCGTCTCCGAACGGACCATTCTAGCGACTTGCTCGCCCGGCGTCGAACGACGCCCGGCCGGCTGCGGAAAAGCGCGAGAAACGGGCGGAAGATGCGGGAGAAGACGGACAACGGCGGTTGCGCACGTGCTTGCGCCGGACAAGAGCGCGTCGCCGCGTCAGGCGCGTGAGCGACTGCGCGCTGCCCTGGACGAATCCGGGCGCGCGCATGGGCGAGCGCCCATTGGCGGGTTCAGGCTTGCCGCAAGCTAGTCGAGGTCGCTGTAATAGACGTACGAGGGCTGGCGCAGTTTGCCTTCCTTGCCGACCGAATCGGGCGAGTCCGGCAGACGCGGCAGCTTGTCCCAGAGAAGCGCGCGCCCCAACATCTGGTTCCGGTCCATGTCCGGATGGTCCTCTTTCAGCCGGTTGAGGAACTGCTCGAACTCGGATACATACAGGCCGGTCGATACGCCGCCTTGCTCACGATGACGTTTGAACAAGCCCACTTTCTTTCTCCTTCACCAAAGTCGATGGTTTCAACAGCCGCGCTCGTTGGCGTTCATGCATCCGCAATGCGCTCGAAGCTGAACACATGCGATGTTTTCGATCCGTTCATCTCCTGCTCGTAAAGCGTCTCGCTGAACACCACGCGATAGCCGCGCTTGGGCAGAATCGGCGGCACGTTGCCGGTCGGACGGCTGTCGATGCCGCCGAGGCCGCGCGCCGGCGCGCGCACGTTATTGGACAGCGTCGCGTTCGACGAGATCACGTTGTCGTGCCAACCGGACATATCGCGGCTCGCTTCGATCGACTTCGCGTCGGCGTCCACGGTGTCGTCGGTGGACTCCATGCCTTCGTCGTCGACCGCGCGGATGCGGCTCGCCGCTTCGCGCACGGGATCGGACGAGCCGTTGCTGGCCGCGCGATTGTCTATCGACGGCAGCGCGCCGTTCGCGTCGGCCGGGCCCGGTTCGGCCGAGCCCGCGTGTTTCGTGCTGCCGAACTCCTTCGCCTGCGTCGCGGCGTCGGGCGAAGCCGTGCCGGTCGCGGGCGTCTTGGCGGGGCTCTTGGCCGCCATTTCCTTTTGCTGTTGCTGTGACGGATTCCCTTCTGCGTTCTGCATTGCGTCCTCGTCTGATTCAATTGCTGTATGGCGTTGCGATGCATTCCGCGTGCCCGGGCGCGCGTCAGGCCGCCGCGAGCGCGTAACGCCGGCAGTGTTCGAGATAGCCGACCTCGTGACTGCCGACCAGTTCCACGATGCTGCTCCACAGCCACAACGGCGCGTCGATGGACTTCGGCTTCGTGCGCTTCAGTTCGCCGAGCCAGCTTTTGCGTGTGGCGCGGTCCATCTGCCTGCCGTGCGCCTGACCGACGACGAACGCGAGATAGCGCGCCACTTCCATCGCTTCCGTTGGCCCGATGTGTTCGATCTCCAGCTTCAGGTCCTGCGGCAGCAGCTCGCGCAGAATCACGGGACGTCCCTGCAAGGTCGCGGATCGCATGCGCTCGCCGAGATGCGGCGACAGGTTGCGCGCGCCCTCGACCACGCGTTCGGCGTTGTCGCGCGGCATGTTCGTGCCGGGATAACGCGGCGCGGCGGCCTTCACGCCTTCCTTGATGTCGATGAGGCACAGGTCGTCGCCTTCGACCACGCCGCCGTCCACGTCGAGCAGCACCGCGTAACGCAGGCGTCCGAGCGAACTGCAGCCTTTGACCCAGTAGGCGGCGTCGAGCACGGTGACCTTGCCGGTATCCGGACGACCGCGCAGGCTCGTCGCGAGCTTGGCGAGCGTCTCCTTCTGGAAGAGCGCCTCGATCTCCGCGCGCTCGTCCTTGTTGACGGGCCAGAAGCGGCTTCCGTACGGAATGGTCGGCTGCGTGTCGTCGAGACGTTCGAGCGCCAGATGCTTCCACGAACGGCGCACCGCTTCGCGCATCACCACGCGCACGACTTCGGGCTTGCGGCAGAGGTCGTCGGCGTCGCTGTCGGCGTCGGCGTCGAAGGCGAGCGCGTAGCCCTCGAACAGGGCTTCGATCATGTTGATGGTCGTGACGCCCGGCAGCGCGGAGCCGCGCGCCGTGGTCGCGAGCGAGAGGCCGAGCCGGATCAGGTCATGCACCGGATTGCCGATGACCGTCTGGTCCAGATCGCGAATCTGAATCTCGATGCGCTTGTTGGCGTCCGCCACGGGGCCCAGGTTGCCGGTGTGACAGTCGCCGCAAATCCAGATGGCCGGGCCTTGCGGCAATCCGCGTATCTCCGCCTGTTCGAGCCAGTCGTAGAACTTCGAGGTGTTACCGCGCACATAGGCGTGCGTCGAACGGGCCATCTTGGCATTGCGTCGGGCCGTGAGTATTTCCTGCCGGCTCTCGAATTCGGGTACTTTTTGCTTGGATGGCTTGGGCATGAATCGTCTTGCGGGATAGTGTCGCGCGGGCTTTTCTCGTGCACCGCACAAGATGTGCCTGCCGCTTTAAAGACGTTATGTCGCGCGCGCATCAGGCACGCTGAATGCGCCGTGGTCCGCACTCGACATGCTGTCAGGTGCCGCTTTGCAATCCCCTCCGTTCAGACTGACCGACTGGCATCGCTTCCTGTTCGGCAACGCGTCATGGCACTTTCTGCTGGAAGTGCTGCTCAGAACCTGCGCGACTTACGTGCTGCTCGTCATCGCGATGCGCTTGCTGGGCCGGCGCGTCGCCGCGCAGTTCACGCTCTTCGAAATCTCGATCGTCGTGACACTGGCGGCGGCCATCGGCGTGCCGTTGCAGGCCGCGAATCGCGGCATGCTGCCGCCGTTTCTGATCGCGCTCGTCGCGGTCGCGCTTCAGCGCATCATCGCGGCGGCGGGCATCACGCACCGGCGCGTGGAGACGATGATATCGACCGATGTCACGCTGCTCGCCCGCGAAGGGCGGCTCGAACACGCCGAGCTGGCGCGCGCCGCGATGCCCCGCGAAAAGGTCTACGAAGCGATGCGGCTCGCGGGCTGGCAGCATCTCGGGCAGATCAGCCGCCTGTACATGGAGCCTTCGGGCGCGTTCTCGTTCATCCCCGCGCGGCCCGCGAAGCCGGGCTTGTCGGTGCTGCCCGCCATCGACGAGGAATTGCGCGACGAAGCCCGCGTGCCGGGCTGCTCCGCGTGCCTGCAGTGCGGCAACACGGTGCAGACCGAGGAGAGCGGCCACGCCGGCGATCTGCGCTGCGACAACTGCGGATCGCGCGAGTGGACGTACGCCGTGACCGAAGTGGAGCGCTGATGCCTTTTATCGAGCGACTGCTGATCGGCGACGGGCCGTGGGCTTTTCTCATCGAGGTCATCCCGCGCGCGGTCGTGATGTATTTGATGCTGCTCGTCGCCATGCGCATGATGGGCAAGCGCGTCGCGGCGCAGTTGAGCATCACCGAACTCGCCGTCATTCTGATGCTGGGCGCGGCCATCGGCGTGCCCATTCAGGTGTCGTCGCAGGGCGTGCTGCCGGCCGCCGTCGTGCTGCTCGCCGTGGTCGCGCTGCAACGCCTGAGCGCGACGGCCGGTCTGCGCTGGCGCAGATTCGAAGTGCTGGAGCAGGGCGACGTCACGATTCTCGTGAAAGACGGCCGCATACTGCTCGATGAACTGAAAGCCAGCCAGGTCTCGCGCGAAATGCTCGCTTCCGAGCTGAGGGCGGCGAACGTCGCGCATCTCGGGCAACTGCGCCGCGTGTACATGGAGGCGTCCGGGTCCATCAGCATCGTGTGGCGAAAGGAGCCTTTGCCCGGGCTCACGGTGCGGCCGGACATGGAGCGGTCGCTGCTCGACGCCATCGGCGCGAAGGGCTATTTCTCGTGCTGGAGCTGCGGCGTCACGGTGCAGTCGGACGAGCGTCCTGACCGGCCGTGCGAGGCGTGCGGCTACGAGCGGTGGGAATCCGCCGTGCGCGTGCCCGTCGAGCGGTCGACGGCCACGGATACCGGCGCCGCCGCAGACACCGAACAGACCGCGGCTAGCTAAGCCGCCAACGTCTTGCCGATGCCACCCACCGGCCCGGCGCGCGCCGGTCACATTGCTTACACATCCCCCCGCTACGCTTCCGTGCGCTGAGTGCAACTGCCCACTTGCCGAGAGGACGCATGAAGAGAGCCGAAAGACGCCGCCACGTAGCGGCGGGCATCGCCGTATTCGCGTGCGCAACCGTTGGCGGCTGCAACAGCAACAGCAACAGCAATAGCGATACGGCAGCCGACCCTGCCGCGGCCGCGCCGGCGCGCGCAAGCGCGCAAGCGGATGCCGCGACCGCGGGAACGAGCGAACTGGAGAACTGGGCGATCTCGGCCACGTCCACCGGCACGCCCCGTCCGTCGCAAGCGCAGTCCGCGCAGGCCGTCTCCGCGCAGGCATCGTCCGATGCGCTCGCGCCGCCGGTCATTCACACGGTCGACTGACGCCTTCCCTCTCTTCCCCAGGCACACGGATGACAACCCATAACAGACGTGAATTCCTGCGCGCGGCCATGCAGACCGCCGGCGCGGCCACCGCACTCAATATCGTTCCGCTCGGCATTCGCCAGGCGCTCGCCATTCCCGCGAACAACCGTCACGGTTCGATCGAGGATATCGAGCACATTGTCGTGCTGATGCAGGAAAACCGCTCCTTCGATCACTACTTCGGCATGCTGCGCGGCGTGCGCGGTTTCGGCGATACCCGCGCCGTGCGGCTCGCGAACGGCAAGACCGTGTATCACCAGCCGATTGCCGCCGGCGCGGGCGACGTGCTGCCGTTTCATCCGGGCGCATCCAACCTCGGGATGCAGTTCCTGCAAGACCTGCCGCACGACTGGGTGAGCGGCCAGGGCGCGTTCAACGGCGGCCGGTACGATCAATGGGTGCCGTCCAAGGGCACGACGACGATGGCGTACCTGAAGCGCGACGACATCCCGTTCCACTATCAGCTCGCCGACGCCTTCACGATCTGCGACGCGTACCACTGCTCGACCAACACGTCGACCGATCCGAACCGCTACTACATGTGGACCGGCTACGTGGGCAACGACGGCAAGGGTGGCGGTCCTGTCGTCGACAACGCGGAAGCGGGCTATGGCTGGTCCACGTTCCCCGAAGTGCTGGAGCGCGCGGGCATCTCGTGGAAGATCTATCAGGACATCGGTACGGGTCTCGACGCGAAGGGCTCGTGGGGCTGGACGCAGGACCCGTACATCGGCAATTACGGCGACAACTCGTTGCTTTACTTCACTCAGTACCAGAACGCGCAGCCGGGCAGCCCGCTGTATGAGAAGGCGCGTCGCGGCACCAACGCCGCGGCGGGCGAAGACTACTTCACGAAGCTCAGGCAGGACGTGCAGGCGGGCACGCTGCCGCAGGTCTCGTGGATCGTCGCGCCGGAAGCGTATTCCGAGCATCCGAACTGGCCGGCGAATTATGGCGCGTGGTACGTCGATCAGGTGTTGCAGGTGCTGACCTCCAACCCGGACATCTGGAGCAAGACGGCGCTCCTCATCAACTACGACGAGAACGACGGCTTCTTCGATCACATCGTGCCGCCGTTTCCGCCGGCATCGAGCGCGAACGGGCTCTCGACCGTCGATACCAGCCTCGAAATTTTCCCCGGCAGCCAGAAGTACGCGGCGGGTCCGTACGGCCTCGGCGCGCGCGTGCCGATGATCGTCGTGTCGCCGTGGTCGCGCGGCGGCTGGGTGTGCTCCGAAACGTTCGACCACACGTCGGTCATCCGCTTCATTCAGAAGCGCTTCGGCGCGTCGCACGGGCTTCCTGAGCCGAACATCACGCCGTGGCGCCGCGCGATTTGCGGCGATCTGACCTCCGCGTTCGACTTCCGCAATCCGAATCGCGGCCTGCCGACGCTGCCGGGCACGTCGTCGTACGCGCCGCCCGACAAGGCGCGTCATCCCGACTACGTGCCGGTGCCGCCCGTCGTCGGCGCGATGCCGAAGCAGGAGCCGGGCGTTCGTCCCGCCCGCGCGCTGCCGTACGAACTCTTCGTGCGCACGCACGCGAACGCGAGCCAGCGCACGGTGGCCTTCGACTTCGTGAACACGGGCGCGGCGGGCGCGGTGTTCCTGCTGTATCGGCAGGGCAGCACCGATGCGCCGCGCACCTACACGGTGGAGGCCAACAAGCGCCTCGCCGATCACCTCGCGACGAACGCCGACGGCAGCTACGACTTCGTCGTGCACGGGCCGAACGGGTTCCTGCGCCGGGTGGCGGGCAAGGCGACGGCATCGCATAGCGGGTGGTCGCGCGAAGAGGCGCTGCCCGAAGTCGCCGAAGGCTACGACGTCGCGAACGGCAATCTGCAACTGCGTCTGAAGAACAACGGCAGCGGGCCGTGCACGTTCAGCGCGACGAACGACTACGAGCCTTCGAAGACCGTGACGCGGCGCGTGGCGGGCGGCGAGACCGCGCAGTTGTATCTGGACCTGCGCGCGTCGCACGGCTGGTACGACGTGCGCGTGACGGTGGATACGGACAGCACGTTCGCGCGCCGTTTCGCCGGGCACGTCGAGACCGGCTGCGACAGCATGAGCGATCCCGCGCTGTCGGCGTAGGCGGTACCGGCGAGGCTAGCGCGCGGGCTGAATGTCGCGCGCGGCCTCGCGTTCGATCCATGCAAGGAACCGCTCGACGCGCGGCAAGTCGGCGTTCTGGCTCGGATAGACGAGATGATGCGCGCCGACTTCGACCGCGTGGCTCGCGTCGAACACCGGCACGAGCACGCCTTCGCTGATCTTGACGGACGCGAGCATCAGGCTTTCCAGCGCGATGCCGAGCCCGAGCGCCGCCGTTTCGATCGACATGTACGAGCGGTCGAACGAGAAGTCGAAAGTCTTCTGCGGCGCGGACACGCCGGTTCTGCCGAACCATTGCTTCCACTGCACGAGCGGCGTCTCCGAATAGATCAGACGATGCGAGAGCAGGTCGTCCGGCGTCTTCACGGGATGGCGTTCGAGGTACTTCGGCGAGGCGAGCGGCGCGATAAATTCGCCGCGCAAGGTCCGCACTTCGAGATTGGTCCAGTTGCCGTAGCCATGGCGGATGTCGATGTCGTAATAGCCGTTCGAAAACGACACGTTCTCGTACGAGCACGCGAGATTGAGCTGGATATCGCCGTTGTCTTCCTGAAACGACGAGAGGCGCGGCAAGAGCCACATGAGCCCGAAGCTCGGGCTGGAATGCACGCGCAGGATGTCCACTTCCTTCTGGCTCGATGCGCGCTCGGTCGCGCGGCTCAGGTCCGCGAGCAGGCCCGTGACGTCGGACAGATAGCGTTCGCCGGCGGGCGTGAGCACGAGGCCGCGTCCGGAGCGCTGAAAGAGCGGCTGCCCGATGATGCCTTCCAGATTCGCGATCTGATGGCTCACCGCCGACGCCGACAAGCCCATCTCCTCGGCCGCGCGATTCACGCTTTTCGTGCGCGCGACGCTCTCGAACGCGACGATGGCCTTGAGCGGCGGAATACGCATAGGTGCTGAGTGTGGTTGTGGTCGGTTGTGGTCGATTGTGGCTGATGGTGAAGCGCCGGCCCGCATTATCCGATTTTCGCCTGTAACGCGCGAGCGCCGCGCGCGGCACGCTACATGCTGTGCCCTCCTTCAAACATCACACCCATACGCGGAGGCACACCATGGAATTCGAGTATCGTTCATGCAAGATTCACACGTCGGCGAGCATCGAAGACGGAAGCATCGTCGGCAATGCGCGCATCTATATGCCGCCCGCGAACGAAGGCGACGACATCGAATCGCACGACATGGAGTTTCATCTCGCCTTCGTCGATGAAAACGAGGCGATTGCCTTCGCACGCGAACGCGCGATGGCGTGGGTCGACGAACACGAGGCGCTCGCGCTCTGAACGAACGCACGAGAGCCTGCGATGCCCGCCGTCGTGCTCACGACGGCGGCTTGCTTTTGCTCTTCGAATTGACCGAGCGTTCGCGAGCCGCATCCGGGTTGTCCGCGTTCAACTGCTCGCGCGCGCGGTGATAGTACTCGTCGGCCCGGCCGGCTTGCCGGCCTTCGGCCTCCCACATGTAATAGGCCAGCGTGCGAATGCGCTGTTCGAGGGCTTCACGCGTCATCGCGTCGCGTGCATCGTCGTCCTCGTGGTCCGGTGTGCTCGACATTCTCTCGTCCTGTGAAGTGGGCGCGCTGCGCGCAGTTCGATTCTAGGGCCGCCACGCGCGCCTTGGAAGTTGTCCACTGCATTCGCCGTGCCGGCGCGAGCCGCGAACCGCGAACCGCGAACCTAATGCTGCGCTTCGAGCGCGCCCGGAATCAGCACCTTGCCGGCGTAGTTGAGCGCGTCGTCGAGCGGCTCGATTCCGCTGAACGACATGTCCGCATAGTCGAGCCGGCGATAGAACGCGGTTTCCATCAGTTCGCCTTTCGTGCGTCGATAAAAGATGCGCCCCGCGAGATACAACTGCGGCTCGCCGGGCGCCGGGGCGTGCGCGGCAATGGCGCCGCCGAAGGTCGTGCGCGTATCGCCGTCGAACCAGGCCCACCACTCGGCGTTGGCGTCGAGCAGCGTGCCCTTCGTGATGACGGAGGTAACGGTGTAGCCCCAGCCCGCTCTCGGCAAAGCATGCCGCGCGTCGCGATACGTTCGCTTTAGTTCGAACAGGCTGCGTACGATTTCGATGCGCGCGTCGCTCCGGTTCGCCACGGCCAGCGTCACGCGGCCGGGCTTTCCTGGCGCCGCGGTCGCCTTCAATAAAACGAGGGAGGTGTCCATGATGCTCGACTGCAAATTCGGTGAGTCCGGTGCGGGTTTGTCACTCGCGAGCCAGCGCGTGCATCTCGCAGCGCGCGATGCGCTGGAACTCGGCGAGGAATCCGAGGCGGCGGCTCTGCGTGGTGAAGCGTCCGAGTTCCAGCGTCTCGCCGGCAACGCGCAGCGACAAGCGCGTGCGCGCGCCTGTCTGCGTGACGAGGAGCACCGCCCAGCGCGCATCGATTCGCCAGGTGCGCGTGTGGAGCCCGCGCGCCGATTCGATCACGAGCGTGTGGCCGTGCAAGGTCACGATGTCGCCGTCCAGCGCGTGCCTTGCGTGCCAGAAGAAGCACGACCAGATGACGCACGCGTGCAGGAGTGCTAATCCGTAGAACACGATGCTGCCGTTCATCGCGTGCATCGCGGTCGCGAAGGCAAGCGGGATGATCGACAGACTCGCGCAGACGCTCGCGAGGCACGCCGGAGAACACGACGCGCGCCGCGCGAGCGACCATTGCTTCGGGGACGGATGGGCGAGCATGAGGACTCCTGCTTCACGTTGCGATGTCGGCGTGGCGAAGGAGCAATCCACAGTCCCGCGGCGAGGCCGCTCTGGCCGGCTCGGCATGGCGGAGGGGCATGTGGATTGCATCGTCTGTATGAACCTCGATGAAGAAAGGAGTCGCCATGCATGCAACGACACGCAACATCATCCTGGGCTCGATGCTCGTACTAGCCGGCAACGTTCATGCGGCCGGCGGAGGACTCGGCTGCGGCGGAGGCGGCTGCGTGAACAACGGACAGGGCGGCAGCACGTCCGGCGGCGCGGGAACTTCGGCAGGACAATCGGCCGAAGCTTCCGGTACGCAGCGATCGTCCAACGTCTCGCCGGGCACGGTGTCGAAAGGCGGGCAGGGAAGCGGCATGAGCCGCGACATGGGCGGCGCGATGCCGTTCGGCGCGCAAAGCGGCAAGCCTTCGCCCGTGACGAAGCACGATGCCGGTGGCTCGCAGGGTTGGTAAGCGCGGATCAACCGGAAGCGCGCAGCGTACCGAAGAGACCTCGCAGCGCGGTGCGCAACAAATCGCCCGATGTGGGCTTGCTGACGAAGCTCATCGCGGGCGCATAGGTCAGCTCGAACACGAGCGCGCCGAGCACTTCCGGCTTGACGTCGAGCTCGGGATCGAACCGGAGCAGCACCTCGCCGAGCGCCTTCCATTGAGCGCGCAGCACCTTCTCCTGCGACTTGCGAAAGGCGTCCGCGGGCTTCGTGACGCGCGAGTATTCGAGGATCAGCATCGGCCAGTTGCCAAGCCGCGAACTGCGCGTCGCCCATGCCGCAATACGGTCGATGGCTTTCTCGATGCTCTGCGCGCCCCGTAAATCGGCCAGTATCTGATCGAGACTGACGCGCCCGTGTTCTTCCAGCACGCCGAGAAAGAGCTCGTCCTTTCCCGCGAAATTCGAATAGACCGCGCCCTTGCTGAAACCGGCTTCGTCGGCGATGCGGTCGAGCGAGGCGGCGGCGTAGCCATCGCGGGCGAAATGCTCTTTCGCGACCGACAGTAACCGCTGCCGCGTAAGCGCCTGAGTTTCCTCGCGCGAAAGCCTTGCCATGTTCGAATCCTCTCGATGTTGAATTTTGCCGACGCCCGATACTAGCAAGTAAAGGCAGCGTCGGAAAGATTCGTGTTAGCATCCGGATACTCCGCAGTATCTAAAAACCGGCGAGTATGTTGAACTATTAAGAGGCCGAAGGCATGTACAAGAAGGGCGCCGCGCTCGAATTGCAGTTCTCATCGGCGCGGTTGAACAACGGCGCGGGCGATCCGTACTGGATCGATCTGACTGCGCAGGAAGCCATGCGGCTGCACGCTGAACTCGGCGCGTTTCTGGCAAAAGGCGTCGATGCGCAGGCGGGGCCGCTCATCGTCTCGCTGGACGAAGACGTGCACGGCGAATTCCACGAATCGGATGGTCGGGGCGTCGCGCCCGAACCCGCGGCGTCCGCGTTCACGCAATGGGTCTGCCTGATCTGCGGATGGATTTACGACGAAGCCGCGGGCGACCCCGAGCACGGCATCGCACCGGGTACGCGCTGGCGCGACGTGCCGGATGACTGGCGCTGTCCGCTCTGCGACGTCGGCAAGGACGACTTTGCGCTCGTCGAGTTTTGATACTCGGCGCTGCCGCTTTATGCCAGCGTGCGCGCCCAATGCCACGCCATCGGCCCGCAAATGATGCCCCACGTGAGCACGCAAATGACGAGCGCGACAGTGACGGCCGCGCTTCCGCGATCCTTCGCCCGGCGCGAGAGTTCGTGACGTTCGAGCGAAATGCGATCGATGGCCGCCTCGATGCTCGAATTAATCAGTTCGACTAGCAACACGAGCAGCACCGACGCGGCCAGCAGCACGCGCTCGGCTGCACTCACAGGCACGATGAACGCCACCGGCAGCAGGACGACTGCAAGGCCGACCTCCTGGCGAAACGCGCTTTCCTCTCGCCAGGTCACGACGAGGCCGTTCCACGAGTGCCGCAGCGCGAACAGGCCGCGCAATGGGCCGCTGCGCTTGTGCGGCGTGGAGTTTGTCCACGGAGAGGGTGAGTTGCGTCGTGCCATCGGGGTTTAGGGGAAGAGAAGCGTGCGCGGTTGGATTCTGGCGAGCGGCTGCGCTCGACCGCCCGCGTGACAAGAATATAGCTTCGGATAGCAGGCAACATCTGCCTGCGCAATTTCAAGGCAACTAACGGTCTCCCAAACCGGCATCTCCAAAGCGGTCACGGGCCGAGCGCCCATGACCGCCACTTCGCTGAGGCTTATACAACCGGCAGCGCGCTGAGCTTGCCGATGGTATCCGCGCACGCATGCGCGGCTTCTCGGCCTTTCACGAGGAAATGCTCGCGAAAGAAGCCGACGTGCTCCTCGCCGTGATGGAAATGATGCGGCGTGAGCACGGCGGAAAACACCGGCGTGCACGTTTCGAGCTGCACCTGCATCAACCCGTTGATCACGGCCTGCGCGACGAATTCGTGCCGGTAGATGCCGCCATCGACCACCAGTCCCGCCGCCACGATGCCGGCATAACGCCCGCTCTGCGCGAGCCGCTTCGCGTGCAGCGGAATTTCGAACGCGCCGGCGACTTCGAAGAGATCGATGTCGTCGCGCGCATAGCCGTGTTGTTCGATTGCCTGGAGAAAGGACGTCTTGCACTGATCGACGATATCGCGATGCCAGCAAGCCTGAACGAACGCAATGCGAGGACGGCGAGCGCCCGCAGCCTGTACTGCCTGTGATTCGTTGAGAATGGATGTGTTCATGGACTTCAGCCTGTTTGTGTGAACAGGGCGAAGGACGGTGCGCGCGCCTCCCGGAGGAGGCGCGCGCACCGTCCTGTTCTCTTTCATCCGGACTATACCGTCGGCCCCGGAATCCAACCGGGTCTGCCGACATCGCCCAATTCCATCTTTCGATGATCCTGGCCGAGCGGCTCGCGGGCTACGTCCGCATGGGACGATTACCGCCGGTGGGGAATTGCACCCCGCCCCGAGAACGTGTCCTTCGTATGATCGAAGAACGCAGGTACGGTAACACGACGCGAAGCCGCTGCGCGGAATTCCCCGTCTCGTTCGAGGTTTAATGCAGGGTTAACGCGGGATTCGACGGAAGCGATTCCATCGCGCGCGATCTATAATGCCTGCATCGAAGTCTCGCTCCGGAGAGCATCATGAAATCGACGGAATCGTCGTCTTGCGCACCGTCGCTGTCGAACTTTCTGTGCTTTGCCGTGTACTCGGCGAATCTCGCGTTCGGCAAGGCGTACAAGCCCATTCTCGAAGAACTCGGCCTGACCTACACGCAGTACATCACCATCATCGCGCTGTGGGAAGAAGACGATCAGACCGTCGGCAGGCTCGGCGAGAAGCTCTTTCTCGAATCCAACACACTGACGCCGATTCTGAAAAAGCTCGAAGCGATGGGCTACGTACAAAGACAGCGCGACCCCGCAGACGAGCGCCAGGTGCGCGTGAGTCTGACCAGGGAAGGCCGCCGGCTGCGGGAAAAGGGCGGCAAGATGGATCTCGTCGCAGCCACCGGTCTCAAGCCCGCCGAATTCGTGAAGGTCCAGAAGGCGATCGTCACGCTGCGCGAGAACCTCATCCGCTCAGTCAACGAAACGGCCTGACATAGCGCCGGCGCTAACCGGAAAAGAGCACGCATGCAACGAAGGTTCGACGACCTGCTGCTCGGCAGTATCGAGCTCTTCTGCCTCGCTGCCGAGCTAGAGAGCTTCACGCTCGCCGCGAATGCCGCGAGCGTGAATCCGGCCGCGGTGAGCCGGTCGGTCGCGCGGCTCGAAGAGCGCCTCGGCGTACGGCTTTTCGTGCGCACGACACGGCAGATCCGCCTGACCGATTCCGGCCGGCGTTACTACGAACGCTGTCGGCAAGCGCTCGGCGAACTGGTCGATGCCGAACGCGAAGTGACAGGGCAACAAACCACGCCCGCGGGCGTGCTGCGCATCAGCATGCCGACGCCGTACGGGCATTACCGCGTGTTGCCGCTGCTGCCTGCGTTTCGCGAGCGCTATCCGGACGTCAGCATCGAGACGCATCTGAGCAACCGCAACATCGAATTCGCGGACGACGGCTTCGATCTCGCGATACGCGGCCGCGCGCCGGACGATTCCTCGCTCATTGCCCGCAAGCTCGAAGACGCGGAGATGGTCGTCGTAGCGACGCCTGCGTATCTGAAGCGCAAGGGCGTGCCCGAGTCGCCCGGCGATCTTGCAGCGCACGAGTGCATTCAGTTCGAGCGGCCGAGCAGCGGGCGCAATATCGCCTGGACGTTTCGCGATGCATCGGGCGACACCGATATCGTCACGCGAGGCGCCTATGGCTCGTCGGGAGACGCGCTCGCGGGCGTCACGCTCGCGCGAGCGGGCGCGGGCCTCTTTCAGACGTACCGCTTCATCGTCGAAGAGGACCTGCGCGCGGGGCGCCTCGTCGAAGTGCTCTCCGGCTACCGCAGCACGCGTCCGTTCATCCTGCTGTATCCGCACGCGCGCCACCTGTCGTCGCGCGTCAGGGTGTTCGTCGACTTTCTCTTCGAACACCTGCCGCGCGCACGCGCCGATCGCGCGCCGAAGTAGAGCGTCATCCGGCCTTGTCCGCGAGCTTCTTGCGGTAGTCCTGCACCGGCAGTCCGCCCCAGCCCCAGTTTTCCAGCTCCACTTCCTCTATCACGACGAACGTCGCTTCGAGCGGCTTGTGCAGCACGTCGAGCAATAGCTGGCTTGCGCCCGCGATCAGCCGCGCCTTTTCTTCGGCGGTAATCGCATTCGCGCCGGGCTGCGTGCCTTCGCGCGTGACCTGAATGGTGACGATAGGCATATCAGACTCCTGTGAAATGACGACTCAATGCCCCGCGCTCTGGCCGCCATCGACGTGCAGGATCTCGCCCGTGACGAACGGGGCATCGTCGAGAAAGAGGATCGCATTGACCACGTCGCTCATCTCGCCCATGCGGCCCACCGGATGCAGCGCCGACAACGCGGCGTGCGTCTCTTCGGGGTGCATCGGCGATTTGATCACGCCCGGCGATACCGCGTTCACCCGCACGCCCGAACGAGCGTACTCGATGGCGAGCGATTTCGTCGCCGCGTTCAGGCCGCCTTTCGTGAGCGAAGCGAGCACCGAAGGCACGCCGCTGATCGGGTGATCGACGAGGCTCGTCGTCACCGTGACGATATGCCCGCTGCCCGCTTCCTGCATCTGCGCGATGACGCGCTGCGTGATGTGAAAGAAGCCGTCCACGTTCACGCGCTGGATCGCTGCGTAGTCTTCCGGCGTGTATTGCGTGAACGGCTTGGCGATAAAAATGCCCGCGTTGTTGACCAGCGTGTCGATGCGCCCGAATCGTTCGATGGCGGTCGCGACGATGCGCTCGGCCGTGCCGGCATCGGCGATATCGCCGGCAATGGTGACCAGATTTTCGTCGGCTGATTCGCCGATGGAACGCGAAGTCGCAATGACACGATGGCCGCGTTCGCGAAAAGCCTTCACGGTTTCGGCGCCGATGCCTTGCGACGCGCCTGTGACGATGACCACTTTGCCTGCATTCATGATGAGCCTCTGACGGTGTGAGTGTGTCGGCTGTCTTGCCGTTCGAATCGACGGATCCGATGGAGGCTCACTGTAGGCGCGCGCCGCCGCGCCGCGAACACCCACGGCGGACAAACACTATTGCGTATGGGGAACAAGAGGAACAAGAGGCGGCTATTGCCGGCTTAAGCAAAAGCAATTGACACCCCCGAACCGATCAAGCAGTATGGCGCAACCGATTAGATCGCATGCGATCTAAATAGCGGCCTTCCATTCATTGAGGAAAACATCATGTCCAAGATCGAAAAAGTGCTGTACACGGCAAAGACCCACACGTCCGGCGGGCGCGACGGCACGGCGCGCAGCTCCGACGGCCGCCTGGACATCGACTTGTCGTCGCCCGGCAGCGCGGGCAAGGGCACCAACCCGGAGCAACTCTTCGCGGCGGGCTGGTCGGCGTGTTTCATCGGCGCAATGGGGCTCGCGGCGCGCAAGCTGAAGATGACACTGCCGCCTGACTTGTCCGTGGACGCGGAAGTGGATCTCGGCATGACAGGCGACGCCTACTTGCTCGGCGCGCGCCTGAACGTGAGCCTGCCCGGCGTGCAACCCGACGTGGCGCGCGCGCTCGTCGATGCTGCTCACGAAACCTGCCCGTATTCGAAGGCGACGCGCGGCAACATCGAAGTAGAGATCAACCTCGTCTGAGCGAGGCGCGGCGGGTACCGCGCTAATCAGCTTTGACGCCGATGGTCTTCTCGAAGCAGCAGGCGTCGGGCTGATGAACGTAGATGCCGTAACGGCCAGTCGGCGTGAAGCCGTTACGCTGATAGAACTCAATGGCGCGCCGGTTGAACGAGCGCGTTTCGAGCAGCAGCGTGTGATAGCCGACCGCAGCCGCATCCGCTTCGAGCTGCGACAGAATCGCCTTGCCCACGCCGCGCGTATTCGGCCTGCTGTAAATGCGTTTGAGTTCGGCCACCCCGTAATCGAAGCGCCGGAACGCGCCGCATCCGAGCGCGAGACCCTGCGTGGTTCGCGCGACGACGAATGCGCCGCGCGCCGAACACGCATCTTCCGGGGAGAAGCGGCTCTGGCCGCCGTCGCCGGAAAACACGGCGAGCATGGCGCTCAGTTCGTCGAGCAGGGACTGCGCTTCCAGCGACCACGGGTCTTCACGTCGGACAAGAATGGCTGTCTCAAAGGGCGTCACGGCGGGGGCTCCTCGGCTTGTCTACAGTGGCCCGGACGAGTCGAGCAAACCCCGGTCCCGCCGTCTTATGAGGCGTTCGAAACGCGCGTTCGGCTGGTGAGCAGCGCGATGAAGCGTTCGGCCATCGGCGAGAGCACGCCGGTCTTGCGCGTCACGATGCCGTACGTCTGCGAAGGCGAGCGCAACGTCACCGGAAGAATGCGCAGCATCTTGTGCTGCGCGAAGAAGTTCGCGATATCGGTGGGCAGCACGGACACGAGGTCCTTGCTCTGATTGAGCAGCGCGACCGTGACGAACGTGGATGCGGTCGAGATCGTGTTGGCGGGCATGGCGACGCCCGCGAGGTCCATCTCGCGTTCCAGCAGTTCGCGCAATGGCATCTGGCTCGGGTACGTGACCCAGCGGCAATGCGCGAGATCGCGCATCTCCACGTGGCTGCGCGACTTCGTCGCATGCCGGTAGCCGACCACCACCGAGAGCGGCTCGTCGGCGAGCTTCCAGTAGCGGTATTTCGAAGGCTGTTCGCTGACCGCCGATCTGCCGATCACGAGATCGAGAACCCCTTCATCGAGTTGCAGCAGCATGCGCGCGCTCGTGTCCTCGACGATTTCCACCGACACATGCGGCTGGTCCGCGTGCAACGCATCGAGCGCGGGCACGACGACAGCCGGAATCGCGCCCATGATCGCGCCGATGGCAAGACGTCCGCCGCGCCCCGACTGAATCTCCGCGATGTCCTGACACAAGAGCGTCAAGTCCGTGGTCAGGAGCCGCGCGTATTGAATGACGCGATGCCCGTACTGATTCGGCAGCATGCCGCTCGCCGAGCGCTCGAAGAGGGGCGTGTCGAATAGCGCCTCCAGTTCATGCAACGCCTTGCTCGCCGCCGATTGCGTGACGGCCAGCACCGCCGCGGCCTTGTGCAGCGACTTGTGTTCGTCGAGCGCAATCAGCAATTGAAGCTGTTTCATTCTGAGTCTCGACAGCAGCATCTGGACCGTGTTCATCGGCGAGTCGCGGGGCAAGTAGGAGAAGTGATCGGGGGATGGAAACAATTCAATATACATGCCGCGTCCGGCAACCGTATAGTCGGTCTCGGAGACGACACTCGAGAAACCCGTCACGGGTTCACATCATGCAGAACGCAAGCCAGAACAGCACTGGCCGGCTCGACGAAGCCCGGCCACGATCCCCCGTTATTCGCCTGCACCGTGACGACGACGTCGTCATCGCGCGAGAGCAGCTCGTCGGCGGGGCGCGGCTCCCCGACGAAGACATCACCGTATCCGGACTGATTCCGCCGGGCCACAAGATGGCGACGCGCGCCATCGATGAAGGTGAAGCCGTGCGGCGCTACGGCCAGATCATCGGCTTCGCGAGCCGCGCCATTGCGCCGGGCGAGCACGTTCACACGCATAACGTGGCGATGGGCGAATTCGATCGCGACTACGCGTTCAGCGCAAGCGCCCGCGCCACGCAATACGCGAAGACGCCCGCCACGTTCGACGGCATCGTGCGTCCGGACGGCCGCGTGGCGACGCGCAATTACATCGGCATTCTGACCTCGGTCAACTGCTCGGCGACCGTCGCCCGCGCAATTGCCGATCACTTTCGCCGCGACACGAACCCCGCGAGCCTCGCAGCTTATCCGAACGTGGACGGCGTCGTCGCGTTGACACACGGCGCGGGCTGCGCGGTGGATCCCGAAGGCGAAGGGCTCGCCATGCTGCAGCGAACGCTCGGCGGCTATGCGACGCATGCGAACTTCGCGGGCGTCCTCGTGATCGGCCTCGGCTGCGAGACGAACCAGATTTCGCGCATTCTGGAAACGCAGGGCCTCACCGAAGCGCCGTTTCTCCAGACGTTCAGCATCCAGGAAACCGGCGGCACCGCGAAGACGGTCGCGCACGGCATCGAGGTGGTGAAGGGCATGCTCGCTTCCGCGAACCGCGTGGAGCGCCAGCCGGTGCCGGCATCGCACCTGATCGTCGGACTGCAATGCGGCGGCTCGGATGGCTATTCGGGCATCTCCGCGAATCCCGCGCTCGGCGCAGCGGTGGACTTGCTCGTGGCGCACGGCGGCACCGCGATTCTCTCCGAAACGCCCGAGATCTACGGCGCGGAGCATCTCCTCACGCGCCGCGCGATCAATCGCGAGGTCGGCGAAAAGCTCGTCGCGCGCATTCACTGGTGGGAAGACTATTGCGCGCGCAACCGCGCCGCGATGAACAACAATCCGTCGGCGGGCAACAAGGCCGGCGGCTTGACCACCGTGCTCGAAAAGTCGCTCGGCGGCATCGCGAAGGCGGGCAATACGAATCTCGTCGAAGTGTACGAGTACGCGCAGCGCGTAGATGCGAAGGGCCTCGTGTTCATGGATACGCCCGGCTACGACCCGATCTCCGCGACAGGGCAGGTGGCAGGCGGCGCGAACCTCATCTGCTTCACGACGGGACGCGGCTCGGCCTACGGCTGCGCGCCGTCGCCTTCGCTCAAGATCGCGACGAACGACGCGCTCTGGAACCGCCAGCAGGAAGACATGGACCTGAACTGCGGCCCGATTTTGAGCGGCGAGAAGAGCATCGAGGAAATGGGCGAAGCCCTCTTCAAGCTGATGCTCGACACGGCATCGGGCAAGCGCACCCGCAGCGAGATTCACGGCTACGGCCAGAACGAATTCGTGCCCTGGCAAATCGGCGCGATCACCTGAAGGCGCATGGAAGTCCGGTTATCCCGTACTCAACCCTTAACCATCGCATTCCTAACTATGAATAATACGACCTCATACCGCGGTGTCTTTCCCGTCGTTCCGACGATTTTCGACGAGGCGGGACAACTGGACCTCGAAGGCCAGAAGCGCTGCGTCGACTTCATGATCGATGCCGGTTCCAACGGCCTGTGCATTCTCGCGAACTTCTCCGAGCAATTCGCGTTGTCCGATGAAGAGCGCGACACGGTGATGCGCGTGGTGCTGGAGCACGTGGCCGGCCGCGTGCCGGTGATCGTCACGACGACGCACTTCAGCACCGACGTCTGCGCGCGCCGCAGCCGCGCCGCGCAGGATGCGGGCGCCGCGATGGTCATGATGATGCCGCCGTATCACGGCGCGACCATCCGCGTGACCGAGAAGGGCATCTACGAGTTCTTCGGCAAGGTGTCGGATGCGATCGGCATTCCGATCATGATTCAAGACGCGCCGGTGGCGGGCACGCCGCTCTCCGCGCCGTTTCTCGCACGCATGGCGCGTGAGATCGAGAACGTCGCGTACTTCAAGATCGAAACGGCGCAGGCTGCCTCGAAGCTGCGCGAGCTGATCGAACTCGGCGGCGACAGCGTCGTGGGTCCGTGGGACGGCGAAGAAGCCATCACGCTGATGCCCGACCTCGAAGCGGGCGCGACCGGCTCGATGACAGGCGGCGGCTATCCGGACGGCATCCGCAAGATCGTCGATGCCTACGTGAGCGGCGACAAGGAACAGGCAGCATTGCTCTATCAGCAGTGGCTTCCGCTCATCAACTACGAGAACCGCCAGTGCGGACTCGCGGCCTGCAAGATCCTGATGAAGGAAGGCGGCGTGATCGGCTCGGACGCGGTGCGTCACCCGTTTGCGTCTGTGCACCCGAAGACGCGCGAAGGCTTGCTCGAAGTCGCGCGCCGGCTCGATCCGCTGGTGCTGCGCTGGGGCCACTGAAGCACTCAAGCATGACGAGCGAGCGATTCCGCTCGCCTGAAATATAAGACTGGTTAGGAGACGGACAATGGATGTGTCGAGCAGTAGTCGTGTGCAAGCCGTGAAGATGACGAATGTGCGGTGGAAGATTTTCCTTCTGCTGCTGATGCTCGTGTCCATCAACTATATCGACCGTGCGGCGCTTTCGGTGGCGATGCCCGCCATCTCGCAGGAGTTCGACCTGACGCCGGAACGGCAGGGTCTCATCTTGAGCTCCTTTTTCTGGACCTATCTGTTCATGCAGGTTCCGTCGGGCATGCTGGCGGACCGCCTGAAGCCGCGCGCGCTGATCGCGGTCGCGACCGTCGGCTGGGGCTTCTTTCAGGCGCTCGGCGCGCTCAGTACCGGCTGGTTCCTGTTGTTGCTGACGCGCTTGGGCCTCGGCGTGACGGAAGCGCCGATCTATCCGGGCGGCGGCAAGCTGAATGCACTGTGGCTTACGCAGAACGAGAAGACGCGCGGCGCGGCGCTGCTGGATGGCGGCAGCGCGCTCGGTTCGGGCGTCGGCGCGATCGTCGTGGCAACACTGATGACGTTGCTCGGCTCGTGGCGCGCGGCGTTCGTGGTCGCGGGCGTCGGCACGATCCTGTGCGGCGTGTGGGCGTGGTGGTATATCCGCAATACGCCGCGCGAGCATCCGTCGATCAGCGAGGAAGAGGCCGCGTACATCGAACGCGCGCACGCCGAGGAAGACGCGAACGAGCCGAAGGTCGCGGCGGGCGGATCGCTGTTTCGCTTCTTCGCGTACCGGTCGGTGTGGGGCATGTGCCTGAGCCATACCTGCACCAACCTGATCTTCTTCGGGCTGATGACGTGGCTGCCGACGTACCTCTTCAAGGTCCACGGCTTCGATCTGAAGTCGCTGGGCGGCGCGACGTTCCTGATCTTCTTCTGCGGCTTCGTGGGCGAAGTGCTCGGCGGTCAGCTCGCCGACAAGTGGAAGGCGTCGGGCGCGAGTGCGAACGTCGTGTATCGCTCGATGATGATCATCGGCGCGGCGGCCGTCGCGTTGTCGATGCTCGGCGTCGCCTTCGTGAAGACACCGTTCCTCGTCGTGACCCTGCTGTGCGTCGCGCTCTTCTTCCTGCGCTGGAACGGCGGCTGCAACTGGGCGACGCCCGCGATGCTCGCGACGCGCGCGCGCACTGGCACGCTCAACGGCATCATGAACTTCGTCGGCAATATCGCGGGGATCTTCGTGCCGATCTTCATCGGCTATATCGTGCAGACGACGGGCTCGTATTTCCTCGCGTTGATGTTCTTCGTGGCGGTGGCCGTGTTCCAGGTGGTGTCGGTACTCAACATCAACTATCAACGCAAGCTGCCGGTATAAGCAGAAACGAGCAGGAGAGCAGTCGTGCAACGTCGTCTTTATACGGGTAACGATCCGCGCCGCGCGCACAGCATCGAGGAGCTTCGCGGCATGGCGCAGCGGCGCGTGCCCAACTTCTGTTTCGAGTACGTGGAAGGCGGCGCGGAAGAGGAAGCCACGCTGCTGCGCAATCGCTCGGTGTTCGCGGATATCGCTTTCAGGCCGCGCTCGCTCGTGGATGTGTCGAAGCGGGACATCGGCATCGATCTCTTCGGGCGGCGCAGCGCTGCGCCGTTCATGATCGGGCCGACGGGTTTCAGCGGTCTGCTCTCGCGCGAAGGCGATATCACGCTTGCAAGCGCGGCGGCTGCCGCAGGCATCCCGTTCATTCTCAGCAATGCCTCGACGGTGCCGCTCGAACGCGTGGTGGCGAGCGCTGGCGGGCGCGCGTGGATGCAGGTCTACATGTATCGCACGCGGGACTTCGTCGCGAAGCTCGCCGAACGCGCGAAGCAAGCGCAAGTCGAGGCGCTCGTCGTCACCACCGACAGCGCGATCTATGGCAAGCGTGAATGGGACTTGCGCAACTACGCGCGTCCGCTGAAGCTCGATCTGCGCAATACGCTCGACGTGCTCGCGCATCCGCGCTGGATGATGGATGTGCTCTGGCCCGGCGGCATGCCGAAGTTCGCGAATCTCGGCGATCTGCTGCCGCCCGGACAAGACAGCGTGCGCGGCGCGGCCTCGGCGCTCGCGAAGGAACTCGATCCTTCGCTGTCGTGGAACGATATCCGCTGGCTGCGTGATCGCTGGCCGGGACGCCTCATCATCAAGGGGCTCATTCATCCGGAAGACGCGGCGCGCGCCGTGTCCGTGGGCGCGGACGGCAT
This sequence comes from Caballeronia sp. Sq4a, assembly GCF_023170545.1. Lineage (NCBI taxonomy): Bacteria > Pseudomonadati > Pseudomonadota > Betaproteobacteria > Burkholderiales > Burkholderiaceae > Caballeronia > Caballeronia sp. Sq4a. The sequence goes on along the minus strand of NZ_CP084252.1, from coordinate 814,346 downwards.
CGTGCTATCGAATCACGGCGGGCGGCAACTCGACGGATCGGTGGCGGCGCTGGAAGTGCTGCCCGAAGTCGTCGCCGAAGTGAACGGGCGTCTCGCCGTGATGCTCGATGGCGGCTTCCGGCGCGGCTCCGACATCGTGAAGGCGATGGCGCTCGGCGCGGATTCGGTACTCCTCGGTCGCGCGACGACGTGGGGTCTCGCGGCGGGCGGTCGCGCGGGCGTGGACCGCGCCATCGAGATATTGAAGACGGAAGTGGATCGCGTTATCGGTCTACTGGGTTGCAAAAGCATGGCCGAACTGGACACGCGCTATCTGCAATGGACCCGGCGCAACGCAGAGCCGATACAGGCACGCGCGCCGCAACCGATGCAGGAAGCTGTCACCCTCTAAGCGTAACGTCAAAGGACACGAACAACATGAGCCTGAACGAAACGGCATCTGCCGCGCGCATCGAACGCGTCGGCATGATCGGATTGGGACTGATGGGCAGCGCCATCGCCTCGCAGGTCATGAAGAAGGGATTCAAGCTCTCGGTGGTGGGGCACCGCAGCCGTCAGGCGCTCGAAGAACTGGTCGCGCAAGGCGCGACCGAACTCGGCAGCGCCGCCGAACTCGCGCGCAACGTCGATGTGGTGATCGTATGCGTCACGGGCACGCCGCATGTGCGCGATGCCGTGTTTCGCGAAGACGGCCTGCTCGCGGGCGCGCACGACGGTTTGATCGTGATCGACAGCACGACGGCCGATGCGGATTTCGCCGCCGAGGCGGCCAGCGCATTCGCCGAGAAGGGCGCGGCGTTCCTCGATGCGCCCGTGAACCGCACGCCGAAGGAAGCGCGCGAGGGCCGGCTCAACGTGCTGGTAGGCGGCGATGCAGCGGTGCTGGAACGCGTGCGGCCGCTCATGGCTGCGTACGGGGAGACGGTGCATCATCTGGGCGCGCACGGATCGGGCTATCGCGCGAAGCTCATTCACAACTTCATTGCGCAGGCGAACGCCGCGATTCTCGCTGAAGCGTTCGGCACGGCCGCGAAAGCGCAGTTGAACCTGCATGAATTCGCGGCGGTGTGCCGTCTGAGCGGCGCGCATAGCAAGACTTTCGACCGCATCGTGCCGTATCTGCTCGAAGGCGACGACAGCGGACAACAGTTCGCAATCCGAAATGCCGCGAAAGACATGCGCTCGTATAGCCAGCTTGCGGCCTCGTATTCATCGACCGCGATACTCGCCGAAGCCGTGCGCCAGATCTACGTGCTCGGCATCAACCTCGGCCACGGCGACGAATACGTGCCGCACATGTTCGACGTCGTTGCCGAGTTGAACGGCAAGAAACAAAACGGCTGACAGATTGCGGCGGGCTTACTCGCCGAAGCCGCTTTCGGCCAGCAGGTCCGCCATGCTGCGATGAAGCGCCGGATCGAACTGCGTCTGCCGCACGTTAAAGCCGATCGCGTAACCACGATGCACGCGCGCTTCCCGTTGACGCAGCGTGTGGCGCAGCCGTTCGATCAAGTCGTCGGTGTCCTCGGCGCTCGTGTCGGTGAGCAGCACGGCGAACTCGTCGCCGCTCAGTCGCGCGATCACGTCGCTCTCGGCGAGCACATCGCGCAGCACGTCGGAGAAGGTCTGTAACGCGCGGTCTCCTTCGGCGTGCCCGTAGGTATCGTTGATCTCGCGAAACCCGTCCAGGTCGATCAGAAGCAGCGTGGCCTCGCGCGCGAGCCGCTTGCAAACGTTCAGCGTATGTTGCGCGAGCGTCTCGAAGCCGCGTTGGTTGGACAGCAGCGTGAGTTCGTCGATGGTCGCGAGTTGCAGCGCGGCCATTTCCTGTTCCGCCATGCGGCCGAGGTCGCGCAAGAGCCGGCGGTCTTCCTCGCCGAACGCGCGCGGCTGCTGGTCGATGAGACACAGCGTGCCGAGCTTCGCGCCATTGGGCAGGCTGAGCGGATAGCCCGCATAAAAGCGGATGAACGGCGGGCCGACGACGAGCGGATTGTCGTCGAAGCGCGCGTCGGCGCGGGCATCGGGCACGATCAACACGTCGCTGCCGCCGATGGCATGTGCGCAGAACGAAACATCACGCGGTGTTTGACGCGTCTTGAGGCCGGTGCATGACTTGAACCACTGGCGATTTTCGTCGACGAGACTCACCAGCGCGATGGGCACGTCGAACAGGCGTTTGGCGAGCCGCGTCAGGCGGTCGAAGCGCTCTTCGGGCGCGGTATCGAGGATATTCAGTGCGCGCAGGGCGGCGATGCGCTCGCTTTCGTTCGCAGGCTTGATAGGGACAAGCATCGGTGTCGGCAACGACTTGCGGATGCCCGGGCGGGCGGGAGAACTTCAGATTATTCTACCCGCTGACGGCTTCTATCGAGACCCCGACAAAACGAACATGCGTTACGCCAGCGCGGCGCGAACCGCGCTGGCCTGATGCATGGAAGCGAACGCGCGTCTTACCATCCGCCGCGCGATCCGCCGCCGCCCGGCGAAGGCGTGTTCTGCGGACTCGTCACGCCGGAGGACATGTTGCGCGTCGCGCCCGGCGGCTGCATGCCGCCCCTGCCCGGCGCTGCGTTCATGGTGCCGTCATTCGCGCCGCCGATGCCGCCGCCGCGCGTCATGCCGGCGCCGTCGCTCGGCCCCGATGTGTTCGCGCCGGTCGCGCCGGACAGTCCGTTGACGCCGTTCGTCCCCGTGCCCGCGCCGCTCGTTCCGCCCACGGCCCCGCCCGCCGCGCCGCCGATCATGCCACCACCCGCGCCGGCCGCGCTGGCGACATTCACGCCGCCTGTCAGTGCGATCAGAAGCGCAGTCACTGCAAGTCTCGATTTCATTTCGAATCTCCCACTGGATGCATACGGGAGCATTGCGCGCAAGCGTCGTGCCGCGATCAGGCACGCGAACGGCTGACTCATTATTGCCTGATATCGGTCACACGCAGCCGCTGTTACTTAAGCATTGCATAAGCTTGAGCCACGCACTATATCCCGCTGAGTCCGCCGATTTCGCTCAGACGAAAGGCATCCCGTGAAGCCGCTCAGGCGGTGCCGAGTTCAACCACGCCTACCGGTCATTCAATGGTCACTGCCGCGGTGCGACGATCCGTACTTCACTCAATGCGGCCGAGACACGCATGACAGCGCATCTCATTCCCGTATGGATGTGGCTGGTCATTGGCCTGTGTGTCGCGGCGACCTGTCATGCGGCGCTCGCTGCGCTTCTGCACGGCGGCCGGCGCACCGCAGTGGCGTTGCAAAGCGACGATCCCACGAGCGCCGATTGCACGAGCGCCGATCACGTCGCGCCGGTCAGCATCCTGAAGCCGCTATGCGGCGCGGAGCCCCGTCTCTACGCGAACCTTCAAACGTTTTGCGCGCAGACTCATCCCTCATATCAACTCCTGTTCGGCGTCGCGCACGCGTCGGATGCCGCGGCGAGTGTCGTGCGGCGGCTCGCGCGGGCTTACCCCGAGCGCGACATCGAACTCGTCATCGACGCAACGCCGCATGGCAGCAACCGCAAGGTCGCGAATCTCATCAATCTGTCGCGACACGCGAAGCATGATGTGATCGTGATCGCGGACAGCGATATCGCGGTGCAACCGGACTACCTGATGCGCGTGACCGCGCCGCTTGCCGACCCGGGCGTGGGCGTCGTCACGTGCCTTTATCGGGCGCGCTGCGTCGGCGGCATGTGGGCGAGACTCGGCGGCCTCTTCATCGACGAATGGTTCGCGCCGTCCGTGTATGTCGCGAACGCGCTCGGCTACGGGCGCTTCGGCTTCGGCGCGACGCTCGCGCTGACACGCGAGACGCTTCAGAAGATAGGCGGCCTCGAAGCCTTGCGCGACTGCCTCGCCGACGATTTCTGGCTCGCCGAGCGGGCGCGCGTCATCGGCTTGCGCACGGTGCTGTCCGATGTCGTCGTCACGACCGATGTCATCGAGGACGATTTCGCTTCATTGTGGCGGCGCGAGACGCGCTGGCTACGCACCATCCGTTCGATCAATCCCTTGGGTTTCGCTTTCTTGTGCATTACGTTTGCATCGCCGTGGCTTCTGGCGAGCGCGATTCTCGGCTTTTCTTTCGACACGAGCGGCACGGACCTCGCACAATCCACTGCTGATGCTATCGTCGATATCAGCACGTCGCTCGGTATCAGCGCGCGCCTCTTGCTGCACTCGCGCAGCGCGCGGTCGTGGGGCGCGTTCTGGCGCGACCTGCCGCTCATTCCACTGCGCGACGCGCTGATGTGGCTCGCCTGGTTCGCTGCGCTGTTCGGTTCGAGCGTGATGTGGCGCGGCGTGCGCGTGCCGCTCGATGCGTCGGCCGCGAAGCGCGATGCGTACGAAACCAGCTCGTCCGACAGCCCATACGACCCGTCATGAATTCACAGGACTTCGCATCATGAAGCAGACGCTCTTTCTTCAGGCCCCGTCCTTCGACGGCTTCGACGGCGGCGCGGGATCGCGCTACCAGGCCAAGCGCGAGATACGCTCGTTCTGGTATCCGACGTGGCTTGCTCAGCCCGCCGCCCTCGTGCCGCAAAGCCGCGTGCTCGACGCGCCCGCCGACGGCCTGTCCGTCGAGGAAACGCTCGCGATCGCCGCGCAATACGACCTCGTCATCATCCATACGAGCACGCCGTCCTTTCCGACCGATGCGCTCTTCGCCGAGCATCTGAAAGAACGCAAGCCGTCGGTGCTGATCGGCATGGTCGGCGCGAAGGTGGCGGTCGATCCGCATAATTCGCTGACCGCGAGCGAAGCGATCGACTTCGTATGCCGCGAGGAATTCGACTACACCTGCAAGGAAGTCGCCGAGGGCCTGCCGTTCGCGTCGATCAAGGGGCTGTCGTGGCGCAACGAGGACGGCTCGATCGAGCATAACGAAGCGCGCCCGATCCTCGAAAACATGGACGAGCTGCCGTTCGTCGCGCCCGTCTACAAACGCGATCTGAACATCAAGAACTACTTCATCGGCTATCTGAACTATCCGTATGTGTCCATCTATACGGGGCGCGGGTGCCGTTCGCGCTGCACGTTCTGCCTGTGGCCGCAGACGGTGGGCGGGCATCGCTATCGCGTGCGTTCGGTCGAGAACGTACTCGAAGAAGTGAAGTGGATTCGCGACAACATGCCGGAAGTAAAGGAGATCATGTTCGACGACGACACGTTCACCGATTTCAAGCCGCGCGTGGAAGAGATTGCCCGCGGTCTGGGCAAGCTCGGCGTGACGTGGTCGTGCAACGCGAAGGCCAACGTCCCGTATTCGACGTTGAAGATCATGAAGGAAAACGGCCTGCGGCTCTTGCTCGTGGGCTATGAATCCGGCGACGACCAGATTCTGCTCAACATCAAGAAGGGCTTGCGAACCGACATCGCGCGGCGCTTCGCGGACGATTGCCGCAAGCTCGGCATCAAGGTGCACGGCACGTTCATTCTCGGCTTGCCGGGCGAAACGAAAGAGACAATCGAGAAAACGATTCGGTATGCGAAGGAGATCAATCCGCATACGATCCAGGTTTCGCTCGCCGCGCCTTATCCGGGCACGACGCTCTATCAGCAGGCTGTCGATAACGGCTGGCTCGCCGAAAACAAGGTCATCAATCTCGTCAGCAAGGAAGGCGTGCAGCTTGCGGCGATCGGCTATCCGCACCTGTCGCGCGAGGACATCTATCACGAGCTCGAACGCTTCTACAAGCGGTTCTATTTCCGCCCGTCGAAGATCTGGGAGATCGTGCGCGAAATGCTGACGAGCTGGGACATGATGAAGCGCCGCTTGCGCGAAGGGGTGGAATTCTTCCGCTTCTTGCGGGCGCACGAGGCGTGAGCGCATGCGAGCGTTGATCGTCACCGCCGACGACTTCGGCCTGCACGAGCGCGTCAACGAGGCGGTGATCCGCGCGCATCGCGAAGGCGTCCTCGCGTGCGCGAGCCTGATGGTCGCGGCACCCGCCGCGCGCGACGCCGTCGAGCGCGCGCGGCAGTGTCCGTCGCTTCGCGTGGGACTGCATGTGGTGCTGGCCGATGGACTCTCGACGCTCGGCGCGTCGCGGATTCCCGCGTTGACCGACGAAAGCGGATGGATGCGCGATGCGCCGCTGAAAGACGGCCTTCGCTATGCGTTGCTTCCCCATGTGCGCCGTCAGCTTGCCGAGGAAATCCGCGCGCAGTTCGACGCGTTTCGCGCGACCGGGCTGGCGCTCGACCACGTGAACACGCACAAGCATCTGCATGTGCATCCCGTGGTGCTTTCGCTGATACTCTCGATCGGCCGCGAATACGGCATGCGCGCGATGCGCCTGCCATCGGAGGCGAGCGCCCCGTTGTGGCTCAAGCCGTGGATGGCGCTGACGCGCCGGCGTCTCGCGCGCGCGGGAATCGCGCATAACGACTACGTGGTCGGCATGGCGCAGACGGGGCGCCTGGACGAAGCCGCGTGGCTCGCCGCGCTCGCCGGCATCGACGCGAACGATGGGCGAGTCGGCGAGATCTACTGTCATCCTGCGGTGGCGGGCGATACGCCGATCACGGCTTCGATGCGCGACTACCGGCACGCCGACGAACTCGACGCGCTTCTGTCGCCGCGCGTGAGCCAGGCGCTCGCGGCGGCGCGTGCGCGCGGCGTCGCGCTTGGCGGCTTCTCCGACGTATTCGGCGCGGGGCGCGCGTGATGTCGCTACGCAAGGCCGCCGCCACGGCGTGGCCGGGCGTGCTCGCGCTCATCTTGGCAACCGTGATCGTCTACACGCTGCGCGAGAGCATTGGTCACGCGAGCCAGCGGATCATGCACGCATGGCTGCCGTTGCTTCTGCTCGTGCTGTATCGCGCGTTGCCGCTCGCGCTCGATGCGCTCGGCTGGTGGATTCTGCTTGCGCGCGCCGTGCCGTACCGCTTCGTATGGTGGATTGCGACGGTACGCGATGGCGTGAGCCGCCTGCTGCCGGTCGCGAGCGTGGGCGGCGAAGTGGTCGGCGTGCGGCTCGCCTGCTGGAAGCTGCGCGATTCGTCGGCGGTCATCGCGTCGGTGATCGTCGAAGTGCTCGCCACGTTAGGCATGCAGGCGATATTCGCGATTTTCGGCATTGCGGCGCTTGCGCATTCGGTCGCGTTGCATCGCGCGTTGTGGCCGCTGGCAGCGGCGAGCGCGGCGACGCTCGCGGCGCTCGCCGCATGCGCCTGGTGGCTGCGCCGCGGCGCGCCGTTCGATGTGCTGATGGCGCTTGCGCGGCGCGTGCTCGGCCACAGTCCGCTGTTGCGCGCGGGCCATTCGCGACGGCTCGATGCCGCCCTGCGCGCGCTCGCGCAACGTCCGCGCGCGTGGCTCGCCGCGCTCGCGTGGCAACTCGCGGGGCAGGCCGCGGGCGCGCTCGAGAATTTCTTCGCGCTCTGGGCGATGGGCGTGCCCGTGACGCTCTCCGATGCCGTCGCCATCGAAGCCGTTGCGCAAATTGCGCGGCATGTGGCCTTTTTCGTGCCGCTCGGCGTCGGCGTGCAGGATGCCGCCATCGTGCTGACGAGCCAGCTCGCCGGCATCGGCACCGAGGCGGCGCTGTCGCTCGCGCTCGTCAAGCGCATGCGCGAAGTGCTGTCGGGCGGGCTCGCGCTCGCATCGTGGCTCGTCGCCGAGCGCGTGCGCCGCGCGCACGGCACGACGAAAAGCGCCGCGCGCGAGGATCGCGCGAACTTGTCGGCGTAACGCCGAGTCGCTCCAATAATACTGCAACACATGAAACAGGAAGGTGTCCTAATGAAAAGTGAATCCAAAGTTCCACACATCACGTTCTTCTTCTGGATCGTGAAGATTGCCGCGACGACACTCGGCGAAACGGGCGGCGATTGGGTGTCCATGTCGCTCAATCTCGGCTATCTGATCGGCTCGGCGATCTTCGCGTTGTTGTTCGTCGGGTTCGTGACGGCGCAGGTGAAGGCGCGCGGCTTTCACCCGATTCTCTACTGGGCCACCATCGTCGCGACGACGACGCTCGGCACCACGCTCGCCGACTTCGCCGACCGTTCGCTCGGCCTCGGCTATCCGGGCGGCGTGGCGATCGTCTCCGCATGCCTGGTGTTGAGCCTCGCGGTGTGGTATCGCGTGGAAGGCAGCGTGTCGGTGGACACCGTGAACACGCCGCGCGTCGAATGGTTCTATTGGGTGACGATCCTCTTTTCGCAAACGCTCGGCACGGCCCTCGGTGACTGGATCGCAGGTGACGACCGCGGCGGCCTCGCGCTCGGGTACGAAGGCGGCGCGCTCCTGTTCGGCGGACTGCTCGCGTGCGTCGCGGCGCTGTACTTCTGGACCGCGCTGTCCCGCACGCTGTTGTTCTGGGCGGCGTTCGTCCTGACGCGGCCGCTCGGCGCGACGCTCGGCGACTTCTTCGACAAACCAGTCGCGCAGGGCGGTCTCGCGATGAGCCGCCTGTGGGCGTCGTTGATTCTGCTGGCGTTCATGGCCGTCTGCGTCGCATGGATGACGAAGGCGCAGGCGCGCGAACGCCGATCGCTTTCGTAGCGTGTCAGCGCAACGGAGCAATGCCTTCCGCGACACCGGACGGCATGCAGATATGCTTGATCTCGGTGAAGTCGGCGAGCGCGTCGTAGCCATGCAGACGCCCGAGGCCGCTTTGCCGGTAGCCGCCGGTTTCCGCTTCCGCGAAGAGCTTGTTGTGGTCGTTGATCCAGACCGTGCCGTTGCGCAGTGCACGCGCCATGCGAAAGGCGCGCGGGCCGTCTTGCGTCCACACGCTCGCTGACAGGCCGAAGACCGTGTCATTGGCCTTCGCGAGCGCTTCCTGCTCGCTCTCGAACACTTCCAGCGTGACGAACGGCCCGAAGATCTCGTCCTGGCAGAAGAACGCCTTCGGGTCGCCGTGCTCGACGAGCGTCGGCGAAAGAAACGCGTGACCGGAGCGTGCGCCGCGCAACAGCACGCGATCCGCCACGTCGCATGCGCGTTCGATGGTGCGGTCCACCGAATCGCGCGTGGGCGCATCGATGAGCGCGCCGATATCCGTCGCCGGATCGATGCCGGGCCCCACGTTCAGCGCGGCGAGCGCGCCCGCGAGATGCTCGCGCATGTCGGCCGCGCGCGACGCATGCACCAGCACGCGACGCGCGGCCGTGCATTGCTGACCGGAGATGATGGTTGCGGCGCGCGCGAGACGCGGCGCGATCGCGGCGATGTCGGCATCGTCGAACACCAGGCAGCACGACTTGCCGCCGAGTTCGAGCGAGAGCTTCTTCATACTGTCCGCCGCTGCGGCCATGATCTTCTTGCCCGTCGCGGTCGATCCCGTGAAGCTCACCACGTCCACGCCGTGCGAATCCGCGAGCCGCTGACTGGCGGCGTGCGCCTGTTCGTTCACGAGATTGACAGCGCCCTTGGGCAACGCGGTGTGCTCGAAGCAGCGTAGCATCGCGGCCGTGACGAGCGACGTCTGCGAGGCCGGCTTCACGACCGCCGTGCAGCCTGCCGCGAGCGCGGGCGCGAGCGAGCGCACGAGCAGCACGGCCGGCGCGTTCCACGGCACGATGATCGCCGCGACGCCAGCGGCTTCGCGCAGCATCGTGGAGAGGGTGCCCGGTTCCGGTTCGAGCACGTGACCCGCGATATGCCGCGCGAGCCCCGCGTAATAGCGCACCTCTGATATAGCGCCCGCGATCTCGCCGCGCGATTGCGCAATCGGCTTGCCGTTCTCGCGCGTGAGCAGCGTCGCGAGCGAATCGCGCTGCTGTTCGAGCGCCGTGGCCCACGCGAGCAGCACGTCCTGGCGCAAGCGCGCGTCCTGCGCCCACGTCGTGCGGTCGAACACATGGCGCGCGGCGGCGATGGCGGCGTCCGCTTCGTGCGCGCCGCCGTCGGCGTATTGGCCGATGGCTTCGCCCGTCGCGGGGTCGATGCTGTCGAGCGTGGGCGTGCCGGTCCATTCGCCGCCGATCCAGTGCAATGCGTTCATCGTGTTCGTTCCTTCATTCGGTTAGTGTATCGGACACCGAAGTATTCGATGCTTGGTGCAGTTCGTCGCCGATGATCGCGATCAACGCCTCGGCTGCCGCGCTCAACGGCCGGCGCGGATGACTCACGCACACGATATGGCGCACGATGCGCGGCGCGAGAATCGGGCACGCGCGCAAGGTGCCGTGCCGCGCGGCGCGTTCCACCACGATGCGCGGAAGAATCGTCGCAAAGCGCGTGTGCTCGACGAGCTTGAGAATAGTGGAGAGCACGTCGATCTCAAAGCGCGGCGCGAGCAGCACGTCTTCATGTTGCGCGGCGCTGTCGAGCACGCCGCGCAGACCGTGGCGCTTGGTCGGCAGCACGAGTTCGAGTTCGGGCAACTGCGCCAGTTCGATCGCGTGCGGCAAGTCGGGGCCGTGCACGGCGCTCGTCGCGAGCACCATCTCTTCGTCCAGCAGCGGGCGCGAATCGAGCGAAAGACGCGCGCGCGGCTTGTTGATGATCGCCGCATCCAGTTGGCCGCCCGCCACCCAGTCGATGAACGTCGCGCTGTAGCCATCGGCGACGGTCACTTCGACATCCGGATAACGCGCATGAAAACGCGAGAGCGAGTCGGCGAGCACGCTCTCCGTGACCGACGCGATCAGGCCGATGCCCACGTGCCCCGTCACGACTTCATCGCGCTGCACGAGTTGCTGCCGCGCGTGCGCGAGGTCGCGCATGATCGGTAGAAAGAGGCGATACATGAGCCGTCCCGCCGCGGTCGGCGCCATGCCGTGCGCGCCACGTTCGAAGAGTTGCTGATGCAGTTCGTCTTCGAGCTTGGCGATCTGCATGCTCAACGCGGGCTGCACGATGTTGAGCCGTTTAGCCGCGCGCGTGACCGATCCGTCTTCGAAGAGCGCGATGAAGTACTGGATTTGCTTGAGGTCCATCTGATCCCATCCTCATCAGCAACGCTAATAGGCCTGCGTCGAGTTATCACTATGCGTCAAACGCGGCCTGAGTGCATCGCGCGAAGCAGCGCCCGACTGGGCGGCGTGTGAAAGGCATCTATTGATACGTAACTGTAAGAACGCTGTCATCGGGGCTAACACCGATATAAGACCCGATGATCCGGCGCATCAGAAAACAGTATTAGAACTTATGGAGTGATCTCGCTACGCTTCAACCATGCGCTTGCTGCGGCATTTCCAGTCAACGGCAGGCAACGGATGGAGACACCAATGAACTCACGCGATGCCGCAACGAACGGCATTTCCAAATTTGCATGGGGCCGCCAGGGCGCCGATGCGGGCTCGCTCTCGCTGCGCGACTGGCTCGCGCATCTCGCGAAGACTGGACGTGTCGCGACCATCGACAAGCCCGTCGCGCTCGAACATGAACTCGCGGCCATCGCCAAGCGGCTCGACGGCACGCAGGCGGCCTTCTTCACGCGTCCGGGCGGACATTCAGTGCCGGTCGTGAGCGGCTTCATGGCGAAGCGCGCATGGATCGCCGAAGCGATGGGCGTCGAAGAAGCCGGACTGCTCGCGCGATTTTCCGCTGCGGCCGCGGCGCCGCTCGCGTCGAAAGTGATCGAGCGTGACGACGCGCCGTGCCAGCAAGTGGTGCATACGAACGGCATCGACTTGCACGCGCTCTTGCCGATTCCCACGCACAGCGAGCACGACAACGGCCCCTACATCACGGCGGGTCTCGTGATCGCGCGCAATCCGCGCACGGGCGTGCAGAACGTCTCCATCAACCGCATTCAGGTGCACGGCCGCGACCGCATGGCGATTCTGCTGCTGCCGCGCCATCTGTACGCATTCCAGCGCGCCGCCGAAGAAGCGGGCGATGCGCTCGACGTGGCGGTCGCCATCGGCGTCGATCCGCTGACGATGCTCGCGTCGCAAGCCATCACGCCGATCGATCACGACGAGCTCGAGATCGCGGGCGCGCTGCACGGCGCGCCGCTGCCGGTCGTGTCGTGCGTGACGAACGGCGTGCATGTGCCGGCGTTCGCGGAGATCATCATCGAAGGGCGCATTCTGCCGAACGTGCGCGAGCCGGAAGGCCCGTTCGGCGAGTTTCCGAAGTACTACAGCGCAAAGGAATCGCGCGAAGTCATCGAAGTGACGGCGGTCACGCATCGGCGCGACCCGATTTTTCATACGATCGTGCCGGCCGAGATGGAGCATCTGCTGCTCGGCGCGATTCCGCGCGAAGCCACGCTGCTCGCGCATCTTCAGCGCAGCCATCCTTCCGTTAGGGACGTGCATCTTTCCGTAGGCGGCGTGTGCCGTTATCACCTGTGGGTGCAGTTCGACAAGAAGCGCGAAGGCGAGGCGAAGAATGTGATTCTCTGCGCGTTCGGCGCGCACTACGACATCAAGCAGGTCGTCGTCGTGGATACGGATGTGGACGTGCACGATCCCGCCGAAATCGAATGGGCGATCGCCACGCGCTTTCAGGCCGACCGCGATCTCGTGGTGGTAGCGGGCGCGCAAGGCTCGCCGCTCGATCCTTCGACGACGGTCGGCCTGCCTGAAGACGCACCCGCGCATCTGCAAGGCGTGAGCGCGAAGATGGGTCTCGACGCCACGCGCCCGGTCGGCTATCCGGCGCACGTCTTCACGCGCGTGCGGATTCCGGGGCAAGACACGGTCGATCTTGATGCGCTCGTCGCAAATGACAACAGCGCGCTCGACGCCTACCTCGCGCGCGATCATGGCTGAGCGAAAGAAGCGCATCGTCGTCGGCATCTCGGGCGCGAGCGGCGCGGTGATCGGCGTGCGTCTCATCGCCGCGCTTCGCCGGCTCGGCACGCACGAGACGCATCTGATCGTCTCGGCATCGGGCGCGGTGACGGCGGCGCAGGAACTCGGCCTCACGCGCGCCGACCTCGATTCGCTCGCTGATGTCGTGCATAACGTGCGCGATATCGGCGCGGCGGTGGCGAGCGGTTCGTTTCTGAGCGACGGCATGGTGATTGCGCCGTGTTCGATGAAGACGCTTGCCGCGGTTGCGAACGGCTTCGCCGACAACCTGCTGACGCGCGCCGCCGACGTCATGCTCAAAGAGCGCCGCCGCCTCGTGCTGGTCGCGCGCGAGACGCCGCTCAACCTCGCGCATCTGCGCAACATGACGCTCGCAACCGAAATGGGCGCCATCGTGATGCCGCCCGTGCCCGCGTTCTACGCGCATCCGAAGACCATCGACGATGTGGTCGATCACACGGTCGGGCGCATTCTGGATTTGTTCGGCATCGAGCACGGCGAGATCGCGCGCCGCTGGAGCGGTCTTGCCGATGAATTCGGCAGCCGCGCCGAGAGCAAGGAGTGACGACATGAACCAGCGCGATACAGGCTTCGCGGATATCAACGCACGCGTCGCTGAGAACGTTGCCGCCGCGCCCGAACGCCACGTCGGCCGTCCGATGCCGCGTTTCGAAGACCCCGCGATTCTGACGGGCCGTGGCCGCTACGGCGACGACCTCGCCGTGAAGCCGGGCACGCTGCAAGCCGCCATTCTGCGCTCGCCGCATGCACATGCGGACATCGTGTCCATCGACACCAAAGCCGCGTCGAAACTGCATGGCGTGCGCGCCATTCTCACGCGCGACGACTTGCGTCCGTGGTCGCGTCCGTTCGTGGTCGGCGTGAAGTCGCCGATGGAGCAGTGGGCGCTCGCGATGGATCGCGTGCGCTACGTCGGCGAGCCGGTCGCGGTCGTGATGGCGGAATCGCGCGCCATTGCCGAAGATGCGATGGACCTCATCAAGGTCGAGTACGCGTTGCGCGATCCGGTCACGTCCATCGAACAAGCAGTGCAAGAGGATTCGCCGGTGCTGCACGAACGCGTCGGCACCAACGTGATCAGCGACCGCCATTTCAGCTATGGCGACCCGCAATCCGCGTTCGAGCGCGCGCCGCATCGCGTGAAACTCGTCGCGCACTATCCGCGCAATACGTGCGCGCCGATCGAATGCGGCGTCGTGATTGCCGAATACCTGTCGGGCGACGAAGGCTACGACGTCACGTCGAACTTCATGGGGCCGTTCTCGCTGCACGCCGTGATGGCGATGGCCCTCAACGTTCCCGCGAACCGCTTGCGCCACAAGGCCCCGCGCGATTCAGGCGGCAGCTTCGGCGTGAAGCAGGCGGTGTTTCCGTATGTCGTCTTGATGTGCCTCGCCTCGCGCAAGGCCGGCGCGCCAGTGAAATGGGTCGAGGACCGGCTCGAACACCTGAGCGCCGCGACGTCCGCGACCGCGCGACTGTCGACCCTCGAAGCCGCCGTGGAAAGCGACGGCCGCATTCTCGCGCTCTCGTACGATCAACTGGAAGACGTGGGCGGCTACGTGCGCGCGCCGGAGCCCGCGACCTTCTACCGGATGCACGGCTGTCTGACCGGCGCGTATGCGATTCCGAACCTCGCCGTGCGCAACCGCGTGGTGCTGACCAACAAGACGCCGACCGGCCTCGTGCGCGGCTTCGGCGGACCGCAGGTGTATTTCGCGCTGGAGCGGCTGATTCAGCGCATCGCCATCGAACTGAAGCTCGATGTGCTCGACGTGTACCGCCGCAACTTCGTTCCCGCCGATGCGTTTCCGTATCGCGCGGCGGCAGGCGCGCTGCTCGATTCGGGCAACTATCAGGAGGCGCTGCGCCTTTCGAACGTGCAGGGCGGCTACGAAGAACTCGTCGCTCGGCGCGACGCGGCTCGCAAGGAAGGGCGTCTCTACGGCATCGGCTTTGCCGCGATCGTCGAGCCGTCCGTGTCGAACATGGGCTATATCACGACCGTCATGCCGCCCGACGCGCGCAAGAAGGCCGGCCCGAAGAACGGCGCGATAGCCAGCGCGACCGTGAGCGTGGACCTGCTGGGCGGCGTCGTCGTCACGATCGCGTCGACGCCTGCGGGACAGGGCCACATGACGGTGTGCGCGCAAGTGGTCGCGGATGTGCTCGGGCTGGACCCGAAGGACATCGTCGTGAACGTGGAATTCGACACGCACAAGGACGCGTGGTCCGTCGCGGCGGGCAACTATTCGAGCCGCTTCGCAGGCGCGGTCGCTGGCACGGTGCATCTCGCCGCGACGCGCGTGCGCGACAAGCTCTCGCGCATTCTCGCGAAGCAGTTCGGCTGCGCAGTGGATGACGTTCGGTTCGAGCGCGCGCGCATCTTCCCGAAAGATGCCGAAGACCGCGCGCTGCCGTTCGCGCGCGCGGCGAGCAATGCGCCGCACTGGGCGCCCGCGCTCCTGCCCGAGGGCGAGGAGCCGGGTCTGCGCGAGACGGTGTTCTGGTCGCCGCCGCACATGGACGCGCCTGATGAAGAGGACCGCATCAACACGTCGGCGGCGTACGGCTTCGCGTTCGACATGTGCGCCGTCGAGGTGGACCGCGCGACGGGACGCGTGCGTATCGACCGCTACGTGACCGCGCACGACGCCGGCACGCTTCTGAATCCCGCGCTCGCGGACGGCCAGATTCGCGGCGCGTTCGCGCAAGGACTCGGCGCGGCGCTGATGGAAGAGTTCCGCTACGGCGCGGACGGCAGCTTCCAGTCGGGCACGCTCGCCGACTATCTGATGCCGACGACCTGCGAAGTGCCCGATCCGGTGATCGTGCATCTGGAAACGCCGTCGCCGTTCACGCCGCTCGGCGCGAAAGGGCTCGGCGAAGGCAACAACATGAGCACGCCGCCGTGCATCGCGAATGCGGTGGCGGATGCGCTCGGCGTCGACGACATTCGCCTGCCGCTCACGCCGCAAAAGGTGATGGCGCTGATCGGCATCGACGATCCGGAACCGTCGCGCCCCGAGTACCGCGAAGCGGCCGCGACGAAGCCCGCGACGCCGGGCGGCGGCAAGGCATTGACGGCGCAAGGCACGGTCGATTTGCCCGCGACGCCCGAAGCGGTGTTCGCCGTGCTGCTCGATCCGAAGGCGCTCGCCAACGTCATCCCCGGCTGTCACGCGCTGGAGGAGACCGCACCGAACCAGTATCGCGCGGACGTGACCGTGGGCGTCGGCATGATCAAGGCGCGTTTCGAAGCGCGCATCGGCTTGTCGGAGATCGACGCGCCGCGCCGCCTGCGTCTCGCGGGCGCGGGCATCTCGCCGCTCGGCAGCGCGCGCGGCAACGGTCTCGTCGAACTGACGCCGAACGGTAGCGGCACGCGCCTCACATACGACTATGAAGCGCAGGTTTCGGGCAAGGTTGCGGCGGTCGGCGGACGCATGCTCGAAGGCGCGGCGAAGGTGGTGCTCAGGCAATTGTTCGAATCGCTCGGCCGGCAGGCGGCGGGCAAGCCGGTGGCGCAGCGCGAATCATGGATCGCGCGGCTCCTCGGCCGTTTCAGGAGGCATGCATGAAACCCGCGCCGTTCGATTATCTGCGCGCGATGACGACGCAACACGCGCTCGACGCGCTCGCGCAACACGGCGAAGACGCCCGCGTGCTGGCGGGCGGGCAGTCGCTGATGGCGGTGCTCAACATGCGGCTCGCGCAGCCGCGCGTGCTCGTCGATATCTCGCGCACCGCCGAGCTGGACGCCGTGCGCGTCGACGACAAAACGGGGCATCTCGTCGTGAGCGCGGCGGCGACGCAAGGCAGCGTCGAGTGGCGCCGCTCGTTGCGCGACGAAGTGCCGTTGCTCGCGATGGCGTTTCCAAACATCTCGCATTTTCAGATCCGCAATCGCGGGACGGTGTGCGGTTCCATCGCGCATGCCGATCCGAGCGCGGAATTGCCGCTCGTGCTGAGCGCGCTCGGCGGCGACGTCATGCTGCGCTCGAAGAAGAAACGCCGCACGCTCGCCGCGCAGGACTTCTTCCAGGGAATGCTCATGACGGCGCGCGAGCCCGACGAACTGGTGGAAGCCGTGCGCTTTCCGTTGAGAGAGCCCGGCGAGCGCCATGCGTTTGCCGAGTTCTCGGCGCGGCACGGCGATTTCGCGGTGGTCGCGTGCGCGGCGGTCGTGACCGACGACGCGATCCGCATTGCGGTAGGTGGCGTCGCGGACCGGCCGGTTGCCGAGACCTGGCCCCGTCTGACAGGCGACGACCTGCGCGGCGCATTGAACGACCTGAGCTGGAAACTGAACGCGCAGGACGACGCGCACATCAGCGCGAAGTATCGCCGGAATCTGGTCCGGCAATTGGGATGGCGCGTGATCGAGGAGGCGAAGTGAGCAACACGGCGGACAACATCATGCGGCACGGCGAGCAGCAGCGCATCACGCTGACGCTCAACGGCCGCGAACGCAGCGGCTATTGCGAGCCGCGCGAACTGCTGTCGGATTTCATCCGGCACGAACTCGGCGCGACGGGCACGCACGTCGGCTGCGAGCATGGCGTCTGCGGCGCATGCACGGTGCATGTCGACGGCATCGCGGCACGGTCGTGCCTGATGCTCGCGGTGCAGGCGGACGGACGGCGCATCGATACCGTCGAAGGTCTCGCGCCGGAGCAGACGCTCGGCGACTTGCAGCAGGCGTTTCAGCGTCATCACGCGCTGCAGTGCGGCTTCTGCACGGCGGGCATTCTGATGTCGTGCGCGGATTATCTGCAACGCGTGCCGGACCCCACGGAAGAACAGGTGCGCGAGATGCTCTCGGGCCACATCTGCCGCTGCACGGGCTATACGCCGATCGTCGCGGCCGTGCTCGATGTCGCCGCGCGCCGTCAGGGAAAAGCAAACACGAAGGAGACCGAACATGCTTGATCTCGGCCGCACTTTCCTGCAAAGCGTCGAGCGCAGCCCGAACGCGCTCGCGCTCGTCGACGGCGACCTGGAACTCACCTACGCGGCGTGGCATCGCGTGATCCTGAATGTCGCCGATGGCCTGCGCGCGCTCGGCGTGCGACGCGGCGACCGGCTGCTCGTCGTGCTGCAAAACCGCTGGGAAATGGCGACGCTGCATTGGGCGGGGCAGTTCGCGGGCATCGTGATCGTGCCGCTCAACTGGCGCGCGAAGCCGGAGGAAGTCGAATACTGCGTGACGGATGCGGGCGTGAAGGCGATCGTCTACGAACCCGTTTCCGCCGATGCCGTGATGCAGAGCGCGTCGGCGCAGAACCTGCCGCGCATCGGGCTCGATGACGTATCCGGCGGCACGCTGACGTTCGACGCGCTGACCGCCGAGCACACGCCGGAATGCGCGGGCGACTGCACAGCCGGGCGCATCGACGACAGCGCACACGCCACCGCCGACGACATCTCGCTGATCCTGTACACGTCCGGCACCACCGGCAAGCCGAAGGGCGTGCCGCGCCGCCACCGCCACGAACGCGCGGGCGCGCTCGCGCACGTTGCGCAGAACCTGTACCGGCGCGGCGAACGCACGCTTGGCGTGATGCCGCTCTATCACACGATGGGCGTGCGCTCGCTGCTCGCGATGGCGCTCGTCGATGGCGTGTTCGTCTGCGTGCGCCGCTGGAACGCGAAGCTCGCGCTGGAATCCATCGCGCAGCATCGGCTGACGTGCCTTTATCTCGTGCCGACGCTCTATCACGATCTGCTCGCCGACAGCGGTTTCGCGAGCACGGATACGTCGTCGGTCAGAAAGCTCGGCTTCGCGGGCGCGCCGATGAACGACGGGCTGCTCAAGCGCCTCTCGGCCGCGTTCGAGCCGGAGCTGTTCGTCAATCACTACGGCTCGTCCGAGGTCTACACGTTCAGCATCGATCAGGACGCGACCAAGAAGCCGGGCAGCGCGGGGCGCGCGGGCATCAACACGCGGCTGCGCGTGGTGAAGCTCGACGCCGTCTCGCCCGACCAGACGGCGGCCGTCGGGGAGGAAGGGCAGATCATCGCGGACCTGCTCGGCGACGAAGCATTCGAAGGCTACTGGAATCGCCCGGACGCGAACGCGAAGTCTCTGCGCGACGGCTGGTACTTCACCGGCGACACCGGCTATTTCGACGCCGACGGCGATCTCTACGTGACCGGCCGCGTGGACGACATGATCATCAGCGGCGGCGAGAACATTTCGCCGGTGGATATCGAGTCGGTGCTGTCGCTGCATCCGGCCGTCGATGAAGTCGCGGTCGCGGGCGTGAAGGACGAGCGCTGGGGCCAGCGCGTGGTCGCGTTCATCAAGCGCCGCGAATATGTCGATGCCGAAGGGCTCGACGACTGGTGCCGCCAGTCCGACCTCGTCAACTTCAAGCGCCCGCGCGACTACGTGTTCGTCGATGACATTCCGAAGTCGCCGGTCGGCAAGATCCTGCGCCGCAAGCTCTCGGCGGGCGAGTACGTGCCCGACACTGCGCCGGCCGCACAACATACAGAAACCACGAAGGAGTAATTCGAATGACTGACCTGAATCATCGCGGCCAGACGCTGCTGCAAGAGCTCGACGGCTTCTCGGTCGAGATCGACGCCGAACGCGAACGTGCCGACATCATCCTGCACCGTCCGCCGTTCAACGTCATTTCGATGCACGCCCGCGACCAGTTGCGCGCCGCATTCGAAGCACTCGACGACGACGAGCGCGTGCGCGTGATCGTCGTGCGCGCGAACGGCGAGCACTTTTCGAGCGGCGGCGACATCAAGGGCTTTCTCGAAGCATCGCCGGAACACGTATCGAAGCTCGCATGGAACATCGCGGCGCCCGCGCGCTGCTCGAAGCCGGTGATCGCGGCCAATCGCGGCTTCTGCTTCGGCGTGGGCTTCGAGTTGTCGCTCGCGTGCGATTTCCGCATCGTCACCGACACGACCTTCTACGCGCTGCCCGAACAGAAGCTCGGCCAGATTCCGGGCTCGGGCGGCTCGGCGCGCTTGCAGGCGATGGTCGGCATCGGCCGGACCAAGGACATCGTGATGCGCTCGCGCCGCATTCCCGGCAAGCAGGCGTACGAGTGGGGCATCGCGGTGGACTGCGTGCCGAACGCCGAGCTCGAAGCCGCGACGGACGCGCTCGTCGACGAACTGCGCGCGTTCTCGCCGCTCGCCCAGCGCACCGCGAAGAAGCTGCTGAACGATTCGGAAGACGCGCCGCTTTCCATCGCGATCGAACTGGAAGGGCATTGCTATAGCCGCCTGCGCTCGTCGGACGACTTCCGCGAAGGCGTCGAAGCGTTCCACGGCAAGCGCAAGCCGGTGTTTCGCGGCTCCTGACCCACGCAGAGAGAGGAAGACGACATGGAACGCTTCGATTACGTGATCGTGGGCGGCGGTTCGGCAGGATGCGTGCTCGCGCATCGGCTGTCGGCGTTGCCGTCGCTGCGCGTCGCGCTGATCGAGGCGGGCGCGGACACGCCACCGGGCGCGGTTCCCGAGGCCATCCTCGACAGCTATCCGATGCCGGTGTTCTGCGGCGACACGTACATCTGGCCGGACCTGAAGGCGAAAGCCACGAAGCAGGCCGCGCCGCGCGTGTACGAGCAGGGCCGCGTGATGGGCGGCGGGTCGAGCATCAACGTGCAGTCGGCCAATCGCGGCTTGCCGCGTGATTACGACGACTGGGCCGCGACAGGCGCCGAGGGCTGGGCGTGGCGCGACGTGCTGCCGTACTTCCGCAAGCTGGAGCGCGACCTCGACTTTCCCGGCGGCGAACTGCACGGCGGCGACGGCCCGGTGCCGATCCGCCGCATCATGCCGAAGGACTGGCCGGCGTTCTGTCATGCGTTCGGCAAGGGCTTGCGCGCGCAGGGCGTCGCCGAGTTGCACGATCAGAACGGCGAGTTCGGCGACGGCTTCTTTCCCGGCGCGTTCTCGAACGAGGACGATAAGCGCGTGTCCACGGCCATCGCCTATCTGGACGACGCCACGCGCAAGCGCCCCAATCTCTCGGTGTATTCGAAGCTGCGCGTCGAGCGCATCGTGATGGAAGGCGCGACGGCGCGCGGCGTGATCGCGGTGGCCGAGAACGGGGAGCGCCTGCGTTTCGATGCGGGCGAAGTGGTCGTGAGCGCGGGCGCGCTGCAATCGCCGGCGCTGTTGATGCGCGCCGGCATTGGCGATGCGGGCGAACTTTCGGCGCTGGGCATCGCGTGCGCGGTGGATCTGCCGGGCGTCGGACGCAATCTGCAGGATCATCCGTCGCTCACGTTCTGTCATTTTCTCGAGCCGCGCTTTCGCATGCCGCTCGCGCGACGCCGCGCCAGCATGATGGCCGCGCGTCTCAGTTCGGGCGTCGCGGGCTGCGACGAGTCGGACCTGTATCTGTCGAGCGCGACGCGCGCCGCATGGCATGCGCTCGGCAACCGGCTCGGGCTGTTCTTTCTGTGGTGCAACCGGCCGTATTCGCGTGGCCGCGTGCAGCTCGTTTCCGCCGATGCCGCCGCCGCGCCGCGCGTCGATCTCAATCTGCTGGACGACGAACGCGATCTAGCGCGGCTCGCCGTGGGCGTGCGGATGCTGGCGCGCATCGTGGAAGCGTCGGGTCTGAGCCGCGATGCACGCGACTTCTTCCCGGCGGCGTTTTCGCCGCGCGTGAAGGCGTTGAGCCGAGTCGGCGAGGGCAACGCGCTGCTCACGTCCGCGCTCGGGCTGCTGCTGGACACGCCCGCGCCCGTGCGCCGGATGTTGATCGAACGCTTCTTCACGCGCGGCCTGAAGATGAACGCGCTTTTGGCCGACGACCGCGCGCTCGCGGACTTCATCCGCGCGAACGTGTTCGGCGTATGGCACGCGAGCGGCACCTGCCGCATGGGCGGCGCAAACGACCGCGATGCCGTCACCGACGGCCAAGGCCGCGTGCATGGCGCGCGAGGCTTGCGCGTGGTGGATGCGTCGCTGATGCCGAAGCTGCCATCGGCCAATACGAACATACCGACCATCATGATCGCCGAGAAGATCGCCGACGCGATGGTCGCGGCGCGGCGCGAACGCGCGGAACTCGACGTCTCGGGGTCACCGCCGCTCGCCGCCGCCCACTAACGATTTTTTTCAACCTCGACAAGAGCACGCAATAAGAAACGTGCCTGCGAAACCGGGGCGATCGAAAGACGGCCCGGTGACAAACTAGGAGATACACATGTCCGTAGCTGCACAAGACGGGGCCGCCGCGCTTCCGGTGAATCAGCGGCAGATCATGGGCGCGGTGCTGGCCTCGTGCATGGGCTGGGCGCTCGATCTGTTCGACCTCTTCGTGTTGTTATACGTCGCGCCGGTGGTCGGGCGTCTCTTCTTCCCGTCCGAACACGCGATGCTGTCGCTCGCGGCGGTGTATGCGTCGTTCGCGGTGACGCTGCTCATGCGTCCGCTCGGCTCCGCGCTCTTCGGCTCGTACGCGGACCGCCACGGCCGCAAGGGCGCGATGATCTTCGCGGTGGTCGGCGTCGGCATCTCGACGGCGGCGTTCGGCGTGCTGCCGACCGTCGCGCAGGCGGGCCTCGTCGCGCCGATCCTGTTCCTGCTGCTGCGTCTCGTGCAGGGCGTGTTCGTCGGCGGCGTCGTGGCATCGACGCATACCATCGGCACCGAATCGGTCGCGCCGAAGTATCGCGGCGCGGTGTCGGGCCTGATCGGCGGCGGCGGCGCGGGCCTCGGCGCGTTGCTCGCCTCCCTCACGTATCTGGCGATGTCGTCCATCTTTCCGGGCGAACTCTTCGATGCGTGGGGCTGGCGCTGCATGTTCTTCACCGGCATCGTGAGTTCGGTGCTCGGCCTCTTCGTCTTCAACAGCCTCGAAGAATCGCCGCTCTGGAAGAAGCTCGCGGCGGAGAAAGCGGCCAAGGCCGCTGCGCAGATCAAGACCGCGCCGGTCGAAGTCGTGCGCTCGCCCATCCGCACGCTGTTTTCGCGCGAGTATCGCGGGGTGCTGTTCGTGAACCTGCTGCTCACCATCGGCGGCGGCAGCGGCTATTACCTCACCTCAGGCTATCTGCCGACGTTCCTCAAGGTCGTGAGCCATGCGCCGAACGGCGCGGCCGCCGCGATCCTGATGATCTGCAGCGTCGCGGTGGTGATCGCATCGATCGCGGCGGGGCATCTCTCGACGTTCATCGGACGCAAGAGCGCGTTCGTGTGGATCGGCCTCATCCGGCTGGTCGCGCTACCGGGGCTTTTCCTGTTGTTGCCGACGGCGCAGAGCATCACGATGATCGGCGTCTACGCGGTGCTGCTCTCCGCACTCGGCAGCGCGGGATATGCGCCGATTCTGATCTTCCTGAACGAGCGCTTCCCGACCGCGATCCGCGCGACCGGCACCGGTCTCTCGTGGAACATCGGCTTCGCCATCGGCGGGATGATGCCGACCTTCGTTTCGCTCGTCGCGAAAGACGCAAGCCAGTTGCCGTCGACGCTCGCGATCTTTGTCGGCGCCATCAGCATCATCTTCCTCGTCGGCGCGTTCGTCGTGCCGGAAACGCTCGGCAAGCTGGACAACAGCGCGGCGCGCAATCCGTCCTGAAGTCCTGAAGCATGTCCTTGCGGGCGCGCGACGCACGCGCCCGCATCCTCTAATAGAAACACTGGAGACGCTCATCATGAAATATGACGAGGACGTTCGCGCGCGCTCGTACAAGTTCCGCGACGAATACGTGGATGCGACGCCGAAGTGGTATCGCGGAGAGATGCATCTGGGTTTCACGCTCGTCTTCACGACGGCGGTGATCGTGTATTGCGCCATGCAGCTTCACGCGCCGACGTTCGCCGAATGGCTCGCGGTCGTGCCGCTCTTTCTGTTCGGCAACTGGGCGGAATGGGCCGCGCACCGTTATGTGCTGCATCGGCCGACGAAGTACTTCGGCATGGTCTACAAGCGCCACTGCGCGGTGCATCACCGC
Source organism: Caballeronia sp. Sq4a (assembly GCF_023170545.1). Lineage (NCBI taxonomy): Bacteria > Pseudomonadati > Pseudomonadota > Betaproteobacteria > Burkholderiales > Burkholderiaceae > Caballeronia > Caballeronia sp. Sq4a. The sequence goes on along the minus strand of NZ_CP084252.1, from coordinate 790,658 downwards.
TTCTTCACGCATGTGACGCTGGAGTACAAAGGCCACAAGCACTGGCGCGCGCTGCTGTTTCCGCCGTTCGCGCCGGTCGCGTTCGTGCTCGCGGCCGCGCCGCTCGCGTTGCTGATCGGCTTCGTGTTCACGCGCAACGCAGGCTATATCGCGCTTCTGACGATGGCGGCGTACTACCTGATGTACGAAGGCTTGCACACGCTCTCGCATGTCACGGACAGTCCGTTTCTCGACCGCGTGCCGTTCGTCAACACGGTGCGCCGGCTGCACGTGACGCATCACGATCCCGAGCAGATGGCGACGCAGAACTTCAATCTCACCTTCCCGATCTGCGACACGCTGTTCGGCACGCGCAGCGATGCGCCGCGCACGGTGCCAACGACTGCGCGCCGCGGCTGATTCGCATCATGCGGAAGGAGCCGGCGCGCCCGTGGTCACACGCCGGATCTCCTCGGTGATGATGGCGATGAGCGCCTGCGCCGCCGGCCCAATGGGCCGCTTCGGATGCGTGACCTGAATGATGTGGCGCACGATGGGCGGCTTGTCGATCGTGCGCACGCGCAGCCGTCCTTCGTCCACTTTCGACTGCACGACGACGCGCGGCAGGATGGTCGCGACGCTGCTTTGCTCGACGAACTGAACGATCGTGCTGAGAAGGTCGATTTCGAACTTCGGCTTGATGACGATGTCAGCCGCCATGAGCGCGGCGTCGAGCGCCCCTCGCAGGCCGTTGCGCCGCGTGGGCAGCACGAGTTCGATGTCGGACTGCGCGACGAGGTCGATCGTCTCCGGCAGATCCGGCCCGTGCGCCGCGCTCGTCACGAGCACCATTTCTTCCACGAGTAGCGGCTCGACATCCAACGCGAGGCGGCCGCGCGGCTTGTTGATGATCGCGGCATCGAGCCGGCCGGATTCCACGGCGTCGATGAGTTGCGCGCTGAAGCCGTCCGCCACCGATACTTCCACTTGCGGAAAGAGGGCGTCGAAGCGCGCGAGCGATTCGGGCAAGACGCTCTGCGCCTCCGACGACACCATGCCGAGCGACACGCGCCCCGTCACGATGACATCGCGCCGGCTCAGCTGCTCGCGCGCATGGCCGATGTCGCGCATGATCGGCGTGTAGAGCCGGTACATGAGGCGCGCGGCTTCGGTCGGCGCCATGCCGTGCGGCCCGCGTTCGAAAAGCGTTTGCCGCAGCTCGGCTTCGAGCTTCGCGATCTGCATGCTCAACGCGGGCTGTGCGATATTGAGGCGCTTGGCCGCCCGCGTGACGGTGCCTTCTTCGAATAGCGCGATGAAGTACTGGATCTGCTTCAGTTCCATGTGACAGGCGTGCGCAGCCGTGCGGCGAAACGGACATGGTACCGCCGGGCGGCGCTTCGCGGTTCAACGCGCCCTTCAGCATTCGATGCGTCGAGCCGTTAACTCCCTCGTATGGAATCGTCATTTCCAGCAGATATCAGGCAAGCGAGCGCATGCGTGTCGACCTCATCACCTTCTATGTCCTAGTCGTCGGAACGCTTCTCGTCAGTTGCGGGATGACGTTCTGGGAACATCGCACGAACCCCGGGCGCAGCAGGGAACTCAAGATCCTCGCGGCGGGATACGGCGCGCTCGCCATCGGCTGCGGGGCGGCGTCGTTCCGGCACGCGGTGCCGGGCGTGCTCGGCTCGGCGTTGAGCAACCTCGTTATCGAGGCGGGCTATCTGTTGATCCTGCGCGGCGTCGCGGCGTTGAACGGGCGGCGTTATCGCGCGTTCTCCATCGGCCTGCTCGCCGTGCAGGCGCTCGCGTGGGCGATCGGCGGCGTGCGCTGGCAGGAGACCGTGTGGAGTTATGCGAGCGCGCTGCCCATCGCCGCCGCGGCCGCGATGACCTCGCGCGAATTGCTGCGGAGCGACCGCATGCACTGGGGACCGGCGCGGCGCATCGCCGTGATCGTGTGCGGCGTGCATGCGCTCCTCTACGCCGCGCGCGCGTGCGTTCTTCCGTGGATGGCGGCGCTCGGCACGCCGCTTTTGATGCTGATCGCCAAGATCACGATGTACGAGGGCATCCTCTATTCCGTCCTCTTGCCGATGACGCTGCTGCGGCTCGTCCGCGATGAAGCTCACGCACAGCTTTTGCGGCAATCGCAGACCGATTATCTGACCGGGCTCGGCAATCGCCGCTCGTTCTTCGAAGACGGCGCGCGCGCGGCCGCCGGGCGCGACGTGTCGGTGCTCGCCATCGACCTCGACCACTTCAAAACCATCAATGACCGATACGGCCATCAGGCCGGCGACGAAGTGCTGAAGACGTTCGCGCTCGTCGCGCGAAGCGTGCTGGGACCGGAAGCGGTTCTCGCGCGCATCGGCGGCGAAGAGTTCGCGGCGGTGCTGGCCGGGCCGCACGGCGATCGGGCGAAAGAGCTCGCGGAGGACGTCGTCAGACGCTTCGCCGCGGCGACCTCTCGCGGCGCGAACGGCGCGGAGTTGCGGGCGACGGTGAGCATCGGCCTCGCGCGGTCCGGCACGCCCGAGAGCGCGCTCGCCGATGTGCTCGGCGCGGCGGACCGGGCCTTGTATGCGGCCAAGGCGGGCGGCGGGAATCGGGTGGAAGTGGGGCGGCTCGCGCAGTGGGGCGAGGCGCGGTGTGATGAGGGGGTGGTTTGAGCCGAAGGTGGTGGAGCGCCCACGCCCGTCCCACTCTCCCTATAATCCCCGCTTCGCACCTGCATCAAACGGAAATTCGATGGACGTATTGTGGAAGGGTCTGCTCGGCGGTCTCGTCACCGCGCTGATCGCGATGGCATCCAAACGGGGCAACGTGCTTCCCGGCATTCTGCCTCTTGCGCCCACCTTCGCGATCATGGCGCTCCTCGTGGTCGGCGCAAAGGGCGATGCGGGCGGTTTCAGGACCACGTGCCTCTCCGGCGCGCGCACCATTCCCGCCTACCTCGTGTTTCTGGGAACATGCTACGTGCTCGTGCATTTCGTGGACTACCGGCTCGCGATTCTCGGCGGACTCGCCGCATGGCTGATCGCGGCGCTGACCATCTTTCTCGCGCCGCGATTCTTCTAGCCACGCGCACGGCTCGGAGCGCTTGCATCATGCGCCCCGAACCGTTCGTCGATCAACGCGCCGCTTCGGCTTCCGGCTCGTTGGTCGTGTAGGCCGGCGTTTCGCGGCCTTCGCCGGGAAGCGGCTTGCCTTCCAGCGGCGGCAGCTTCTTGGCTTCTTCGAGGTCGATGCCCGCGCCCTGCGCGACGCGCGTTCCGTAGTCCGGATCGCAATGCCAGAAGTGCCACGCCATGCGCAGCGCGATCGGCTTCGGGCACGCCTTCATGTCTTCGACGAGGTTCGCGATCAGGTCATCGCGCTCCCAATCCTCGAACGTGCGATACCGCTCGCCGGCCTGCTTGTAGTCGTCCTGCGTGCGCGACGTCTGATAGCGTCCGAGATGCCCTTGGACCCACTGGTGGTAGTCGTGCTCCTTCTTCGGCGCTTCTTTCAGGCCACCCATCATGCTCGGCTCATAGTTGACGTGCGGATTCTCGCCCGCCTGATCGACGTAGTACGCCATCTGCCCGTCGCGCTGATTCGTGCGCGCGCCGTTTTTCGGCGCATTGACCGGCAGTTGCAGATAGTTCGGGCCGACGCGATACCGCTGCGTATCCGAATACGAGAGCGTGCGTCCTTGCAGCATCTTGTCGTCGGAGAAGTCGATGCCGTCCACCAGCACGCCGGTGCCGAACGCGGACTGCTCCGTTTCGGCGAACACGTTCTTCGGGTTCCGGTCGAGCACGAGACGTCCCACCGGCAGCAGCGGAAACTTGTCCTCGGGCCAACGTTTCGTGTCGTCGAGCGGATCGAAGTCGAGCTCGGGATGCTCGTCGTCCGACATGATCTGCACGCACATTTCCCACTCGGGATACTCGCCGCGTTCGATCGCGTCGTACAGGTCGCGCGTGGCATGGCCCACGTCCTTCGCCTGAATCTCGGACGCCTGCTGCGAGGTCAGATTCCTGACGCCCGCTTTCGGCTCGAACGAGAACTTGACGAGCACCGCTTCGCCCTGATCGTTCACGAGCTTGTACGTGTTGACGCTGGAACCCTGCATGTGGCGGTAGTCGGCGGGAATGCCCCACGGACTCTTGACCCACGTCACCATGTGCAGCGATTCCGGATGATGCGCGATGAAATCGTAGAAGCGCCACGGTTCCTGCCGGTTCGAGACAGGATCGGGCTTGAACGCGTGGATCATGTCGGGGAACTTGATCGCATCGCGGATGAAGAAAATCTTGAGGTTATTACCGACGAGGTCCCAGTTGCCGTCTTCCGTATAGAACTTGATGGCAAAGCCGCGCGGATCGCGTGCCGTCTCGGGCGACTCCTTGCCGCCGATCACCGTGGAAAAGCGCAGGAAAACGGGCGTCTTGACGCCGGTTTGCGTCAGGACCTTGGCGCGTGTGTACTTGGATGCCGGTTCATTGCCGATCTTGCCGTACGGCTCGAAATAGCCGTGAGCCGCGGTGCCGCGCGCATGCACGACGCGCTCGGGAATGCGTTCGCGATCGAAGTGAGTAATCTTTTCGATGAACGGATAATTTTCCAGCGTCGCCGGGCCGCGTTCGCCGACGGTGCGCAGGCTCTGATTGTCGGGAACAGGATGTCCCTGTCGCGTGGTGAGAAATGCCTTGTCGCTCATAGCGCGCTCCTTGCTCTGTGCCAGAGTCACAGGTGAGTGGTCGAGCCGGCGGCATCGTCCTTGTCCGCCGGTTCGTCTCGTCGTAGCAACGCGCATACCGGTCGACAATACAATGGACGACGACGCGCTTCATTCGCGAAGCGCGTCGTCGTCCAGTATTCGTCGATGTCTGAGCGGGCAGATCGTTATGTCGATCTGCCCGCGTACCGCTTACTTCGGGTTTGCCGCCACGAAGTTCTTGAACGCGCTGTAGGCCGCCTTGGTGGTCTTGCCGTCGTTCTTCAAGAGACCGTAGTTGCCTTCGCCGCCTGCGGGGTCGTCGTACAGCTGATACGCCTGGATCGACTGGATGTTGTACTTGGAAGCGATCGAAACGAACTGCGCCATCATCTTGTTGCCCACGAGGTACGCCGCGATCTGGTCATCCGTGCCGAGCCACGGCCGCACGCCGAACTCGTTGATCCAGATCGGCTTGCCGAACTGTTGCAGCGTCGCGAGGATGTCGTGACAGCCCGTGCCGCCGCAAGCATGCGTGATGTCGCCCTGATCCGAATACCAGTGCCACGCGGTGATGTCCCACGTCACCTTCGGATAGCCCGACGTGCCGTCCGGCTGCGTGCCGTTCCAGAGCATCTGGTCGAAGCCGTAGTGCATCCACGCGCCGCCGCCGATGATGATCTTGCCGTTCGTATCCACCGACTTGATGCCCGCGATCATGCCGCGCACGATGCCGCGCGCAATCTGGAACTTGGCGTTGACGAACTGCTGCGGATACACGCCGTCCACATTGCCGGTCAGAAGGCTGCTGTCGAGCTCGTTGCTCACTTCGTAGTACGGGTACTTATACGCCGTTGCCGTTTGCTTGCCGAGCGTGAAGCCCGCGTTGTAGGCATCGGTTTCGTTCGTGAAGCTGCTCACGCCGATGAGCAACACCGGATAAACCGTGACGCCTGCCGCTGCTGCCGTCTTCGCGATGCCGGCGAGCTTGGTCGCCGAACCGAGGTTGTACACCTCGTTGCGGTAAAGCGTGGCGCCGAGGTCTTTCACCTGTTGAAGCTGAAGCGTGGGCGTCGAAATGTCGTACGCGCCGCCTTCGTTATTGTGGCCGTTGATGCCGTAGAAAATGCTGCCCGGCACGGTCGAGGCCTTCGCGGTTGCGGCTGCATCGAAGGCGGAGTCGGCGGCGCTGCCACCGCCGCAAGCGGCAAGCAGCAATCCCGTGGTCATTGCGGCGGCGATGGCCGCCTTGCGCGCGAAGAGGCGTCGAGTGGTGGTCTGGGTCATGACTTTTTGTTGGTTAGTATGGTAAGTACTACTGATAGACAAGCGTGCATCGTTAAGAAGAGGCGTGCTGTCCGGAGCGCCGTTTCAGGGGCGGGTCGGCAACGGGCCATGCGTCCCGCGTATCCCTGCGGGCGGGCAAAGCTGCATTAACTTCGATTCAACTGCCGAGCGCGTTCGCTTCCGTGGCGTTCACCATTCGGAAGTGCAAGAGTGCAAACGTTTGCAGTTGAATCGCTTTAGGAAGGACTTACCGAGTTTGTAACCAGGTGTTGCTCTTCTTGCTTGTTTAACGACCCGCCCCAGACCGACTTTAGCTTTTGTCTAAAGAATCTACTGCACGTTTTTTGGCGTGCGGTAGAAGTTACTTTTCGACTCGCGACGCGTTCTCGGCCCGAAGAAAATCGACGAACGCGCGCAGCGGCCCCGGCATATGAGCACGGCTCGGGTAGTAGAGCGACGGCCCCGGAAAGCTCTGCCACCACGGCTTGAGCACGGGAACCAGCGTGCCGCGCTCGATCTCCGCGCGGACGAACTCTTCGAAGGTATAGGTCAAGCCGAGTCCGGCGAGGGCGGCGCTGCGGCTCAGTTCGATCGACGTGGTGGCAAGCGGCCCGCGCGGCGTGATGCGCACCGTCTTGCCGCCGCGCTTGAATTCCCACGACGCGAGCACGCCGCTCTCGAAGCGATGCCCGATGCACGCGTGGTTCACCAGTTCGCGCGGATGCTTCGGCTCACCATGCGCTTCGAGATAGGCCGGCGCGGCGGCCGCGACGAAGCGTTGCGTGCGCGGTCCGATCGGCACCGCGATCATGTCGCGCTCGATGCTTTCGTCGTAGCGGATGCCTGCGTCGAAGCCCGCGGCGAGCACGTCGATGAAGTTGTCGGTTGCGCTGACTTCGAGCGAGATGCCCGGATGCGCGGCAAGAAAGCGCGGAATGATGGACGGAAGAATTTCCCGCGAGGCGATGGTCGGCACATTGAGACGCAGCGTGCCGGTGGGACTGTCGCGAAAGACGTTGACGGCGTCGAGCGCGCCGGCGATCTCCGCGAACGCGGGCGTGAGCCGCTCGATCAGACGCTGCCCGGCTTCCGTCGGCGTCACGCTGCGCGTGGTGCGATTAAGGAGCCGCACGCCGAGCCGCGCTTCGAGACGGCGAATGGCGTCGCTCAGAGACGAAGCGGACACGCCGCGCAAGAGCGCCGCCTGACGGAAGCCGCGCGAGCGCGCCACCGCGAGATACGCATGCAGGTCCGACAGATCCGGTTCGCTCATTGTTCGCCTCGGCGCACAGCCCATTCGCATTGAGGCGGATTATCGCACGCGGGGTTTGCTCGGATAATGCATCGCAAGCCCGGGTTCGCGGGCTCCATCGTCTGACTATCTCGTTCGGAGAACCCACATGAAAGTGCGTCAACTCGGCAAGACGGGACCGCAATCGTCCGCCATCGGTCTCGGCTGCATGGGCATGTCCGGCATGTACGGCCCGTCCGACCGCGCGGAAAGCGTCGCGACGATTCACGCCGCGCTCGAAGCCGGCGTCACGCTGCTCGATACCGGCGACTTCTACGGCATGGGCCACAACGAATTGCTGATCGCCGAGGCGCTGAAGAGCGCGCCGCCGTCGCGCCGCGATTCGGCGATCATCAGCGTGAAGTTCGGCGGCATGCGTGACCCGGCGGGCAACTGGACCGACTACGACGCGCGGCCCAATGCGGTGAAGAACTTTCTCGCCTACACGTTGCAGCGCCTGCAAGTGGACCATATCGACATTTACCGCCCCGCGCGGCTCGATCCCAAGGTGCCGATAGAAGACACCGTGGGCGCGATCGCGGACATGATCCAGGCGGGCTACGTGCGCCACGTCGGACTGTCCGAAGTGGGCGCGGCGACCATCCGCAAGGCAGCGGCCGTGCATCCGGTGTGCGATCTGCAAATCGAATACTCGCTGATTTCGCGCGGCATCGAGGACGCGATCCTGCCGGCGTGCCGGGAACTCGGCATCGGCATGACGGCGTACGGCGTGCTGTCGCGCGGCCTCATCAGCGGCCACTGGACGAAGGCATCGGCGCAAGGGGGCGACTGGCGCGCGCACAGCCCGCGGTTTCAGGAGGGCAACGTCGAGCGCAACCTCGCGCTCGTCGATGCGCTCGCGCAGATCGCGCAGAAGAAGAGCGTGAGCGTGGCGCAGATCGCGATTGCGTGGGTGCTCGCGCAGGGCGAGGACATCGTGCCGGTCATCGGCGCGCGCACGCGGGAGCGGCTCGACGAATCGCTGGGCGCGCTGGATGTCTCGCTGAACGCGGACGATATCGCCGCCATCGAGGCCGCGGTGCCAAAGGGCGCCGCCGCCGGAGACCGCTATGCGGCCGTGCAGATGGCGCATCTCGATAGCGAGAAAGGCTGACCGCGCGCGCAAGACGGAGCGGGTCCACGAGTTGCGGCGTGAGTCGCGTGCGCTTTTCAGCGCGCGACCGATTCACTGCCGCAGCGCGGCCAAGGAGATTCTGATGAAGGCATTCGTCGTCCGCGCGCCGGGCGGACTGGACAAGCTCGAGATTCGCGACATCGCCGACCCGGGCGAGCCGGGGCCGGGACAGATCCGCGTTGCGATACACGCGACATCGCTCAACTTTCACGATCTGCTCGTGGTGAGCGGCAAGAGCCCGACCGCCGATGGCCGCGTGCCGATGGCGGACGGCGCGGGCGTCGTCGAGGCGCTCGGCGAGGGCGTGACCGAGTTCGCCGTCGGCGACGCTGTGGTGTCGTGCTTCTTCCCGCAATGGCTAGACGGCGCGGCGCAAGCCGAGGTGGGCAACTTCGCGGGCACGCCGGGCGACGGCATCGACGGCATGGCGGCGATGCACGTGGTGCGCGCGGCGACCGCTTTCACCCACGCGCCGCGCGGCTGGGCTCACGCCGAAGCCGCGACCATCACGACAGCGGGGCTCACCGCGTGGCGCGCGCTCGTGGTGGACGGCGCGCTGAAGGCGGGCGATACCGTGCTCGCGCTCGGCACCGGCGGCGTGTCGATTGCGGCGTTGCAGATCGGCAAGATGATGGGCGCGCGAGTCATCGTCACGTCGTCGTCCGACGAGAAGCTGGAGCGCGTGAAGGCGCTCGGCGCGGACGAGGTCGTCAACTACCGCAAACACGAGAAGTGGGCGGCGCAGGTGCTTGAGCTGACCGGCGGACGAGGCGTCGATCACGTGATCGAAGTAGGCGGGCCCGGCACGCTCGCGCAGTCCATCGAGGCGGTGCGCGTGGGCGGGCATATCTCGTTGATCGGCGTGTTGACGGGGCGCGAAGGCATCGTGCCGACGTCGCTCCTGATGGCGCGGCAGGCGCGCTTGCAGGGGCTGATCGTCGGCAGCCGGCGGCAACAGCAGGAGTATGTGCGCGCGCTGGAACAGAGCGGCGTGCGGCCCGTCATCGACAAGACTTTCGACTTCGATGCGCTCGCGGATGCGTTCCGCTATCAGCAAAGCGCGGCGCATCTTGGGAAGATTTGCGTAGAGTGGTAAGCGCTGCGATGCCGCGCGTGGCATGCGCATTGCACGGATGCTGGTCGAATAATCGAAGGAGAATGCAATGACTGGCAAGTACACAGCGGCATTGGGTCTGGTGCTCACCACTGCGGTAATCGCCGCGACGTCCGCCTCGGCGAACGACGCGGGCGGCTCCGCCCTGCTGCTCGCGCAGGCGACGCCGGGCAATCAGCAGCGCAACGAAGGGCTCGGCGTGCGCGGCGGGCAGTCGGGACAGAGCGGGCAAGGCGCGAGTCCGCAGGGCGGCCAGGGCGGCGCGACCCAGACCGGCACGCCGCCGGCGGAACTGAAGCGCGATGAGACTGCGCGGCAGCATGGGAAGGTGGGCGGGGCGTCGGGGGCGAGTGGCAAGTAGGGCGTGGCGGCGGCGCGGGTTGGTCGAACAAGCATGAATAGTCGATGCCGGGGTTCGCGCGTGTCGCCTTCGAGCCGACGCCTCGACGTTGCAGAATGTCCGCCGCGCAAGGCGCTGCATGCAGCCCGTTGCCGGAGTCGCGTCGCTCGATATGAGTTCGATGACCATCGTCCTCTATCCGATGCTCGACTCGCTGCGAGCAAGCGCGCTATGCACAACTCGCAGCTCCACTCGTTTGACCCATCGAATTGAACGCGACCGGCGCCGTGGCCAATCGCGCGTCGCGTTATGCCGGGACGTATCGAAGGATGGCGAGCCGCATTCCGTCGAACTGATCCGCCGATACGCCCGCGATGTTCGATAGTCGCCGTTCGCGACCCCGGCATTCCGGTCGGCGCGAGGCATCCGGACGAAGCGCGGGCGCTGCTCCGGTTCCTCGCATCGCCCGCCGCGCAGCCGACCGTACGCAAGACCGGGCTCGATTCGGTCGCGCAATGAAGCTTGGTCGATACGGGCGCGGTTTCGTAGAGCGTTGCAAATTGCAAGGAGTTGCGCTCGCCGTGCGTGGTCTATGCTGCCCAGTTTCCAATGCGGGGACGGCGGCGCTACGGACCACAAAAAATGCCTTCGTAGCCCGACGCAATGAAGCGCGTTGCTGACCGCGACGCGCGTCGTCTCACGAATATCAGCCGTCGATCTACCCGTACACCTCCGCCTCAGCCAATCCTTCCTCGAACACGACCCACCGGTTCCTTCCCCCGTGCTTGGCCGCATACATCGCCGCGTCGGCCTTGTTCAGAAGCGGCTGTGCTTCATTGCCGTCTTCGGGACACGTGCTGATGCCCACGCTCAGACGCGGACCGACCGTGTCGCTGCCGAGCCGCACCGGCGCGTTCACCGCGTCGATGAGCCGCGCGGCCAGCGACGTCACCACTTCCAGCGCGGGCAGCGTCGACACCATCACGAATTCGTCGCCGCCGTATCGCCCGATCTGCTCCGTGACGCCCGCCGTCGTCATGAGCCGCGCCGCGACCGTGGCCAGCAATTCGTCGCCGTGATGATGGCCGAGCGAATCGTTCACCACCTTGAACTCGTCGAGATCGATGAACAGCACGCTCACGCGCGTACCGTCCGCGCGCGCCCGCGCGAGCGTGTCGTCCAGACGCCGCGCGAGCGTCGCCCGGTTCAGTAGGCCGGTGAGCACGTCGCGTTCGTTCAGATGCTTGAGCGCGCGGGAGCGCTCAGCGAGCTTGATCGCCGTGCGGTGCGTGACGATGCCGAGCGACAACGGATAGACGATCAGCATCGGCGCACTCGCGATGGTGCTCGCCGACACGCTGCCCCAGTCGAATCCGACGCCAAATACGAGCGCGCCGAGGGCGAATCCCGCGAGACAAAAGAGCGAGCCGCGCGCGAGCAGGCGCGCGCCGCCCGCCGCCACGTTGTTCATCATGAACATCAAGAGGACGAGCGTGGACGGCAGCCACGCGAACTTCATCGCGACGACGATCATCGCGCCCGCGAGGTTGTCCACGTAGATATTGCGTCGCTCGCTGCGGTCCGGGTAGGCGCCGCTGCGCGCGATCAGAAACGCGACGTGCGGCCAGCCGAAGCAATACGCCAGCACGAATAGCCGCGCGCCGGCCGATGCATGCTGCATCCACAGCACCGTCTGAACGAGGACGAAGCCCATCGCGAGGCCGATGCAGCGCAGCCAATACGACCGCCGCGCAAAGCCGGCGCCGCGCCGATGCGTCGTCGGGCGTTCGTCCGACGCGAGATCGGATGCATCAACGAAGGTCATGACAGCGGCCCCCGGTCGATGCAAAGCTTGCGCGATGCGCGAAACCACTTCCGCACCCGAGCATGCCCGGCGCATCGCCGCCACGGGCGACGAAGCGGCGAGTGATCGATAGAAGGTGACGAAGCATGGGCCTGAAGGATGGACGAGCGAACGAGCCGGCCGCGCGGCAAACGCGAGGCGATAGCTGGTTTACGTCGCGCGGATGCGATGCTTTAGCGGGACGAACGGCGCATTTACCCGCAGAACGCCGCGTACCTTTTGTCGAGGCGCGGCAGCGTAACGCTTTCGAAAGTCCGTCCCGACGAATCGTCAACTCAGAGTAAGTCCGCCGCAAGCGCGCTGTCTTAATGAGGCCATCAGCGGATGCTTAAATCCGTCGCGCGTGCACAGCGCGCGCTCTCGCTTTCGCGGCGCCTGAAAGCGCGAACGAACGAACCACTATCAAAACGACACCGGAGTCCCCTTCATGTTTCGTCGAGCCCTCATGGTTGGCGCATCGGCCGCCGCCGCAATCGGCATGTACGCCTGCGGCAGCGACCATAACGACACCCCGCAAAGCGCGCAGAACAAGCTCGCCACGGCGACGCCGATCAAGCATCTCGTCGTGATCTTCAACGAGAACGTCTCGTTCGATCACTACTTCGCGACCTACCCGAACGCCACGAATCCGGCCGGCGAACCGGCCTTCACGGCGGCGGCGGGCACCCCGCCAGTCAACGGCCTGAGCGGCACGCTGCTCACCGCCAACCCGAACTTCACGAATACGCAGAACGGCGCGGCGGCGGCCAATCCGTTTCGCCTCGACCGCACGCACGCGGCCACCGCCGACCAGAATCACGCGTACACCGCCGAGCAGCAGGCCTATAACAACGGCGCGGCCGACCTGTTCCCGAAGTACACGGGTAAGGGTTCGAGCGGCGGCGCGGGTTCGTTCGGCACGGCCGGTCAGGTGATGGGCTACTTCGACGGCAATACGGTCACCGCGCTCTGGAACTACGCGCAGAAATTCGCGATGAGCGACAACGCCTACACCGACACCTACGGCCCGTCGACGCCGGGCGCGCTCGAAGTGGTGTCCGGCCAGAACAACGGCATGCAGATCGTCAAGGCGAGCAAGCCCGTGTTCAACATGACGACGGCCTCCGGTTCGTACTATGTCGCGGACGGTCAGGGCGGCTACTCGATGATCAACGACGTCGATCCCGGCTACGACGTCTGCTCGAGCACGACCGACCAGGCGATGATGACCTCGAAGAACATCGGCGATCTGCTCAACGCGAAGAACATCACGTGGGGCGGCTTCATGGGCGGCTTCAACCTCGCGACCGTGAACGGCAACGGCACGACGGGCTGCAAGCGCAGCACGGTGTCGCCGGTGGTCGGACAGGCGACGGCCGACTATATCCCGCATCACAACTGGTTCCAGTACTACGCGTCGACGGCCAATCCGCAGCACTTGCGCCCGAGCTCGACGGCGGCCATCGGGTCGTCCGTGGAAGCGGACGGCAAGACGCCGGAGCCCGCGAACCATCAGTACGACAGCGACGACTTCTTCGCGGCGGTGAAGGCGGGCAACTATCCGTCGGTGAGCTTCGTGAAGGCGCCCGCGTTCCAGGACGGCCACGCCGGCTACTCGGACCCGCTCGACGAACAGGCGTTCACGGCGAAGGTCGTGAACTTCCTGCAGCAGCAGCCGGACTGGAACAGCACCGCCGTGATCGTCGCATGGGACGACTCGGACGGCTGGTACGACCACGCGTACGCCACGCCGACCGCGTCTTCGTTCGACGCGCAGGCCGACCAGCTGAACGGCGCGGGCAAGTGCGGCTCGGGCGCGGCGCCGATCGGCGTGAACGGCGGCGCCGTGAACGGCCGCTGCGGTCCGGGCACGCGCATTCCGTTCCTCGTGATCTCGCCGTGGGCGAAGGTGAACTACGTCGATCACACGCCGATCAGCCAGGCGTCCGTGGTGCGCTTCATCGAAGACAACTGGCTCGGCTCGGCGCGTCTGGGCGGCGGCTCATTCGATGCGACCGCCGGCAGCATCATGGGCATGTTCGACTTCAGCGGCAAGGGGAACAACGCGAAGCTCTTCGTCGATCCGAACCTCGGCTCGCCGGTGGCTTCCGTGCCGGCCATCTAAGCACGCCACACACGCACAGGCACACGCGCACGCGCTGCGCGTCCGTGCGTGCGCGTGTCATCACGTTTTCTGTTGTCGCCGCTTGCCGGCGACAACGCGTTTTCATCGAAGCTCTCGTATTCATCAGTCCATGTCCACTACCGTCGATCCGGCTCTCGGCCAGTCCAGTGATCAACCGAACCGGAAGCGCCGCGCGCTTCGTGTGGCCGCTGCGCTCACCGTCGCGGCGGGCGCGTTCGGCGCGTATGCCGTCGTCGCGCCGTCGCGCATGCCCGCGGTAATCGGCGATATCGTCGAGAATCTGACCGGCGCGAACGCGCACCCCGTCGTCTTGCAACGTCCGCCCGCAGTGCAACTGAGCGCCGTCGCCCAACTCGGCAAGCGCATCTTCTTCGACCGCAGTCTTTCGGCGTCGGGCCAGCAGTCGTGCGCCTCGTGCCACGATCCGGCGCACGCATTCGGCCCGCCGAACGACCTCGCCGTGCAACAGGGCGGGCCGCATCTGACGCTGCCGGGCTACCGGCCGCCGCCGTCACTCATGTATCTGTATCGCCAGCCGGCATTCAGCATCGGTCCCGATCAGGGCGATGCCGACGAAGCGCCGGATCTCGCGAAACTCGCCGCGCAGGCGAGCGGCACGGCCCGCGCGCAGAAAAGCGCGGGCGTGGCGCCCACCGCCCCGGCGATGGTGCCGCAAGGCGGCCTCTTCTGGGACGGCCGCGCGGACACGTTGCAGGCGCAAGCGAGCGGGCCGATGGTCAACCCGGTCGAAATGGCGAACGCGAGCCTCGCGCAAGTCGCGGACAAGCTCGCGCATACGTCGTACAAGGGGGACTTCGAGAAGCTCTTCGGGCCGCGCATTTTCGATAGCGGCGATCTGGCGGTATCGGAGGCCATGTTCGCCGTGGCCCGCTATCAGGTGGAGGAGCAGGCGTTTCATCCGTACACGAGCAAATACGACTACTGGCTCGAAGGCAAGGCGCGGCTGACGCAGGCGGAATTGCACGGACTGCGCCTCTTCAACGATCCCGACAAGGCGAATTGCGCGGGCTGTCATGTGTCTAAGCCGAGCCCCGACGGTCTGCCGCCGATGTTCACCGACTTCCAGTACGAATCGCTAGGCGTGCCGCGCAATAAGGCGCTCGCGATCAATCGCGATCCGACGTTCTACGACATGGGCGTGTGCGGGCCGTTCCGCGAAGACCTGCGCGAACAGACGCAGTATTGCGGCATGTTCCTCACGCCCACGCTGCGCAACGTCGCGACGCGGCACGCGTTCTTTCATAACGGCATCTATCGTTCACTGGACGACGTGATGGCGTTCTATAACGAGCGCAATACCGCGCCGCAGAAGTTCTACCCGAAGAACGCCAAAGGCGAGGTGCGCAAATACGACGACCTGCCGCCGCAATTTCACGCGAACGTGGACGACAAGGACGCGCCGTTCGATCGCAAGCCCGGCGATACGCCCGCTATGACGCAAGAGGATATTCACGATATCGTCGCGTTTCTGCACACGCTCAACGATGGGTATGGGCCTTGAACAGCGCGGTCGCTAAGGCGTTCGCATGACACGCCGCGGCACGTGCGGCGCGTTTTGCGCGATATCGTCGAGCTCGTCGCGCACGACGTCGATGCTGAACATCGCTTCTTCGCGCGCGCCGTCGACGTGAATGGTCTCGAGTCGTCGGCGCACCGCGCCATAGCGCGCGCCGGCTTTGCGATGCAACTCCGCGCGTTCGCTATAGCGCAGAAATGTCTGCAATGAGGCGAGCACCGCAGCGCTCATGCTCGTGAGTCCGACGACCACGCGTAATCCCGGCGACACGGCCAGCGTCACCAGCGACACGAACGCCGATGTGCCCGTGAGCGCGGTGATGGCGATGACCGCGAGCCCCAATTGTCGCGCGCAGGCACTCAGGCGGTCGGCCATCGCGTAGTGACGTAACTGCGCTTCGCGGGCGCGTCTTATCCAGGTGAGAACGAGCGTTTCCGGGTCGTGCGGCGGGTCGTAGGGCGCGTGCTTAGTAGTAGTGGGCATGTTCAGAAAGCATTGAGATCTTGATAGTGAATATGCCTGCTGAATAAGACACACCATGTCTCGGACAAAGAGGCTGGCACGGCAACGCCTTTCTTATCGAAACTCTTTGCGCATTACGATCGATCGTTCGATTTCACCTCGAACGGGACGCATGCCGTCTCCTCGTCAAGTCTTGCTCGTCGCGTAGAATGAACTCGCCGCTTCGTCTCGTCTCCCGCGAAACAGGACACTCCATGCTCCAGCCATTTGCATCGTCAGAGCCGTTTACGATCGGAGTCGAACTGGAAGTTCAGGTCGTGAATACGCACGACTACAACCTGACGAAGGCGACGACAGAACTTCGGAATCGCGTAAGAGAAGAGCGTTTCGAGGGCGCGATTAATCCAGAGACAACCGAAGGCATGATCGAGTTGTCGACGGGCATCTGCAAGAACTTCGATCAGGCAAGAAGCGAATTGCAGGTGCTTCGCGATACGCTCGTTCGGGCAGGCGACTTTCTCAATGTCGGCGTGTGCGGCGGAGGAACCAATTTCTTCCAGAACTGGTACGACCAGCGTTCCGACGGACGCGAGCGCTCCGAATATTTGATGGGGCTTTATGGCGCGCTCTATCAGCAATTCACGATTTTCGGCCAGCACGTGCATGTCGGCTGCGCGGACCCGGACTCGGCACTCGTTCTGTTGCACTCGCTTTCGCGTTACGTGCCGCATTTCATTGCGCTCGCCGCGTCTTCTCCATTCGTGCAAGGCAGCGACACGCAGTTTCAATGCGCCCGCCTGAATTCCGTCGCGCCGTTTCCGTTGTCGGGGCAAGCGCCGTTCGTGACGAAATGGAGTGAGTTCGAAGCGTACTTCGAGCGCATGACGCACACGGGTCTCGTCAAAAGCCTGAAAGACTTCTATTGGGACATTCGTCCGAGTCCGGGATACGGGACCATCGAAGTGCGCGTGATGGATACGCCGCTGCGCGTCGAATGGGCCGCGGCCATTGCCGCGTATATTCAGTCGCTCGCGCGCTATCTGCTGACCGATTTGCCTCTGCGCCTGACCGAGCGCGACTATGAAGTCTATCGGGCGAACCGGTTCATGGCGTGCCGCTTCGGACTGGATGGCGTATGCGTGAATCCGGAGACATTAAATCGCCGCCCGATTCGCGAAGACATTCTCGCCACGCTCGACGCCATCGCGCCGCACGCCCACGCGCTCGCCGCTGATGAAGCGCTCGATGCGATCAGGCGCACCGTGACGCAGGGGATGACCGATGCGATGTGGCTGCGCCGCATCTACGGCGCGCACGATTCGCTGCACGAAGTCGTGCGCCAGCAGTGCCGCGTATGGCGCGGCGCGCAGACGCCGGAATGATGCGGCTCTTGCTGACTTACTGTGACACCGCCGCGACGCAGTCGATCTCGATGTCGAAGCGTCCCGGCCACGCGGGTACATTCACGAAGATGCGCGCCGGCGGCGCATGCCCGAAGAAGCGCGCATAGATTTCGTTCACGACGGAAAACATCTCCACCGACGTGCAGTAGACATTGCACTTCAAGACCTGATCTAGCGACGATCCCGCCGTCTCCACGCATAGCTTCAATTGCTCCAGCACGCCTTGCGTCTGCTGCTCGATGGGCGCGTCGAGCACGTCGCCGGTCTCGGGATCGAAGGGCGGAAGACCGGAGACATACACGGTGTCGCGATGACGCGTGACAACCGATGCCGGCGCCTTCCTTCGTTCGAGCCAACTGGAAAGCGGTTCCACGCGAATGATTTCACGAGCCATCACACGCTCCTTCGAAGTCATGCGTTGCCTGAAAACAGCGCGTTGAGTTGGGCGCCGGATGCCGCGCCTTCGAAACCGTCGAAGCGTCCGTCGGCAAGCGTCGCGGCCGCGCGCATGAAACCGCCCCACGCGGCCCGCGCCAGCGCGCCGCCGACGCTCACGCGCCGCACGCCGAGCGCGGCGAGGTCGCTCAGCGTGAAGGCCGACGGTCCGCCGATGAGCACGTTGACGGGTTTGGGCGCGACGGTGGCGACCACGGCCTCGATCTGCTCGCGAGTGTGAATGCCGGGCGCGTAAAGGCAGTCGGCGCCCGCTGCCGCGTAGGCCGCGAGGCGCGCGAGCGTGTCGTTCAGATCGGGCGTTCCGGCAAAGAAGTTCTCCGCGCGGCCGATCAAGAGCGTGTCGCCGCCATTCGCATCGATGGCGCGCCGCGCCGCTTGCAGGCGCGCGACGGCGACGTCGAGCGGAAAGAGCGGCGCGGACGCGTCGCCGGTGGAATCTTCGATCGACAAGCCGGCCACGCCGGTCGCGACCGCCAGCTCGACGCTTGCGGCAACCTCGGCGGGCGTCGCGCCGAAGCCGTTCTCGAAGTCGGCGTTCACGGGCAGATCAGTGGCGTCCACCATCGCGCGCAAATGCGCGAGGACGAGATCGCGCGTGACGTGGTTGTCGGCGTGTCCGGTGGACCAGGCAAAGCCGGAGCTCGTCGTCGCGAGCGCCTGAAAGCCGAGGCTCGCGAGATAACGCGCGCTGCCCGCGTCCCAAGGGTTCGGCAATATGAAGCAACCCGACTCATGCAATGCGCGAAAGGCCGCGCGTTTCTCTGCGACGCTGCGTGACATGACGTTCTCCGATGGTTGATGCCAACTCTCGACGATTGTCTCACCCGCCCGCGCCGAGTCGTTTCACGCGCGCCTGAAGCATCGCTGCATCACCGCACATAGTCCAGAAGCCCTTGCACGAGCGCATCGAAGGTCGCGCGGCACGGCGGCGATGCGCGCAGGTCCTCGTGCATGGTCACCCACGTTTCCAGTTGCAGCGCGACCAGCTTGGGCAGCACGCGGACGAGCGCCGCGTCGCGGCGGGCGAGCGGCACCTGACACACGCCGATGCCCGCGCCCGCGCGGATCAGCGCGAATTGCGCGACATCGCTGTCGGTGCGTAGCGAAAGCGCGCCGCGCGAGTAGCCGGGAAATGCCTTGCTCGCCTCGCGGACAAAGGCCGTCCATTGATCGTAGCCGATGATCGCGTGTTTCCACAGCGCCGCCGCGTTCCGGGGCGTGCCGTGCATCGCGAGATAGTCGCGATGCGCATGCAGCCCGAGTTCGATGCTGCCGATACGTCGCGCGACGAGTTGCGTCTGCTTCGGCCGCACCATGCGCACGGCGATATCGGCTTCGCGCCTGAGCAGGTCCTGCACGCGATTGGACAGCACCAGTTCCACGACCAGCTGTGGATGCCTTTGCCGCAGCGCCGCGATGATGGGCGGCAGCACTTCGACGCCGACCACTTCGCTCGCCGATACGCGCACCACGCCTCGCACGTCGCCGCCATTGCCGTGACCACTGGCCGCGCGTTCCAGCGATAGAGCCGTGCTCTGCATTGCCTTCGCATGAGCGCGCAGGGTGAGCGCGACGTCCGTCGGCTGCAAGCCGGTTTGCGAACGCGTGAAGAGGCTCACGTTCAACGCCCGTTCGAGCGCCTCGATGTGACGGCCAGCGGTCGGTTGCGTGATGCCCAATGCGCGCGCCGCCGCCGACAGCGATCCTTCCTGAAGCACCGCCAATAGCGTGCGATAGAGTTCCCAGCCTATGTTGTCCGCCATGCAAATTTGTATATCCGCTCTACGTGGTTCAGCAATTCTATTGCAGGCGTGTCTCGCGCAGAATCATCCAATCGACATAACAGGAGCGTGGAATGACTCGGGAAACGGCTTTGGTGCTGGGCGCAACCGGCGGCATCGGCGGCGAGGTTGCGCGGCAGTTGCGCGATGCAGGCTGGCATGTGCGCGGCCTGCGGCGTTCCGCTGCGGCGAGCGAGCAGACGGACGGCATCGAATGGATGCACGGCGATGCGATGAATCGCGCGGACGTGACGCGCGCGGCGAAGGGAGCGACGGTCATCGTGCATGCGGTGAATCCGCCCGGCTACCGGCGCTGGGCCGACCTCGTGCTGCCGATGCTCGACAACACGATCGCGGCAGCGAAGACGGAACGCGCGACGATCGTGCTGCCGGGCACGGTGTACAACTTCGGACCGGACGCGTTTCCCGTTATCGCCGAAGATGCGCCGCAGCATCCGGTCACGAAGAAAGGCGCGATTCGCGTCGAGATGGAAGCGCGGCTCGAACGTGCAAGCCGCGACGGCGTGCAGACATTGATTGTGCGCGCGGGCGATTTCTTCGGCGGGCCGAAAGCGGGCAACAACTGGTTCTCGCAAGGGCTCGTCAAGCCGGGGCAGCGGGTCGAAAAAATCGTCTATCCGGGGATGGCCGGTGTCGGACATGCATGGTCGTATCTGCCGGACGTGGCGCGCACCATGGTCGAATTGCTCGCGCGCCGCGATAGACTGGATCGTTTCGCGCGCTTTCATATGGGCGGCCACTGGGACGAGGACGGCACGCAATTCGCCGCAGCCATTCAACGCGTGGTCGCGCGACACACCGGGCGAGCGCCTGCGATCGGCGCCTTTCCGTGGTGGCTGCTGACGCTTGCATCGCCCTTCAACGTGACTTTCCGCGAGATGCGCGAAATGCGTTATTTGTGGCGAACGCCGGTGCGCATGATCAACACACGGCTGCTCGATGTGCTCGGTCATGAGCCGCATACGCCGCTCGACGATGCAATCGAAGCGACGCTTCTGGGTCTGGGCTGCGTTGAGTCTTGAACGAGAGGCGTAACCAGACAGGGATTGCGCATAGCCGCTCGTCGTCGTAACGTGAGTCATCCGGCGTCGCGATTGCCGAGGGCAACGATCATGTCAACCGAGTGGAAGCGTCGCGTCCGATTGTTCGTGCAGCGTTTCTGGCAGCCGACGAGTGCATGCATGACCTGCATGCCGGGTAGCTGGAGCAATGTCATGAGTCTGGCGCACTGGACTATCGCATTCAAAACTGGTCTTCTGACCGGACTGCTCGCGGTGCTCCTCACTTTCACGCCGGCGATGAAACTCTATGGAAACCGATACGGCAATGCATTGCTGGTGGGCTTGCTGACTGCGTTAGGCGATGCGTATTCACACGCAAGTCATTACTCCAATCCGTACGTCGAACATATTCTGACGGGCGTGGTATCGGGAATCTTCGCGCTCATCGCTTCATTTCTATTCGAGGACCGCGCTCGCCGCATTCGTAAGATTTGGGCGCGTATCTTCGGATAGCGTGCATTTCGCGGCTTCTTGCGCGCCAAAAATTCGTCAAATTGCGTTTGATTCGATCGATGTCGGCCATTGTGTCACGCGATGAATGTGTTTCGCGGGCAACGCATATGGCATAGTGCGGGCATTGCAATCGAAAAGGGGAGTCCTATGGCAACGCTCAAAGACATTCAGACGAAGATAGCCAAGCTACAGGCGCAAGCCGAAGCAATAGCGAAGAAAGAGTCGGCGGGTGTCATCGCCCGAATTCATTCGTTGATGGACGAATATGGTTTGACTGTCGACGACTTGCGCGCGCACGGGGCCGGCAAGAACATCGACGCGAAACGCGGCGCGAGCACCGGGTCGCAGAAAGGCGGCGCGTCGACTGCGAAATATCGCGATCCGAAGACCGGCGCGACGTGGAGCGGTCACGGCCGCGCGCCCGGCTGGATTGCCAATGCGAAGAACCGCAACAGGTTCCTCATCGACGCTGGCGCGAGCACGGGTTCATCCGCCGATGCGAAAGCGGCCAAGCCGCTCGGCAATTATGTACGCGGCCCGCAGCCGCCGAAGTATCGCGATCCGAAGACGGGCGCGGAATGGAGTGGCCGAGGCAAGGCGCCGGCGTGGCTCGCCTCCGCTAAAGACAGGACCAAGTTTCTGATCGATGCGACAGGGGCGAACGGCGCGCCGGCGAAAAAGACGGCAACCAAGAAGACGGCCACGAAGAAAGTCGCAAAGAAAGCGCAGGCCGCGACCAGGAAAACGGCGACGAAGAAGGCTGCAAAGAAGGCTTCCGTCAAGCGCGCTTCGGTATCCGACCCTGCGCAAAATGGCAGCGCGAACGCAGCCGAGGCCAGTTAAGTCACGCGAGCGCCGGGTCGTCATGTCAATGACTCCGGCGCTTCTTCGAGCACGGCAAAGAAGCGTGCTACTCGCTCGCCTTGCATGGCGAGCGATCAATCATCGGCCCAATTCACCAACTCATGCGAAACGAAGGCACGCATGCGGGCTACTCTCTCCTGCCAAATCAAAGCGAACACGAGCCGATGAGCCGCTCATCGACGAGGTAAAGCCTACCTTCGCAACTCACTCTTATTCCTGCTGGCGCAGTAAGTCTTATTGAATTGATTGCCATCCCACGCGTTGGTAAACGCCCCGCTTGACTTCCATCGCGCCGCCGTCAACGATTCTTATGCGGACGCAAAAAAGCGCACCGCACGACGCGGCACCAGAACGCCGTTCACGAGAGCCGTTCACGAGAGCGATCCAATTGCCAGGAGGAAGGAGACATGCCCGAAGCATTCTGCAGGCCTCGCACTATTCGATACGTCAACAAGGCAGCGGTGGCGGCTGCACCGTTTGCCGCGCTGGCGCTTGCCGCGTGTCATGGCGGAAACGACGATAACAATAACGGCACGCCGCCGACCGCTGCGCTCAGTTGTGCGCAACTCGCGGGAATGAGCGTGCCTGCAAACGCGATCGGTTTGCCGACGACGGGCGCGACCGTCGCCGCCGCCGCGGTCGTGCCCGCTTCGGGAACGGGCGTCTCGGCGACGCCCGAGTATTGCCTCGTGAGCGGATCGATTGCGCCCGTCGATCAGACCGCGCCGAAGATCAACTTCCAGGTTGCGATGCCGACGCAGTGGAACAGCAAGGCGATGATGTTCGGTGGCGGCGGCTATGACGGCACGATACCCGCCGTGACGGGCAACGTCCCGGCCGGCCCGACGACACAGCCCGCGCCGCTTGCTCGCGGCTATGCGGTGTTCGCGAGCGATTCGGGCCATCAGGCGGGCGCGCTCGGCAGCCGCGACGGTTCGTTCGGCACTAACGACGAAGCCGTCGCGAACTTCTCCGGCGATGCGCTCAAGAAAACGCGCGATGCGGCGGTCTATCTGATCGGCAAGCGTTATGCGGTGGACAAGCCCAAGCGCGCCTACTTCGCAGGCGGCTCGTCCGGCGGACGCGAGGCGTTGGCCGTCGTGCAGCGTTGGCCGCAGGACTGGGACGGCTCCATCGTGCTGTATCCGGCATGGAATGCCGCGTCGCTGGACCTTCAGTTCGGCCGCATCACGCGCGCGCTCGCGCAGCCGGGCGCCTATCCGAATCAGGCGAAGCGCAAGGTACTGCTCGATGCCGCGGTGTCCGCCTGCGATGCGCTCGACGGCGTGGCCGACGGTCTCATCAGCAACGTGGCCGCCTGCAATGCGAGCTTCGATCCGGCGACCGCGACGGTGAACGGCACGCCGCTGCGATGCGCGAACGGCGCGGACACGGGCGACACGTGCCTTTCCGATGCGCAGATCACCGCGCTGAAGGTGTACGCGACGCCGATCACATTCAACTATCAGCTCGCCAGCGGAGAGACGCAGTATCCCGGCTTCAACGTGTGGGGCGCGGACCTGGGCGTCGTAAATGCATCGCCGGTGCAGCCGACCGTCATCAGCCTTGCGTTGAATCTGCTGCAGCCGGCGAGCCCGATGCCTGCCACCGCGCCTTACTTCAGCGTCTTCTGGGACCAGTGGATTCGCTACTTCGTGGCGCGTGACCCGAGCGTCAATTCGCTCACGGTCGATCCGCAAAGCCCGGGCGCGTATCAGGCACGCATCAGCGCGCTGACGGCCGAGCAGGACGTGAACAAGACGGACCTGTCCGCGTTCAATGCGAAGGGCGGCAAGATCCTGATGGCGCACGGCATGGCCGATGCACTGGTGAGCACGCAGGCCACGGAGCAGTATTACCAGCGCCTGCGTCAGACGATGGGCGCGTCCACGGTCAGCAATTTCGTGCGCTATTACGAGATTCCCGGCTACGGGCACTCGACCAGCAGCATCTTCAACGCGGGATGGGACTCGCTGACGACGCTCGAGAACTGGGTCGAGAAGGGCGTGACGCCGCCTGCGCAGATCGTCGCGGACAAGACCGGCGTGCCGGGCCGCACGCGCCCGCTGTGCGAGTACCCGGCGTTCCCGCGCTATAACGGTTCGGGCGATGTGAACGTCGCGTCGAGCTTCACGTGCGCGGCGCAGTAGTGGCAGTCTGATTGCCGATGCCGCGGGCTTGCATCATGCTCGCGGCATCGGTTTTATCGGCGGGGCGGGGAAGTCGAGTAACGCTCGGGCATCGGCCAAGCGCGGCCAAGCGCGTTCAATGCGCCGTGGCTGCCCGCATCGCGCGATATTCACGCCGCACGATATCCATCAGCTCGGCCACCGACGTATTCGCGCTGCGCTGCTCATACGTGACGCGGCCGCGCTGCATCAACATGATGCGATCCGCTATGTCGAGCGTCTGCGCATAGTTGTGCATGATCATGATGATCGACAGTCCGCCTTTCTCCTTTAGCCGCAGCACGAGGTCGATGATGAGCCCCGCTTCGCGCGCGCCCATTGCGGCGAGCGGTTCGTCGAGCAGCAGAATGCGCGCGTTCGAATTGACGGCGCGGGCCACGGCGATCGCCTGGCGCTGACCGCCCGACAGACGCTCCACCGGCAAATCGACGGACGGCACATGCACGCCGATATCGTCGAGACATTGCGCCGCGCGCTCGCGCATCTGCTTGTGATCCACGAGCCGCATGAGACTGAGCGGCCCGCGCCGCACGATCTCGCGGTTCAGAAACATGTTGTGGTAGATGCTGAGCGAATTGGCGAGCGCGAGGTCCTGATACACGCATTCGATGCCGAGCGAACGCGCGTGATCGACGGAACGAATCAGCGTTTCCTGGCCGTGCACGTGCAGCGTGCCGCTCGTCTGCTGATGAAAGCCCGTGAGAATCTTGACGAGCGTGGACTTGCCCGCGCCGTTGTCGCCGAGCACGCCGAGAATTTCGCCCTTGCCGAGCGTGAGCGAGACGCCGTCGAGCGCGGTCACCGCGCCGAAGCGTTTCACGAGGTTGTCGCCGCGCAAGGCGAGATCGGGCGCGGCGGTTTGCGCTTCAGCCATTACCGTCCTCCCTTGCGGCGAATGCGCCCGACGTGAATGTTGAAGATCATCGCGGCGAGAATCGCGGCGCCGAGAATGATGTTGAACGTGAACGCGTTGATGCCGATGAGCGTGAAGCCGTCGTTCAGAATGCCGAGCACCGCTGCGCCGATCACGCCGCCGACGATCGTGCCCGAGCCGCCCGTCAGCGGCGTGCCGCCGATCACGGCTGCCGCGACCGCGAGGAACATGATCTGATTGCCGCCCGCCTGCGGATCGATGGACGTGATGCGGAAGCCTTCGAGTATGCCCGTGAGGCCCGCGAGCACCGCCGCGAGAACGAAGTTACCCAGACGCAGCCGGTTCACGAGAATGCCCGCTTCGCCCGCGCCGAGCGGGTTCGCGCCCGCCGCCTGCGTATGCAGGCCCCAGCGCGTGTGCCGCAACAGCACATGCATGATGATCGCGAGCCCGACCGTCCAGATGATCTCGCTGTAGCCCCACGCGCCCATGACGGCGGCGAACTCCGGCGAGCCGGGCGTCGCGACCGGCGTGCCGCGCGACACCGTGAGCGTGATGCCGTTGATGAGGAACAGCGTGCCGAGCGTCGTGACGAAGGAGGGCAGGCGCAGATACACGGTCACCGCGCCGTTCACGAAGCCGATGATGGCCGCCGCGACGAGGCCCGCGATCACGGCGAGCCACATCGGCGCGCCGGCATCGTTGGCGAAGACCATCATGAACGGCGCGAACGCGAACACCATGCCCGCCGACAGATCGATATCGCCGCCGATCATCAGCATGATTTCGCCCAGCGCGATGATCGCCACCGGCGCGATGAACTGCGACAGGTTGACGAGGCTCGCGTTGGAGAGCAGGAAGTCGTGGTTGAGAATCTGAAAGTACGCGGCGAGCAGCACCGCGACGAGCAGTATCCGCAACTCGGCCGCCCATTGGGCGAAGAGCGCGCCGCGCGGTCTCGCGACCGGCGCGGCGCCGTGTGTTTTGCCCGGCTCGTTCAGCGTATTCATCAGGACTTGATCGCGCCGCTCATCGGAACGATTTGCGGCTTGGTGGTCTTGCCTTCATAACGCGTCGACGTATTGAGGTACGGCTCGACGGTCGCCTTGGTCACGAACTTGAGACCCGTGTTGATGTTCGCCGGTCCGACGAGTCCGCCCGACGCGAGGAACGTGAACGCTTCCACCACGGTATAGAAGCCCTGCACGTACGGCTGCTGGTCGATGGTGAAATCGAGGAAGCCTTCGTGGATCAGCTGGACGGTTTGCGGCAACAGGTCGAAGCCGCCGCCATGCACGCCCTTCGACGGCAGGTTCGATTCCTTCATCACTTGCGCGACGCCTTGCGTGCTGCCTGCATCGACGGCGAACATGCCTTTGAGGTTCTGGTGTCCCAGATAGAACGACTTGATCTTGGACAGTTCCTCGTTGACCGTCGCGCCCGTCGCCACGGTCTGAATGTCGATCTTCTTGCCCGACTTCTTGATGGCATCGCTCGCGCCGTCCAGACGCGGCTGGATGTTCAACTGACCCGGCGTCGAGATGAAAAGCGCCACCATGCCGCTATCGACGAGACTCGCAATGCGCTCGCCCATCTGATAACCCGAGAGATACAGTTCCTGCCCGATATACGCGAGACGCGGACTCGTCTTGCCGCGCGGCGCGTCGGCGTTATAGGCGAACACCGGAATGCCGGCATCGAGCGCGGCCTGAATCGGCTTGTCGAATGCAGTCGGATCGACGATCGGCACGGCGATGGCATCGGCTTTCGCGGCAATCGCGGAGTTCACGGCGCGCACCATTTCGCCGGCATCGGACGTGGCTGAGCCGGTCCACTGATAGTCCATGCCGAAGAGCGAGCACGCGTCCTGTATGCCGTATTGCGTCGGCACGAAAAACGGATTCGTGGTGACGTGATTGACGAACACGATCTTCCACTTCTTGTGCTGCGGAAAAGCGGATTCGGCAGCCTGAGCGCTCGAAATCAGTCCGCCCGCGCCCGTGACGCCGCCCAGCAGCGACAGCGCCGCGCCGAGCCCCGCGCCCTGCATCAGGCCGCGCCTTGCGGTGCTGATGCTGTTGTTATCGTCTTTCGTGTCCCGGTTCTGCGTCATGTCCACCTCCGTTTCTTGGTCGATGCGAGTCGACGTGTCGTCGATTGCGTCCAGATAATGGGTGATCGCTTGCTAATCACTTCAGAGCGGCTTTCACATTGGAAAGACGTCGAGATGATTTTCTTTCGATGCGTTTCGATGAAGCTCTGAATGCTTATTTATTCGCGTCTTGGCGCTCAGAAACGGGAATCGCGGCGGGCATGACGCACTGAATCGCGCGGTTGTCTCATATTTTGGTTTATGCAGCGCACAGGCGGGAAAAAAGAACAGAGCCACTATATGCAGCTATTTTCGGCGCTTCGATTAGAGCTTTCCCGATGAAACGCACGCACGGACTCATGCGGTGAATGAGTCCGCGAAAAGCGTGGCGATGCGGGCGGCGGCGAGGACCTGCGCTAACGCCCGAAAAGGTTCTCGCGAATCTGAAGCAGATGCCCGGTCAGTAGCTCGCAAGCCAGCTCGGCGTCGCGATCCCGAAGCGCATCGACGATGGCGCGGTGTTGCGCCTCGTACTGACTGCGACGCTCCGGCGTGAGCGACTTGCGCTTCAGGCGTCCCCATTCGCCTTGCTCGCGCACTTCGTTCGTCAATTCCAGCACGCGCAGAAAGAAGCTGTTATGCGTGGCCACTGCGAACGCGCGATGCAACTCGCCATCCCAGTGCTCGAATTCTTCGATGCTCGCCGCCGCTTCCGAACGCTCGATGCACTCGGTCATGTGCGTAAAGTCGGCGACCGTCGCATAGCGCACGATCAAGCCCGGCATCAGCGGTTCGATCAAGAGCCGCGCTTCCATCAGTTCGGCAGGGCTCGTCTGCACGACGTCGTTCTTTGGCTCCGGTTGCGGCTCGGGCGGCGTTAGCGGCGTTAGCGGCGCCACCGGGCTTGCCGACATCCCGCCCGGCATCACGAACGTGCCGCTGCCGACTGCCTGGCGAATGAGCCCGCGTTCCTTGAGATCCGCGAGCACGCGGCGCACGGCGCCCCGCGACGCGCCGAACTCTTCGCTCAGCTCGCGCTCCGGCGGCAAACGCACGCCCACACCCAGCCGGCCGCTGCGGATCGCCTCTTCGAGATAGTGGGCGAGCTCGCGCGCTCCTTTGGACCTGACTGTCAGCCTGATTTCGTCGACGCTGCTCATGACTTTTCCTGCGCATCCTTTTAGACCAATTGGTATCGATGATTGGTTAACCCTAGTTCTCTTTGTCCTTTTTTGGTCCTAGAGTGGCTCCAGATTCACCGACAAGTCTAGATTAAAGGCCCACCATGAAATTAGCAACTTTGCGGGTAGATGGCGCGAAAACAGTCGCTCTCGTGGATTCGGAAGGCGGCAAGTACTGGCCGGTTTCCGAGCTTTGCGACGGCTTCTCCGGCGACATGGTCCAATTGGTTCAACAATTCGCCGACCTGCGCGAAACGCTCAAGCCGCGCGGCGAAGGCAAGCCGCTCGCCTCGGCGCAAGTGCTCGCGCCGATCGACCAGCCGCGCCGCAACGTGTTCTGTGTCGGCAAGAACTATCACGACCACGCCGAAGAATTCAGCAAGTCGGGCTTCGACAAGAGCGCGCAGGCGGGCGAGCACATTCCGGAAGCGCCGGTCGTGTTCACCAAGCCCGTCTCGACGATCATCGCGACAGGCGAGCGCATTCCGCGCCACGCCGACGTGACGCAGCAGATGGACTACGAAGTGGAGATCGGCGTCGTGATCGGCAAGGCCGGGCGCGGCATCAAGAAGGCCGACGCGATGAACCACGTCTTCGGCTACACGATCATCAACGACGTGACCGCGCGCGATCTGCAAAAGCTGCATCGCCAATGGTTCATCGGCAAGTCGCTCGACGGCTTCTGCCCGATGGGTCCGTTTCTCGTCACGGCGGACGAGATCGACGCCGAGAACATCGACGTGCGCTGCTGGATCAACGGCGAGCTGCGTCAGGAATCGAACTCAAAGCTTCTGATTTTCGATATCCCGACGATCATCGAGACGCTTTCGGCCGGCATGGAGCTTCAGCCGGGCGACGTCATCGCGACGGGCACGCCCGCGGGCGTGGGCATCGGCTTCAATCCTCCGAAATTCCTGCAAAGCGGCGACGTCGTGCGCATGGAGATTCCGGGCATCGGCATTCTTGAAAACGAGGTGGCGTGAACATGGCAACGAGAGAAGTGCAGGGCGTATTCATCGAGACCGAGGGCGAAGGCGCGCCGGTCGTGTGCATTCACGGTCTCGGCGGATCGTCGAACAACTGGACGCCGGTGCTGCCGGCATTCGAGGGCAAGAAGGCCATTCGCATCGACCTGCCGGGCAGCGCGCGTTCGCCGTTGCCGGAGCAGAAGCTGTCGATCGATCTGTATGTTGACACGATCGCCTCGGTCCTGCGCGAGATGCAAGTCACGAAGGCCGATGTCGTCGCGCATTCGATGGGCACGATCGTCGCGCAGCATCTGGCCGTGAAGCATCCGGAACTGGTGAAGAGCCTGGCGCTCTTCGGGCCGCTCGTCGCGCCGCCGGATGCGGGCCGCGAAGGCATGCGCCAGCGCGCCGGAATCGCGCGCGAGAAGGGCGTGCCGGGGGTGCAGGAGATTGCCGATGCCATCGTCAAGGGCGCGACCAGCGACGAAACGAAGTCGCAGCGCCCGGTGACGCTCGCGCTCGTGCGCGAAAGCGTGATGCGGCAGTCGCCCGAAGGCTACGCGCAAAGTTGCGAGGCGCTCGCGGGCGCGCAGGCCGCCGAGATCGAGCGCATCGAAGTGCCGACGCTGCTCGTCACCGGCGATCAGGACGGCGTCGGCAAGCCGGATGCGGTGAAAGCGATGGCCGAGCGCATCAAAGGCGCGAAGGTCGTCGTGCTGAACGGCTGCGGCCACTGGACGACGTTCGAGAAGCCCGCCGAATCGATGGCGGAACTCAAGCGCTTCTATGAGGCAGCGCAGTGAAGAACTGAACGAGCCGGCACGCCGCGTCGAAGAAGCGCCGCAGAGACGGCCACGACCGGCGCCGGAAGAACACCAACCAGGTCAGACCGTAATCAACCGGCGGCCCGCGCGCGAATGCGCCGGGTCCGCGTGGAGGAGACACACATGAGTTCGATCCTGTTCGACAACGTATCCATTTTCGATGGCAGCGGCGCGCAGCCGTTCAAGGGCCAGGTGCTCGTCGATGGCCGCCGCATCGTGCGCGTGGCGCGCGAGGAAGCGCCGATCAGCGCGCCCGACGCGCGGCGCATCGACGGCCGCGGCGCGTTCCTGATGCCCGGCATGACCGAGGCGCACACGCATTTCTCGTGGAATGACCAGCCGTCGCTATCCGCCATCCAGTTCATGCCGCCCGAAGAGCACATGCTGTGGTGCGTGCGCGTGGCGAAGCGCTACCTCGAAATGGGCTGGACCTCCGCGCTCGGCGCGGCCGCCGCGAAGCCGCGGCTCGATGTGGTGCTGCGCAACGCCGTGAACGCCGGCGAGTTCCCGGGGCCGCGCTATCTCGCGGGCAGTCAGGAAATCACGATTCTCGGCGGCCTCGCCGACAACACGCTGCCGCACATGCCGTTCAAGGAACTGAACTTCGGCGCGGTCGTGAGCGGCCCGGAAGAGATGCGCGCGACCACGCGCATGTTTGTCAAGTACGGCGTCGATCACCTGAAGATCAATCTCTCGGGTGAGTACATCGCCGGCATTTCGGCGGAATCGTCGCCGTTCTCGGAAGAAGAAATCGCGATGCTCGCGGCTGAAGCGAAGCGCGCCGGCAAGCGCGTGGCGGCGCATGCGCGGTCGAGCGAATCGGTCAAGCAGTGCGTGCGGCACGGGCTCGAACTGATCTTCCACGCGAGCTTCGCCGACGAAGAAGCGCTCGACATGCTCGAAGCCAACAAGGAGAAGCACTTCGTCGCGCCGGGCATCGGCTGGCTCATCAGCACGCTGTATCACGCGGAGAAGTGGGGCATCACGGAAGAAATGGCGACGAAGATGGGCTACAAGCGCGAGCTCGAAACCGCCGCCGAAACGCTGCGCAAGATGCACAAGCGCGGCATCCGCGTCCTGCCGGGCGGCGATTACGGCTTCGCGTGGATGCCGCACGGCACCAACGCGCGCGACCTTCAGTACTTCGTCGATTACATCGGCATGACGCCGATCGAAGTGCTCGTTTCCGCGACGCGCTACGGCGGCGAACTGATGATGATGCCCGACGAGCTCGGCCAGATTCGCGAAGGCTATCTCGCCGACATCATCCTCGTGGACGGCAATCCGCTCGCGGACCTGACCATCTTGCAGGACCCGAAGAAGATCACGCTCGTGATGAAAGACGGCGACATCTTCAAGACGACGCATGATTCGCTGCCGCCGCGCGGGGAACTGCATATCGGCACGCCGCTGCCGGCCGATGCAGGCGTCGAGCAAGCCGCGCCCGCGCCGGTGCACTAAACGCTCGCAGACGCGTTGCATGGCGCCGGCCGTTCCTTGCGGCCGGCGCCTTCGCTTACGAAAAAATCAGGAGACGACCACATGAAACCGCGCACTTTGCTCGCCGCGCTGGCGACCAGCCTCGCGTGCGCATCGGCGTTCGCCGCCGCGCCGACCATCGGGCTATCCAACGGCTACTTCGGCACCGAATGGCGCAACCAGATGATCGACGGCGCGAACCAGCAATTCGAGACCTACAAGGCGAAGGGCATGGCCGACAAGCTGGTCATCCAGCAGTCGGGCGCGAACACCGGCCAGCAGATTCAGGACATGCGCAACATGATCCGCCAGAAAGTCGGCGCGATCATGGTCGATGCGAATTCCGCGACCGCGCTCAACGGCGTCATCAACGAAGCGGAGCGCAGCAAGATTCCGGTCGTCTCGTTCGATCAGGCCGTGTCGAACCGCTATGCGACCAACGTGACGGTCGATCACTACAAGTGGGGCCAGCGCTACGCCGAATGGATCGCGGAGCAACTGCACGGCACGGGCAACGTCGTGGTGCTCGACGGCATTCCCGGGCACCCGGCGGCAGAAGCGCGCAAGAAAGCCGCGCTCGATACGTTCGCGAAGTATCCCGGCATCAAGGTCGTATGGTCCGGCTACGGCGAATGGGACGAGGCGAAGGCGCAGTCCGTGATGGCGACGGTCATCGCCGCGCAGCCGAAAATCGACGCCGTGTTCACCGAAGACGCGATGGCGCTCGGCGTGCTGCGCGCCTTCGAGAACGCGAACCGCCGCGTGCCGATCATGACCGGCGAGGCGCAAAAGGGCTTTCTCACTGAATGGAAGAAGCAGCGCGACGCGGGCAATCCGATGAAGGTCTTCGTGCAGGTGAATCCGCCCGATATCAGCCGCACGGCGCTCGGCATCGCGGTGCGTCTCGCGCAGGGACGCAAGCTCAAAGCCCTGCCGGACAACACGTACTACTTCCCGATTACGAAGACGGTGACGAGCGACACGCTCGATGCCACGCTCGCGTCGATGAACGGCAAGCCGGACAGCTACTTCCTCGGGCAATGGCTCTCCGAAGCCGAACTCGACGCGCTGTTCGTGCAGTGACGGCGGCGCCATGTCCTTATTGATCGCGAAGGGGCTCACGAAACGCTACGGCGGCGTGCTGGCGCTCGACGACGCGAGCCTCGCGCTCGAAGCCGGCGAAGTGCTCGGCTTGCTCGGCGCGAACGGCTCGGGGAAATCGACGCTCTCCAGCATTCTCGCGGGCGACAGGATGCCGGACCACGGTTCCATCGAACTCGACGGCGTGCCGCTCGCCGTGGGCTCGCCGAAAGCGGCGCGGGCGGCGGGCATCGCGATCGCGCATCAGCATCCGGGGCTCGCGCCCGATTTGCCGGTCTGGGAGAACGTGTTTCTGGGCGCGGAGCTATGTCGCGCGGCGCGCTTCCTGAACCAGCCGCGCACGCGCGAGCGCGCGCTTCAATTGCTCGAAAGCCTGCGGCCGGGCTGGAACGTCGATGCCGCTGCGGGCAGTCTGACCGCGGCGGATCAGCAACTGGTCGAGATCGCGCGGGCGCTCGCGCTCGCGCCGCGCATGCTGATTCTCGACGAGCCGACCGCCGCGCTCGCCGCAGCCGAAGTCGATAGCCTGATGCGCGCCGTGCGCGGCCTGACGGCGCGCGGCACGGCGGTCGTCTTCATCTCGCATCGCATGGCGGAGATCGAGTCGCTATGCGATCGCGTGATGGTGCTCTGTAATGGCCGCGCGGTCGGCGAGTTGCCGGTGCGCGGCCAACTGGATGAGCCGCGCGTGCTCGAACTGATGGGCGGCGTCGCGGGCGGCGCGGCGGCCGCGCATCTGCACGATGGCGCGCGCGAAACGGCGCAAACGGACCGCGTGTCGCGCGATGGCGCATCTGTCGCGATGACGGTGCGCGGCCTGCGAGCGGGCGCGCGGCTGCGCGGCGTCGATCTCGAACTGAAGCGTGGCGAGATTCTCGGCATCGCGGGATTGCAGGGCCACGGCCAGGAAGAACTGCTCGACGCGCTTGCCGGCTTTCGCGTGCCGGACGGCGGCACGGTGACGCTGGCTGGACCGCACGGCGCGAAGACGGTCGAACCGCGCTCGCCACGCCAGATGATCGCGGCGGGCGTTTGCCTCGTGCCGAACGACCGGCATCGTCAGGGCTTGTGGCTCGATCATTCGGTCGAGTTCAACCTCGCGCAGGTCGGCGTGAACTTCGCGCAAAGCCCGTGGCGGTTGCATCGCGCGCCGATTCGCCGCTTCGTCGACGACGTCGTGAAGCGCCTGCGCATCAAGACATCCGACGCGCGGCAGCCGGTGCGCGATCTGTCGGGCGGGAATCAGCAGAAGGTCGTGATCGGCCGCTGGCTGAACCGTCAAGTCGATGTGCTGCTTCTGAGCGATCCGACTAAGGGCGTGGATGTCATCGCGCGCAAGGACATTTACGAAGCGATCGGCGCGCTCGCCGCGGCCGGAACCGCGGTGCTCGTCTATGCTTCGGACACCGAAGAATTGCTCGCGGTGTGCGACCGGCTCGTCGTCATGTACGAAGGCCGGATCGTCGCGCTGCTGGAAGGAGACGAGATGAACGAATCCCGCGTAACCAGTGCGCTCTTCGGCCGGAGCGCGGCATGAAAGCGCACTTGAGCGAAGGGCTTCCCCGCACGAAAGCCGTGCCGATGACACGCACCGGCGCGGCGTTGAAAGCGACGCTTGCGCGCGCCGCGAGCGCATTGCCGGCGCTCGTCATGCTGTTGGCCGTGATCGTGTGCAATGCATGGCTTCAGCCCGACTTTCTGACGCTCGATTCGCTCGCGAGCAACATGCAGAACGCCGCGCCGGTGATACTCGTCTGCATGGCGCAGGCGGTCGTCGTGTTGATGGGCGAGCTGGATCTGTCGGTGGGCGCGGGCATTTCGCTCGTGAATTGCGTGCTCGCCGCCGCGCCCGGTCTCATGGGCTGGGGCACGGGCGCGACGTGTCTTGCGGCGCTGCTTGCCGCGCTCGCGGCCGGTGCGTGCAACGGCTTTCTCGTGGGCTACGCGAAACAGAGCGCGCTCATCGCCACATTCGCGACAGGCGCGGTGTGGTTCGGTTGCGCGCTGCTCTTGATGCCGCAGCCGGGCGGCACCGTTCCCGACGCGCTCGGCGAATGGTTTGCGGCGCGCATCGGCGTGGTGCCGGTCGCGGCGCTGCCGGTGCTCGCGGCTGTCGTGATCTGGGCCGTGCTGCAACGGCACCGTTTCGGGCGGCGGCTGATTGCAACCGGCAGCAACGCCGACGCCATGTTCAAGGTCGGCGTCGACGTGCGGCTCGTCAAGCTGCTCGGCTATATGCTCGCGTGGCTCTTCGTATTCGCGGCGGCGGTGTGCCTCTCGGCGCAGACTGCATCCGGCGATGCGCGCCTCGGCCTGCCGTACACGCTGAACTCGGTGGCGGCCGTGGTGATCGGCAGCATCTCGCTCGCGGGCGGGCGCGGCTCCATGCTCGGGGCAATCTGCGGCTCGCTCGTGCTCGCGCTGATCGGCAACGTCGTCTACTTCGCGGGCATTCCGAGCAACTATCAGGAAGTGTTCAAGGGCGCGGTGATCGTGATCGCGCTCGGTTTCACGTTCGTCGGCGCGAAAAGGAGAGCTTGATGACGAATACCCAATCGCGCCGCCTCTTCCTGCTCGCGCTCGCGATCATCGTCCTCGTCGGCGGACAGTTCGCCGTGCCGGGTTTCGCGAGTCCGGGGCAGGTCGCCAATCAATTGAAGATCGCGACGTTTCTCGGTCTCTTCGGCATCGCACAATCGCTCGTGATGATCGCGGGCGAACAGGGGCTCGACCTGTCGGTCGGCGCGGCGGCCACGCTCGGCGGCATGCTCGGCGCGGCGCTGCTCGGGCCCGCGTCGCCGGGTCTGGGCGCGGCCTTCGTCGTTGCTGCCGCGAGCGGAGCGCTGGTGGGCGCGGTGAACGGCGTCGGCATCACGCTCTTGCGGATACCGCCGCTCGTCATGACGCTCGCGATGGCGAGTCTCGTGGATGGCGGCCTGATCGTGTGGTCATCGGTGATGCATGTGAATACGGCGGCGAGCCCGGCGCTCGCCGCGCTCGCCGGCAGAACGCTCGCGGGCGTGCCGACCGTCGCGCTGATCTGGCTCGTGGCCGGCGCGCTCGTGTGGCGCTTCCTCGATCATTCCGCGTGGGGACGACGGCTGCTCGCGAGCGGCGCGAATCCGACCGCGGCGGCGATAGCGGGGACGCGCGTGCGCGCCATTCGCATCGCGGTCTATACGGCGAGCGGCGTCATCGCGGCGCTGACGGGCGTGCTGCTGGTCGGCTATGTCGGTCAGGCGTTTCTCGGGCTCGGCACCACGTATGTGCTGCCGAGCGTGGTCGTCGCGGTGATCGGCGGCGTGTCGCTCGCAGGCGGACGCGGCGACTACATCGCGGTGGCGATGGCCGCGCTGCTGCTCACCGCGCTCACGAGTCTGCTGACCGCGCTGCAAATCGGCGAAGCAGGGCGGCAGTGTATCTTCGGAGCGACGCTGCTCGCGTTTCTCGCGCTCAACAAGTGGTCGTTCAAGGGCATGCTGCGTCCCGCGCAGGCTTGATCGCGAGGTGTGCGCCGTTACTGACCTCTCCCGAAGTCCTTCGCAGAACATAACGATGCCGCAAGAGCCAGCTTCGTCTCGTCTTCGCCGCGCAGGCGGGCGAGCCATCGGCTCGTGCTCGCCTTCATCGCCGTGACCGGTGACGTCAAGCGCTGCAGCCATGCCGTCGTCGGCGATACGACAGCCACGTTCTCCATCATGCCGCGGTCTTCGTGATCGAGGATGTGACAGTGCATCACGAATTCGCCGGTGAAGTCTTCATAAGCCGTGCGCATTTGCAGCGTGTAGCCTGCCTTGATGAAGAGTGTGTCGCGTATCACGCCTTGCAGGTTGCAGTACTCCGTGTCGCCGGTTGCCAGTTCCTCCTGCGTGCAGTTGCCCGAACCGTCGAAGATCGAATGATTCGCCGCATTCTTGATGTCCATGATCTTGAACGGGTTCGTATGGATATGGAACACGTGCGTCGCGAAAGTCGACGCGGACACGTTCCACTGATCCACCGTGCCCAGCGTGCCGGTCACCCGGATGACGGACGGATCATACGATGCGCCTTCGATCTGGAAAGTCAGCGGCTGATTCGGTCCCGTCGGCAGATTGATCTGGAATTGCTGATTGACCGTCTGCTTGATGGGACCGTCGACGGGCACGGTCGGCGCGAAAGCGCGCAGGTTGAGCGACTGGAGATCGGACTTCGCGGGTTGCGCGAGCGCGGGATTGGCGGCCACGAGTTGATCGCGGATGAACTGCCAGTACTTCGAATGGCTGCCCACGGTCGTATTGGGAATGTTCACGCCGGGGCCCACGCGCGCGAACGACAACAGCCGGCGGTCCTTGACCTTGCTCGCGCCGGCGCGGAAGTTGATGGTGGCGGAAGCGGACGCCGCTTCGTCGAGGATGCAGTACAAGCCAGGCGACGGGAACGCCACCAGCACGTCGCTTCGATAACCGGGGTTCATCGAGTTGACGTCTTTCTCCACCATCGTCTGCATGGTGATGCCGTCTTCGGCGAACTCCAGTTGCTTCACCGTCTCGCCGCTGCACAGCGCGTCGAGCGTGACGACTTGCGAAGACTTCGTGCGGTCGTTCGCCAGTGCGGATGTTGCGGCGTTGGTCGCCGTGTTCACTTGCGCGGTGCTGAGCGATTGCGAATCGGCGAGGCCGAGCGATGACAGGTTCGCCCGCACGATCTTCACGTTGATGGTGTCGCGGTTGCCGCCGTGCACCATGCGAAAACGCCGGATGTCGCCGGCCGGCACGAAGCCGATCGCGCTAGGGAAGATGGGCTGCACCACGCCGTTGATCTGCGTATAACGGCCCGAAATGATCCACGACGAATTCACCGCGCCGGCGGGCGCGCCCGTCCGCGTATCCGGAACGAACCCTAACTGATTGTTATACCCCCGGATCTCGCCGACTTTGCCCGATGGGCAGATCCACTCGCCCGTGGTCGGGTCGAGCAGCGGCACGGTGGAAGTCGCGTCGCTGAAGCACGCGTATTCGGTCTGCTGGAAGAGCATCACATGCTCGGTCAGCGGCAAGCCGAATGTCCTGCGCTTGAGGATCGTATCGATGTCCGCGCTGCCGTTCGCGACGCCCGGGCGCGCCTGACGCGAGCCGCGCACGATGAGCACGCCGGCCATGCCGCTCGCCACGTCGATGGCGGTCGACCCGTGCAGATGCGAGTGATACCAGAAGGTGCCCGACGGATGGTTCGACGGAATCTCGTAGACGTAGTGATGCGTGCTTTCGCTCGTGGACTTTCCGCCGCTCGGCGGCACGGTGATCAGCACGTTGTCGGCATTACCGGACGGCGATACGTGCAGCCCGTGCGTATGGATGTTCGTGTTGTTGAAGCAATGCGGCGTGACGTGATCGGGCTGGCTGGGGCAAGTGGCGTCGTTCGGATTCAGCGGAAGATTGTTCGTGAAGTTCAGCTTCAGCGTGGCGCCCGGCTTGATGCTGATGGTCGGTCCCGATGGACAGCCGTTGTACGAACGCATGTTGACGGTATCGAATACGTTGGTGGACGGGTTGTAGATTCGATACGACGTCATCTTCGCCGTGAGCGAGACGGTCGCCGAGTTGCCTGACGGATTGAGCCCCGAGGCGCATTGCAGCCGCTGCAACAGCGAGGCGAGACTTCCGGCTGTGGATACGGCGGAATTGCCGGCGGTCGCATCGGCGGTGTCGTCCACATCGGTGAAAGATCGCGCGGTCAGCGTGCTCTGCGCGAACGATAGCGCAGGAATCAGGACCAGCGTGAGAAGCAAGGCGCGCATAGCAGCGCCGATTTCTTTCAGCGACGTTTTCATGTGTGCTCCCCTCTGTCCACGGACGGTGTTGGGTCACCGCAAGGAGACATTAGGGCATTGGAAAAACCGTCGTATCCCTAATAGTTTTGTATGTGTGTGTTTCCCCACAAAGGCCGCGCGCCGAATCGGTAACTTGAACCGGATGCCCATTCGGCAGGAGAATTACGGATGGCTAAGTAGTTTGCGGCGGCGCGGTGGCTGCAATCGTCGAAGGAATGTTCTGCACCGTGAGCGGTCCAAAACGGTGCGTCGCGATCAGCCGCCTCCACGCTGTATCGTCGGCCCGCACAGACCGAGTGCGGAGTTGATGACGGCGAGATGAGTGAGCGCCTGCGGAAAGTTGCCGGCGAGTTCGTGGCGCTCTGCGTTGTATTGCTCTGAAAGCAGCCCAAGGTCGTTTGCCACGGCAAGCACGCGCTCGAACTGTTGCCGGGCTTCTTCCGTGCGTCCCTGCATTTGCAGGCAGTCGGCCATCCAGCATGAACACGCTAGAAAGGTGCCTTCGTTGGGGCCGTCCGGCCGCTTCTTGCGGCGTCGGATGAGTCCGTTCTCGCTCAAGTCGCGGCGTATTCTTTCGATCGTCGATGCCATGCGCGGCTCATCGGCAGGCAGAAAGCCGACGAGCGGCATCAGAAGCAGGCTGGCGTCGAGTTCGTCGGCGCCGTAGTACTGCGTGAAGCTGCCCATGCCTTCGTTCCACCCCTCGCGACAAATCTCATCGCGCACCGTCTCCCGAAGCGAGGCAATGCGTTCGACGAGCGCGGCGCAAGCGGCGTCGCCCGACCGGTTGTTCACGAAGCGATCGAGCGCGACCCACACCATCACGCGTGAATAGGTGTAGTGGCGCGGCGTGGAGCGAGACTCCCAAATACCCGAGCCCGGCGTATTCCAGACCTGTTCCAGATGCTCGACGATGCGCGTCTCGACGAAGTTCTCGCTGCTCGCGGGCTTGAGCCCGCCGCGCCGGCCCACGTCGAGACAGTCGATGATCTCGCCGAGGACATCGACCTGATGCTGATGCGCCGCCGCATTGCCCACGCGCACGGGCAACGCATAGCGGTGGCCCGGCAGCCATTCCACGTTCCATTCGGACAGGTGACGCCCGCCGTCGACGCGATACATGATGCGGATATGCTCGGGCGACGCGCCGATTGAACGCAGCAGCCAGTCGCGCCATGCACTCGCTTCGTCGTTGAAACCCGCGTTCAGCAAGGCGACCATGGCGAAGCTCGTATCGCGCAGCCAGCCGTAACGGTAGTCCCAATTCATCCGTCCGCCCGGCGCCTCTGGCAGCGAGGTCGTGGGCGCGGCGACGATGGCGCCGGTGCGGCCGTGCGTGAGCGCCTTGAGCGTCAGCAGCGAGCGCCTGGCCGCTTCCGGCCAGTCCGTCCTGCCGTTATCGAAGCGGCCTATCCAGTCGCGCCAGAAGTGCTGCGTTCGTCGCAGCGCGGCTTGCGCATCCACGGGCGGGGGCGGCGTCTCGTTTGGCGCGCCATAGCTCAACACGAAGGTGACGGATTCGCCGGCATGCACGGCGAACGACGCCTGCGCGCGACCTTTGTCCATAGAGAGCGCAATGTCCGCGCGCAGGAAAACGCCATCCGGGCCGATGCAAGACTGAATCGCGCCGTCGATCGGCTCGCTCCACGGACGCAGCGCGCCATAGTTGAAGCGTAAGCAGAGGCTCATGTCCATCTGCACGACGCCGCGCAGGCCCACGACCATGCGCACCACCGAACTCGATGCTTCGCCCACAGGCATGAAGTCGATCAGGCGAACCGCGCCGTCGCGCAGTTCGAAGTCGGTCTCCATGACGAGCGTGTTCTCCTGGTAGCGCCGCGCCTGACGTTCGATGTCGCCGGCAGGCGCAAGCGACCAGCATCCGTTGTCGGACGTGCCGAGCAGCGCGGCGAAGCACGCGTCGTCGTCGAAGCGTGGCCAGCATAGCCAGTCGATGGAGCCATCGCGGCTCAGGAGCGCCGCGGTCTGGCCGTCGCCCAGCAGCGCATAGTCTTCGATGGGCCGGCTCACCGCTGCCCGCCCCATCGTTTAGATAGAAGGCCGAACAAACCGATGGTGCCGATGCCTGCGAGCCCCCACAATAACGCGCGGTGGCGATCGGTGAACAATTCGACGCTGCGTTCCCGCGATTCGTCGCCGAAGCGCCCGTGCGCGCTGTAATCGCCGGGAACAGGCTCGAACAGATTGCTCGGCGCGTCATGCGGGAGCGGTTCGTCGGTAAGCTGCCCGCTATAACCGCTGCGCGCCAGATAGCGGTCGATCAGATTAGGCGCGATGCGATTCGCGAGGATTGCCTTGACGCTCGAGAAGCCCACCCAGACCTCGCGCCGGCGGTGAGTCGCGGCGAAGTAGATGGCGCGCGCGGCGACCTCGGGTTCGAAAATCGGCGCGACGGGTCGCGCGCGCTTCCCCATTTTGTTGAGCGCCCAGTCGAACTGAGGCGTGTTCAGAGCGGGCAGCGCGACCATCGTGAGATGGATCTTCAGCCGGTCATGGATGATCTCGGAGCGAAGCGAGTCCGTGAAGCCGCGAATGGCGAACTTCGCGCCGCAATACACGGATTGCAGCGGCACCGAGCGGTAGCCCAACGCGGAGCCTACATTCACGATCGTGCCGCGATTGCGCGTGCGCATGCGCGCGAGGGCGGCCATCATGCCGTGGACCTGCCCGAGATAAGTGACCTTCGTGCCGCGCTCGATCTCTTCTGCCGTGAGTTCGGAGACCGGCGCGAATGCGGTCGCCATCGCGACGTTCACCCAGACGTCGATCGGTCCCAGTGTCTCTTCGACATGCGATGCCGCGCGCTCAACCGCCTGCGCATCCGCTACATCCGTCGGAATGGGCAGCGCGCGCACGCCATAGGTCTCGCGGACTTGCGACGCCGCCCGCTCCAGCCGCTCGGCGTCGCGTGAGAGAAGGGCGACGTCGTAGCCTTGCCGCGCGAATTCATCCACGGTCGCGCGACCTACGCCGGCACCCGCGCCTGTGATGACGACTACCTTTGGCATTCGGTGCCTCCTCGTCGACGCATAGGGCGATGTCAGGAACAACGGTTGGAAGAACGACAGTCAAACGCCTCAGAGCAGCAGCCGTGCCAATAGGTCACGCGGTGCTGTTTTGTCGTGGGCTGAATCGCTCATGCGCAGACGACCCTATGGAAGCATCAAACACTGTTTGCCAGCCAGCCGAAGGTTTGCATCTCGGTGAGATGCATGGCAGCGAGCTTCAACAAGCATCGCTCGCCCTTGGGCGTTAAATGCACTTCCACCTGGCGCCGATCGCTTTCCCCCGGCTTTCGGACGACGAGTCCTGCGCGCTCGCACCGGCTTACCAGTGCGGCCGTGCCGTTGGGCGCGGCCTGAAGGCGTTCGGCCAGTTCGCCGACGCTCGCCCACGTCCGTCCCGGCATGCCGCGCACATGCAAAAGGAGTTGATACTGGAGAGGCGTGATGCCGGCCGCGTGAGTGATTTCTTCGGAGTAGCGAAGGAACTTGCGGAGCTGATAGCGGAAATTCGAAAGCGATTCGAGATCCGTCTTGCTCGGCAGACCCTTGGTCCCGCGGTTATTCGGTTGCTTCATTTTCTGCGCACGGATCTTCGGTTCAGTGGGTCGGTAAATGCATTGCTTTTCGGCCGGACGTGCCATTCATGGTAGCAGATGCATCCGGGCATGCTAGCGGCCTGAAGTCGCGCGGGGCGGCGCTCAGGAACAATTTGCAATCAGCAGGAAAAAAGCACAATGTGATAGAAATCGAAGCTCGATACCTTCTCTGGCGCATGGCGGATCGACCGGGGCGCGCGCGCGGAAGATGACCCGGAATGCGGCTTGCTTCGTGCAAGCCCCCAGATGAGTCCCTTTTCTCGATGACCTCTCAAAGGCGTGCGAGCGCGAGCAGGCCGACCGTGAACACCGCAGGAGAACCGAGATGCCGGCACACTGGTCGGTCGTCATGCCAACGGCATGGCTGGCGTTATCGGTGCTTTCCGCATGTGCAGTGGTAGTCGACATAGCAATGCTCGGACATCGGCAACCGATGGCGATCATGTCCGTGGTATGGCCGTTGACGATGCTGTACTGGGGCCCGATAGGCTTGGTTTTCTATTTCGCGTTCGGTCGCGCGACGCCCGGCGCAAATCAGCGCGAAGCGCCGATGTGGCAAGCCACATTTCTGGGCGCGACGCATTGCGGTGCAGGTTGCGCGTTGGGAGATTTCATTGGGGAATGGCTCGCCTTTCTGCTTGCCTTCAGCATCGCGGGCTCGGAACTGATCGGGCGGCTCGCGCTGGCGTTCGTGCTGGCTTACCTGATCGGCGTGGCTTTCCAGTATTTCTCGATCGCGCCAATGCGAGGCTTTGGCTTTCGCGATGGCGTGATCGCGGCAGTCAAGGCGGACACGCTCTCTCTCGTCGCGTACGAGGTGGGCATGTTCGGCGTGATGATCGCTTTCGCGAAGCTTGCCACGCCGCTCGAGCCGACTGACTCGGCGTACTGGGTGCGCATGCAACTTGCGATGGTGGCGGGCTTCCTGACGACATACCCGGTCAACTACTGGCTCATCCGGCGAGGCATCAAGGAGAAGATGTGATCTGTGTGCGTCGGTTTTTCGTATCTATCTTGCGAACGGGGCTGGCGCTCGCGGTCTCGCTTCGTCAGATCACGGCATTTGCGAACGAGGCAGCGCCCGACACATCCGATTCACTCACGAGCGGACCGACGCCGCTTGCCTACTTCCTTCACAGCAAGGGACCCGCGGCGCATCCCGTCCTGCATCTCGATTGGGTGCTGACGGCGATATGCAGTCTTGTGTGCATCATCATCGCGGTGATGCTGCTGATTGCGACCTTCCGTCACCGCAAGAAAGAAGACCACCGTGCGC
Organism: Caballeronia sp. Sq4a; assembly: GCF_023170545.1. Lineage (NCBI taxonomy): Bacteria > Pseudomonadati > Pseudomonadota > Betaproteobacteria > Burkholderiales > Burkholderiaceae > Caballeronia > Caballeronia sp. Sq4a. Next base: position 747,359 of record NZ_CP084252.1, on the reverse strand, counting down.
TCGGCAAGGGCGGCGGCCTGAGTTTTATCTATGTCGGCACGGCCATATCGACCGTGGCGTTGTTCGGCATCGCCATCTACATGCTGACGGTGCTGGCCGAGGTCGCCGATCCGCCCAAAACGCCGGCTCTCACCGTCACGGTCACCGCTTACGACTGGTGGTGGAAAGTGGACTACGGTCAGGGCCCGAGCGCCTTCACGACCGCGAACGAACTGCATATTCCGGTAGGCGTGCCGGTGCTCGTGCTGCTGAAGAGCGCAGACGTCATTCATGCGTTCTGGGTGCCGCAATTGTCCGGCAAGACGCAGACCATACCCGGCAACACCAACCGTCAGTGGATACAGGCAGACAAGCCCGGCATTTTCCGCGGCCAGTGCACGCAGTACTGCGGCGTGCAACATGCTCACATGGCATTCGAAGTCTATGCGCAGCCGCAAGCCGACTATGACCGATGGTACGCCGCGCAGCAGCGCACAGCAGCCGCGCCGGCCACGACGCAGGCCGTGCACGGCAGGAAGCTCTTCGAGGAACGCTGCGCGGGCTGCCACGCGGTACGCGGCAGCAATGCGGCCGGCGTGCAGGCGCCCGATCTCACGCATGTGCTGTCGCGCCGGCTATTGGCGGCGGGCACGGTCGTCAATACGCCGGAGAATCTGATGGACTGGATTCAGCACGCGCAGGAAATCAAGCCCGGCACGCTCATGCCCGACATGAAGCTTTCGCCCGTTGAATCAGGCGAGCTGTCGGCATACCTCGCTACTCTCAGGTAAGGACAAGACGATGGCCGTGACAGGGGATCGAAGCGCCGGGCACTCGCACCGCGTCGCGTTCAGACGCGAGCCGGAGTTCGGCAGCGTCCCGAAAGGATCGGAAGCCGAGAAGCGGCTGCTCGATCTATGGGAAGGCGAATCGGGATGGCGCGGCTTCATCACGACAGTCGATCACAAGAAGATCGGCCTGCGCTATATCGTGACCGCGTTCGTGTTTCTGCTGTTGGGCGGCGTCGAGGCGCTCATCATGCGCTTGCAACTCGCGCGGCCGAACGAGACGCTCGTCACGCCGGGACAGTTCGCCGAGCTGTTCACGATGCACGGCATCACGATGATCTTTCTCTACGCGCTGCCGGTGCTGAGCGGCTTCGCGAACTTTCTCTGGCCGTTGATGCTGGGCTCGCGCGACATGGCGTTCCCGCGTCTGAACGCGCTTTCGTATTGGGTCTTTCTCTTTGCCGGCATTTTTCTCTATTGCAGCTTTCCGCTCGGCGAAGCGCCTAATGCGGGCTGGTTCAACTATGTGCCGCTTTCGTCGCTCGAATACAGCCGTGGAATAAACATAGACGTCTATTCGCTCGGCATGGTGTTGCTCGGCATTTCCACAACGGTAGGCGCAGTGAATTTCGTTGTGACGCTGTTTCGCATGCGCGCGGTGGGCATGTCGGTGGACCGGCTGCCGATCATCGTATGGGGCACGCTGACCATTTCCTTCGCGAACCTCTTTGCCGTGCCGTCCGTGAGTCTCGCGTTCTTCCTGTTATGGATGGACCGCAACATCGGCACGCATTTCTTCGATGTCGCGAGCGACGGCAGGCCGCTGCTCTGGCAGCACCTTTTCTGGATGTTCGCGCATCCTTGGGTCTATGTCGTCGTGCTGCCCGCGATGGGCATCGTCTCGGATGCATTGCCCACGTTTTGTCGGCGTCCGCTCGTCGGTTACGCGGCAGTGGCCATGTCCACGGTCGCGACGATGATCATCGGATTCGAAGTCTGGATTCATCACATGTTCGCGACCGGCATTCCGCCGCTTGCGCTGGCCTTTTTCGGCGCAGCGAGCGTGCTCATTACGATTCCGAGCGCGGTCGCCGTCTTCGCGTGGATCGCGACGATCTGGACGGGGCGCCCCGTGTTCTCCACGCCGTTCCTCTATTTCGCGAGCTTCGTGCTGATGTTCGTGATCGGCGGCGTGTCGGGCGTGATGACCGCAGCGGTGCCGCTCGACTGGCAACTCACTGATACTTACTTCGTCGTCGCGCATCTTCATTACGTGCTGCTCGGCATCAACGTATTCCCGGTATTCGGCGGCATAACTTATTGGTTCCCGAAATTCACCGGGCGTCTGATGAGCGAGCGCTGGGGCAAGATCGCGTTCTGGATCATTCTCGTCGGCTTCAATGTCGGCTTCTTCCCGATGCATATTTCGGGGCTGCTCGGCATGCCGCGGCGCATTTATACGTATCCGGAAGGCATGGGATGGGACACCTCCAATCTCATTACGACGATCGGCTCTTTCATCTTCGCCATCGGCGTCGGCATCTTTCTGGTCAATGCACTCATTTCGGCGAAGCGAGGAAAGAAGGCGCCGCAGAATCCCTGGGATGCGCCGGGCCTGGAATGGTCGACTGACTCGCCGCCCGCGGCCTACAACTTCGCGGTGCTGCCGATTGTCGAGTCGCGGCATCCTATGTGGGAAGATCGCTTGCAACCCAAAGGGCGGCAGTCGAGCCTGAAGTCCGGTTATCTGCTGCATCAGGGACGCGAGGCGCTCGGCGTGCATCCGTTCAACGGCAAGCCCGACGCGATACTCAAGATGCCGGAGGACGCATGGTCGCCATTCCTGCTGGCTCTTTTCGCTGCGCTGTGTTTCGCGGCGCTGCTGCTTCGCTCGCCGTGGTTAACTGCTCTCATGGTCGCGGGTTGCGGTGCGACGCTGGTGGCATGGATGTGGCCGCGCCGCTCGCTCGGGCAACGCGAACCGCCGACGCCTGAAGAAACCATTCCGGCGCAGACCGCGAAGAAGAACGACGTGCTGCCTGTCGGAAGCACGGGCGAGCATTCGGGCGGATGGTGGGGTGTGATCGCACTGGTCGCCACCGAAGCGAGTCTCTTCGGCTATCTCATCTTCTGCTATTTCTATTCGCAGTCGCAAACCACGTTGCCGTGGCCGCCCGAGGGCATGCCGAAGATCGGCACCGGCGCGACGGCTACGGGCGTGCTCATCATGAGTAGCGTGCTGGCGTGGATGTCGGAGCGAACGCTCAAGAAGGGCAAGCGCTGGCCGGCATTCGCGTGGATGCTCGGCGCCATTGCGCTCGGCTGCGTGTTCTCCGGCATGCAGTTGAAGGAATGGCACGACCATCCTTACGGCATCACGGCGCATCTCTATGGCTCGCTGTATTTCACGATCACCGGCTTTCACATGGCGCACGTCATGGTCGGCATCGTGATTCTCGTGTTGCTCGCCGTGTGGATCGCGCTCGGCTATTTCGACGAGGAACGCAATGCACCGATGCGTATCGGCGGCTTGTACTGGCACTTCGTCGACGTGGTGTGGCTCTTCATCTTCACGTCGCTCTACGTGACGCCTTTCTGGATGCGGGGTCACTGATGCAAACGTCCGCGCTGCCCGAGCAGCATCTCACGAAAGAAGAAAAGCGACGTCTCGTCGTCTGCGCGTGCGCGGGCTTTTTCCTCTCGCCGGGCGCGTGGCTGCTGCAGGTGATGATCTCCGAGACCATCTCGGCGCAGGCCTGCTATGCCGAGTCGATTCGTCGGGCGGAGCCGGTTTTCAGGCACTTTCATGCGTGGCTGTACGGTACGTCGGCTGCGGCTGTGATCGTGTCGCTTGTCTGTGCAAGCATGGCGGTCTACGGCTTTCGCTTCTTGCAGAAGAAAGAGCAGCAGGCCAAAGCGAGCGCTTCTTCGTCGGATAAGCCTTCGCGCTTCGAAGAACAGCTGGCCCGCAAGCGCTTCATTGCGCTGTGCAGTGCGTTGATCGGCTGTCTCTTCGTCCTCGCGCTGGTCTTCACCATTCTGGCCGAAGTGTTCCTCGATTCCTGCAATCAATGGCATTGAAATGAACGCGACGAGTTTAAAAAACCACATCGCCGCTGCACTGATGCCAGTCGTGCTCGCCACCCTGGGCGCATGCAGTGGCCGGGCGAACGACAATCTTCCCGACAACGTCACGGCGCAGTCGCCGATGACCAGCTCGCCGCAATTGATCGCTCGCGGCGAATACCTCGCGAAAGCGGGCGATTGCAGCGCGTGTCACGACGCGGCCGATCACACGCCGCTTGCCGGTGGCATGCCGGTGAACTCACCGTTCGGCCCGATCTATGCGAGCAACATCACGCCGGACCCGACCTTGGGTATCGGACGCTATACGCTGAAGGAGTTCTCGGACGCGATTCGCTATGGAAAGCGCCGCGACGGCAAGCGGCTTTATCCGGCCATGCCGTATCCGTCGCTCGCCAACATGACGGATGACGACGTCACCGCGCTCTATGCGTATCTGATGCATGGCGTGAAGCCGAGCGCGAAGCGCGCGCCGGAAACGCATCTGCCTTTTCCGTTCAATCAGCGATGGGGCATGTTGTTCTGGAGCTGGGCATTCGGGAATCGCGACCAGTACGAGCCCGATCCGAAGCGCAGCGCGCAATGGAATCGCGGCGCGTACCTGGTGCAGGGATTGGGGCATTGCGGCGCGTGCCATACGCCGCGCGGTCCCGCTTACAACGAGCTCGGCTACAGTGAAAAGTCGCCGTGGTATCTCACGAGCGGCGTTAACGATCACTGGCTTGCACCTAACCTTACCGGCGATCCGGGCAGCGGACTAGGACGCTGGACTGCGCAGGACATCGTCGATTTTCTGCGTACCGGTCACGGCGCAGGCGCGATTGCTTTCGGGGCCATGGCGCCGGTCATCGGGGACAGCACGCAGTACATGACCGATGCCGACCTGCATGCGATCGCCACTTATCTCAAGTCACTGCCTCCTCAGCAGACCTACGGCAGTTACGCCAACAACGAGCACGCGAAGGTGCAGACGGCGCGCAGCATTCAGACTGGCGAAGTCGAGCGTCCCGGCGCGGGCGTCTATCTGTCGTTCTGCGCGCGCTGTCATCAGGCGGACGGCAAGGGTCAGCCTGGCAAGGTGGCCGCGCTGGCCGGCAACCCGCTCGTGCTGGCAGAAGATCCGACATCGGTCATGCGCATCGTGATCGAGGGCAGCAAGAGCCCGGAGACGGACACAGGGCCTGCGCCGCAGAAGATGCCGGGCTTTCATGGCCAACTGACGAGCGCTCAAATCGCTCAGGTCGTCAGCTTCGTTCGTGGCACATGGGGCAATCATGCGGCGCCGGTCTCGGACCGCGAAGTGGAGCGCCTTCGCTCGAAGATCCATCAATGAGAAGCGGCCCGCGTGCGCAGTAACGCACGCGGGCCGGCAGCGGGTCGCTCAGATGAGCGACGCGTGAATCAAACGGGATTCAAACAATGCGCACCGGAATCGACTTCGCGCCCGGCACCTTGCTCTCTTCAGCGTAATGCCATAGCGGCAGCAATACATTGCACTCCGGGTAATAGCCGCCGATGCAGCCTTCGGGAATCGCATACGCCTTGATTTTCAGCCCCGACAGCCGGCGGTCGATGCCGTCGTCTGCAATGGTCTGCAAGGTGATTTCCTGGCCTTCCTTCAGATGATGCTTGGCGATGTCGGCCTCGTTCATCAGGATGACCATGCGGGAATCCTTCACGCCTCTGAACCGGTCGTCGAGGTTATAGATGGTCGTGTTGAACTGGCTGTCGCTGCGCAAGGTCATGAGCCGCAATGCTTCCGGCGCCTTCTCGGGCATGTCAGGGTCCTCGACGAGCGAGTTCGGCGTCATGAATTCCGCTTTGCCCGATTTCGTTTGCCAGACCCGTTCGCAAGCGGGCAGCGGCCGATGAAAGCCGCCCGGCTCCCACATGCGTTCGTTGAAGTCATGGAACGTCTCGGGATACGTCGTCGCAATCTCGTTTCGGACGAGCGAATAGTCGTCGCTCCACGCATCCCAGTCGACTGTCGAACGCGAGCCGAGCGTCGCCTTCGCGATGCCCGCGACGATGAATTGCTCCGCGCGCGCCTTCTCGCTCGCGGGTTCGGTCACGCCTTTCGAGCCGTGCATGCAGCCCGTGCTGTCTTCCATCGAGACCGCCTGTTCGCCCAGTCGCGTGCGATGAAACTCGATACGGCTCAGGCACGGCAGCACGTACGATATCTCGCCGTGCACGAGGTGACTGCGATTGAGCTTCGTGGCCACGTTGATCGTAAGGCGCAGGCTCGACCACGCGGGCTCCGTCTGCAAGCGGTCCGGCACCGAACGCACGAGATTGCCGCCGAGATTGAAGACCGCCTTCACTTTGCCCTTCACCATCGCCTCGAATGCTTCGACGGTATTCATGCCTTTCTTTCGCGGCGGCTCGAAGGAGAACTGCTTCGCGAGCTGATCGAGCGGCGCGAGTTCGGGTTTCTCCGTAATGCCGACCGTGCGTTGCCCCTGCACGTTGGAATGGCCGCGTATCGGCGAAGGCCCAGCACCCGGCTTGCCGACGTTGCCGCGCAGAAAGAGCAGGTTGCAGAGCATGCGTACGTTCTGCACGCCGAGCCTGTGCTGCGTGAGTCCCATGCCGTAGTGCGCCATCACGGCCTTGGCTTTCATGTACTCATTGGCCGCTTCGAGCAGCGCCGAGCGCGGCAGTCCGCTGATTCGTTCGATCTCGCTCCATTCGGTTCGACGCGCGCAGGCCGCGAATTCTTCGAAGCCGGTCGTGTGTTCCTCGATGAACGCGACATCGATCATGCGTTCCGTGCCTTCGGCCTGCGCGCGGTCGTCGGCTTCGATCACTGCCTTGCAGATGCCGAGAATGGCTGCCGTATCGCCGCCGGTCTTCAACTGATGGTATTGCGTGCTGATCTGCGTTTCCTTGGGCGTCAGCATCTCCACGGGCGACTGAGGATTCGCGAAGGAGACGAGACCCGGCTCGCGAAGCGGATTGAACGTGATGATCGGCACTCCGCGTTTGCGCGCGTCCTGCAACTGGTGCAGCATGCGCGGGCTATTCGTGCCGACGTTCTGGCCGAAGAAGAACATGAGATCCGTCTTCTCGAAGTCTTCGAGCGTGATGGTCCCGACGCCGACACCGATCGCTTCCTTGAGACCGACGCTCGAACTCTCGTGACACATGTTCGAGCTGTCCGGCAGATTGTTGTTGCCGTACATGCGCGCGAAAAGCTGGTACATGTATGCGGTTTCGAGCGAGGCGCGCCCTGACGCGTAGAAGACGACGGTCTCCGGGTCCAGCGCGTTCAGCTCCTTGCCGATCTCGTCGAAGGCCTGCTGCCAGGTGACTTCCACGTACTTGTCCGTGGCTGCGTCGTAGCGCATGGGCGCGGTCAATCGTCCTGCTTCTTCGAGGTCGTGATCGTGCCAGTTGAGCAATTGCTTAACGGTGTGCAGTTCGAAGAACTCGGGCGTCATTCGCTTGGCGGTCGTATCCCAGGCAGTCGCCTTCGCGCCGCTTTCGCAGAATTCGAACGTATGCGGATCGGCGGGCTTCGCCCATGAGCAGCTCACGCACATGAAGCCGTCGGGCTTGTTCTGCTTGAGCAGGATCGCGCTGTCCTTGATCGGCACTTTCTCCTGCATGAGGATCGTGGCGACTGCTTTCATCGATCCCCACCCGCCAGAAGCGAAAGGATACGATGGGTTCTTGGCTTCTTTGCTCATCTGCGCGCTCCTGGGGGACCAATATCACGTCGTGACATAAGCAAGCGTCGTTCCGCAACGCGGTCCGCGCAAGCCGTTCGCATTCGTCGTCTATTACTTCGTTTTCTGCTTCGACACGCTGATTTTTCCGCTGGGTTCGAGCGTGATCTTCTGCACGTCTTTCACGTCGTCGACGCCGTTCTCGCTCAGCGCCTCGTTGATGTCATTCTCGGACACGCCGTATCGCATGAGCGCTTTTTCGCATGGCTTGCCCTGAGAGAACAGCGTAGTGGGACTGCCCTCCGCAATGAACGTCCACAGCCGGTAGCGCGAGGCAAGATGCGCGACCACCCAGTGCGCCGCGATCATGAAAGCCGTTGCGACGAGCGTGCCGGTGAGCGGCGCGTTTCCGGTGACGGCGCGGCTCAAGTTGGACCCGACGATGATCGCCACGACGATATCGAGGGCCGCCCATCGTCCGAAGATTCTGCGCCCGGCGACTCTCACGAGAAACAATCCCCAGCAAAATACGATCGCCGCCCGTGCGCATTCCTGAAGCACCGTGACGTGTCCCTGCGTGCCGAAGATTTCCTTGAGTAGATTCATTGTCGTCTACAGTTCGCCGCGTGCCGCAAGCGCCTCGATCCTGTCGGCGGTGCGCATGGCGATGGCCTGTATCGTCAAAGAAGGGTTCACGCCGCCCACTGTCGGAAACACCGAGCCGTCGCATATCCAGAGATTGTCGATGTCCCAGCTTCGGCAGTCCGCGTTGACGACGCTCGTCGCGGGATCGTCGCCCATGCGCGCGGTGCCGTTCAGATGGCACGTGTCGTCGGTTTCGCGCCAGACATCGCGCGCGCCGGCCGCTTCGAGCGCGACACTCATGAAGTCGAGCGAATGCGCGACGAGACGCTTGTCGTTATCGCACAGCGAATACGTCACGCGCGCGACCGGCAAACCGTACTGGTCTTTTTCATCGGCGAGCGTCACGCGGTTGCGCTCTTGCGGCATGGTCTCGCCGACGATCTTCAACCCCGCCTGATGGTTGTACTTCTGCATTTCGTCGAGCAACTGTTGGCCCCACAGGCCGCGCCCGTTTTGCACGGACGCCCACGCTACAGGCAACGGGCCCTGACTCATGTAGCAATAGCCGCCGAAGAAGTCCTTGCCCTTGTCCTCGTAATTCCAGTGCTCGGTGAGCGCAAGCGAAGGCGGGCCCTTGTACCAGCGCACTTCTTCTTCCATCGTTCCCCAGACGGCCTGATTCATCTGCACCATGAGGTTCTTGCCGACGAGGCCGGAACTGTTCGCGAGGCCATCGGGATAGCGGTCCGTCGCGGACATCAAGAGCAGGCGCGGCGTTTCGATCGCATAGCCCGCCACCACGACATGGCGCGCGCGCTGGAACTGCCATTGCCCTTCGCGCATGTATTCGACGCCCGTCGCGCGTCCGTCGTCGCCCATCACGATACGCCCGACCATCGCGAGGTCGCGAATCTCCGCGCCTGCGCGCACGGCCCGCGGTATCCACGTGACGAGCGCGCTCTGCTTCGCGTTGGTCGCGCAACCCGACACGCAGAAGCCGCGATACACGCACGGGTGCGCTTCGCCGCGCGGCGCCGAGACGGTGGCGAGCGGCGTCGGCGACCAGTCGATGCCGAGCGCCTCGCAGCCGCGCGCGAGCACGAGCGCGGCGGCGTTCAGCTCATGCGGCCGATACGGATAGCGCGGACGTTTCGGTCCCCACGGATAGTTCACCGGTCCCGCGATCTTCAGCGCGTCTTCCACCTGCGCGTAGTAGTGCCACATCTCGCGCCAGTCCACCGGCCAGTCTGCGCCGTAGCCGAGCAGCGTGCGCGACTTGAACCACTCCGGCCGGAAGCGCAGCGAGACCATCGCGAAGTGAACGGTGCTGCCGCCCACTGCTTTTCCGCTGTTGTTGTTGCCAAGCTTGAGCGGGTTCTCGCCGTCGCAGATGCGGTCGTCGGTCCAGAAGAGCTTGCCCTGATGCGTCTCGTCGGATGCGAACTCTTCGAGCGGACGCCACCACGCGCCGGCATCGAACGCGACCACTTTGAAGCCTTTTTCCGCGAGACGACACGCGAGCGTGCCGCCGCCCGCGCCCGTGCCGACGATCGCGAAATCGACCGCTTCGTCTTGCGGATATTCGCGCATCGGAACCCATGCGCCGGGGTGGAATACGTCGGGCGCGCGCCCGTTCTTGCCGCGCGGAAAGTGCTGGGCGTCCTTCGGCGATTCAGCGGACACGGGCGTTCTCCTTGCGTGCATCGTCTTCGTGGCCGGGCTTTGCTTCGGCGGCTTCCCACGGATCGCGCCGGTTGGCGACCATGCGCACGTAGCCGCGAGGATTGGCCGGGCCGCCGAAGCCGATCTCGCTCCATGCATGCGGATGCGCGTAATACATCCCGCAGATGTCGTGCAGCACGCGCTCCGCGAAAAATAGCGCGGGCGGCATGCCTTGCCACTCCGGGCCGTCGAGCTTGCCGTGCTGCATGTCGTCGATCAGTGCGCGCCGCGCATGGTCGTCGATGCTCGCGAACGGCAGTTCATGGCGCGCGCGGCTTTCGGCATCGAGCGCATGCAGGCCGATGCGCCAGGCATCGCGCATCGGCGGCAGGCGCGCGTCGCGATAGCCGTCGCCGGTGTTCTCAGCGAGGCGCGCATCGACGAGCGAAGCCACCGGCACGGCGGGCCGCTCGCGGTCCTGCGGCACGATGCACGCGCACAACGCACAGAGCGCGCGCCATTCGACGGCATCGAAAAACATCGGGCCTTGCGGCGTGGCGAGCCGCTTGTCGATGACCTGGCGCGTCACGTCGTCCCACGAGGGCGTGTCGCGCTTGTTCATCACGTCATAGTCCGGATAGCGGGGCAGCGTGGTCATTTTTCGGTCTCCCGCAGTCGAAGCGCGGCGAGGCCCGCGAGCGCGAGCGCGGAAAAACCCGGCGGCGCGGGCAGCGGCGGCCCGTTGAACAGGTTCTGGCTCCAGTTGCGCCAGCCGCCGCGATTGCGCGCGACGCCGCGTGCATGAAAGCCGACGCCGATGAAGCCGAGCGCCGTCGTGATGCGCAGCCACAGCCGCGTGAGCGGGCGTTCGCGCGGCGCGGCGAGCGCGGTGTTCAGAAGCAGCGCGGACGCGACCGGCGGAATGACGATCGGCGCATACATGACCGGGTTCTGGAACGAGCCGCGAAAATGCAGCAGCGCGACTTCGCCGAGCGTGCCGACGAGCCCCGCGCTGGTGACGAGCGCGAGCGCCTGTCCGGCCGGCATGCCGAAAAGGCGCGGCTCGTGCGCGGGCTCGTCGCGCAATCGTTCGGACACCGCGCCGAGCGCGCCCGAAAGCAGCAGCGCGGTGGGCGCGCCGATGGGCGCGGCATAGAAGAGGTTGTGCCAGCTCCATCCGCCGGGACGCTTCGTGATGTTGTACAGATGGAATCCGGTCCCCGCGATGCCCGCGAGCGCCGCGCCGATATACACCGAATCTCGCACGGGATGCCGTGCCGGCTCGCGGTCCGATCCGCCGTGCAGTCCGGCGAGCAGCGAGAGCGTCGAGACGACGAGCGGCGTGTACATGGCCGGGTTGTCGAAGGAGCCGCGATAGTGCTCCATCGCGCTATCCGCGAGGACGGAAAGCGCGAGCAGCGCCGAGCTGTGATTGAACGTGCGCGCCGTGTCGATGTGCGTCTGTTTCTTCGAGCGATGCGTTTCGCGCGTGCCGAGCCGCGCGACGGCAAGTCCCGCCGCCGCGACGCCGCAGCCGATGGCGATGTCGATCATTCTGGTTTGCGTCATGTTGAAGTCGAATGCCGTTCGTTCTAAACCGCATACCGGTGAGCGTCCGCATGCCTGAAATCGAGCCCGCAGCCCGGCCGCGACCAGTCCGGCGCAATGGCGCCTTCGTGCGCGCGCGGGGCGCCGTCGAACAGCATCGACTCGATGCGAACGTGATCGTGAAACCATTCCTGATGCCGCAAGCGGGGCGCGGCGCAGGCTGCATGCAGATGCAGCGCGGGCGCGCAATGCGCCGACAGCGGCACATGAAAGGCATCGCACAGCGCGGCCACGCGCAAGAATCCCGTGACGCCGCCGCAGCGCGTGAGATCGGCTTGCAGCACATCGACGGCTTGATGCGCGACCAGCGCGCGGAAGTCGTCGAGCGTGTAGCCGTATTCGCCCGCAGCCAGTTCCATGTGCGCGGGCAGCGCGTCTCTCAGCAACGCGAGGCCTGTGATATCGTCCGATGACACCGGCTCTTCGAACCATTCCACGCCGTATCGCGCGAACTGCTCCGCATAGAACAGCGCCTGCTTGCGATCGAATGCGCCGTTCGCATCGACGAAAAGGCCCGTTGCATCCCCGATGGCTTCACGTGCCACCCCCACGCGATGCGGATCACGCGAAGGCTCCGTGCCGATCTTGATCTTGACCCAGCGGCATCCGTCTTCGTGCACCCAGCCGCCGAGTTGCGCGCGAATCTCATCGTCCGTGTAGGTCGTGAACCCGCCGCTGCCGTAGATGGGAACGCGGTCGCGCATGGCCCCGAGCAAACGCGCGAGCGGCATGTCGAGCAGGCGCGCCTTCACATCCCAGAGCGCGCAGTCCAGCGCGGAGATGGCGCTGGCCGCGAGCCCCGAACGCCCGATGTTGCGCACGCGCTGCTGCATCCGCAGCCAGAGCGCATCGATATTCCACGCGTCTTCGCCGATGAGCGTCGGCGCGAGCGTCGCTTCGACGAGCTTCGCCGCGCTCGCATCGTTATACGTGTAGCCGAGGCCCGTCTTGCCCGCTGCGCTGACCTCGGCGACGACGAGCGTCGTCGAGGTCCACGCATAGGTGCCGTCTGCTTCGGGACGATCGGTCGGGATCGTATAGGCGCGTGCTCGAACGGCTTCGATCGGCGCTTCGCGTTTGGTCAGATGCATGGCGCGGCCCCATCTACTCGTCCTTGTGCCCCGGCAGCACCGCGCCCAAAACCTGCTTCGCCGTATCGACGATGATGCTGCGTTCGTTCGGATCGCCTTCGAAGAGCGTCGTCGCGAAGGCCTTCGCCTGTTGCAGCGTGATGTGCGGCGGCAGCGGCGCGATGTTCGGGTCCGCCTTCACTTCGATCACGACAGGCCGGTCCGATGCCAATGCGTCGTCCCAGACGGCGGCCATGCGCTCGGCGTCGTCCACATAGAAGCCGCGCAAGCCGATCAACTCTGCGAAGCGGTGATACGGCACGGACGGAATGTTCTGCGACGCCTCGAACTTCGGGTCGCCGTTCATCACGCGTTGCTCCCACGTGACCTGATTCAGGTCTTCGTTGTTGAGCACCATGCAAATCCAGCGCGGATCGGACCATTGCTTCCAGTACTTCGCGACCGTGATGAGCTCGGCCATGTTGTTCATCTGCATGGCGCCGTCGCCGACGAGCGCGATCACGGGCCGCTCCGGATGCGCGAACTTCGCCGCGATCGCATACGGCACCGCCGCGCCCATCGAAGCGAGGCCGCCGGACAGCGAGCACATCATGCCGCGCTTGACCTTCAGATCACGCGCGTACCAGTTTGCACAGGACCCCGAATCACTTGTGACGATGGCGTTAGCCGGCACGCGCGGCGACAGTTCCCACACCGTGCGCTGCGGATTCACGCCTGTCGTAGCCGGCTCCAGCGCGCGCTTTTCGAGCTTCTTCCACCAATCGGCCATCCAGCCTTCGATGCCTTCGCGCCAGGCGCGATCCGTCTTGTGTTGCAGCATCGGCAAGAGCGCGCGCAGCGTTTCGGCGCTATCGCCGACGAGATTGACTTCCATCGGATAGCGGATGGAGAGCATGTCCGCCTTCAGGTCGATCTGCACGCCGCGCGCCGCGCCTTCCTTCGGCAGGAACTCCGAGTATGGAAAGCCCGAGCCGATCATGAGCAGCGTGTCGCATTCGGTCATCATCTTGTAGCTCGGCTCCGTCCCGAGCAGACCGATGGAGCCGGTCACGAAGGGCAAATCGTCGGGCAGCGCGGCCTTGCCGAGCAGCGCCTTCGCGACGCCCGCGCCGAGCTTTTCGGCGACGGCGATGACTTCGTCCGTGGCTTGCAGCGCGCCTGCGCCGACGAGGATCGCGACCTTCTTGCCCGCGTTGAGGACGTCGGCGGCGCGTTGCAGATCGTCGGCGTAGGGCACCGTCTTCGGCGCGCGATAACCGACGCCCGAATGCACGGTGCCGTGCTTGCGGCCGGGCGGTTCGTAATCGAGGTCTTGCAGATCGTTCGGCAGGATGAGCGCCGTCACCCTGCGCTCGCCGAGCGCGGTGCGAATCGCGCGATCGACCAGATGTCGGATTTGCGAAGGCACGCTCGCCTGCTGCACGAAGGCGCCCGCGACGTCTTTGAACATCGCGGACAGATCGAGCTCTTGTTGATAGTGACCGCCGAGCGAAGCGCGCGCCTGTTGTCCGCAAATGGCGAGTACCGGCATGTGATCCATGCGGGCATCGTAGAGACCGGTGAGCAGGTGCGAGGCGCCCGGTCCCGAAGTCGCGATGCACACGCCGAGTTCGCCCGTGAACTTCGCGTGCGCGGACGCCATGAAGGCGGCCATTTCCTCGTGGCGCGCCTGAATGAATTCGATCTTTCCGTTGGCGCGGTTCAGCGCGCCGAATACGCCGTTGATGCCGTCGCCGGGATAGCCGTAAATGCGGCGCACGCCCCAGGCGTAGAGGCGGTCGACAAGGAAGTCACCCACCGTCGGGCTCGTCATTTGATTCTCCGGGATAAAGATGCGATCGGTGTCACCTTACGTCGAGATTCGCCGTGCGATGACGCAGTGACAGGGTTGGTGTCTAGCTTGACGCAACGAACGTGCCGTTGGCGCGTGGGGCGTTTGAAAGGCGGCTATTGCTTCGGTGTTATCGAGAGCGGGCGAGAAACGCGGCTGCGCTGACGAGGATTCAGACGTCCATCATGCGCAAGGGCAGCGGCGGTAGAAGGGCGCTGGTGTGCGCTTTTTCAAAGCTTTGAAATTTCGTCACGTCGTGACATATTTCGCGTGGCATGGTTGAGCTGAAAGGGACGTCGATGCATTTAGCTCGATGAAAGTCTTTTGACGGGAGCGGGTGTGGGCAAACGTAATTCGAACGCGCATCGATGGATAGCCGCGATGCCGTCGAAGCGACGGCTTGAAGACTCCGGACGACCGACGAAGAACGAGCGTTCTAAAACGCGGCGTATGCAAGCGGCCTGCGCGCTCTCGTCCGCGCTTCGTAGCGATGTAGTCCCGCACCCCACGACGCTCTTTCGTCAGACACGACCCCGCACGCGCGGCGCCGTGCCGCGAGTCGGGGAAACACCATGCTCGCCCCGCCGCCGATGATGCATACTTGACTCGACCGACGGCAACGCTGCGACCGTTACGCTCTGCATCGGCAAGTAAAAGCGTGCCCCGACTCACTCTGGGAGACTGCAATGAAACCGCTCTTGTTGAAGGCGTGTCTATGCGCGCTCGCGCTGGGCCTCTTCGGGTCTGTGTACGCGGCAGGAACCGGCGATGCAGCGTCTTCCGTCGATACGGGCAAGGCGAGCGGTCGCGTCAGCGGGCAGGGATCAGCAGGCGGCATGCAGCCCGCCACGCCCGGCGGCACCGCCGACACTTCAGCAGGCAACGCGCGTCCGGCCGCGCAAGGCTCGGCAGGCGGCATGCAGCCCGTGACGCCGGGCACCAGTCAAGGCACCGGTGACGGAAAAGCCAAAGCGGGAACCGAATAGCCAGTCTTCAGAGCGATCTCCGCAAAGAGCGCCACCGCGCTTTGCGCATCATCGCGTTCTGGAAGTAGCTCGGTAAATTGCCTATGCTTTCTCCGGGTTCCGGGCGATTCAAGAGGCCGCTCACGGCCGACACGCCCGACCCACACGCGAAGAACGAAAACGAATAGGGAGACGTCATGACAGGCTATTCCCGCGTTTTGCTTGGTTCGATAGCAGTCTGCATCGGCGCTTGGGGAACATCGACAGCGCTTACGGCCCGCGCCGCCGACGAGATCCAGAACACCAACACGACGGAATCCGCGCCCGTTCCTGCTTCGTTACGGCCCATATCGCAAGCCCAACTCGATGCCGCCGCGAACGACAGCGCGTCGTGGCTGCATTCGAACGGATCGTATTCCGAAACGCGCTATGCGCCGGCCAGTCAGATCAATCGCTCCAACGTCGCGAAACTGCGGCCCGCGTTCATCTTCCAGACTGCCGTGATGGAGTCGATGGAGACCGCGCCGATCGTGTCCAACGGCGTCATGTTCCTGACGACGTCGTATAACCACGTCTATGCCATCGACGCGGTCACAGGCAAAGAGTTCTGGCATTACAAGCACAAGATGGGGCCGGTGACGACCTTCTGCTGCGGGCCGAATAACCGCGGGGTCGCCATATCGGGTGACCGGTTGTATATGGGCACGCTCGACGCCAAGCTCGTCGCGCTCGACGCGAAGACGGGCAATCTCGTCTGGTCCTCGCAGATCGCGGACCCGGAGGACGGCTACTCGGAAACGATGGCGCCCGTCGTCGTGGACGGCAAGGTGCTGATCGGCACGAACGGCGGCGAGTACGGCATACGCGGCTTCGTCAAAGCATTCGACGCGAATTCAGGTCAATTGCTCTGGACGTTCTACACGATTCCCGATTCCGGCAGCGAAGGCGTCTGGGCCGAGAACGACGCGGTCGGCCGCAACATGAAGCGCGATATCGAAGCGGAGAAGAAGACGCTCGCGGACAAGGGCCGGGATTTTGAAAAGACGCTCGGCGGCGGCGTGTGGATGGCGCCCGCGGTGGACCGCGCGACGCGCACCGTTTATTTCGTCGTGGGCAATCCCTCGCCCGACCTCTATGGCGCAATTCGTCCCGGCGACAATCTCTATACCGATTCGCTCGTCGCCATCGATCTCGATACGGGCAAGTACAAGTGGCACTACCAGTACATTGCGCATGACGTATGGGATCTGGATGCGGTCAGTCCGCCCATTCTCATCGACGTGAAGGACAAGAACGGGCAGATGGTGCCCGCCATCATTCATGGCGGCAAGACAGGCTTCGTGTACGTACATGATCGCCGCGACGGACACATCATTCGCATCTCCGAAGCGATGATCCCGCAAGAGGGCGTATGGACGCTGCCGACTCCGACCGGCGCGCGCATGTTGCCCGGCGCGAACGGCGGCGTCGAATGGTCGCCCATGGCGTTCAATCCGCAGACGCGCATGGCTTACGCGGCGAACCTGCATCAGCCGATGACGTATCAGGTCGAAGACGCAGCGTATCCGGGCGGCAAGCTGTGGCTCGGCGGCGCGTTCAAGACCATTCCGGGCGAGCAGCAATGGGGCAGGCTCGTCGCGGTGAATGTCGATACAGGCAAGATAGCGTGGGGCTACAAGACGGATCAGCCATTGATCGGCGGCGTGCTCGCGACCGCGGGCGGCCTCGTGTTCAACGGCGAGGGCAATGGTCTCTTCCGCGCGTTCGACGCCTCCACGGGCCGCAAGCTGTGGGAGTTCCAGTGCGGCGCGGGCGTCAACGCGCCGGCGGTATCGTATATGGTGAACGGCAAGCAATACATCGCGGTCGCGGCGGGTGGCAACACGCAACTCGACTTCAAGCGCGGCAACAGTCTGCTCGTGTTTGCGTTGCCTTGAGCGTGTTGCCGATGATGATGCTTCCGCGGATAGGCAAGACAGCCGCGATCGTCGCGTGCGTGGCGCTTTCGCTGCCTTGTCTCGCGCATGCCGATGCGCAGGCGGGCGCAGCGAAAGCCGCCGTGTGCGCGGCCTGTCACGGCCAGAACGGCAATTCGACGAGCGGCGACTATCCGTCTCTCGCAGGGCAGTCGTCGCGCTATCTCTTTCTGCAACTGCGCGACTTCAAGGCGGGCCGCCGCAGCGACCCGCGCATGTCGCCGATGGCGGCGAATCTTTCATCGGAAGACATGCATGATCTCGCCGACTACTTCGCCGCGCAGACGCTCGCGCCAACCGACTTCAAGGCGGACCCGGTGAAAGTGGAAGCAGGCAAGAAGAAGTCCGACGAAGTGCTCTGCACCATGTGTCATCTCGGCGGCTTCAAAGGGCAGAACGAGATACCGCGCGTGGCCGGCCAGCAGTATGCGTATATCGTGAAGCAGTTGCAGGACTTCCGCGAAAAGAAGCGCACGAACGATGCAGGCAACATGACGAGCGTGACCAAGAACCTGACCGACGCGGATATCGAGAATCTCGCGAACTACGTCGCCAATCTGCAATGATGCTGCGATTCACAGGCACCTTTCTTCTGGCGTGCGCGGCGCTCACGGTCATGCCGCAAGCGCGCGCCGACACCGACGCATACGCGCTCAACGAACGGCTGCTGATCGCGACGCGCAATGGCGATGCGCAGGCCGTCGCGCAGATGCTCGATCAGGGCGCGAAGATCGATTCACGCAATCGCATCGGCGACACGCCACTCATAAGCGCATGCAAGCGCGGCATGACGCCGCTTGCGCGCATGCTGATTGAGCGCGGCGCGAACGTGAATCAGGCCGACGTGCAAGGCATTACGCCGATGATGGCCGTCGCGTTCGACGGCAACGACGAAATCGCGGCGCTGCTCATCGCGCATCACGCCGATACGGCAGCGACCGATCGCGTCGGCAAGACCGCAATGGAATACGCCGCGGGGCGCGGACAGACGGCGATCGTGCAACGTCTGCTCGATGCGGGTGTCGATGTCAACGCCGCGTATCACAACCATCTGACCGCGCTCATGTGGGCAGCGGGTTACGATCAGGCGCAGACCGCATCGATGCTGCTCGCGCGCGGCGCGAATCGCGATCTGCGTGATGATCGCGGCAAGACGGCGCTCGATATCGCGGAAGAGACGCGTTCGGTGCATGTGTCCGCGTTGCTCAGGGCGCAGTGAGGACAGGTTTCAGGACACCGAGACCCCGAGCAGATGCCCGACGCCGAATGTGAAGGCAGCGGCGGCAAGTCCGATCACAATCTGACGCGCGGCGGAGAAGACCGTGCCGCGACCATTGAAGAGAGACGTGAACATGCCGATGGCCGCGAGCGCCAGTATGCTTAGTGCGATGCATTGAACGATCGCGGGCCGTCCCGAGGACCACAGGAACGGCATCGCGGGAAACACGGCTCCCGCCGAGAACAGGCAGAACGATACGGCGGCAGCGGACCACGGGTTGCCGCCGAGTTCGGCCGGGTCGAGGCCGAGCTCTTCGCGCGTGAGCGCATCGAGCGCCTTGTCTTTGTCGCGCATGATCTGTGACGCGACGCGGCTTGCTTCCTCGCCATCCAGACCCTTTGCCCGATAGATCATGCGAAGCTCGTGCTCTTCCGCTTCCGGCGTGTGTTCGAGCTCGTCCGCTTCGCGTTGAATCTGTGTCCGGGCGAGTTCACGCGCGTTCGTGACCGACAGCCACTCGCCGAGCGCCATGGAACATGCGCCCGCGATGATGCCCGCCAGCGCAGTCAAGAGAATGGCCCGGTTGGGCGCGCTCGCGCCGGCCACGCCCATGATGAGGCAGAAGTTGGACACGAGACCGTCGTTGGCGCCGAGCACTGCTGCGCGCAGATCGTTGCCCGATGAGACGCCCCGGTGCCACGACTCCGCATCGGCAATTTCAGCGCCTTTCGTCGCGGCTTGTTTGCCCTCATTGGCCAGCGACTGCACGACGTTCGCGTGACGGTGCTCGTCGGCCGACATCGTTGCCGTATCGGGATTGCCCGCGTATTTATTCCGGTCGGCGAACTCGGACGCAGCAAGCGTCGGGAGCACGAAGCGCGCGCCGAACACGTGAACCAGTCCCTTCATCAGCGCGGTTTTCAGCGCCGGTCCTGTGCGAGCGCGTTCGTGGTTGGCTCGAAGCTTGTCCGCCCACACTTGCGCGTGCTGCTTCTCGGATGCCGCGAGTTCCGCAAAGATTCGCTTGCGATCGGCTCGCGCTTCGACGCGCGCGAGCGTCTCGTAGAGTGCCGCGCTGTGCAGTTCATCGGCAAGATTCGCGCGATACCGCTTCAATTCTTGTTTTGATGCCATAACGGTGAGCCTGCGGATCAGAAGCACAACTGTATCGCCAGCGCGCGATGCGAGCGCGAAAAGCCCTTAAGCGCGCGGTGAGCAAGAATGCCAATGGTTTGCATTCGTGCGTGCGTGGCACGCGGTTAAGCGAGCCTTAAGCCGCGCCGTAACAGACTTTAAGGCTCGTCAAAGAATCGCGGAACCCTTCCGGCTATTCTGCTATCTTCCGATGTCGAGTGCTTGACTGCCTCTCGAACTCCCCAGTCGCAACTTGTTCATGAACCTTGAACAAGGTGAGCGGCTCCTTTTACGGACATTGCACCATGCAACGCAAGCAACCTTCGAATCCCGCCATGACGGCGACGCGAATCGCGGCCGGCGACGACAGAACCTCGTACGACCGCGTGTCCATCACGCTGCACTGGCTGACCGCCGTTCTCGTGCTGGCTCAGTTCATTCTCTCTCAGGTGTGGGGTTTCACGCCTCGGCCGACACGGCATCTTCTGATCGTGGCGCATATGTCCTTCGGCATCACGTTGTCGGCGGTGATCATTGCGCGCATTCTGTGGCGCGTGTCGCCCGGGCATCAGGCGCCCGTCGCCTCGTCCGGATGGGCAGAGCTTGCGGCGAAGGGCGTGCACTATCTGCTGTATGCATTACTCGTTTCAGAAGCCGTGCTGGGCTTCGTGTTGAGATGGTCGGGCGACGAGTCGATGAGCTTCTTCGGCCTCCTGATTCCGCCGCCGTTCGCACCGTTCAGCAAGGCGGCGCATCACAACATCGGTGAAGCGCACGAGTTCATCGGCTGGGCGATCATCGTGCTCGCGGCGGCGCATGCGGCCGCTGCGCTGTTCCATCACTGGGTCGTGCGGGATGCGGTATTGGCGCGCATGCTGCCGGGGCTGAAGCGGCGTGACCTGTGAGCTAATCCAGATAGCCAACGCTCAATGCACGCTCGCCTTCGAAAACACATTGATGATGACGACGCCCACTACGATCAGCGCAAGACCGGCAAAGGCGGGCGCATCCAGCTTGTGATGGAACACGAAGATGCTGATGCACGAAATGAGCACGATGCCTAGCCCGCTCCAGATGGCGTAAGCCAGTCCGACGGGAATAGTCTTCAGCACGATAGAAAGAAAATAGAACGCGCCCAGATAAAGACAAGCCATCGCGAACGTCGGGGCGAGCTTCGTGAACTGTTCGGACCGCTGCAGGCAAGTCGTTGCGCCGATCTCGAGCAGTATCGCTACGAATAATGCGCCATAGGCCGACGCCTTTTCATGGGTCATGAGTTGCTCGGGGCTTCGTCGTCGAATGCAAGCTGCTGGCGAATCGAATCGCCAGCAGCACTCATTGTTTTAGTCCGCAGTCGAACCGCCGCTTCTGGGCGATGAGTCCGTTCGCGTCTCAGTGGTTCGCCAGATAAGCCTTGACCGCGGGCAGTCCCGGCTTTCCGTCGATCGTCGTCACGCCCGCGAGCCAGCCGTCGAGAATGGAAGGGTTGGCCTTCAGCCAATCGAGCGTGGCCTTGTTCGGGTCTTCCTTGTCCATGATGTGAGTCATGATCTGATTCTCCATCGCGGTACTGAAGCGAAGGTTCGAAAAGAGCTTCGCCGCGTTCGGGCATCGGGTCGCGTAGTCGGTCGGCTGCACCGTGTACACCTTCGCTTCACCGTAGTTCGGGCCGAACACGTCATCGCCGCCCGATAAGTAGTTGATCTTCATTCGCACGTTCATCGGATGCGGTTCCCAGCCGAGGAAAACGATCCACTCTTTGTTTTGAATCGCCCGGTTCACCTGCACGAGCATGCCCGCCTCGCTGGATTCCACGAGCTTGAACTTGCCGAGACCGTATTGATTGGCCTTGATCATTTTGTCGATCAGGATATTCGCGTCGTTGCCCGGCTCGATTCCATAGATCTTGTATTGCAGCTTGTCCGCATTCTTCGCGATATCGGAGAAGCTTTTGATACCCGCTTGATAAACATAGTCGGGAACGGCCAGCGTATATTTCGCGCCCGTCAGATTAGGCGGGTTCACGACCTTGACAGACCCGGACTTGACGAACGGCTCGATGACCGGGTCCATGGAAGGCGACCAATAGCCGAGGAAGGCGTCGATCTGTTTCGACTTCACGCCGGCGAACGTGATGGGAACCGATGCGATCATCTTCGACGGCGCATAGCCTAAGCCCTGCAAGACGTTGGTCGTGAGCCCGGTCGTCGCGGCGATGTCGGTCCAGCCGATGTCGGCCATGCGAACGGTCCGGCAGCTAGCCGGATCCGCCGCCTGCGCCCTGACGGCGAAGCTGCTGGCGAAAGCAATAGCGAAGGTGCATGTCAATCCGGCTACGAAGTGTCTCATCGCTGCTCCAGTCGAAAGATGTGAACGTGTGATGGCTGCTTGCTTTAAAGCGCTTTGACGCTGACGACGGACCGTAGCGGCGCGTTCGCGCCCACAGAATCGCGCTGCTTTCTGGCGCTTTCAGCAACAAAATAAGGAGTATTGACCTTAGCGAGCGGCGGGATGCCCCGAATGCGGTCCGCGATCTTCTCCGCGAGCATGATGGTCGGCGCGTTCAGGTTGCCCGTCGTGATCTGCGGCATGATCGATGCGTCCACGACGCGCAGGCCGCTCATGCCGTGCACGCGTCCCTCCGCGTCGACGACCGCCATGTCGTCATAGCCCATTTTGCACGAGCAAGAAGGGTGATATGCGGTCTCCGCCTTTGCGCGCACGAACGCATCGAGCTCGCTATCGCTCATTGCATCGGCGCCGGGATGCAGCTCTTCTCCGCGATAGCGCGCGAGCGCCGGCTGCCGCATGATGTCCCGCGTGATGCGGATTCCGTCGCGGAACTCGCGCCAGTCCAGCGGATCGGCCATATAGTTGAACAGGATGCTCGGATGCGCGTTCGGATCGCGCGACTTGAGCTTCACGCGGCCGCGGCTCGGCGAGCGCATGGAGCCGACGTGCGCCTGAAAGCCGTGCATCTCGATGGGATTCGAGCCGTTGTAATTGATCGCGACGGGCAGGAAGTGATACTGGATGTTCGGCCAGAGATCGTCGTCGCGCGTGCGGATGAAGCCGCCCGCCTCGAAGTGATTCGTCGCGCCAATGCCGGTTCCCTTGACCATCCATTCGAGTCCGATAGCCGGCTGGTTCCACCACTTCAGCGCAGGGTAGAGCGTCACCGGTTCCTTGCATGCGTACTGCATGTACATCTCAAGATGATCCTGAAGGTTCTCGCCGACGCCCGGCAAGTGATGCACCAACGGGATCTCCAGTTCCTTCAGCCACGAAGACGGCCCTACGCCGGAGCGTTGCAACAACTGAGGCGACGCAATTGCACCGCAGCACACGAGCACTTCACGACGCACATGCGCCGTCTCGCGCTGGCCGCCATGCAGATAAGCGACGCCGATTGCGCGCTTGCCCGAAAATAGCACGCGGTCCGTTGCGGCATGCGTCACGATGGTGAGATTCGCCCGATGCCTCGCGCGGTCGAGATAGCCTCGTGCGGTGCTCGCGCGCCGGCCGTTCGCCGTGACGGTCCGATCCATCGGGCCGAACCCTTCTTGCTGATAGCCGTTGAGATCGTCCGTGCGCGGATAGCCCGCCTGCACGCCGGCCTCCACCATCGCGGCGAAGAGCGGATTGTTGCCGGGCTTGCTCGTCGTCACATGCACCGGGCCGTCGCCACCGTGGTATTCGTTCGGGCCGATATCGCGCGTCTCGGCCTTGCGGAAATACGGCAGGCAATCGAGGTAGCTCCAGTTTTCGAGCCCCGGCATCGACGCCCAGTTGTCGTAATCGAGCGCATTGCCGCGGATATAGCACATGCCGTTGATGAGCGACGATCCACCGAGCCCCTTGCCGCGTCCGCATTCCATGCGGCGGTTGTTCATGTGCGGCTCAGGCTCCGTTTCGTAGGCCCAGTTATAGCGGCGCCCTTGCAGCGGATACGCGAGCGCCGCCGGCATCTGCGTGCGGAAATCGAAGCGGTAATCGGGACCGCCTGCCTCCAGCAGCAGCACAGTCACGTCTTCGTCTTCGGTCAGACGGGACGCGAGCACGTTGCCCGCCGAACCGGCGCCGACGATGATGTAGTCGAACTCTTTCGCGCTCATCGGCATGCTCCTCAAAACACGGGTTGATACGGTCCGAGTTCCACCTGAACCGACTTGATGCGCGTATAGGCGTGCAAGGTGACGATGCCGTTCTCGCGACCGATGCCGGACTGCTTGTATCCGCCCACGGGCATCTCCGCAGGCGATTCGCCCCACGTATTGATCCAGCAGATGCCCGCTTGCAGCCGATGCACGACGCGGTGCGCGCGCGACAGGTTCTCGGTCACGACGCCCGCCGCGAGGCCATAGACCGTGTCGTTCGCGCGAGCGATGACTTCGGCCTCGTCGTCGAACGGAAGAATGCACATGACCGGACCGAATATCTCTTCCTGCACGATGCGCATATCGTCGCGGCAATCCGCGAATACGGTCGGCGCTACGTAGTTGCCGCGAGCGAATGCGCCATCGGTCAGGCGCTCGCCGCCTGCAACAAGCCGCGCGCCTTCGCGCTTGCCTTCTTCGATGTAGCCGAGCACCTTGTGCATCTGCGCGGCGCTGACAAGCGGCCCGAAGTTGGTATCCGGCTCTGCGGGCGCGCCGACACGAATGCGCTTCACGCGTTGCTGCACCAGGCGTTCGAACTGCTCGACGACACCACGCTCGACGAACACGCGCGTGCCGTTGGTGCATACCTGGCCCGAACTGAAGAAGTTCGCGCTCATCGCGATATCGGCGGCGCGTTCGAGGTTCGAATCGGCGAAGACGATCAGCGGCGACTTGCCGCCGAGCTCCATCGTCACGTCCTTGAGCGTGGAACCGCCCGCGCGCGCCATCACCTTCTTGCCGGTCTCGATGCCGCCGGTGAACGATATCTTGTCGATGCTGGCATGCTCCGCGAGCATCGCGCCGACGCGGGCATCGCCCTGTACCACGTTGAACAAGCCCGGCGGCGCGCCTGCTTCCGTGTAGATTTCCGCGAGCTTCAACGCGCTCAAGGGCGTGACTTCGCTCGGCTTGAAGATCATCGCGTTGCCTGCCGCAAGTGCGGGCCCCGACTTCCAGCACGCGATCTGTATCGGATAGTTCCACGCGCCGATGCCCGCGCACACGCCGATGGGCTCGCGCCGCGTATAAACGAAGGACGCTTCGCGCAGCGGTATCTGTTCGCCTTCTATGGCCGTCGCGAGCCCCGCGTAATACTCGATAACGTCCGCGCCCGTGACGATATCCACGGCGCGCGTCTCGGCGATCGGCTTGCCCGTATCGCGCGTTTCGAGGGCGGCGAGTTCGTCGTTGCGCGCGCGGAGCAAGTCCACTGCGCGACGCAGAATGCGCGAGCGTTGCATCGACGTCAACGCGGCCCATTCCTGCTGCGCGGCCTGCGCTGCCCGGACCGCCCGGTCGATGTCGGCCTGTGACGCCTGCTGCACGCGCGCGAGACTTTCACCCGTGGCGGGATCGAACGTGTCGAAGGTTTCGCCGCTCGTCGCATCGACATATTCACCGCCGATGTAAAGCCGTTGCTCGTCGAAAAGGGGCATCGCCTGCGTCTCCTGAGTGCGTTGTGGGGATCAGTCGCGTGGCTGGATCATGAGATCGATGTAGTCGTACGAGACGCGCAGCGCGCTCTTCGTATCGAACGGTTCGCCCGCGAGCGCGCCACGCAACCACAGACCGTCGATCAGCGCCGCGAGTCCCGTCGCGGCGCGGCGCGCGGCAGCGCGGCTCAGCACGCGCGAGAAGTCGGCGCAGAGGTTCGAGTAGAGACGGCGCGTATTCACGTATTGCAAGCGCCGCAGTTGTTCCTTGTGCATGCTCTCGGACCAGAACGCGAGCCACGTTTTCATGACCGGTCCGTTGACCTGCTCGACGTCGAAGTTCGCGGCGACGACCGCGCGCAGCTTCGAACGCGCATCGGGCTTCGCGGCCTTGCGCCGGCGCGAGGTGCCTTGCCACAAGGATCGCAACACATGGCGCATGGTGGCTTCCAGCAGCCCGTCCTTATCGCCGAAGTAATGACTCACGATGCCCGTCGAAATCGACGCGCGCTGCGCCACGGTCGCGAGCGTGGCGCCCGTGAGTCCGACCTCGTCGATGGTCAGCAACGTGGCATCGATGAGTTGCGCGCGACGGAGCTCGCGCATTCCAAGCTTGGGCATGGTTGATCGACCTGTGAGAGCACGCCGCCCTCGGCATTTACCAGAGCGTCGGCACATGCTACTTTTTTTATATTGAACGGTCAATCAACAAAAACGGCGAGAAAAAAGGCGAGCCGTTTGCGTCAGACGATTGCGTCGCACTCGTCCAGCAGCCAGTCCTGAAACGCGCGCACGGCGGGCGGTTCTTCGCGTCGCGTAAGCAGCATGTAGCCGCGATCGGTGACGAGCGAGGTTTCACTCAACGCGACGAGCTGGCCCGTAGCGACCAGTTCGTCGATGAGCGGCGACCAGCCGAGCGCGACGCCCTGACCCATGACTGCCGCATGCGCCACCAGCGCGTAGCTGTTGAAGGTCAGCCCGCCGTGCATCGGCGGCGCGGCCTGTCCTTGCGCGTCGAACCATGCATTCCACGAGAGCCACCGCTCCGGCTGCGTGCGCTCGACGTGCAACAGCGGCAGCTTCGAGAGATCGGACGTGTCGTGCGTCGCCGCGAACGTGGGGCTGCATACCGGCGTGACACGTTCCGGGAACAGCTTCACGGCCCGGCGCGCGCCCCAGTCGGCGTGCATGTCGCCGAACACGATGGCCACGTCCGCGCCGTCGCCGGACGCACTCGGCATCTGTTGCGACGTGATGATCTTCACGTCGACATCGGGCATCAGCGCCTTGAATTGCGGCAGGCGCGGCATGAGCCAGTAGGTGGCGAAGCCGAAGTCGGTCGACAAGGTGAGCGCGCGCTGGGCACGGCGCGAGCGGATATCGCTCGTAGCCTGGCGGATGACGTCGAGGCCCTGACGCACCGCGTCGAAGAGGCGCGTGCCGTCTTCGGTGAGCGTCACGCCGCGATGGCCGCGCTCGAAAAGCGCCGTCCCGAGCGCTTCTTCCAGCTGCACGACGCGCTGGCTCACCGCGGGCTGCGTCGAGCCGAGTTCGCGCGCCGCCGCCGTGAAGCTCGCGAGCCGCGCGGCGGATTCGAACATCAGCAGCGCCTGCATGGGCGGCAGGCGGTCTTGTCGCGGCATAACGGCTCCTTATGAGCGCATAACGAAATGTCGTCTTCACAGACGAAAATCGGACGGCAATAGTGGCGTTGCGCGAACACCCCGGGCGCGCGGATTCCGGCATCCGATTCTATTCGAGGCGTGCTCCATGCTTGAAGCGAAACAAAATATCCTTGTTTTGATGGCCGATCAACTCACGCCGTTCGCGCTCGCCGCGTACGGCAATCGCGTGACGACGACCCCGCATATCGACGCGCTCGCGCGTCGCGGCGTAGTGTTCGAATCGGCGTACTGCGCGAGTCCGCTGTGCGCGCCGTCGCGTTTCTCCTTGCTGGCGGGAAAGCTGCCCTCGAAGATCGGCGCTTATGACAACGCCGCCGAGTTTCCGTCCGAGACGCTGACCTTCGCGCATTATCTGCGCGCCGAGGGCTATCGCACGATCCTGTCGGGCAAGATGCATTTCTGCGGCGCGGATCAATTGCACGGCTTCGAAGAGCGTCTCACCACCGATATCTATCCCGCCGATTTCGGCTGGACGCCCGACTGGCGCGACTTCGAAACGCGCCCATCGTGGTATCACAACATGAGTTCCGTCATCGATGCAGGTCGGTGCGTGCGGACCAATCAACTCGACTTCGACGACGAAGTGACGTTCACCGCCCGCCAGAAGCTCTTCGATCTCGCCCGCGAGCGGCAAGCGGGCAAGGACGCGCGGCCTTTCCTGATGGTGGCGTCGCTGACGCATCCGCACGACCCGTATGCGATACCGCGCAAATACTGGGACATGTACCGCGATGAGGATGTGGACATGCCGCTTCATCGCGACTCGCTGGAAGCGAGCGATCCGCATTCGCGGCGTCTGCGTCACGTCTACGAAGCCGACCGCACGCCGCCGACCGACCAGCAGATCCGCAACGCGCGGCGTGCTTATTACGGCGCGGTGTCGTATGTCGATGACCAGTTCGGCGCCATTCTGGAAGCGCTGGAGCAGGCCGGACTCGCGGACGACACCACGATCATCGTCACGTCCGACCACGGCGAGATGCTCGGAGAGCGCAACCTCTGGTACAAGATGACCTTCTTCGAGGGCGGCTGCCGCGTGCCGCTCATCGTGCATCGGCCTGGGCGCTTCGAGGCGCATCGCGTCGCCGACTCCGTCTCGCATCTCGATCTGCTGCCGACGCTCGTCGATCTCGCGGGTAATGACCAGCCGCGCGACTGGCCCGATGCCATCGACGGACGCAGCCTCATGCCGCATCTGAAGGGAACGGGCGGTCATGACGAAGCGATCGGCGAGTATCTGGCCGAAGGCGCGATCGCGCCGATCGTCATGATCCGGCGCGGCGCGTACAAGTTCATTCATACGAAGGTCGATCCCGACCAGCTATATGACCTGGACGCTGATCCGTTCGAGCGCAGCAATCTCGCGGAGGACGAACGGCACCGCGCGCTCGTTGCCGCGTTTCGCGAGGAAGTGGCGCGCCGCTGGGATCTCGACGCGTTGCATCGCGACGTGCTGGCGAGCCAGCGCCGCCGACACTTCCATTTCGCGTCGACCACGCGCGGGGCGATCCAGTCGTGGGACTGGCAGCCTCACGTCGATGCGAGCCAGCGTTACATGCGCAATCATCTCGACCTCGACGATCTCGAAGCGATGGCGCGCTTTCCCGCCGTCGAACACTAAAGCCGCTTGACCATCAACCGCACTCACCGACAGGAACGCAGATGAAAACAGTCCTATTTCAGGCAGTTTTGTATACCGCGCTCGGCTGCGCGGCGTCGGCCGCATTCGCCGCCGATCCGCCGTCCTGCACGCAGGTGCGCATGGCCGATCCCGGCTGGACCGACATCGACGCGACCAACGCGATGAGCGGCATCGTGCTGAAGGCGCTCGGCTATCGGCAGGACGTCGCGAATCTCTCGGTGCCGATCACGTATCAGGGCTTGAAGAAAGGGCAGATCGACGTGTTTCTCGGCAACTGGATGCCCGCGCAGGCGCCGCTCGTGAAGCCGTTCGTCGACGAGAAATCCATCGACGTGGTGCGGCCGAACCTGACCAACGCCAAGTTCACGCTTGCCGTGCCGGACTATGTGGCGGCGGCGGGCGTGCACTCATTCGCGGACCTGGAGAAGAACGCCGACAAGTTCGACAAGCGCATCTACGGCATCGAGCCAGGCGCGCCGGCCAACCAGAACCTCAAGAAGATGGTGGACGACAAAGCCTTCGGTCTGGGCGACTGGAAGGTGGTGGAATCGAGCGAAACCGGCATGCTGACGCAAGTCGAGCGCGCCATACGCGACAAGAAGTTCATCGTTTTCCTCGCGTGGGAGCCGCATCTGATGAACACGAAGTTCAAGCTCGTCTATCTGGATGGCGGCGACAAGTATCTCGGTCCGAACTTCGGCGGCGCGACGGTGAATACGGTCTCGCGCAGCGGCTATGAACAGCAATGCCCGAACGTCGGGCGTCTGTTCCGGCAGATGGCGTTCAACGTCGACCTGGAGAACGGCGTCATTTCCGACGTGCTCGATAAGAAGCGGAAGATCGATTCGGCTGCAACCGATGCGCTCAAGCGCAATCCCGCGCTCCTCAAAACATGGCTCGAAGGCGTGACCACGGCTAACGGCGGCAACGGACTGGAAGCGGTGCAAAGCGCGCTGGGCGTGAAGTAACAGACTCACTGCGCCGACGCGTACAGCGCGATCTCGTCGCAACTGAACACATTTGCGTCGCAATTAGTCGAGCCACCACGTATATGGCAATTTACTTTACGTGTCGATCCACAATAAAAAGGACACGCTGATGAACACACCGAATGCCGTACAACGCCACGCACGACGCGCGTCGTGCATCACCGGTTTCGTCCTCGCAGCAAGCGCGTCCATCGCGCCTCTTCAAGCACAAGCACAAAGCAGCGTGACGCTCTACGGCATTATCGACGCAGGCATTACCTATGTGAACAACACCGGCGGTTCGCATGTCGTGAAGTTCGACGACGGCATCTCTTACGGCAACCGTATCGGCTTTCGCGGAACGGAAGATCTGGGCGGCGGACTGCAAGCGGTCTTCGCGCTGGAGTCGGGCTTCCATCTCGGCAACGGAAGCTACGCATTCGGCGGCGCGGAGTTCGGCCGTCAGGCGTACGTGGGTCTTGCAAGCAAGGAGTGGGGCCAGGTGTCGTTCGGTAATCAGCTGGATATGACCGAAGAGTTCGTCTATTTGTACAACATCTCTGCGTGGGCGAGCGGCTATGCGATTCACCAGGGCGACTTCGACCGCATGAACGGCGACCGGCTGCCGAATTCGGTGAAGTTCCTGTCCAGCAACTACGGCGGCTTCACGTTCGGCGGCATGTATTCGTTCGGCAACGTCGCGGGCAACTTTCATCGCAATAGCGCGTGGAGCGTGGGCGGACACTACGCCGCAAATACGTTTAACTTAGGCATCGCCTATACGCAATTGAATAACCCCAATGGCATCTATGCGTTCGATCCGTATGCGATGATCGGCGCGCATACGTTCCTCGGGCAGCCCGTCGTCAGCATCGATCCCGTGACGGGCGCGCGCACGGACCTCTACAGCACGAACGCGTTTCCGACCGACAAGCAAGGCGCGCTCGCAATGGGCGCCGCGTGGACGATCGGCGATCTCATGGTGTCGGGCAATTTCACGTGGACGAGCATCAAGGGGCTGGGCGTGACGTCCTACATGCGAGTCTACGAGGCGGGCGCATCCTATAACTTCAGGCCGGATATCGCGCTCTACGGCGGCTACCAGCACACGCGATTCGAAGGCAATCACTGGAATCAGGGATCGCTCGGGCTGCACTATCTCTTGTCGAAGCGCACTGACGTCTATATCTCCGGCGATTATCTGCGTTCTTCCGGCCCGGTCGACGCGGTCATCGGCTACAGCTTCACGCCGTCGACGTCGAACACGCAGGCAGATGTGCGCGTCGGCATGCGGCACTCGTTCTGAGGTCAGGCGGCCCGGGCGGTGATCGCGGCGCGCACGGCGCTGCGGTCCTCCCGCGGGCTCGCATTGAAGCGCGCCCGATACGTCCGCGAAAAATGCGAAGGCGATTCGAAGCCGCACGCGACACAGACCGCGAGTATCGACATGTCGGTTTGCTGAAGCAGTTCCCGGGCGCGCGCGAGACGCAGGCCGAGATAGAAATGCGTCGGCGTGTCCTTCAGCGCCGAGCAGAATAGGCGTTCCAGCTGTCGCCGCGTGACGCCGATGGATTCGGCCAGCGCATCGGGCGCAAGCGGCTCTTCCATGTGCTGCTCCATCACGCCGATCACCTGTATCAGCTTGCGGTTATGAATGCCGTAACGCGCGGCGATCTTCATGCGCTGATGATCGCTGCGCTGCCGGATGCGCCCGAGCACGAACTGCTCGGAGACTTGCGCGGCGAGTTCCGCGCCGTGATCGCGCGCGATCAGGTCGAGCATCAAGTCGATGGATGCCGTGCCGCCCGCGCAGGTGATGCGTCGCGCGTCGATCTCGAAGATCTCCTGGCTCGTTTCGATGGACGGATACTGCTCCGCGAATGCCGCCAGCGCCTCCCAGTGCAAGGTCACGCGCTTGCCCGCGAGCAGCCCCGCTTCGGCAAGAATGAAACTCCCCGTATCGATGCCGCCGAGCGTCGCGCCTGCGCGATCCAGTCTGCGCAGCCACTCGCCGATGCCGCGCGTGTACGCGGCGAGCGGCTCGAATCCCGATACGACGATGAGCGCGCGCACATCGGCGGCTTCGTCGATGGAACGCTCCGCATTGAGCGAAATGCCGTTGCTCGCGACGACCGGCCCGCCATCGACCGAAACAATGTGCCAGCGGTACAGCTCGCCCCTGAAGCGGTTCGCCACGCGCAGCGGCTCGATCGCGGACATGAAGCCGATCGACGAGAACTGCGGCAGCAGCAGGAAGTGGAAGTCTTGAGGAACGGGCATCGATATAGGGCGCACCGGTCAGCGATCCGTCACGCTATCAAGTGCAAAAAGCGCGCGCAATCGGGCGTGTCCCTGTAAACCCGCAGGTCGCTCGCGGTCAATTCGTGGTCGCAATGAGGCGTTCCGGTGGTTTAATGCAGCGGTACTTTCTACACACGTTCTTTCGACGGTCACGCCACCATGAAACTTCGCCTGCTCTCGCTTCTCGTAGCATCCGCATGCGCCGCGCACGTCGCCTATGCGAACGACGATGCGACCTGCCGCACCGTGCGCTTCGTCGATATCGGCTGGACGGACATCACCTCGACGACGGCGCTCGCGTCGGTGCTGTTCGAAGGGCTCGGCTATACGCCGCGGACCACGGTCGCATCGGTGCCGATCTCGCTCGCGGGCCTGAAGAACAAACAGATCGACGTGTCGCTCGGCTACTGGTGGCCGGTGCAGGAGAAGGCGGTGCAGCCGTTTCTCGATGCCAAGAGCATCGACAAGATCGAGCCGCCCAATCTCTCGGGCGCGAAGGCGACGCTCGCCGTGCCCAGCTATGCGTACGACGCGGGTATCAAGAGCTTTGCCGATATCGCGAAGCACAAGGACGAGCTCGATGGCACGATCTACGGCATCGAACCGGGCAGCAGCGCGAACGCCAAGATTCAGAAGATGATCGACACGAATCAGTTCGGTCTCGGCGGCTTCAAGCTGGTTCAATCGAGCGAAGCAGGAATGCTCGTGACCGTGGAACGCGCGATCCGCGAGAAGAAGCCGGTCGTGTTCCTCGCGTGGGAGCCGCATCCCATGAACATCCAGATGAAGATCAACTATCTGGCGGGCGGAGACGACGTATTCGGCCCGAACTATGGCGAGGCGCGCGTCTATACGCTGACCAACCCGGACTTCCTCGCGCGCTGCCCGAACGCGGGCAAGCTCGTGAAGAATCTGCGCTTCACGACCGATCTCGAGAACCGCCTCATGCAGCCGGTGATGAACAAGGAACGCCCCGCCGATGCAGCGAAGGCGTATCTCAAGCAGAACCCGCAACTGCTCGATTCGTGGCTTGCTGGCGTGAAGACCGTCGATGGAAAGGACGGTCTGCCCGCGGTCAAACAGTATCTCGGCTTCTGATTTCCGCCCCGGTGACGCGTTCACCGGTCTTTCGAAGTACTTAGGTATCAAGATAAACATGAACTACGAAGTCATCGTTACTTGCGCAGTCACCGGAGCGGGCGACACGACCAACAGGCACCCCGCGATTCCGGTGACGCCCAAGGAGATTGCCGATGCAGCGATCGAAGCCGCGCGCGCCGGCGCGACCGTCGCGCATTGCCATGTGCGCGATCCTCGCACCGGACGAGGCAGCCGCGATCCCGCGTTGTACCGCGAAGTGGTGGACCGCATCCGCTCTTCGGACGTGGACGTCATCATCAACCTGACCGCGGGCATGGGCGGTGATCTGGAGATCGGTCCGGGCGAAGAGCCGATGCGCTTCGGCAAGGGCACGGACCTGGTCGGCGGCCTCACGCGTCTCGCGCATGTCGAGGAGTTGCTGCCCGAAATCTGCACGCTCGATTGCGGCACGCTCAACTTCGGCGATGGCGACTACATCTACGTTTCCACGCCCGCGCAATTGCGAGCGGGCGCGAAGCGGATACAGGAATTGGGCGTGAAGCCCGAACTCGAAATATTCGATACCGGGCACTTGTGGTTCGCGAATCAACTGCTCAAAGAGGGTCTGCTCGATGCGCCGCCGCTTTTTCAACTGTGCATGGGCATTCCGTGGGGCGCGCCGCCCGACACGGGCACGATGAAGGCGATGGTCGACAACTTGCCGCCCGGCGCGCATTGGGCCGGCTTCGGCATCGGCCGGATGCAGATGCCGATGGTCGCGCAGGCGATGCTGCTCGGCGGCCATGTTCGCGTCGGTCTCGAAGACAATCTGTGGCTGGATCGCGGCGTGCCGGCGAGCAACGGAACGCTGGTGCAGCGAGCCGTCGAGATCATCGAACGCCTGGGGGGCCGCGCGCTGACGCCCGCCGAGGGGCGCAGAAAACTCGGCCTGCCGGCGCGCGGCGAGCGTGCGCTGGAAAAGCGCGCAGTCGAACAATTCGCGTGAGCACTGAAGGAGCGAGCACATGCAAGTGAAGCAATTCGCCGCGTTAGGCGTGGGCGTCATCGGTAGTGGATGGGTTTCGCGCGCCCTCGCGCATGGTCTCGATGTCACCGTGTGGGACCCGGCGCCGAATGCGGAAGCGGTGGTTCGCGCGAACGTCGCGAACGCATGGCCCGCGCTGGAGCGCGTCGGGCTGGCGCCGGGCGCCTCGCAGCAACGGCTGCGCGTGGTGTCGAGCGTGGAGGAGTGCGTCGCCAGCGCGGACTTCATACAGGAGAGCGCGCCCGAGCGCGAAGACCTAAAGCTCGCGCTGCATGAGCGCGTGAGCCGCGCGGCGAAACCCGAGGCGATCATCGCGTCGTCGACATCGGGACTCTTGCCGAGCGACTTCTATGCGAGCGCGGTTCGCCCCGAGCGATGCGTCGTCGGCCATCCATTCAACCCGGTGTATCTGCTGCCGCTCGTGGAAGTGCTGGGCGGCGGGAGCACGTCGGAAGAATCGATCGACGCAGCCATGACGTTCTATGCTTCCATCGGCATGCGGCCGTTACGCGTGCGCGCCGAGGTGCCGGGTTTCATCGCCGACAGACTGCTCGAAGCGTTGTGGCGCGAGGCGCTGCATCTGGTGAATGAAGGCGTGGCGACGACAGGCGAGATCGACGACGCCATTCGCTACGGCGCCGGCATTCGCTGGTCGTTCATGGGAACGTTTCTGACCTACACGCTCGCGGGCGGCGAAGCGGGCATGCGGCACTTCATGCAGCAGTTCGGGCCCGCGCTGCAACTGCCGTGGACGAAGCTCATCGCGCCCGAGTTGACCGATGAACTCATCGACCGCGTCGTGGACGGCACCGCGAAGCAGACGAAGGGACGCAGCATCAAGGATCTGGAACGGTATCGCGACGACTGCATCACGAGCGTGATCGAGGCGATCACAGCGGCCAAGACGCGTCACGGCATCGAGGACTGACAGATGATTTATCGCGACACGGTCAGGCCCGAGTGGGTCGACTATAACGGGCATCTGCGCGATGCGTTCTACATGCTGATCTACAGTCTCGCAACGGATGCTTTCATGGACGACATCGGCCTTGGAGACACGGCGCGGCGCGCGCGGCATCGCACGCTGTACACGCTGGAGGCGCATGTCAGCTATCTGCGCGAACTGAAGGAAGGCGCGGCCGTGCGCGTCGATGCGCGCGTCATTGCGCACGACAGGAAGCGCATACATCTGTATTTGCAGATGTTCGAAGGAGAGAGCGTCGAGCCGGCGTCCGCTTGCGAACAGATGCTCATGCATATCGACACGAGCGGCGCGCCGAAAGCCGCTTCGTTCGATGAAGACATCGCGGCGAACATCGCGGCACAGGCGACGATTCCCGCGACGGAGGCGGTCTATGCGGGCAGGATCATCGGCTTGCCTTGAGGGCGGTCGTTAGGCGTGCTTCGCATCAAAGCACGCGAGTCACGCGCTCGGTTCCCCTAAGCCTAACTCCGCCGCGTGGCGCTTCGCCATGACGCCGTGAATGGATCGCCGCAGCAGTCCGATATCGATCGGCTTGACGAACACATCGTCGAAGCCGCTTTCTATGGCGCGCTCGGTCACTTCAGGGCCGCTGTAGCCGCTGAGCGCGATCAAATGCGGACGCTTGTTGCCGAGCGTTTCCTTCACGCGCCGCGCCACTTCGAAGCCGTCGATGCCGGGCAAGCCGATATCGACGATGGCCACCATGGGCGTCCGCGCCACCATCGCGTTCACGCCGCTCTTGCCGTCGCATGCAGTCGCGACCGTGTACCCGAGCGACTCCAGCATCGCGGCCGTCGCCGCTCGCACGTCCTCGTTGTCCTCCACCAGCAGGATGGAGACGTCCTGATCGCCGTGGAAGATCAGCTGCTCCGTCGCCGGAACCGCTCGCTGCGCTTCGGCCGAAAGCGGTAGATCGACGATGAACCGACTGCCCTTGCCCTCGCCCTCGGACCGCGCCACGAGCGTGCCGTCGTGCAGTTCCACCAGCCGGCGCGCCAGATTCAGACCGATGCCGAGACCGCCCTCGGCGCGGTCGAGCGTCGTATTGACCTGCGCGAACAGCTCGAAGATGGACTCCAGATGGCGCGCGGGAATGCCGCGACCGTTGTCCTCGACGATGAGCACGGCCCGGCGTTCTTCGTTCGCCTTGCTCGCGGACAAACGCATGCCGATGTTGCCGCCCGGGTCCGTGAACTTGACCGCGTTCGAGAGCAGGTTGGCGACCACCTGCTGCAAGCGCGTGGCGTCGCCGTTCATCGCGTAATCGCCCGGCGCGAGGTCGATGACGAGAGAATGTCCTTTGGCCTCGAATTCTTTTCGCACGGAGTAGGCGGCCGTTTCGATGACCATGCGCAGATCGATCGGCTCGCGATGCAACTGGATGGTGCCGCGCGAGACACGCGACGCATCGAGCAAATCGTCCACGAGACGCGTGAGCGTGCCGATCTGGCGGTTGATCAGCGAGCCGATTTCCTGCGGCACGCCTTGCTCGGCATCGGTCCTGTCGATAAGCTGAAACTCCGATGCGAGCCCCGCCAGCGGATTGCGCAGCTCATGACCGAGCATCGCGAGGAACTCGTCCTTCCTGATGCTCTCGTCCTTCAGCCGGGCCGCGAGCGCGAACGCCTCCTCGCTCAGCCTGCGCAGTTCCTGATTCGAATTCGATAGCTGCCGGCTTCGGCGAATCAGCTCCGATTCGCTTTCGACGTGCTTGCTTGCGCGATCGCATGCCGGGATGTGCCGCGCCGACGTGCGGCTGTGTACCTCCATCACGAAGTCGGTGACGTTCTCGACGCGATGAATGATGAACGCCACGGAGCCGTCCGCGTTCAGGAGCGGGATGTTGATCGGACTCCAGTAGCGCACGATGAACGCGCCGGTATCACTCGACCGGTCCGGCACGTCGTAACGCTGCAACGCCATCGCGTCGGTACGGCGCAGCCGAACCACGCGCTGCAGCGAGTCGCCGAGAATCTTCGTCGCCTGTGTC
Source organism: Caballeronia sp. Sq4a (assembly GCF_023170545.1). Taxonomy (NCBI): domain Bacteria; kingdom Pseudomonadati; phylum Pseudomonadota; class Betaproteobacteria; order Burkholderiales; family Burkholderiaceae; genus Caballeronia; species Caballeronia sp. Sq4a. The sequence continues at coordinate 710,477 of NZ_CP084252.1, read as the reverse complement.
TTCTGATCGTCGGGATTGTCGGGGAACGCGTCGAATACCGGGCGGCCGACCAGATGCTCGCGTTCGCTGACGGTCTCGCGCAGGTACGCCTCGTTCGCATCCAGAATCGTGTAGCCTTCGTCGACCGAGAGCAGCAGGCAAGGGCTCGGCAGCAGCCTGAAAACGATCCGGTACGCGTCGGCTGGTAAGTCACGGTCGATGTTCATGTGTCAGCGTCCTCCGGAGCCCACGTAGATGCACGGCGCAATGCGCCAACCGACGTCTGCTAGCAGCCGGCGTGCCTCCTCCCGGCGACCTCTGTTACGTTGCTCACGCGGAGGGTCGACCCTGATTGTTTCCTACCAAGGCCCTCTGCTAGCTTCCCGATCTTTTGAACGGCTCGTCCCATTGCCAGTGATCCGATCCGCGAGCAATCGCGTAATCATGCGCGTTCAATGCGATGCCGGGCAGGGCGATTACAGTACGTGCCCGCGGACCTCGCATTCCACGGCGCGATTCTCACGGCGTGCCATAACCCGTACGATCAACAGACGCAGCATGCGTTCTTCGGCTATTGTCCGGCAGCAGGAGGCGCGACCAGCGCGCTTGCTGCCGATGCACGAAGGCTTATGCATTGGCATAGAGGACGGCGCTCGCGCTCATCGCGCGCATCACACAAGGAAACAGCATGAACAAGTTGTTCGATCTGAGCGGCCGCACGGCGCTCGTCACGGGTTCGGCGCGCGGCATCGGCTATGCGCTCGCGGAGGGCTTTGCCTCGGCTGGCGCGCGCGTCATCGTCAACGGGACGAAGGCGGAGACCGTCGATGCCGCCGTGAGCCGGCTGCTCGCGCAAGGCTTCGACGCACGCGGCCAGGCCTTCGACGTCACCGACGAAGCATCCGTTGCGGCCGCATTCGCAGCGTGGGACGCGCAAGGCATAGCAGTCGACATCGTCGTGAACAACGCGGGCATCCAGTTCCGCAAGCCGATGATCGAGCTCGCGCTCGCCGACTGGCAACGCGTGATCGACACTAATCTGACGAGCGCGTTCATCGTCGCGAAAGAAGCGGCGCGGCGCATGATCGAGCGCAAGCGCGGCGGCAAGATCATCAATATCGGCTCGTTGACGAGCGAAGGCGCGCGCGCGACGGTGGCGCCCTATACGGCTGCCAAGGGCGGCATCAAGATGCTCACGCGCGCCATGAGCGCCGAGTGGGCGCCGTTCGATATCCAGGCCAACGCCATCGGCCCCGGCTATATCCTAACCGACATGAATCAGGCGCTTGTCGACAACGCCGAGTTCGACAAGTGGGTCAAGAGCAGCAACCCGTCAGGGCGCTGGGGCAGGCCCGAAGAACTCGTCGGCACGGCGGTCTATCTCGGGTCGTCCGCATCGAGCTATGTGAACGGACAGATCATCTATGTCGATGGCGGCTGGCTCGCGGTGCTCTGACGCTCGCGCAGCACCGACGCCTACCCGCGCCACGCCGAGTTGCGGATAACGGAGCAGAAGTTGCCCGGCCGAAAACGCGGTTCCTTGTCCGCGATGACGTCGGCCTTAACGTTACCGAACGTCGTGTGAGGTTTGTGTTTGATGCCGTCGTAGAACGCCTGAATGATTTCCTCCTTGAAGTGCTCGGTCCTCGGATACGCACTGACGACAGCGGTTCTTTCCGCCTCGCTGTACTCCGGGTAAGCGAGACCGAGCACGTCCATCTCGACTCCCGCGGTGACGAGCGCGATCACCGGATGCATATGTTGCGGCACGCCCGGCGTCGTATGAAGCGCGATGGCGGTCCACACGAGATCGATGTCGGCCGGGGCGATGCCATGCTGCCTCAGAAAGTCGCGTGCGGCGTTCGCGCCGTCCACTTCGAAACGCTCGGTATGGCTGCTGTGCGAAGGCATGAGGCCCATGTCGTGGAACATGGCGCCGGCGTAGAGCAGTTCCGCGTCGAACTTCACGCCGCGCCGCTGGCCGGCAAGCGCGCCGAAGCAATACACACGGCTCGAATGATTGAAAAGAAGCTCCGTCTCCGTATCGCGGACGAACTCCGTGATCGCCCGGGCGAGCCGGCTATCCGGAATGGCAACGGTATTCGCGCTAGTGCTCATGATGTTCTCCTGGGGTGGATGAGCACTATTGTCAGCCGTGGTATCGTTGGCTTTGTTACGCGTGAAACGCCGAATTCTGCCATTTCGCGCGACATTCGGACCTGGAGAATCATGCTGTCATGGCCAAGACAATCGCCATTCTTGCGGTGCCCGGCGTGCAGATGCTCGACGTGTGCGGGCCGCTCGACGTGTTCGCGCAGGCCAACGTCGAGACGGGGCGCGACGAGTACGAGTTGAAGATCGTCGGCACTCGGAGAGGGCAGTTGAGAAGTTCGTCGGGCGCGCGGCTGCTGCCGGACGAGGTAGTCGGCGACGACTTCGTTGCGGTGCATACGCTGCTTGTCGCCGGCGCGCCTCACGCATCGACCATGACGATCTCGACCACGTTGCGCGAGTGGCTTAGGACGGTTGCGAAGCGATCGAAACGCTTCGGCTCCGTATGCACCGGCGCGTTCATTCTTGCCGAAGCAGGCTTGCTGGAGAGGAAGCGCGTCACGACTCACTGGTCTTGTATCGACGAGTTGTCGCGCCGCTATCCGACCGTGACCGCGGAGCCGGACGCGCTCTATGTGCGGGATGGCAAGCTGCGCACGGCCGCGGGCGTGACGGCCGGCCTCGATCTGTCGCTCGCGCTCGTCGAGGAAGATCTCGGCCGCGAGATCGCGATGCGCGTCGCCAGTCAGCTCGTCATGTTCTTCAAGCGCCCCGGCGGACAGTTGCAGTTCAGCCGCAAGGGCCGGGCGCAGCCAGCGGGCCGCTCGGTCTTGCAGGAAGTGCAGCGGCTCGTCGCGGCGCGGCCCGAGCTCGACCATAGCGTGGCCAGCATGGCCGCGCATGCCCGTTTGAGCCCGCGCCATTTCGCCCGGCTCTTTCAGGCAGAAGTGGGCGTGACGCCGGCGGTGTGGGTGGAATCGGCGCGTGTGGCAGCGGCGCGCAATCTCATCGAGACGCGCGGCGATGCGCCGAAACAGCTCGCTGCGAAATGCGGGTTCGCGAATGCGGACGTGTTGCGGCGCACCTTCGTCAAGCACGTGGGCGTGACGCCTTCGGAGTACCGAAAGCGGTTCATGACCCTTGCACGCGCTGACGAGGGCGCGGACGCGAGTTCGGCGCGCTCGAGGACGCGGCCGGGACCCTGAGCCGCTTTAGCTTGCCGGCATGGCGTCCTTGTATTCGACGAGCACTTCGCGATACGGCCGCGTGCCGTCATTGCGCGCCTTGTGCGTGGCCGGCACGCGGGCGCCCTTGCCCAGTTCCGAGAGCACTTCGAGATAGCCGCCCTCGCATTTGAGCGAATACACGGCGCCCGTCGGTACTTCGAAGATGCCTAAGTCCGCGCCGTCCTTGTCATAGATATGGAGCGGCGCGCCTTCTATTGCGTACCACATGTACGAGTGCTCATGCGTATGAACCGGCGTCTCTTCGCCGGGTTGGAGCACGAAGTTCCATACGATGACTTTGTCGTTCTCGAATACCTTTTCGCTTCCTACGCCAGCCATGGTTGTCTCCTGAGATGTCCACCTGTTTAGACAGCGTATGTCGGCCTGTATGACGCAGTTCGTTGCTGCGGCCGCTGCGGCGGATTGATCAGAGCACCGCCGTTTCCTTCAATTGCTCGTAGAGCGCGTCGACGGCGACGCACGCGCGATTCCGCCGCGTCGTCTCTTGCGCGTTTCGACAAGTCTTCCTCGACGGAGATGAATACCTGGGCATAAGTAACGCTATTCCTCCGCTCAATGGAAGGCAACGTCGCGCCGGCCCGGCTGATGGCGCTGGCGTAAGACTGTCGTGACCGTATTCAACATAACGCGCATTCGCTCTGAAGTAAATGCTGCAGGGCATATAGACGCGCGCGTTTTTCGGGGACTAGTATCGTTTCGAAGCCAGCTTTCGCATGACCCGAGGATTCAGGTTTTCTGCCGGTAGTCCACCAAGGAGACATGTCATGAGAAGGGCTGGCCATGTGCGAACCTTGATCGCGGCGCTGATTGCATCGACTTCGTTGCTATCCGCGTGCGGTCACGACCACGACTCCGGCATCACGCCGGCCAACGCGGCGGACGCGCCGCTCGCATCCGATCCCGCGTGTCAGAGTCTCGTTCCCGCTTCGCAGGGCGGGCCGCTTCCGCAAGGCGATACCGCAGTGCTGCGCTGGCTCGGCACCGCAAACTACGAGCTCGCGTATCACGGCGTGGTCGTCATCATGGACACGTACTACGAGCGGCCTGCGCGCACGGCGCCGCTCGGCTTCACCGTGTCGCAGGTGCAAAAGGCGAACGTGATATTGATCGGCCACGCTCATTCCGATCACATCAGCGATGTCGCCGCGGTCGCGGCGCAGACGAAGGCACAGGTCATCGGCTCCGCCATCACGACGAAGGAAGCGCAGGTGCTCGGCGTGCCCGTCGCGCAGACCACCACGGTGACGGGCAACAATACCGAGAAGTTCACGTATGGCGATATCAGCATCACGCCGACGCATATCATTCACAGCACGATCGAAGCCGGATTGACGACTCAGCTCGCCGCGCTCTACGCACTCGATGCGCCACCACTGACCGCCGCCGAACAGCAGCAACACGATGCGGTTTCGGCGCGCGGATCGAGCGATCCGAACATCGTCACGCAAGGCACGATGGGCTTCACGTTCACGTTCCCGAACGGCTTCAAGATCGTGTGGTTCGACAGCGTGAGCAATCCCAGCCCCGAAGAGTTGCAGCTTGCGACGAGCGTGGCGCCGGGCGTGGATGTCGGCATCTTTCCGTGGACGCCGCATCCGATTGCGGAAACGCAATTGAGCTTCACGTTCCAGCATCTTCAGTTGTTCAAGCCCAAGCTCTTTCTGCCCGATCATCACGATGCAATCTGGGGCTTGTGGCTCGACAACGGCCTCGCGCCCCTCTTCACGAAGATACGCGACGAACTGCCGGGGACGAAGTATGCCGAGCCGCTGTATCGGTCGCCGATCTGCATTCGAACGAGCGGCAATAACCGCGACGAGTTTTACATGGGCGGCACCTGAAGGTCGCGCCGGTCCGAGTCCCCGCTATGTCATTGCGACACGCTAATGAGCGTGCCGCCCGTGAGGTAATGAACTGCCTTCGACGAACGTTGTCTCACTGCGGCTCGATCGCTCACAAGAGGCGACATCCGACGCAGAAGACATGCTTCGTTCACGATGCGAGACGTCAGTAAGAACGTGACGTACGGAACCTGCCTATTCGGTCAAATCGACCAGCCGCACGTCTATCCCACGCCTGAGTTCCCACGCGCGATTGTTCGCCCGCCCCGGATTGTCAATTCGAGGCTCCGGCCTTTTTCGTGATCGCGTATACCCCTACAGTGTGGCATTCGTCGCGCCGGCCGTTCGATGTCGAACGCTAGGCCGAAGCGTTGCTCCCTATTCGTCTCGATCCTCATGCACCTCGACACCACTACGAACTCCGGAACATCGAACGGCCAGACAACCACGCTGCGTCAATGGCTTGCGGTGCTCGCCGTCGCAGTGAGCGCATTTGCGTTCGTGACGGCGGAATTCCTGCCGGTCGGCCTGCTGCCGCAAATCGCGCACGACCTGGGCGTGAGTCCGGGGGTCGCGGGCCTGATGGTGACGACGCCCGGCGTGATGGCCGCCATCTTCGCCCCGACGCTGCTCGTCGGCGCGGGCCGCATGGACCGTCGATACGTCTTTCTGCTGCTCACGGCGGTGCTCTTCGTCTCCAACGTCGTCTGCGCGATGGCGCCGGGCCTGATCACGATGCTCGTCGGTCGCGCGCTGCTCGGCGCGGCGCTCGGCGGATTCTGGACGCTCGCGACGGCTGCGGCCCCGCGACTCGTGCAAGGCAACGATGCGGCGAAAGCCACGGCGATCATCCTCACGGGCGTGACGTTCGCCACCGTGATCGGCGTGCCGCTCGGCATCTTCATCGCATCGTTCGCTTCGTGGCGTCTTTCGTTCGCAGCGACCGCGGGCCTCGTCGCAGTGGCGCTGATCGCTCAGGCGCTGCTCGTGCCGCGGCTGCCGTCCGCATCCGCGCTGCGTCTTCAGGACTTCCGCGCGCTGCTCGCGCGGCCGCACGCGCGCCTTAGCATGGTGATGGTCGCGTTCGCTTTCGGCGCGCATTTTTCGACCTACACGTATATCGCGCCGTTGCTGGAGCAGGACTTCTCGCTGAACGCCATCACCTTGCTGTTGCTGGGCTTCGGCATCATCGGCTTCTTCTCGAACGCGCTGATGTCGATGATCGTGGCGAAACATCTCGTCAAATCCGTCGGCGCCATGATCGTGCTGCTTCTCGCCGCGATCATGTCGATGCTGCTTCTCGGGCATTCGCACATCGGCGAGACTGCCGCCATGCTGATCTGGGGCATCGCATTCGGCGCGCTGCCGCTATGCTTCAGCGTGTGGATTCAAAGCGGGACGGCCGATTATCCGGAAGCCGGCTCCGCGATGTTCGTGAGCATCATTCAGGTGGCCATCGCGACGGGGTCCGCCGTCGGCGGCGCGATCGTCGACCATGCGGGCGTGGAAACCGACTTCATGCTCGGCGCCGTATTGGCGGTACTCGGTCTCGTGACGTTGCATCGCGTGACGGCGCTTGCGCGCTCGGGCATGGCGATGGCGGCGAAGCCGTCGCTCGACTGATGTTCGAATCGTTTGGCTGCGCCAGCGAGAACTCCCTCCGCGGCACGCCGATTGCGTCACCATGAAGCCGACAGGAGAGGAGCATGGAGACGACGATTGCAAGGGTATTTCGGTCTCTTGAGGAAGCCGAGCAGGCGCGCGAAGCGCTGCTAGAGGCGGGCGTCGACGCGGACGCGGTAGATATTGCGTTTCAAGCGGACGAAGCGGGCCCCGTGCGCGGCAATTTTCTGGCGGGCGACAGCGTGACATCGCTCGGTACGGAAGAAGAGTACGACAAACGCTTCAGGCATCAGGGCGAGGTGTCGCGCTACATATTGACTGCGCGCGTCGATGAAGCCCGCGCGCATGACGTCGAGGCCGCGCTTCAGCGGGCCGGTGGCCGCACCATCGACGCAGCCACGCCCACGCCGCCAGACCCCGGCAAGCAGGGCTAGATCGATGATGAACTCGTGCCGTTTGCGAAAGCGTCGAGCCCGCAACCCCGACCCTCCGTCATCTGTCAGAACCGATACGTCACGCCGACCTTGACGATCGGATAAAAGCGCAGCTTGTCCGCCTTGTCCTGCAACCTGCGTTCTTCGGCTTCGATGTTCGCCGCGCCGGCTTCGGCAACGATATCGGCCGGCACGTCGAGGTTGACGTGCGGACGGCCATAGGCGACGCCTGCATCGAAGAATGCGGAGAAGCCCTTTTGCGCCACCGGCGTATGACCGAAGCCGATGCCGAGATACGGCCGCACCGTCGGAAAGCGCGCTCTCGCGTGAATGCTTTCGCCGAGCGTCGAATACGGCGTGCCGTTGATCGTGTAGGTGCCGCTCGGGCTGGTGGCGGTGGCATCGACATTATCGTTGCCGATCAGCGCGCCCGCCGTGAACCGGAAGCTCACGGTGTCCGGCGCGGGAAAGAAGTCGAGGTAGAGGCCGCCGTGATAGATATGCGCGGTGCCGTCGTAATGCAGATCGCCCGAACTGAAGCTGCGCGAGAACTGCACGCCGTTGAACTCGGCGCGCACGTTGTCGCGGTTGCCGAGCGGCTGCGAAAATCCAATGCCTGCGCCTTCGGTGCCGATCTGGCCATAAATTTCGCGTGCGTGAACGAGCGGGGCGGAGAGCGCGACGGCGCCTGCCGCGATAGCGAGCAACAACTTCATGATTGCGAGAGCTTCCTGGCTGAGGAGAACGCGTCGCGCTGAATGGGCGACGCGCCGATGTCTTTTGATACTTGTGTTTACGGAGCCGCTCGAACAATCTTGAGTGGGCGTGATCGTGTGTTGGCCTCGGGTTGTATCCGGCGCTTCGTTTGCGACGAGGACGATAGGTCCCATGCATTGGCTGCACGCGCCATCGACGCATGGCATCGTCGCTTTTTTACGGCGGCGGCTCGCTTCGCTCAAAGCTGCCCGCAAGGGCGTGCAATCGCGCGGCGCAGCGCCAGCCTAAGCGGCGCCGCGTCTCATCCACGCAATCAAATGCTCTACCGGCGATGCGTCGCCGTCACCTGCCTGATCGCGTTGAAAAGCGTTTCCGGATCGACGGGCTTCGCCAGATGCAGGTCGAAGCCCGCCTGCAATGCGCGGGCCTTGTCCTCGGGCCTGCCGAACGCCGTCACGGCGATGGCGGGAAACGTCCAGCCCGCCTCGCGCAACGACCGCATCAGCACATAGCCGTCTTCGCGAGGCATGCCGATGTCCGACAGCACGACATCGAACGCCTGCGCCGCGATGCACCCTCGGGCTTCGGCAGCCGATTCCGCATCGCGCACGGCCGCGCCCGCCGATTCGAGGACGGCGCGCATCGCCTCGCGCGCGTCGGCTTCGTCCTCGACGAGCAGGATCGAGAGGCCCGCGAGCGCCTCGTCGGAAGACGACGCGACGTCCGCCGCGCCGGATGCGCTATGCAGCGACCACTGCGCCGACGCCAGCGGAAGCTGAACCGTGAACGTGCTGCCGCGTCCTTCGCCGTCGCTGTGCGCCGTGATCGAGCCGCCGTGCAGCGTCACGATGCTGCGCGCAATCGCAAGCCCGATGCCGAGTCCGCCGAAGGTGCGCGTCGTCGCCTGCGACGCCTGCGCGAACGGCTCGAACACGCGGTCGATGAACGAAGCCGGAATGCCCGCGCCGTTGTCCGCGACCTGCACTTCCACGCGATTGCTTGTGCTCGTCGCAAGCACGCAAATGCGCCCGTTCTGTCCGTTGTACTTGAGCGCGTTGCTGAGCAGGTTCGAGAAAACCTGACGCAGCCGCATCTGATCGCCTTCGATGATGAGCGTGTCGGGCAGATCGGCCGTCACCGTGACGCGTTTCGCGCCGGCTGCGAGTTCGATGTCGCTGATCTCCGACTTGAGCAGCGGCACGAGATCGAACGGCTCCGCGCTGATGAGCATCTTGCCCGCCGCGATGCGGCTCAGGTCCAGCAGATCGTCGACGAGCCGCGACTGCAACTGCACATTGCGCGCGATCGCCTCGATGCCGCGCGCGGTCAGGCCGGGGTTCGCGTTCTCCTGCTTGAGCAGAAAGAGCCACGATTGCATCGCGTTGAGCGGCGTGCGCAGTTCATGCGACACGGTCGCGAGGAACGTGTCCTTCAGCTGGTTCGTGTGTTGCGCTTCGAGGCGCAGCAGGCGCTCGTTCGCGAGCAGCCGGTCGCGCTCGAACTCCAACGTCTTGTGGCGCGAGATGTCGATGGTGATGCCGTCGAAGCGCTGCGGCTGGCCTTGCTCGTCGACGTGCGTGCCGCCTTTGGCGCGAATCCACCGAATCTCGCCGGATGCCGAAACGGTCCGGAATTCGACGTCGTACGGAACGCCGTGCGTAACAGACTGCTCGACGGCCACGCGCGTCTTGTCGCGGTCGTCCGGGTGAATCCGCGAGTAGAACAGGTCCATGCTTACGCCCGCGTTCGCCGGCAGCCAGAAGTGTTCCTTGCACTTGGCATTCCACACGATGCGGTCGAGCGGCACCGGGCAATGGAACGTGCCGATGTCGGCGGCTTCGATCGCCAGATGAAGACGGTGCCGCTCGTCGCGCAGGCTTTGCGCGGTGCGCAGCGTTTCCTCGACGTCGGTGATCATGCCGACCCACTCGAATATCTCGCCCTGCTCGTCGTGAGTGCCGGCCGCGCGGACCTGGCAGCGCCGGAACGTCGACGACGCGGCGTGCCACACGCGCACGTCCGCGCGATACGGCGTGTCGGTGTGGAGCGACTGGTCGAGCGCCGCCTGAGACGTCGCGCGGTCGTCCGGATGAATCATCTCGGCCCAGCCATAACCGCGGTGCTCTTCCCACGGCTGTCCCGTATAACGCTCCCACGACGGCTGAGGGGCGACGAACCGGCCCATTGCATCGCAGACATACGCCACCGCGCTCGCCACGGTCACGAGCGCGCGATAGCGCGACTCCAGGCGCATGCGGTCCAGCTCGACGTTGCCGGGATTGCCGACGTCGATGGTCGCGCCGACCCAGCGGACGATCGCGCCGTCGCTGTGACGCATGGGGCTCGCGATCGAGCGCATCCAGCGATAAGTGCCGTCCGTCTGCCGGAAGCGATGGTCGATCAGATAATCCGTGCCGCTGGCGACCGATGCCGCCCAGCGCGCGAGCGTGTTCTCGCGGTCGTTCGGGTGCAGCAGCGCTTCCCATGCGCGGCCGAGCAAGTGCTGATCCGGGTCCGTGTGCTGGAACACGACGCTCGACAGGTAATCGAGCGCGCCGTCGGGCCGCGCGGTCCAGACGATGATGGGCATGACCTCCGCAAGCAGCTTGTAGTCGCCCGCTGTTGCTTGCGGGTCCGCTGAAGCGGCGGGCTCGCGGGAGTCGGGCACTTCGTGCTCGGGCTCTGAGAGCGCGGGTCGCGGGTCCGGTTGCGCGATGAGGAGCAGGGCCGGCGCGGAAGGGGCGGCATCGCCGGTCGCCAACGGGCGAAATTCGAAGCGCCACGTCCGGATGCCGCCGGTACCCGACTCGTCCGCTAACGCTTCGGTCGTGCTGACCACGCGACGCTCGTCGAGTGCTTGCGTCGCCGCGGACGTGAGCCGCGCACAAGAGGCATCGCGAGAAAGCAAGGGCAACCTGGCGCGTATGACGGACAGAAACGGCTCGGCGTCCGCACCGGCCGGCCACCATCCGAACTGCTGCTTGAACCGCGTGTTGGCCTCGACGACGCAGAAGTCCGGCCCGAGCACCGCGCACAAGGCGGGGTTCGCGTCCAGCAATGCAAGTGTCAATGCGTCTTCGTTAGCGTGCATGCGTTTACTAGAACTCAAGAATGCGACGATGATCTGGGCATGACTGCTTCGAACGATCGACAGCGGGTTCTCGCATCGCACTCACGATGCAGCTGGGGAACGGCTTATTTTAGACGAAAGGAGCACATCGCGATGACGCATCGATGTCAGCGAGTCGGCGCTGGCAGCGAATGTTTGCGTGCGTCGGCTTAGATCAAACGTCGACCGTTCGAGGCATGAGCAGCGGCGCGATGGAACAGGGGAAGCGAAGGTAAGTATTGCTGGCTCCCGCAAAGGCGTGACGCCGCGTGCAGGTCGGCCATCTCGGCGAAACGAATGGGCTAAAGAATCGGCATGACCGCGCCGATAACGGGGACTGCATTCCCTACCGAAGCACAACGGGCCTTGCGACGGGATGCGACAGCAAGTGCGTAAGTGCGTATGCGCGCTCCGATGGACGTACTACGGTTCTCAGGCGTGGTGGGTGCCGCGCCGACGACCGACTTATCTATGAGCATTCGAAACTTTTCGGTATCAAAGAAGCTGGCGCTTGCTTTCGGCGCCGTGCTGGCGATCCTCGTGCTTCTCTCGAGCGTGAGCTACAGCAACCTGTCGCGCTTGTCCGAAGCGGTTGCATGGAATGACCATTCCTATAAGGTCCTCCAGGCGGCAGACGAGGCGACACTCTCGCTCGTCAATATGGAAACCGGGCTGCGCGCATTCGCCGTGAGCGGCGACGACGAAGTGCTCGCGCCGCTCAACTCGGGCAAGCAGCGCTTCGCGGAGCGCTTCGAGCAACTGCGCTCGCTCACGGCCGACAACGCCCAGCAGCAGGCGCGCCTGAAGGCGCTCGGCGAGCAGCAACGTGCCTGGTACGCGACGGTCGTCGAGCCGATGATGGCAACGCGCCGCGCGGTCGCGGCGGGCAACGGTTCGCTCGAAGAGTTCGCGCGCAACTTCAAGTCGCAGTCCGGCAAGGCGCAAATGGACGACATGCGGGCGACGCTGCGGGACTTCCGCGAAGCAGAGGCCTCGCTGCTGACGCAGCGCAGCGATGAAGTTCAGCACCTTCGTTCCGTGACGGTAGCCGTTCTCGCGGTCGGCACGTTGATCGCCGTGGCGCTCGCTTCGATGCTCGGCCTCTGGCTGACCCGCGCCATCTGCGTGCCGCTGCGTCGTGCAGTGGATGCCGCCGACGGCATCGCGAAGGGCAACCTGACCGCGCGCATCGAAGCCGACAGTCAGGACGAGCCCGGCCTGCTTCTGGCCGCGCTCGCCGCGATGCAGGCCAATCTCGTGAACCTGATGACCCAGATTCGCACGAGCTCCGATTCGATCGGCACGGCATCGAGCGAAGTGTCGGCCGGCAATACGGACTTGTCGCAACGCACGGAAGAGCAGGCTGCATCGCTCGAACAAACCGCTTCGAGCCTCGCGGAACTGACCAGCACGGTTCAGCAGAGCGCGCAGAACGCGAGCCAGGGCGCTCAACTCGCAGAGAACGCGGCAGCGACCGCGCAAACGGGCGGCGAAGTCGTGGGGCAGGTCGTCTCGACGATGTCCGAGATCTCGGAGAGCTCGGCTCGCGTGGCCGAGATCATCGCGGTCATCGAAGGCATCTCGTTCCAGACTAACATCCTCGCGCTCAACGCAGCGGTCGAAGCCGCGCGCGCGGGCGAGCAAGGCAGGGGCTTCGCGGTCGTCGCGACGGAAGTGCGCACGCTGGCGCAGCGCAGCGCATCGGCTGCGAAGGAGATCAAGGCGCTCATCGAAACCTCCGTCGACAAGGTGACGGCGGGCACGCAGCTCGTCGATCGGGCCGGCGACACGATGAAGGAAATCGTCACGTCGATTCAGCGTGTCAACGACATCATGAGCGAGATCTCCGCCGCGACGCACGAGCAAAGCCGGGGCATCGAGGAAATCAACCGGGCGGTCGCGCAGATGGACGACGTGACGCAGCAGAACGCCGCGCTCGTCGAGCAAGCGGCGGCGGCGGCCACGTCGCTTGACGATCAGGCGCGTCGGCTGGGATTGGCGGTGTCTGCGTTCAAGACGCACTGAGCGCAGAGCAGGGACCGGCTTAGGGCGACTGGGACGGGCGCGGAACATGCGCCTTTCTCAGTCGCCCTTTTTCGTCGAGAGTCGAACGAGCCGGCGCGCACGACGCCTGCATCGAAAGCTATTCACCCACTTGCCATTGCAGTACCGGGTGAGATACGCCCGCGATGAACGTCCATACTCCGCCCGGCGCGAAGTTCCACGTCGGGCCGAAGCTCGACGCCATGCTCATTTGCGCGGTCGTCAGGCCGTTGGCTGCCGGAATCGGCGTCCCGCTAGCGGCACCGACGCTCTGGCCCGACACTTGGCGATCCCAGTAAACGTCCTTCGCGACGGTGCCTGCGTTGGTCGACGTGATGCCACCTGTACCACCCGGCGGCAGAACCGGGAGAATGTTCATCGCGGCGAAGGATTCCTCGATCCTGCCGCCGTTGTACTCGGTCAAACCGCCGTCTGTCAGGGCGCCGCCGGTGCCGGTCGCATACGACTGTCTGATGATCCCGTTCGGCGCGTTCTCGCCCGCGATGCCACCCAAGTGAGAATGCGAGCCGCCGGAGTAGTCGCCGTTAGAGGACGACTGCACGATCAGGCCCGAGTTCGACATCGCGATGCCGCCCATCAAGCCTTGCGCATACATCGTCACGCTGCTCGTCGCGCGCGAGACGGTGCCCGTGTTGTCGCCGACCACCCCGCCGATGGCTCCCGCGCCTTCCTCGGGGGTGTACATCTGGCCTTTGACGTCGACGTTCGCGATCAAGCCGGCCGATGCCCCCGCGAGCAGCCCGGCCAGCGTTCCCCCCGTCGAAGCGTTCGCGTTCGTCAGATTCACGTTGCGTACCACGCCCGATGCCCCGATCGTCGAAAAAGTGCCGAGAGGTGGGGAATCCGAGGCCTCGACCGTGAAGAACGAGATGCCGTCGATGGTATGCCCGAAGCCGTCGAACTGGCCGGTGAAGCCGGTCGTGCTACCGAGACCGATCGGCGTGAAGATGCCCTTCGAGGACAAGTCCTTCCCCAGCGCGTAATTGCCGGCGAGGTTCTGCGATATGTTCTCCAGTTCATCGATCGAGTTGACGAGCCGATAAGCCGTCACTTGCGTCTTGAGTCCGCTGAACGGCGCGGCGGCCCACGCGGCGTTCGTGCGTACGGTGCCCGGCGTGTACTGACCATTCGAATCGTAGAGCGCCGCGACGAAGCCGGTGCTTCGCGACCAGTCGATGGTGCCCGCGTTCGTGATGCTGCCGTGATTGTCGACGCCTTTCGAATCGGCGCGCAGCGTCAGGTTGCCCGCGCCTGTGTTCGATAGCGTGGTGGCGGGTCCGATCCGAATCGAACGTCCGGCGTTCAGCGTGAACGATGCCGCGCCGTTCCAGCGCAGGGTCGAAACGATATTGATGTCCCTGTCCGCGTTGATCGTCACCGACGTGCCGCTCGAAAGGCTGCGCGACAGCGCCGCCGCGTTGTGTGGACCCGCGTTCAGTTCACCCACGCCGATGTTCCACTTCGACGCCGTCACCGTGCTGTGCTCGAACTCCATCGTCTTGCCGATGGTATCGACCGTGCCGCCGGTGCCGTCGCTATTCCGTGCGCTGATCCTCTCGTGCTGCTGCACATCGCCCTGACGCGCGACGAGCCAGACGTGACCATCGCGCGTGGCGGTGCCTGTCGCGCGCAAAGCGGCGTGACGGCCGGCGAGGGCGTAGACGTTGCCATCGGCCGCTTCCAGATGAATCTGCGCGGCGCGAATGGTGCCTCCGTTGACGACATCGCCCAGGCTACCCGGCTGCACGAAGACTTGCGTGCCGGATGCGGAGTCCTTCAGCAAGACTTGCTTGCCGGTGACGAGTTCTGCCGTTCCGTTCGGTGCAGCGATACGTCCTTCGTTTTCTGTGCGAGAAATGGAAATGAGGAATACGTCGCCACCGCTCGAACTGATCCGGCCCAGATTGAGCACGGAGGCGTGGCTCGCGCCGGACAAGGTCAGCGGACCGCCCGCCATGAAGCCGTCGTTGGACGCATCGAGCGTAGAGGCGACGAAGCGGCCGCCCGTCGTGACGACGCCTTGCCGTCCGATCAGCACGCCCTGCGGATTGATGAGGTAAAAGCTGCCGGTCGCGCTCAGGCTACCGTCGATGGTCGACATGTTCGAGCCGGTCACGCGCGACAACGTGGCGCCCGAGCCATTGTTGACCTTCACGCTGTTGCCCGCGCCGATGGAAAAGCTGTTCCAGTCGATCACGCCCCGTGCCGAGCTCTGCGTGATGGTGACCTGATCAGGACCCGACGCGATGCCGCCTGATCCCGCGACGAAGCGGCCGTTCTGCGGCAACGGGCCGGCCGCGAAGGCGACCGGTAGCGAGGCGCATGTCAGGAGCATCACAACCGCAGGCTGGGACAGGCGATGACGACAAACGAACGGAGCGCACATAAGGCCTCCCGTTGCATAGCACAACGAAGCTAAGGGGGCATCGTTAAGCATAGGCCGCGATAAGGAGAATGCAATGCGCGCGTAAGCCGGCTCGCTGCACGGGTGTGCGCTTCCGATGGCTCTCCGCTCGATGTGTGTGCCTTCAACGTAACGTCCGACGTTTCATCACGTACGAGCCATCGGTTTGCGCTGCGTGCGCTGCCCACTACGGTCTGATGCGAGTCCTTTGCTCGCGACCATCATTCCATGCTCAAGCGTTCGCACGTATGCTTCGGCGTCCAGTCGTCGGCTGGCAAGCCGCGCGGCATGGTCGCGTCCATGAGGATAAGCACCAGCCAGTGGCCTTGTTCCTTGCCGATGCCGGTGAGGAGCATCGGCTCTCCCGGCGGAACGATCACCGGCGGCGCGCCCGGCCGGCCGGCCGAGCTGTTCTCCATGCGGCGTTTCGAGACACTGCGCACCGGTGAGAACGAACCACGCTTCGGTGCCCGGATGCCGATGGATCGTCGACTGCATGCCGGGCTTGAAGTTTCCCTCCATGTAGGTGGCCATCAACGAACTGGCTTGTGGAAGTGTCAGCGGGCCGACATCGGCGATATGTTCTCCCGCCGATGGACGCCAGGACTCGCCCGCGATAGTGAAAAGCCAAACCGTCCCGAGGATTTCGACGACCGTACCGTTCGCGCTCTTCGCCGCTTGCGCCGATGAACGGTCCGCGAAGCGATCGATATGCCAGTAGACCGGGCCGTCCGGAAGTTTTTGCAGATGCTGTTCCGCGTGGACGAAGCAGCCGTACTCGGTGGTCCGTTCGTTGACGGGGATGCAGGCGCCCCCCGTTTGCGCGAATGCGCGCGCCGGCGCCGCGAGTCCGATCACGGCCACGCCGATGACGCCCGATGCGACGGCCGCTGCTCTGACGATACGCTTCTGAAGTGACGGCAATTCTCGCATCGATGCCTGACTCCGAAAAATAATACGCAGTACTGTACGTATCTTAGATTCGGAATGCGTTTTCGCAAGCAGCGTACGGCTAGTGTCCGATTCAAAAGTGCGGCGTGCGTGCGACACCGCACAGAGCATGTCAATGCAAGCCCGGATTAGCCGACCGCGCTTTTCAACGCCAGACCGCACCGAAAAAAATAGACGCGAAAAGGGCTAAAGATGTCCGCCGCCCGAGCCGATAATGCGACGAGGCAAACCCGGAGTGATCCGGCGACGCAAAGCTAAAGGGACTCACGCGTGACCACGAGTGAGTTTGCCAGTTGCCCGCCACGAACGGCGGGCCAATCGACGGCGGCAGCAATGCCCGTGTCAGGAGGCGAAATGCAAATCAATCGGGCGTTCTTGAAGTGGGGGGCTGCACTCGCTGCGGTCATGTTGAGCAGCGCGGCGTTCGCGGCGGGCAGTGCGGGCGGGACGAGCACGTCTCTCAGCCTCGTCGTGCCGTCGTATTTCTACCCGACCAAAAGCGCGGCGGACTGGAACGGTCTCACTGCGCCTGCTAGCAAGGCGTCGACCACCGCTATCTTGAATCCGAATAGCGGTCCCGGCACGAGCGCCGATGCCAATTACGTCGCCGCCATCGCCAAGCTGCACGCGGCGGGCGGCAAGGTCATAGGCTACGTATCGACGTCTTATGCGAAACGCTCCTTGTCCGCAGTCGTGGCCGACATCAATACGTACGTGAGTCTCTATAACGTCGATGGCTTCTTCATCGACGAAATGACATCGGACAGTCAGACTGCGAATGTTCAGTTCTATCAGTCTGTCTATAACTACATCAAGGGACTGAAGTCGACGTATTCGGTCACGGCCAATCCAGGCACCACGATCCCCGAGGTCTACGCGAGCTTGCCGACGGCGGACCAGTTCGTCGTCTTCGAGGACAATGCAAAGAACTACGCGAAATTC
This sequence comes from Caballeronia sp. Sq4a, assembly GCF_023170545.1. Taxonomy (NCBI): domain Bacteria; kingdom Pseudomonadati; phylum Pseudomonadota; class Betaproteobacteria; order Burkholderiales; family Burkholderiaceae; genus Caballeronia; species Caballeronia sp. Sq4a. The sequence goes on along the minus strand of NZ_CP084252.1, from coordinate 693,114 downwards.
CAGCCGATGAGCTGGCAAGCGGCTTATCCGAAGAGCCGTTTCGTGCACATCGTCTATAACGTAAGCGCGGCGCAAATGCCGGGCGTGTTGGCGTATGCGAGAACGCATGGCGCAGGCGGCGTGTATGTGACGTCGCTAACGCTGCCGAATCCTTATAAGGGCCTTCCCGCCTATTGGAACGATGAAGCGACCAACGCCGCGGCGCAGTGAAAGAGGCGCGGCGTTTTTTCTGCAATAGGGATGCGGCTGGTGCAGCAGTACGAACATGGTCGCTCGCCGATGCTTAGGGCGCGACGAGTCCGCTTGAGCGCCTCTTTATCCTCTGGTACGAGTCGTTGCTGTCGATTGCTCCCCGGCACGCGACGAGAACGCAGATCGGCATAGATCGAGCTATCGCCGTCGCTTCGCACTTCGATGTCCTTCGTTCGCACTGACGTCACCGCGTGCGAACCAGCCTGTCTCTCTTCCACGATTCAACACGCCTGCTTCGCCTTCCCGCACGCCGGTAGTCACGACTCGATTCATGCGCGCTGTCTGAACACATCCCATCGGCATCGGACCGGTCGCATGATAGTAAGACTACGTTTTCCCGCCATCGACGCCTAAGCTCTTCTCCCCCGTAATTCCCCCGCGAAAGCCCGCGAAACAAGCCGCTGCGCCGCATCAACGAGTAAACCCTAGCTTGCCCGCGCTGCGCCGTTCTCAGTATATTTTGATTGTATTACTACGCAGCAAGGGAACATCACTAGCATCCAGTCGAGCTATCCGTGGCACGCGCCGCTGCCCATATCGGTGTTGAGGAGACAACAACTATGGAAGAAGCACAGGAAGTCGCATCGCGTAGAAAGTTCCTGGCGGGTCTTGCCGCCACGGCCGGCGGCGTTGCGCTGTCGTCGGTATCGAAGCTCGGCTTCGCGCAGCAGAAAGTGTTCGTGCCGTTCAGCAACAAGAGTCTCGACTACTACTTCTTCGTCACGCAGCAGGAAGCGGTGAAGCGCGCGGTCGAAGCGAAGGGCTGGCAGTTTCAGGCCGTGAACGCGAACTTCAGCAACACGTCGCAACTGGAGCAGTGGAACAGCCTGATGCTGAAGAACCCGTCGGCGATCATCGCGGACCCGATCGACAGTCAGGCCATCGTCAGCGTCATCAAGAAGTACAACTTCAAGAAGATCCCGATCGGCATCATCGACACGCCCGCGCTCGGCGGCGATGTCGCGATCACCGTCGACTTCGACAACAAGGCGGGCGGCGTCATGGCCGCCGAGACCATCGTCGCGGCGCTCAAGAAGAAGAACGGGTCCGCGAAGGGCACGGTGCTGAACTGCTACGGCGCGTTGCAGTCGGTCGCGTGGCGTCTGCGCAAGGAAGGCTTCGAAGAAGCGATGAAGAAGTATCCGGACGTGAAGGTCATCAGCCGTCCGACGGAAGGCTTGCTCAAGAACATGTTGTCGGTCACGCTTTCCACGCTGTCCGAGTATCCCGATCTCGACGCCGTGCACGCGCCCAGCGATTCGCCGGCGCGCGGCATCGTCACGGCCTTGCAGCAGAAGGGCAAGTGGAAGAAGGTCGGCGAACAGGGGCACGTGATCTTCGTGAATATCGACGGCGAACCGGCCGCGCTGCAATGGATCGGCGATGGCTACATGGATGCCGTCGTCTCGCAGGACCCGATCGCCTACGCGCAGATCACGGTCGAAATGCTCGACAAGTATTCGCTCAAGGGCCAGCCGGTGCCGCACGGCGACTACCAGAACAGTCAGTACTTCTGGGAGAAGGCAGTCGTCACGAAGTCAGAGACGGGACCGAGTCTCGTGATTCAGCCGTTCGTCGTGGATGCAAGCTCGGTCAAGGACAAGCGGCAGTGGGGCAACATCGCCTATAACGAGTGGGGCATCCGCTATTCCTGATCCGCGCCAGTCCAAACGCGTTGCACGGCGCGCATTCGGCGCGCCGAATTCGGACCGGAGACTTTCTGAATGTCGGATACACCCAGCAACGATTACATCCTGCGGACGCACGACGTCGTCAAGCGCTACAAGGCCGTGCTCGCGCTCGACCGCGTTTCGATCAACATCCGGCGCGGCACGATCCACGGTCTGCTCGGCGAAAACGGCGCGGGCAAGTCCACGCTCGTGCGGCTGATCAGCGGGCAAACCACGCCGAGCGAAGGGCGCATCGTCCTGGACGGTGAAGACGTACAGGGCTCGGACGTTCAGGAGATGGAAGCGCGCGGCGTGTTCCTGGTGACGCAGGAACCGATGATCGTCGATTCCATGTCGGTTGCCGACAACCTGATGCTCGGGCGCTGGCCGCTGAAGCGCGGCATCACCGGTCGCGTGGATCAGCGCGCGTTGATGCAAAGCGTCGAAGCCGCGCTCGAAGGCACGGACTTCGATCCGCGCATGCCGGCGCGTCTGCTGTCCGCCGTCGCCAAGCGCAAGCTCAACATCCTGCGCGCGTTGCACAGCGGCGGCAAGCTGCTCATTCTCGACGAACCGACCACCGCGCTCACGCTCGCCGACCGCGAGCACCTGTTCGACTTCATGCGCAGTCTGAAGGCGCGCGGCGTGAGCTTCGTCTTCATCTCGCACTACAACGAAGAGATTCTCGATATCTGCGACGGCGTGTCCGTCCTGCGCAATGGCAAGCTCGCGGGCGAGCACGACGATCTTTCGAAGATCGACTCGGACGGTCTCTCGGAACTCGTCATCGGGCGCGACGTGCCGCTGTTCTATCGCGAACGGCGGGATACGGCGGCGGCCGGCCGCGAAGGCTGGCGCGTCGAGGGTCTCGCGGCGCCGGGCGTGCAGGTGGACGCGTTTTCCATCGCGCCGGGCGAGATCGTCGGCTTCGCCGGACTGCCGGGGTCGGGCGCAAAGGAATTCGCGCTCGCGCTCTTCGGCTCGAATCGCGCGACGCGCGGCCGGATCACGCACGACGGCAACACGAGCGCGCCGGCCGGTCATCCGGGCGAGGCGTTTCAGCGAGGCATCGCGTATCTGTCCGACGACCGTCATCGCGACGGGCTCGTCGGTCTGCAAAGCATCGCGCACAACATCACGCTGTCGAGCCTCAAGCACGTATCGAAGGCCGGCGTCATCGATGCGAACGCGGAACGCGGTGTCGTCGCGCGTTACTTCGAGCACTTTCGCGTGAAGGCGCCGACCGCCGAGGTGCTGCTCGGCACGCTTTCCGGGGGCAATCAGCAGAAGGTCTGCCTCGGCCGCGTGCTCGCCACGTCGCCGAAGCTCCTGATCCTCGACGAACCCACGCGCGGCATCGACGTGGGCGTAAAGGAGGAAGTGCATCGCATCATCGATACGCTGACGCGCGAGGGATTGAGCGTGATCGTCATTACGAGCGACCTCGACGAGATGGTGCGCCTCGTCGATCGCGTGTCGGTGTTCGTCGGCGGGCGCATCGAGCGCGAATACACCGGCGCGGAAATCGCGAAGGACGCCATCTTGCAGGCTGCCTTCAATGTGGAGCCGGCGTCGAACGACAGCGTGCCCGCCGAGCCGCTGGTGAATCAATCATGAGGAGACAGTCCATGCAAACACGAAGCGACCTTTCTTCGTCGCCTACGCCGGCGGCGCTCGCCGGTCAGGGCGGCGCCGCGCCGGCCACGGGAAGCGGCAAGCGCGGCAAGGGCGGCGTGCAGTGGGTGTTCCAGAACGTCGTCTGGCTCTGGCTCGCGGCGCTCGTCGTCGTGTTCGGCGTGCTCAATCCCTTCTTTTTCACGCTGTCGAATCTGCAGAACGTGCTGGTGCAGGCGACGGTGCTCGGCCTGCTCGCGCTCGCGGTGTCGATGCCGCTGATGGTGGCGGAGATCGACCTCTCGATCGCGAGCAACATGGGATTTTCCGCCGCCATCGGCGCGATTCTTTCGACGCGGCTCGGGCTCACGCCCGCCGTCGGCGTGCCGTTGGGCATCGCGGTGGCGACCGCGATCGGCTTCTTCAACGGCCTGTGCGTGACGCGCCTGAAGATGGTGTCGCTCATTCAGACGCTCGCCGTCATGATCGTGCTGCAAGGCTCGCTGCTCGCGGTAACGCAGGGCAACACCATCTCGGACATGTCCACCGGTTATATCTGGATCGGCCAGTACACGGTCAACAACTGGCCCGTCATGCCGATCGTGTTTCTCGTCGTACTCATCGGCATGGGCTTCATGTTGCGCAAGACGGTGCTCGGCCGCTATCTCTACGCGACCGGCGGCAACGCGCTCGCCGCCAATTCGGCCGGCATTCGCGTGAATCGCGTGAAGGTCATCGCGTTCACGCTGTCGGGCTTTCTCGCGGGCGTCGCCGGCTATCTGCTCGCCGCATGGCAGATGGCGATCACGTCGGATCAGGGCGAAGGCTTCCTGCTCTATGCCATCGCCGCGCCGATCATCGGCGGCGTGAGCGTGTTCGGCGGACGCGGCGGCGCGCTCGGCATTCTCGGCGGCGTGCTGCTGCTGACGGTGATCCACGTCGGCCTCGCGATTACCGAAGTGCCTTCGTTCTACGTGCAGATGATCGGCGGCATTCTCATCTTCATCGCGGTCGCGGTGGATGCCATCCGCGTCAACTTCGTTTCGCAATAACCTTGATCCGGACCATGACAGAACCTCGTCAGTGCGAGATGTATATCGATGGGCGCTTCGGCAGCGAAGGCGTTCGCGAATGGATCGATGTCGTGAATCCGGCGACGGAGCAGACCGTCGCCCGCGCGCCCGACGCCGATCAGGCGACGATCGATGCCGCCGTCGATGCCGCATCGCGCGCTTTCAGAAGCTGGCGCCGCGTGAATCCGTTCGAACGCTCGCGCCTGTTGCATGCGACAGCCGATTGCATCGCGGAAGACGAACGCGCCATCGCGCTGGCGATCACGACGGAAATGGGCAAGCCGCTCGCCGAAGCGCAGGGCGAGGCGCGCAAGCTCGCCAAGGCGTTCCACTACTACGCGGAAGAGGCCGTGCGCATCTACGGCGAGACGATCCCGAACGAAGACGACGGTTTCGTCAGTATCGTGGAGAAGGAGCCGGTCGGCGTGGTGGCGGCCATCGCGCCGTGGAACTATCCGGTGGAACTGATCGGCTGGAAGCTCGCGGCATCGCTCGCGGCGGGCTGCACGATTGTCGTGAAGCCGTCGGAATTCACGCCGTCGAGCGCGGAAGCCGTGTTTCGCTGCGTGCATCGCGCGGGATTGCCGGCGGGCGTCGCCAATCTCGTGATGGGCGCGAAAGAGGCCGGCAAGCGGCTCGTCGGACATCCGCGCGTCGACAAGGTGGCGTTCACGGGTTCCGGCAGCGCGGGCGAGGACATCTACAAGACGGTGCGCGGCATCACGGGTTTGTCGCTCGAACTGGGCGGAAGCTGTCCGCTGATCGTGACCGCCCATGCTGACCTCGACCTCGCGGTCGCGGGCGCGCTGCGGCGCGGCTTCCGCAACGCAGGGCAGATCTGCATTTCGATCAATCGCGCTTACGTGCAGGAAGCGGTCTATGACGCCTTCCTCGAACGCCTCGTCGATGGCGCGCAGAAGCTCGTCGTCGCGGACGGCATCGCGAACGAGAAAGCCGACGTCGGACCGATGGCCACGCGCGCGGGCGTCGAGAAAGTTCGCCGTCATCTCGACGATGCGCGTGAGCGCGGCGGCCGCATTCTGTGCGGCGGCGGCCGGCCGGATTCGATGGCATCGAATGAACGGGGCCTCTTCTATGCGCCGACGGTCGTTGCCGACGGCACGCCCGACATGCTCGTGATGCACGAGGAAACGTTCGGCCCGGTGATCGGCGTGACGCGCTACAAGACGCTCGACGACGCCATCGAGGCCGCCAACAGCACGCCCGCGGGCCTCGCGGCTTACGCGTACACGGAGCATGTGCGGGAGACGTTCGCGCTCTCGCGCGAACTGGACTTCGGCAACGTCGCCATCAACAACGTCGACGCAGGGATCATGAACGCGCCGTACGGCGGCCGCAAGCAGAGCGGCACGGGCTACGAGCACGGGCGCGAAGGCATGGAAGGCTATCTGCACCTGAAGCACGTGCGGCTGCGACACCGCGCATAAGAGACGCACGACGACCACGCATACGCAAACGGAGCGGCCATGGAACGGTATCTTCTCGGCATCGACGTCGGCACGTCCGCATGCAAGGTCATTGCAGTGGACGGCGCGGGCAATGTCGCGGCGAAGGCGCTCGCGGCGTATCCGCTCGTTTCGCCGCGGCCCGGCTGGGCCGAGCAGGACCCGGAGCACTGGTGGAGCGCGACGCAGACCGCGCTCGCGCAAGTGCTCGATGCGCTGCCGGATCGTCGCGCGGTGGCGGGCATCGGGCTGTCCGGACAGATGCACGGCCTGACCGCGCTCGACGAAGCCGACAACGTGCTGCGTCCCGCGATCCTCTGGTGCGACCAGCGGGCCGCGCCGTATTGCGACGAGATCACTGCGCGCGCAGGCGGGCTCGATGGTCTGCTCGCGCGGGTGCAGAACCGCATGTTGCCGGGCTTCACGGCGGGCAAGCTCTTGTGGATGCGCGAGCATGAGCCGGCGCTGTTCGCGCGCATGCGGCGAATGCTGAACCCGAAGGATTACCTTCGCCTGCGTCTGACCGGCGAGCACATCACCGATGTGTCCGACGCATCGGGCACCGGTCTCTTCGACGTGCGCCAGCGCCAGTGGTCGGGCGCGCTGATGTCTGCGCTGGACTTGCCCGCATCGCTTTTGCCGCAGGTCGTCGAATCGACCGAACGCGCGGGAACGTTGCGGGGCGACCTGGCGCAGGCGTGGGGCTTGCCGCGCGACGTGCCCGTGTTCGGCGGCGGCGGCGATTCCGTCATCCAGACGACGTCGATGGGCGCGATCGATGCCGGTCCGCTCGGCGTGACCATCGGCACGGCGGGCATCGTCGCGGGCGGCTTGCGTACGTGTCCCGAGGCCACCGGGCAATTGCAGATTTCCTGCGGCAATGCGCCGGGCCGCTGGCACGTGATGGGCGTGACGCTCTCGGCGGGCGGCGCGTTCGAATGGCTGCGCGGCGCGCTGCGGCGCATGACGCCCGATCTGTCCTTCGAACGCATGACGCAACTGGCGAAAGCCGCCGCGCCCGGCTGCGACGGACTGCTCTTTTTGCCGTATCTGCTCGGGGAGCGCTGCCCGCATGTCGCGGCAGACGGACGTGCCGCGTGGATCGGCCTCACGTCGACGCACGATGCCGCTCACATGATCCGCAGCGTCATGGAAGGCGTGCTGCTGAACATCCGGTCGATCGCATCGCTGGGCGCGAGCGCCGGCCTCACGTGCGACGAGGTGCGTGTCTCGGGCGGCGCGACGGGGGAACCGCTGTGGCTGCAAATGCTCGCGGACGTGCTGCAACGCGAGGTGACCACGGTCACGGGCGCATCGGAGGGCGGCGCGTACGGCGCGGTGCTCGCGGCGGGCGTGGGCGCGGGCTGGTGGACATCGCTCGACGAAGCGGTCGGCACGCTGCGCGTGACGGGTCGCGTGAGCCCGGACACATCGCTCAAGGCGCTCTACGACGCACGTTTCGACACCTTCCGCACGCTGTACGACGCGCTGCGTCCGGTCTATCAACACATCGCCATGGAGAACCCGAGCCGATGACCGTCAACGAAATCATCCTTGAGGCCGAACGAACGGTCGACGCAGTCGTATTCGATCTCGATGGCACGCTCGTCGATACCGCGCCGGACATCGCAAGCGCCGTGAATCGCCTGCTCGCGACGCACGGCATCGCGCCGCAGACGGTCGGCTTCGTGGAAAAGTTCATCGGCGAAGGCTCGCACGGGCTGATCGACAAGTTGTACAAGGGCCTCGGTCTCGAACTGGATCAGGCGCGCGTCAGCGCGGACGTCGAGACCTATCTGTCCATCTACAAGCAGCATCCGGTCGAAAAGGCGACGCTCTACGCCGACGCGCTCGATGCGATTCCCGCGCTGCATGCGGCCGGCGTGAAGCTCGGCGTGTGCACGAACAAGGCGCAACAACTGGCGCAGGCGGTTCTCGCGCACTTCGGCATCGACCGGTATTTCAGCGCGGTCGTCGGAGGCGATATGCTTGCGCAAAGAAAGCCGCATCCCCGGCATTTGCTGATGACGCTCGAACAGATGGACGCCGCGCCCGAGCACACGCTCTATATCGGCGACACGCGCATCGACGCGCAGTGCGCAAAGGACGCGCAGGTTCGCTGTCTGATCGTCAACTGGGGCACCGGGCCGGACGTTCCCGTGCCCGATGACAGGCGGCTCGATTCCTTCGCCGAGTTAGTGACGAGGTGCGCCGCGCTCAATGCGTCGCGCCTGCCGGGAGCCTGATGAGAAACGACCTGCTGCGCCGTATCGCGCTTGAACACCCATCGTTGACGGGCGCGACCTTGCGCATCGCCGATGTATTGCTGGGCGCGCCCGAAGCCGCGCTCAAGATGAGCATGGCCGAGTTGTCGGAAGCGGCGCAGACCAGCGACCCGACCGTGGTGCGCTTTTTCCGCCGCTTCGACTGCGCCGACTATCAGGACTTCAAGGTCCGGCTCGGCCAGGGCCTGATACCGCAGGCGCCGTTCGATTACGAAGCCATCACGAACGCCGATACGCCCGCGAGCGTGTGCAGCAAGATCGTGAACAATTCGCTGCACGCCATTCAACGCTTCGCGCGTGACGTGGATTCCGCCGCCATCGAGCGCGCGACGCAATATCTGATCGATGCGAAGGGCATTTTCCTGTTCGGCCTCGGCATCTCGGAGACCATCGCCTTCGATGCCGAGCACAAGTTCTTTCGCCTCGGGCTGCATTGCCGCGTCGTGCTGGAAAGCCAGCGTCAACTGCTGCTCGCGCCGACCTTGCGCAACGACGAAGTGGCGGTCTTCTTCTCGCATTCGGGCTCGACCAAGTCGCTCGTGATGGCGGCCGCAATGGCGAAGGGCAAGGGCGCGGTGACCATCGCCGTGTGCGCGCCGGGCTCGCGGCTCGCGCAGACCTGCGACCTGACCGTCGCCGTGCCCGCATACGAGAACACCGAGTTGTACACGCCGCTCACGGCGCGCATCAATCACCTGCTCGTGGTGAACATGCTGGTCGCCATGCTGGGCCTGCGGCAAGGGCGCGAGCTGCCCGACAACCTCGCCGCGCTCGACCCCTGGTTCACCGACAAGTTCATGGATTAGCCCTTGTTTCAGGGGTGTTTCGATAACAACGGAGACGCAATTGGGTACGCATATCGAACCGGGCTATGCCCGACTGGAGCCGCAATCGAAGCAGGACGAGGCGAAGCTCGTCTCGGGCATCAAGGCGGTCGACCACTACCTCGCGCCGGGCATGAAAGTGGGGCTCGGCTCGGGCACGACATCGCACTGGTTCGTGCGCGCGCTCGCGCCGCGCGTGAAGGACGGGCTCGATATCGTCGGCGTGCCGACATCGAATGCGACGCGCGAACTGGCGATCGAACTCGGCGTGCCATTGACCGACCTCGGGCAGATCGACCGCCTCGACGTGACCATCGACGGCGCAGACGAGATCGATCATCAGGGCAGCATGATCAAGGGCGGCGGCGCGTGCCTGCTGTGGGAGAAGATCGTCGCGGCGGCGTCGCGCAAGATGGTCGCGGTCGTCGACGACAAGAAGGTCTTCGATACGCTCGGGCGTTTTCCGCTGCCGATCGAGGTCATCCAGTTCGGCTGGCAAAGCACGGAGCGTCTGCTGCGCGAGTTGTTCGTATCCGCGGGATTCGATGCGGGCATCAGGATCGAGCGGCGCACGAAAAACGGCGCGCTCGTGGTGACGGACAGCGGCAACTGGATTCTCGACTGCCATCTCGAAGCCATTCCTGATCCGCTCGCGCTCGCGCCGCGCTTCAACGCCATTCCCGGCGTGGTCGAGCACGGCCTCTTCACCGGCATCGCGAGCGAGATGATCGTGGGTCATGCGGACGGCACGGCGGATATCGTCGTTTTCGACGGAGCGCGCCAATGAGCGAGATCGCAAAGGAAGACACGGGCGCGACCCTCGACGTCTTTCGTCTGGATGGCGAAGTCTGCGTCGTCACCGGCGCGGCGCAGGGCATCGGTCTCGCGATAGCCAAGGCGCTGCGCAATGCGGGCGCGACGGTCGTCATCGCGGACCGCGAAGCCACGCTCGGGCAGCGCGCCGCTGACGCGATCGGAGGCAGCTTCGTCACGCTGGACGTGACGGATTCATCGTCGGTCGATGCGGGCTTCGATGCGGTCGTCGCCGAGCACGGCAGACTCGACGTGCTGGTCAACAACGCGGGCGTCGTCAGGAACGCGGCCGCGCTCGAAACCGACGACGCCGCGTGGCGCGCCGTGCTCGCCGTGAACCTCGACGGCGTGTTCTATTGCTGCCGCAGTGCCGCGCGTCACATGTCGCGGCAGAAGAGCGGACGGATCGTCAACATCGCGAGCATGAGCGGGAGCATCGCGAACAAGCCTCAGCCGCAGGCATCGTATAACGCATCGAAAGCGGGCGTGATTCATCTCACGCGTTCGCTTGCCGCCGAATGGGCGGCGGACGGCATCCGCGTGAATTCCATCTCGCCAGGTTATGTCGGCACCGAACTGACCAAGCGCGGCTTCGCAAACGAAGCATGGCGCAAGGTGTGGCTGGACTACACGCCGCTCGAACGCATGGCCACGCCGGACGAAATCGCGCCGGGCGTCGTCTTTCTCGCGTCGCGGGCGAGCGCGTTCGTGACGGGATCGGACATCGTGATGGACGGCGGCTACACGGTCTGGTGATGCAGCCACTAACAAGATGAACGGAGACGATGAACCTATGAGCGCACTCGATGCAATCCACGCATTGCGCGACGCCCTCGGCGCGGATGTGGTGGCGTTGCCGGAAGAGTTCGGCGACAAGCGCGTGGTGGACTGGAGCGGCTTGCCCGGCGCCGTGCCGCTCGCGCTCGTGCGTCCGCGCGATACGAACGAAGTCGCGCAGGCGCTCGCCATCTGCGCGCGCTACCGTCAGCCGGTGGTGACGCAAGGCGGCCTGACAGGACTCGTCGGCGGCGCGAACCTGCGTGGCGGCGAGATAGCGCTGAGTCTGGAGCGCATGAACCGCATCGTCGAGATCGATGCGGTCTCCGCGACGATGACCGTCGAAGCGGGGGTCGCGCTGCAAACCGTGCAGGAAGCGGCGAGCGCGGCCGGATTCTACTTCCCGCTCGATCTCGGCGCGCGCGGCAGTTGCGCCATTGGCGGCAATCTCGCGACGAATGCGGGCGGCAATCGCGTCATCAAGTACGGCATGATGCGCGATCAGGTACTGGGCCTCGAAGCGGTGCTCGCGAGCGGCGAGATCATCGGCGGGCTCAACAAGATGATCAAGAACAACAGCGGCTACGATCTTCGCCATGTGTTGATCGGCAGCGAAGGCACGCTCGCGGTCATCACGCGTGCCGTGCTGCGTCTTCGGCCGAAGCCGACGGCCACGGCGACCGCATGGTGCGGCTTGCCCGACTTCGCCTCCGTCACGACGCTCCTCACGCGCGCACAGGCGCAACTGGCAGCGGGCGTATCGGCGTTCGAAGTGATGTGGGCGGGCTATCACGACGCGGTGATCGCCAACCTCTCCGCGCTGCGCGCGCCGCTTGCCGAGGCGCATCCGTTCTACGTGCTGCTGGAAAGCGTCGGCACCGACCCCGAGCGGCACGACGAAGCCTTCGAGGAATTTCTCGGCGGCATGCTCGAAGCGGGCGTGGTGACGGATGCGGCCATTGCATCGTCGGAAGCGCACGCGCGCGACTTCTGGGCGATCCGCGATGCGCCCGGCGAATACCAGCGCTTCATTCCGAATCACGCCGCTTACGACGTGAGCTTTTCGATCGCGCAGGTAGGCGTCGCCGCCGCGCGTTGCGAAGCGCGTCTGCGCGAGCAATGGCCCGACGCGCTCGTGATGACCTACGGGCATCTGGGCGACGGAAACATCCATATCGTCGTGGATGTGCCGGGCATGGGCAAGCACGATCACGACGAGATCGACCGCGTGATCTACGACGTCACGCGCGAGTTCGACGGCTCGATCTCGGCCGAGCACGGCATCGGCACGAAGAAGCGCGATTATCTTCCGCGAAGCCGCCGCGAAAGCGATATCGCGGCCATGCGCGCGATCAAGTCGGCGCTCGATCCGCTCGGCATTCTGAACCCCGGCAAAGTGGTGTGACCGATGAACCCAACTCTTTCGAACTGGCCCGAGCCTCGCGCGTTCAGGGTCGATCTGTCGAGCGGCCTGATGGAGGGCACGGGCACGCGCTATCAAAAGCGGTTGAAGGATCTTAACGGCCTCTATGGCGATGCCGATGCCTTTGCCACGCTGGTGGCTGCGCGCGGCGACGAGGTCGTGTATGACGTGACCGATCATCGTCCGAGCGATGCGCCCGGCGATCTGATCACCGGCGTCACGCGCATGAGTCCCGGCAAGGTGGGCGACGAGTTCTTCATGACGCGCGGGCACATTCACGCGAATATCGACAGGCCCGAGCTCTACTTCGGGCTCAAGGGGCATGGACTCATGTTGATGGAGTCGCCCGACGGCGAGACGCGTATCGTCGACATCGAGGCTCATACCGTGTGCTACGTGCCGCCGCGATGGATTCATCGCTCAGTGAATCTGGGCGACGACGATTTCGTGATGCTGTTCTGCTATCCCGCGGATGCCGGGCAGGACTACGCGATCATCGAGCGCGCCAACGGCATGAAGCTGCGCATTCTCGATGACGGCAAGGGCGGCTATCGCAGCGAGGCGAACCCGGCGTATGTCGCGCGCGATGAGGCGCAGATCGCCGGTCTGCTGGCACGAACGGAGCGCGAATGATGACATACGAAGCGGCAATCAAGCCCACGTTCTGGTTCATCGGCGTGACCACCGCGCAGAGTTCGATCATGCGCGTGTTTCCCGAATGGGCCAGGCATCTCGGTCTGGGCGATGTGCAGATGAAGGGCATCGACTTCGCGCCGCATGCGGAGCCCGAGGCGTATCGCGAGGCGGTGCGCTTTCTGCGCGACGATCCGCTTTCGCTCGGCGCGCTCGTCACGACGCACAAGATCGACCTGTATGCCGCGTGCCACGATCTCTTCGACGAGATCGACGAATACGCGCAGGCCATGAACGAGACCAGTTGCCTGTCGAAACGCGACGGCAAGTTCGTCTGCCACGCCAAGGACCCGATTACCGCCGGCTTTGCGCTCGACGGCTTTCTGCCCGCGCAGCACTTTGCGACCTCGGATGCCGAGGTATTCGTGATGGGCGCGGGCGGATCGGCCATCGCGATCACGTGGCATCTGATGCAGACGAAGCGGGGCGCGGACCGGCCTGCGAAGGTGATCGTGTCGGACCCGTCGCACGAACGTTTGCAGGAGATCGAACGCATTCACGGCGAGCTCAATCTCGGCGTGCCCTGCGAATACGTGCCCGTCTCACAGCCCGACGACAACGACCGCGTGACGGCGCGGCTGTCGCCCGGGGCGCTCGTCATCAATGCTACCGGCCTCGGCAAGGACAGGCCCGGTTCGCCGCTCACGGACGCCGCCGTGTTTCCCGAACACGCGATTCTTTGGGAGCTCAACTATCGCGGCGATCTCGTGTTTCTGGATCAGGCGCGGGCGCAACGCGAGCGCAGGCACTTGCAGGTCGAGGACGGCTGGACCTACTTCATCTACGGCTGGACGCGCGTGATGGCCGAAGTCTTCCATGTCGACATCGCGACGCGCGGACCGGCTTTCGAGGCGCTCTGCCGCATCGCCGCCGATGCGGGCAAGCCCGCGCCGCGCGCAGGCGCTGCCTGACGCCGGTGCCGATGGACGCCCTCTATCTCGCGATCGATGTGGGCACGGGCAGCGTGCGCGCCGCGCTCGTGGATGCGCGCGGCGTCGTGTGGACTATCGCCGCGCACGAGCACGAGCAGATCGTGCCGCGCTACGGCTGGTCCGAGCAGCGTCCGGCCGACTGGTGGTCGGGCGCGGCGCGGTCCATTCGCGAAGTGCTGGCGAGCGTCCCGGAGGCGGCGTCGCGTGTGGTTGCGGTGTGCGCGTGCGGCCAGATGCACGGCACCGTTCTCATCGACGACGACGGCAAGCTTACACGCGACACCGCGCCGCTATGGAACGACAAGCGCACCAGTGCCGAAGTCGCCGCGTTTCGCGCGCGGGCCGACTACGCGTTGCATGCAAAGCAGGCCGCCAATCCCGCGACGCCCGCGTGGCCCGCGTTCAAGCTGCAATGGCTGAAGGCGCACGATCCCGCCGCGTTCGAGCGCGCGACGACCGTGTTCATGCCGAAGGACTACGTGAACTTCCGGCTGACGGGCGAGCGCGCATGCGACTGGAGCGATGCATCGACCAGCTATCTGATGGATGCGTCGACTCGCACATGGTCCCGCGCGCTTCTCGATGCCTTCGGCCTCGATGCCGCGAAGCTCGCGCCGATCCGCGCGCCGCTCGACATTCTCGGCGGCGTCACGCAGGATGCCGCCGCGCAGACCGGCTTGCGTGAAGGGACGCCCGTGCTCGTCGGCGGGGCGGATTATCCGGTGTCGGTGCTCGGTTCGGGCGTTCATGCGCCGGGGCTCGCGTCGGACATCACCGGAACGTCGTCGATCATCACCGTGATCGCCGATACGCCGATGCTGCACCCGGACGTCTCCAACCTGGTGACATGCGACGGTTCGTGGGGCCGCTTCATGCTGCTGGATTCCGGCGGCGACGCGATGCGCTGGGCGCGGCGTGCGTTCCACGAAAATGCCTTGTCCTACGACGTCATCACGCAGAAGGCCGCGAGCGCGCCGGTCGGTGCGGACGGCCTGTTCTTCCTGCCCTACCTCACAGGCGAGCGACTGGGCGAACACGCCAACTCGCGCGGGCAGTTCTTCGGCATCACGGCCAAGCACGGATTGGGGCACTTGCACCGCGCGGTCCTCGAAGGCGTGGCATTCGCGGTGCGCCGTCAGATCGCGCTGCTTCGGCCGGAAGACGGCGGCATCGACCGGATCGTGGCGGCGAGCGGCGGCGCGCGGGCCGCGTTGTGGCTCGCGATCAAGGCGAGCATGTATCGCACGCCGATCCTCGTTCCTGCCGAAGTGGAGTGTGGCGTGATAGGCTGCGCTGTTCTCGCGGCCACCGCGCACGGACAGTTCGCGCGTCTCGCGGATGCGGTCAGCGCCTTCGTCCGGTTCGAGAGCGAGGTGCAGCCCGATCCGCGCGCGAGCGACAGGTACGATCGCATGATGCCCATTTTCGAGGGGCTCTACGCGCAGGCGCAGCAGTTCTACGACGATCTCGACGCGCTCGACGCACACGCGTTCTGAGCGCATGCACGACAAGGATAATCGGGCTTTGATCAAGGCAATTCTGTGGGACATGGACGGCACGCTCATCGAGAGCGAGTCGCTGCATCTGGCCACGCTCGTCGAGGCGCTCGCGCATCACGGCGTGCAGGCGGGTCATGAAATGCATCCGCTCGTTTTCGGCAAGACCGGGCGCGAAGTGCATGCGCTCGTTCGTGAGCGATTCGGGCTGACGGTCGACTTCGGCGAATGGTCGGCGTTTCGGGCGCGCTCGTACCTGAACGGCGCGCCGAAGCTCACGCCGCGTCCCGGCGCGCTCGAGGTGTATCGCGCGGCGAAGGTGGCCGGCATCACGCAGGCGATCGTATCGAACGCGTCGCGCATGTTGCTCGAAGCGAACCTGCGCGCGCTCGGAATCGAAGATCCTTCGCTCATCACGGTCAGCGTCAACGACGTGCGTCACGGCAAGCCCAGTCCCGAGCCGTACGAACGCGCAGCGTGGCTTCTGCGGCTCGCGCCGGAAGAGGTCGTCGCGGTCGAGGACAGTCCGACCGGCGCGCTCGGTGCGATCGCCGCGCACATGCGCGTGATCGGCTGGCCCGTCGATGATGACGCCGCCGCGCTCTTTCACGCCGACGCGGACATCGTGCGCTCGCCGGACGAACTCGCGGCGAAGCTCGGGCTTCCTGCTGAGGCGTTGCGATAGAGCGGTGACTTCGGGCCGCAGTCAGCGGAGTGCTGATCTTCGGTCCGCTTACGCCGATGCGACCTGTGACGCATGAAAAGGTGCGTACTCAAACTCATGGATGAGACACGGCCAAGCTTTCGATATCCATACGAACCAGCTGTGCATAGGGTAAAACTACCCGCTCCACGTCGAAAGTTCGTCTAAAAAAGTAGATGCGACGCTTAAGCCTGGTGCATGCATGCCGAAAAATGGTGCATGACCCACCGCAAGGCGCACTACTGACATGGCAAACCTCACTGTAAAGACTCAACTCACGCTCATCGCCGGATCGATGGGCGCATCGATGATTGCAATCGCGCTCGCCGGCGTCGTTGGAATGAACCAGACTGGCGAAGCATTGCGCAGCGTCTACGAAGATCGGACGGTGTGCATCCAGCAACTTGCTCAGATCAACAACCGGCTGCAGGACGAAGTCATCTCGCTCTCGAAGGCAACGCTCGACCCGCAGGCAAGCGCAGCGGTACCGGCTATCGAACGCGCCAACAAGGACCGAACGGAAATCGACGCGCTCTGGAAGGAGTACATGTCGAGCTACCTGACGCCGACCGAGAAGCAACTCGCCGACACGTTCAAGGACAGCTATGGCGCGATCGAAACGAAAGGCTTCGCGCCTCTGCGTTCGGCATTAGCCAATAATCAACACGAGCAGGCGTACACGGTACTTCACGGCGGAGTCGATGCGGAATTGCCGAAGGTATTGGCAGCGATGCGTGATTTGCGACAGCTCCAGGTCGACGTTGCGAAGAGCGAGTATGAGGCATCGCGTGAACGTTTCGCGGTCTTGCGCGCGATCCTGATTGCGCTTGCCATCGCGGGCATGACGATCGGGGCGGGCGTGAGCGTGTTCATGGGAAGACGGCTCTACAGGGCGCTCGGTGGCGAGCCGGCGTACGCGGCCGAGATGGTAAGAACCATTGCGTCCGGAAATCTGACTTCCCCGATCGCGCACGATCCGGCGAATGAACACAGTCTCGTCACATCGCTCGAATCGATGCGCAGGCAATTGAGCGGAGTCGTGGCCGGCATCAAGACATCGGCCGAATCCATTTCGGTCGCGGCCGGCGAGATCGCGCAGGGCAACGTCGACCTGTCGCAACGAACAGAGGAACAGGCCGCGTCGCTCGAGGAAACGGCGGCCAGCATGGAGGAACTAACCTCCACCGTGCGACTGAACACCGAGAACGCGCTACAGGCGAGTTCCCTTGCAGCGTCCGCGTCGGATACGGCGGCGGAAGGCGGCGAAGTCGTGGACCGCGTGGTATCGACCATGCGCGATATCTCCGACAGCTCGTCGAAGGTGGCAGAGATCATCTCGGTCATCGAAGGCATCGCGTTCCAGACCAATATCCTTGCGCTAAACGCAGCCGTTGAGGCCGCCCGCGCAGGCGAGCAAGGGCGCGGCTTCGCGGTAGTGGCGGGAGAAGTGCGCACGCTCGCGCAACGCAGCGCCACCGCGGCGCGGGAGATCAAGGAACTGATCGGCAGTTCGGTGGAACATGTGAACGCGGGATCGTCGCTCGTGCTCGACGCAGGCAAGACGATGGATGAGCTTGTCCGCTCGGTCAAACGCGTGACGGACATCATGGGCGAGATCGCGTCGGCATCCAACGAGCAAAGCACGGGCATCGAACAGGTGAATGTCGCGGTCGGCCAGATGGATGAAGTCACTCAGCAGAATGCCGCACTGGTCGAGCAAGCGAGCGCGGCGGCACAAGCGATGGCCGAGCAAGCGAACAGCCTTCGCCGGGCGGTTGCGGTTTTCAAGGTCGACTGACCGCCTCCGAAAGAAACAGCGCGGGTTCGCAGTGCACTGGCGTGACTTCGCTGCGCCGATAGCACTTCGCGGTCCGCGTTTCGCATTCTGCGGCGCCGAACGCTGCTGAAGCCACTGCGACCGTCCGCGCGGCTCGGCCATCGATGAATGCCGCGCATGTGCGCGTCATCGAGCACAACGTCTCCTTCTTCGTCGATCCCACTCTATCAGACAGGGTTATCCCCCATCCGTCGAAAGTTGAAAACATGTAATCATATATATGAATTCGACGGAGAGACATCATGCAGTCCGATGACCGGTTGCCGCGTTACCAGCGCTTGCGCGACGAAATGGTTGCCCTGATCGCGGCGCGTCATTGGCGACCGGGCGAAGCGATTCCCACCGAGCAGGCGCTCTCTCAAAGCTACGGCGTTGCCGTCGGCACGGTGAGAAAGGCCGTCGATCTGCTCGTGGCCGAAGGTCTTCTCGAACGATTCCAAGGCAGAGGAACGTTCGTGCGCCGCGCGAACTTCGACGGCTCCCTGTTTCGCTTCTTTCGCTTTCAGACGCGACAAGGCGAACGCCGCATCCCGGAGAGCCGGATCTTGCGACGCGAGGTCGTCGATGCGCCGTCGGCAGTCGCCGCGACACTGCAAATAGCACGGACGGCCCGCGTGATTCAGATGTCCCGCGTGCGCCTGATCGACGGCGTGCCGATGCTCGCCGAAGAAATATGGCTGCCGTACGCGCGCTTTGCGGCGTTCGCGAAGATGGACTTGAACGAGATCGGCGATCTGCTTTACCCGGTGTACGAGACGCAGTGCAACCAGATCGTGGCGTCCGCCACTGAAACGCTGACCGTCGAAGCCATCGGCTCACGGCACGCGAGACTCCTGAACATCGAACCGGGCGCGCCGGCCGTCGTCATCGAACGTCTTGCATTCGGCTACGACCGGCAGCCGCTGGAATGGCGCCG
Organism: Caballeronia sp. Sq4a; assembly: GCF_023170545.1. NCBI lineage: Bacteria > Pseudomonadati > Pseudomonadota > Betaproteobacteria > Burkholderiales > Burkholderiaceae > Caballeronia > Caballeronia sp. Sq4a. The sequence continues at coordinate 674,340 of NZ_CP084252.1, read as the reverse complement.
CTCGCGTGGTCCTGCCAGCGAGTTCATCTATCAGGCGGAGATCCGCTAGTGATCGGGCGCTAACGCAAGCACGTTGTTCTGACTACAACCGGCGACGGAGACGGGAGAGGGGCGGCATGTTCAACTGGTTCAAAGAAATCTCGGGCAATGAACGCAGGACGTTCTGGGCGTGTTTCGGCGGATGGGCGCTCGATTCGCTCGACGTGCAGATGTTCAGCCTCGTCATTCCGGCGATCATCGCCGAGTGGTCCATCAGCCGCACGCAAGCGGGGCTGGTGAGCGGCGTCACGCTCGTTGCGTCGGCGCTCGGCGGATGGATCGCCGGCATGCTGTCCGACCGGTTCGGACGCGTCAGAACACTGCAATGGACCGTCGCGTTCTTCTCCGTGTTCACCTTCCTGTGCGCGTTCGCGCAGAACTATCCGCAGTTTCTCGTGCTGAAGACGTTGCAGGGTTTCGGCTTCGGTGGCGAGTGGGCGGCAGGCGCCGTGCTCATGGCCGAGACCATCCGCAACGAGCATCGCGGCAAGGCGATGGGCAGCGTGCAGAGCGCATGGTCCGTCGGTTGGGGCGCAGCCGTGTTGCTGTATGCGCTGATGTTCTCGCTCGTGCCCGCGGCCACCGCGTGGCGCGTGATGTTCGCCATCGGCATCGTTCCCGCGCTTCTGATCCTGTACGTCCGGCGCGGCGTGCAGGAGCCGGGAACGTCGTCACGATCGTCGCATGCGACGCGCGACGCGCGAGCGCGCCGCACCGAGACGCAACCCACACCCGTGGCCGGCATCTTTTCCGCGGGAATGCTTCGCATGACGTTGATCGGCGCGCTGCTGGGCGTCGGCGCGCACGGCGGCTATTACGCGCTGATGACGTGGCTGCCGACGTTCCTGAAAAGCGAGCGTCATCTGTCCGTGCTTGGTACGGGCGGCTACCTCGCCGTGGTGATTGTCGCGTTCTTTTGCGGATGTCTCGTCAGCGCGCAATTGCTGGATCGCATCGGTCGTCGCAGAACCATCCTCACATTCGCGATCTGCTGCGTGATAACGGTGGTCGCCTATTTGTTCCTTCCGCTCGGCAATACCGCGATGCTGTTCTTCGGCTTTCCGCTCGGCTTCTTCGCGGCGGGCATTCCCGCGAGCATGGGCGCGCTGTTCAACGAGCTGTATCCGCGCGGCGTGCGCGGCACGGGCGTGGGGTTCTGCTACAACTTCGGCCGAGTCGTGTCGGCGGGATTCCCCGTGCTCGTCGGGCATATGTCGGCGAATATGTCGCTCGGCACGGCGATCGGCATCGATGCGGGCCTCGCCTACGCCATCGTCGTGCTGTCCGTGCTGATGCTGCCGGAGACGCGCGGCCGCGTGCTGGGCGAAGTCGCGCCCACCGCGGAGGACGCACGTCCGCTCGCTCACGCTCCGAGGCATTGACGCGCCGGCCGTGCACGCGGCGTCGAAACTATTGATGAGGAAAGCCCATGCTCCCTGAGTCGGAGACAGACGTCAGCCGTCGAAAGGATGCGCATCGTCGATCCGGGATCGCGTCAGTCGATACGCATGCTCATGTCTTCAGGCGCGGTCTTCCGCTCGCCGAGCATCGCCGCTATGCGCCCGATTACGACGCGCCGTTGCATGCCTACCTCGCGGAACTCGACGTGCATGGAATAACGCGCGGCGTGCTCGTGCAGCCCAGCTTTCTCGGCACCGATTGCGGCTATCTGCTGAATGCATTGCGAAGCGCGCGCGACAGGCTGCGTGGCGTCGCTGTGATCGAGCGCGATTGCGAACCGCATACGCTGGCCGATATGGCCGAAGCGGGCATCGTCGGTATTCGGTTGAATCTGATCGGCCACGCCGACAATCCGCTCGACCATTGGGTGAGCGCGCGCACGCTGGCTCATGTGCGGGAACTGGCATGGCATGTCGAAGTGCACGCGGAAGCAGGAAGGCTCGAAGGCATCGTCGCGCCGCTTCTCGAAGCGGGCGTCAATGTCGTCGTCGATCATTTCGGCAGGCCCGATCCCGCTCTCGGCGCGAGCGATGCTGGCTTTCGCCGTCTGCTCGAATTCGCGGGATCGGAGCGCGTATGGGTCAAGGTATCCGGGGCATACCGCAACTGGCCGGACCACGATGTCGTCGAGCGCGAAGCCCGCGAGGCATTCGATCTTTTGAGCGATGCGTTCGGGCTGCATCGCCTGATGTGGGGTAGCGACTGGCCGCATACGCAGTTCGAGAAGTCCGAGGAAATGTCGAGTGCGCTGGACCTATTGCACGCGCTGATCCCGGACCCGGAAGAACGCAACGTCGTGCTGACGCACACGCCCGCGAGCCTCTACATGTTCGATCACGAGGCCGCGAATCAGTAATCGCGCCGCGCATCTGGCAACACACTCCGACCCCGAAGATTGATTACATGACTCCTCTAGACATCGATTTATTGCTCACCGCGCTCTTCAGCGTGCTGGTGTTGGTCGCGCTCATCGTGTCGCGCATCAAGATGCATCCGCTTCTCGCGTTGCTCGTCGTATCCATCGGCGTGGGCTTCGCCACCGGCATGGAGCCGGGAAGCATCGTCAAGCATCTGACGAATGGCGCGGGAAAGACACTGGGCGCGGTGGGCGTGGTCATCGCGCTCGGCGCGATGCTCGGCAAGATCCTCGCCGATGCCGGTATCACTGAGCAGATCGCCGAAGCCATGCTAAAGCGCGCCTCCGACCGGATGATCCCGTGGGCCATGACGCTCGTGGCGTTCGTCGTGGGCATTCCGATGTTCTTCGAAGTGGGACTCGTCGTCATGTTGCCCCTCATCTTCAGCGTCGCGCGCAAGCTGGAAAGCCACGCCCGCTTCCAGGGCTCGGCCTATGTGTATGTCGGTGTGCCGGTGATTTCGGCGCTGGCCGCCATGCACGGCATGGTCCCGCCTCATCCGGGGCCATTGACCGCGATCGCCACGCTCAAGACTTCGGTGGGCCCCACCATGCTGTATGGCTTTCTGGCGGCGATTCCCGCGATGGTTCTGGGAGGCCCGCTCTATGGCGCGTTCATTTCACCGCGCATGAGCACGCGGCCCGATCAGGGCTTGCTGGACCAGTTCACCGTCGTGGAGCAGGCGCCCACGGACCGCCGGCCTGCCATCGGTCTCGGCGTGTTGGCTGCGTTGTTGCCCGCCATCCTGATGCTGGTTCATGCGGTCGCGGAGATGGTGTTGCCGAAAAGCTCGCCGATGCTGCATGTCGCGAGCTTCCTCGGCAATCCGCTGATCGCGATGTTGCTCGGCGTACTGTTCGCCGTCACGACCCTGGTCCTCGCCCGAGGAGGCGATGCCGAGAAGCTGCGCCACGCGCTCGGCACGAGTCTCAAGCCGATTGCATCGATCATCATGATCATCGCCGGAGGCGGCGCGTTTCAGGAGATGCTGACGAGCGCAAAGGTGGGCGAGGCCATCGTGCATCTGACGCAGCACTTCGCTTTTCCCCCGCTGATTCTGGGCTGGCTGATCGCCATGGCGCTTTCCGTCTCGACCGGCTCGGCCACGGTGGGTATCGTCGGCGCAGCAGGATTGCTGGCCCCGCTTGCCGGAGCCGATCCGAGCCTCAACTTGCCGTTGCTGGCCTTATCGATTGGCTGCGGCTCGCTGTTCTTCAACTACGCGAACCACGCCGGCTTCTGGATGGTGAAGGAATCGTTCGGCATGACGATGGGCGAGGCGACCAAGACTATCTCGGTGGTTCAATCCATCGTGGCGGTGGTCGGCCTCGTCATGGCGCTTGTGTTCAATGCGGTTATCGGTGTTCACTGACCGGCTCGCATGCGAGCTTTGAGCGACGGGCAGCGGACCTATGATGATGGCGGCAGGCTCTTCACCGCCACCGCTGCAATCGACCGGAAAGAGCCCGTCCGTCAGCTCGCCGCGACCACGGCGATCTCCACCAGCAACGCCGGCGACGCCAGTTGCGCTTGCACTGTCGCGCGCGTCGGCGCGCAGCCTTCGGGCACCCACGCGTCCCACACTTCGTTCATGCCCGCAAAATCGCGCTCAATGTTCGCGACCCACACTTGCGCCGACACCAGACGCGTTCTGTCGATGCCCGCCTTGTCCAGATAGCCATCGATCTTTTCGAGGACGCTGGCGGTCTGCCGCTTGATGTCGGGCGTCTGATCGGCGGACGTCTGCCCGCCGATGAACACGAGCCCGGCCGCCTTGACGACGCGGCTCATGCGCTGATTGGTGTCGATACGAACGATATCGCTCATTGAATGGCTCCTTTGCATGCGAGGTCCGCGCATGACGTGTGCATGCGCGGCGTTGTAAATAGATGGAATCAGTGCGCGACGAGCGTCGCGGCGTTCTCGCTCGGTGACGAAGCAGCGCGCTTGTCGAACCGGTCGATGGCGAACGCATCGAGCGAAAGGGAAGGCGCGCCGTCGAGCATGAGTTCGGAGACGAGCTTGCCGCAGCCCGGCCCGAGCTGAAAGCCGCTGCCGCAATAGCCGAATGAGTAGTACAGATTCGACGCGGCGCGGCTCGCGGAGATGACCGGCAGTTCGTCTTCGGTGAAGGCTTCGACGCCCGCCCACGCCCGATTGACACCGAGATGACGCAGATGCGGAAAGAGATCGGTGACGGTCTTCGCGCTCTTCACGAGGCGCATGAAGTCCACTTCGCCGTGGCGGTTCGCCAGCTCGGCAATGCCGATCAGCTTGCCGCCGATGACCACCGTGCCGTTATCGAACTGCTTGAACGACAGCGGCCGGCCCGTCGCGCCGAGCGTTGCGCGGCAGAAGGGCGCGACGCGATGCGTGACCATGAGCATGAGCCCTTCGGGATGCACGGGCACGATCTCGCCGGCCTGCTTCGCCAGCTCGCCGGACCACGCGCCCGACGCGATCAGCATCTTCTCGGCGCTGAACGTGCCGCGCGGCGTGTGCGCGGTCCATCGCGCGCCGCGTGGTTCGATGCGCTTGACAGGCGTGCCCTCCAGAAACCGCACGCCGAGCCGTTGCGCGGCGAGCCGGAATGCAGTCGTCGTGCGATACGGCAGCGCATATCCGTCGCGCTCGACCCAGATGCCGCCCGTCACGTGTTTCGCGAGCGCCGGTTCCAGTTCGAGCACGGTTTGCCGATCGATCACTTTCTCGTGCGTGAATCCATGCGCTTCGAGCAGCGCCACGCGCTCGCGGCACGCATCGAGTTCCGCTTCAGTTTCGGCGATCTTCAGTTGTCCCGATGGAACGAATCCGCCGTCTTCGCCGAGCAGTTCTTTCATGCCATGCCACATGTCCCGCGACATCAGCGCGAGCGGAATCTCGGGCAACGGACGTCCGAGCGTGCGCACGCCGCCCGCGTTGACGCCCGACGAGTGCCGCGCCACATAGTCGGCTTCGAGCACGACGACACGCGCGCCGCGCTTCGCGAGATGGAATGCGCTGCTGGTGCCGTGCAAGCCGCCGCCCACGACGATCACATCGGCTTCGCTGATCTCATTCACCGGCGAGTTCTCCGAGCGTGAGCGGCTTGATCGGCGGACGAATGCGGTAGTAGCCGACTTCGGCCGGCGACACGCGCCGCGCATCGGCAATGACCTCCGTTACCGTCAGCCCGCACATGCGGCCCTGACACGGCCCCATGCCGCAGCGTCCGAACGACTTCGCCTGATTCGGCCCGACGCAGCCCAGCTCGACGAACTGGCGCAACTCGCCCGCGGTGACTTCCTCGCATCGGCAGACGATCGTTTCGTTCTTCGGAATGCGGTTCGCATCGCGCGGACGATACAGCGAATCGAGGAACGGGCGGATACGCATGGCGCTTGCGAGATCACGCCGGAGCGACGCGGCTTCGAGATCGCGCCTGGCCGAATCGATCGCGCGGAGTTGCGCCGCCACCGCGACGCCCGCGAGCTCGCCTTGCAGCGCCGCCGCCTGCGCGCCGCCGATGCCCGCGCCATCGCCCGCGACGAAGATGCCGGGCACGTCCAGCTCGCCCCATGCGTCGGTTTTCGGCGTGAAGCAGAGTTGCGCAGGGTCCCAACGATGCGCCGCGCGCAAGGCCTGCGTGAACTGCGTGTTCGGTACGACGCCCTGATGCAGCAAGATCACGTCCGCTTCGATGCGATGCGCCGCGCCCTGCGTCGTGAAGCTGAGCGCGCTTGCATGCTCCACGCCGTCCGGGCCGATGCGCGATTCCACGCGCAGGTCGTCGGCGGCCTCGAACATGGGCACGCCCGCTTCGCGCAGCGTGCGCATCAAGTGCAAGCCTTTGCTCAGATACGGCCACGCGCGCAACGCCGACAGCATGTGACGCTTCGCGCGCCAGCGGTCTTCGTGGCGCGTCGTATCGACGAGCGCGCGAATCGGCACGCCCGCGCGAACGTATTGCCAGCCGAGCAGATACAAAAGCGGTCCGCAGCCCGCGAGAACCGGCGGCGCGGCGGGCACTTCACCCGCGCTCTTGAGAAGGATCTGCGCCGCGCCCGCCGTCAGCACGCCGGGCAGCGTCCAGCCGGGAATCGGGAAGGGCCGCTCCATCGCGCCGCTCGCGAGAATCACGCGCTGTGCCTCGAAGCTGCCGATCTTGCCGTCCTTCAGATAGTTGATGCCGCGCTCGCGCGTGACCTGCCACACGGTCGCGCCAGTCAGATGCCGCGCGCCCGATGACGCGAACGCCTGCGCGATCGCGCCGCCCGCCGCGTAGTCGGGACCGAGAATCTCCTTGCGGCGCGCATCCGCACGGCCGATGCCGCGATAAATCTGCCCGCCGGCGGCATCCTGTTCGTCGATCAAAACGGTCTTGAGGCCTGCGCGCGCCGTTCGCGTCGCGGCGCTCATGCCCGCGGGACCCGCGCCGATCACGACGACATCTACGGCTTCGGCGTTCGATGAGAGGAGGTTAGCGTCCATGCGCGTTCTCCAGCGATGCATCGGCAGTATCGGTATCGATGAATGGCGGCAGATCGCGCGCGCCTTCCTGCGAACGGATGCGCATGCCGGCCCGCACTTCGACCATGCAGCTCTGGCGGCTCGGCACGCCGTCGATCTCGACCAGACATTCGAAGCACGCGCCCATCATGCAATACGGCGCGCGCGGGGCGCCGGAGACCGGCGTCGCGCGAAACCGCGACACGCCCGCCGCGAGCAGGGCCGCCGCGACCGAGCGCCCGCCCGGCACGCTCAAAGCCTGACCGTTGAAGAAGATGTCGATGTTCGCGCTATCCGCGCCCGGCAACGGCTTGAAAAGCGAAGGTGTCGATGAAGTCATGTCGTGCTGGCTCAATGTGCGGAGATCAGTTCTTTGGCGTGCTCGAAGCGGCGCGCGGAGAAGGCGGGAAGCTCGTCGGGAATCGGCGCGCCGAGAATCCACGGGGCGATGCGCAGGGCGTGCGCGGCGGCGAGCGTCACGCCGCTGTGGCAGGTCACGACGAATGCGCCGGGATGCGCCTCCGACTGGTCATAGACCGGGAAGCCGTCCGGGCTGTAGACGCGCAAGGCGGCCCACATGCGAACGAGCCGCACGTGTTCGAGCAGCGGGAACGCGCGCACGGCGCGGCGGGCGATATCGGCGAGGACGTGTGTCGTCGTGAAGTCGTTGAAGCCGACTTCTTCCATCGAATCGCCGAATTGCAGGCTGCCTTCGTCGGTCTGGCGCACGTTGAGCGTCGGATAATGCAGGAACGGCGCGACGCGCTCGCTCACCAGCACTTGTCCGCGATTCGGCGCGACCGGCGCATTCAGCCCGACGAACGGCGCGAGCGTGCGATTGCCGAGGCCGGCCGCGAGCACCACGCGCCCGGCGCGATACGTGCCGCGCCTGCCGTGCACGACGAAGCCGTTTCTCTCCGGCACGATGCGCTCCGCGCGCTCGGCGGACACGAGGCGCACGCCGCGCGTCTGCATCGACGCGTGAAGGCCGCGCAGCAGCTTGAGCGGATTCACGTGGCCGTCCATCGGCGTGTAGCTCGCGCCGATCACCTTCGGTCCGATCTGCGGAATGCGCTCGCGCACTTCGGCGGCCGTCAGCATCTGATACGGGTAGTCGCCCAGTTCGGCTTGCAGCGTCGAGAGACGCTTCTCGCGGTCCGCGAGCTCGGCGTCGTTGAAGCAGAAGTGAAAGCCGCCGGGCTGACGCAGCGCCACATCGACGCCCGATTCGCCATGCAGCGATTCCGCGAGCGCGGGCCAGCGCGCTGCCGAACTGCGCGACCATCGCGCGTAGGGCGACAGGCCGTAGCCTTTGCCCTGAATCCACACGAGGCCGAAGTTGCCGCGCGAGGCGCGAAAGCCGCCGTCGTCTTCATCGAGCACGGTCACGCGCGCGCCTTCGCGGGCGAGGCCGTACGCGACGGCGGAACCCACCAGGCCGCCGCCGAGAACGAGTACGTCGGGACTAACAGAAGTCATCGGGCTTCTCCGATCAGGATACGGTCCAGTCCGACCATGCGGTCGAGCAGGATCATCAGGAGCACCGTGCCGACGATCAGCACCGCGGACACGCTCGCGACCAGCGGATCGATCGTCTGCGCGATCTGGTTGTACATGGCCACGGGCAGCGTGGTGGTGCCGGGCGTGGCGACGAAGATGGTCATCGTCAGTTCGTCGAAGCTCTGGATGAACGAGAGCACCCAGCCGCCCGCGACGCCCGTGCGGATCATCGGCAGCACGACGCGGCGAAACGCGGTGAAGCGGCTCGCGCCACAAGAAAGCGCCGCGCGTTCGGCATCGCGGTCGAGCCCCACCGCCGACGACAGCGCGAGCCGCAGCGCATACGGCAGCACGATCACCACATGCGCGCATACGAGCGACCAGAACGATCCCGACAGATTGAGCATCGACAGGAAGCGCAGAAATGCGATGCCGAGCACGACGGCGGGAATCATCATCGGCGAGAGAAAGAAGCTGGTGAGCGCGGCGCGGCCGGGAAAGCGGTAACGCGCAATGGCCAGCGCCGCGGGTACCGCGAGCAGCACGCCGATGGTCGCGGCCGCGAACGCGAGCTTGATCGACAGCCAGAACGCGGACACGATGTCGCCGTTCTCGATGATCGCGTGAAACCAGCGGAATGACGCGCCATCGAAGGGCATCGCAATGAAGCCCTTGTCGGTGAACGCGACGAGCATCACCACGGCGAGCGGCGCGAGGATGAACGTCAGAAAGAGCGCATTGAAGACGAGCGCGAGCGGGCCGTTCTGTTTCATGTGCGTGTCCTCGCGTTCAGTCGAAAATGTGCTTGAAACGGCGTTCCGCGAGACGGCTGCATCCCATCACGATGGCCACGTTCGCGATCAGCAGCAACACCGCGATGCTCGCGCCGAGCGGCCAGTTGAGCGTGCCGAGAAATTCGTCGTACGCGGCGGTGGCGACCACCTTCAGGCGCCGTCCGCCGATGAGCGCGGGCGTGGCGAACGCGGACGCCGACAGCGCGAAGACGATGATCGAACCCGACAGCACGCCCGGCATGATCTGCGGCAGCACTACGCGCCTGAACACCTTGAGCGGCGATCCGCCGAGCGAGCGGCCGGCCCATTCCATCTGCGGGTCGAGCTTCTGCATGTTGGCCCAGACGGACATCACCATGAACGGCACCAGCACGTGCGTGAGCGCGATGATCATGCCGGTCATCGTGAAGACGAGGCGGATGGGTTCATTGGTAACGTGCAGCGCCTGCAGCACGTTGTTGAGCACGCCGTTGTTGCCGAGCAGGATCTGCCAGCCGAGCGTGCGCACGACCACCGAGATGAGCAGCGGCCCGAGCACGATCAAAAGACACAGCGATTGCCACGGCTTTCTCATGCGCGCGAGGATGATCGTCTCCGGCACGCCGAGCACGATGGAGAGCAGCGTGACGCCGAACGCGAGGCCCGCCGTGCGCAGAAAGATCGTGCCGTAGTACGGGTCGCTCACGACTTCCCAGTAGTTCGCAAGCGTGTAGGCGGAGGTGACGCCCGCCGTATCGCTGAAGACGCGGAACGAGAGCAGCAGCGTGAGGACCAGCGGCACCAGCAGCAGGCCGGTGAAGAGCAGCAGCGCGGGCCCGGAGAGCAGCCACGGCGCCGCGCCGGGGCGGGCGTCGTCAAGCGTGGCCATGCTGCGTCTCCCTGCCTTCCTGCGTGAGCACGCGCAGATCGTCGTCGGTCCAGGCGAGGCCCACTTCATCGCCTTCCTCGGGCGGCGGCGCGCCGTGATTCGGCTGGGCGACGCGCAGCTTGCCGAGCGCGGTGTCGACTTCGAGCAGCCATTGATTGCCGACGAACACGCGCGTCGCGATGTGGCCTTTGATGCGCGCATCGCCGTTGGCGAGATGCACTTTCTCCGGGCGGATATAGACGTTCACCGCGCCATCCACCTGACGGCCTTCATGCGGCACATGCAGGTGCGTGCCGGCGACGTCGACCACCGCGCAGCGCGGATTGCGCAGCAGCACTTCGCCCGCGAACGCGTTCGTGCGGCCGAGGAACGTCGATGCGAACGCCGTCGCGGGACGCTCGTAAGCGTCGTACGGCGTCGAGAGTTGCGCGATGGTGCCGCGATGCATCACCGCGATGCGGTCGCTCATGGTCATCGCTTCGACCTGATCGTGCGTGACGAGAATCGTCGTGATGCCGAGGCGCTTCTGAATGGCGCGCAGTTCGATGTGCATTTCCTCGCGCAGCTTGGCGTCGAGATTGGACATCGGTTCGTCGAGCAGCAGCAGTTCGGGCTGCATCGCGATGGCGCGCGCAATCGCCACGCGCTGCCGCTGGCCGCCCGACAACTCCTTCGGATACCGGTGCCCGAGGCCTTTGAGCCGCACGAGCGCGAGCGCCTCTTCGATGCGTTCCTCGCGCTCCCGGCGCCTGACCTTGCGCATCTCCAGCCCGAAGCCGACGTTGCCCGCCACCGTCATGTGCGGAAACAGCGCATAGCTCTGAAACACCACGCCGATGCCGCGCTTCTCCGGGCGTTCGTTCGTGATGTCGCGACCGTCGAGTTCGATGCGGCCGGTCGTCGGCGTGACGAAGCCCGCGACCATCTGCAAGGTCGTGGTCTTGCCGCATCCGGACGGGCCGAGCAGGGACAGGAACTCGCCGCGTTCGACCGAGAGATCGAGCTGTTCGATTGCCGTGAAATCGCCGTAGCGTTTGGAGATGCCCTGAAGCGTCAGAAATGCCATGCGCGTGACTCCTTCGACAGATGCTCGTTTAGCGCTCGACCGTGCGATTCCAGCGTTCCGTCCATTCGGTGCGATGCTGGTTGATGGTCGCCCAGTCCACTGCGGTCAGCTTCGCCACCTGATCGGGACCATAAGGCACGCGCGCCGCGACTTCCGGCGCGAGCTTCACCGTCTTGTTGACCGGACCGAGGCCGATGTTCTGCGCTTGCAGCATTTGCACTTCCGGCGTCAGCAGGTACTGCACGAACTCCTGCGAGAGCTTCGGCTGCGCGTTCTCCGCGACCACGCACGCCGCCACCTGCAACGCGACCGCGCCTTCCTTCGGGTAGATGAACTTGAGCGGGAAGCCCGTGTTCTGCAATGCGACCGCGCGGCCGCTGCCGTAAGGCGCGAGAATCACGTCGCCGGACTGCATCTGGCCGTCCATCTCGCCGGGCGTCGGCGCCCACGAGAGCACGTTGGGCGCGACTTGCTTGGTCATCGCGGTGAAGCCGGGGTCGATGTTCTTCTCGCCGCCGCCCGACAGCCGCGCGAGCATGACGAGCGTGTGCAGGCCGTAGGTATTGGTGATCGGCGGCACGCCGAGCTTGCCCCTGATGCGCGAGTCTTCGAGCACCTTCCACGAATCGGGCGGCGGCAGGCCGGCCTTCTTGAACGCTTCCTCGTTATAGCCGATGCCCGTCGCCACCATGCCGACGCCGATCGCGCTCGGGCCGATCTTCGCGAGCGGATAGACGTCGTTCATGACGGGCGCGTCGTCGAGCTTCGCGCACAGGTTCATCTGCATGGCCTGATACATCGGGCCGTCGTCCATCACCGCGACATTGATCTGCTGATGCCCTCGTTGCGCCTGCAACTTCGCGAGCGTGTCGCTCGAATTGCCCGCCACGTAGACCACCTTCACGTTATGCGACTTCTCGAAGGCCGGGATGATCTTCTGCCGATAGAGCTGCTCGTTCGAGCCGCCTACGTTCGCGACATACAGCGTGGTTTCGGCGTGCGCGAGCATCGGCGTGGCGGAGGCTGCGGCGAGCGCCAGAGCGGTGATCGTGGGGCGAGCGGAAAGGGCGGACAGACGGCGATGCAACGCTCTTTTCATGACGTGATCTCCATGGCGGGGGGCGTGGGACGCGGGGTGTGGTCCCGTCGATGAATCGAGTGTCGCGCCGACAATTCATATCGTCCAATACAAATAAAATACTGACCCATGCACAGTTGATATACATTGGCTCGTCATCGTGGTCAGCACTTAGGGGAAAGCACGCATGAACCTGAAGCACATCGAGGCGTTTCGCGCGGTCATGGTGTCGGGATCGATGACGGCCGCAGCCAAGGCGCTCTTCACGTCGCAGCCGAACGTGAGCCGCCTGATCTCGCAACTCGAACGCGACACGGGCCTGCAGCTTTTCCAGCGCAGCGGCGTGCGGCTCATTCCGACGAGCGAGGGCACGGCGTTCTTTCGCGAGGTCGAGCGCGCGTTCGTCGGCTTGCAGGGCCTCGCCAACGCGGCGGCTCAGATTCGCAATCTGGGCAGCGGACGTTTGCGCATCGCGGCGATGCCATCGGCTGGCATGACGCTCGTGCCGCATGCGATCAAGCGCTTCGTCGCGCTCTTTCCGGACGTGACGGTCTCGCTGCATGTGAACACGTCGGGCACGGTCAATCACTGGACGGCATCGCAGTTCTGCGATCTCGGCGTCGCGGTCTATGTGAGCGAGGCGTCGGACTGCGAGGTCGAGCAGCTATCGAACGTGCCGGCTGTGTGCGTGATGCCGGCGAATCACCGGCTCGCGGCCAAGCGCAGCATTCGCCCGAAGGATCTCGAAGGCGAGTCGTTCATCTCGCTGTGTCACGGCGACGGTACGCGCGCCGCCATGGACGATGTGTTTCAGCGCGCGGGCGTCCAGCGCGTGCTCGCCATCGAGGCGCAATACACGGCGATGTGCTGCGAGATGGTCCGTCACGGCATGGGCGTGACGCTTGCGCATCCGATCGTCGCTCGGGACTTCGCGGGGCCGGAGGTCGTCATTCGTCCTTTCCTGCCGCAGACGCGTTTTCCGACGTATCTGCTGTTTCCGCCGCATCGTCCGCGCGAGCGGCTCGCGTCGGCTTTCGTCGAGGTGCTGCGCGAACTGCATGATGAATTGCTCGATGAGGTCGTCGAGACGGAGAGGAGGCGAGGGCGGGTGCGGGGCTAACCGGAGTATCGAAACGGGAAGCGCGAGGGGTTTCTGCCCGAAGGCGCTGCGCGCTTCCTCTGGTCGTTCAGTCCGATCTTGTCCGCTGTAATTAATAAGGACGTCGAAGCACTGTGATAGGCCGAGGTCCCGAGTCGAAGTTCGACTTGTGCATGGAGGGCTAGAACGGCTGGTCGTCGCTTATCCACGTTCAACTCGAAACCGGCAGAAGGCGGGTACGCGAGAGACCCCATGACCACTCGCCCGCCTACGTGCCGCACAACGATCACCATGTGCTCGTCGCACGACGTGCAGAAGCACGCATAGACCGCCCGCAAACAACCAAGGTCCGTTTCAGCATTAATTACCGCACGAGAGCGTTTGCGCGCGCTGTGATACCCTGCACTCCGTGCGACGGCGCGTTATCCGCATGAAACAGCGCGAACAAATTACCGGTCTCGGCTTTTGACATCAAGAAGGCCCGCGGCCCGCCGTAAAAACAGCTAGTGCCACGCGCACATTTCTTCTGCGGTCGAAGGTCAATCGTCATGCCGTATCCGGCGGACATCCCGCCACCGAAGCCTCACCTTTACAGACCGGGCGCTTACGCCCACACAAAGAACGGTCGCCATCGCGACGCGTTTCAGGATTTGCCAGATGAAACCGGTAAGGAATCTCTTTCGCTCGCGCTTTGGCCGCTTCGTCGCGTACGGCGTCGCTCTCGCCGCGCTGATCGCCACTGCGGGCGCCATCGCGTGGCGTCATCATGCCGATGCTGCGCACCACGAGCCGCTCGCGCTCGCCGGCGTGGCGAGCGCGATGCGCGCGGACGCGAAGCCGTGGACGCATCGCGAGAAAGACGTCTCTCAACTCATGGCCGATATCCGCGCCCGCGACGTGGCCGCCATCGGCGTGAGCCGCGATGCGATTCTCGTATCGACGCAGCGCGGCGAGAAGTACTACGTCGCCGACCATAACGGCGCTTTCTCGAATGCGCTCTTGATCGGCGATATGAAGTCCGGCGAAGCCACGTCATATCAACTCGTCTGGCTGCCGGACGCGAATGTGCAAACGGGCATGGCGCGATGGGACGACGACTTCAATCGCCTGCGCGATCTCCTGAGCATCCTGTTGCCCGTCGCGATGGTCGCCGGCTTGTTATGGTTCATGCGCCGCGAGATGCGCGGCGGCGCGCAATTGCTGGCGAAATCGCCGGCCATGCGCTTCGACGACGTGATCGGCGCGGGCGAAGCGAAAGCCGCGCTCGCGGACGTGCGCGCGTGGCTGACCGAGCCCGCGCAATTCACCGGCATGGGCGTGCGCGCGCCGTGCGGCATCCTCATGACGGGCGGGCCGGGCGTCGGCAAGACACGTCTCGCGCAGGCGCTCGCGGGCGAATGCGGCGCGAACTTCATCGCGATCACGGGCAGCTATTTCAGCGCGAAGTACTACGGCGTCGGCATTCAGAAGGTGAAGCATCTGTTCGAACTCGCGCGCAAGAACGCGCCGACGGTCATCTTCATCGACGAAGCGGACGGCCTCGGCAAGCGCACGGATACGGGCGGCGGTCCTGTGGAAGCGGAGAGCAACCGCATCATCAACCAGCTGCTTGCAGAGATGGATGGCTTCGCGTCGAACGAAGGCGTCATCATCGTTGCGGCGACGAATCACCCGGACAATCTCGACGAGGCGCTGCGCCGCCCGGGCCGTTTCGACCGGACCATCCAGGTGCGTTTGCCCGATATCGAGGACCGCGAGAAGATCCTGCGTTTCTACGCGGCCAACCTGAAGACGAAGGCGGGCGACATCGACTTCACGCAGCTCGCGCGACTGACCACGGGCTT
Organism: Caballeronia sp. Sq4a; assembly: GCF_023170545.1. Lineage (NCBI taxonomy): Bacteria > Pseudomonadati > Pseudomonadota > Betaproteobacteria > Burkholderiales > Burkholderiaceae > Caballeronia > Caballeronia sp. Sq4a. The sequence continues at coordinate 659,186 of NZ_CP084252.1, read as the reverse complement.
GTCGCCGGCCACGCTCGCGATGATCGTGAATCAGGCGGGTCTCGTCGCGCGCAAAGCCGGCGATACGGAAGTCGCGGCCGATCATTTCGTCGAAGCGATCAAGATCGCGCGCATCGGCGACATCAACGGCGCGGAGCGCGCGCTGTCCGACGACGAACGCACGCGCATTGCCATTCACGAAGCCGGGCATGGGCTGGTTGCGGCGCTGCTGAACACGGGCGTGCTCGAAGAAGTCACCATTCTGCCGCGCGGCGGCGCGCTCGGCGTCGCGCTCATCACGAAGGCGCAGGACAAGCATCTGTATCGCGAGACCGAGATGCGCAACGAGATTCAGGTGCTGCTCGGCGGACGCAACGCGGAACTGTTGATGTTCAACGAGGCATCGAGCGGCGCGGCGCAGGACTTGCAGGAAGCATCGCGCATCGGGCTGGATATGGTCTCGAAGTTCGGCTTCAATAACGACGGGAATCTGTTCAGCCTCGCCGCCTTGCCGCAACAAGTCGCGGGCCTGCAGTTGAAGACGGCGATCGGGCACGCGAACGAGCTTCTCTCCGACCTGAACGATGCCTGCTTTGCATTGCTCAAGGCGAATGAGCCGGTGCTTCGCGCGATTGCGGATCAACTGCTCGAATCGGAGACGGTTCCTGGCGAGACGGTGTATCGGCTGATTCGCGAACATGCGGCGGCGGTCGAAGCGGTTGACGAGGTGCTCGCGGCTTAACCCGTTGCTCGCGGTGCATCATCACGTTAAGCGGTGATGCACCTTGCTCTCTGCTCCGATGGCACGCCGCGCGCGCGGCTCGTCATGATTCGCGCGAGGCGCGCGCATCGGCGCGATAGGCTTGCGTGAGTCCGTCGTAGCCCCAGCTGTCTTTCGGCACTTCGTGAATCACGACATAGCTCACTTCCGACAGCGTGTTGCCGATCACCGATTTCAGCAGTGCGTTGGCTTCACGGATGAAGCGCGCCTTCTCTTCCGCAGTATTCGTCCCGGCACTGACGATGGCATCGACCTGCGCGGCGCATGCGACCGGCTCGCCACCGACGGTCCAACTCTTCGCGGGCACCTGTTCGACGAGGACGCCCACGAGAGGCCCGACTTTTTGAAGGACATCGACCATCAACGCAGTGATGCCTTCCTGAATCGCTTTCACCTGATGCTGCGCGAGCGGTTCACCGATCGCTTTGACGCTGATGAAGGGCATGGCCATTTCTCCTTGTTCGATGCACACGCGGCGCGTTGCGTATCGAAACGATAGGGCTGCGCGCCGCTTCGAGCAATTTGAAAGTTTGGAACTCATCCATTCATCGAATCGAACCGTCGCTCAGCGCACCGCTACGGCGGCAAGCTCGTCGCGGATCGTTTCGGTCACGATATCGGTCAGCTTGGTGACAGCGGCCGTGGGTTCGGCTTCAGCGCGATGCAGCGCGAGCGGAGCGAGCGGAAGGGCGGGCAAGCCGGTTGTCACCGGGTCCAGCGCAACGAGCGATGACGGCATCTTCAGGGCGGTGCGAACGGTGATGCCGAGGCCGCCCTCGACCGCAGCCCAAAGCCCCGAAAGACTGGGACTGGTGAACACGAGCCTCCACGACAGGCCGGCTGCATCCATTGCATCGACGGCGGCCGAGCGGAACGTGCAGGGCGGCTCGAACGCCACGAAGGGCAGCTGCTGCCCGCCAAGACTTTCCACGCCACCCCAATCAGGCCGCCCGACCCACTGGATGGGCACGGCCGCCACGCGTTCGCCGTGCGGCGACGCGTTGCCGTCTCCCCAGACGAGCGCGACATCGAGCGCGCCGGAGAGTGTCTTCTCGATGAGCGACGCGCTTCTATCCACCTGGACCTCGACGCGAACCTTCGGATGCGCTCTCGCGAACCGGCTGAGGACCGCCGGCAGCCAGCTTTCCGCGAAGTCCTGCGGCAAGCCGAGACGCGCCCAGCCTTCGAGGTCCGATCCTCTCACGGTTTCCACTGCTTCGTCGTTGAGTTCGAGCAAGCGCTTCGCGTAGCTCAGCAGACCTTCACCCGCTGTCGTGAGCGCGAGCCCGCGCCCGGACTTCTGCACGAGAGGCCGGCCGATCTGATCCTCCAGCCTGCGCAACTGCGTGCTGATTGCAGATTGAGAGCGGCCGAGGCGCTCCGCCGCGCGCGCGAAGCTGCCAAGTTCGAACCCGGTGACGAAGGTTCTCAGCACATCCATGTCGAGATTGGTTCGCGTAGGCATCGTTCGATTTCGCAGATGCGACAGTTCGTAAGTTTCAAATTTACGGAATGATCATCCGGCCGTATTGTTTGCACGTCAAGTAGCAGAGACGCCCACAGTCTCGTAACCGGAGTGAACAAGCCATGCCGCTCATCCGCATTTCTCTGATCAAAGGCAAGTCCACCGCGCATATCCGAGCCATTAGCGAAGGCGTGCATCAGGCGCTAGTCGAGGCGTATGGCGCGCCGGCCGACGATCGGTTCCATCTCGTTCATCAACACGAGCGCGACGAGTTCATCTACGACAGCGACTATCTCGGGATTCATCGCACCGATGACCTCGTCGTGATCAACATCACGGCCGGCAATTGGCGCGACACCGCGCAAAAGAAGGCGCTGTTCAAGGCCATCGCGAACAATCTCGCGGCGAACCCGGGCTTGCGTCCGGAGGACGTGCTGGTCGTGTTGCAGCCGAACGCGCGCGACGAATGGTCTTTCGGCAATGGTTCGGCATCCTATGTAAAGGATGATGCCGGCGGATGAGGCGGACGAGCGGCTGCAGGCCGCTCACAGGTTGCGCCGCAACAGCCGAATCGAACGTTCCGTCGGTTCGACGCGCTCTTTCGCAGTGCATATCTTCACGCATTGCACTTGATTCGCGCATTGACTATGCTACGGTGCATTCGGTAGGCACCACTGCCTGTCGACACTGTGGCAGTTTGGGAGGACCCGCATGTCAGTATCGGTCGTAATTCCCGCTTACAATGCGCAGGACTTCATACGAGTCGGAATCGCATCGCTGCAAAAGCAGACGCTCGCGCCACTCGAAATCATCGTCGTCAACGACGCCTCGACCGACGATACCGCGAAGGTCGTGGAGGCTGCGTCGAGAGAAGACAGCCGCATTAAGCTGATCAATCTCGCCGAGAACGTGGGGCCCGGCGGCGCGCGCAACGCGGGCATCGAGAAAGCCCGCGGTCAGTGGATCGCGCTTCTCGACGCCGACGACCGCTTCGCTCCTGAACGGTTAGAGCGGCTCGTGCGCCTCGGGAACGATACCGGGGCCGATATCGTGACGGACAACCTGCTGATCTACGATGCAGTCGCACAGGAAGTCGTCCGGCCCGGGTTCCGCCGAAGAGGAAGCGAGCCGCACTTCCAGGTCACGCTGGATAGCTTCCTCTACAACGCGGCAGGGGAATCGACCGAATGCGACTTCGGCCTTCTCATGCCGCTATTTCGCCGCGACGCGCTGGTGAATCGGGGGCTGCGCTATCCCGTGAGCTTGCGTCATGGCGAGGACTTCCACTTGATGCTCGACGCGCTGCTAGCCGGCTGTGTCTGGGTATGCACCAACGATGCCTACTATCTCTACACGGAGAGAATGGGCTCGATCAGCAAGACCGCATCCGGCATGAGCCGTACACGGGTGAACTACAGCGCGATGAAGACGGCCACCGATCAGCTGTTGTCGCGGCCCGCAATCGGTGGCAATCCACGTTTGCGGGCGCTCGTCGCTCGCCGCTCGAAAAGTCTCAGGTGGCTCGATGCAAAAACGAAGCTCGTCTCGATGCGCAAGTCCGAAGGCACTGCAAGCGTGCTCAAAACATGCGCGAGCGACCCGTGGATTGCATGGAATGTCGGCCGCTTTCTGCTTCGCCGCGTATCGCGAAAGCTGAACTCGCTCGGCCACGCCACCTTCAGTTCCACAGGCTCGCGGCCGCTGCGTTAGTTCGCGCAGTCAGGATCAGACCGACGCCGTTCTGAACACGGCCATCGTCGACTTCAACTGCTCGGCCTGATCCTGCAGCGACCCGGCCGCCGCAGCCGCCTGTTCCACCAGCGCTGCGTTTTGCTGCGTGACTTCGTCCATCTGGCTAATGGCCTGATTCACCTGTTCGATGCCGCGGCTCTGCTCGTTCGATGCAGACGCGATCTCGTCCATGATGTCGGTCACCTTCTGGATTGCCGCGCTGATCTTCGTCATGGTGTCGCCGGCGCGGCCGACGAGTTGCGTGCCCGCGTGAACGCGCGTGCTGGACGCCTCGATCAATTCGCGAATCTCTTTCGAGGCCGTGGAAGACCGTTGCGCGAGACTGCGCACTTCGCCCGCCACCACCGCGAAGCCGCGGCCTTGCTCGCCCGCGCGCGCCGCTTCGACGGCCGCATTCAACGCGAGGATGTTGGTCTGGAACGCGATGCCTTCGATCATGTCGATGATCTCGCCGATCTTGTGCGAGCTATGCTCGATCTCGGCCATCGTGCCGACCACTTCGCCGACGATCGTGGTGCCTTCCTTCGCGACGTCCCGCGCCGTGCCGGCGAGGCCGCTCGCCTGCCGCGCGTTCTCCGAGTTGTGCTTCACGGCCGCGGTCAGTTCTTCCATGCTCGCCGCCGTTTCCTGAAGCGACGCCGCCTGCTGCTCCGTGCGCGACGACAGGTCCGTGTTGCCGACCGCGATCTCGCGGCTCGCGCTCGCAATCGCGTTGGCCGACGTCTTCACGCTCTCGATCGCAGTAAGCAATTGGGCACGCATGCGCGCCATCGAATACATGAGACTGGAATGGTCGTCCGCCTGAGTCGCGACATCGACGGTGAGGTTGTTGTCCGCGATCTGGTTAGCGACTTCCGCCGCGTACGAGGGCTCGCCGCCCATCGACCGCAGAATGCCGCGATTGAGCCGCGACACGACCACGCACAGCACCAGCGCGATCACCGCGAGCACGCCGAGGCTCCAGCCGAGCGACGCGTAGAAGGCGGCGTTGATGTCGTCGATATACACGCCCGTCACGATGAGCCAGTCCCACGGCTGATACATCGAGACATACGACATCTTCGGCAGGATCTGGTTGCTGCCGGGTTTGGCGAAGGAATAGTAGGTGTAGCCTGCGCCCTCGCGCTTGCCCACGTCGATGATCTCGCGGTACAGATAGACGCCGTTCGGGTCCTTGAAGTCCATCATGACCTTGCCGACGAACTCAGGCTTCATCGGATGCACGAGCACCTTCGCCTGCGAGTCGAACACGCTGAAGTAGCCGTTGTCGCCGAAGCGAATGTCGCGGATCGCGCTCAACGCGCCCTGTTTGGCCTGATCTTGCGTGATCGCGCCGCTCGCCGCTTGCTGCGCGAACTCCTTGATGATGCTGTTCGCGACTTCCGTCGCGTGCTTGATGTCGAGCTTGGTTTGCTCGGTGCGTACGGCGCGCATGCGGAATGCGTCGGCCACGGAGATTCCTGCCAGGCACGCAAGGCTCAGGAGCAGGGGCAGCCAGAGTTTTCTAGAAAAAGTCATGCGAGTCGTCGTTTCGTTGATGTTCGCTCACGGCCCAGCGCGGGACGAGCGGCCTCTGGGCTGTAATAACGGAAACGATTGCGCCGACTTGATAGCGTGCTAAAAATAGACAGATCGTGCGGAAAAAGCGGCAGGCTCGCTTTCGCCTGCCGCCGTTTAGCCGCGCTCAGTTCGGCGTGTTCCGCACGCGCCGATGCTCCGGCTCTTCCGCCGCGACGGTGGCGCCGGTCTTGTCGTTGGGGACGTCGCCGTGCTGCCATGTGTGCGCGTCGGCGCCCACCTGACAGTCGCCCTGGCTCAGCGAGAGCAGCACCGGAATCGACTTGTACGCCGGCGTGCCGCTGCGCGCATCGTTGTCCGAGAGCGACACGAGACAATTGGCTTCCGGATAGTACGCGGCGATGGACCCCTGCGCGATATCGAACGCGACCGCAGTGAGTCCGCACAGACGGCGCGAGCCGCCGACGCTCACCGTGCTTTCGATCGTCTCCAGATCGACGAGATCGCCGTGCTGAAGCCCGCGCGCTTCGAGATCGCGTTCGTTGACGAACACCACGTCGCGCCGACCCGTGATGCCGCGATATCGGTCATTGAAGCCGTAGATCGTCGTGTTGTACTGATCGTGGCTGCGGATGGTCGCGAGAATCAGCGCGTCGCTGCGGTCCACGCGCGGGTCCATCATCACGCCCTTATGCGCGATGAAGCGCGCGCGTCCCTCGGGCGTATCCCAGCGGCGCGCGGCGGCGGCGTTGAAAAGGCGGAAGCCGCCCGGGTCCTGAATGCGCTCGTTGTAGCGCTCGAACTGCGGAAACACTTGCTCGATGAGATCGCGGATGCGGTTGTAGTCCGCCACCCAGCCGTCCCAGTCGAGCGACGGATCGTCGAGCGTCGCTTTCGCAATGCCCGCGACGATGGCCGGTTCCGAGCGCAGATGTTCGGACGCGGGCGGCAGCGACCCGCGCGACGCATGCACCATCGACATCGAATCTTCGACCGTGATCGACTGCGGCCCGCTCTCCTGCACATCCAGTTCCGTGCGGCCGAGGCACGGCAGCAGGATCGTTTCCTTCGCGACCAGCAAGTGCGAGCGATTCAGCTTCGTCGCGATATGCACGGCGAGGTCGAGCTTGCGCATGGCCTCGTAGCAGACGGGCGTATCCGACATCGCTACCGGCAGATTGCCGCCGAGCGCGATGAGCGCCTTCGCGCGGCCATCGCGCATCGCTTCGATCGCCGAGATCGCGCCGTGACCGTGTTCGCGCGGCGGCGTGAAGCCGAACACGCGCCCGAGCGAATCGAGCATTTCCTGATGCGGTATTTCGGTGATGCCGACGGTGCGATCGCCTTGCACGTTCGAATGGCCGCGCAACGGGCAGATGCCCGCGCCGTCGCGGCCCATGTTGCCGCGCAGAAGCAGCAGGTTGACGATCTGCTGCACGTTGGCCGTGCCGCTGTGGTGCTGCGTGATGCCCATGCCATAGCACGCGATCACTGCTTTCGCATTCGCATACAGGTTGCCGATGTGCTCGATCTCTTCGCGCTCGACGCCCGACGCGCCGACGATCTGGTCCCACGAAGTGGCGTCGATGTCGGCGATCAGTTCGTCGATGCCGCTCGTGTGTTCGTCGATGAACGCGCGATCCAGCACGCCTTCGCCGCCTTGCGCCTGGCTCTCGCGGTCGAGCGCGAGCACGGTCTTCATCATGCCTTTGAGGAATGCGACATCGCCGCCAATGCGCACCTGAATGTAATCCGTGGCGATGGCGGTCGAGCGGCCCGTCACCATTTCGACCGGGTCCTGCGGCGAGGCAAAGCGCTCCAAACCGCGCTCGCGCAGCGGATTGAGCACGACGATCTTCGCGCCGCGCCGGGCGGCCGCGCGCAGCGTCGCGAGCATGCGCGGATGGTTGGTGCCGGGATTGTGTCCGATGCAGAAAATCGCGTCGCAGTGATCGAAGTCCGCGAGCGTCACCGTTCCCTTGCCCACGCCGATGGACTCGGGCAAACCGACGCTCGTCGGCTCGTGGCACATGTTCGAGCAATCGGGGAAGTTGTTGGTGCCGAAGCGCCGCGCGAACAGTTGATACAGGAACGCCGCTTCGTTCGATGCGCGGCCCGAGGTATAGAACTCCGCCATGTTCGGGTCCGGCAGCGCCCGCAACGACTGGCCGATGCGCTCGAATGCTTCGTCCCACGAGATCGGCAGATAGCGGTCGGACGCGGCGTCGTAGCGCATGGGATGCGTGAGCCGTCCTTCGTCTTCCAGCGCGAAGTCGTTCCACGTCCACAGCTCGCTGACGGTGTGGCGTCCGAAGAATTCGGGCGTCGTGCGCTTGGTCGTGGCTTCCCACGAGACGGCCTTCGCGCCGTTCTCGCAGAATTCGAACGACGACGTGCTGCGCGGGTCCGGCCACGCGCAGCCCGGACAATCGAAGCCCGCGGGCTGGTTGACTTTGAGGAGCATCGTCGCTTCGCGCGCGACGCCCATTTGCTGCTTCAGCGCCCGCGCGACGGCCTGCAACGCGCCCCATCCACCCGCCGGTCCGCCATACGGGCCTACGCCCGGAACTTCTCGCTTGCTCATTACTGCTCTCCGTTATCCGACCTGCGGATGGCAGCAATGCTTATGCCGGTCTGCGTTTGGGCGCGTCGAAGTGACTCGACCGCTTCGGCAGGCGTCAGGACTTCGGGTCGGGCTCGGCTTCCGTGTTGGTGCCGGTCTTGCCGTTGCTGCGGTTCGTTACTGCGCCGGTCTCGTCGAGCACGTCGTCGAGATCGTCGTCAGATTCGTCGGATGGCGCGCCGGATGGCGTCGACATCCACAACACGGCCGCTACGGGCGAGCGACGCAGGGGCAGGGGGAGCGGGGTCATGGCGTTGTCCTTGGTAGTGGTCATCGCCTGTCGTGCAGCAAGCCCTCTGCCTGCGCCGCGAATGCGGCTCGCAACGAATACGTTCAGTCAGGCGCGTTCACGGTCAGCGTCCAGCGCGTGCCGCCGCCTTGTGCCGATTGCATCGTCAGTTGGCCGCCGAAGCTGCCGACGATGCGTCGGACCGTGCTCAAGCCCGTGTTCTCGCTTGCGCCGGGGGCATAGCCGCAGCCGTTGTCGCTCACTTCGATCGCCACGCCCGCCGCCGTGCGCTGCATGGCCACGCGAATCTCGCCCGCGCAGCCAACGAAAGCATGCTCGACCGCGTTGGCGACCAGTTCGTTGACGACCGTGCCGATAGCCGCGCAGGTGTCGATCGGAAGCGTCGCCGCGCCGCGTTCAAGCGCCAGCGCGAGCGAGACGTCATGGCCGGGGAGATCGTAGAAGTCTTCGAAACTCGCGCTCATGTTTTCCAGATACGCGCCGAGATCGACGCTTTCCTCATGCTCGCCGAGGCCCAGCAGATGATCGTAGAGCGATGCCATCGCGAACACGCGGCGCTCCACTTCGCGATAGCCCTTCTGGACCGCGGGGTCCGCGCACTCGCTCGCGCGCCGTTCGAGGAGCGCGGTAATCATCTGGAAATTGTTGCGGATGCGGTGCTGCTGCTCGCGTAGGAGCGCGGCCTTCGCGTCGCGTTCTTCGGTCAGTTCCTCGTGCCGTTGCCTCGACTCGATGCCTTCCGCGAGGATCGCCGCAATCGAGGCGAGGAACGAAAGGTGAGATGCGTCGACTTCGTGCTGCTGGTCGTAATCCACTTCGAGGATGCCGTACGGTCCCTCGGCGCCGATGAGCGGCAGGCTCACCGATGTCACGACGCGGTATTCGCGCAGGATCGCGGGCGCGCGCGCGCCGCGTTCGGCGGGCACATTGGCGACGACGACCGGCCGCGCCGAAATCAGCGCCTCGCCGGGCGGATTGCCGGCTTCCGCCGTGCCCGCTTCGCGCCCGATCGCCGTGGCGTCCATCCCGACTTGAGCCTTCACGATGAGCGCGTTGTCGGCGCGCTGAAGTTCGAGAACCTTCGCCATCGGCGATGCGCAGCCGGTCGACGCGGCCTGTGCGGCGGCCTCTTGCAGCCGCGCTATCGAACGTTCGCCCTGGAATGCGTCGTGCAAACTCGCGAGCGCTTTTCGCTGCCGCAGGAGCACGGCCACCGGCACGGTCTCGGTCTCCGAGAACGCGAGGGTGTCGATGCAGGCGGCCCACGTGGCTTTGCGCGCGAAGCTCATGTGCTCTCACGGTGTGCTGGCGGTTCAGCCATTCTAATGACTGGTTGCGGCCGGCGCTTGCGTCCTCGCATAGCCGACCTTGCGCGCCTGCGCCGAACCGGAAAAACCGACCTTTGCCCTGGACCGTGCGATGCCGTCCGCAGCACGCCGTTACCGGTAACGTAAGCGAATTGCGCGCGCTAGCACCAGTCGCTATACTGGCTCCGCGATTGCGGTGGCCTGACCACCGTGATTGGCCTGACCGCAGGACGAATCGAGCAGACTAACTGAAAGCAACGCATCCGCACCGCGTGCGAATGCGTCTGAAGGGGCGTGCCGATGATCGAGTCGCGTCGCGCCGCTCCACAAGAAGAATGAAAGGAGACGAACAGATGTTCCGTAAAGGAATGCCGGTCAAGGCCGCGCTCACGCTCGCCGTTTGCGCGCTCGCTGGGGCTGCCCACGCGCAGGTCGCCGCGGGCGATACGTCGCAAAAGAAGATCGCGCTGTCCAACAGCTTCGCGGGCAACGCGTGGCGGCAGTCGATGCTCAAGAGCTGGAACGCCGTCGCGCAGCAGGCCGTCGCCGACAAGAAGGTCGCCGCCGCGCCCGCTTTCACGACCGCCGAGAACCAGGTGACGGAACAGGCGCAGCAGGTGCAGAACCTGATTCTTCAGGGCTATAACGCGATCGTCATCGACGCCGTTTCGCCCACCGCGCTCAACGGAACGATCAAGAAGGCGTGCGCCGCGGGCGTCGTCGTGGTGTCGTTCGACGGCGTGGTCGACGAACCCTGCGCGTATCGCGTGAACTTCGACTTCAAGGGCTGGGCGGAGCAGGGCGTCGACTATCTCGCGACGCGCCTGAACGGCAAGGGCAACATTCTCGAAGTGCGCGGCGTGGCGGGCATCTCCGTCGACAACCTGATGCACGAAGGCGTGCTCGAAGGGCTCAAGAAGCATCCGGGGATGAAGCTCGTCGGCTCCGTGAACGGCGACTGGACGCAATCGGTCGCGCAGAAAGCCGTCGCCGGCATTTTGCCGACGCTGCCGCAAGTCGATGGCGTCGCCACCGAAGGCGAGATGTCGTTCGGCATCGCGCAGGCGTTCAAGGCCGCGAATCGTCCCGCGCCGCCGATGATCATCGGCAGCACGTATCCCGAACTCCAGTGGTGGAGCGAGCAGACGAAGACGGGCTATCAGTCGCGTTCGCTGTCGAATCCGCCGGGCGCGGTGTCGTTCGCGTTCTGGGTCGCGCAGCAAGTGCTCGCGGGCAAGAAGATCCCGAAGGAAGTGACCATCAACGTGCCGCTGCTCGCCATTTCGCAGCAGGAGCTGCCGGCCAAGCTCGCCGCGACGCCGCCGGGCGGCCTGGCCGACGTGACGTACACGCTGCCGCAGACCGTGGCCTTGCTCGACAAGAAATAAGCACGACAGACGCAGGACAGACGCCACGCATGGAGGCATGTGAATGGGCGCAACAGCAACAGCAACAGCAACAGCAACCAGCGGCAACGAGGCGCAGGGCGCGCTGATCCGCTTCGAAGGCATCGGCAAGACCTTCGGGCGGGTGCGCGCGCTCGCGGACATCGACTTCGCGTTCATGCGCGGCGAATGCATCGGCATCGCGGGACACAACGGCGCGGGCAAGTCGACGCTGATGGCCGTGCTCGCAGGCGTGTATACGCCTACGCAGGGCCGCATCGAAGTGGACGGCCGCGAGGCGCCGCATTACGACGCGAATGCCGCGCGCGAGGCCGGCGTGCGCTGCGTGTTCCAGGAACTCTCGCTCTGCCCGAATCTGACGATCGCGGAGAACATGACGGTCGTGCATCCGCAATTGCGCGGGCGCGGCTGGCGCAAACGCGCGACCGCGCTGATGCGCGAGAAGCTCGAAGAGATCTTTCCGGGCAACGGACTGAAAGGCAATGAACTCGTCTCCGACCTGACGCTCACGCAAAAGCAGATGGTCGAGATCGCGCGCGGCTTCACGGTCACGGATACGCCGGTACGTCTTCTGATTCTCGACGAACCGACTTCATCGCTCGATGCGCACACCGCCGATCAACTGCTCGACTTCGTGCAGCGCGCGGCGCAAAACGGCATCACGTGTCTGCTCATCACGCACATGCTCGGTGAAATCGAGCGCGTGGCGGACCGCGTGATGGTGATGCGCGACGGCGGCATCGTCGGCGTGTTGCCGCGCGAGCAGTCGAGCCGCGCGTCGATCATTCAGGCGATGGGCCAGCAGCTCGAAGCGGAAAAAACGCCGGCCGCCGTGCGCGAGCGCAGCGCGCGCAGCGACGACAAGCCGTTTAGCTGGCACGTCGGCGCGAAGAAACATACGGTCATCGAAGCGTCGCGCGGCGAGATCGTCGGCTTCGCGGGACTCGCGGGGCAAGGCCAGACCGAGGCGCTGCTCGCCATCTATGAAGCGGCGACCAAGCGCGGCGCGTCTCGCGTGAAGGCGGCGTTCGTCGCCGGCGATCGCGGGCGCGACGGCGTGTTCCCGGTCTGGTCGATCGCGCAGAACCTCGACTTGCGGTGGCTGCTCGGTGGCGCGAAAGCCAAGCGCGGTCTGGTGGATCTCGCGGCGGCGCGCGCGCTCGTCGAGGCATGGCGCACGAAGATCGGCATACGCGGCGCGTCGATGAACGCGGGCATTCTGTCGCTCTCGGGCGGCAATCAGCAGAAGGTGCTGTTCGCCCGCGCGCTCGCATCGGATGCGCAGCTCATTCTGATGGACGACCCCACGCGCGGCGTCGATGTCGGCACGAAGCGCGATATCTATCGCCTCGTTCACGACGAAGCCGCGAAGGGCCGCACGTTCATCTGGTACACGACAGAAAACGAGGAGCTGTCGCACTGCGACCGCACGTATGTGTTCCGTTCGGCGGCCGTCACGCGCGTGCTGCACGCCGACGAATGCACGGAAGAAGCGCTCCTCGCCGCGAGTTTCGAGGAGCAGGCCGCATGACCCCCGCACGCACGACGTTTCAGGGCACGCAAGCGCGTCTGCGCGCGCTGCTTCCCGCCATCTCGCTCGTCGCGGTGCTGGTGCCCATTCTCATTATGCAGCCGACGGTGATGAGCTACTTCGGCTCCAGTCTGCTGCTGAATCTCGCCGTGCCGATCGTGCTCGCGACGCTCGCGCAACTCGCGATTATCACCGTCAACGATCTCGACTTGTCCATCGGTTCGTTCGTGAGTCTGGTCGCCTGTATCGGCGCGACGCTGCTGGTCAAGCAACCGTGGCTCGGCACGCTCGCGCTCGTCGGCTGCGTGCTCGCGTATGCGGCCGTCGGCGCGTTGATCGAACTGCGGCAGATTCCGTCGATCGTGGTGACGCTCGGGCTCTCGTTCGTGTGGAGCGGGCTTGCCATCGTGCTCCTGCCTTCTCCGGGCGGCACGAGCCCCGGCTGGCTCGGCACGGCGATGGGCTACCAGACGCCGTTCATCGCCGCGCCTATCGTGTGGTCGGTGCTGATCGCCGTCATCGGGCACTTTCTGCTGATGCGTACTTCGGCCGGCGTGCGCATTCGCGGCGCGGGCGGCAATCCGCGCGCGATGCGCCGCTTCGGCTGGTCGCTCGTGCGCAGCAAGGCGACGCTTTACGGCATAGCAGGCATTTTCGGCGTGCTGTCGGGGCTCTCGCTGCTCGGCCTCACGACTTCCGCCGACGCCAACCTTGCGCTGCGCTACACGCTGCTTTCCATCGCGGCGGTGATTCTCGGCGGCGGCGAGTTCGTCGGCGGGCGCGTGTCCGTCATCGGCGCGGTGCTCGGCGCAATCACGCTGACGCTCGCGGCATCGTTTCTGGCATTTCTCAACATCTCGGCGGACTGGCAGGTCGGCATGCAGGGCGCGATCCTGATCATCGTGCTGTCGTTGCGCGTGCTGCTGCAACGCGGGGAGCGGCAATGAAGACGCAGACATCGGGCGAGGCGATCGCCAACAACGAAACCGCGTGGACGCGGCTCAGAAGCCTTCAGGCGCCGTGGGCGTGGTCTTTCGCGGGCACGGTGCTCGTGTGGTTCGCGATCGTCGGCATCTTCGGCTTCGGCATTGCGAGCAACGTCGCGCAGACCGCGCTCACCTACGGCGTGTTCATGGTGCTCGTCGGTCTCGGGCAGATGCTCGTCATCACGTCGGGCGTCGGCAACATCGACCTCTCGGTGCCGTCGACCATCGCGCTTGCGGGCGTCGTCGGCATGCACGTGATGGGCGGTGAGAACGGACACATTCCGCTGGGCGTGGCGGCGGCGCTCGGCGTGGGCGCGGCGATCGGCATCGTGAACTATCTGCTGATCCGGCTGCTGCGCATTCCGCCGATCATCGCGACGCTGTCCTCGAGCTTCATCATTCAGTCGATCGCCATCACGCAAGGACGCCAGCTTCCGCCGCCGCCGCCCGCGCTCGGCGCGTTCGCGACGGGCCGGCTCTTGCATGTGCCGTATATCGCGCTGCTCGCGCTCGCGTTGTCGGTGGCGCTCGCCGTGCTGCTGCATCGCGCGGTGTATGGCCGCCGGCTTTCCGCCATCGGGCAGAACGCGCGGGCCGCGTGGCTCGCGGGCGTGAACGTGCATCCGACGCGCTGCATCGCGTACGTGCTCTGTTCGATGATCGCGGCGCTGACCGCGCTCTTGCTCGCGGCGACGTCGGGCGGCGCTTCGCTCGACATGGGCGTCGAGTACATGCTGATCTCGATTGCGGTCGTCGTGATCGGTGGCACGCTGGTGACGGGCGGCAAGGCGACGATTGCCGGCGTGTGGGGCGCGTCCATGTTCCTGTTTCTGACGAACGCCGCGCTCAACGCAGTCGGCGCGGATGCGGGCGTGCGCGCGATCGTCTACGGCGTGCTCATCATCGCGGTGACGGTGGCGGCGGGCGGCAAGACGGCGCGCTGATCCGACAATTTCGATCCACAGAATCGATCCACAGAAGGGACGAGGAGACATGAAACCGAGCGACTACGAAGTGCATGATCCGCGATTCAGGCTGCTGCTTCAGCCGAACGCGTTTCTTTCCAAAATCACCGACGAATGCCTGTGGGCCGAGGGGCCGGTGTATTTTCCGGCGACGGACCTGCTCATTTGGAGCGACATTCCGAACAACCGCATGCTGCGCTGGGCGCCCGGCATGGGCGTGGGCGTGTTTCGCGCGCCGTCGAACTACAGCAACGGCAACACGCGCGACCGCGAAGGGCGGCTCGTCACCTGCGAGCATGGCGCGCGGCGCGTGACGCGCACGGAGCACGACGGCAGCGTGACCGTCATTGCTTCGCACTTCGAAGGAAAGCGGCTCAATTCGCCGAACGATGTCGTCGTCGATTCGAAGGGCGACATCTGGTTCACCGATCCCGACTACGGCATTCTGAGCGACTACGAAGGCTATCGGGCGGACAGCGAGATCGGGCGATGCAACGTGTACCGCGTGTCGTCGCAGAGCACTGAAGTGCAGCTCGTCTGCGACGACTTCGTGAAGCCCAACGGCCTGGCGTTCTCGCCGGATGAATCGCGGCTCTATATCGCGGATTCCGCGGCCTCTCACGACGACGAAGCGCCGCGTCATATCCGCGTGTTCGACGTATCGAGCGAAGGCGCATTGCGCAACGGGCGCGTGTTCATCGAAATGCAAAGCGGCGTGCCGGACGGCATGCGCCTCGACGAGCACGGCAACGTCTGGACGAGCGCGGAAGACGGCGTGCACTGCTACGCGCCCGACGGCACGCTGCTCGGCAAGATTCTGATACCGGAGGTCGTCGCGAATGTGACCTTCGGCGGCATCAATCGCAATCGGCTGTTTATCGCGGCTACGTCGTCTATCTATTCGCTTCATGTCGGCGTGCGCGGCGCGGGACGCTGACACGCCAGCACATCAAATCAAGAACCGGAGACAAGCATGAAGATCAGGAAACTCGCGTTGGCGCTGTGCATGGCATCAGCATCGGTGGGCGCGTCGGCGCAGGTCGCGACGGGCGATACGTCCTCGATGAAGATCGCGCTTTCGAACAACTATGCGGGCAACAGCTGGCGTCAGCAGATGCTCAAGAGCTGGTCGAACGTGGCGGACCCCGCCGTGAAGCAGAAGATCGTCGCGGCCGCGCCGAGCTACACGACGGCCGAGAGCCAGGCCACCGAGCAGGTCCAGCAGATTCAGAACCTCATTTTGCAGGGCTTCAAGGCGATTGCGGTGGATGCGGTTTCGCCGACGGCGCTCAACGGCGTCATCAAGCAGGCGTGCGGCGCGGGCGTGACGGTGGTCTCTTTCGACGGCATCGCGACCGAGCCGTGCGCGTATCGCATCGCGGTCGATTTTCAGGGCATGGGCCGCATGCAGGTGGATTATCTGGCCAAGCGCCTGAACGGCAAGGGCAATCTGCTCGAAATTCGCGGGCTGGCGGGCGTGTCGGTGGATGACGAGATCCATCAGGGCATCGTCGATGAACTGAAGAAGTATCCGGGGCTGAAGATCGTCGGCTCGGTGCACGGCGATTGGACGCAGACCGTCGCGCAAAAGCGGGTCGCGGGCATTCTGCCGACCTTGCCGAAGATCGATGGCGTCGTCACGCAGGGCGGCGACGGCTATGGCGCGGCGCAGGCGATCAAGGCGGCGGGACGGCCGACGCCGATCATCATTCTGGGCAACCGGCAGGAAGAGCTCGCGTGGTGGGCCGATCAGAAAAAGAGCGGCTACGAGACGATGTCGGTGACGATTCCGCCGGGCGCGTCGTCGTTTGCGTTCTGGGTGACGCAGCAGATTCTCGCGGGCAAGAAGGTGCCGCACGATATCCGCATGCCGGTGCTCGAAGTGAAGCCTGATGAACTGGATGCGGTGCTCGCGAAGACGCCGGCCGGGGCGTTGGCGAACAAGGAGTACACGCGCGAGGAAGTGGTCGCGGTGGTTGATGGGAAGAAGTAGGGCGAATCAGTAGAAAAGCGAGGCGCGCGAGTGCATCAATGCGCGTCTTCGCTGCCGCCCGGCGCCTGAAGCGCGAGAGCGTTGGGCCGAAGCCAGTAAGGCGATTGCGGACAGCGGCGAAGACGCCATGGCGATGGGCGAATTCCCGAACGCCGACGACGCAGAGTTGACGTGGTAGCGCGGTGAACGCGGCGCGACGCGCTCGCCGCCCGCTCACGCGTACAAAATCTCGATTCCGTTCGCTTTAATCCAGTCCACGAATTCCCCGCCGAGTCCTTCGTCCGTCACCAGATAATCGATCCGGTCGATCGCCCCAAAGGCGGCAAATTCGCGCTTGCCAAACTTTCTGGAATCCGCCAGCAGGTAGACGGTCTTCGCTGCATCGATCATCGCGCGCTTGACGTGCAGGTCGATGAAGTCCGGGTAGGAGATGCCCGACTCCATCGACACGCCACCCGCCGCGAGAAAGAGCTTGTCGACGAACATCCCCTCGAAGAACGTCGAGGCCTTCTCGCCCGACACCGCGATCGTCTCCGGCTTGAAGATGCCGCCCGTGAGCATCACGCGGTTGGTCGGCTCCGCGCCCAGCAGAATGGCGATATTGAGCGCGTTGGTCACCACGCGCAGGTTCTGCCGGTCCAGCAGGTTCTTCGCGAGTTCCGTCGCGGTCGCGCCGCAATCCAGAATCACGGAATCGCCGTTCTCGATCAGGCTCGCTGCCTTCTTGCCGATCATCGCTTTCTCAGGACTCGTCGGCAGCACGGGCGTCTCGTAGGTGCGCCGCGCGCCGTCGCTTTGCGTTGCCTTCAGCCGCACGTTGCCGTGCACGCGCTCGACGCGTCCTAGCCGCTGCAACTCGTCGATGTCCTTGCGGATCGTCGGCATCGACACGCCGAATTCGCTGGAAAGCTCCGAGAGCTTCACCAGTTTCGCGGTCTGCACGCGTTCGAAAATCTTCTCGGTCCGGGTTCGTTGATCCATTTTTGATTTTCCTGCGCAGGCGCTGCATGAACGCGCCTCTCCAGTGCGCATTGTGCCTGATCAGAAGATCGGTGGTGCTTCACTAGGTGTTTTCCCTTTTTCTTTGATTTCTCTTTGACTTTCGAAAGAAACTAAAAGAAACTTCCTTCAAGCAAACGGGAAGTCTGGGAGCAGGGAATGGAAAACCCCTTCAAGCAGTCCGGCGACGCGCTTCATCGCCGGGCGCAAGAGATCCGCAAGAAAATCTGCGTGATGAACGCGACGGCCAAGAGCGGTCACACGGGCGGCGACATGTCGGAGGCCGACATTCTCGCGGCGCTCTATTTTCATGTGATGCGTTATGAAGTCGATGCCGAGCGCAAGGTGCGCTGGCATGACGAATTCATTCTGAGCAAAGGTCACGGGGTCGGCGGTCTCTATTCCTGCTTCGCGGAACTCGGGTGGCTGAACGACGAAGAACTGCTCACGTATCTGAAAGACGATTCGCGCCTGCCGGGCCACCCGGTGCGCCAAAAGCTGCCGACGTTCGTGACCGTCAATACCGGCGGTCTCGGTCACGGCTTTCCCATCGCCGCGGGTCTCGCGATGGCGAAGCAGCGTCACGCTTCTAAGACGGAAGGCGCCACCGGCCGCGTGTTCGTGCTGACCGGTGACGGCGAACTCGAAGAAGGCTCGAACTGGGAAGCCGCGATGGCGGCGGCACACTTCGAACTGTCGAACCTCGTCGTGATCGTCGACCGCAACCGGCTTCAGCTCGCCGACTTCACGCACAACATCATGGACCTGGACCCGCTCGACGAGAAGTTTCGCGCTTTCGGTTTCGAAGTCCACGACGTCAATGGAAACCAGCCCGATGCCATTTGGAAACTAATGGAAAGTCTCGACTACGACAATCGGAAGCCGAAAGTCGTCATCGCGCACACCATCAAGGGCCGAGGGGTGTCGTTCATGGAGAACGTGCCGGCGTGGCATCACAAGTTCCCCGACGAAGACCAACTCAAGCAGGCGCTGAAGGAGCTCGACCATGCGTGAACTCGCTGACTTGCGCGACGGCGCGGTGAACGCGATCACCCGGCTGACTGCGGCCGGGCAAGACATCATCGTGATGGTCGCGGATTCGACGTCGACCTCGAAGATCGGGCCGTACCTTGAAAGCTATCCGGACCGCGTCATCAATGTGGGCATCGCTGAGCAAAACATGGTCGGCATGGCGGCGGGGCTCGCGCTCGGCGGACACATCGTGTTCACGGCGAACGCCGCGCCGTTTCTCGTCGGACGCGCCAACGAACAGGTGAAGAACGACGTCTGTTACAGCGCGACGAATGTGAAGATGCTCGGCTTGAACGCGGGCGTCGCATACGGGCCGCTCGCATCGACGCATCACGCTATCGACGACCTGTCGATCATGAGCGGCTTCGGCAACGTGCAGATTTTCGCGCCCTGCGATGAGGCAGAAGTCGCGCAAATGATCGACTACGCGGCATCGGTAGAAGGGCCTGTCTACATCCGCCTCGACAATGCGAAATTTCCCGTGGTGCATGACGCCTCATACCGCTTTCTGCCGGGCCGTCCCGATGTGCTGATCGAAGGATCGCGCGTCGCGGTGATTGCGCTGGGATCGGTCGTCGGCGAGGCGCTCGACGCATGCGAAGCGCTTCAGAAAGAGGGCGTCGTTAATCCGACGCTGGTGAACCTTTCGTCGCTTCGGCCGCTGGATCAGGACGCGCTCGCTTCGATCATCGAGCGTCACGAGACCATCGTGACCGTCGAGGAGCATTCGCTGCACGGCGGCATCGGCGCGACGGTCGCGTTGCTGATGGCGAGGCGGCAGATCGGGCGGCCGCTCACGACCCTCGGCATCACCGAAGGCGAGTTCGCCAAGTACGGCACGCGCAAGGGCATCCGCAAACACTATGGCATCGACGCGGCCGGTATCGCGAATGCCGTACGCGCGCACTGCGCTCAATAAGAGAGGAGACGGGAATGAGCATTCAGTACGACATGTCGCTGCGCCACGGCGTGGACTTTGACTTCCGGCTCGATGGCAAGGTCGCGGTGGTGACGGGCGGTCTCGGCGGCATCGCCATGGCGACGAATGCCGCGCTGATCGCGAAGGGCGCACGCGTCGCGATTCTCTATCCGAGCTTCGAAGAACCGCGCGTGCAGGCCGCCATCGAAGAACTCGGCGCGAACAACGCGAAAGCCTTTGCCTGCGATGTCGCGAATGAGGCTGACGTCGAGAAGGCCATTGCAGCGGCTAACGACCATTTCGGCGCTCTGCACTTACTCGTCAATGCCGCAGGCTGCATCACGCTGACGCCCGCGGAAAACATCGGCTACGACGAATGGCAGCGGCAGATCGGCGTGAATCTCACCGGTCCCTTCCTGTGCTCGAAGCACTTCGCGCGCGTGGTGCTGGCAAGCGGTCACGGCGGCAAGATCGTGAACATCGCGTCGCAGGCTGCGACCGTCGCCATCGATCAGCATTGCGCGTATACGTCGGCGAAAGCGGGCCTTATCGGCATGACCAAGGTGCTCGCGAAGGAATGGGCGCCGCGCGGCATTACGGTCAACACGGTCTCGCCGACCGTCGTCTTGACGCCGATGGGCGCGGCCGCATGGGAAGGCGAGAAGGGCGAGAACATGAAGAAGCTGATCCCTGTAGGGCGCTTCGCCTATACCGATGAAATCGCCGCCGCGATTCTCTTTCTGCTCTCGAACGGCGCCGACATGATCACGGGCGCCGATATCATGATCGACGGAGGCTACACGATCGCCTGAGCCAGTCCAACGCTGTCGAAGAAAGACAAACAAACCGGAGACAACAACATGTGGAAGAAGCTTGCAGTTGCAGCAGCGGTGGCCGTTTCGTTCGCCGCCGCGTTGCCGGCCACCGCCAATGCGGCAGGCCAAGGCACCATCGCGATTCTCGTCAATGCGCTCGACAATCCGTATTACGCAGCCGAAGCGAAGGGCGCGGATGCAGAAGCGAAGAAGCTCGGCTACGACACCATCGTGCTTTCCCATGGCGAAGACGTGAACAAGCAAAACGAGCTGGTCAATCTCGTCATCGGCAAGGGTGTGAAGGGCATCATTCTCGATAACGCCGATTCCAACGCGAGCGTCGCGACGGTGCGCGCAGCCGCGGACAAGAAAGTGCCCGTGGTGCTGATCAACCGCGAGATTCCGAAGGACGGGATCGCCATTGCGCAGTTGAGCCATAACAACCTGCAAGCGGGTACCGAGGTGGCGCAGCGTTTCGTGGAAGCCATCGGCGAGAAGGGTGAGTACGTCGAACTAACGTGCAACCTCGCGGACAAAAACTGCGTGACGCGCTCGCAGGCGTTCCATCAGGTGCTGGACCAGTATCCCGATCTCAAGATGGTCGCGCGTCAGGATGCGAAGGGCGCACTTTTGCCCGGCAAGCAGGCGATGGATTCCATCTTGCAAGAGCATCCGAACATCAAGGGCGTGATTTGCGGCAATGGCCCGGTTGCGCTCGGCGCGATTGCATCGCTGGACTCGGCGGGACATAAGGACGTGGTCGTCATGGGCATCGACGGCAGCAACGACGAACGCGACTCCGTGCTCGCGGGCAAGCTGAAGGCCACCGTGATGCTGCAGGCGCAGGGCATCGCGATTCACGGCGTCGATCTGCTCGACAAATACATCAAGACCGGCAAGACCGGCGAGCAGGAGCGTCAGCTCACGCGCGGCATTCTCATTACGAAAGACAACGCTTCGCATGTGAAGGACTTCTACTACAACAAGTAGTACGCGTTGTTGCTCCGTGCGGGCGCGGCAAGGGCTGCGCCCGCACATGGCTTGTCATGTGAGGTCGAGGTCGTCATGGTTCATCCCGTATTCGCGCGCTGGCGGCTGGTGTCGATGCTTTGCGTCGTCAGTCTGCCGGCGTGCCACGTCGTCACCGATATCGAACTTGCGGATATTCGCGCGCAAGGCCAGCACAAGGGTCCGGACGCCGCAAAGATTTTGAACGACCAGTTGGTTCCCTACGCGGACAAGAACGCGAAGCCGGCGGCGCAGGTCATCAGCGCGCTGAACCAGAATTTCGACGATGCCTGCAAGCAATACGGATTCCGTCAGAGCAATGCTTTCCCGTGCAACTTCTGGCTGCGCGTGCAGGGCAAGGTGACGAAGATCGATTCGACGTCGCGCGTCGGCAAGGCGTACGTGGAAGTGGCGCCCGCGAACGGCGGCGATCCCGTTCAGATCGCGCTCGAAACAGGTCCGGTGGTGATCGGCACGGGCGTGCGCGACGGCTTTCCCGGCGTCAAATACAGTGACTTCGACGACCAGACGCGCTTTGCCGCGTTCGGTCAGGAATTGAACAAGCTCGTCGTGGCGCGGGTGCAGAGTTCGCTCAAGCTGAAGGTCGGCGATCCGGTCGATGTCTCTGCCGTCTATAGCAGTTGGAGCGAGCCTGCAGGCGAGATCCGCGCGATTCCGGTGGCCTGGAAATGAACGAGAATCAGCATACCGCCCGCACGATGAACCCCGTCAACGTAATCGAAACGCGCGGGCTGTCGAAGCAGTATCCGGGCACGGCGGCGCTCGTCGATGTGGACTATAAGGTGCGGCGCGGCAAGGTCAACGTGCTGATCGGCGAGAACGGCGCTGGCAAGTCTACGCTGATGAAACTGCTCGCGGGCGCGGAAACGCCGACCTCGGGCGAGATCTGGATCGACGAGAAGCTCGCGCAGATCACCGATGTGCGCAGTGCGGAGCAGCACGGCATCGGCATCATCTTTCAGGAGTTGAATCTCTTCCCGGACATGACGGTGGCGGAGAACATCTTCGCGGGCAACGAGATCACGAACTCGGGCGTGATCCGCTCGAAGATGGAGAACCACCAGGCGAAAGTGCTGCTCGACCGGCTGAACATCGCGATCGATCCGCGCACGCGGCTCGGCGATCTGTACGTCGGTCAGCAACAGCTCGTGGAGATAGCGAAGGCGTTGTCGAAGCACATCAAGGTGCTCATCATGGATGAGCCGACTTCCGCGCTCTCGAAGACGGAAGTGGAGATTCTCTTCAAGATCATCGGCCAGCTCAAGGAAGAGGGCGTGACGGTGATCTATATCTCGCATCGCCTCGAAGAGATCATGGCGATCGGCGATTGCATCACCGTGCTGCGCAACGGGCGGCTCGTGGCGGAGAACGATATCGCCAACATCGACATTCCGTGGATTATCGAAGCGATGGTCGGCTCTTCGAAGAAGCGTTTCGCCTTCGAGCAGCACGAAATCGGCCGCGAAGTGCTGAAGGTGAAAGACCTCGCGCTCAAGCGTTCGAACGGGATCTATGCGGTCGATCACGTGTCCTTTACCGCGCGTGCCGGCGAAGTGATCGGCATTTACGGATTGATGGGCGCGGGCCGCACCGAGTTGCTCGAATCGCTACTTGGCGCGAATCCCCTCGCGCTTGGCGAGATAGAACTCGCAGGCAAGGCCATCGAAGACTTGCCGATACCGAAGCGCATCGAGGCTGGCATCGCGCTCGTGCCGGAAGACCGCCAGAAGCAGGGCATGGTGCAACTGATGACCATACTCGAGAACATGACCCTGTCCAGCCTCGGCAAGTTCACGCGGCGCTTCGTCGGTGCGCTCACGCGCGACAAACAAGTGGAAGCGGCCAACGACATCGTGAAGAAACTGGCCATCAAGGCTGCGTCCGTCGATGCGCCGATAACGTCGCTATCCGGCGGAAACATGCAGAAGGTCGTCATCGGCAAGGCGCTGTTGACGAAGCCCAAAGTGTTGTTGATGGACGAACCGACGCGCGGCATCGACGTGGGCGCGAAAGAAGACGTCTACAAGACGATCAGCTTGCTCGCGCGGTCGGGCATCGCCGTGATCTACGCGACATCGGAGCTGGACGAAGCGATGGCCGTGTCCAACCGCGTCTTCGTGATGGCGAGCGGCAAGCTGACCGCCGTGCTCGACCGGCCCCAATTCGACAGTGAACGCATCGTGCGCGCATCGACGCCCGCGACTGCCGTAGTGTGAGGCAACCGAGATCCGAACCATGAATACACCCAACAGCAGCAACCCGCCGGTCACGCCGGTGCATGCGAAGCACAACCGGCACGGCGCCTATGTGGCGTCGCGCGTCGCGGTCAATCTGCTCAAGCTGCGCATCTTTATCGCGCTATTCGCGATCATCATCGTGTTCTCGCTCGCCACCGAGAGCTTCCTCTCGACCGGCAACCTGCTCATCATGGCGAAGCATGTCACCGTGGTGGCGATTCTTTCCATCGGCATGACGCTCGTGATCCTGACGGGCGGTATCGACTTGTCGGTGGGCTCCATCGTCGGCATTAGCGGCATGGCGGCGGGATACCTGTTGCTCGAAGGCGTGAAGATCGGGCATCACATCGTGTTCTTCAATCCGTGGGGCGTGACGATCATCGCGTGTTTGCTGGGCGCGTTGATCGGCGCGGTGAACGGTTACCTCATCACCATGCTCAACGTCGCGCCGTTTATCGCGACGCTCGGCATGCTGTATGTGGTGCGCGGCGCGGCGCTGCTGGTTAACAACGGCAGCACCTTCGCGGACCTCGAAGGCAATCCGGCACTCGGCAACACGGGCTTTGAGTTCATCGGCAACGGCACGATTCTCGGCCTCTCGATGCCGGTGTGGATCATGCTGGTGCTCGCGGCCATTACCATCTTCGTCGCGCGCAAGACGCCGCTCGGCCGCCGCATTTATGCCATCGGCGGCAATGAGCAAGCGGCGCGATTCTCGGGAATCCGAACGAATCGCGTCAAGCTATTCGTCTACATGTTCTCGGGATTCTGCGCGGCGATTGTCGGACTCGTGATCACGGCGCAGTTGCAGACGGCGCACCCGTTG
The DNA here is from genome assembly GCF_023170545.1 of Caballeronia sp. Sq4a. NCBI lineage: Bacteria > Pseudomonadati > Pseudomonadota > Betaproteobacteria > Burkholderiales > Burkholderiaceae > Caballeronia > Caballeronia sp. Sq4a. The sequence continues at coordinate 634,773 of NZ_CP084252.1, read as the reverse complement.
ACGGGACAGACCTATGAACTGAACGCCATCGCGGCGGTCGTGCTCGGCGGCACCGCGCTCATGGGGGGACGCGGCACGGTATTCGGCTCCGTCGTCGGTGCGTGCGTGATCAGCATTCTGGGCGACGGCATGGTGATGTGCGGCATCAGCGATTTCTGGCAAATGGTCATTAAGGGCCTCGTCATTATCTTCGCGGTGGTCATCGACCAGTTGCAGCAGCGGCTTCAGTCGCGCATGGTCTCGCTGACCGCGTGAGGACTAGACCATGAGCCATATTCTCGCCATTGATCAGGGCACGAGCGGCACGAAGGCCCTCGTCTTCGACCAGACCGGACAGGTTCATGCGCGCGGCTTCGCGCCGGTTACATGCACCACGCCGCGCGCGGGCTTCGTCGAACAGGATACGAATGCGTTGTACGCATCCGTGCTGAAAGCCGTGGACGAATGCCTGAGTGGATTCAAAGGCGACATAGCGGGCATCGGCATATCGAATCAGCGCGAGACGGTCGTCTTATGGAACGCGAAGGGCGAGCCGATCGCCCCAGGCGTGTCGTGGCAATGCCAGCGATCGCTCGGCATCTGCGAACGGCTCAAGCGCGACGGCTTGCAGCCGCTCATCGCACAAAAGACGGGCTTGCTGATCGACCCGTATTTTTCAGGCACCAAACTCATCTGGCTCAACGAGAACGATGAACGCGTGCGCGCGCATATCGCGGCAGGCGACGCGTACTTCGGCACGGTCGATAGCTGGCTGCTGTATCGGCTGACGAACGGCGCGGCGTATTGCACCGACGTGACGAATGCGTCGCGCACCATGCTGCTGAATCTTCGCACGCTGGAATGGGATCGCGAACTCATCGAGACGTTCGGCCTGCAAGGACTGCGCTTGCCCGAGCTTCGGCCGTCTGCGTCCGACTTCGGCATGACCGATTTCGACGGCCTGCTCGCGGCGCCATTGCCTATTCTTTCGATGATCGGCGATTCACACGCCGCCGCCGTCGGCGAAGGGTGCCTGAGTCCCGGTGTCGCGAAGGCGACGATGGGCACGGGATCGTCCATCATGATGAACGTCGGCGGGAAGGCGCGCGAGCCCGAACACGGCCTCGTCTCGACGCTCTGTTTCGCCACCGACAAGCGCGTGGACTACGCGCTAGAAGGGATCATCATCAGCGCGGGATCGACGCCCGCGTTTCTGAAGGAAAAGCTCAACCTGTTCGACGATTTCGCCAAGGCCGAGCAGGCCTTCACCGAGTACGACAACGGCGGCGTATTCGTGATTCCATCGTTCTCGGGCATCGGCTGTCCGCACTGGAAGTATCCGGGCGGCGCGCAGATCGTCGGACTCAACTTTTCGACGTCGTGGCAGCACGTGGCGCGCGCGGCGTATGAATCCATCGTCTATCAGATCAAGGACGTTATCAACGTGATGGAGCAGGCGGCCGACGTGCCGCTCGCGCAGTTGTACCTCGACGGCGGCCTCACGCAGCGTCCGTTTCTTTTGCAATTTCTGTCGGACACGTTGAATCGGCCTGTCAGCACGCTCGCGGTCAGCGAGATTTCGGCGTCGGGCGCGGCGGCGCTCGCGGCGTATCAGGCGGGCATCGTGGCATCGCTCGACGATTGGCAGACGCATCGTGTCGTGGCACGACGCGTCGAGCCGGGCAGCGGTGTCGAAGCGGCTGCGGAGAATCATGGGCAATGGCTGCGATGGATCGAGCGTCTTTAACTCCCGGAGAATCTCAGTGGCGCAACAATTGAAGCGGTTCGAGAACAAAGTCGTGGTCGTGACGGGTGGCAGTCGTGGCATCGGTCTCGCCATTGCGGAGCGGTTCGCGCAGGAAGGCGCGAAGGTGTGCGTCAGTGCGAACGAAAAGAGCGTTCACGATGCGGCCGCCCGTCTGCGCGAATCGGGCTTCGACGCGCTTTCCGTCGAAACGGACGTGACGGATAAGGCTCAGGTCGTCGCACTGTATGAGGAAGTCGCGAGCAAGCTCGGCGAAGTGGACGTGTCGGTGCAGAACGCGGGGGTCATCACCATCGCCAAGTTGCCGGACCTGACTGAAAGCGAGTGGGACAAGGTCATGGCCGTAAATACCAAAGGCGTTTTTCTGTGCTGCCAGGAAGCGGCCACCCGCATGCTGCGCGCAGGCAAAGCGGGGCGGCTCATCAACACGGCGTCGGGTCAGGCGCGGCAGGGTTTCGTCTACACGCCGCATTACGCTGCGAGCAAGTTCGGCGTGCTCGGCATCACGCAGAGTCTCGCGAAGGAACTCGCGCCGACCGGCATCACGGTGAACGCGTTCTGCCCGGGCATCATCACGACGGACATGTGGTCGTATAACGACGAAGCGTGGGGCAAACTGCTGGGCGATTACAAACCCGGCGAGTTGATGGCCGAATGGGTTGCGAACATTCCGATGAAGCGTGCCGGCAATGGCGGTGACGTCGCGGGCCTGGTGACATTCCTGGCCTCGGACGACGCCGCGTACATCACCGGTCAGACGGTCAACGTGGACGGCGGCATGTTCATGTCGTGATGCGATGATGAGCATGTGTCGTTCGGGATGACTAAGTAAACGTCGACGCGCAACGCTGCGACGTGCGCTTATGATCCGGCCTCATATCGATAGGCGAAACCAGGGCTGTGCGTTCCGCAAGGCGCGTCCTATACTGTTCCCCCTGACCGACACTCTCCCCCGGCGCCCCAAGCATGCCGCGAACTCCCCGCATTTCATCGCCTTCCGCGAATACCGACAGAACTGCATCGCCATCGCGCCGTCGGATGTTGCGCGGTCTCGCAGTCTCGGCAGTGGTGGCGCCGAGCGCCAACGCTGCGTCCTCGCTGTTGCAGCCGCTCTCGGTTCAGCCGTGGACGCGCACGCCCGGCGCGCCGATTCTCGAACATCCATATGGCGTGCCGTCGCCGCACGAAGCGAACGTCGTGCGGCGCGCGGCCCGCGCGTTCCCCGTGCCGGGCCAGGCTTCGTCGCTGACGCCGCTCGCCGATCTGCATGGCGCGATCACGCCGAACGGGCTCGTCTACGAGCGGCATCATGCGGGCGTGCCCGACATCGATCCGGATCAGCATCGGCTTGCGATTCACGGTCTCGTGCGCGAGCCGAAGCTCTTCACGATGGACGACTTGCTGCGGCTGCCATCCGAATCGCGCGTGTACTTTCTGGAATGTTCGGGCAACACCGCAAGCGAATGGAAAGGGCCGAGCGGTCTGCCGGTTCAGATGACGCACGGCTTGTTGTCGTGCTGCGAGTGGACCGGCGTGCGGCTTTCGACGCTGATCGGAGCCGCAGGCGGTCTCGCGGCCAGTGACGGTCAGACGCCGCGCTGGATGCTCGCGGAAGGCGCCGACGCCGCCGCGATGACGCGCAGCCTGCCGCTCGATCGCATTCTCGACCGCGCGCTCGTCGTCTATGCGCAGAACGGCGAGCGCCTGCGGCCGGAGAACGGCTATCCGCTGCGGCTCGTGGTGCCCGGCTTCGAGGGCAATACGAACGTGAAGTGGCTGCGCAGGCTGAAGTTCGTCGACGCGCCGCTGGAAACGCGCGAGGAAACGTCGAAATACACGGACCCGGTCGCGAACGGGCAGGCGCGCCAGTTCGTGTTCGAGATGGATGCGAAATCGGTCATCACGCGGCCGTCGCCGGGGCATCGGCTCACGGTTCACGGCTATTACCCGATCATCGGACTCGCGTGGTCGGGGCGCGGCTCCATTCGCAAGGTCGAGGTGTCGACCGACGGCGGGCGCTCATGGCAGGAAGCGCAACTCGACGGCCCGCCGAAGGATCGCGCGTTGACGCGTTTTCATGCAGGCTGGGTCTGGAACGGCGAGCCTGCCGCGATTCTCTCGCGCGCCACTGATTCGACCGGCTACGTTCAGCCGACGCGCGAGGCGCTGGTCGCCGCGCGCGGGCTGAACTCGTATTACCACTACAACGGCATTCAGCAATGGCGCATCGGCGCCGATGGCAGCGTGAAAAATGCATAACGCCCCGGCTTTGAAGCATCGTCTGTTGCGGCCGTTGATGATCGGCGTCGCTGCGGTATCGCTCGCTGCTTGTAGCACGCCCACACGCGATGACGGCGCGCAGAACGCGCTCACGCACGACCCGACCCAACGCGCGGCCATCGACGTCATCGGCACGCCGTTGACCGCGACGGAAATCGCCGCATGGAACATCGATGTCGCGCCCGATGGCCGTGGCCTGCCCGCAGGCAGCGGAGACGTGGCGACCGGCGCGCACATCTTCGCCGCGAAGTGCGCCGCGTGTCACGGCGCGAACGGCGAAGGCGGCCTGGGCGACCGGCTCATCGGCGGACGCGGCACGCTCGCGAGCGACAAGCCGGTGCGCACGGTCGGCAGCTACTGGCCGTATGCCACGACGCTCTTCGACTACATCCGCCGCGCGATGCCTTATAACGCGCCGCAATCGCTGAGCGCAGACGAGGTGTACGCGTTGAGCGCATGGATGCTCAACCGCAACGGCATCGTGCCCGACGACGCGCGGCTGGACGCGCATTCGCTCGCTGCCATCCGCATGCCGAATCGCGACGGCTTCGTGCCGGACCCGCGGCCGGGTCATCTGTGATGTCGCGCGCGCTCGCCTAATGCGATGAAACGTACTCCGCGCCGGCAAACGGCGGCGGAACGGCGAAGCTCTCGCGCATGCGCTTCGTTTCGGCGGCCGGCGTCGTTCCGAAGAGGCGCTTGAATTCCCGATTGAATTGCGAGGCGCTCGCATAGCCCACTGCATGACACGCCGCCTCCGCCGTCATGTCCTGACGCACCATCAAGAGACGCGCCTGATGCAGCCGCGTCGACTTGAGATACTGCATGGGCGACGTGTGCGTGATGGCCTTGAAATGACTGTGGAAGGTCGGCACGCTCATGCCCGCTTCGCGCGCCAGTTGCGTGAGATTGAGCGGCTGCGCGTAGGTCGCGTGAATGCGGCGCAACGCCTTGCCGATCTTGCCGAACTGCCCCTGCATCGCGAGCGCCGAGCGCATCGCATGACCTTGCGCGCCGGTCAGCACGCGAAAGTACAGCTCACGCACCAGCGCGGGACCGAGAACGGCTGCATCGAGCGGCCGGCTCAACGCTTGCAGAAAGCGCAGGACCGACAGGCGCAAGTCGGCATCCATCGGACTCGACATCATGCTTTGCGGTGGTTCCGCGCGCGCCGGCATGTGATGACGGTCGATCTGAATCATCAGCTCTGCCGCCACCTGAAAATCCAGATGCATGTAGATGGCCAAGAGCGGATGCTCGGGCGTCGCGTCGGTTTCCATCGTGAAGGGCACGGGCACTGCGACGGCCAGATAATGCAGCTCGTCGTACAGATACACCTGATCGCCGAAATAGCCGCGCTTGCGTCCCTGACAGACGATCACGATGCCCGGATCGTAGAGCACAGGCGTGCGCGACAACGCGCGGTCCGAACGCAGGATGCGCACGTCGGGTAGCGGCGTCAGGTTGTAGCCTTCATTGGGCGCCAGTGCGCGCAGCAGGTCCACGATACGCTCGCGCTCGTCCACGGAGGACTGCGCGACCTGGCGGAAAGCGGCGGCGGTCTTTCTCGATGACATGGAAGGCGACGATAAGAATAGGCAATAAAAGCAGAATATCCGGCCTTAAAGCGCGTTGGTGCAAAGAATACTATGCACTCTCTTTCAATTCCATCGTAGAGGTGCATATGTCATCCAACCGGACTCTGCTCATCACCGGCGTCAGCAGCGGCTTCGGCCGGGCACTCGCTCAGGAAGCGCTCGCGGCAGGCCATCGCGTGATCGGCACTGTGCGAAGCGAGCAGGCGAAGCAGGACTTCGAAGCCCTCGCGCCGGACAGGGCCGTGGGCCGCCTGCTCGATGTGACGGACTTCGACGCAATCGAAGGCGTCGTGGCCAGGATCGAGTCGACCATCGGTCCCATCGACGTGCTCGTCAACAACGCGGGCTACGGTCACGAAGGCGTGATGGAAGAATCGCCGCTCGCCGAGATGCGTCGACAGTTCGACGTGAACGTGTTCGGCGCGGTCGCGATGATGAAGGCCGTGCTGCCCGGCATGCGCGCGCGGCGCAAGGGTCACATTCTCAACATCACGTCGATGGGCGGCTTCATCACGATGCCCGGCATCGCCTACTATTGCGGCAGCAAGTTCGCGCTGGAAGGCATCTCCGAGACGCTGGCGAAGGAAGTGAAATCGTTCGGCATTGCCGTGACGGCAGTGGCGCCGGGTTCGTTCCGCACCGACTGGGCTGGCCGCTCGATGGCGCGCACGCCTCGTTCGATTGCCGATTACGATGCGCTCTTCGATCCGATTCGCCGGGCGCGCGAGGACAAGAGCGGCAAGCAGCTCGGCGACCCGGTGAAGGCGGCGCGCGCGATGCTGGCCGTCATCGCGAGCGACGCGCCACCCGTGCATCTCTTGCTCGGCAGTGACGCGCTCGGTCTCGTGCGCGACAAGCTGACCGCGCTCGCTGACGAGATCAGCCAGTGGGAAACGCTCACGCGATCCACTGACGGCTAATGCGGCGACCTGCTTCAGCTGAGTCGCTTCCACGCCTGATGTCGAAGGGCCTCGCGAAGCGTGGATGCGTTCCATGCTTCGTCGAGCGCCCGGCGCATCAGCGCTTGCTGGCTCTCGGGCGCGAGACCGCCCACTGGCGGATCGCGATCGAGATTGGTCGGGAACGCATAGCCTTCAGCGGTCGATGCAATCACGCAATCGATGTCAGTCGCCGTGAACCGGCCTCTCGCCCGATAGTCCAGCAGCACGGGATAAACGGCTTCGCACATGCGCGTGCGATCGAGCGTTTCCATCGCGCGTCCATACGCCGAAGATATCTGCAAGAGATTCGCCATGCGCTGCACGTCTTGCGTGCGGTTAGCGCCGGCCGCATGGAATAGCGCCGGATTGAAGAAGAGCGCGTCGCCCTTGGCGAGCGGCAACTGCACACAATGCGTTTCGAAGAAGTCGCGAAAGTCGGGACGTCGCCACGCGAGATAACCCGGCGCGTAACGCTGCGAAAATGGAAGCAGTTTCGTAGGCCCGCTTTCTATCGGCATGTCGCTGTGCGCGACGGCGCCCTGAAGCGTCAGCAACGGCGACATCGCATGGACATGCGCCGGGAAACGCTGCACTTCTTCAACCGTCTGAAAGCCGAGATGATAGTCCCGATGCGCCTGCTGCGCCGCGCCGCCAGGACGAACGACGTTGACCTGCGTTGTCATCTGAAAGCCGGGTCCGAGCCACGCCTGCGCGACGCTCGCGATGAACGCGTTCGAGAAATAACGCGCGAACACCGAGGGCGCCGCGAGGCACAGCTTTTCGTGCGCGTTCCAGATGCGATCGTTCGCGCCTGCTTTGGCGAAGTGGTCAGCGCCGCGCGCGCCCGATTCCCGTTCCTGTCTGATAATCGAATCGAAGATATGCGTCGCGTCGTCGACGGGCGATGTATCGCGAAACGCGCGCTTGAGCACGAGCACGCCCGCGCCGTCGAGCAGCACGTTCGCCCATTCTGCCTGCAACGCCTGTTGCCTGACAGGATCGATCAACGCTTCATCAAGCGCGCGGCAATCGTAGATGGGAATATCGCGTTGCGTCTCGGCCGCGAATCGCAGGACCACATCGCTTTTTCTTTGCAGCTGTTGCGCGAATGCTTCGAGCGAGCAGTCGCTTTCGCGATACCAGTTCGTGGCTAACGTCTCGTGGCGTTCATTCGTGGCATCCATGTCTCGCTCCGGTTTTTTCCCTAGCATAGACGCATCGTCGCGGCGCGCGTTACCATAAACGCATCAAAAAACCATCAAAATCCGGGCGTTTCGATGGCTCATCGGTTCCTCGTGAAGGAGATCGCCTTGCAGGCGGGCGTCGGCGTCGCCACGGTGGATCGCGTGTTGAACGGGCGCCCCAACGTGCGCGAAGGCACGCGCAGACGCGTCGAGCAGGCGATTCGCGAGCTGGAGAAGCAGGCGCTGCAACTCGCGACGACGGGACGCAAGCTCATCATCGATGTCGTGGTCGAAGCCCCGTCCCGTTTTACCACCGAGATTCAGGAGGCACTCGAAGCGGAGTTGCCTGCATTCCATCCCGTCGTGCTACGACCGCGCTTCTTCATGCGGGAAACCATGGGGACCGCCGAGGTCGTCGAAACGCTTCGCTCGATAGGGCGCCGGGGCAGTCACGGTGTGGTGCTGAAAGCGCGTGACGTCCCCGAGATTTCAGAGGCGATCGGCGCGTTGAAGACAATGGGCATACCGGTCGTGACCACGTTCACGGACATCCCGCTGTCGGCACGCATCGCGTATGCCGGGCTGGACAATCGCGTGGCGGGCGCGACGGCGGCGTATCTCATCGGCCAGTGGCTACGCGGTCTTAACGGAACGGTGCTCGTCACCATGAGCGACGAAGGCTTCAGAGGAGAAGAAGAGCGCGAGGCGAGCTTTCGACGCGCGCTGCGCGTGAGTTATCCGAACCTCGATCTGCTCGATGCGAGCGGCGGACACGGCCTCAACATGCAAACCGAAGAGCGCATGCGCAAAGTCGTTACCACGCGTTCGAAGATTGCCGCGGTGTACTCGATGGGCGGCGGCAATGCGGCCGTGCTGAAAGTGCTGGAGGCGGCGAATCAGCGCCCGCTTTGCTTCATCGGGCATGATCTCGACCGCGACAACGTTGGCTTGCTGCGCGAGCGTAAGGTGCAAGCCATCCTTCACCACGACTTGCGTCAGGACATGCGTTCGGCTTGCCAGCACATCATGCACTACCATCGGCTCATTCCTGCTTCCGCGATTGCGCCGTCTTCTTCGGTCGTCGTGGTGACACCGGAAAATATCCCCGACCATATCGCGAGCCGGTTTCGCTAGCGCCGTCGTTGTCGACGCGCTATCCGTTGTCGCCGCCTGCAACGGGCAACACGGCACCCGTGATGTAGCCGGCTTCGTCCGAGGCGAGAAAGAGGATCGGGGCGATCTGCTCATCGACCGTGGCGTAACGCTTGAAGAACGTCGCGTCCGTGACCTGCTTCACCGCTTCGCTCATCCATGCCTTCTCTTGTTCGCTGTCTCCAGCGGCGTTGCGCGGCACGCGGCGTGCAGGTGCCTGGGTGCCGCCGGGCGCCGCAGCGACTACGCGAATATGGTGTTCGCCATACTCCATCGCGAGCGACTGCGTCAGCGCGTTGACGCCGCCTTTAGCCGCCGAATAGGGCACGCGTCGAATGCCGCGCGTCGCATTCGAAGACACATTGACGATGGTCCCACCGCCTTGCGCAAGCATGTGCGGAAGCACCGCATGACACGCGTAAAGAGTCGGCATGAGCGACCGCCTTATCTCTGCATCGATCTGTGCGGGCTCGAACTCGGCGTACGGCCGCATGCGAATTGCGCCGCCCACGCCGTTGACGAGAACATCGATGCGGCCGAACTTCTGCACAGCGAACGCCATGGTGGACGCCGCGCCGTCATAAGTCTCCAGATCCGCGACGAAGCCTGCGGTGTCCGCGCCCGTCGCTTCGGCCGCGACTTCGCGAACGAAGTCGGCGCGGTCCACGAAGAGCACCTTGGCTCCTTCAGCCGCCGCGCGCAACGCGACGCCGCGCCCGATGCCCTGCGCCGCGCCGGTCACGACCATCACCTTGCCTTCGAATCGTTGCGCGTTCATGCGGTCACCGGCGCTGCGTTGGGAGTGAATTTTTCGTAGTGGAAGCTGTTGGGCTTCACGCCGTTATCGTCGAAATGCTTGCGCACCGCGTCGACCATCGGCGGAGGACCGCACAGATACACATCCACGTCGCCATCGTTCAGATATTCGGCCGGCATGTGCTGCGTCACCCAGCCCTTGCGCGGATGGCTCGAAGCCGCTTCCGCGACGACGGTGCTGAACGTGAAGTTCGGCAGCTTCGCCGTATAGGCCTCGATGGCTTCGACCTGCACGAGGTCCAGATCGCGCGTGACGCCGTAGATGAGATGAACCTTCTGCTGCGAGCCGGCGCGCGCGAGCACTTCGAGCATGGACAGAAACGGCGCGAGACCCGTGCCGCCCGCGAGAAACAGCAGCGGACGCTCCACTGCGCGGAGATAGAAACTCCCGAGCGGTCCGGTGAATTCAACCGTGTTGCCCGCTTTCGCCGATTCGAGCCAGGTGCTCATCACGCCGCCGGGAATCTTCTTGATGAGAAAGCTGATCTGCGAGGAACCCGGCGCGGAAGAAAACGAATACGAGCGATGTTCGCCGCTGCCGGGAACGTCGATATTGACGTACTGGCCCGGGAGAAACACGGGCGCTGCGTTGTCCACATCGAGTTCGAGCACCACGGCCGCGTCGTTATGCTGCTCCACCTTCGCAACGGTTGCGGTGAACTTGCTTTGCGCGGTCTTGCATGCCGTCGACGAAGCCGGGACTGCAATGACGCAATCGCTTTGCGGCACCATCTGGCAGGTGAGCACGAGCCCGCTGTCCTTCTCGTCGTCGCTCAGTGCGTCTTCGATGTAGTCGTCGCCCAGATCATAGCGGCCGCTCTCGGCGCGGCATTTACAGGTGCCGCACACGCCGTCGGAACAATCCATCGGCAGATTGATCTTCGCGCGAAATGCGGCATCGAGGACCTTCTCGCCGGCCTTGCATTCGACAAAGCGCGTCACGCCGTCTTCGAAATTCAATGCGATGTTGTAGCTGGACATACTGCCTCCTGTTTCCGTGATGCTTTCCGGCGAGTGAATTCAAACGTGATAGACGTCGAGCACCTGGCGGATATAGTCGTTCTTCAACACGATCTTCTTGCGCGCGATGAGCAAGCGGTCGTCGACCTTGCGCAATGTGACGAACATCGTTCCGAAGAAAAGGTCCGTCACCTTGTAGCGATGGCTCAGCGTGTTGAAGTTGTAGCGGACGTCGATCTCCGTGTCGCGGTCGGCCAGCACTTCCACATTGCTGATGGTGTGGCTCGTGCGCGGCTCGGGCATGGATGCGCCGCTGCGCTCGGTCTTGATGCGAAACACGCGATCTTCGAGGCCACCGCGGTCCGCGTAATACATCAGCGAGATTTCGCTGTGCGGGTCTTCGGTCAGTTTGTCGTCGTCGTCCCACGCGGGCATCCAGTATTCGACGCCTTCCGTATAGCAGGCGAGCCACTCGTCCCACTGACGGTCATCTAGAAAACGCGCTTCCTGATACAACGCGCTGCATATCTTCTGGTAGTCGGTGCTCATGCCGTCGCCTCCGTCTGTTCTTTGCGCAGGGCCTCGCGCATGACGCGCATCCAGTATTCGTGCTGAACCACGAAGAGGCCTTCGTCTTCGCTGCGCTCGCCCGAGATGAGCGGGTTCAGGCCCATGCTCTTCGCGTTCGCATCGGGTCCGTGAATCCACAGCGGCGCGCCGCGCGACATGTCGTTCCACATCGAGGTCGCGCTCGCATAGCCGGCCTGACACGCACGGAACTCTTCGAGGTCGTCGCTCGTGCCCATGCCCGAGACGTTGAAGAAGTCTTCGTATTGACGAATGCGGATGGCGCGGCTCTCTGCGCTTTCGCCTTTCGGCGCGAAGCAGAAGATGCTCACTTCGGTCTTGTCGACGCTGATCGGCCGAACCACGCGAATCTGCGTGCTGAACTGGTCCATCAAAAACACGTTCGGATAGAGGCACAGGTTGCGCGTCTGATTCACGATGACCTTGGCCTTGTCCTCGCCCACGCGCGCTGCGATCTCATCGCGGTGTTCATAGACCGGGCGCACTTCGGGGTTCACCGTGTTCGTCCACAGCAGGATGTGTCCATGCTCGAAGCCATACACGCCCGCAACGGATTTGCTCCAGCCGTTTGCATCGACCGCCTTGGTGCCTTCCACCTTGCGGCGGCCCATGGTTGCCGCATAGTTCCAGTGCACGGTGCTGACGTGATAGCCGTCGCAGCCGTTTTCCATTTGCAGCTTCCAGTTGCCGTCGTAGATATACGATGAATTTCCGCGCAGCACTTCGAGACCATCGGGCGCTTGCGACACGATCTGGTCGATGATGACCTTCGTCTCGCCGAGATAGTCTTCGAGCGGCATTACGTCGTCGCTGAGGCTGCCGAACAGGAAGCCGCGATAGTTCTGGAAGCGCGCGACTTTCTTCAGGTCATGCGAGCCTTGCTTGTTGAACTGCACGGGATACTCGGTGGTCTTTTCGTCTTTCACCTTCAGCAGCTTGCCTGCGTTCGAAAACGTCCAGCCGTGAAACGGACAGGTGAAGCTGCCCTTGTTGCCGTGCTTGCGGCGGCACAACATGGCGCCTTTGTGGGCGCAGGCATTGATGACCGCGTGCAGTTCGCCGGCCTTGTCGCGCGTAATGACGATGGGCTGGCGGCCGATCCACGTGGTGTAGTAATCGTTATTGTTCGGCAACTGACTTTCGTGCGCCAGATAGACCCAGTTGCTCTCGAAGATGTACTTCATCTCGAGTTCGTACAGATCCGGATTCGTGAAGATGTCGCGACGGCAACGGAACACGCCGTTTTCCTTGTCGTCCTGAACGGCGTTGGTGAGCAAGTCCTCGAGGCGCCGCGCTTTGTCGATAATTGCAGACATGAGTCGTCTCCTATGCCGGCTTCGCAATAAAGCCATCGGCATCGGTTCGAATGATTCGTGGGTGTAGAAAGCGGCCCCGGTGCGGGCCGCCGGGATGTCGTCAGGCGGTGATCGCGACGCGCGGTCGATTAACCAATTGGTTGTCCTTACCATCGACGATCGGAGTCAGGCGGATGTCGAACTGGATTTCCTTGTAGGCATCCGTCTTGAGACCGAGGTCCTTGCCGCCGGTCTTATCGACGACATGCGGCACCAGTTCTTCGCGCGTCGCGTAGGCGAAGTCGTCCCAGATCAGCGGGTCGCCTTCGATGTTGATTTGCGTCGTCAGCTTGCGCGTTCTGTCGCTCGTGACGAAGAAGTGCACGTGCGCGGGACGGTTGCCGTGGCGAGCGAGCGCGTCGAGCAATTGCTGCGTCGCGCCTTGCGGCGGGCAGCCATAACCCACTGGCATCAGGGTGCGGAATTCGTACTTGCCGTCCGCGTCGGTGCGCACCGCGCCGCGCAGGTTGAATTTGTCCTGCGCGCCCGTCGGGTCGAAATGCGAGTAGAAGCCCTTGGAATTCGCGTGCCAGCATTCGACGACCGCGCCTGCCACGGGCTTGCCGTCGGCGCCCGTCACCGTGCCGCGAATGACGAGCGGTCCGGCGTCTGCGTCCGGATTGATGTCGATCTTCGATACGCCATCACGCACCGGCGCGCCCGCGACATACAGCGGACCTTCGATAGTGCGCGGCGTGCCGCCGTGAATGTCCGCTTCGCGATCCGCTGCGTCCATGCGAATGTCCAGATACTTCTCGATGCCGAGGCCCGCTGCGAGAAGCGCCGCCTCGCCATCTTGTCCGAGCTTGTTGAAGTAGTGCACGCCGGCCCAGATTTCATCCGGCGTCATGTCGAGGTCGTCGATGGCTTTGAAAAGGTCCGCGAGCAGACGATGCGTGATCTGCTTCGCGCGTGCATTGCCCTGCTGCGTGCCGAGGTTGGCAGCGGCCCTAAGCAGGTCCTGCACTTCCTTCGTGTCGAATACTTTGGCGCTCATGTCTGCTCCTGACTCTCTATTGGGTTAACCCTTGTTATCGCCGCTTTGGATATGCTCGAAAGGTATAATCGGTCGATGAAACAAGGCGTGGTTGCAGAATAGTGGACGCCCAAACGCATAGTCCAACACTGATTTAGTATCGCGCTATATCCCGGAGGTATCGTATGGAACTGCGACATCTCCGCTACTTCGTAGCGGTGGCCGAGGAGCGCAACTTCACGCGCGCCGCGCAGCGGCTCCATATCGCGCAGCCGCCATTGAGTCGGCAGATACAGCAGTTGGAAGAGACGCTGGGCGTGCAGCTGTTCGAACGAAACTCGCGTCCTCTGAAGCTGACCGAGACCGGCAAGTTCTTCTACGAACACGCGGTGCAATTGCTCGCCAAGACCGCGGAACTCGAATCCATGACACGGCGCGTCGGCAATATCGAGCGCAGCATGTCGGTGGGTTTTGTCGCATCGACGCTTTACGGGCTCTTGCCGAAAATCATTCGCCGCTTCAGGGACGAGAACCCCACCGTCGAACTGAGCCTTCAGGAAATGTCGACGACCGACCAGATCAGGGCGCTCAAGGAAGGCAATATCGACGTCGGGTTCGGCCGCATTCGTCTGGAGGACGCGAATATCCGGCGCGTGGTGCTGAGAGAAGAGAAGATGATCGTCGCGTTTCCGCTCGGTCATCCGCTCGCGCTTGCCAAGCCGGTCTCTGCGTTGCGGGACCTCGTCAACGAGACGCTCATCATTTACCCCAAGACGCCGCGTCCGAGCTATGCGGACCAGGTTCTCGCCGCGTTTCAGGACCGCGGACTCAAGCCACGCAAGATCTACGAAGTGCGCGAGATTCAGATTGCGTTGGGGCTGGTGGCCGCTGGCGAAGGCATTTCCATCGTCCCGAGCAGCGTGTATGGCTTAAAGCGCGACGATGTCAGCTATAAAGAGCTCGACGACCCGACTCTCACGTCGCCCATCATCATGAGCATGCGAGCGATGGACGAATCGCGCGATATCAAGGAGATGCTGGCGCTGATTTATCGCCTCTACGACGAAGAGCACATCTCGCACGTCGCGCCCGCCGACAAGGCACCGTAGCGCGTCATACCTGCGCGGTATGGCACTAGACGTCGATGGTCTTGGACAGCCGGAGTTTGCGCGGGCAATACTTCAGCAACCCATCCATTTCCGTCACTCCAGGTATGAACGCCCACATTACTTCCGTCGAAGCCATTCTGGTTGACCTTCCGACCATTCGCGCGCACCAGCTTTCCATGGCGACGATGCAGCATCAGACCATGGTCATCATCCGCCTGCATGCGAGCGACGGCATAGAGGGCATCGGCGAAGCGACGACCATCGGTGGTCTGTCGTATGGCGAAGAAAGCCCCGAAGGCATCAAGCTCACTATCGATACTTACCTCGCGCCGGCGTTGATCGGGCAGGACGCGACGAACATCAACGCGGCCATGCTCAAGCTGAACAAGGTCGCGCGCGGCAACCGGTTCGCGAAGTCGGGCATCGAAACGGCGTTGCTGGATGCAGAGGGCAAGCGTCTCGGCGTTCCCGTCTCGACGCTCGTCGGCGGCGCCGTGCGCAAGACGCTTCCGGTTCTATGGACGCTCGCGAGCGGCGACACAAACCGCGATATCGAGGAAGCGGAGATGCTGCTCGCCGAACGCCGACATAACGTGTTCAAGCTGAAGATCGGTCGCCGTAGCGTGCGCGACGACGTCGCGCATGTGGCGAAGATCAAGGCGGCACTGGGCGAGCGCGCGAAGGTGACGGTCGACGTGAATCAGGCGTGGAACGAGGTCGATGCGGCCTTCGGTATTCAGGCTCTGGAGGCCGCGGGCATCGACCTCGTCGAGCAACCTACGCCGCGTGAGCAGCGGGGCGCGCTCGCGCGTCTTGCCGCGCGGTTCGTCGTCCCGATCATGGCGGATGAAGCCGTCACCGGGCCGGAAGACGCGCTCGAACTCGTGCGCGACGCGTGCGCCGATGTCTTCGCGCTGAAGATCGCGAAGTCCGGCGGCATCTTCGGCATGATGCGCACGGCAGCCGTTGCGGACGCGGCCGGCGTGTCGCTTTATGGCGGGACGATGCTCGAAGGCAGTATCGGGTCTATCGCTTCGGCGCACGGCTTCAGCGCGTTGCCGCAACTCGCCTGGGGCACGGAACTGTTCGGTCCGCTGCTGCTGAAGGACGACATCGTGACGGCGCGTCCGCTGTATCGCGATTTCGATCTGCATCTGCCGGAAGGTCCGGGGCTGGGTTTGCAGATCGACGAAGAAAAGCTCGCGTTTTATCGTCGCGACAAGAAGGCGTAACGCCCGCCGCACATTATATCGACCGGCGTTCGTCATTGCATAGCGAACGAGCGCCATCCACAGGAGCAAGCATGCTTTATCTCGTCAGAATGGACGTTCACTTGCCGCACGACATGCCCGCAGCACAAGCCGACGAAATCAAGGCGCGAGAGAAAGCCTATTCGCAAGAACTGCAACGGACCGGGAAGTGGCAGCAGTTGCATCGCGTGGTCGGAGAGTATGCGAATTACAGCGTCTTCGATGTCGACTCGCACGACGAGCTTCATACCATCTTGTCCGGATTGCCGTTGTTCCCTTATATGACCATGCAGGTGACGCCGCTTGCGCGTCATCCATCGTCCATTCGCTAATACGGCGAACGCGAGGCGCAGTACGTCGCTCAGCCGAAGTACTACCTCGTGCACCGGAAAGAGAGCGCGAAGAGCGCGCCGGTCATCGCCTTCAGGGAATGGCTGCTGGAGGAGATCGGGTCGCACTAGCGGCGATTGCGCTCAAGGAATCGCCTTGCGCTCGCGGAACTCATCGAAGAGGCGCAGGAACATGTCGGTGCTATCGACGACATCATGAAAGCCAGCCTGCCGGATCTTGGTCGTGCTGGAGATCACGTCCCAGTCGCAGCGAAAGATGAAGTCGCCGAAGCCCCACGCGGCGACATGCTCGTAGGGAATATCGACGAGATCGTATTTCTTCACCATGCGCTCCCACAGTGGTCCCTTGTCGGCCATATAGTCGCGCAGGCTGATGGTCTGCGGTTCGGCGAGCGGCATGTCGAGATGATCGGCGATGGCGGGCCATAACTGGTCCCAGCGGAATACATCGCCGCTGGTGAGGTTATAGCTCTCGCCGCCGGGCGCGCCGGTCGCGGCCCACACGGACCCGCGCGCGAGTTGCGCGGCATCGGTGACTTGCGCGAGCTTGCCGTAGCACGTAGCGGTGCCGGGAAAGCGCAGCGGCAGTCCGAGCTCCTTGCTGATCGCGGCATACACGGCGATGACCATCGAGAGATTCATCGGATTGCCGAGCGCGAAGCCGCACACCACATCGGGGCGAAGCACGACCGCATCCCAGCCCTTGCCCGCCGCTTCGTGGACGAGCCAGTCTTGCATGTCGTAGTAGAAGTTCGGCGGCATGTGTCGCGGATCATCTTCGCGCGCGGGCGTCTTGAAGCGGCCGAGGTGCGCGCCATAGTACTTCGCGCCCTCGTATAACACGACGCGCTGGAGCGCCGACGAACTGTCGGATACGACGCTCACCAGATTGCGCAACATGCCGAGGTTCACGTCGATGAGCGCTTGCGGCGTGGGCTTTTCCTGATACGCAGCGTGAAAGATGTGCGTGACGTCGCCGAGCCCGCCGAGCTTCGCGCGCACGTCTTCGGCATCGAGCAGATCGACGGCAATGTGCTCGCCGGGTTGCGCTTGATCGGGCGTGCGTCGTGACAGACCGATGACGTCCCAATCCGGCAGCGACGCGAGATGATCGACGAGTTGACGTCCGATCACGCCGACGCCGCCCGCCACGAGTGCTTTATAGCGTTTCATGCCTGGCCCTGAGAGTGAAGTGCTTGGCGTTTGCCCAGCAATCGCCGCACCAAGGGCCGGCTCGCCACTTCAACGCAGATCAGGTCAGCGCCTGATTCGCCGCCAACGCCCGCGCTCTCAAGCGGTTGATACTTGCGAACAGCAGCACCGCGAAGACGATCAGCATCGTCGCGACGGCGAGGATAGAGGGATCGATGGCGTCGCGAATGCCGCTCCACATTTGACGCGGCACTGTCTTCTGATCCGGCCCGCCGATAAACAGGATCACGATGACCTCGTCGAACGATGTCGCGAACGCGAACACGCTTCCGGTCGCGACGGCAGGCGTGATGAGCGGCAAGGTAACGCGACGAAACGCGATCCAGGGCGTCGCGCCGAGGCCGGATGCGGCCCGCAACAAGCTTTGATCGAAGGACAGCAACGACGCCGTCACCGTGATGACGACGAACGGCGTGCCGAGCGCGGCATGCGCGAGCACGACGCCGGGATACGAATTAACCAGCCCCAACGGCGCGAAAATCAGATAGAAGCCTGCCGCGACCACGACGATAGGCACGATCATCGGCGAGATCAAAATGGGCATGACGACCGAGCGCAGCGGAAACTGCGAGCGCGACAAGCCGAGCGCCGCGAGCGTGCCTAAGCACGTGGCGATAAACGTCGACGCCGCGCCGATGCCGATGCTGTTCAACAATGCGCGCTGCCAGTCGCCGCTCGTCAGCGCCTTTTCATACCAACGAAACGAGAAGCCCTCCATCGGATAAGAAAAGTAGGAGCCCGAATTAAACGATAGCGGGATGATGGCGAGGATCGGCGCGATCAGAAAGAACAGGACAAGCGCGGTGTGCAGGCGCACCCAGCCCGCCGCGATGCGTTCCGTCAGCACCGTGTTGCGTTTGTCTTGCATGAGCTTTCCTCCGGATGGGTCGAATCAACCGAAGCGCAGCCGGTCGATGCCGACGATGCGGTTGAACAGGAAATAGAACACCGCCGTGAAGATCACGAGGTAGGCCGACAGCGCGCCCGCGAGACCCCAGTTCAGTTGCGTGTTCGTCTGAATGGCGATGAGCTGGCTGATCATCTCGTCGCCGGCGCCGCCGAGCAGCGCGGGCGTGATGTAGTAACCGAGCGCGAGCACGAAGACGAGAAAGCATCCCGCGCCGACGCCGGGCAATGTCTGCGGCACATACACGCGAACGAAAGCCGTGAACGGATGCGCGCCGAGCGACTTGGCGGCGCGCATATAAACCGGCGACACGCTTTTCATCACCGAGTAGATCGCGAGGATCATGTAGGGCAATAGGACATGCGTCATGCCGATCAGCACGCCCGTGCGATTAAAGATGAGCGGCACCGGATGCGTCGCGAGTCCGAGGCCCGACAGCACGCTGTTGATGACGCCGCCCGGTTGCAGCAGCACATACCACGCGGTGGTGCGCACGAGCAGCGACGTCCAGAACGGCACGATCACGAAGAGCATCAGCCGGTTGCTGGTTTTCGCGGGCAGATTCGCGAGCAGCCAGGCAACCGGATAGCCGAGCACGAGGCACAGCAGCGTGACGGTCGCGCTGATGGATACCGTGCGGGCGAAGGCTTCGCGATAGACGGACGCATTCGCAGGCATCGACGCGATCGTGCCTTGCGGCGTCACCTGCGCATCGACGGCGGCGAGCAGATAATCGGGCGTCGGCGATTGAGCGGCACGCTTGAGCAAACGCCACACTTCCGGTGAATTCCAGCGCTCGTCGATATCGATCAACGCGGGCTTCCATGCTTTCGGCGTGTCGTCATGGAGCTTGCGGGCGGTGCGCATCAACAGGCTGCGGAACTCGGGCTGCGCGAAGTTGAGACGCCGCGCGATGGTGCCGAGCTGGCCGCTTTCCTGCGCTTCCTTCAATCCGGATGCGAGAAGGGCGAACGTATGTTCATCCGGCACGCCCTGACCGTCCCATGCGTTCAATGCGCGCGCGAGCGCGGGCATGCCGTCCGGCACCTCGTGGTTCTGCGCGCTGCGCGCAAGCAGCAGCGCAATGGGCGCGATGAACGTAGACAACAGAAATACGATCAACGGCAACGCGAGCAGAAGCGCCCGCATCGAGGCGCGTCGTTGCGCCTTGTTGTACGACGCGCGGCCTTCGGCGCTCGCGTGCGAGCCGGCGGTCGTCGCGTGAATCGATGCGGGCATGTTCGTCCTCTCTTGGTCCTCTCGTATGCCGTGGCCGCTTATTGCGTCAGCCAGACCTGAAAGCGCTTGTTGATGGCGTCTGCGTTGTCGGCCCAGAAGTTCGCGTTGATCTGCACGGCGCGCTTGAAGTTCGCGGGCGCGGTCGGCATGTCGGCGAGACGCTGCTTGTCGACGAGCGCGACGGCTTCCTTGCGCGGCGGCGCATAGGCGATGTACTTCGACAGATCCGCCGATGCCTTCGGCTGCGCCTGCGACACGATGAATTTCGCGGCCATGTCGGCGTTTTTCGCGCCGGTCGGAATGGCCCACCATTCGAAGTCGTAGACCTGCGCGTCCCACACGGACTTGAACGGCTTGTGGTCCTTCCTCACCGCATCGTCGATGCGGCCGTTATAGGCTTGGACCATCACGACGGCGCCATCGGCGAGCAGCTGCGGCGCCTGCGCGCCCGACTCCCACCACACGATGTCCTTCTTGATGGTGTCGAGCTTCTTGAACGCGCGATCGACGCCCGCGGGCGTGCCGAGCACCTTGTACACATCCTTGGGATCGACGCCATCGGCGATCAGCGCCCACTCCAGCGTCACCTTCGGCGACTTGCGCAGGCCGCGCTTGCCGGGGAATTTCTGCGTGTCGAAGAAGTCGTTGACGGTGGAAGGCGCGCTCTTCAGCTTGCTCGTGTCATACGCATAGACCGTCGACCAGACCATGCTCGCGACCGCGCAATCGCTGAGCGATCCGGGAATGAAGTCGCTGGTATTGCCGAGGGACTTCTTGTCGAATTTCTGGAGCAGCCCTTCGTCGCACCCGGTGATCGCATCGTTCGTTTCGAGGTCGATCAGGTCCCATGTCGTGTTCTTGGCCTGCTCCATCGCGGAGAGTTTGGCGAGGCCGCCGTCATACGATTCGAGCGAGAACTGCGTGCCGGTGGCCTGCGTGAACGGGTCCATCCACGCCTTCTTGGCCGCGGCTTCGAAGGCGCCGCCGAACGTGACCACATGCAGCGTTTCCGCCGCATGCGAAGTCATGGCGCCGAAGGCGAGTAGGGCGAGTGCGGCGCATTGTGCTTTGATTTGAGTGCGCATGTCAGTTGGCTCCTGCGGGTGCGGTCGTGATGAGGGAAGGGGTTGGCGAGGTGGTGGAAGTGGTCGCGCTCGCGCGAGGCGGGGCGCTCATCGCGAGAATCTTGCAGTCGTCGTGACGCCATGCGACATCGATCATGTCGCCGGATGACGGCAACGCATGACGCTGCGTATTGGGCACTTTCACGACGATCGCGTCGCGCGAGCCGAGCGTCAGATGCACGCGATGATGATCGCCGCAATACACGAGTTCGTTCACGCGGGCACGAACGACATTGTCATGCTCGTCGAGATGCATGCCTTCCGCGCTCGGGATATGCGCGCGCTCGGGGCGCAGCGCGAGCATGGCTTCGTCGCCGACGCGCAGGCCGGACTCGCATCGGCCGCGAATGATGCTGCCGTCGGAAAGCGCGAACGTCGCCCATGAGCCGTCGCACGTCATCACGCGTCCCGTCAGGCCATTGTTCTCGCCGACGAAGTTCGCGACGAACGCGTTCTGCGCGTTCTCATAAAGCTCGCTCGGCGTGGCCACTTGCTGAATGCGTCCATCGGAGAACACGGCAACGCGGTCGGACATGGTCAGCGCCTCGGCCTGATCGTGCGTCACATAGACGATGGTCAGCGCTAACTCGCGATGCAGCCGCATGATTTCGTACTGCATGGTCTCGCGAAGGCGCTTGTCGAGCGCGCCGAGCGGTTCGTCCATCAGCACGACGCTCGGCTCGAATACGAGCGCGCGCGCAAGTGCCACGCGCTGCTGTTGCCCGCCCGAAAGCTGTGCCGGCCGCCTGTTAGCCAGATGCGGCAATTCCACCATTTCGAGCGCGCGCTTCACGCGTGTCTTCTGGTCCGCACGGCTCACGCGCCGCACCGAGAGCGGGAACGCCACGTTCTCGGCAATCGTCAGATGCGGAAAGAGCGCGTAGTTCTGGAACACCATGCCGATGTCTCGCCGATGCGGCGGCTTGTCGTCGAGCCGCTTGCCATCGAGCCGGATCTCGCCCTGCGTCGGCGATTCGAAACCGGCGAGCATCATCAGCGTGGTGGTCTTGCCCGAACCGGAGGGCCCGAGCAAAGACAGGAATTCTCCCTTGCTTACGTCGAGGTTCAAGCCGTCGACGACGTAATTCGCGCCGTCGTACGATTTGCTCACGCCCGAGAATGAGATGAAGGAAGGGTTCGACATCGTGATGGCGTCCTGTCGTTCTTACTGCGATTTCAGCTTGCCCGCGAGATATCGCGCGAAGTCATAGTTGGGCCGTTCGAGATGGCTCAGATGTCCCGGCTTCGCCAACGGCGCATGCACGCCGCGAAACACGGCCTGCACGCCGCGCTTGTCTTCGGCGTTCACTTCGTCCAGCAGTTTCTTGAGCGTTGCCATGTGCGCGTTGGCTTCTGGATCGGCGATGAATTCCGGCGCGAGTCCGCCGCCGAAGCGGATATGCACGCGGCCGACGCCCTCCGGTTGCAGCACGAGATACCAGAAGTAGCCGGGAGTCAATGTCACGAGATGCGTCGGATAGATGGCGAGCAGCGCAGTGGTCTTGCGCCAGTGCCCCGACAAGCGCGTGTTGTCCGGATGCGCGTTACCAATGGGCAATGAAGCTTCTTTCGTGATCCAGTGATAGTTGAACGCTGCATGACCCGGCGGACATTCCATCTCTTCCAACCGCGAGTGCGGACCTACCGTCGCGCGATGCAGCATCGGCAGGTGATAGCTCTCCATGAAGTTCTCGGCGAGTATCTTCCAGTTGGTGTCCCACACGTGCTCTTCATAGAACGTTTCGATGTAGTCGGTCATGCCGTACGCTTCGATCAACGTGTCCAACTCCGCGAGTTGCTTACCGACGGGTGACGCGTTCGCATCGAGCGTCACATAGATCCAGCCTTGCCATTCTTCGCATCGCACGGCGGGCAGCTTGTAGCTTTCCTTGCAGAAGCCTTCTTGTCGGTCCATCAGCGGCGCGCCTTTCAACGCGCCATCGAGCGAATAGTTCCACGCGTGATAAGGACACACGATGCGTCGCACGTTGCCGCGTCCTTCAAGCAGGATCGACATGCGATGCAGGCATACATTGGACATCGCCTTGAGCTGCATTTGCTCGTCGCGCAAGACGACCACCGGCTGCGCGGCAATGCGCGCGGTGAGATAGTCGCCCGGGGCTTTCAGCGCGCTCGCGCGCCCGACGCACTGCCATTCTCGCGAGAAGATGCGCTCGTCTTCGAGCGCGAGAAAGTCGGCCGACGTATAGACGCCGGGCGGCATCGCATGGGCGTCGCTGAACGGGCGGTCGCATCCATCGCGCAATGCGTTCATCAGCTCGTTCAGGTGCGCCATGACGATTTCCTCCTCGTTCAGTGAGCACAAGCGCCTCTTCTGTTATAGGCACTCGGCAGGCACTCAATCTATCAAGCCAATATGCCAGTCAAAATATTGTTTTCGGATACAGCGCAAAGCTTTTTCCTATACAACCGGCATCAAGTGTCGATACGCAGCCGCCGTATGTAGTTCTCGCAGAACGAGGTGAAACGGTGCACCACCTGGCGCGGCTTCATGGTGCGGGATTGCGCGACGCCGAGCATCGTCGCGTTCACGTTGTCTTTGAAACGCTTAATGACGAACTCTTCGCCGTCCACGGTGCGGTTCGACTTGAGCGGGAAGTTAAGCAGGCTATAGCCGAGGCCATTTGCCACCATGCCTCGCACCACTTCCGGCTGCGACGAGCGAAACGCCGGCACCGGCCGGTTGCCGACCGCATCGAAGAGCGCGGCGAAATATTCCCGGCTATGCGGCAGGTCCAGCATGACGTAAGGCTCGGGCAACAGATCGGCCAGCGAGATCTTGCGGGCGCGCGCAAGGCGATGCGTGCGCGGCAGGATCGCATAAGGCGGCAACGACAACAGCGGCGTGAACGCGATGTCCTCGGTGAGGTCGAGGCTATAGGTCAGTGCGAGATCGATCGAGCCGTCGTGCAATCCGCGTAGCAGGGCGTCCTGGTGACCTTCTACCGTGCGAAACGCGATGCCCGCGTGGTCGGCCGTGAAGCGGCTGATGAGACCAGGCATCAGCGGCGGCGCGAGCGAGACGAGGCAGCCGAGCGCGATGGAGCCGGTCATGCCGCCATCGAGTTCCTTGGCGGCCATTTGCAGTTCTTCCGCGATCTTCAGCAGATTGCGGGCTTGCCCGAGTAGATCGCGTCCGGCCTGCGTCAGCGACAAACCGCTGGCATGATGCCGGATGAAAAGCTGAACCCCGAAGGACACTTCGAGGTCCGCCAGCGCGGTAGAAATAGAAGGCTGCGAGATATGCAACTCTCTGGCCGCGGCAGTGAAAGACAGGGCCTCCGCCGCGACCACGAAGTAGCGCAACTGCCGCAGCGAATACCGTAACGGATGACTTTCCATTGCGACGATCTGACCTCTTTCGAGCCGAACTGCATCGCATTGTGCGGTGGACAAAAATCACTGCATAGGTAAATCCCATGCTATGCATTTTTTGAAAATATTTTATTGATCCGGTCGCGGCGCGTAGATTCAGTCGGCATCGGAACGGCCATACGAGCCTCTCGGAAGGACACAGCCATGACAGCGGAAACTACATCGATCGACACGCTCGTGGTCGGCGCGGGCCAGGCCGGCGTCGCGATGAGCGAACATCTGAGCCGGCACGGCGTGCCGCATCTGGTGCTGGAACGCGCGCGCATTGCGGAGCGCTGGCGCACGGGCCGATGGGACTCGCTCGTGGCCAACGGGCCTGCGTGGCATGATCGCTTTCCCAATCTCGAGTTCGCGCAGACGGCGCCCGACGGCTTTGCGCCGAAAGAGGAAATCGCGGACTATTTCGTCGCCTATGCGAAGAAATTCGATGCGCCCATTCGCACCGGCGTCGAAGTGAAGAAGGTCGTGCGCAACACGGGGCGTCCGGGTTTCACCGTAGAGACGTCTGATGGCGTGATCGATGCGAAGCGCGTGGTCGTCGCGACCGGGCCGTTTCAGAAGCCCGTGATTCCGCCGATCGCCCCGCAAGACGCATCGCTCACGCAGATTCATTCTGCCGACTACCGCAATCCGCAGCAATTGCCCGCAGGCGGGGTGCTGATCGTCGGCGCGGGATCGTCGGGCGTGCAGATCGCCGATGAATTGCAGCGTGCGGGGCGCCGCGTCTATCTGTCGGTGGGCGCGCACGATCGTCCGCCGCGTGCCTATCGCGGCCGCGACTTCTGCTGGTGGCTCGGCGTGCTCGGCGAGTGGGACGCGGAAGTCATGAAGCCGGGCCGTGAACATGTGACGATTGCGGTAAGCGGCGCGCGCGGCGGGCAGACCATCGACTTTCGCCGGCTGGCGCATCAGGGCATCACGCTCGTCGGTCTGACGAAAGCGTTCGATAACGGCGTGGCTCGCTTCAATGACGATCTCGCAGAAAACATCGCACGCGGCGATCAAAACTATCTGTCCCTGCTCGATGCCGCCGACATGTACGCCGCCCGCAATGGCCTCGACCTTCCCGCTGAACCAGAAGCGCGCATGATTCCACCCGATCCGGATTGCCTCATGAATCCGCTGCTCGAACTCGATCTGGCGCAAGCAGGCGTAAGCTCGATCATCTGGGCGACGGGTTATGCGACCGATTTCAGCTGGCTGCAGGTCGATGCCTTCGACGAGAACGGCAAGCCGAAGCACCAGCGCGGGGTATCGAAGGAGCCGGGTATTTATTTTCTCGGCCTGCCGTGGCTCTCGCGACGCGGCTCGGCATTTATCTGGGGGGTGTGGCACGACGCGAAACACGTCGCGGATCACATCGTCACGCAACGCAAATATCAGGCGTATTACGACTCGCCGCATAGCCACGCGAATAAGCCTCACAGCGAAGAAAGCGTGCAAGCCCACTGAACCGAATCAGGTGAATCGATGAGCCAACCGACGCATACCCGTATCCGCATGTTCAATACGAAGGATACGTATCCGAATCAGACACTCGACAACGATCTCTGCCAGGCCGTGCGAGCGGGCAATACCGTTTATGTTCGCGGGCAAGTGGGCACCGATTTCGAAGGCAATCTCGTCGGCCTCGGCGATGCGCGCGCGCAGGCCGAGCAGGCGATGAAGAACGTGAAGCAGTTGCTCCAAGAAGCGGGCAGCGACCTCTCGCACATCGTCAAAACGACGACGTACCTCACCGACGTGCGTTATCGCGAGCCGGTGTACAGGGAAGTCGGCAAGTGGCTCAAGGGCGTGTTTCCCATTTCGACCGGGCTCACCGTCGTTGCGTTGGGCCAGCCGCAATGGCTCATGGAGATCGACGTGATCGCCGTGATCCCCGATGGATGGACACCGGAAGCGTAAAGGACACCTAATGACTTTCTCTATCGTCGGTCGGTGTGACAAAACGGGGCAGCTCGGCATTGCGATCAGTTCGTCGAGCATCGCGGTCGGCGCGCGTTGCCCATGGCTGCGCGCGGGCGTCGGCGCCGTCGCCACGCAGAACGTCACGCTGCCCGCGCTCGGGCCGCAGATTCTGGAGCTTCTGGCGGACAAGCGGCTTGCGCCAGCGGAGGCCCTGCAACAGGCGCTCGGTGCGAACGAATGGCGCGAGTACCGGCAGGTGACGGTCATCGACGCTCAAGGGCGCACGGCGTTTTTCAGCGGCAAGGAAGCGCTCGGCACGCATCACGCCGTGGCGGGCAATCAATGCGTCGCGGCGGGCAACATGCTGGCGGGCACGCATGTTATCGATGCGATGCCGCTTGCATTCGCGCAAGCCGACGGCTTGCTCGCGGATCGCTTGCTGGTGGCCATGCAAGCGGCCATGGCGGCAGGCGGCGAGGCGGGCCCTGTGCATTCGGCCGCGCTGAAGATCGTGAGCGATCTGAGCTGGCCGCTCGTCGATTTGCGCGTGGATTGGGCCGATGATGACCCCATCGGCAAGCTCCGCGACTTGTGGACCACCTACGCGCCGCAGATGAACGACTACGTGACGCGCGCACTGAATCCGACCGCCGCGCCGAGCTATGGAGTGCCGGGCGATGAATGAGATGCGAAGCCGTGTGCTACTCGAAAAGCTGATCGGTTTCGCGACGGTCAGCCGCGACTCGAATCTCGCGCTCATCGAGTTCGTTCGCGATTATCTCGCGCAACATGGCGTCGAATGCGAGCTCTTTCATAACGACGAGCGCACCAAGGCGAGTCTCTTTGCCACCATCGGCCCGCGCGATCGCGGCGGCATTGCTTTGTCAGGACATACCGATGTCGTGCCCGTCGATGGGCAGGCATGGACTGTCGATCCGTTCAAGCTTGTCGAGAAAGAAGGGCGTCTCTATGGACGCGGCACGGCGGACATGAAGGGCTATCTCGCGTCGGTGCTCGCAGCGGTGCCGACGTTCATCGAACGCGATCTCAAGATGCCCGTGCATCTGGCATTTTCATATGAAGAGGAAGTCGGATGCCTCGGCGTGCGTCCGATGCTCGCGCAACTCGCGCATCGGGAACACAAGCCGGTGCTGTGTCTCATCGGCGAGCCGACGGAACTCAAGCCGGTACTCGGACACAAGGGCAAGCTCGCCATGCGCTGCTGCGTGAAGGGCGCGCCGTGTCATTCCGCGTACGCGCCGTACGGCGTCAACGCCATTCAATACGCGGCGCGTCTGATCAATCATCTCGACGAGATCGGCGAAGAACTCGCGCAGCCCGAGCATCGCGACGAACGGTTCGATCCGCCTTACTCGACAGTGCAGACCGGCGTCATCAAGGGCGGCCGCGCGCTCAACATCGTGCCGGCCGAATGTGATTTCGACTTCGAAGTGCGCGCGTTGCCCGGCTTCGATGCCAACGTGGTCGCGCAACGTCTGCAAAGCTATGCCGAGTCGACACTGTTGCCGAAGATGCACGCGGTGAAACCGGATACCGGTATCAGTCTGCATTCGTTGTCGGCTTACCCCGGCCTCGCCACGCCGCCTGATAGCCAGGCCGCGCGGCTTCTTGCGCTAATCGCCGGATCGACGGAATTCGGCACGGTCGCGTTCGGCACCGAAGGCGGCCTCTTCGAGCAAGCCGGCATTCCGACCGTCGTTTGCGGCCCGGGCAGCATGGATCAGGGGCATAAGCCCGATGAGTTCGTGACGGTTGAGCAGTTGCGCGACTGCGATGCCATGCTGCTTCGCCTTGCCGATTACCTTTCGAATTAGAAGCGGCTCGGTGGATCGGGGCTGTATGCGGGTCCGTGTCTTGCTTCGTACCTTTGCGTTCGCTAGCTTCAGCCACGCTTCTTGGATGGCGGTAGCGGCGAGTCATCCGAGAACATGCATCGAGCGTTGAACGCTATGCAACGCAAAGCCTCGCGTCGCCTACGCTCGATCTCTCACTACCGGGTACGAAAAGACGATATGAAAACGAAAGCATCGATGTTCCTCGCCGCCGTTCTTGCAGCGGCAACTGTAGGCCAGGCGCAAGCAGCAGGATGTCTGAAGGGTGCAGCAGTAGGTGGTGTCGGCGGACATTTCGTAGGAAAGGGCCATGCGGTGCTGGGCGCGGCCGGCGGTTGTCTTGTCGGTCGACACATGGCTAACAAGAAGGCCAAGGAGGACGCGGCTGCCCGCACGCAGGCGCAGGCCGCGGCGCAGGATCAATCTAACGGGCAAGCCGCGAGGTCGCCGCAGTAAGGATCGACGCGGTCCGTCAAGCGTCTATTCGTTGGCGGAGGGTGCTTGCTGCGTAGGCTGTAAGCGTTCTTACTTCACGGCGCAACGTGACCGCGCGTGTCATCCCGCGAGATCACACGCAAACGCTGTCGTCCATCGCTTTCCCAGCGTCTCCGACCTCTATCGACGCGCTGTTTTTCTCCGGCCGGCTTTCGAATACCTCTGCGGCGCCAAGCAACTGCCCCAGTTCACCGCGGCGATCGGCGAGCGCATCTCTAATGCTCTGCGCAAGCGGTAGTTCCTGCGCGAATTGAGCTTGCTCACGACCATAGATCACATGCAGCAGTGAAAGCATGCCTGTGAGCGAAGCCGTCTGAGCGAATGCGGTCTCCGAGGGGCGTTGTCGCAAAGCGGCTTGCATCATGAAAGACGCGCGCTGAGTGGCGAGTGCGATCACCGGGTCGCGACTGAGGTCCCCGGAATCCGGATGGTTGTAAAGCAGCAGACTGCACCATTCGAACAGTCGCGTCGTGCCGGTGACCGCCAGCGCATGATGCAAAGACGTAATCGCGGCTTGCTTGACATTGGCGCTCGCCGAGCAGTTCGCGAGCCGCATCAGTTGCGCGACGAGCACCGGCATGCCCGACAGCGCATTGACGATGCGCTGATCCGGCGCATCGTTGATCAGAAGGTTCAGCACTGCGAGCAGCTGTGAGACATCGGGGACGATACGGCGGGCCCGCAGAAGCTGCGGCCGGCTGAAATAGAAGCCCTGAACCAGATCGCAACCCGCGTCCAGGGCGGCCTGCAACTGCTGATGATCGTCCACTTTCTCTGCCACGACTATCTTGCTCGCGCGCTTCAGATCGCGGACCATCGCTTTCGCCGCAGCGGCATCGAGGGCGGGCCATTCCAGCTTCACGATATCCACGGCAGGCAGAAACGCTTCGATCTGCGGGGTGATCGCGACGACGTCGTCGATGGCGACGCGGAAACCGGCACGGCGAAGCGCGATGCAACGCTCCTTCAACGCGTCGTCCAGTTCGCATGTCTCGAGCACCTCGAGGACGAAGTGCTGGCTCGGAAGCATTTGCGGCAGCGCGGAATGCAGAAAATCGGCCGTGCAGTTGAGATAGCCGTCGAGACCATCCAGCACCGTAGTAAGCCCCAGCGCGCCCAGCGTGCGCTCGACGACCTCGGCCGTGCACCTGAAGCCATCGCTGATATTCGCCACGCCGCTATCGCCATCCCTGAACAGGAGTTCATAGGCCGCCAGGCGGCCCGCCCGGTCGACGATGGGTTGCCGCGCGACGCATGTCGTTGCAAGGCTGTTGTCGCCCGTCTGCGCACTGCGGCTCATGACTGAGTCTCCTTGTTGTTGGAATTGGCGTTGTTCGTGGCCTGGGCATTCGCCGCAGTCGAACGCGTTAACGGTGAGCGGCGGGAGAACTTGAGTCGAGATTTGCAGCATTCGCTGGATAGCCGATTAGAACGCGCAGCACGGCGAAGCAGGTTCCCGCGATCAAGCAAAAGACTGACTAGCTAGTCGACCGTGCCGCGCTCACGCCTCGAACGAGTACAGTCCCGACAAAAACGACCGATCGGTCACTTCTACCTTCCGAGCACGGCATTAGAGAGTGGCGCGAGCAAATTGACTGAATTGTCCGACCGCGCTGCCGATAAGCATTGACGTTCATATTCGATCAGCGGCAGCACGCGCGACTGCCGTATCGCACTCTTCACGCGCCACAACCAAAGCACGATGAAAAACCTCTCGATTCGGGCGCGGCTTGCGCTCACCATGGCTTTCCTCGGTTTGATGCTGACTCTTTCGGTGAGCTTCGGGCTGTACGGTATTAGCGCAATTCATGCATCGGCGAGAGACATCGCCGAGAATTCGCTTCCAGCCGTCAATGCACTCGGCATATCGAGCAACTTCACCGCGCGAGCCCGGCTGTCGCTCGACCGTTACGCGCTGGATCCCACCGCTCCCGACGCCAGCGGACTGCGCGCCCGCGCGGATGGATTCATGCGCGAATCCGACGAGTGGTTCAGCAAGTACAACGCCATTCCTCGCGGACCCGACGAAGACGCGCTCGCAAAGGACGTCGTCGCTGCGCGCGCCCAGATGCGCGAAGTCATCGAGAAGTTCGGCGCGGCAATCGAAGCGGGCGAGAAGGAAAACGTCTCTCGCCTCGCGCTCAAAGATTTGCCTGCGGCCTACAACCGGTGTATCGATGCGTTCGACAAACTGAAGTCCTACCAGCTTGCCGATGCCGTGCGCCAGGAAGCGGAGAACGACGCGCATGCATCGACATTGCGCATGCTCGGCGTGCTGGCGCTGCTCGCTGGCATCGCTGCTGCAGCGTTCGGCTGGTTCGTTCTGCGCCGGGCCATCATGACGCCGCTTGCAGAAGCGCTGAAGCACTTTGAACACATCTCCGCTGGCGATCTCACGCACGATGTGTCCATCAAGACGCATGACGAGATGGGGCAGTTGCTTGCGGGCGTTGCCACCATGAAAGACAAGTTGGCCGCCACTGTCGGAACGGTTCGGTCGAGTTGCGAAGCCATTGCGAGCGCCAGCAAGCAGATCGCGGCAGGCAATACGGACCTATCGTCGCGTACCGAAGAGCAAGCGGCATCGCTGCAGGAAACCGCCGCGAGCATGGAAGAACTGACCACCACGGTCAAGCAGAATTCGGAGAACGCCACGCAGGCGAGTAGCCTGGCGGACGACGCCAATGCCGTCGCCAACGAGGGTAGCGCTATCGTCAGTCAAGTGGTCGAGACGATGGCGGGCATCGAAGAGAGTTCGGCAAAGATCGCTGAAATCATCGGCATGATTGAGGGCATCGCTTTCCAGACCAATATTCTTGCGCTGAACGCTGCGGTGGAAGCCGCGCGGGCGGGAGAGCAAGGCCGGGGCTTCGCGGTGGTGGCGAGTGAAGTCCGCAGCCTCGCGCAGCGCTCGTCGGCCGCGGCGAAGGACATCAAGGAGCTGATCGAGACGTCAGGCACTCGTGTGCAAGCCGGGACGCAACTGGTGGCGAGGGCGGGCGACACGATGCAGCGCGTCGGCACTGCGATTCAGCGTGTCACCGACATCATGGGCGACATTGCATCTGCGTCTCACGAGCAGAGCCGCGGCATCGAGCAGGTGAATCAGGCCATCTCGCAGATGGACGAAGTCACGCAGCAGAACGCTGCGCTCGTCGAGGAAGCGGCAGCAGCAGCGGGCTCAATGGACAGTCAGGCGAAGCAACTGACGGCGGCCGTTGCTGTGTTCCGCACGGCGCATACGCTCGCTGGGACAACGACGGCATCCATGAACCGCGATGAGAAGCCGGCGACGCGACCGTCCCCTGTCAAGAAAGCGCCGGTCGTAGCGCGTATGGTGAAGCCAGCGGTCGCTGCTGCGGCAGTGTCCAGTTCGGCGACTGACGGCGACTGGTCGACGTTCTAAGGTCGCGGGGTGTCCTGGGGTCGCTGACGAAACCGGCCGTTGCGTCGGAGGTATCAGATCGGATGCATCGCCTTAGCGAAGATCCGAAGACCCCAAGGCTGCCGCTACTCTCAACGGCGCGACAACCAAGTTATGGATACCGTAGACGACCATTCGGCTTTCGACGACGACTCGCTAAGAGACGAGGCACGGGCATTGAGCCTCAGCATCGAGGTGATCCGTCGGGCTCGTGGACGAAGGAATCCGCGTGACTGCCGCCCGGGTAGCGAGGAGTGGACTCATGTCTCACTCGAATTCGTGCGTGATCTGCGCTGGGCCTTGGGCCTGGCCGACGACGAGACGTCGGACCGTCCCAAGACTGGCGATTGATCAGAGCCGGCGCTTCTCACGCGCTTGCATCACACTGCCACGACATTTTCCAGCCTTTTCGGGCGATGGCCGTCTGTACGGTAAAGGTTTCGACGCAGGCACCGTTAAGCAAAGCACAAGCCAGTGAGAGACCAAATCAGAATGACTCGAACGAACGACAGCGCAGACAAGCCCGGTCGAATCAATGTCCCGTGCGTAACGAACGACAGTAGCTCCACGCCTTCGGAGGTCAATACAGCCAAAGTCGGGTTCATCAAGATGCTACTGAAAGCCGGTGCCTACAGGCTCGATTCCGCGGCCATAGCGAATCGAATGCTGAGTAGCATACGACAGCGGCTGTCGACGGCATCACGATGACTAAAGCGAAAGGCGCAGAGATGCGCTAATCAATGACGTAACACGCGCCCACATGGGCTGGCTCGCAACGCCAAAGCCCGCCCGAAGCGCCGGGAATCTGCGGATAGCAGCCTCATTCCGATCCGGCGATAATGACCGTCATTCGACGAATCCGGAAGCGCGAAGATGGAAAAGGCCGAGTGGTTTTTCGACGTCGTATCCCCGTTTTCCTATCTGGCTTTTCACCGTCTGGAGGCGTTGCGGGATCGCCTGGACATTCAGCCCGTGCCCATTCTTTTCGCTGCGCTCCTGAAGCATTGGGGAACGCTGGGACCGGCAGAGATTCCGCCGAAGCGCATTCACACCTATCAGATGTGCGTCTGGCTTGCCGGCCGCCAGCGCGTACCGTTCGCGATGCCGCCGCGTCATCCATTCAATCCGCTTGCAGCGCAGCGCCTGCTCGTATCGCTGGGCGCGCGCACTGTCGATGTCGGTAAAGCACTCGACTTCGTTTTCGCCGACGGGCGCGATCCCGAAGTCGAATTTCAAGCATTCGCTAAGCAGTTCGGCGTCGACGATGCAGACGAGCGCGTCGGCTCGGCGGATGTCAAACGACAACTTAAGGACAAGACGCAGCGCGCAATCGATCTAGGCGTATTCGGTGTGCCGACGCTGGTGTTGCGAGACCGGCTGTTCTGGGGAAACGATGCCGTCGAGTGGGCCGAGGACTTCTATTCGCGGCCAACGCTTTTCGACGAACCGGCCTATGCGGCGGCGGCGCGAAGCGAGGTCGGAGTAAGGCGCTGATCAAACGTTGATGGCCGATCAGCGACTCGCCATTGTGTTTCGGTGACGAAAGCCGTTACCAGAGATAGGTCGCCTTCACGCCGAGGGTGCGCGGGGCCGAGAACGCATATCGGTAAGAGTCATCGAACGTATATTCCTCTGCGGCCGTGAAGACGCGCTGATTCGTCACGTTTCGCACGTACGCCATTATTTCGAAGTCCTTATGGACCGGCGTCCAGGTGGCAGAGAGATCAGCGGTCAGATAGGGCTTCTGGTAATCGTCCGCGTAGTTATAGATCGTGAAGTGCTGACCCGTCTGAAACTTCGCGTCCACGCGGCCGACGATTCGCCCGGCTGCCGTCATCCACGTATGTTCGAGCCCGAAGCCGACAGTGAACGTGGGGCTTTGCGGCGGCGCGTTGCCGGCGAGCTGGACGTTGTGTCCGCTGCCATCGTTCACGACGAAATCCGTAAAGCGCGCGTGCAGCCACGCGACCGACAGCGTGAGCAAGCCAACCGGATCGACCAAAGCGCGGATATCCGCGTCCGCGCCATAGATGCGCGTGCGGCCCGCGTTGACGATGCTCGTTCCCGTTCGCCCGTCCGCGAACGGCACGAGTTGCGCAATCTGCTGGCCCGAATAGTCGTAGTCGAAGACGCTTGCGTTGATCTGCACGCGCTGCGCGTTCCAGAGCGATTTCGTGCCGAGCTCGACGCCCTTCAGCGTCTCCGGCGCATACGATCCCGAGGATGAGAACCCGCCCGACTTATAGCCGGTGTCGTAGCGAATGTAGGTCATCCATGCCGACGTGGGCGCATATTCGGCCGCGAGATGAACCGTCGGCTTCGACCATGCACCGGAGTTGTTTTGCGGCACATGCGTATAGACGAAGGGCGGTTCATTCGAATTGGCGAAGTAGTACTCGCCATCGCGGCTCTTCTCGTCGCGCGTCACGCGCATGCCCGCGGTCAGTCTGATCTTGTCGGTCAACCAATACGACGACTGGCCATACGCCGCCGTCGATGTGGTGCGAATGCCATACGCGAACGCAAGCGTGGGCAGATACATGCCGCCATCGAACGGCGACTCGTTCGCGCTCGACAGCGACGACGACTCGCGAAAGTACGACACGCCCGCCTGCCAAGACAATCGCCCGTTGCCGAGCGAACTCACGCGCACTTCCTGATTCAGCGTCTTCGGAAACTCATTCTGCCGGTACGACACCGGCTCGGCGAAACTCGGGCTGCTGTCGGCTGCGTGACGCCATGTCAGATTGTCGTAGCTGCCGGTATAACTCAATTCGACGCTCGGGAAGTCGTAGGCGACATTCCATCGCGCGATCGTATCCTCGATGCTTTGCGATTGCGGCGTCGCATACGTGAACGTGCGCGGGTCGGCAGGAAAGGGCGGCTTGTCGTGCGAGAGGTTGCCGTTCGCATCGTAGCGATACGGAATGTCGAGCGACACGGGGCCGACGCCTTTCATCGACGTCTGTTGCGCAGTAAACAGCATGCGCAGATGCGAGGTCGGTTCGAGCGCGACCGAAAGCCGTCCCGAGCGCGTGTCCTCGTCGTCGCCGTCTGCCTGCGGCGCATTGTTCAGATAGCCGTCGTGCCGGCGCGAGATAGCGGCCACGCGAAACTGCAGGACGTCGTTCACGGGAACGTTGATCATCGCCTCCAGATTGCGCGTCGCGTAGTTGCCGAGATCGACCGATGCGCGGCCCTCCGCGATCCGCGACGGCTTCGCGGTCACGATATCGATGATGCCGCCCACTGCGTTGCGTCCGTAGAGCGTGCCCTGGGGTCCGCGCAGCACCGAGATGTGGTCGACATCGTAGAGCGTGCCGCTCAATGCATACGGGCGATTGTTCGAGCTGCCATCGGTCACGACGACAACGGACGGGTCGCCGATCTCAGTCGTGTCGCGACTGGAGATGCCGCGAATCGTCAGCACGGGCACGACCGTCTGCACCTGCGCATAGTTGAGGTCCGGCGCGATGGCGGCAAGCGACTTGATATCGCTCACGCCTGTGCTGTCGAGAAAGACACCGCCATAGACGCTCATCGCGATAGGCGTGCGCTGTGCCGGCGCGGGCAGCTTCTCTGCCCTGACGATGATGGGCTCCAACTGCTGTTCGGCCGGACTGTTTCCATCGGCATGAACGCAGGGAGAAAGCACGATGCAGACGACAAGCACGCTCGCTGCCGATGCACGGCGGCGATAAGCGACTGACTTACTGGGGAAGAACATGACAATCGCAGTCTGAATGCAGCACAACACCTGCGATTGCTACGGAGGCTGTCGGACACTGCTGGCCATCCCTGCTCTCGAGGGAGATATGACCGGTTGGAAAATTTTACTGCGCGTATGCGCCGCAAAGCGACGGATTATAACGTTGCCCACCCTTGGTTATGGTAGGGGCGTTGCAACGTTTCGCGTGTTGTCGCCTCCACGAGACACGCGTCCGCCTTCTCGAATACGAGCATGGAATCTCGCGGACTGCGCGCGGTCGCAGCAACGGATTGTCCGATGCGGCAAACTGTGAGCCACCGTTGACTGCCACAAGAGAAAGCCATGAAGAAACTGATCAACAGCCCGCATGACGTCGTGCGTGAAATGCTCGAAGGCGTCGCGCGGCAAGCGCCCCACGTCGCGATTCTCGGCGCTGAAAACGTGCTCGTGCGACGGGAGCAGAACGAAGCCACGGATCGCCCCGTGTCGGTGATATCGGGCGGCGGCAGCGGCCACGAACCCGCGCATGGCGGGTACGTCGGCGCGGGCATGCTGAGCGCCGCGGTCTGCGGCGAAGTGTTCACGTCACCGTCCACAGACGCCGTGCTCGCCGCAATCCGCGCAACCGCCGGTTCGCGCGGCGCGGTACTGATCGTCAAGAACTACACGGGCGATCGCCTCAATTTCGGCCTCGCTGCGGAATTGGCGCGCGCAGAGGGCATCCCGGTCGAGGTCGTCATCGTGGCCGACGACGTTGCCTTGCGCGATGAGACGGCACGCGATCGTCGGCGCGGCATCGCTGGGACGGTGCTCGTGCACAAGGTCACGGGCGCGGCGGCTGCCCGTGGAATGACGCTCGAAGAAGTCGCGTCCGTCGCGCGCAACGCAGCGGCGAATCTCGGCACGATGGGCGTCGCGCTCGATGGCTGCACCATTCCCGGCGCGGAGAAATCGGGCTTCACGCTCGGCGATGACGAGATCGAATTGGGGCTCGGCATCCACGGTGAGAAAGGCGTCGAGCGTACCGCGATGCTGCCCGCCGATGCGCTTTGCGA
Organism: Caballeronia sp. Sq4a; assembly: GCF_023170545.1. Lineage (NCBI taxonomy): Bacteria > Pseudomonadati > Pseudomonadota > Betaproteobacteria > Burkholderiales > Burkholderiaceae > Caballeronia > Caballeronia sp. Sq4a. The sequence goes on along the minus strand of NZ_CP084252.1, from coordinate 598,148 downwards.
CGTGCTCATTTCAAGCATCGTCGATGAACTGGCGCTCGCGAGCGGCGAGCGAGTCGCGTTGCTGGTCAACGGGCTCGGCGGCACGCCGCAGATGGAGCTCGATATCGTGCTGCGAGCCGCTCACGAGAATCTTGCTGCACGAGGCATTCAAATAGAGCGCGCATGGGCCGGGACGTTGCTCTCGGCGCTGGACATGCCGGGCTGCTCCATCTCGCTGCTGCGGGCGGACGACGCAACGCTGAATCTCCTCGATGCACCGACCGAGGCGCGTGCATGGCCCGGTGGTGGCATGGTCAATCGCGACATTCGCATCGACGGTCCCGCGCAGCCGTCCCCGACCGCAGCGGCCGCGCAGGCAGAACCGAATCAATGGACGCGCGCGATGAAAGCGGCGCTGCAATCCGTAGCGGATACGTTGATCGAAAACGAACCGAGGCTCACCGAACTCGATTCCGTCGCCGGAGATGGAGACCTCGGCGCGAGCATGAAGCGCGCCGCGCATGCCCTGCTCGAAGTAAGCGAAAGCGATCTCGGCACGCCTGCGAGCGCCCTGGCAGCGCTGAGCGTGGCGCTGCGCCGCGCGATTGCGGGCAGTTCGGGGCCGTTCTATGCAACCGCGCTGATGCGCGCGTCGCGGCACCTGGCAGAGATCGGCGATGCATCGGCGCTCGATTGGGCGCATGCGTTCAGAGCGGCAGTCGAGGCGATCAGCGATCTGGGTGGCGCGAAAGCGGGCGATCGAACGATGCTGGATGCGCTCTTTCCCGCCGTGTCCGCCTATGAAGAGGCGCTGACTTCCGGTAGTCCCGCGCATCGGGCGTGGGAAGTGGCAGTGTCGGCAGCGCAGCAGGGCGCGCAGAACACCGCGCAGATGACGCCGAAGGCGGGTCGCGCAAGCTATCTGGGCACGCGCGCCGTCGGTTCGCCGGACGCAGGCGCCGTGGCGGTCTCGCTGTGGCTCGCGGCGCTGTTGCCGCATATCGGTGCCGGTCAACGCACGACTGACTGATCGCGCCCACTGACATTCACCCAACGGTGGCCGCGCTTATCCAAGCACGCGGCCACCGCGTTTGCGTTACTTCGTGCCGACGGTTTGCAACGGCACCCACTTGCCATTGGCGACTTTATAGACCGTCACGCCGCCGTATTTCAGATCGCCGTAATTGTCGTACGACAGCTCGCTCGTAGTCACGCCTTTCATGTTCGTGCTCTTGAGCGCAGTAAGGAACACGCGCGGATCAGTGGAATCCGCTTTCTTCATTGCGTTGAAAACGGCCATGGTGCCGTCGTACGCATACGGCGCGTACAGCTCCACCGGCTTGCTGAAGTGCGCCTTGTAGTGCTCGGCGAACGCGTTGCCGCCCGGCATCTGCGCAAGCGGACTTCCCTCGGATGCCGCCAGCGTGCCTTCCGCCGCGCCGCCTGCGATCTTGATCAGGTTCTCGGACTGAAGCATGTCCGGGCCGATCAACACCGCCTTGATCGCGAGCGAACGCATTTGCTTCAGCATCGGCGCGGCTTGCGTATCGGCGCCGCCGTAGAAGACCGCATCCACGTCAGCGGACTTGATCTTCGTGAGAATCGCGCGAAAATCGACGGCCTTATCTGTTGTGTACTCCTGATCAACAATCGTCGCGCCCGCCGCCTTGGCTGCTTTCGCGAACTCTTCGGCAACGCCCTGGCCGTACGCGGTGCGGTCATCGACAATGGCGAGCCGCTTGAACTTGAGGCCCTTCGCGACGTATTCGCCGAGCACGCTGCCGAGTTGCGTATCGGATGTCAGCAGGCGAAACGTCGTCGGCAACCCGAGCCGCGTGTAGGAGGGCGCGGTCGCCATCGCGACTTCGGGAATGCCCGCTTTCGCATAGATCGGCGCGGCCGGAATGCTGGTGCCCGAGTTGTAGTGGCCGATGACAGCGACCACGCCATCGTCCACGAGCTTTTGAGCGACCGTGGTGCCGGTACGCGGATCGGCCTGATCGTCCTGCGCGTTGAGCACGAACTGAACGGGCTGACCGCCGATGACCGGCTTGGTCGCATTCATGTCTGCAATCGCGAGCTCGACGCCGCTCCGAAAATCCGCGCCGTAGTGCCCCTGGCCGCCGGTGAGCGGCGCCGCAAAGCCGATCTGGACGTTCTGCGGCGATGCCGACGCAGCCAGCGCGTACGGTGCGCTGGCGAAGGTGGAGCACGCAACCAGCGCGGCCGATACGTACGAAGTGGCGACTTTCATTGTCTCAGGCATCCTCTTTGGTTTGATCGTGTGTCGTAGTGTGGTGTTCTTTGTGGGCTTCATCGGCGCCGTCCAAGCACGGCGCGCACAAATATACGAAGCCGAAGATCGCCGCGTCTTGCGGGAAATAATCAGTGGCGATGCAGAAATCCGCATAGTTGCGCGGCGTTCGAGCGGCAGCGGCGCTATGTGCGTTGACTAGTCGGGTTTGTACCCGTGTTTGCGACACGCGAAGCTATGCCGATTTCATCACTCGCGCAGACGCGTTCGGCCAAGACGCTGGCAGTGCGCGCGCTTACCATTGCCTCATGAAAACACTCACTCACATCGAAGTCGTCGACTCCCATACCGGCGGAGAGCCGACTCGACTCGTCATCTCGGGCGGCCCCGATCTCGGTCGCGGTCCGCTGCCCGAACGCCTCGAGATTTTTCGCCGCGACTACGATCGTGTGCGCGCGGGCATCGTCAATGAGCCGCGCGGCTCGGACGTCATGGTTGGCGCGTTGTTGTGCGAACCGCACGATCCATCGTGCTCGGCGGGCGCCATCTTCTTCAATAACGTCGGCTTTCTCGGCATGTGCGGTCACGGCACTATCGGGCTCGTCGTTTCGCTCGCGCATCTCGGGCGCATCCAGCCCGGCGTGCATCGCATAGAAACGCCTGTCGGGATCGTCGAAGCGGAACTGCACAGCGATCTCAGCGTCACCGTGCACAACGTTCCTGCCTACCGTTACCGTACGCAAGTGCCGCTCGACGTGCCGAATCGCGGGCGCGTGCATGGGGATATCGCGTGGGGCGGCAACTGGTTCTTTCTCGTGTCCGATCATGGCCAGGCACTTGACTTCGCGCGCGTCGAATCGCTGACGGACGTTGCATGGGCGATCCGCGAAGCGCTCGAAGCAAACGGCATCACGGGTGAAGGCGGCGCGGTCATCGACCATATCGAACTGTTCGCCGATTCGACGACGCCCGATGTCGATAGCCGCAACTTCGTGCTGTGTCCCGGCAAGGCGTACGACCGCTCGCCGTGCGGAACGGGCACGAGCGCGAAGATCGCCTGTCTCGCGGCCGATGGCTTGCTTGCGCCGGGCGCGCTCTGGCGGCAGGAAAGCATCGTCGGCAGCGTGTTCGAGGCGCGTTATGAAAGCATGGACGATCACGCGGCGGGACGCGTGCGGCCGAGCATTCGCGGAACCGCGCATGTGAACGCCGAAGCGAAGCTCGTCTTTTCCAGCGACGATCCGTTCGCGTGGGGCATTCGCACGTGAACGCGCGTGCCGTCTCGGGACATGCCTGCCCGGATGTGATCGTGATCGGCGCGGGCATTGTCGGCGCGGCATGCGCGCGCGAACTCGCAAGCAAGGGCATGCATGTGCTCGTGCTCGATCGCGCGGGAATCGGCGGGGGCGTGACAGCGGCGGGCATGGGCCACGTCGTCGTGATGGACGATACGCCCGCTGAATTTGCGCTGTCGTCGTGGTCGCGTCAGCTATGGCTCGACCTCGCGCCGCGTCTCGACAAGCGTCAGGCTTTCGTGCGTTGCGGCACGCTCTGGGTCGCTGCCGACGACGAAGAATTCGATCTGGCGCGTGAGCGCCGCGATTCGCTCGCAAGCGAAAATATCGCATGCGACATGCTGGATACTCAGCAGTTGCGCGAAGCTGAGCCTGAACTGCGCGAAGGTTTCAGGGGCGGCATGATCGTCCCCGATGACGCCGTTGTCTACGCGCCGGCCGCCGCTGCGTGGCTGATCGCCGATGCATCGGGCGGAGGCCGCGTGAGTTGCAGGCTAGACGCACCGGTCGCGCGATTGACGCGCGAAGGCGTCGTGCTCGCGAGCGGCGAAGTCATCGCGGCGGGCGCGGTGCTCGTCGCGAATGGCTTGCAGGCCATCGACTTGATGCCCGAATTGCCAATGCAGGCGAAGAAGGGGCATCTGCTCATCACGGATCGCTATCCGGGCACCATCCGACATCAGATTCTCGAACTGGGCTATATCAAGAGCGCGCACAACGCGAGCGGTACGTCGGTGGCGTTCAACGTGCAGCCGCGTCCGACCGGGCAATTGTTGATCGGCTCGTCACGGCAGTTCGACAACGTGGATGCGGCCATCGAGCCCGAGATCATGGCGCGCATGCTTCGGCGAGCAAGCGAGTATCTTCCCCGGCTGCCGACGCTCAATGCAATTCGCGCGTGGACCGGATTCCGGCCCGCGACGCTCGACGGCTTGCCGCTCATCGGCCCGGCTGCCCAGTTCGTTAGCGACGATGCGGCGCACGTTCCGGTGTGGATTGCGACGGGACACGAAGGACTCGGCGTGACGACGGCGCTTGCCACCGCGAAGCTGATTGCCGCGCAAATGACGGGCGCGTCGTCACAATTGCCGATCGACGCGACGCCGTATCTGCCGTCGCGATTTCAGACGAGCCGCGTGACAGGTGGCATCAGCAACGGAGCCGTGCATGTCTGAGCGATCGTTGACGCTTCATATCGATGGACGCCCCTTGAGCGTGGCGAACGGCAGTTCGGTGCTGGCGGCCGTGGCGCTCGCCGCAGGTGGCGCGGGCTTCGTCACGCGGCGCTCGGTGAGCGGTGACGTCCGTGGTCCGTTGTGCGGCATGGGCATCTGCCAGGAATGCAGAGTGACGATCGATGGCGTGCGGCATCGGCTCGCTTGTCAGACGTTGTGCGCGCACGGTATGTCGGTTGAGACGGGAAGCGTAGCGCGATGAAGTTCGATATCCTTATCATCGGCGCGGGTCCCGCTGGACTTCATGCGGCGCGTATTGCGGCAGAAGCGGGCGTGCAAGTCGGCATCATCGACGATAACGCGCTGCCCGGCGGTCAGATCTGGCGGCAAGGGCCGCAACACGCGCCGAAAGGCCCGGCGCGCGCCGCCATCGACGCGCTAGCTCGGCATAAGAACATCGCTCGTCTCTGTGGTACGCGCGTGGTGCAATCGCTGCCCGGTAAGACCTTGCTCGTCGAAGATGCGGCGCGCGGCTATCAGATCGGCTACGAGAATCTGATCGTCGCGACAGGCGCGCGCGAGCGCTTTCTGCCGTATCCCGGCTGGACGTTGCCGGGCGTGACGGGCGCAGGCGGCTTGCAGGCGTTGATCAAGGGCGGCATGCCGGTCGAGGGACAGCGTATCGTGATTGCGGGCACCGGGCCGCTTCTTTGGGCCGCGGCCATCACGGCGCGCCAACACGGCGCGACGGTGGCGGCTATCGTCGAGCAGGCTTCGGCAAGCCATGTTCGGCGCTTCGCCAGCGGCCTGTTGAAGACGCCCGCGAAGCTGTTGCAGGCGGCGCGCATGCGCTTCGCTCTGCGCGCGACGCCTTATTATCGCGGCGCTTACGTCGCGGAAGCGCACGGCGAGACGCACATGACGCGGGTGCGCGTGCGTCATGGCGACGAAGACATGAACATCGATTGCGATCGTTTAGCTTGCGCATATGGACTCGTGCCGAACGTTCAGATCGGCATCGCGCTCGGCTGTGAGGTTGTCGAGACACGATTCGAAACAGCATTACGTGTGGATGAATGGCAGGCCACTTCCGTGCCCGATGTCTATGCTGCGGGCGAGTGCGCGGGCGTGGGCGGCATGGAGCTTGCCGCGCTCGAAGGCCGCATAGCCGCGCATGCGGCGATGGGCGATCGCGAGCACGCTCGGGCGCTCTTCGCGGCGCGCGACGCGTATCGGCAATTCGCGCGACGCATGCACGAGGCGTTCGAGTTGCATCCTGAGCTTCGCACGTTAGCCCAACCGGGCACCATCTTGTGCCGATGCGAAGACGTCGCTTTCGGCGATGCCTCGAAGTATCGCTCGTGGCGCGACGCGAAGCTGCACACGCGCTGCGGCATGGGACCGTGTCAAGGGAAGATCTGCGGTGAAGCGGCTGCGTTCTGTTTCGGCTGGAGGACGGATGCGCAGCGTCCGCCGTTCGTGCCGGCGCGCATCGCAACGTTACTGGAGGTCGAGTCGTCTCTCGATGTCGATCACGCGCAATGAGCGATGCGGCAGGAGAGACAACGCGAATGCGTACCTGCAATGTTCGCCGACCGGGCGTCAGCACGCAAATCGGCAAACCCTACGTCGCTGTGCCAATTTCGTCACTGGTTTTCAGGAATCGACGCAAGCCTGAATGCTTCTGGCTTGTGATACTGCGGCATATCGCCAGTCGCATCGGCGAGTTCAATCAACGAATCATAGTCACCGAATGTCGAGGGCAACAACATGGGCAACAACATCTTCACGGGCACCATTCCGGCGCTCATGACGCCGTGCACGGCCGATCGCACGCCGGACTACGACGCGCTCGTCTCCAAAGGGCGCGAGCTCGTCGGCCTCGGCATGAACGCAGTGGTGTACTGCGGATCGATGGGCGACTGGCCCCTTCTGAGCGAAGCGCAGCGTCAGGAAGGCGTGGCGCGGCTCGTCGAGGCCGGCGTCCCGACTATCGTCGGCACCGGTGCGGTGAATTCGAAGGAAGCCGTATCGCATGCAGCGCACGCGGCGAAGGTCGGCGCCAGCGGCCTGATGGTCATTCCGCGGGTGCTGTCGCGCGGTGCGTCGCCTGCCGCGCAGAAGGCGCATTTCTCTGCCATTCTGGAAGCGGCGCCAGCGCTTCCCGCAGTCATCTATAACAGCCCTTACTACGGCTTCGCCACGCGCGCCGATCTGTTCTTCGAGCTGCGGGCCAAGTACCCGAACCTGATCGGGTTCAAGGAGTTCGGCGGCGCAGCGGACATGCGCTATGCAGCGGAGAACATCACCAGCCAGGACGAGAACGTCACGTTGATGGTGGGCGTGGACACGCAGGTCTTTCACGGCTTCGTCAACTGCGGCGCGCGAGGCGCGATTACCGGCATCGGCAATGCGTTGCCGCGCGAAGTCTTGCACCTCGTCGATCTGTGCCGCAAAGCGAGCGATGGTGACGTGACGGCGCGTCGCCAGGCACGGGAACTTGAAAGCGCGCTTGCAGTGCTTTCATCATTCGACGAAGGCACGGATCTGGTGCTGTACTACAAATACCTGATGGTGCTCAACGGCGACAAGGAATACACGCTTCATTTCAATGAAACCGATGCACTCAGCGAAGCGCAACGCCGCTATGCAGAAACGCAATTCGAATTGTTCCGGAAGTGGTATGCCGGTTGGTCGAAAGAGATCAGTGCGTGAGCATTCAGGGGAAAGAGCGGCTTCGTAAGAGGCCGCTCAACGCGTGGGACGTCCGTAACGTACGCGCAATCGCCTTAATTGCGTCCATATCGTTTCCACGGCAGTGCGCGAAGCGTGAAAGCGAGCCATGCCGAGCTTTCTCGACATTGCTCTGTGCACCGAGGTCTTTGCCCCTTTCATGGCATCATCGTGCACACCTTCACACCACTGCGAAAGCGATTGCCATGGCCACTTACATTGTTTTTACAAGAGAGAGCACGCAAGATCAGCAGGAACTCGACGTATATCAAAGCAAGGTCGGCGAGACCTTGCAAGGTCATCCCGTGAAAGTTCTCGCCGCTTACGGACCTCAGCAAGCCCTCGAAGGCGATGCGCCCGAGGGTGTCGTGATCGTGGAGTTCCCGTCGACCGACGCCGCGCGTGCATGGTACGACAGTCCGGCATATCAAGAGGTTGCGCAGCATCGGTTCCGAGGCGCGCGGTATCGCGCCGTTCTTGTGGAAGGCGTGTAGCGCACATCCGCAGTGACCGATTGGCTCGTTCCACCAGGTCGACCGGTCACGGCGCACTCGCGATAACCTCTGCCGGTGTCGACAACGCAACCGGCAGTCTTCACGTCCTAGATCGTGCCGATGCGCTCGCATCGGCATTGACTCCGGCATGCGTTTCGTCGATGTCGGCAGTCGCATTGCGATTCGTTATCGTCGCGTCGGTCTTCAAGTCACGTCTCGGACCATCTTCTCCCAAGCTCTGCCTTTTCTCCTCTTTCTCGTTTCGAGCTGTCCCAACTACTCTTGCTTTCGTGCGCCTCAATGCATCGCATACCGATGCGTTGTGCCGCTAGTGTGTGCGCCTTGCCGGAGGTCGGAAGGGTGTCGTTTTGCACCACATAGCGGCTTCATGTAGTTAGGAACACGAATCGAAACAGCCAGTGCGCGAGCGATAACGCCCTAATTCACGCGCAAAGCTCAGAAGTAACTAGCCGCCTCAGCGCCTAGCCAAGGGAACAGAATGCCGAGAGACGTTGTAGCAAACGCTTACTTCGTCGTGCAAAGCGGTAAAACAATCGCCCCGCGCATCGTGCGGCAGGCAACGGGATATATCGGTGAACGAAGGCTCGTCGCTGGGTTAGAACGACCGCTTGTGCTCTTAGTCGGAAATAGCTACATCACTTGGGCAATCTGTTACACCAACTCTGAATAAGCTTATTAATAAAAGGGAATTATTTCGCCAAAACGGTCTGATCTTTGCCGTAAAGCAGACGAATGAAATAGTTTTCTCTACCTACGGTATGAATAAAAGAACGGGTTTTGCTCTTTCTTCCTGTTACAACAGGAAACCCGATCGGTAGTTTGCGGACAGTACACTCCGGTCTCCTTGAGCAAACATGAATAATTTCCCGTGTCGTCGAATCGTCTACTCAAAGCACAGACCGAAAATTCCCTGATTAGCGTCTCTAACAATCTCCACGCATCCCTTACGCGTAGAAAGTTCCTGTCATTCGTGATGGCGGGTGCAGGCAGCGCCGCCTTGGCCGCCTGTGGCGGCGGTAGTGAAACAAATGCCGACGGGATGGGCGATACCGCCGCCGTCGCAAAGGCCGCGTCGTCGAACGGAACGACTATTCCGCCCGCAGCATCCATCACCGATAGCTCGGGCGCCGTCTGGACGCTCGTCGGCGGCCATGCGGTGCGCAACGGCACGGCGATGGGAACCGGCTCCCCGGTCGCGTACACGACGCTCGTCTACCTCAATGGCGCCATCTACGGCCGCAACACGGCGGGCAACTGGTTCAAGAGCGGCACGACGCCGTGGCAGAACCTCGGCACCGCAGACCCGCGTGGCACCACTGCAAGCAGCGGCTCGCAAGGCACGAGCAACACCAGCACGGCCGGCGTGCTGCAAGACAAGTCGTTCGGCGTGAAGGGCGATGGCTCGACCAACGACCGCGCGGCGCTTCAGGCTGCCATCGACGGCTCAGTCGGTCAGATTCTCCTCATCACGGGCAAGAGCCGCATCGACGCGACTGGCCTCACGCTGCGCTCGAACACGCATATCCGCTTCGCGCCCGGCGCGTCGATCAAGCTGCTGTCGCACAACAGCACCGGATACCAGATGATGCGCGTGTGGGACGTGAGCAACGTGAACATCGAAGCACCGTACCTCGATGGCAGTAAGGAATTGAACTCGGCCACCTCCGGCCAATGGGGCATGGGCATTTCGATCAACGGCTCCACTGGCGTCACGATCACGAACCCGACTACGATCAACTGCTGGGGCGACGGCATCTACATCGGCAATAGCCAGAGCGGCTCGAACAAGCCGAGCTCGAACGTGTCGATCAGCGGCCACCACGCGAACGGCTGCCGCCGTCAAGGCGCGACGATTGTGTCCGGCAGCGGCATCACGTTCACGAATCCGCTGTGGGAAAACATCTCCGGCACGGCGCCGTCGTATGGTCTCGACATCGAGCCGAACGACAACAACGCAGTGCTCCAGGGCATCAAGATCGTCAGCCCGACGACTCGGGGTTGCACCGGCGGCGGCATTCTGGTCTACCTCGGCGCGTTCCCTGGACCAGTCGCGAAGAACGTCGACATCCAGATCACGAACCATACCGACACCTGCACGAGCGATTCGTTCGCGGTCGGCGGTCTCCGGCTGAACGGCAGCGTCGTGACGGGCGCGATCACCACCACGAACCCGGTGTGGAAGCGCAACTGGTATCTCAGTCAGTGGGACAGCAACGGCCCGAAGGTGTCGGTCGTGAATCCCAAGGTCGGCTAAGCTCGTAGATCGAGCGACGTAGCGAACCGTTCTGAACAAAACGAACGGTTCGCTATGAAGCGTTTCGAATTAGTTAGCAACCCGTACGAAATAGCGATACCTGGTCAGCCGAGCCGTTGCTCGATAGCTTCGCCGACTTCCTTCGTACTGGCCTTGCCGCCCAGGTCGCCCGTGTGCGGCCCTTCCTTCAGCACGGCCTCGATGGCGGACAGAATCGCATCGTGCGCGGGGCGCTGGCCGAGGAAGTCGAGCATCATCGCGGCGGACCAGATCATCGCGATAGGATTGGCAATGCCTTTGCCCGCGATATCCGGCGCGGAGCCGTGCACGGGCTCGAAGAGCGACGGAAACGCGCGCTCGGGATTCATGTTGGCGGACGGCGCAATGCCGATCGTGCCGGTGCACGCGGGCCCGAGGTCCGAAAGAATGTCGCCGAAGAGGTTCGTCGCGACGACGACATCGAAGCGGCCCGGGTTCAGCACGAAGCGCGCGCACAAGATGTCGATATGCTGCTTGTCCCATGCGACGTCCGGATACTGCGCGGCGATTTCCGCGGCGCGGGCGTCCCACCACGGCATGCTGATGGAGATGCCATTGCTCTTGGTCGCCACCGTGATCTTCTTCGCGCGTTGCTGCGCGAGATCGAACGCGAACTTGAGCACGCGCTCCGCACCATGACGCGTGAAGATGGAGGTTTGCGACACGAACTCGCGCTCGGTGCCTTCGAAACTGACGCCGCCGACGGACGAGTATTCGCCTTCGGTGTTCTCGCGCACGATCATGAAGTCGATGTCGCCGGCCTTGCGGTTGGCGAGCGGCGAAGGCACGCCGTCGAAGAGACGCGCCGGCCGCAGGTTGATGTATTGATCGAACTCGCGGCGGAACTTCAGGAGCGACCCCCACAGCGAGATGTGATCGGGAACGCTTTGCGGCCAGCCGACGGCGCCGAACAGAATCGCGTCGGCGGTTTCGAGTTGCGCCTTCCAGTCGTCGGGCATCATCTGGCCGTGCGCGGCGTAGTAATCGCAGCTTGCCCATTCGATGTGCTGGTACTCCAGCGCGATGCCGAAGCGTTGGCTCACTGCATCAAGCGCGCGCAAGGCTTCGGGCATCACTTCCTTGCCGATTCCATCGCCGGGAATCACGGCTATGCGGTACTGGCTCTTTGACATTTCGGTCTGGCTCCTTCCTGTCTGGGCGTTTTTTCTGTTCGCGGGGCGCGGGTCATTTGCTGCGCTTGCCTGATCGTACCCGGGTTCTCGCGGTTCTTGCATTTTGAGTCAGGTGGTCTGGCGTTACCCGTCGACTCCTTGTCGCCGCCAACACGGCACAAGGCACGGCGCGTGCTGCGCACCGGGATTCCCGCAAGGAGATCCCATGAACACCTCATCGACCGCGACCACGCTGGACGCGGACGCGCCGCACGCGCAGCGCGTCGCCTGCACGCTGAAGATCAACGGCGAATCGCGTAGTTTCGACATCGAGCCGTGGACCACACTGCTCGACCTGCTGCGCGAACACTGCCAGCTTACCGGCACGAAGAAGGGCTGCGACCACGGACAATGCGGCGCGTGCACCGCGCTCGTCGATGGCCAGCGCATCAATACGTGTCTCGCGCTCGCCGTTTCGTACGACGGCGCGGCCATCACCACGATCGAAGGGCTGGCTGACGGCGACACGTTGCATCCGATGCAGCAGGCGTTCATCGACTGCGACGCCTTTCAGTGCGGCTACTGCACGCCGGGGCAAATCTGCTCGGCCGTCGGCATGCTCGCGGAAGGACACGCCCACGACGCCGCCGAGGTGCGCGAAGCGATGAGCGGCAACGTCTGTCGCTGCGGCGCGTATCCGAACATCGTGCAGGCCATTCTGCAGGCGTCGGGCGGGCAAGGCGTCGAAGGAACCGCCGTTCAGAACGAGGAGGCGCGCCCATGAACCGCTTCTCCTACACGCGCGCGAACGACGTATCCGCGGCGCTCGAAGCGCACCGCGCGCCGTCGGCGGCGTTTCTCGCGGGCGGCACGAACCTCGTCGATCTGATCAGGGAAGGCGTCGCGCGCCCCGAACGGCTCGTCGATATCCGCCGGCTGCCGATGACCGGCATCGAGCCGAACGCGGACGGCGGCATCGACATCGGCGCGCTCGCCACGAACAGCGCCGTGGCCTACGACGAACGCATCGAGTCGCGCTATCCGCTGCTGTCGAAGGCGATTCTCGCCGGCGCGTCCGCGCAGATTCGCAATGTCGCGACCGTCGGCGGCAACATGCTGCAACGCACGCGCTGCCATTATTTCTACGACACCGCCACGCCATGCAACAAGCGCCAGCCGGGCAGCGGCTGCGGCGCGATGAATGGCGTCAACCGCATCCACGCCATTCTCGGCGCGAGCGAGCATTGCATCGCCGTTCATCCGTCTGACATGTGCGTAGCGCTCGCCGCGCTCGACGCGTCCGTGCGCGTCGCGAGCGACGACGGCGAGCGCGTCATCCCGTTCGACGCGTTTCACCGGCTTCCCGGCGATACCCCGCACATCGACACGAACCTGCGCGACGACGAGATCATCGTCGGAATCACCTTGCCCGCCGATGGCTTCGCTCAACACAACGCCTACGTGAAAGTGCGTGATCGCGCGTCGTATGCGTTCGCGCTGGTGTCGGTCGCGCTCGCGCTCAAGCTCGACGGCAATCGCATCGAAGAAGTGCGTTGCGCGCTCGGCGGCGTGGCCCATATGCCGTGGCGCAACCGCGACGCCGAAGCCGCGTTGCGCGGCAAGACGCTCGACGCCGCCACGGTGCGCGACTTTGCGAGCGCAATGGTGCGCGACGCGCGCGGCCGTCCCGGCAACGCATTCAAGATCGAACTGACCGCGCGCGCCATCGAGCGCGCTTTCGAACAGGCATCGGGTATCAGCCTCGCCAGCAGAGAGGACGACGCATCATGAATTCTCCGAACGAACTGGAACGCATTGCGCGGCAGGGCGCGCACTTCAGCGGCAAGCCCGTCAACCGCGTCGACGGCAGAAAGAAGGTGACGGGCGAGGTGCGATACGCAGGCGAATTCTTCGCGGATGACATGAGCTATGGCTTCGTTCTTCCGAGTCGCATCGCGAGCGGGCGCATCGTGTCGATCGAATCGCGGCGCGCGCTCGAATTGCCCGGCGTGCTGATGGTGCTCACGCATGAAAATCGCCCCGAGTTGCCGCTCAACGATGCCGCGTGGAAAGACCAGTCCGCGCCGGGCGGCATGCCGTTTCGGCCGCTCTGGGACGATCGCATCTGGTATAGCGGCCAGCCGGTCGCGCTCGTCGTCGCGGAAAGTTATGAGCTCGCGCGTCATGCGGCGTCGCTGATCGAAGTGACCTACGAGCGCACGAGCCACTGCACGGATCTGCGCGAAGTCGAGGCGGACAGCTATCCGCCATCGACCGAAAAAGGCGGCTTCGAGCCGCCGCCACCGCCGCGCGGCGATGCCGACGGCGCGCTGGCCGCGGCCGCGTTCAAGATCGACTGCCGCTATTCGACGCCGGCTGAGTATCACAACCCGATCGAGTTGCACGGCTGCACGGTCATTCCCGAGCCGTCCGGCAAGTTCATCGTCTATGAAAAGACGCAGGGCGTGCTCAACACCAAGCAGTATCTGACGAAAATCTTCGGCTTTGACGACGACATGCTCGAAGTCGTCTCGCCGTTCGTCGGCGGCGCGTTCGGCTCGGGCTTGCGTCCGCAATATCATCTGCCGCTGGCCGTCATGGCCGCGCGCGATCTGAAGCGCCCCGTGCGCGTGGTCTTGACGCGGCAGCAGATGTTCACGTTCGCGCACCGGCCGATGAGTCTGCAACGCGTCGCGCTGGCCGCGAACCGTGACGGCAAGCTTGAGGCGATCATCCACGAGGCGGTGTCCGAGACGTCGCAATACGAGGACTACTGCGACGTCATGGTGAACTGGGCCGGACAGCTCTATGCGTGCGACAACGTGCGGCTCGACTACAAGGTGAGCAAGCTCGACGTGCCGACGCCCGCCGACATGCGCGCGCCGGGCGCGGCGCAGGCGCTGTTTCCGCTGGAAATGGCGATGGACGAGCTCGCCGAGGCGCTCGGCATGGACCCGCTGAAGCTGCGGCTCATCAACTATGCGGAGCGGGACGGTAACAAGAACCTGCCGTTTTCCAGCAAGGCGTTGCGCGAGTGTTTCGAAGAGGGCGCGGCACGCTTCGGCTGGGACAAGCGTCCGCTCGCGCCGCGCTCGATGCGCGAAGGAAACGAACTCGTCGGCTGGGGCATGGCGACAGGCATCTGGGACGCAATGCAGAACGAGGCGTCCGCGCTCGCGGAGATCGGAGCGGACGGGCGAGTCGTCGTGGCGAGCGCGACGGCGGACATCGGCACGGGCACCTATACGGTGATGACGCAGCTCGCCGCCGATGCGCTCGGCGTGCCGCTCGAACACGTCGATTTCCGTCTGGGCGACAGCCGTCTGCCGAAGGCGCCGCTCGAAGGCGGATCGTGGACCGTGTCGTCGGTCGGAAGCGCGGTGCATGCGGCGTGCACGCGGCTGCGCGGCAAGCTCGCGTCGCTCGCGAAGGAACACGGCGGCGATGCGTTCGCGCGCGCGCAGCCGGACGCGGTGCGGCTCGACGGCGATTACGTCGTGTGCGGCGAAGGCACCGAGCAACGACTATCGCTGCGCGAACTGCTGACGCGCGCGGGCCTGAACTCGCTCGATGCGCAGGTGACCGTGACGCCGCACGACAAGCAGCAGTCGTACTCGATCGCCACGCACTCCGCGGTGTTCGTCGAAGCGCGCGTCGATGCGGCGCTCGGCACCGTGCGCGTGACGCGCGTGGTCAACGCGGTGGCGGCGGGTCGCATCGTGAATCCGAAGACGGCGGCGAGTCAGGTGTCGGGCGGCGTGGTGTGGGGCATCAGCATGGCGCTGCACGAGCACGGGCAATTCGATCACGAACTCGGCCGGCAGATGAACCACAACCTGTCGGAGTATCACGTTCCGGTGAACGCGGATATACACGACATCGACGTGATCTTCGTCGACGAGCACGACGACGTGGTGAATCCGCTGGGCGCGAAGGGCGTGGGAGAGATCGGCGTGGTGGGCGTGGCGGCGGCTGTCGCCAACGCAATCTGGCACGCGACGGGCAAGCGCGTGCGGGATTTGCCGATAACGCTCGACACGCTCTTCGCGTGACGGATGCGCGGGCGTAAGTCCGCGCCGACTTGCTAGCCGTATCTGAGCGCTTGCTCGCAACGCTTCGATCCCGGTTCGAAGATATGCCGCATGATCGCGTCGTTGACTTTCTCTGCGTGCGTGAGCGGCCCCATATGACCCGCGCCCGCGACGATCGCAAGCCGCGCACGCGGCAACATGTGCGGCAAGCGCTCGGCCAATGCACGCGTGGGTAGCGGCGCGTGCTCGCCGCGCATGACGAGAACGGGCATGCGCAAGTCAGCGTAGGGCGCATCGGACGTGGGTTCATCGAGCAGCGCGCGAAAGTCGAGCGGCGCTTTTGGCACCCAGCGCGTGAGCGCGGCTTTCACGGAGGGCCGTAGCGCCTCCCACGCACCCGCGCCGCCCCAATAGTCGACGAACGATGCCGCCGCTCCCCGATAGTCGCCGCAACTCACGCCATCGGCCGTGCGCTTCGATATCGCGTTGATTTCGGCGAGCGCGCGCGCGCCATGCTGGCCCATCGTCTTCAGCAGATAAAACGCCGATGGCTCGTAGAGCGATAAGCTCGCGATACGCTGCGGCCGTTCCATTGCGGCGCGAAGCGCCACGCCGCCTCCGTACGAGTGCCCGATGAGATGCACCTTGCCGCAAGTCGAATCGATGAGATCGACGGTTCTTTCGGCTTCATCGGCGAGCGTGAACGCGTGCTCGCCGCTCCACGGTCCCGTGCTGTCGCAGCCGTAGTGCTCGGGCGCGATGAACGATACGCGCGAGCCGAGCGCCTCGCTCAACTTGCGCCACTGTGCTGCGCCCGCGCCCGAGCAATGCAGCGCGATGACAGTCGATGCCGGCGACATCGGCTCCTTCGAGAATGCGTTGCGCATATCGTTCATCTACCTCTCCATATCGAGCGCACGCATGCGGCGCTCCAGTTCGACGATATCCGAAGCCGATGCGAGATAAGCATCGCGACGGCTGTTCTCCGCTCGATCGAGCGCCCGCTTGAGCCACAAGAAAAGATAGATGAACACGATCGCCTCCAACCACGCAGACTTGCGCGGTCCTTCGCATCGAACATACGAGGCGAAGGACCGAACCGAGCAGCGCTCAAACCACGACGCCGATCCGCGATAGCGCAAGCCGAAGTGTGAAGAAGCACACGGACGACAACAACGGCATGCCCATGCATAAGGACTCGCGCCGCAACTCTGTCGAAGAGACGAGCACGTGCAGGCGCAACCCGAAGTCCAGCGCTTCGTCGAGCATATGTTTGAGCAGGATCATTTCCTTTCCACCACGACTTCGAGGTATTCACTCGGCAAGACGAGGGTCTCGTCGCCGGAACGATTGCGACTCTCGATGAGCGCCATCAGATCAGCGAGAAACGCGGCTTGCCGCTCGCCTTCGAGCGCGGCGAAGGCCTTGTTCATCGGGCCGTAATAGCTGCGGAATACGTCGACGAAATGCTCCGCCGACCGGTAACGGAACACGAAACCACGCTTCGCCGCGCTGATGCGCGCCGCACCGCTTCCGAGCAATTCGGCGATGCGCGTCTCGGTGCCCCACTGCGCAGGCGACTTCACGCCAGTGGGCGGCGTGATGTATTGGCCCATCGTCTTGAACACCTGTCCGATGAAGCTCTCTGGCGTCCAGTTCGCCAGGCCGATTTTTCCGCCCGGCCGGCACACGCGCAGCAGTTCGCTCGCCGCCTGTTGCTGGTTCGGCGTGAACATGACGCCGAACGTCGATAGCACGACATCGAACGATGCATCCGGGAAAGGCAAGGCCTCGGCGTCTGCTTCCTGAAAGTGCACCGCGAGGCCTTCCGCTTGGGCGCGTGCGCGACCCGCATCGAGCAGCGAAGCGACATAGTCGGTGGAAATGACATCGCAATAACGGCGCGCGGCGGCGAGCGTCGCATTGCCGTTACCCGCTGCGACATCCAGCACGCGACTGCCCGAGCGCAGGTCGAGCGCCTCGCAAAGATGCTCTCCGACGATCTGCAAGGTAGTGCCGATGACTGCGTAGTTGCCCGTCGACCAGGCAGCGTGCTGACGGACCTTGACGGCGGCGAGATCGGCGGCGGGCGAGAATGCGGTAGCGACTGCGGACATGACATGGCTCCTGATAGACAAGATGGCAGCGTCGCAAGACCACTCACGCGTGCTGCCTGTTTGCGGATTGCTACGGAACAACGCGAACAACCCGAACTACTTGAACAACGAACTACTCGGCGACGCTTAACCCAGAGCCGCCCATTTCCTTCGGCAAGTCCTGCATCTTCGGCAGACCGTCCTTCATCGGCAGCTTCGATTCCATGTAGTGCACATGCAGGCCTGGTTCGTACGGGAAGTCATCGATCACGGCGGCATAAACGTCGGTCAGCCCCCAATGCGGATGCTCGGTGAAGAGATGCCCGCCGCAATTGGTGCACCATTTTCGATAGCTGTGCTCAGTATTGTTGTAAGTGGCGATATGGTCCGCGCCACGAATGATGCGCAGCGCATCCGGCTTCCAGAGCGTGAACGCGTTGACGGGGCCCGCGGACCAGCGTCGGCACGACGCGCAATGGCAATAGCCCATGCCTTCCGGCTTCCCGTTCACCGTGAACTGCACCGCGCCGCAAAAACAACTGCCTTGGTAAGTAGCTGTGTCATTCATCGGAAGACCCCTCGTTAGTGTGGGTTGGCGAACGTTACGACTGGGCTTAACCTTGCGTCAGTGGTGTTTCGCGTGGATGCCAGTATCGGCGCGCGGACCGCTTCGTTGAATGACCGAGCGTCCAGATGTTTTGCGCGGGACGCCGAAACTTTGGGACTGGCCATGGATGCGCTTTCCGACGTTCTTCGTCTTCTGCGTCTCAGCGGAGCCGTGTATCTGAACGGCGATTTCACGGCGCCGTGGTGCGTGGTCGGGCAAGTCGCGCCCGCCATGTGCGCGACGTTCCTGCCGCGCGCCGAGCGCGTCGTGTCGTATCACCTCATTCTGGAAGGCAGTTGCAGGGCGGCGTTGACCGACGACCCCGCGTCGGCCATTCGCGTCGATGCGGGGGAACTGCTCGTCGTGCCACGAGGCGAGGCGCATCTGATGGGCAGTTCGCTCGATCTCGAGCCGACGCCCGCCGAGGAACTCGTGGCGAGATATCTGGCGACCTCCCCCGGCGACGTGATGCGCCTATGCGTCGGTGGAGAGGGCGCGGAAAAGGAAGGGGCAAAGGAAGCGGTTCGCACGCGGATCGTGTGCGGCTTTCTCGCTTGCGACGATATGCTCGTTAATCCAGTGCTTTCTTCGTTGCCGCGTCTCTTCAAGATCGACATGCGCAACGATCCGCAATCCGCGTGGCTCGAATCGTCGCTGAGATTCGCGGTGACGGAGGCGGCCGAGTGGCGTCCCGGCAGCGCGACCGTGCTTGCGCGGCTCTCGGAACTGCTCTTCGTGGAAGCAGTGCGGCGCTGCATTGCATCGATGCCCGAGGATCGTCGTGGCTGGCTCGCGGGCGTCGAAGACCGTTTCGTCGGCAAGGCGCTCGCGTTGCTGCACGCGCAGCCGGGTCATGACTGGACCGTCGATGAACTGGCGCGCCGCGTCGGTCTCTCGCGTTCCGCGCTCGCGCAGCGGTTCACGCAATTGCTCGGTCAGGCGCCGATGCAATACCTCGCGTGCTGGCGCTTGCAAGTGGCCGCGCAGGACCTGCTCGCCGGGCCGCGACCGATTGCGGCCGTGGCGGAACGCGTGGGCTATGAATCGGAGGCGGCGTTCAATCGGGCGTTCAAGCGCCAGTTCGGGATGCCGCCCGCGAGCTGGCGGCGTAGTCAGGGCCGCGCGGGTAGCGATGCCTCGTCGAGCGTCGTCGGTGCCGAAGCGGACGAGGAAGCGTGCGCGTCATTCGCCGTGCCAACGGGTGTGGGACCGCATCGCGAACATCGGATGAACGACGCAGCGTAACGTCCGGCACTGATCGCTATCGACCGCCGACGAGTCAAACGAAGCGATGCCGATCGGGCCAACGCGAATGGCTACGATCGGCAAAACGCCGGTCGTCGCCGCTGTTCGGCAAGCCACGCTCGCCATCCCCCGAACGCCGAGATGTCCGTGCCCGATTGCACGCCATACGGTTCGCAGAGAAAGCCGATTACCCACGACCCGTCCGCGAGTTCGACCTTGCCCAAGGCAAGCGGCGAGGGAACGGTCGCGATGAACGAGCCGAGTTCGGCGAACGGCATCTCCCACACTTCCACCGCGATTTCGACGCCGTTTTCCGCCACGCGCCACATGCCCGGCCGACGCGTTCCATCGGCCGACGCCGGCAGCGCCGCGAGCCGATACGACGCAGCGGTGCGCGTTGCCTGCACGAGATGCGCGCCTCGCGCCAGCAGGTCCCGGTTGAGCGGCAAGCCCTGCATATGCGCGCCGCACACCGCGATGCGAACGCGATCGTTCGTGGCGATGCTTCGCTCGTCCGCCGACATCACGTTGCCGCCGACGCATGCGATGCCGCTCGCGCGTTGCAGCAAGTCGGCGACGCCCAGCAGATACTGGTCCGTGAAAGCGCGGCCGAAGACGGTGACGCCCCACGGCAGACCGTTCTGCATGAAAGCTGTCGGCGTCGCGACGGCGGCGTAGTCGAGCAGGTTCATGAAGTTGGTGTAGTGACCGAGCAGGGAGTTCGGTCCGATAGGATCAGCTTCCAGTTCGGCGAGCGTGACCGGACGCGGATACGTCGGCGTCAGAACGAAGTCGAGTGAATCGAGCGACGCATCGCAGATTGCCTTCAGCGCCTGCAAGCGGTACTGCGCGCGGAACAGGTCGACAGCGGTCGCGCCGGGCGCCTTCGCCAGCACGTCGCGGATGACGGGCAGCACCGCATCGGGCTGCGAGAGCATCAGGTCGCGCACCACGCTGTAACGCTCCGCGACCCAGGGACCTTGATAAAGCAGCTGCGCCGCCTCGATGAACGGCTCGAAGTCGATCTCGACGGCCTCGCCACCGGCTGCTTCGAGCATCGCGCGAGCCTCATCGAACAATGCGGGACTTTCTGCGCATCCCGCGAATTCCAGTTGCGCAGGCACGCCGAAGCGAAACGCGGCGGGCGTGCCGAATGCACGCGTCGTGTTCCACTGCGGATTCTTGCGGCTATAGGCATCGCGGTCGTCCGCTTGCGCGGTGAGCGCGAGCAGTTCGCTCGCTTCTTGCGCCGTCGCCGTGAAGTAGGTCACGCAGTCCAGCGTGCGGCAGGCGGGCACGACGCCGGCCATCGAAAGCAGGCCCTTCGTCGGCTTGAGTCCGACGAGGTTGTTCAGCGCGGCGGGCACGCGGCCCGAACCGGCCGTGTCCGTGCCGAGCGCGAAGCTCGCCACGCCGAGCGCGACGGCGAGCGATGATCCCGCGCTCGATCCGCCCGACGGATACTCCGGGCGCACGCTGTTGCGGCACTTGCCGTACGGCGAGCGCGTGCCGTTGAGACCGGTCGCGAACTGATCGAGGTTGGTCTTGCCGAGCGGTATCGCGCCGAGTTCGATGAGGCGCGCGACGACGGTCGCCGACTCCGATGGCGTGTAGGCGAACGCGGGGCAGGCGGCTGTCGTCTGTATGCCCGCGAGGTCGATGTTGTCCTTGATCGCGAACGGAATGCCGTAGAGTGACATCGCTTCGGAGTCCTGCGCGTCGAGCCGTTCGAGATATGGCGCGAGTTCCGCTTCGCTCAAAAGGTGAATGAAGAGATTGAACTCGGGATTCAGCGTCGCGGCCTTGTCGCGCAATTGCGCAATCAACGCGCGCGGCGTGAGTGTCTTCGCGCGGTACGCGGACCGAAGCGTGGATAGGCGCAGATCGAATGACGGCATGGTGGTGTATCCCGTGTTCAGTGACGTTGGATGACGGCGACGCGCTGGCCGGCGCGCACGGGCGAGCCCGGCGCGACATGAATCGGGCCGACCTTGCCCGCGCATGGCGCGCAAACGGCGATCTCCATCTTCATCGATTCGATGACGAGCAGCACGTCGCCCGCGGATACCGCGTCGCCGGTCGCTACCTTCACTTGCCAGAGGCTGCCCGCGATCTCGCTGTCCACGGCGACTTCGCCGTCTTCGAGCGCGGCGAATTGCGCTTCTTCGACGGCAGGCACATCGAGCGCGTCCTCGGTCGCGCCCGCTTCGCGCCAGCGTTCGCGCTCCGCGTTGAACGCTGCCTGTTGCCGCGAGCGGAAAGCGTCGATGCTCGTGGATTCTTCCGCGAGAAACGCCTGATAGTCCGACAGCGACAACTCCGTCTGCTCGATGCGCAACGGATAGCGGCCCAGCGGAAAATCCGCGCGGATGCGAAGCAGCTCGTCCGCCGGGACTTCGTAGAAGCGGATCTGATCGAAGAAGCGCAGCAGGAAGTGCTGTCCCGCGAAATCCGCGACCTTGCGATAGCGGTTCCACATCTGCAACGTGCGGCCGACGAACTGATAGCCACCCGGCCCTTCCATGCCGTAGACGCACAGATACGCGCCGCCGATACCGACGGAGTTCTCCGCCGTCCAGGTGCGCGCCGGGTTGTACTTCGTCGTCACGAGCCGATGACGCGGATCGAGCGGCGTCGCGACGGGCGCGCCGAGATACACGTCGCCCAGGCCCATCACGAGATAGCTCGCGTCGAAGACAATGCGCTTCACGGCATCGATGGAGTCGAGATCGTTGATGCGGCGGATGAACTCCAGATTGCTCGGACACCACGGCGCATCCTTGCGCACGGTGGTCATGTACTTTTCGATGGCGAGCCGGCACGCCGGATCGTCCCACGAAAGCGGCAGATGAACCACGCGCGACGGCACGCGCAAATCGCGTTGCAGCAGCACCTGCTGCCACGCCTCGTCGACGATCGCGAGCAGGCGGGCGAGCGGCAGATCGTCGGGCCGATAGTGGACCTGTAGCGAGCGAATGCCCGGCGTAAGGTCGATCACGCCGGCGAGCGCCTGCGCTTGAAGCGCCTGCATCAGCGCATGACCGCGAAAGCGCGAGACGAGATCGAGTTCCGCCGGACCGATTTCGAGCAGCAGATGCGTGTCGCCGGAAACGCGCGCCAAGAGCCTTTCACGGTCCGTGCCCGTATCGAGAACGATGGGCGAGGTCAGCGGCGCGGTTCGCTCAGGCAGAGCGTGCGGCGCGATCGTCAGCGTGTCGATCTCGTGACTGCGCTGGCGCGCGGCCTCGCGTGCCGCGTCGATACCGACCGGCACGAAGCGCACCTTGTCGCCCGCCTTCAACTGGCCGATGTGCCACAGGTCCGCTTCGATGATCGTCACCGGGCACACGAAACCGCCGAGGCTCGGGCCATCGGAGCCGAGAATCACCGGCATGTCGCCGGTAAAGTCGATCGCGCCGACCGCATACGGATTGTCGTGAATGTTCGACGGATGCAGTCCCGCTTCGCCGCCGTCCTCGCGCGCCCATTCCGGTTTCGGCCCGATCAGGCGCACGCCGGTCCGGCTGGAGTTGAAATGAATCTCCCACTCGGTGTCGAAGAATCGCTCGATATACGGCGCGGTGAAATACTCGGGCGCGCCGTGCGGTCCGTAGATCACGCGAATGGTGCGCACGCTGTCGAGCGGCGGCACGTTGGAAAGCGTCGCGCCCGCGTGCTGATCCGCGAGCGGATACAGATGCAGCACGTCGCCCGCGCGCAGCGCGCGGCCGCCGTGCCCGCCGAACTGGCCGAGTGTGAACGTGCTGCGGCTGCCGAGATACGACGCGACATCGAGCCCGCCGCGCACGCACAGATAAGCGCGCGCGCCCGCGCCGCGTATCGTGCCGAGCGCGAGCGTGGCACCCGCCGGAACATGGATGCTCGTGTTCAGCGGCTGTTCGACATCGTTGAGATGCACGGGAATCTGCGCGCCCGTGATGGCGACGACCGCGTCCGTGTTGAAGCGCAGCGTCGGGCCGCTCATCGTGATTTCGAGTGCGGCGGCATCCGCCGCATTGCCGAGCAGCCGGTTGCCGAGCCGCATCGCGCGGTCGTCCATCGGTCCCGACGGCGGAATGCCGACCGCCCAATAGCCGAGCCGTCCAGGATGGTCCTGCACGGTCGTCTGCGTGCCGCCGCTCACGACTTCCACGGTCGTCGCGCGATAGGCGAGCGCCTCCAGGCAGCGCGTCCACGGTTCGCCCGATGCGAACGGCGTGTCCTGCACGATCTGGCGCAGATAGTCGCGGTTCGTTTCGACGCCGTAGATGCGCGTCTCGTCGAGCGCCGCATCCAACGCGTGGCGGGCTTCGTCGCGCGTTGGCGACCACGCGATGAGTTTTGCGAGCATCGGATCGAAGTAGGGCGGCACCTCGCAGCCCGCTTCGATCCACGTATCGATGCGCAGCGCGCGGCCATCGGCGGGCGGGAACGATACATCCGTGAGCAGGCCCGGACTCGGCTTGAAATCGCGTCCCGGGTCTTCGGCATAGAGCCGCGCCTGTATCGCGTGGCCGCGCGGCGTGAGGCCAGCGGCGAGCTGCTTCAAAGGCGCGAGCGTTCCGGCCGCGAGCTCGATCATCCAGCGCACGAGATCGACGCCCCATACCTGCTCGGTCACGCCATGTTCCACCTGAAGGCGCGTATTCACTTCGAGAAAATAGAACTGGCGCGCCGCGCTGTCGTACACGAATTCGACCGTGCCCGCCGAGCGGTAATCGACGGCCTTCGCGAGCTTCACGGCGGCGTCGCAGAGTGCGTCGGATATGCCTTCGGGCAGGCACGGCGCGGGCGTTTCTTCGAGCACCTTCTGATTGCGCCGCTGCACCGAACAATCGCGCACGCCGAGCGCGATCGCGTCGCCGAGGCCGTCGCCGAACACCTGCACTTCGAGATGCCGCGCGCGCTCGATGTACTTCTCCAGAAACACGCCCGCATCGCTGAAATTGTTCTCGCCGAGGCGCTTCACGGCATCGAAATGCGTGGCGAGTTCGTCGGCGTTCCAGCACACGCGCATGCCGATTCCGCCGCCGCCCGCCGTGCTCTTCAGCATCACCGGATAGCCGATGGCCTGCGCCGCTTCCAGCGCCGCCGCCACGCCTTCGAGCAGTCCCGTGCCCTCGAGCATCGGCACGCCCTGACTCGCGGCGATTTCGCGCGCCGTGTGCTTCAGGCCGAAGGCGCGCAACTGCACGGGCGTCGGCCCGATAAACGCGATGCCCGCCGCTTCGCATGCTTCGCCGAACGCCGCGTTCTCCGACAGAAAGCCATAGCCCGGATGAATCGCCTGCACGCCTTCGCGACGCGCGACCTCCAGAATCTTCGCCGTGTCGAGATACGTCACGGCGGCGGGGCCGTCGCCGAGCGCATGAGCGATGGGCGCTTCGCTGACGTGACGGCTCGCGCGGTCGGCTTCGGCGTAGACGGCGACGCCGGTGACATTCAGTTCGCGCAACGTTCGAAGAATGCGGCACGCAATCGCGCCACGGTTGGCAATGAGTATCTTCTCGAACATGGAGGCAGTCTTGATTCGGAGGCGGGCCGTCCCGCCGTGAGAATGGCGAGCCGTGGTCGTCCACGGCCGACACGACACGCGTTCAGCGATGCGCTTGGGTTAGTTCCTCGCGCGTGCGCGCGAAGCATCGTCCCGAGCGAACGAGCATGATGTGATAGATGAAGCTACGGATGCGCTTCAGTTCCATATCAAGAGCTCCGCGGGCGTCGGGTTATAGGCGTTGCACGGGTTATTCAGTTGTGGACAGTTGGAAATGAGCACGATCACGTCCATTTCCGCGCGCAACTCCACGTACTTGCCCGGCGCTGAAATGCCGTCTTCGAAGGTCAGGCCGCCTTGCGCAGTCACCGGCACGTTCATGAAGAAGTTGACGTTCGCGCCGATGTCGCGCTTCGAAAGCCGCCCGTCGTGCGCGCAGGCGCGCAGGAAGTTGTCGCGGCAGCTATGCATGTAGCGCTTTTCGAGCGCGTAGCGCACCGTATTGCTTTCCTGCGCGCATGCGCCGCCGAGCGTGTCGTGACGGCCGCAGGTATCGGCGACGATGGTGAGCATCGGATTGCCGAGATTCGAATACAGCACGGTGCCGGACGTCAGATAAAGGCTCTGCTGGCGGCGCAGGGTGCGTTGCGGATCGAATCGTTCGCGCGGATCGGCGAGGCTATAGAACAGCGTATCGACGGCCTGATTGCCTTCCAGATCGACGATGCGCAGCGTCTGCCCGGCCTTCACCTCGTGCAGCCAGGGCTCGCCCGCGGCGAGCGTTTCGCGATACACCGCGCTTTCGGGATGTTTGTCGCTGACGGTAAGCGTGCTGGTCATGAGTGGGTCCGTGCTCACAGAAAAAAGCGTTCGGTGTTGATGAAGCCGCGTACGTTCTCGTCGCACGCGGTGCGGCAGAGTTCGGCGACATCCGCTTGCGCCGTGCTCAGTTCGAGCTTGACGGGTTTCGGCGAATACTCGGGGTTCGGGTCGAGCGGATGCTGAATGGCCGTGAGCACGACGAGCGTGTTCATCGGCGCGTAAAGCTCCACGTAGTCGCCCCCCTTCGAGTTGCCGGGCACGAAGCGCAGCGCGCCTTCGTCGGTCACATCCACGCGGCTGAAGAGATTCAGCGTCATCATCAGATCGGAGATGCCGAGGCCCCACTTGCCCATCTCCACGAGCAGATTGTCTGTGCCGTTGCGATAGAACGCGTTGCGCAATTCCTGATAGCGGCCCACGCCGTAGCGCTCGGTCACTTCCTCTGCGTTCGATACGCCGCCAATGCTGTCGTGCCAGCCGCACGTATCCGCGACGATCGCGGCCAGCACGCGCCCCATGTCGGAGTAGAGGCAATGGCCCGCCGTGAGCTTCGCGGTGTGCTGGCACTTCAGCGAATCGGGAAGGTTCAGCCGTTCGCTCTTCTCCGCCGCGTTCACCATCATCACGCTGACGTTCGCGCCGCCGCGCAGGTCCGTCACGCGCAGCGACTGTCCGCGTTTCACGATGAGCGACGTATGCCCGCCACCGGGGACGGTTTCTTCGAGCAGCAATGTCATGGACGAATTCCCTCCAGTGAAACAAGTTCGATGTCCGAAGCACCGTGAACTGCCGCCTGCGCGATATGAACGGCCGAGGCGGAGTCGCGGGTGCGATCGAGCGGGATGTTGTATGTGATGCGCGCGCCGTAAGCGCCGGGCGCTTGCGGGTCCACGCGAACCTTGTCGAACACGAGCACGCGGCTGCCCAGCGTGAAGCCTTCTTTCAGGTCGTGCGTGACCATGAAGATGGTGAGCTTCGATTCGCGCCATAGCTCGGAGAGGAGCGCGTGCATGTCCTTGCGTATGCCCGGATCGAGCGCGCCGAACGGCTCGTCGAGCAACAGCACGCGCGGCTTCATCATCAGCGCCTGCGCGATGGCGAGCCGTTGCTGCATGCCGCCCGAAAGCTGCTGCGGATATTTGTTGAGCGCCGCGCCAAGACCCACGCGTTCGAGCATCGCGGCCGCTTCGTCACGCGCGGCGCGGCGCTGCGCGCCGAACAGCCGGCCCGTGAACTTCGCGCGCGGCAGTTCGAGACCGAGCATCACGTTATGCAGCGCGTCAAGATGATCGAACACGGAATAGCGTTGAAACACGACGCCGCGATGCTCGTCCGGCTCGCCCGGGAGCGGCGCGCCATCCAGCAGAATCTCGCCGCGCGTCGGGCGTTCCTGGCCGAGCAAGAGCCGCAGAAACGTCGACTTGCCGCAGCCCGAAGCGCCGACCATCGAGCAGAATTCGCCTTCCTTGATGGTGAGATTCAGGCGTTCCAGCACGACCTGATCGCCGTATTCCTTCCATACGTTGCGGACTTCGATCATCGCGCGCTCCCGCCGTACCACGGGAAGCACCATTGCGTGATGCGTCGGAGCAGCTCGTCGGTGAGCCACGCGAGCAGCGTGATCCACGCGACGTACGGCAGAATCAGGTCCATCGACAGATAGCGGCGCACGAGAAAGATGCGGTAGCCGAGGCCGTCGGTGGACGCGATCGCTTCCGCCGCGATCAGAAAGAGCCACGCGGCGCCGAGCGAAAGACGCAGCGCCACCAGCAAGCGCGGCAGCAGTTGCGGCAGCACGAGCCGCAGAATCAGCGTCCAGCTGCTTGCGCCGAGCGTCTGCGCCTTGACCCACAACTCGGCGGGAATCTCGCTTGTGCGCGCATGCAGGTCGCGAATGATCATCGGCGTGATGCCGACGACGATCAGCACGACCTTCGACAACTCGTCGAGCCCGAACACGATGAAAAGAATGGGCAGCACGGTAAGCGGCGGGACCATGGAAATGACCGTGATGAACGGCGAGAGCGTCGCGCTGACGAGCGGGAACGAGCCTGTCGCGATGGCGACGACGAGCGCGATCGCCGCGCTCACCACGAGGCCGATGCAAAGACGCCGCAAGCTCGACAGCGTGTCGGCCCACAACAGATACTCGCCCGTGCGCTTGTCCTCGGTGAAGGCGACCGACTTCACGGCAACGCTCATTTGCGCCGCGCTCGGCAACAGCTTGTCGTCGGGATTGACCGAAAGCCGCATCGACGATCCGGTGAAATAGACCGCAAACAGCACGACGAACGGCAACAGCAGCAGCATCAGGCCGCCGGTCCTGCTCGGATGTCGATTGATGAGTCGCATGGTGACCGCCTCGTTGAAGACTCGAAGATGATCAGAGCTTGCCCGCTGCGGCCATCTCGACATAGGTCGGATCGAAGCGCAGCTTGACATTGCTCTTGTTGCCGATCACGACGCCCTTGTCGAACGCCATGCCCACCGCGTCCGCGCTCTTCGCGTCCTGACCGAGCAGGCCGTGATCGAACGAGAACTTCGCGACGCGCGTCATGATCTTCGGCATGTCGGGGCTCGTGACGAAATCGAGCGCGGCTTTCGGCGTGTAGAAGAGCGCAGTGGTGGACAGCTGGCCTTTGAAGTTTGCGAGATCGGTGCCGGAAGACTTCGCCATTGCGCTGAGCGCGTTCGTGGTCTCGGCGGAGTTGCCGTGCATCAGCGCGACCATCTCGAACCATGCGCCGGTCAGCGCCTTGCCGAGCGCCGGGTTCTCCTGCAGCGTCTTCGTGTTGACGACCATCATGTCCATGATTTCGCCGGGAATCTTGCTGGAATCGAAGACTTCGGTGACGCTGGGCTGTGCCTTGAGATCGGCGAGCATCGGGTTCCATGTCACCGCGTTGTGAACGGCCGGCGTCGCGAATGCGCCTGAGATATCGGCATCGGATGTATTGACGACCTTGAGATCGCGCTCGCTCATATGGGCGCTGTCGAGCGCGCGTGCGAGCAGATAATGCGACACGGAGAACTGCACGAGGTTGACTTGCTGGCCCTTCAGATCGGCGATCTGCTTGCCCTTGCCCTTCATGAGCACGCCGTCGTTGCCGTTGGAGTAGTCGCTCACGATGAGCGCGGTCGAATCGACGCCGCCCGCGGCCGGAATGGTGAGCGCGTCCATGTTGGTCATGGCGCAGCCATCGAACTTGCCGGCCGTGTATTGATTGATGGACTCGACGTAGTCGTTCAACTGCACGACATCGACATTGATGCCGTACTTCTTCGCCCACTTCGACACGATGCCTTGAGTCTTGGCCTGACCCCAGGGCATCCAGCCCGCATAGATGGTCCAGCACACCTTGAAGTCGTTGCGGGGCGCGGCGAACGCGGCGCTCGAGGCGAGCGTGACGAGGGAAACGGCGGCGATGCCGAGACAGCGGACGAGCTTGCGCATGAGGTTGACCTCGGAGGAGACGGTTGGCGACGGCAGGGAGCAGCGCAAACATCGCGTTCTCTCCCGGGCTTTTGTCCCGCCGTGTAACCTCGTTCGAGGTCGACAGCTCTCGGACCAGCGTCTGCGAGCAGACCGGAACCCTAGCCGTCCATTTCAGATTGTTTGGTGAACCGGATGACGCGCCGGCTCCTTGCACAACGGTTAAAGCGGGAAGCGTGCCAAGCGCGGAGATTTGGGCTTCTCCGCGCTATGTCGGGCGAGACATGCGCGGTCCAGGTGATGGCTTGCACTGGAACGCGTCACGATGCACGGCTTTTGGGCGCGGTTTCTTTGTTTGCGCCGTTAAAGGGGGGTGAGAGGGAGCGTGGGCATGCAGTGTTGCCGAAGGTCGGGCGGGCAAGGACCGATAACCGCCGAGCTTCAGGACGCACGGGAAAGAGTGCAGGTCTCCATTAATGACCGTGCTGGTGCCGCCCGTCTTGCTTCTTGTCCGCGTTGACGCCTTGCCAGAATTCCGCGAGCGCCGGATGAATAGCGTCGCGCCAGCGAGGCCCGGTGAACAGATCGTAGTGGTTGCAGTCGTCGATGGTCAGTCGCCACTGCGGAGTGCGATCCGCGGCGCATAACGCATGCGCCGCGTGAGTCTGGCCCTCGCCGGTGATGTCGTCGCGATCTCCTTCGATGGTGCAGAGCGGCGTTTCTCTCAAAGTCTCGGGCCGTACTTTCCTTGAGTCGACGTGCCAGAGTCCGCGCGCAGGCAACGCGTCCTGAAAGACGACGCGAATGATGTCCAGGAAATAGGCCTCTGGCATATCCAGCACGGCTGCGTATTCGTCGAGTTCGCGCCGCGTGTTTGCAAAGGGTTCCGCCGAAAGATTCATGGCGCTTAGCCAGTAGCGCACGCCTATTGCGCTTTGCCGCTCGGGATGTGCCGCGAATAGCGCAGCGCGCTGGAGATGGCCGGGATAAACCCGCCTCGTCGCGCCTGCATAGGGTTGCGGCACGGTGTCGATGGTGAAGTCGCGAAACCAGGCGATATCGTGGTTGCTCGCGAACCGTTCGAGTGCC
This sequence comes from Caballeronia sp. Sq4a, assembly GCF_023170545.1. NCBI lineage: Bacteria > Pseudomonadati > Pseudomonadota > Betaproteobacteria > Burkholderiales > Burkholderiaceae > Caballeronia > Caballeronia sp. Sq4a. Next base: position 567,975 of record NZ_CP084252.1, on the reverse strand, counting down.
GTGGGATTGAGCCGCGCGTCCACCGGGCCGCCCATCAGCGTGATGCTTGCAAGCCGACACTTGCCCGCATCCGCCAAAAGCGCGGCGGCGGCGAGGGCCGCGGGCGCCGCCTGGCAGATTGCGAGCATATGGACGATGTCATGCTCGCGTTGCACGTGTTGCACGAAGCGTTCGAGCGTCATCACATAGTCGTCGAGGCTCAACGGGCCCGCATCGGGAGGAACGTCGCGGGCATCCTGCCAGTCGGTGACGTAGACGTCGCCGTCGTGTAGCAGCGTTTCGACGGCTTCCCGCAGCATCACCGCATGATGACCCGCGAGCGGCGCGCACAGCAGGATCGCGGTTCGCGTGCTGGAACGCGAAACCTGCGTCGCGTGTTTCTTCGCCGCAAAGCGGCGCAAGTCGCAGAACGGCACGCTATCGATGATCGTTTCCTGCACAGGACAGGCGATGCCCGCGCATTCGATGGTTCCTATTTCGAAAGCGGGTGATCGCCTGGCTCCGAACAACGTTGCATCCAGCCACCGTCCGTACGCGAGCCATGAATTAGGCATGCCTTCCCGTCTCCTCGGATGGTCAACAGCCTCCTCGAAGGTCGGCAACGCCGGGCGCGATGATGTTCATTGCCGTCTGGCGTATGGCTTCTTGCGTCACTGCCTGCGACGCCGCAAAGGCAAGCATTTCGATGAGGTCTCGAGCAATTTCGCTCATGGTCTTCTCCGGGTCAGCGTTCATGATTCCGGTGTGCCAAACGCCGCCCAATTACGGTAGTGCGCCGCCTCGGCGGGAGAGTCGATCTCCCGACTGCAACATGGCCGGACTTACTATTGATGTGCATTGCATGTGCCTGCACGGTGTTTCCTCGGCGGGATTCGAGGCCGGTACTGCGGTCGCTTGTCGCGTAACAGGCGAACAAGTGGACGGTAATTTCGACTCGGAAAACAAGGGTGTTCGATCACGAATTTTCGGCTCGCAAACGTCAACGGCAGGACAACCAATCAACGACTACTTAACCGTTTCATTCGAGCGGTCATCAGCCACAAAGCGCAACGCCACGTGTTGCGATTCAGCGACGAACCATGCGTCCGATAGCTTCGCAGACCAAATTGACGCTATTCTTTTGGGACGACGGAAGCTTCTCCGTAGAGAGGGCGTTGCGGCACGGGGTGGCGTGAAGCGTTTAATGAAAAACACTTCAACCGTGGAGTTGCACATGAAGAGAACTCTGATTGCCGGAGCGGCGCTGGCTACCCTGGCCGGTACGGCGCAAGCGCAAAGCAGCGTGACGCTCTATGGCCTGATCGACGCAGGCCTGACTTACACGAACAGCCAGATCACCGGCACAGGAGCCGGTGGTCACAGCAACTGGCAGATGACGAGCGGCGGCGTTCAGTACAGTCGTTGGGGGCTGCGCGGTGCGGAAGATCTCGGCGGCGGACTGCAGGCGATCTTCAACCTGGAGAACGGCTTCAACATCAATAACGGGCAGTTCTCATCTGCCAATCGCATCTTCAACCGTTTGGCCTACGTGGGCGTTTCCAGTCGCGACTTCGGCTCGCTGACCCTGGGGCGTCAAACGGACGACATGGTCGACTTCCTCGGACCGCTCTCGCTTACCGGAACGCAGTATGGCGGCACGCACTTCGCCCATCCGTTCGATATCGACAACTTGAACGACTCGTTTCAGATCAACAATTCGGTGAAGTATCAAAGTCCCGATTTCGCGGGCTTCAAACTCGGCGCGCTGTACGGGTTCTCGAACCTTGCCGGCGGCTTCGCGAATAACCGTGCGTACAGTGTCGGCATGTCGTACGCGTGGGGCCCGTTGAACGTCGGCGCCGGATATCTGCACCTGAACAATTCGGCAGCGACCCCGGCACAACTCAACACGAGCGGGGCGGTCACGGATACCCTGGGAACCTCGTTGTCAGGCCTGCTGACGCCAACGTCCGTGCCATTGGGCGCACTCGCTCGTCGGCAACAGACGTGGGGCGGAGGCGTGAATTATGCGATCGGGCCGTTCGTCGCGGGCCTGGTCTATACGCAAACGAACCTGACCGAACTGTTTCTGACTGGCTTCAACACACACTTCCAGAACTATGAAGGAAACGTGCGCTTTGCCTTGACGCCTGCAGTCATGCTCGCGGCCGCCTACACTTACTCACGCGCCGGAGGCAACGCGGGTGGCGGTGCGCCGCACTGGAATCAGGTGAGCGCGCTAGCCAATTACGCCTTCTCCAAGCGCACGGACGTGTACATTCAAAGCACCTATCAAAGCGTGAGCGCGAGGGCTGGCAACCCTCTCGGGGTCGCCTGGATCAACGGTATCAGCGCGCCCGCATCGACATCGAATCAGGTCGAGGCTACCGTGGGCGTGCGACACCGCTTCTAGGGTTAGCATCGAAACGTGGACGCCGAACCGCAGCGCGGTTCCGCGTCCATCTGAAATGCGGCCGGCCATGCACATCGCGCAGTACAGGCGCGACGTCGCGATGTTCTGTCGGAACGATGCGTTCGGCGATACGGCTGTCGAATCGCTCGAATTCGGACGGTAGAGAAGGCGCGTGATCGACGCGCCATCCACAAGACGCTCGCCAAGAACGTTGGAACGGACCCACAGAGAAACGCTCGCGGCGCAAGGCTGCGATCAGTCCAACGGCTCTCCCTCAGCCGGCTCTGAAAGCCGACGGCTTCGCCACGTTTTGAGCCGCAAAGAGCGCAGAAGCCACCATTTTCCGCACGCGTTCGAACGAGGGCTACCAGCAGCAAAGCTCGCTGCGGCCTAGCCGCGCGGCGGAATCTATCGAACTTTCGGCGGAAGGAGTCAGCCGTATTGCCGTAAGGTCTGCGGTCGGCCGCGCCTTGCGCTTTTGCGTGGCGTTTTTTTCCTGCTCATTGTCTGCGCCCGTCAGCATCGGCCGGCATGCGTCATCGCCGGGCGGCTCGTCGTCGAACTCACTTTGAAACAGCCGAGCCTGCATGTTGCACGGGCCACGCCTCTTGCTTACTGCTCCTAGCCTGGATATGGTCCGCCCGAATACCCTTACGCTGCTTCTCGCCGCGATGCTTTGCTCGACGCTCGCGCCCTTGACCTGTCAGGCGCAAAGCGCGCCGGCCGCGCGCTCCTTCGTCGATCTCGACGATACGAGCGACGCGGCATCCGATAACGCGGCAGCGTCGAAAGCAGGCGGAGGCGCGTCGCCAGCGATCCAGCAGCAGTGCTTGCGAGGGCTCAATCCGACAGGCAATTCCGCGTCGGTCATGCTCAAGGCGCAGATGGGCAGCTATCGCATCTTCAACCCCGACACCAACGCGTTCGATACCGTCAATCTCCGCTCGTACAACGGCTGTCCGACGGGACCGACGATCAGTGTGAAGCATGGCGCCACGCTCAATGTCACGCTGAACAACGCATTGCCGGCGGATCCCGAAGCGACCTGCGCGAGTGTCGCCGACCACACGACCCCGCACTGCTTCAACCATACGAATCTGCATACGCACGGCCTGCATGTGTCGCCGTCCGGTTCTTCCGACAACGTGCTGCTCTCGGTGCCGCCGGGCGCCACGCAGAAGTACGCGTACCAGCTGCCGTCGAATCATCCGTCGGGCACCTTCTGGTATCACGCTCATCTGCACGGCTCGACCGCCATCGATGTATCGAGCGGGATGGCCGGCGTGCTGATCGTGCGCGGCACGCGGGCGGCGCGGGCGGGCGTCGCCGACGGCAGCGCGGATATCGACACCATCCTCACGCGAGCGGGCGGAAAGCAGCCCATGCGCGAACACGTGATGCTGTTTCAGCAAATCGAATACGGCTGCTTCGACAGTCCAACATCCGACGTCCCGCTCGTCGATCCGCTGACGCATCAATGGACCTGTCCGAAGGGCGCAGTCGGCGAGATTCGGGGTTACGACAAGCAGCTCACGTTCGCGGCCGACCCGCGCCCGGCGCATATTGGCCAATTCAACACGACGTGGGCCATTTCCGGCCGTTACACGCAGATCAACGGCGAGGTCCAGCCTGTCTATCCGAGCGCGACGAGCTTCATCCCGGCCGGCGAAGTGCGACGCTGGCGCATGGTTCACGGCGGCAACCGCGATACGATCAACGTGAAGATCGTGCGCGCCAACCTCGCTGCATTGGGTCAGGCGGATTCACCGTCTGTCACGCAAGCCCAGGTCGACAAGGCGGCCGGTTCGTTCACCGCTCTGCTTGGACGAAACAAGTCCGCGCTGGGACAAACAACGACGCTCGACGCCGTGTGCGGCGGCGAGACGGTGAAGCAGCTGGAATTCGCCGAAGACGGCCTGACGATGCAGTCGATGATCGAGAAGGACGTGAACACGCTCAACCCCGGCTATCGCAGCGACGTGCTCGTTGCGTTTCCGTCACCGGGGCTGTACTGCATACTGGATGAGGCGGGGCAAGCGGCCGCGACCATCAGCTTCCGCCCGAAGTCGGGAGCGGTGAAGGACCGTCGCCTGCTGGGCATCGCGCGCGTCGGTCAGGGCGTGACGATCCCGTCGACCACGCTCGGCAGTCACTCGAAGTACTGGCAGTACATTCGCAACCAGCTTGTCGAAGCGAATCCCGCCTTGCCGGAGCCCGCCAAGACCGATCTCGCATCGCTCGATCTGCGTGCGTTCGCACCGCGGATTCCCGTCGATGTGACGCCAGATAATCAGGTATCCGTGACATTCGACGTGACGCCGAATGCCGCGAATCCCGGCGCATTCCGCTTCGTCATCAACGGCGAGACGTATGATCCTTCGCTGATTCCTTTCAAGGGCGTGCTCGGGAACGTCGATCAATGGATCATCAACGCGACGGCCGCCGGTGGGCACGTGTTCCATATTCACGTCAATCCGTTCCGTGTGATGGACATCCGGAATCCGGCAGGCAATTCGATCTTCGATCCATCGGGCGGATGCACGGCGGCGGAACTGGCAACCGGCGACACCGAATACTGCGGCATGAAGGACGTGATCCGCGACACGTTCTTCGTCAAGCCCGGCTATAAACTCGTGATGCGCACGGCCTATCAGGATTTCACCGGCGAGTTCGTCATGCATTGCCACATCCTGGATCATGAAGACCAGGGAATGATGGCGAACGTGGCCGTCGTTTCGCCCGCGACCGCGTTACTCCAGCGCATGACCGACCCGATTGCATCGACATCGCGACAGGCTCTGCGTTGGGTCGAGGCGCGCGACGGCAAAAAGCAGAGAGAGCTCGATGCCGCGTTATCGTCGATTTGCTCGGCGAACTAGAAGTGCCACCGAGTCGCAAGATTCGATACAACGAACGCGCGGCTTCTTATTGCATCGCGTTGCGTAACAGACGTGCATCAGTGTTGCCGGCGTCCGGTTGAAGCGTGGCGCAAGCCGCAAAAAGTTCTGCCGCGTTCCGCTCCGTCGCACTTGACTCTTCGTGCATAAGCGGCTTAGCCGCATCGTTGTTATCCTCAAGCTCCGGGTCGCGCCGGAGCTTTTTTTTTCGTCGGCCGGGACGTCGCGGTGTCTTTTCGCATGCGAGGAATGGATAATGCGGCGGACAAATATTCGACAAGCGGGCCGCAAACATGATCGTTCGAATCGCCCAATATCCGCTCAAGAAGCGACTTCTGCTCGGTCTTGCGTCAACCGCCTCCATCCTCGCCGCGCAGCAAGCCCTGACCATGATCGCGCACGGACGGCTGCCGTTCCTTCTCATCAGCGCCGCGCTGCCGATCGTCACGGTGCTGTTCGGCGCTTTCTCGGGAGCCTTGCTGTGGGCGAGCGGCATCGCGTTCGGTGCCTTATGGATGCAGCCTGTCGGCACGCTCGCCGTGCCGCAGTCCGAAGACCGCGTCGTGTTGCTAGCCTACGCGATCGTCGGCGCATTGCTGGTGATGGCCGGGCAACAACTGTCCCAGTTGGCCCGTCGAGCGGGGCGGGCCGAAGCCGCGACGCATGACGCGGCAGATCGCCTTCTGCAAGTCGAGCGCGATGCGCGGCACCGGTTCGACGTCGCGCTCAATAGCGCGGGCATTCCGTTTTTCATCGTCACACCGGTCGTGCGCGAGGGGCACATCGCGGAGCTTCGTTGGGACTATCTCAACGAGGCGGCCGCGCGGCTCTTCAACCCGGCCGCAGGGGTGGTGGTGGGCAGCTCCACCTTGTATGTGCGGCCTGCGGGGTGGGACGCGGACCTGCTGCTCGACCGTCTCGCGCCGTTGGCCGAACGCGACGGGCGCGACGCTTTCGACGTGCGCGTCGATGGCGCTGACGGCGAGCAATGGTTTCACGTCGTCGCCGCGTCACTGGGCGGTTCCGTCGTGGCGTGGTTCGGCGACGTCACGCCGCGCGTGCGGGCAGAACGCGCGCTCTCGGACGCAGACCGGCGCAAGGACGAGTTTCTCGCCACGCTCGCGCATGAGCTGCGCAACCCGCTCGCGCCGATCAGACAGGTCGCGGAGATTCTGGAGCAAGCCGATCTGACCGACGAGCGCAGGAAGTGGTGCGTCGCGGTGCTGCATCGGCAGTCCGCTGCAATGGCGCTGCTGCTCGACGATCTGCTCGATGTGTCGCGCATCACGCGTGGCGCGCTCAGGCTTCGCAAGGAAACGGTGGCGCTCAGGGAAGTCATCGACGAAGCAGTCGAAATCGCGAGGCCGGTTCTCGAAGCCAAGGCGCACGAGCTTGTCATCCAACCGCCCGCCCGGCCCTTGCATGTCGAGGCTGACCGCCTGCGGCTCGCGCAAGTACTCGGCAACCTGCTGACGAACGCCGCCAAATACACGCCGCCGGGTGGGCGCATCGAACTGACCGCGACTGCCGACGATAACGCGATCGTGCTGTCAGTCGCCGACAATGGAATCGGAATCGATCCCGACAAGCTGTCCGCCATCTTCTCGATGTTCTCGCAGGTGAACCCCGATCACCACCGCCAGGGCGGGCTTGGGATCGGGCTTGCGCTGTCGAAGTCGCTGGTGGAGTTGCATGGCGGCCGACTCACCGCATCAAGCGCGGGAAAGAATCGAGGCAGTTGCTTTTCCATTCACCTTCCGGCCGAATCCCGCGTGGTGGCCGCGCCGGCACCGGTCCGCGACCCGGCCGCCGTCACGCTGGCGGGGGCGAAGCATCGCATACTGGTCGTTGACGACAATATCGATGCGGCGGATGCGCTGAGCGCGCTGCTCGAACTTGAAGGGCACGAGGTGCGAACAGTCTATTCGGGCGAGGAAGCCATCGACATCCTGAGGCACTACGGCCCGGAAGTGATTCTGCTGGACCTCGGCCTGCCCGGCATGAGCGGGTGCGACGTCGCCCGGCGAATTCGCGCGACGTCGGCAACGAAGGACGTGACGATCATCGCCATCACCGGCTGGGGACAGCCGCAGGACCGGGAGCGGACTGGCCAGGCGGGATTCGACTTCCATTTCACGAAGCCCGTCGATGTCGTCCAGCTGCGTGAAGCGATCGAGAGCGCGGGCGCGGCTGCCTGACGTGGGCTTATCCGGCGGCGCATTCGGGCCGCGCCGCGTGGACTACTCGCGACGAAGCTTTCGCGCTAGCTGTCGCGCCATTCGCGGGAAACACCGGTGACCGGCGAGCGCGATGACGGTGGCACAACGGTTCGCCAATTCGTCCGAAAAAATTGCTGAACGAGTTTAAGAACTGTGTACGAATTGCCGACCTTGCTCTATGATCTGGGAAAAGCACTAGATAACTGAGAGAAGGCGGTCATGGAAGCTGAATACGAAATCCTGTACAAGGGGTGCACGCTGTCGCCCATCGTTATCGACGATGGCGAGTTCTATACCGCGATGGTCGTGGTCAATACGCCCAACGGCGACGTGCGCGCAAGCGGCGCGCTCGGCGAGTTTCCGTGCGCCTTGTCGGCCAGGCAGTTCGCCATTGCCCATGGCATGGCGGAGGTGGATCGCAGGGAACCGCCTGTCCCTGACTGGCCGACGCACATCAAGCTGCGAAGCGTTGCGCGGCCCGTGCGCAGCTAGTGGCTGAAGCGCTCGCTGCCGGCGGTTTTCTTCGAGGCAGTCGTCCGGTCGGAAAGCTCGGCTGCATCGACCACTCGATTGCGGCCGCGCGCCTTGGCCCGGTACAGGGCGGCGTCGGCGAGGCCCAGCAGCGCGGTGGCCGTCTCTGGCCCGTTCGGGAGCGTGCAAGCGACGCCGATTGATACGGTGACCGGGCCGCCACCGGGCGATGCCGAGGGAATACCGAGCTGCTCCACCGCCGTTCTGAGCGATTGTCCGACGCGCAGCGCCGCCGCCTGTTCACAGGCGGGCAGCACCACGACGAACTCTTCGCCGCCGTAACGCGCGACGAAATCGCTTTGCCGGCGCAAGGCGCTCGCAAGCGCGCTCGCGACGCGTTTCAGGCACTCATCGCCGGCGAGATGACCGAACGCGTCGTTGTATTGCTTGAAGTGGTCCACGTCGATCAGCAGGACGCACAAGGGCTGGCTGCTCGCGGAAGCCAATGAAAACTCGCGCGCGAAGCGTTCATCGAAGTAGGCGCGGTTGAAGACGCCCGTGAGGCCGTCTCGCGCGGAGGTCTCGACCAGTCGCCGGTGGGTGTCGGACAGATGCTGATAGAGGCCCATCGTCTCGTAGATGAGCATCCCGAGCACGGCGCTCGATGACACCATGGAGGCTCCGCGCGCGGCGTACCAGCCCACGCTGTAACGCGCGCTCGCCGACAGAGTCAGCGTCACGTCGATCAGCGCGCCGAGCAGCGCGACCCCGAGCCACAAATCCATCAGCGACCGCAGGCGGGTGGTCGAGACATGAAGTCCGAGCGCGGCGAGACTGATCGCTTCGACAATGAGTCCGGCGGGGCTGCTCGATAGCTGCGCATAGGACCCGGACTGCGCGACAAACGGCGGAAGATGCGATTGGCCGGCGGTCGCGAGCGCGCACAACGCGAGCGCCAGGGCGACGGCACCCAGCGCGATCGCTCTGCCGCGCGTCCGCTGCGTCAAGCTCGATGGAATGGAGCGGGATATCAACGAGGCCGTCACGAGGGCCGGGAAGCCGCCGTGCCAGAAGACCCAGATCCAGATCGCCGTTTGGGGGCCTGCGCCAAGCAGGCCGGTTGGCGAGAAAATCCCTGGAAACACGAGCAGTTGAATGGCGGCGATCACGCTGGTAAACGCATAAGCGCCGCTGAGCGCCGCGAACAGCAGCCGCCCCGAGACCGCGTACTGTGTCCAGAGCAGCAGCGCAGTCAGTCCTTCGGTGACCGTGACCCAGGTGGCGAATACCGGCAAGAAGGCGGGAATGACCGGTCCGGCATTCTTGGCGTGCGGCCAGACGAGCACGGCGGCAATAACCGACAAGGCCGCCGCGGCAGCGGCCATGGCGCGATGGCGCGGCGTGGATGGCAGGTGAAGTAGGGTGGTTTGCATCGTAGGAGGAGGCGTAAGTGCGATCGTTGCCGCTGTAGCCCCTCGGCCAAGGAATCTGAGCCCTTTATAACGGCCTCGGCCCACGGTTCTTGAAGAACCGTAGTTGCAACTGTTGCTATCGGTATCCGGCGACGGTAGCTTCGTTCGATCGACATGAGCGTGACCATTGTTTCGCACGAGCCTCCACCGCTCGGATCGGCGGAGGAACTTCTTCGGTTCTGTTTCGAAGCGGATGACGGCTCGGGCGTGTCCCGGTAGCCATTAGATCAGGCTGCGCATTGCCTGCGTGATCGTCGGCCATCTGGAGCGCCACGATGCGGTCACTGAACACTTCGATCAATCGTCAGCACGAATCGCGCCGACTATGGACTGCGCTCACGTATATGGATAACGACGTCTTGCGATGAATCGTCGAGAAAAGCCGAGGGCCGCGAATGGACGAATAGCTCGCGGCGGAGCCACCGATATGTCATCGGCGGTGCGAGGTCAAGCTCGAACTCGCGGAGTTGAACTTTGCACTACCTAGCTATCGGCAGAGTCCAAGCAGCGAGCATTTCGAGGCGCCACGCGATCACTGAATGCCCGCTTACAAAACAAGTCAACGCCCGACTCCGCTCGCAGCGATCTGCTTCTCGACATACTTCGCAAACAGCGCGTGCATGGCCGTCGTCGGGTGCAGGTAGTCAGCGAACATGTAAGTCTGGTCGGCGTTCGCGGCGACGTACGTGGACGGCGAGCACAACAGCGAAGTGTTGCGCGGGGTCCTGGAGGGATCGCATGCCTGCGCCGTGTTGGATACCGTGAACCCGTTCGCCTGATAGTTCTGGATGGTCTGCGTGGTCCATGTATAGGCATCGACGAGAATAACCTTGCTTTGCAGGTTGTTGGCCTGCAACGCGGTGAGCAGCGTCGAATTGAACAGTTGCGAGAGCCTTGACAGGTTGCCGCCGCCATCGGCCTGCTGAATACCATCCGGCGCCAGCCCGACATTAGGCACGTTGACCACGACGACATGCGTCGCGCCGGCCCCGACGATCTGCCCGACCAGCCCGGCGAGCGTCGTCGCCGCCGTCTGCACCGTCTGGTCGGCGGCGGGCGGCGAGCCTGCCCGAAGCACGTCGTTCGAGCCCGCCCAGACGAGCACCAGCTGATTCGAATTGAAGCTCGTATGCGCCGACAGATAGCTCGAGATCTGCTGACTGACCGGCATCTCGATGTCGCCGATCAGATCGGTGAGGAACTGCTCCTGATTGGCGGGCGTCGCGACGGTCGATCCGCCCTGCGCGTAGCCGAGACCGCTTTGCGCCTTCAGTTCATGGCCCGGATCGACTACATAGGCCGCAGTCAGCGTGTCGCCATAGTACTGCGCGACATCCTGCGACCAGACCTGGCCCGGGTTCGTCGTGAACCGTCCGCCGCCCACCGCACTGGCTATCGGCGCATAGGTGCCGACATCGGACAGACTGTCGCCGAATGCCACGACCTGCAGTTTGACGCCGCCTGCCGGGCTCGTCGAGGTGGCGCTCGTCGAATTGTCGCCGCCACCGCCGCATGACGTAAGCAGTGCAAGAAGTAAGGTAGAAATTGTCTTTCGCATCATCGGGTAAATGTTCGGCCTTTGCACTTGCTTGTCCATGTCCTCGTTATGGGCTGCGGCTTCGCGCTGCAATTGCGCGCTATGCATCCCGTCCGCAAGATCCCTCCGACGAGACGGAGCAAAATTGATGCACAGGCGCACTCTTGAATCAGCGTGTTCGCGGTGGCGCTCACGTCGTTGAACAGCAAGAGAATTCACGACCGCTCCCGCGCCATCGGGCGCAGATGTTGCTCAGCGGGCCTTGCGCACTGTACCGTTGTGATCGCTCGCAGCGCGTGAGGGGTCTCGTATTCAAGTATCAATCAGCGTTCGATGTTTCTTCCACTCAGCAGGGGACGACGATGCGTGCTATCTCCTCAGGCGTTCGGTTTGCGTCGGCAATCAGCCTGGCTCTCTGCATCGCCGGGTGCGGGGGCGGAGAATCGGCTGTTGCGGATACTGCTGTCGCGAAAGAGTCGGCGCACGGCAGCGCTTCATCCGCCACCGATAACGCAGCGCCGAACGGCAAATCGCAACACGCCGCGCCCGTCCGGCTGCAACGCTACACGATCGACCCCGCGAAGGTCTTCGTCGCGGGCATCTCATCGGGCGGCTTCGCTGCGGTGCAAATGCACGTCGCCCACTCCGCGACGTTCAAAGGGGCCGCCATCTATGCCGGCGGCGTGTACTGGTGCGCGGGCTTAGGCGGCGCTGCGACAGCGCTAGCGAACTGCGGTGGCTTGACGCTTCCGACGAATCAGGCGTCGTATAACAGTACGCTCGTTGCTTCGGAAACCTATCTCGACGCGCAATCGGCCCTCGGCACGATCGACTCATCGACGAATCTGCGCGGACAAACCGTCTACCTCTGGTCCGGCACGCAAGACGAGGTGGTCAATCCACTGGAGATGGCCGACCTGAAATCCGAGTACCAGCATTACGGCGCGAAGATTCACTTCGACAACGCGTTTCCCGCTGCGCATGGCTGGGAATCCCCCGACGGCGAGCTTGCATGCGGCACGCTCGGGAGCCCGTACATGGTGCGTTGCTCGGCCAACGGAGCGACCTACGACTCGGTCAAGACCTGGCTGACCATGTTCATCGGCCCGCTGAAGCCGCGCAACGGTGGCAAGCTGTCCGGCTCGCTGCTTACATTCGATCAGACCGAGTTCGGGGCGTCGCCGAACCTCTCGATGAGTTCGACGGGCAGCGTGTTTGTCCCGAAAGCCTGCGCGCAAGGGCAGCAATGCGGATTGGTGCTGGCGCTTCATGGCTGCTTGCAGCAGGCGTCGCTGATCGGAAACCGTTGGGTCACCGAAGCAGGCATCAACGAGTGGGCCGACACGAACAAAGTGGTCGTCGTCTATCCGGACACCGTCGCGTCGTCCGCGCCGGGGCCGACGAACCCTAACGGATGCTTCGACTGGTGGGGCTACTCCAATCAGTACGATCCCAACTACGCGCTCAAGAGCGGCGCGCAGTTGTCCGTGCTATACGCGATGGTGCGACGCGTGACCGGACGACCGTAGTCGACGCGAAGTGAGGGCTGTTATGCGCGACCAGCGTGTGACGATCAGGCATGCGCTGCTTGCGATGCTCCCACGGCCCGCGGCGACACTGCCCCGCACGCGCGAATGACGAGTCGCACGACTTCTTCCGTCTGTTCGTCGAAGGCTTTTTGCGTGAGCGCCCGCTTGCCCTTGAGCGCGCGAATCTGCGCATCGAAGTCGGCGTAATGCTGCGTGATCGCCCAGATCATGAACATGAACGTATCGGCTTCGACCGGCGCGAGCAGGCCGCGCGCGATCCAGCTTTCGATAACCTTCACCCGCGTATTCAGCCACGGCTTCACGCGCTCGCTGAGCATGTCCTGCATGTGATGCGCGCCGTGAATGATCTCGCTCGCCCACACTTTCGAGCCGAGCGGTCGTCTTCTCGACAACTCCATTTTCGCGCGCACATAACCGCCGATCGCTTCCACCGGGTCGTCGCTGCACTCGAACGTATCTGCCGCGCGGTGCCAGTCCTCGAATATGTCTTCCAACACGCGGCGATAGAGCGCGAGCTTCGTCGGGAAGTAGTAATGCAGATTGGCCTTCGGCAAGCCGGCGCGCTCGGCGATCATCGCCGTGCTCGCGCCTTCTAATCCTTTCTCGGCAAACACCGCTTCCGCACAGGCGAGCAGATGCACTTCGTTGCTTTCGCGAATCTGCGCACGGCGTCGCCGCGCGGGCGGCGGCGCGTCTTCGTTCGCGGTGATGCTGTTGGTGGCTTCGTCGTGTCTCATCGTCGCGCTCTTTGCCGTCTGTGTTGCATCGTGCCTGAATCGCGCCGTGGGCGCACGCCGCGCTGCATCGCGACGAAAGCATCGGCAAACCTCGCATGCATGGATGCTGCGACGCAATGGCATGGTTATCGCTTTTTCCGCTCCGTGTTTGCCCGCACACGAAATACGTTGATTTGCTTATTTTAATCGGCTAAAACCTGTCCAACCGGACAGGATTTGAAGCGCGCGCCGGTCACCGGAAAGCGCGCTCTTTGCAACGCCCATCGCAGAACGAAGAGACGTGCACAGCACGGGTGCCCGAACGCACTAGAAGCGCACCGGCACGCACGAACCGGGGTCACTCACACACGAAGTCACATCGTCAGGAGCGAGGCGCATGAACGTCCTAACGGATGCAGTCACAGAGGCCGGTCTCGATACGTCCATCCGCGTCAACGGCGCGCGGCTGTGGGAAAGCCTGATGACGATGGCCAAGATCGGCGCGACGCCGAAGGGCGGCGTCTGCCGTCTCGCGCTCACCGATCTCGATCGCGAAGGCCGCGATCTCATCGTCAGCTGGGCGAAGGCGGAGGGCTGCACGGTGCATGTCGATCAGATGGGCAACGTGTTCATGCGACGGGCGGGCCGCAATCTCGATGCATTGCCGGTCGTGACCGGCTCGCATGCCGACTCGCAGCCTACGGGCGGCCGTTTCGACGGCACCTATGGCGTGCTCGGCGGGCTTGAAGTGATTCGCACGCTGAACGATCGCGGCATCGAGACCGAGCATCCGATCGAAGTCGTCATCTGGACCAACGAAGAAGGCTCGCGTTTCGCGCCCGCCATGGTCGCATCCGGCGTGTTCGCGGGCGTGTTTGCACTGGAGTACGGGCTGTCGCGCAAGGACGTCGACGGCAAGACCATCGGCGAGGAACTCAAGCGTATCGGCTATGCGGGCGATGTTCCGTGCGGCGGTCGCAAGCTGCACGCGGCGTTCGAACTGCATATCGAACAAGGGCCGATCCTCGAAGCCGAAGACAAGACGATCGGCGTCGTCACCGATGCGCAGGGCCAGCGCTGGTATGAGATCACCCTGACGGGCCAGGAAGCGCACGCCGGCCCCACGCCGATGCCGCGCCGCAAGGACGCGCTGCTCGGCGCCTCGCGCGTGGTCGATCTCGTCAACCGCATCGGCCTCGACCATGCGCCGCTCGCGTGCGCGACGGTCGGCATGATGCAGGTGCATCCGAACTCGCGCAACGTGATTCCCGGCCGCGTGTTCTTCACCGTCGATTTCCGTCATCCCGACGATGCCGTGCTCGCGCGCATGGATGCCGCGCTGCGCGAAGGCGTCGAGCGCATCGCGGGCGAGATCGGCCTGCAAACCGAGCTCGAACAGATCTTCTACTACGAACCCGTCAAGTTCGATGCGGCTTGCGTGGCATCGGTGCGCGCGGCAGCGCAGCGCTTCGGCTACTCGCACCGCCATATGGTCTCGGGCGCGGGCCATGATGCGTGCTATCTCGCGCAGGTCGCGCCCACATCGATGGTATTCGTGCCGTGCGTCGACGGCATCAGTCATAACGAAATAGAAGACGCCACACAGGAGTGGATCGAAGCAGGCGCGAACGTGTTGCTGCACGCCATGCTCGAACGCGCATCCGAACCGGCTTCCTGAGCCGCGCCGTTTTTCAATCATCACGTCCGGCCGTCCGCTCTCTTGCGGACGGAGGGCACCGTCACGCCTTCGACAAGGAACGCGCATGACCATGAAGACCATCGGCGATATCGCGAGTCATCGACAGACGCACGAGCGTCTCGCGTGCGAATTCTCGGACGTCGCGCCGCTTCTCGACGCGACCGCTGCGGCCGCTGCTTCAAGCCGCTGCCACTACTGCTATGACGCGCCATGCGTGCAAGCGTGTCCTACGCGCATCGACATACCGGGCTTTATCCGCAAGATCGGCAACGGCAATCTGAAGGGCGCGGCCTCCGATATTCTCTCGGCCAATCCGCTCGGCGGCATGTGCGCGCGCGTGTGTCCGACCGAGATCCTGTGCGAAGGAAGTTGCGTGCGCAATCATCCGGGCGACGAGCCCGTGCAGATCGGCGCATTGCAACGTCACGCGACCGACTGGGCGATGTCGAATGACGTTGCGTTGTTCAGCCGCGCGCCGGAAACCGGAAGGCGCATCGCGATTATCGGCGCCGGACCGGCGGGGCTCGCATGCGCCTATCGACTGGCGCTCGCGGGCCATCGCGCCGTGATCTTCGATGCGCGCAACAAGCCGGGCGGTCTCAACGAGTTCGGCATCGCGGCCTACAAGACGGTCGACGACTACGCGCAGCGCGAGATCGAGTGGCTTCATTCGATAGGCGGCATCGAAATCCGCACCGGTCAGGCGCTCGGACGCGACTTCGCGCTTGACGAGTTGCGCAAGCAATATGACGCGGTGTTTATCGCGCTGGGGCTCGCAGGCGTGCGCGAACTCGCACTCGAAGGCGAGTCGCTGAACGGCGTGATGAACGCGGTCGATTTCATCGAGCAGGTGCGTCAGGCCGATGACCTCGCGAGCGTGCCGGTCGGCCGTCGGGTGGTCGTGATCGGCGGCGGCAACACAGCCGTCGATGCGTGCGTGCAAAGCCGCAAGCTCGGCGCGACGAGCGTGACGATGGCGTACCGGCGCGGCGTCGAGAACATGAGCGCGACATGGGCCGAGCGCGAGTTCGCGCAGACTCATGGCGTGCACATCGTCACGCATGCGCAGCCCGTGCGTCTGATCGGCGAGAACGGTCAGGTGACAGGCGTCGAATTCCAACGGGACGCCGAGCGCTTCGTGATCGAAGCCGACATGGTCCTGAAGGCGATCGGTCAGACGCTCGTGCCCGTGGGCATCGGGCGCGAACTGCTGACGCTCGACGGCGGGCGCATCGTGACTGACGAGAATCGGCAAACAACGCTCGCCAAAGTGTGGGCCGGGGGCGATTGCGCCACCCACGAAGGGCTCGATCTCACCGTGCAGGCCGTGCAGGACGGCAAGCTCGCGGCCGCGTCGATCGACGCGTCGTTCGAGCTGACTGCAATCAAAGCCGCCTGATTCGAAGAGGAGACACGAACATGGCCGATCTTCGCTGCAACATCGCCGGCATCTCGTCGCCGAATCCTTTCTGGCTCGCTTCGGCGCCGCCTACCGACAAAGCCTACAACGTCAACCGCGCGTTCGAGGCGGGCTGGGGCGGCGTCGTGTGGAAGACGCTCGGGCTCGATCCGCATGTGGTGAACGTGAGCTCGCGCTACGGCGCGGTGCAATGGAACGGGCAGCGCATCGCGGGGCTCAACAACATCGAGTTGATCACCGATCGGCCGCTCGACGTGAACCTGCGCGAGATCGAGCAAGTGAAACGTGACTGGCCTGATCGCGCATTGATCGTTTCATTGATGGTTCCGTGCAACGAGAAAGACTGGAAGTGGGTCCTGACGCAAGTGGAGGACACCGGCGCGGACGCAGTCGAACTGAACTTCGGCTGCCCGCACGGCATGAGCGAACGCGGAATGGGCGCAGCCGTGGGGCAGGTTCCCGAGTACGTGGAGATGGTGACGCGCTGGGTCAAGGAAGGCACCAGGCTGCCGTGCCTCGTCAAGCTCACGCCGAATATCAGCGACATTCGCATGGGCTCGCGCGCCGCGTTCAAAGGCGGCGCGGACGGCGTGTCGCTCATCAACACGATCAACTCGATCGTCGCCGTCGACCTCGACCAGATGGCGCCCATGCCGACCGTCGATGGCAAGGGCACGCACGGCGGCTATTGCGGACCGGCCGTGAAGCCGATCGCGCTCAACATGGTCGCGGAAATCGCGCGCGATCCCGAGACTCCCGATCTGCCGATCTCGGGCATCGGCGGCATTTCGTCGTGGCGCGACGCGGCCGAGTTCATGGTGCTCGGGGCAGGCAGCGTGCAGGTGTGCACGGCGGCGATGCACTATGGCTTTCGCATCGTCAGTGATCTGGCCGATGGCCTCTCGAACTGGATGGACGAGAAGGGCTACGCGAGTCTCGACGACATTCGCGGCCGCGCCGTGCAGAACGTCACCGACTGGAAGTACCTCAATCTCAAGTACGACATCAAGGCGCGCATCGATCAGGACAAGTGCATCAAGTGCGGACTGTGTCATATCGCGTGCGAGGACACGTCGCATCAGGCGATCCTGAAGGAGAAGGACGGCAAGCGTCATTTCGAAGTGGTGGATGCGCAATGCGTCGGCTGCAACCTGTGCATGCACGTCTGTCCCGTCGAGCAGTGCATCACGATGGAACGCGTCGATGCAGGCGAATACGCGAACTGGACCACGCATCCGAACAATCCGGCTCGCGAGAACGTCGAGGAGCCCGCGAAAGCGGCCTGAATCACACGCAGCGCTCGTCATTGACCCCCGCCGCGCGCATCGCGCGCAGATGCGATAGCGCGGCGAACACTTAAGCGGAGTGCATCCGATGAATCAGACAGCGCGTAACGTCGAAGCGAGCAGCCTTTACAACGACGATCTGGCGCCGACCGGCCCGGCGCAACGCACGTGGAAGTGGTATCACTTCGCGGCGTTGTGGGTCGGCATGGTGATGAACATCGCGTCGTACATGCTGGCGGCGGGACTCACCGATCAGGGCATGTCGCCGTGGCAGGCCGTGATGACCGTGCTGCTCGGCAACGTGATCGTGCTGGTGCCGATGCTTCTGATCGGTCATGCCGGCGCGAAGCACGGCATTCCCTACGCGGTGCTCGTGCGTTCGTCCTTCGGCACGCAGGGCGCGAAGCTGCCGGCGCTGTTGCGCGCGATCGTCGCGTGCGGCTGGTACGGCATTCAGACGTGGCTGGGCGGCAGCGCGATCTATACGCTGCTGAACATCCTCACAGGTAATGCGCTGCACGGCGCGGCTTTGCCGCTGATCGACATTTCCATCGAGCAACTCGGCTGCTTTCTGCTCTTCTGGGCGCTGCAGCTCTACTTCATCTGGCATGGCACCGATTCGATTCGCTGGCTCGAAAGCTGGTCCGCGCCGATCAAGGTGGTGATGTGCGTCGCGCTCGTGTGGTGGGCAACGTCGAAGGCGGGCGGCATCGGTTCGATGCTCTCGGCGCCGTCGCAGTTCGTGGCCGGCGGCAAGAAGGAGGGCATGTTCTGGGCGACGTTCTGGCCCGGCCTCACCGCCATGGTCGGATTCTGGGCAACTCTCGCGCTCAACATTCCGGACTTCACGCGCTTCGCACGCACGCAGCGCGATCAGATGGTCGGACAGTCGATCGGCCTGCCGCTGCCGATGGCGCTGCTCTCCGTGATCTCCGTCGTTGTGACGTCCGCGACGGTGGTGATCTACGGCAAGGCGATCTGGGACCCGATCGATCTCACGAGCCGCATGACGGGCATCGGCGTGGGTGTGGCGCTCGTCATTCTCACGCTGGATACGATGTGCTGCAATCTCGCGGCCAACCTCGTCGGACCCGCTTATGACTTTTCGAGCCTGTGGCCGAAGGGCATCTCGTATCGCGCGGGCGGCATGATCACGGCGACCATCGCCATCGTCATGATGCCGTGGAAGATTCTCGCCACCACGCAAGGCTATATCTTCACGTGGCTCGTCGGCTACTCGGCGTTGCTCGGGCCGGTCGCGGGCATCATGATGGTCGATTACTTCTTTATTCGCGGCACGCGGCTCGATCATCGCGAACTCTTCGAAGAAGACGGCGAGTACTCGTATCACGGCGGCTGGAACATCGCCGCGGTCGTCGCGCTACTCATCGGCGTATTGCCGAATCTGCCCGGATTCCTGCATACCGCGTTTCCCGCATCCTTTCCCAACGTGCCCGCGTTCTTCAACACGGTCTACACGTATGCGTGGTTCGTCGGCCTCGTGCTGGCCGCGCTCGTGTATGGATCGTGGATGAAACTGCGCGGCAGCCCGCGTGCCGACATGCTGAGCGCTTGAACATCAACGGAGGACGACACATGCCTATTCTCATTCGCGGCGGCACCGTCATCGATGCGGACCGCAGTTATCGCGCCGATGTGCTGTGCGCCGATTCGCAGGCGGGCGGCACGATACTCGCCATCGGCCAGGACATCGATATTCCCGCCGACACGCAGATCGTCGATGCAGGCGGCCAGTACGTGATGCCCGGCGGCATCGATCCGCATACGCACATGGAACTGCCGTTCATGGGCACGACCGCAAGCGACGACTTCTATAGCGGCACCGCGGCGGGTTTGTCGGGCGGCACGACGAGCATCATCGACTTCGTGATTCCGAGCCCCAAACAGCCGCTCATGGACGCGTTCAGGGAATGGCGCGGCTGGGCGGAGAAGGCATCGGCGGATTACGGCTTTCATGTTGCCGTGACGTGGTGGGACGAGTCCGTGCATCGCGACATGGGCCTGCTCGTGCACGAACACGGCGTGTCGAGCTTCAAGCACTTCATGGCCTACAAGAACGCGATCATGGCCGACGACGAAGTGCTCGTGAACAGCTTCACGCGCTCGCTGGAACTGGGCGCGTTGCCGACTGTGCATGCGGAGAACGGCGAACTCGTATTCCAGTTGCAGAAGCAGTTGCTCGCGAAGGGCTTCAAGGGACCGGAGGCGCATCCGCTGTCGCGTCCGCCCGAAGTGGAGGGCGAGGCGGCCAATCGCGCGATCCGTATTGCACAGGTGCTGGGCGTGCCGCTTTACATCGTGCATGTGTCGGCGAAAGATGCGGTCGATGTCATCGCGAAGGCGCGCAACGACGGCCTGCGCGTGTTCGGCGAAGTGCTGCCGGGCCATCTCGTGATCGATGAATCCGTGTACCGCGATCCCGACTGGACGCGCGCCGCCGCGCACGTGATGAGTCCGCCGTTTCGCACGAGCGAGCATCGCGAGGCGCTGTGGCGCGGGCTGCAATCGGGCCAGTTGCATACCACGGCGACGGATCACTGCGTCTTCTGCGCGTCGCAGAAAGCGATGGGACGCGAAGACTTCACCAAAATTCCGAACGGTTGCGGCGGCGTGGAAGATCGCATGGCCGTGCTGTGGCATCACGGCGTGAACATGGGGCGTCTCACGCCCAACGAGTTCGTGCGCGTGACATCGACGAACGCGGCGCAGATCTTCAATCTGTACCCGCGCAAGGGCGCGGTGCAGGTCGGCGCCGATGCGGACCTGGTCGTCTGGGATCCGCAGGCGTCGCGCACGATTTCCGTGAAGACGCATCATCAGCAGGTGGACTTCAATGTCTTCGAGGGCATGACGGTGCAGGGCGTGGCGACGCACACGCTCACGCGCGGCGCGCTTGCATGGACCGATGGCGCTCTGCGCGCAGTGCGCGGCGCGGGGCAATATCTGAAGCGTCCGCCGAACGCATCGTATTTCGAAGCCGCGCGCGTGGCGAACAAGCTGAAGGAACCGCATCCCGTGGAGCGTGCCGAGACGGCTTGAGTCCGGCGCGATGAAAGAAGCCCTGCGTTGGAATGCGCGGGGCTTCCTTGCGATATCAGCGAACCTGACATCGGGGACGCCGACGATGAACTCGTCGACGGTGACAAAGCGGAAAGCGCACCACGTCATGCGCGGTCTTGATCTCTTCGATCAACGCGATGGCCTTAAGAAGCGCGACTACGCGCTTCATTCATCGCCGTCCCTTGAACGAGAGGAGTCGCCGCGCGATACGGCGGCTCCGCACGATCCAAGGTCAGAAGAAGCCAAGCGGCTTTTCGCTATAGCTCACGAGCAGGTTCTTCGTCTGCTGGTAATGATCGAGCATCATCTTGTGGTTCTCTCGACCGATGCCCGATTGCTTGTAGCCGCCGAACGCCGCGTGCGCCGGATACGCGTGATAGCAGTTGGTCCATACGCGACCCGCCTGGATCGCGCGCCCGAAGCGATACGCCCGCGTGCCGTCGCGCGTCCAGACGCCTGCGCCAAGGCCATAGAGCGTGTCGTTCGCTATGTCGAGCGCTTCTTCTTCGGTTCTGAAGGTCGTCACCGAAAGCACCGGTCCGAAGATCTCTTCCTGAAAGATGCGCATTTTGTTGTTGCCGCGAAAAACAGTCGGCTTCACATAGAAGCCTTTGGCCAGCTCGCCCTCGAGCGCGTTGCGTTCGCCGCCGATCAGACAGTCCGCGCCCTCTTGCTTGCCGAGGTCGATGTAGGACAGGATCTTCTCCAGCTGCTCCTGCGAGGCTTGCGCGCCGATCATGGTCTTCGTGTCCAGCGGATGCCCTTGCGCAATCGCCGCGACACGCTTCAACGCGCGTTCCATAAAGCGGTCATAGATGGACTCTTCGATCAGCGCGCGTGACGGGCACGTACACACTTCGCCCTGATTAAGCGCGAACATGGCGAAGCCTTCGATCGCCTTGTCGAAGTAGCTGTCGTCCGCGTCGAGCACGTCGGCGAAGAAGATGTTCGGGCTCTTGCCGCCGAGTTCCAGTGTCACGGGTATGAGGTTCTGGCTGGCGTATTGCATGATGAGACGCCCTGTCGACGTCTCGCCCGTGAACGCGATCTTCGCGATGCGCTTGCTCGATGCGAGCGGCTTGCCGGCTTCGAGCCCGAATCCGTTCACCACATTCACCACGCCCGGCGGCAACAAGTCTTCGATGACTTCGAGCAGCACCAGCAGCGACGCGGGCGTCTGTTCCGCGGGCTTCAGCACCACGCAGTTTCCCGCCGCAAGCGCGGGCGCGAGCTTCCATACGGCCATCAAAATGGGGAAGTTCCACGGGATGATCTGACCGACGACGCCGAGCGGCTCATGGAAGTGATACGCGACCGTATCCTCGTCGATCTGTGAAATGGAGCCTTCCTGTGCGCGCGCGGCACTCGCGAAGTAGCGGAAGTGATCGATCGCGAGCGGGATATCGGCCGCCATCGTCTCGCGCAACGGCTTGCCGTTGTCGATCGATTCGGCTACCGCGAGCCGCGCGAGGTTCGCTTCCATGCGGTCGGCCATCTTCATCAGCAGATTGGCCCGATCCGTCGTGGACGTCTTGCCCCACGATGCCTTCGCGGCATGAGCCGCATCGAGAGCGGCCTCGATGTCCGCTTCGCGCGAACGTGGAATCGAGGTGAACGGCTCGCCGGTGATGGGCGAGATGTCGTCGAAGTATTCGCCGCCGACGGGCGGCACCCACTTGCCGCCGATGAAATTCCCATACTGCTTCTTGTATGGGTAGTCGGTGCTCAGGAACTGCATCTCCGCATGGTTCATCAGTGTGCTCCTCGCATGTCGATAAAGCGGCCCGGCGCTGGCGATGCACGCCGCCGCCCCGACTACATTGCGAGTTCCATGCCATTGAGCTCGCGCGCGGGGTACGCCATGAGCGGCGTGCGTTTCGGCAAGACCGTACATTGCGGGCGCAAGCGGATGCTGTTCAGATTCGCAACAGGTGTATCGCCGTGTAGCACTCTTGAAGAGTTGAACTGTGTCGCTTGGGGTCTTCGCGCCACCGCCTGAAGTGGGCGCGTAACGCTGATACCGGCGTTGAGCTAGGTTCTTGCCTGCCGCTTGATGCCGATTCGCGGTAACGACGCATAACGCGCAGGGCACACGTGGGCGAGATGCCGCATTCGCGACGTCCGATAGGCGAGTCAATGGGGACACGGACACGCGACAGTGTGGGGCAGCTGTCGGACGTGAGCATGGCAACGCTGCGCGCGTCGCCTGAATGACGGGCGTCTCGCTGGGCGCCGAGACTCGCACAGTTCAGGTAGTGCTGAGCGATATCGAATCCACCGCGCTCTGTCGAGATCGAAAGAGCGCGGTGGCCGTCCGCAGAGGCCGACTCAATGGCCGGGCCCCGCATTAAGGGGCAGCTTCGAGGCACGCGCCATGTCGGCGGTCATCTTGTTCGGCCCCGGCTTGTATCCGTTCGACATGAGCAGGAACGCCATGATGTCCGCATAGTCCTGATCCTTCATCTTGCCCGGACGATCGGCGGGCATGTTGGTCGCCATGTAAGTGAAGATGCCGCCGACCGTCAGATGTGAATTCGCCGCCGGCGCGAACGACGGCCCTTGCAATGCGGGCGCCGTTACGCCCTGGAGTTGCGCGCCGTGGCACTTCGCGCACGAGCTTCCATACAGCGTCTTGCCGTGGGCGGTCTGAGCCTGTTCGAACGAAGGCGCCTCTGCGCCGACTTCGTTCGACACCTTGACGTTGCGGCCCATGCGCGAGGCGTTCGCGTCCGCGAGCATGATGCCCGAGAACGAGGGCGATGCCTGCGACGGCTTGTCGAGATAACCGGTCGATATCTTCTGCGCGGGCAGGCTCCACTGCTTCGTCAGTGCCTGAAGCTCGCCGTCCTTGCGCATGGCCGAGAGCGTATCGTCGATGAGCACGCGCGATGCGGCGGCCTTGGCGCCGAACGCGAAGGACAGGTGCCATTCGGCATAAGGCGAGTCGGCAGGCGCGATATCGAAGCTGCGTTGCGGGTGCGCCAGGCGATAAGCGACGACGGCCGGATACCACACGATGGCCTCTCGCGCGCGTCCGGTCGCCACTGCGTCGACCGTCGATGCACAACTCTTCTCCAGATCGAGCGTCACGTTCCTCCGTTGCACAGCGATGAGTTGCGCCGGACTCGCATAGGTGGCAGCGACGGTGCGCTTCGCTGCGCCCTGTAACACGGTGCCGGGTGCCTCGACGCTCACATATCCCGCGCGCAGATAACCGCTAGAGAAGCGCATCTTGCCGCCGGAAGCATCGGCGACCGTGGAGCGCGGAAAGCCCGCGATCACGTCGCAATCGCGCGTGAGCATCTTGTCGAGTTCCCTCAGCGAAACGCCGTCGTCATCGCCTTCGCCGATACCGCGCACGAACTCGAACGGAATATTGGCGCGCGCGAAGACCGCTTGTGCGACGGCGCGATCCAGCGATGCCGACGGGCTACCGGGAAACGTGCAGATCCGTACCGCGGCATGCGACAACGAAGGCGCGAGCGCGATGAATGCCGCGAGCATCCCCGCCGCGCGAAAGGTGTGGAGTGAATGAGTCATGGCAAGGCATCCGGTGGTATGAGAGCGCCGCAAAGCGCGCGAAGAGGGCGCTTTGCGGTCCGATCAGCGCTTCAAGTGCGCTTCAAGTGCGCTTTAAGTACGATTGAGTGCGAACACATAGAGCGTGCCGCCGCGCGGCACCTTGTCGGCGGCCTTGGCCATCGGACCGCCCCAGATGGGATTGGCGCCGCCGTAGCCCGCGAGAATCGCGACATATTCCTTGCCGTCGATCTCATAGACCGAAGGCTGCGCGATGATGCCGCTCGCGAGCTTGGGGCTCTTCCACAGGACCTTGCCCGTCTTTTCATCGAACGCGAGCAAGTGGCCGTCGAGCGAGCCGCTGAATGCGAGGCCGCCCGCCGTGGTCGCCACGCCGCCGTTCCATGGCAGTTTGGTCCAGTAGCTCCATACCTTCTTGCCGGTATCGACATCGATCGCCTGCAATTCGCCATAGCCCTTGCTGCCGGGCTCGGGCTTGATCTCGAATCCCTCTCCGAGATAGGGCAGGCCTTCCATGTAGTTCACCGACTTGCCGGACAAGGACATGCACGCATGCAGCGCGGGCACGATGGCAAGATGCGTCTCGGGATCGTACGACACGGACCACCAATTCTTGCCGCCAAGGAAGCTCGGGCACGTCTCGATGGTCGTGCCTGTCTTCGGATACCTCGCGGCATCCTGCACCGGCTTGCCATCAGCGGTGTAGCCCGTGACCGAAGTGGCCTTCACGAACGGCCGCGCGTAGATCAGCTTGCCGTTGCTGCGATCGATGGCATGGAAGAAGCCATTGCGGTCTGCATGAATGATCGCGTCGTAGTCCTTGCCCTGATACTTGACGTTCGCGAGCACCGGCGTGTTCACGCCGTCGTAGTCCCACGTGTCGTGCGTCGTGTACTGATAGTGCCACTTGAGATCGCCCGTTTTGGGATCAAGCGCGAGCAGCGAATCCGAGTACAGGTTATCGCCGGGACGCAGGTCGGCGAGCCACGGCCCGGGGTTGCCCACGCCCCAGTAGAGCGTCTTGCTTGCCGCGTCGTAGGTGCCGGTGAGCCATGCGGGCGCGCCGCCATGTTCCTGCATGCCGTCGGGCCACGTGTCGCCGCCCGGCTCCTTCGCGCCGGGCACCGTAAAGCGCTTCCATAGCAGCTTGCCATCGTTGGGATCGAGTGCGGCGATGAAACCGCGCGCGCCATACTCGCCACCCGAACTGCCGACGACCAGCGCGCCATCGAGAGCGAGCGGCGCGAGCGAGAATGCGTAGCCCGTGCCCGGATCGAACATGGCCTTCTTCCATACGAGCGCGCCGGTCTGCGCATCCAGTGCGGCGACCTCGCCGCTCAGCATCGCGACGTACACGTTCTTTCCGTAGAGCGCGACGCCGCGATTCACTACGTCGCAACAGGCGGTCTTGAACGAAGTCGCTTCGAGATGCGGCTCGTACTTCCAAAGCTGCTTGCCCGTCGCGGCATCGAATGCATAGACGTTGTCCTTCGGCGTCGTCACGAACAGGAAGCGCCCATTGACGATGGGCGTCGCTTCGAAGCCTTGCTGCAAGTCAGCGGGAAACTTGTAGCTCCATGCCTGCTTCAGGTCCTTGACGTTGCTCGTATCGATTTGCTTGAGCGGAGAGTGAGCGTGACCGTTGTAGGTGCGGTAATACGTGAGCCAGCCCTGATCGTCTTGCGCGCTGGTCAGGCGTTCATAGGTCACGCTGGTGTATTGCGCCGGCGGGCTGTCCGCCGCGATGGCCTGCTGCTGTGCAAAAGCGAATGTCGCTGCGGCGCCTGCTGCAAGGGCCGCAAAGCGCATTGCCGGGACCGGTCGGTTCATCATCGTCGTCTCCTGGGGATTTGAGTGCAACGTCTTTTCTGATTGCGCGTCTCTAGTGGATCGACATGCGCAACGGTTGCCCCACCATCAAGGCAACACATGTGCCATTGATCGAGAAATGGCGCGCAAGCCTTGTCCCATGCGGATGCGGCGGTCGATGCAACCGGAGTCGAAGCCGCAGCGCATAGATGAGCGGGTGTTGCAATCTGGAGTAGTGGAACGTGTGAGTGTTGCCGGATGGGGCAGCGGCGGGATCAGTCGAACAAGCGATAAACCGTGCGTCGAAAGGCGCCCGGGAACCATTCGGAGTGCGATATATTGATTCGACGCAGCGAGGATTGCGGAACGTCGAACGTGCTAACGTCGCGCGCGCACGGTCAGGCGTTCATGTGGAGGAGACAAGGAGAACGGCACATGTCCGGATCGGTGCCGCTGTGATCCGGACATGTGATGATCGAGGCTTCAGCGTGTGGCGATATACATCGTGATTTCGAAGCCGAAGCGCAGATCGGTGAAGGCAGGCTTAGTCCATTGCATGGCGTCTCCTTTGGATGTTCCGTGACGTAGGTCACGAACCGTTTCGCGACCGGCCGTCAATCTTGCAAAGTCCATGCCTTCGGAAATCGTTGTCCCGCCGCGACTGAGTTGTTCCAAAGTGGAACACCATGGAACAGTTCACCGCTCCATGATTGAACAGCCGGGCATCTTGCGATAAATGGTGTTGCGTGAAATCCCGAGCGCCCGCGCGGCAGCCGATACATTGCCATGATGACGCGCGAGTGCCGCGGCGATGACGGCCACGGTGACCTCCTGAAGCCGTTCGCAATCGAATGCCGGTGCAGTGCTTGCTTCGCTGATGGCCGGCGTATGGGCGCTCAGGTCATCGAAGAAATCTTCGGGAAGATGCTCGGGGCGAATGCAGCCATCGTCGTCGACCATCGCGGCGGCGGTGCGTAGCACGTTGCACAATTGCCTGAAGTTTCCCGGCCAGGCGTAGCGCTCGAACAGCGCCATGACGTCGTCATCGATGGACAGACGACTGTTGCATCCTTCCTCGGCGCTCAGCGTCCGCATCATGTTCGTGATGACCACGGAGAGGTCCGTGCGTTCGCGCAAGGGCGGCAATTTGACGACAAGCCCGTTGAGCCGGTAGTACAGATCTTCGCGAAAGGTGTTCTGAGCGATCATCTCGCGCAGATTGCGGTGCGTGGCGCAGATGATCGCCACGTCCACCGGTATCGACTTGCTCGAGCCGAGCGGATCGATCACGCGCTCCTGCAGCACGCGCAGCAGCCGCACCTGCAAGTGATAAGGCATGTCGCCGATTTCATCGAGGAAAAGCGTCCCGCCGTTCGCCTGAAGCACCTTACCGGCCGCGCCTTTGCGCCGCGCGCCCGTGAATGCCCCTTCCTCGTACCCGAACAGTTCGGATTCGATCAGGTTTTCCGGGATCGATGCGCAGTTCACCGCGACGAACGGCCCTCCGCGACGCGGCGAATCGCTGTGAATGGCTTGCGCGAGCACTTCTTTTCCCGTGCCCGTTTCCCCGGTGATGAGAATGGGAATGCCCTTGCCGATGACCTTACGGACCTTGCCGATCACGGCCGAGATTTTGGCATCGCCCGTCTCGAGCGATGCGAGCTTGGATGACGGCTCATGAGAAACGAGCGCGCGCGGGGCAGGCCGCGCGGCGGGAGTCGTCGCGTCGGCGAAGGGCGCGCGGTCGAGGCGCACGCGCGCGCACACGACGGTGCCGTTGTTGAGATTCAGCGAAATATGCGGCGCGCGGCTCGATTGCGAACGATCGATCAATTGCGCGCTTGTCAGGCCGAAAAGCGAGGAAAGCGTATGCGCGCGCAACGCCGACAGCGGCAGGCCGAACTGGAATTGTGCGCTGCGGTTGGCCGACAGGAAGCGGCCATCGAAGGTGAACGCCATCATGCCTTCCATGAGCGTGCCGAGGAATTCGGGCCGGCCATGAAAGGAGAGCTGCATCGTGCCCTGAAAAGTACTGGAAAACAGGTGGTTTTCGATCATCTGCACCGACATGCGCGCGAGCGCCATCGTGTGACGATGGTAGCTGCGATGATCGCCCGTTACGTCGAGCACGCCGATCAGATCGCCATAGGGATCGAGGATCGGCACGCTCGAACATGTGAGGAAACGGTTGGCCGCAAGATAGTGCTGGTCGCCGTGCACGACGGTGGCCGAGCGCTCGGCGATCGCGGTGCCGATCGCATTCGTGCCTTGCCGCTCTTCCGCCCAGTTCGCTCCGGGCCTGAGCGCGACTTTCTCGGCCCGCGCGAGGAAGTCGTCGTCTCCGGTGGAATGGAGGATAAGGCCTTGCGCGTCCGTGAGGACGATCATGCTTTGCGTATTGACGATCTGCTCGCGCAGGCTCTCCATGACCGGAGTCGCGTGCGCGCATAGCACGCGATTTTGCTCGAGCTTGAGCAGCAGGTCGGCGTGGGGGAGGACGTCGTAGTCGGGGCGCGTCGAAGCGTGGAGGCCGAACGTCTCCGATCGCTGATGCGCGTTGCGGATCGCCGGGATGAGCCAGCCGTTCTCCCTTTCATCGGGGACGCCCGCGATCTCGCGGATCTCGTCTTGCATCGTCTCCTCCTTGGTGCAAGTGCCGGTCGAATCGCCGGATAGTGTGGCGCCGAAATAAGCAAGCACTGGGCCAATGTTGACACGCGTCGACTGAAACCAACTGAAAGTATAGGGAAGGTAGCGGTGCGCGGACAATGCAACGTCTTCTCGGATCGATGCTACAGCGGTGCGCCATGTCTCGCGCTTGATCGAACACAAAGATACGAGACAGGCCGTCGCTCGTTCAGCGCCTAACCGTTGTTGAGCACTTGAGCACACATCCTCGAAAGCAACTCGAATCCAATACGCCAATTGCTGTGCAACGCAGCATCGTCGAGCTCATATCCAGTGTAAATGGACTAGGTTTTCGGCAAGGCTAACGCCCGCGCGTAAACCACTATCGCGCGTGAGTTTGTATGCCAGTACTGTCAAACGCGAACGCGTACGCGCGTGCCCTTCTGGCGTCTTGCACGGGCACCTTTGAACAGATTCTTCTGCTAGTCCGATTCAGTGGCGGTATCGCAAGTCCGCAGGAGTCGTGTTTCTCGCACATCGTGCCGCGCATCCGCGACGCGATGTGCGCGAGCATCCGGTGAATTCAATCCAACAAAAGAGGAGACGCCATGCTTGCAGGAATCCAGGTGCTTCGAGTGGCAGTCACGGCGGCGCTCGCGCTAGGCGCAAGCGCGGCCTTCGCGCAGGCGTCGATCGTTTCGGGCCCTGCCAGCGACCCCACGTGCATGGTCCCGTGGAAGAGCGACACCAAGTTCATCAAGTATCCGAAGAAGAACGCGCCGTACCGCATCGCGCTCGTGAATGGCTATATCGCGAACACGTGGCGCATTCAGATGATCAAGACGGCCAAGGCCTATACCGCGCAACCGGCAGTCGCCGCGAAGCTGAAGGAGTTCAAGGTCGTCTCGACAGGCGAGGACGTGCCGGCGCAGATCTCGGCCGTCAACAACTTCATCGATGCCGGTTATGACGCGATCATCGTGGATGCGCAGAACCCGTCCTCGTTCGGCCCGGCGATTCGCCGCGCGAAGAAGGCCGGCGTCGTGCTGATCGCATTCGACAACACGCTCGACAGCGAAGACGCGATCAACGTCGACGTCGATCAGTACGGGCTCGGCGTGCTATGGGCCAAGTGGCTCGCGGATCACGTGCCGAACGGCGGCAAGGTGCTCGAGGTTCGCGGCGTGGCAGGCACGTCGGTCGACACGGACCGGCACAACGGCTTCCAGAAGACGCTGGACCAGACAGGCAAGAAGTGGAACATCGTCCAGGTCTATGGCAAATGGGACGACGGCGTCGCGCAGAAGGCCGCCGCCGACGCCATCGCGGTACAAGGCCATTTCGATGGCATCTCGGCGCAGGGCGGCGACACCGGGGTCGTGCGCGCGATGCTCGACGCGAAGCATCCGTTCGTGCCGTTCGGTGGCGAGACGGAGAACGGCTTTCGCAAGTTCTGCGCGCAATACGGCAGTCAGGGCCTCAAATGCACGTCGGCGGGAAGCGGTCCGGCGCAGGTGGCCGTCGCGATCAAGACAGCGCTCGCCGCGCTCGACGGCCAGACGATACCCGTCGCGATCAAGCTGCCGCTCGACATCACGGACGATTCGAAGCTGAAGGCGGGCGTCAACTACTTCCCGAACGAGTCCGACAACTTCTTCGTCGGCAACTCGTTTCCGACGTGCGGCATCAACTTCTCGGCGCAGGAAATCATGAAGCAGACTCAGGGTAATCAGTAACGCGATCATGGCCGACGAGAAGAGGGGAGACGAAGCATGCGGCGGGATGAGGAGCGGCCGTTCTTTCAGATGTCCGGAATTTCGAAGAGCTACGGCGGCGCCGTCGCGCTGGATAACGCGGAGCTCGCGGTGCGCAGGGGACGCATCCACGCGGTCCTCGGCGAGAATGGCGCGGGCAAGTCCACGCTGCTGAAGGTGATGTCCGGCGTCGTGCAGCCGGATAAGGGCACGATGCATCTCGATGGCCGCGAAGTGTCGTTCGCGTCGCCGGCCGCGGCCAACGCGGCGGGCATCGTCTGCGTGTATCAGGAGCTCTCGCTGATCCCCGATCTCAGCGTGGCGGACAACATCTTCGCGTCGAACCCGCCGCGTCGTTTCGGCATGATCGATCGCCGGGCGCAGCGCCGGCAGGCCGAGGCCGCGCTCGCTCGCGCGGGCGCGCACGACATCAATCCGCTCGCGAAAGTCCGCGACCTGCCGCTGTCGCGCCAGCAAATGGTCGAACTCGCGAAGGGGCTCGCGCACGAGCCGCGCATCCTGATTCTCGACGAGGCGACGTCGGCGCTGACCGCAGCCGACGTGGCGCGCGTGATCGAAGTGCTCAAGCGTCTGCGCGAGGAAGGGCTCGCGCTGCTTTTCATCTCGCACCGGATGCACGAGGTGAAAGCACTCGCGGACGAATGCACCGTCTACCGTAACGGCCGTCATGTGATGAGCTTCGAGGCGGGCACGCGCTCGGACAACGAGGTCGTCGAGATGATGATCGGGCGGAAGTATCAGCACGTCTTCCCCGACAAACCCGAACGCGAAGCCGACGAAGCTACGCAAAGCAGCGCCTCGAAACCGGTGCTCGCCTGCCGCGACCTCGCGTGGAACGACACGCTCCGAGGCGTCAGCTTCTCGTTGAGGCGCGGCGAAATTCTCGGGCTGGGCGGCCTCGACGGACAAGGCCAGCGTGAACTGTTGCTCGCGTTGTTCGGCGTGCTGCGCGGTTGCGCGGGCGAGATCGAGATCGATGGCCGTGCGGTCTCGGTTGCGAGCCCTCGCGCGGCCCGCGCCGACCGGATCGGCATGGCGCTGATTCCCGAGGATCGCAAGACCGAAGGGCTCATGCTGCCGATGTCCTTGCGCGAGAACCTGTCGTTTGCCGCGCTCGATCGCATGTCCACGGCGGGCGTGATCGATCGCGGCCGCCAGCAGTCCTTTGTCGACCGGATGATGAGCCTGCTCGCGATCAAGTCGTTCACCCTCGATGCCGCCGTGGACTCCCTATCGGGCGGCAACCAGCAGAAGGTGGTCATCGCGAAGTGGCTGATCCGGCAGCCGAGGATCCTGCTTCTCTGCGATCCGACGCGCGGCATCGACGTCGGCACGAAACAGGAGATCTATCAGTTGCTCCGGCGCCTCGCCGACGAAGGCGCCGCGATCGTGTTCTACTCGACCGACTACGACGAGCTGATCGGCTGCTGCGACCGCGTGCTCGTGCTCTACGAAGGCAGGATCAAGAAGGAACTCGCCGGTGCTGCCATCACCGAGCAGAGCCTCATTGCGAGCGCGCTGGACTTGCCGGTCGGTCAAACTTCGGCTTCAGAAGGAGTCGCGCCATGAGCGGCTTGCGTTACTGGTATGCGGAGAATCGCGGGTCGGCGTTCGCCTTCGGCCTGTTCGTGCTGATGTTCGCGATCTACCTCATCAACTATCCGTCGAGCCTGTCCGCTAACGTCATTCAGACGGCCGCGAACAAGGCGGTGTTGCTCGCGCTGGTGTCGATGGGCCAGACGCTCGTCGTGCTGACCGCGGGCATCGACCTCTCGATCGGCATGATGCTCGTGCTCACGAACTGCCTGGCATCGTGGATGGTGACGGGCGACGCGTCGCACAGCGCGCTCGGCATTGCTGGCGTGCTCGCGGCGGGCGCGCTGTGCGGCGCGCTCAACGGCGTCATCATCATCTTCGGCCGCCTGCAGCCGATCGTCACGACCATTGCCACGGGCGCCGTCTACTACGGATTGGCGCTGCTGCTGCGCCCGGTGCCCGGCGGATCGATCAACGAGGATCTCGCCGACGTACTCACCGGCAAAGTCGCGGGCGTGGTGCCGGCGAGCCTGCTGATCCTGCTCGCGGCCGTGGTGATCGTCTGGGTGCCTTTCAAGCGCTCGGCGGTCGGACGCGCGGCTTACGCGACCGGCTCCTCCGAGCCAGCGGCCTTTCTGTCGGGCATGCCAATCCGCCGCGCGAAGCTGGTCAGCTACACGCTCGCCGGACTGCTCGCTGCGATCGGAGGCCTCTTTCTGACGTTCTTCACGGACACCGGCGAAGCGAGCCTCGGCAGCGCTAATTCGTACACCTTATTTTCGATTGCGGCCGTGGTGATCGGCGGCGTGTCGCTGTTGGGCGGCCGGGGCAGCGCGATCGGCGCGATCTTCGGCGCATTCGCGTTCCGCTCGATCGGTGACTTGCTGTTCGTGTTCAACGTCGATGCACTGTGGCAGCCGCTCTTTCAGGGCATCATCCTGTTGCTCGCCGTTTCGATCGGCGCGTGCGGGCTGTTCAGAGTCCGCAACCGCCTGGAGTGGTTCCAATGAGCGACGTTCCCGCAAACGGCCGGACGACGTTCGTGTCGAGGCTCGCGCGCAGAATCGACAAGCCGATCCTGATCGCGTTCGGGTGCATCGTCGCGCTGCTTCTTGTCGGCGGCATGTTCTCGCGCAATTTCACGTCGCCGGAGTACATCCTGCTGCAACTGAAGGTCGGCGCGTTTCTCGGCATCATTGCGACCGGGCTCATGATGGTGATTCTGCTCGGCCATATCGACTTGTCGCTTCCGTGGACGATCACCGTCGGCGCGATGATGGCGTGCGCCGTCGCGGGACACGGCGAACTCGGACGCGTGCTCGCGATTCCCGCGGGCATCGGTTGCGGCGTGCTCATCGGCATCGTCAACGGCGTGCTCGTGGCGCTGCTACGCATTCCGTCGATGATCGCGACGCTCGCGACCAATGCCGTCGCGCAGGGCATCATGATCGTCTACACGGGGGGATCGTCGCCGCAGGATTCCGCGCCGGACGTGATGCGATGGCTTGCGGCCGGATGGCTCGTGCCGGGCGTGCCGAACGCGGTGGCGCTGTGGGTCGTGATCGGCGCCGCCACGATGTTCCTGCTGTCGCGCACGACCTTCGGCCGGACGCTGTACGCCATCGGCAACACGGAACGCGCGGCTTATCTTTCGGGCATCAACACGCGACTGGTCACGGTGGCCGCGTTCGCCGTGTGCAGCGGGTTCGCGGCCTTCGGCGGCGTGCTGCTGGCGGGGTATGCATCGAAGGCCGCGCAGTCGATGGGCGATGCCTACCTGTTGCCGGCCATCGCGGCGGTCGTGCTCGGTGGCACGTCGATTCTGGGCGGCCGGGGATCGTACCTCGGCACCGTGGCCGGCGCGATTCTCATCACGCTTCTACAGTCGATTCTCTCCGTCGCGCAGATGCCGGAGGCGGGGCGCCAGATCATCTACGGCGTGGTGATCGCGGCGATGCTGTTGCTGTATGGGCGGAGCAAGCGGCAAGGGTAGGGAGTGTGTTTGTCGATGTGGGTTAGGGCGGTGCGGTCTGAGACATCGCTCGCTTGTCAAATAGTCCCGAGACCGCGAAGAAGAGACGACGCGCGAAGCGCTACTCGTCGCGGTAGAGACGCTGCGCTTTCATCGACCTGCGCGCAATCGATGCCCGAACGTCAGTGGACTCGTCCCTAGGGTTATCCCTGATTTTGCAAGAATGACTTGTCGAAACGCTCGTTAATCTTAAGCATTCGCTTACCTATGCTGAAGTCACTGAATCGCAAGCAGGGCTGCTTGCGAAAACAAGACTGGAGGTAAGCATCATGAAAATCGCTACTATCATCATCGCCGCTGCGCTGGCTATTCCGGCCGCTTCGTCGTTCGCTCAAAGCCAACCGGTGACGCGCGCACAAGTGAAGGCCGAACTGGTTCAACTCGAACGTGCTGGCTATAACCCCGCCATGGATCGCGCGACGTATCCGGCGCAAATCCAGGCCGCCGAAGCAAAGGTTGCGGCTGAGAACGGGCAGACCAGCTACGGCGGTGTCGCTGACGGCTCGTCGGCTTCGGGCAGCCCGGCACACACCGGCAACAGCGTCGCGCCTGTCTATTTCGGCCACTAATCCCGGCCGCGACAGCAAAAACGCGCGACTGACGCGCTAATAAGATCGGCCGCTGTCGGACGCGACAGACGGCCGGTTCGCCTTTCCGACACCTCCGCCACCGGCAAAGCCGATGGCTTGCCCGGCACCGATCGTCCCGGGCTTTTTTGCGTTCACGGTAATCGAAAGCCGAATCGGGCGCGGGTAAAGAAGAAGCACGAGTCGGGTCAGGCGGGCGAGCGCCCGGATCTGGTTTGCGACGGAGATCTGCTGAGAGCCTCGTTCTTCGCCTGCGAGCACTTCAGACTCGCTGATATTCCTTTCCCCTTGCCGATCAATCGCTGGTTGAGCACGCCGTTCCAGCATGACGACCTTCGCACTGTGTCTGCCTATGTTCATCGCCTCGTCAGACAGCGATGCGTTTTTCCAGTCAGTACGAACTCGTCATGCTCACGGCGTCAATCCGAGAACATCGCTCGGCGAGCGTGCCACCAAAGTGCTTGAGCACGGCAGCAACACCCGACGCCGGGCGTGGCGCTTGCTGCCCCGACGGTCGTCCGCCCTTTCCTGGAAACGACTATGGATGCGTTCGCGCAGACCGGGAACACCAACGCGGCGCACGGGCAACCGGGGCGGCGCGAGTTGCCCGAGCTCATCCGCGCATCGGCGATGCGGCTGCCCGCGCTGGATGATCCCGATTTCGCGCAAGCCTTCGATCGCTTCGCGGACAAGCGCGTGGTGCTGCTCGGCGAGGCGAGCCACGGCACGGCCGAGTTCTACGAAGCGCGCGCCGCAATCACGCGGCGGTTGATCGAGCGGCATGGATTCGATTTCGTCGCGGTCGAAGCCGACTGGCCGGATGCAGCGCTGATCGACGAACATGTGCGCGGACGTCCCCGCGCCCGTCCCGACGCGCAGCCGTTCCGCCGCTTTCCGACGTGGATGTGGCGCAACGCGGAGTTCGCCGCCTTCGTCGCGTGGCTACGCCAGCACAATGCCCCGCTCGAGGAACACAATCGCGCAGCGTTCTATGGCCTGGACCTCTACAGTCTCTCCGAATCCATTGCCGCCGTGCTTGCGTACCTCGACGTGCATGATCCCGAGGCGGCGCGCGTCGCCCGAGTGCGCTATGGATGCCTCACGCCGTGGCAGAGAGATCCTTCCGTCTACGGCCGCGCTGCGTGGCAGGCCGGCTTCGGCAAGTGCGAGGAGGCAGTCGTTGCGCAGTTGCGCGACTTGCTCGACAAGCGCTTCGCGTCGGGCGCGAGCGATCCGGCGCTGCTCGACGCGACGCACAATGCACGTCTGGTCGCCGCGGCGGAGCAGTACTATCGCGCGATGTACAGCGGATCGGCCGAAAGCTGGAACCTGCGGGACACGCACATGTTCGACACGCTGCAAAGCCTGCTGGATGCGCGCGGAGCGCAATCGCGTGCCGTCGTGTGGGCGCACAACTCGCATTTGGGCGACGCATCGGCGACGGAAATGGGCCGCACGCGCGGCGAGCTCAACGTCGGGCAACTGTGCCGCGAACGCTTCGGCGAGCAAGCGGCGCTGATCGGCTTCGGCACGCACACCGGAACGGTCGCCGCGGCCTCCGACTGGGACGAGCCGATGCAGATCATGCAGGTGCGGCCCTCGCGCGAAGACAGCTACGAGTATCAGTTCCATGCGGCGGGCGTAAGCCCGTGTCTCGTCGATCTGCGCGCCGGCGCTGACGATGCGCTACGCGATGCGCTGAGCGAAGCGCGCCTCGAGCGTTTCATCGGCGTGATCTATCGGCCGGACACCGAGCTATACAGTCATTACGCTGAGGCCGAGCTGTCCAGGCAATTCGATGCCTACGTCTGGTTCGACACGACACGCGCGGTGAGCGCCATATCGTCTTCCGATGCGTCGGCGGACAAGTCCGCGAGTGCCGAAACGCCGGAGACGTTTCCGTTCGGCGTCTGATTTGGCATTGAGCTAGTTCATGCGCGAGCGTGTATGTCTATTACTTTGACGAGCGCTTGAAAGCAGTGGGCGAGGACGCACGCGACGGCGGCATGCGGTTGTCACTGGACCATGTACGAGCCCATCACTGCTTCAAGTGGAAAGCGCGTGCAGGGTTATTGCGGGGCGTCGAATAGGCTTTCGGCTTCGCAGGCGGCAGAAAGACACATGATGTTGGCAATGACAGCATCCGCATGGATGCGAGCAAGATCGGGGCGTCGGCATGCGGTACCGGATGCGAGGCGCTGGCGACGCCTCGAAACTCAACGTACTTACGTCGGAGACAACGTTTCATGCTCAAAGCTGCGATTTTCGATATCGATGGCACACTGGTCGACTCCGTCGATCTCCATGCGCGCGCCTGGCAGGAGGCTTTCGCACACTTCGGCCATCAGGTGACGTTCGAGCAGGCCCGCAGTCAGATCGGCAAGGGAGGCGACAAGCTCATTCCGGTGTTTCTCACGGACGCCGAGCAGCAGGATCATGGCGAAGCGCTCGAGAAATGGCGCGGCGACCACTTTCGGCCGCACTATCTGCCGATGGTTCGGCCGTTCTCATGCGTACCTGACCTGATCGCGCGGGTCCGTAAAGCGGGGCTGAAGGTAGCCGTGGCGTCATCTGCCAAGAAGCGGGAACTCGACGTATATCTCGATCTCGCAGGCATCACCGACCTTCTCGATGCATCTACATCATCCGACGACGCCGAGGCCTCGAAGCCCGCGCCCGATATTTTCGAAGCCGTGCTAAAGAAGCTTGGCGTCGAGGGTTCGGAGGCGGTTGCGATTGGCGACAGTCCATACGATGCGCAGGCGGCGCGCGCGGCGGGCATGCGTTGCATCGGCTTCCTGTCGGGCGGGTTCACCGAGTCGAGTCTGCGCGAAGCGGGCTGCAGCGTCGTCTATCCCGGCCCGGGCGCGATGCTCGCCTGTTTCGATCTAGCCGGTCCTTCGACAGCGGGCGAGTCGGGGCAAAGCGCCTCTGACTAGGCGTTTTCGCGGGTAGAGGCGGGCAGCACGGTGCAGTGCTCGATGCCCGGCGGCCTTCGATCAATAGTGCGCGTTCGTATCGATCGGATAGACAGGCCGCTTCAGGTTACTGAACGCGAACAACCCGTAGTCCGAACTCGTCACGCCGCGGCTATCGCATTCGACGAGTCCGCCCGCAATGGGGACGAATACCGGCCTGCAATACATCCGCGATTTCAGAATCAGGAAGCGGGCGCCGCGTGGATCGATACCGACGCTTTCGAACACGCCCAGATCCCACGGCTCATGCGTGCGCTCGGTGACGAGGATGCGTGCCGCCCGCGTTTCGATGACGGCCGCGCGCCCCATGTATGCACGCTGTCCCGTGTAGGTCGGGCCGCTGATGATGTACTCGCCGTTGCTCAACGCACGCACGATGCCGGTCACTTCGAGCGGCGGCTTGCCACGCGACGCGACACTCGCGAGCTTGTTGCCGATGCGAACGGTGACCGTCGCGCCAACGCCCGCTTCGAAAAGGTGCGCAACGCTTTCCGGATCACACAACGGTCCGACGACGATGCCTTCTAGTCCCTGGCGCAACGCTTCTTCGAACACATCGGTCGTATCGCAGGTACCGCCCGACATGCAGTTATCGCCGTGATCGAGCAGAAGCACAGGCCCGTGCGCTTCGCGCGCAAGCGCCGCGCCCTCCGACACGGACTCTGCAAGCGGCGCGCTGCGATAGACGAAGTCCTCGCGCGCGTCCCATATCTGCCTGGCGATACGATTCGCCACCTCTTGCGCCTTCGCTCGCTCGCCGTTCGCGACCACCACGACGCTGATGCATGGCGCAGCGATATCCGCGAGCGAGAAGCCCGATAACACCGACACGGACAGCACGCCGTCTTCACGTTCGGCCGCGCGCGCGGCATCGACGGCGCGCTTCATCGCGCCATCGGCGGTCGCGCTCTTGAGCGTATGCGTGAGCAACGGCGGCTGCGCCCATGCAATAACCGGCTTCGCCCTGCCATGCACGAGATCGAGCAACGAGCGCGCTGCATGCTCGCCGCTTTCATACATATCGACGTGCGGATAGGTCTTGAAGCTCACGATCACATCCGCGTTGTCGATCATCTTCTGCGTGACGTTCGCGTGCAGATCGAGCGATACCGCAATCGGTGCATGCGGTAACGCGCGGCGCACGCGTTCCAGGAGATCGCCTTCACCGTCCGGCGAATTTTCGGCAACCATCGCGCCATGCAGATCGAGCATGACCGCATCGCAACCCGGAGCCGCCTCGATGATCGACTGACATATCGCGTCATACGCCTCGGCTGCCACGCGCCCGCTGGGATTCGCTGATGCCGATATCGGCGTGACGATCTGGGCATGTTCACGTTGTGCCGCATCGATGAATGCCGACATCGCTGTCCGCATGCCCGCGTTCTCTTTATAGGCATCCTCGCCATAGCAGGGACCGTCGCGACCGAAGGCCTCGAGCGGCGTCGCGACCGGCGAAAACGTGTTGGTCTCGTGATTCATCCGTGCGATGAGAATCTTCATGCGCATGCTCCTTCGACAGACGCGTTCGCCGCGCGCAACATTACTTGCAGCAGCACGTTGCACCCGGCTTCGAGATGATCGGCGCGCGCATCCTCGATTTCGTTATGACTGATGCCGTCCTTGCATGGCACGAAGATCATGGCGGCAGGGGCCACGCGCGCGAGATACACGGCGTCATGGCCCGCGCCGCTCACGATGTCCATCGACGTCAGACCGAGGGCATCGGCGCTCTCGCGCACCGATGCCACCAGCGATGCATCGAACGGTTGCGGCGCGAAGTAGACAACCTCGTCTATCGTCACCGGCAGGCTCGCCTGTGAGCATGCGTCACGCAGTGCGCGGTCCATTGCGAGAAGCGTCGCGTCGTCGGCGGCGCGCAGATCGACGGTCAGCTTCACGCGGCCCGGAATGACGTTGCGCGAGTTCGGATGCACGTCCACCCAGCCGACGGTGCCGCGCGCATGCGGTGCATGGTCCAGCGCAATGCGATTGACCGCGCGAATCACGTCGGCCGCGACGAGCAGGGCATCACGGCGTAGCTCCATCGGCGTCGGGCCAGCATGCGCTTCCATGCCGTCGATCGTCACGTCGTACCAGCGTTGACCGAGCGCTCCCTGCACGACGCCGATCACCTTGTCGTTCGCTTCGAGCACCGGACCCTGCTCGATATGCGCTTCGAAATACGCGCCCACGTCGTGCGCCGCGACGCGCTCGCCCACATAGCCGATGGCAGCGAGGGCATCGCGCACGGACACGCCTGCGCGGTCGACCTGTTCGAGTGCATGGTCGAGCGTGAACGCGCCCGCAAAGACGCCCGAACCCATCATCACAGGGACGAAGCGCGAGCCTTCCTCGTTGGTCCATACCGCGACTTCGATCGGCGCGGCCGTGCGCACGTTGTTGTCGTTGAGCGTACGCAGCACTTCCAGTCCGGCCAGCACGCCATAGTTGCCGTCGAACTTTCCGCCGGTCGGCTGCGTATCGATATGGCTGCCCGTCACGACAGGCGGGAGATCGTCGCGTGTGCCCGCACGGCGCGCGAAGATATTGCCGATTGCATCGACGCGCACCGTACAGCCGATTTCCTTCGCCCACGCAACGAAAAGATCGCGGCCCTGCTTGTCGAGCTCGGTCAAGGCGAGCCGGCACACGCCGCCCTTTTGCGTCGCGCCGATGCGGGCGAGCACCATCAGACTGTCCCAGAGACGCGCACCGTCGACGCGCAAAGCGGCGCGTGCCGGCATATCGTGAGCTTGCATTCGAGGTTCCTTCGCTTGAGTGTTGCGAGTGTGTTCCGAGCGCGACGTTCAGACGACGCCGACACCGAGGTAACGATCCTTGACCGATTCATCGGCGATGAACGCATCGTTCGTCCCTTCGTACACGATGCGTCCCTGCTCGATGATGTAATGCCGGTCCGCCAGTTGCGTGCACACTTCGAGGTTCTGTTCGACGAGCAGGATCGCCACGCCCGCCTGGCGGATCAACTTGAGTTGCGCGACGATCTCTTCGACGATCACAGGCGCGAGGCCTTCCACCGGTTCGTCGAGCATCAGCAAACGGGGATGATTCATCAGCGCGCGGCCGATCGCGAGCATCTGCTGCTCGCCGCCGGAAAGCTGTCCGCCGCCGTTCGTGCGGCGCTCTCTCAGGCGCGGAAAGATACGATAGATGTCAGCGAGTTGCCATGGCGAATCCTTGCGCGCGCCGAGCCGCAGATTCTCTTCGACCGACAACAGCTTGAAGATGCCGCGATGTTCCGGCACGAAGCACACGCCGCGCGCCGCGATCTTGTGAGGCGGCAGTTTCGCGAGATCGGCGCCCTTGAATCTCACGCTGCCTTGCGGAGTCACGACGCCCGCAATGCTCTTGAGCGTCGTCGACTTGCCCGCGCCATTGCGTCCGAGCAGCGTGACGGTCTCCCCTTCGCGGATAGCAAGCGAGACGCCCTGAAGAATATGGCTCTTGCCGTAATACCCGTGAATGTTATCGACATCGAGCATCATGCGCGGCCTCCGGTGATCATGTTGCCGAGATAGGCGCTGCGCACGCGATCGTCGCCGCGTATGTCGGCGGGCTTGCCTTCGACGAGGACGCGGCCCTGTTGCATCACCGTGATCGTGTCGGAGATATCCATCACGATATCCATGTTGTGTTCGATCAGTACGACCGTGTAGTCGTCGCGCAGGCTGCGGATCAACTGCTTCATGTCGCCGAGATCGTCGATGCCCATGCCCGACGTCGGCTCGTCGAGAAAGATCGCCTTGGGCCGTGCCGCGAGCGCCATGCCGACTTCGAGCCGACGCTGCTGACCGTGCGACAGCGCGCTGGCCTGCGTCGCTGCGAAGCGTTGCAATGCCAGGCGTTCGAGAATGCCATCGACGGTATCGCGGTGTTCGAGCGCGCCACGCGGCGGCGTCCATGCATTGAGCGCGCGTTTGGCGTCCACGCCTTGCGCGGCGAGGCGCAAGTTCTCGCGCACCGAAAGATTCGCGAACAGGCTCGTCACCTGAAACGAACGAGCGATGCCGCGTTTCACCCGGCGATGATCGGGCTCATGCGTCACGTCATGGCCATCGAATACGATATTGCCCGCCGTGATCGGCAGCGTGCCGGTCAGCACATGAAAGAGCGTCGTCTTGCCTGCGCCGTTCGGCCCGATCACCGAATGCACCGTGTTCCTGGCGATGCGCAGATTCACATCGGTGAGCGCCGCGAACTTGCCATAGCGTTTCGCGACGCCCTTCGCTTCGAGTATCGACGCACTCATGCCGGCTCTCCTCGATCCCGCTTCATCGCGCGAAATATGCGTTCACCCAGGCCCCACAAGCCGCGCTGCATGAAGAGGCTCACCGCGATCAGGACGAGCCCGAGCAGCAGCAGCCAGCGCGGCCAGAGCGTCGAAAGCCAGTCGGCGAAAAGCACATAAAACGCAGCGCCGAGCACGGATGAGAAGAGATTGCTCGTGCCGCCGATCACCGTCATCACGAGAATCATCTCGCTCGTGTGGTAGTCGATGTTGGAGAGCGGCGCGATGCCCGTCATCATCGCGTGAAGCGCGCCGGCCAGTCCCGTGACGGCGCCCGACACGACGAACGCTGCGAGCTTGAAGCGCCTGATGTCATAGCCGACTGCCGCGGCGCGCGCTTCGTTGTCGCGGATCGCGAGCAGCGTGCGGCCGAAAATCGAATGCGATACGCGCAGCATCAGCCAGAACGCGATGAGGAACAGGACGGCGACGAACGCGTAGTACTTCCACGGCGACGCTATGGAGACGAGCGGCTGCCCGAGGAGCGATAACGCAGGACGCGGGATGTCGAGCAGGCCGTTATCGCCACCGGTGAGTTCAGGTGTCGTATAAGCGAGAAAGTAGAACATCTGCCCGAATGCGAGCGTGAGCATCACGAAGTACGCGCCGCGCTGACGTATCGAGAACCATCCGACGACGGCGGCGGCAAGCGCGCCCGTGACGATCGCACCGAACAACGCGGCCGGAACCTGAAGTCCCGCCTTCGAAAGGATCAGGCCCGCGCTATAACTTCCCAGCCCGAAGAAAATGCCCTGCCCGAAGGACAGCAAGCCCGTATGTCCGAGCAAAAGATTGCAGCCGAGCGCGGCGAGCGCATAGACCAGCACTTCGGTTGCGAGCGATCCCGAGCGCATCGTCATCGGCAGAATGCAAACGACGATCGCCGCGAGCAACAAGAACCGATACCGATGCAGCGAGTCCCTGAAGGATCGCCGCGGTACGCTCACGTCGAGCGTATTCGAATTCAGCTTGGAATTCATGCGGTCCTCCCGAGCAGGCCATTCGGACGCAGCAACAACACGGCCGCCATCGCGACATAGATCATGAGACGCGCGCCTTCGGGCCATAGCGTGCTCATCACGCTTTGCACGATGCCGACCAGCAAGCCACCGACGAGCGCGCCGAGAAAGTTTCCCATGCCGCCGACGACAACGACGACGAACGCGACGCCGAGCGCCTCGATGCCCATGAACGGATCGACCCCGCGTATCGGCGCCGCGAGCACGCCTGCGAGCGCCGCCGTGCCCGCGCCGAGCGCGAACACGAGACTGAAGATG
The DNA here is from genome assembly GCF_023170545.1 of Caballeronia sp. Sq4a. NCBI lineage: Bacteria > Pseudomonadati > Pseudomonadota > Betaproteobacteria > Burkholderiales > Burkholderiaceae > Caballeronia > Caballeronia sp. Sq4a. Next base: position 524,761 of record NZ_CP084252.1, on the reverse strand, counting down.
CGTGTCACATTGAGGCCGAGGAGGGACACCATCTCGCTCGACTCGCTTCCCGCGCGCACTGCGCTACCGAGCCGCGTGCCTTCGAGCACCCACCAGAGGATACCCGCGAGCACGGCCGTGAAGGCGATCACGAAGAGACGATACTTCGGGTAAATGAAGCTGCCCCACATCACGACGCCATTGAGCATATCGGGCACGGCGACGTTATCGCCGAGCGGCCCCCACATGAGGATCGCGCATTCCTGTATCACGAGTGCGAGCCCGACCGTCGCGAGAATATGAAACTCGTGCTGCTGCGCATACACATGCCGCAGCACCACTTTTTCGACGATCCACGCGAGCGCTCCGACGACCACCGGCACGACGACGAGCGCGGTCCAGAAGTTCATCGACCACTGCATCGCCTGATAACAGAAATACGCGCCCAGCAGATAGAACGCGCCGTGCGCGAAGTTCACGAAGCGCAGCAGCCCGAACACGATCGACAAGCCGACCGCGAGCAGAAAGTACAGCATGCCTACGCCGATGCCGTTCACGACCTGCAACAAATAAACGTTCATGGTCTTGCGTCAGAAGAGTGACGGCGCGAATGCGGGCGATGCCTGCACTCGCATGAGCACAACGCGATTCACGACCTCAGGCGAGCTTGCATTGCGTCTTGTCGAGCGGCAGGAAAGACTGGCCGGAACTCACGATGTCCGCGTAGTCGTCCTTGTCCTTCATCTTGCTCTTGGCCTTGCCCTTCAGCAGGTAGTAGTTCTTGAGCACTTGATGGTCGCCCGCGCGAATCTCTTCGGGACCGGTCAGGCCCGCGTACTTCATGCCTTCCAGCGCGGCGACGACTTTCTTCGGATCGGCCGTGCCGGCCTTGACGATGCCGTCGAGCAGAATCTTCGTGCAGATGTACGAGCCCGCGAGGCTGTAGTTGGGATTGGACTTGTAGGTTGCATTCACGCGCTTGACCAGTTCGTGATTGAGCGGCGTGTCGATCGCATGCCAGTACTGCGCGCCGAAATAGACGCCTTCGCAGATATCGGGGCCGAGTGCTTCGAACTGTTCTAGACCGGATGCCCACGCCATGAGGATCGTGCAATTGTTCTTCATGCCGAAGCTCACGGCCTGCCGCAACGTATCCGACGATTGCGAACCGAAGTTCAGAATGAGCAGCACATCCGGTTTGGCCGCGACCGCATTCGTCAGATAACCACTGAATTCTTTCTCGTTGAGCGAGTGATAACTGTTGCCTACATGCTCGATGCCCTTCTCCTTGAAGATCGCCTTTGCGGCCGACAACAGGCCGTCGCCGAATACGTATTGCGGCGTGATGGTGTACCAGCGCTTCGCCTTGGGCATGGTTTGGATCAGCGGGCGAACCGTCTGTTCGATCGCGCCGAAAGTCGGCACCGACCAGCGGAACGTCGCGCTGTTGCAGTCCTTGCCGGTGAGTTCGTCCGCGCCCGCGGTCGTGATGAAGATGCCATCGGCTTTCTCGGCTTCCTTGCCCATTGCGAGCGCTTCGGAAGAAAGAATGCCGCCCGCGAAGTAGCGCGCGTTCTTTTGCTGCGCGATTTCCTGCACGCGCCGCACGGCCGTTGCGGGTTTTCCCTCGGTGTCGAGCGTCGCATAGGCAAGCGGCTGACCGAGCACCTTCCCGTATTGATCGATGGCGAGCTTCATGCCGAGATCGGCGTACTTGCCGTTGGCCGCGAACGGGCCGGACATCGGCACGGGGCAAGCGAACTGAATGGGCGAGCCTTGCGCAAATGCGCTTCTTGCGACGAGCGCTTCCAACGATCCCGGAATGGCCGACAGCGCGGCCAGCTTCAACATGTTTCGGCGATTCAAGATTGACGCTCCCTGAGAAGATGACCCGCGCAGCCGCCCCGCGTTTTGTCGTGATACGTTGAAAGCCTCGGCTCGTTCATCCCATTTATCATGATAAATAGAATGAACCCGATGCTAGGAACAATAAATTCGCGTGTCAATACGGCAAAATTCCGGTTTGCGGAGCCACCGTGCGCCCGCGTATGAGTCGTCAGAAAGAAAGGGAGCATCGACATGGTGATGGAGCGTGCCAAACGCACCGGCGCGGCAATCGAGATCGCGCAGCAGACGATCAAGCAGCCGAAGCGCGCTGATCTTGTCGCTGAGGAGATCAAGCGGCTGATCACGGAGAAGGACCTGAAGCCCGGCGACAAGCTGCCGCGTGAGGTGGAATTGCAGCAACTCTTTTCCGTGAGCAAGAGCACGATCCGCGAGGCGCTCAAATCGCTGGAGGTGCAAGGTCTCATCAAGGTGACGACCGGACCATCGGGCGGCGGCACCATCGTCGAAGTGCCGCTGGATCGCACCTTGCAACTCTTGCAGAACTATCTGTTCTTCAAGGACGTGACCATCGACGATATCTACACGGTGCGTCAACTGCTCGAACCTGAACTGGCGGCGGGCGCCGTACCGCATCTGACCGACGAGGACTTCGATGCGCTGGAAGCCAGCATCGCGTGTTGCGATGAACCGGCATCGGCGCATATGGGTCGCGACATCGTGAGACAACGACAGGAAGACGTGAACTTTCACGATATTCTTGCTGCCGCGAATCCGAATCCGTTCTTGCGCTTCGCGTGCGAACTCATCAACGAGATGATCCGGCAACTCATCGAGTTCAGAAACGATACGCCGCAAGCAGAACACGAGAAGTTCGGCCGCGCGAATGTGAAGATCCACAAGGCGATAACTCAGGCTGCGCGCGCCCGCGATGCGGACAAGGTGCGCGAGCTGATGGTGATTCACATGACAGAAGCACCGCGCTATGTGAAGCGTATGAAGGGTAAGTTGCGCGGGCGGCTCATTCTCGATTCGGAGATCCGCAAACGCGTCAATTCGCGCGGCGCATGATTCATGCACGACCGTGCGGATCGTGATCTATTCCGACCAGTCGCAATCGACAGGCGACGACGCGGGCTCCTGTCATCGAATGAGAGATCGCAACGCGTTTCGTGGTCCTCCTATTTTTGACCGCCGTTGACAAGCAAAAATTCTACGCATTAGACTTGCCCCATCCCTCGCGGCCTGACAAAGATGTCCGCCCGAGGACCCGGCACAGAAGCCCCCTGACGAACCGACGGTTCGTCAGGGGGCTTTTTTTTGTTCGCATTTTTCCCTTGTATCTGCGCCCACTTCTGGAGAATCCGCATGTTGCTGAAGCCGTCGGGCTGGTTGCGTCTCGCCCTTACCGCAGGACTTGCACTGACATCGCTCGCATCGAGTGCCGCCGATCCCGTGAAGATCGGCCTGCTGGAAGATGCCTCGGGAAACTTCGCACTGGCGACGATTCCGAAGATTCACGCCACGCAGCTCGCTGTCGATGAAATCAACGCCAAGGGCGGCATCCTCGGACGTCCGGTTTCATTGATCGCCTACGACACTCAGTCAGACAACACCAAGTTCCAGGAACTCGCACGGCGTCTCGTGCAGACCGACAAGCCGGATGTGATTTTCGGCGCCTTCTCCAGCGCATCGCGCGAGGCCATACGACCCATCATGGATCGCGCGCATCAGCTCTACTGGTACGACAATCAGTACGAAGGCGGCGTGTGCGATACCAACACGTTCGTCACGGGCGCGGTCCCCGAACAGCAATTCTCCACACTGATTCCGTGGATGATGCAGAAGTACGGCAAGAAGGTGTACACCATCGCAGCCGACTACAACTTCGGGCAGATTTCCGCCGAATGGGTGCGCAACATCGTCAAGGAGAACGGCGGCACGATGGTCGGCGAAGAGTTTATTCCGCTGTCCGTATCGCAGTTCGGCCAGACGATCCAGAACATTCAGAAGGCCAAGCCCGACTTCGTCGTGACCTTGCTGGTCGGCGCGAATCAGGCTTCGTACTACGAGCAGCAGGCTTCGGCCCATCTGAATCTGCCGATGGCGAGTTCGGTGAACGTCGGTCAGGCGTATGAACACAAGCGCTTCAAACCGCCCGCGCTCAAGGACATGTACGTGACCGCGAACTACGTGGAAGAAGTCGATTCGCCCGCCAGCAACGACTTCAAGAAGCGCTTCCACGCGAAGTTCCCGAACGAGCCGTACATCAATCAGGAAGCGGCGAACGCGTACGACGCCATCTATCTGTATAAGGCGGCCGTCGAAAAGGCCAAGACGACGAATCAGGATGCGGTGCGCAAGGCGCTCGAAACCGGAATCTGCACGGAAGGCGCGCAAGGCAAGGTCTGTATCGACCCGAAGAGCCATCACGCGAGTCATACCATTTACCTCGTGCATGTGAAGGACGATCACTCGGTCGACATCCCGAAGGTGTGGAACGACGTCCAGCCGTACTGGCTCGGCAAGGTGGGCTGCGATCTGCCCAACAAGCCGGATCATCGCCAGTACACGCCGTCTAACCTGCCCAAGAAGTCCTGATCCGGGCCGGCGCGCGCTCGCGGAACATAGCGAACGCGCGTTTGCCTTCTGAACGTGGAGCATGCATGGCCACCTTTTCGGTTCTCTACTCGCTTATCTATCAGTTCGGCGACAGCTTCGCCTATCTGGTGCTCGCGGCGCTCGGTCTCGCGGTGATCTTCGGCATGATGGGCGTGATCAATCTCGCGCACGGAGAGTTCATCATGTGCGGCGCGTACGTGACGATCATCGCGGCCAAGCGCGGGTTGCCGCTTCCTCTCGCCATGCTGCTCGGCGCGCTCGCGGCGGCGCTCGCGGGCGTCGTAATCGAACGGCTCGTCATTCGTCATCTGTACGACCGCTTGTTCGATTCCGTTGTCGCGACGTGGGCCATCAGCCTCATCGTGCAACAGACCATGCTGCTCGTCGCCGGTCCTTCGATAGAAGGCATCGGCACGCCGTTCGGGTCGTTCTCGCTCGGCGACTATTCGTTTTCGACGTATCGCGCGCTGTTGCCGGGCATTGCGCTCGCCATCCTGTTCGGGCTGTATGTGCTGTTCTTCAAGACGAACTACGGCGTCTGCGCCCGCGCCACGATTCAGAACGCCAACATCGCGCAATGTCTCGGGCTGCGCACGGACCGGCTCTACACGCTGACTTTCGCGCTCGGCGCGGGGCTCGCCGGGCTGACCGGCGCGCTGTATGCGCCGACCATGACCGCGGTGCCGACAATGGGCAGCAACTTCATCGTGCAGGCCTTCGTGTCGGTGGTGGTCGGCGGCGCGAACGTGATTGCCGGGACGACGCCCGCTGCCGCCGTGCTCGCCGTGATCCAGACCGCGCTCACGGCCTCGTATGGTCAGTTGTTCGGACAGATCGGCTTGCTGGTGACGGTCATCGTGGTGATCCGGCTGATGCCGCAAGGTCTCGGCAATCTCTTTTCCCGCGCGCGCTAGGAGGCAACCGTGAAGCAAACGAAAGAGCCTTCGCGGCTGTCCCCGGCCCGCGCCGCGCGCGCGGTCCAGTACGTGCCGTGGCTGGTGGGGCTCGCGCTGCCGCTCGTCGTGGACGCCACCACGAGCGGCAATCTCGCATACTGCCTGTTGTGGGCCTTTGGCGCGGTCGGCCTCGCCGCGATGTGGGGCTATGGCGGCATCCTGTCCTTCGGGCAGACGGCCTTCTTCGGATTGGCGGGCTACAGCTACGGCATCTTCACGCTGAACTACGGCGATGCGTGGTTCGATTCGTGGCTGGGACTCGCCGCGGGACTGGCGGTGAGCGTCGTCGTGGCGGCGCTGATCGGCTACATGATCTTTTATGGCCGTATCAAGGGCGTGTTCATCGGTATCGTCACCTTGTCGGTGACGCTCGTGCTCGAAACGTTCATGTCGCAGACGGCAGGTCCGCAATGGGCGATCGGCGAAGCGCGTCTGAACGGCTACAACGGCATGGGCGGCATGCCGCCGCTCACGATCCCGTGGCCAGGCGGTCCGCTGACGCTGGAAAACGCGAGCTTCTACTACCTCGTGCTGATCCTGTTGATCGTGGTCTATGCCGGGATGCGCAAGCTGCTCGACGGCACGTTCGGGCTCACGCTCATCGCCATTCGCGAGAATCCGCAGCGTGCCGAGATGCTGGGCGTCGACATCCGCCGGCATCAACTTCTGGTCTTCGTGCTCGGGTGCACGCTTGGGGGCTTGTCGGGCGCGCTGTACACGATCTGGGGCTCGTACATCACGCCTTCGACCATGGGCCTCACCTCCGCGGCCATGCCCGTCATCTGGGTGGCGACGTCGGGCAGGAAGAGCATCGGCGGAACCGTTCTCGGCACCGCGTTGCTGGTGTGGCTCTCACAGAACCTCGCGGTGTACGGCAGCCAGTACGCGCTCATTCTGCTCGGCGCGATTCTTTTGATTGTCGTGCTGGCGGCGCCGGAAGGTCTGCTGCCGTTCGTGACACGGCATTTGCGGCGTCTTCGGCGCCGCGCGGATCAGGATGCGCGTCTGGGCGGCGCATGTCTCAAACGGGGGGAGGGCAAGTCATGACCAAGCTCTTGGAAACGCGCGGACTTAAGAAGCACTTCGGCGGCGCGCATGTCATCAACGGCATCGACTTCAGTATCGATGCAGGCGAGATCCGCTGCGTGATCGGCCCCAACGGCGCGGGCAAGAGCACGTTCTTCAAGCTCATCACCGGCGAGCACCGGCCGTCCGAGGGCAGCGTGATGTTTCTCGGCCAGGACATGAGTCATGTGCTGCCGCACGAGCGCATTCGCATGGGCATGAGCATCAAGTTCCAGATTCCCGGCGTGTTCCCGGATCTGAGCGTGCGCCAGCATCTGCAGTTGTCGCTGCATCGCGCAAAGGACGACCGGCCCGAAAGCCTCGATGAGCTGTTGCAGCGCTTCATGCTGGAAGACGAGGAGCATGTGCTCGCTCGCAATCTGTCGCACGGAAAGAAGCAATGGCTCGAAATCGCCATGGCGGTGTCGCTGCGTCCGAAGCTGCTCTTTCTCGATGAACCGGTGGCGGGCATGTCCGTCGAGGAAACGCATGCGACCGGCGAGCTCATCAAGCGTCTCTCGGCGGCCGGCCTCACGATGATGGTCGTCGAACACGACATGACCTTCGTCAAGCAGATCGCGTCGCGCGTGACGGTGCTCCACGGAGGAAGCCTGCTCGCCGATGGTCCGCTCGACGAGATTCTCGCCCGCGACGATGTCGCCGAAGTCTATCTGGGGAAGAAGAAATGAGTGCGTTGCTCCAGGTGTCGGGTGTAGAAGCGGGATACGGCGGCGGCCGCGTGTTGAACGGCGTGTCGTTCGGCGTCGGACGGGGCGAAGTGCTGGCGCTGATCGGCCGCAACGGTGTCGGCAAGACGACGCTGATGCGCGCGTTGATCGGTCTGATCGGTCTCGATGGGGGAACGATCGCACTGGATGGCGAAGCCATCGGCCACGAGAAGCCCTATGTCCGCGCGCAGCGGGGCATGGGCTACGTGCCGCAAGGCCGCGAGATCTTCGGCGCGTTGACCGTTGCGGAGAACCTGCAGGTCGGCGCGCAGGCCAATCGCGCGCAGGCGGCGCGAATGAAGGACACGGTCGTCGGCTACTTTCCGATTCTGAAGAAGCGGTATCAGCAGAAAGCGGGAACCATGAGCGGCGGCGAACAGCAGCAGCTTGCGATCGCGCGTGCGCTGATCAGTTCGCCAAAGGTGGTATTGCTCGATGAGCCGTCCGAGGGCATCCAGCCGTCCATTGTCGATCTGATCGGCGAAACGCTTCAGCAAATCGCGCATGAAACAGGGATCGGCGTCGTGCTGGTCGAGCAGGACATGGGAATGGTCGAACGCATCGCGACGCGCTGCTGCGTGATGGACAAGGGCCGTATCGTCGAGACGCTGAGCCCGGCGCAACTCGCGGACGAACAACTGATTCGCCAGTATCTGGCACTGTGACGGAGACGAAACATGAAATGGCTTGAAGACTCGATCATGATGAAGCGTGGCGTCGGCGCGGATCGCGAACCGGTGGAGCACCATCTGACCGAGGAAATGCAGAAGACCTATCACTACACGATCGGGCCGTACTCGCAACCGGTGTTGCATGTGAAGCCCGGCGATCGCGTGGTGGTGGAGACGCGCGATGCGTTCGAAGGCAAGATCAAAGAGGAGACCGACAAGCCGTCCGAGGTGCTGAAGGTGCCGTTCCTCAATCCGCAGAACGGCCCGATCATGATCGAGGGCGCGGAGAAGGGCGATGTTGTCGCCGTGTACATCGAGAAGATGGCGCCGCGCGGTGACGATCCGCACGGCTTCTGCTGCATGATTCCCAACTTCGGCGGACTGACGGGCACGGACTATACAGCGCTCTTGAATGAGCCGCTGCCGGAAGTGGTGCGCAAGATCAGGATCGACGAAGAAAACGTGTACTGGAGCAAGCGCAATACGCTGCCGTACAAGCCGCATATCGGCACGCTGAGTCTTTCGCCGGAGATCGACTCCATCAATTCGCTCACGCCCGACAACCACGGCGGCAACATGGACGTGCCCGACATGGGACCGGGCAGCATCACGTACTTGCCGGTGCGCTCGCCGGGCGGGCGGCTCTTCATCGGCGATGCGCACGCCTGTCAGGGCGACGGCGAAGTCTGCGGCACGGCGGTCGAATATCAGAGCACGACGACCGTGCGCGTCGATCTCATCAAGAAGTGGCAGATCGACTGGCCGCGGCTAGAGAACGAAGACGCGCTGATGAGCATCGGCAGCGCGCGGCCGCTGGAAGACGCGACGCGCATTGCCTACCGCGAGCTGGTGCTATGGATGGCCGCGGAATACGGCTTCGACAAGTGGGACGCGTACATGATGCTGAGCCAGGTCGGCAAGGTTCGACTGGGCAATTTTGTCGATCCAAAATACACGGTTGGCGCAATGGTCGCCAAGCATTACCTCAAGTAACGCGCCAGTTGGCGCGTCCAAGGCAGTCGGCATCACGCGCGGGGCGTCCTCTCTCCGCGCATTCCAGAGCGTGTCACGAAATGGCTTTGTCCGATCCCATCAGAGTGGGTCTGCTGTGCTCGACGAGCGGCTCGACCGCTCTGCTCGAGCAGTCGCAATGGCGCGGAGCGCGCCTCGCCGTCGAGGAGATCAATGCGCGCGGCGGCATCGGCGGGCGCGAGCTCGTCGCGATTCACTACGACCCCGCGTCCGATCCGGCCGTGTTCCGCGAGCTTGCCGAGCGGCTGATCGTGAAGGACGGCGTCAATACGATCTTCGGCGGATACACGTCGACGAGCCGCAAGGCGATGCTGCCCGTCGTCGAGAAGCACAACCGGCTTCTCATCTATGCGCAGATGTACGAGGGCTTCGAGTATTCGGACAACATCATCTACAGCGGCGCGTCGCCCAATCAGAACGGCGTGCAACTGGCGGACTTCATGACCGAGACCTTCGGCGCGCGCGTGTACTTCGTCGGGTCGAGCTACGTCTATCCGTACGAATGCAACCGCACCATGCAGGAGCTGCTGCTGCAGCACCCCGAAGGCGCGATTCTCGGCGAACGGTATCTTTCGCTCGACGCCACGCGCGAGCAGTTCGAGCAAGTGGTCGCGGACATCCGGCGCAAGTCTCCGGACTGGATTTTCAGCACGGTCATCGGCGCGACGGTGCCGTATCTCTACGATGCGTACGCGCACGCCGACTTCGATCCGTCGCGCATGCCCATCGGCAGCCTGAATACGTCGGAGACCGAAATCCACGCGATGCAGCGCGGCATCGCGGCAGGGCACATCACGGCAGCGCCTTATTTCCAGAGCGTCGATACCGAAGAGAATCACCGCGCCGTCGCGCATCACCAGTCGCGCTACGGTTCGGACACCCCGACGGACATGAACTGGGAGGCCGCGTACTATCAAATGCACATGTTCGCCGAAGCCTACGCACGTTCGGGTTCCGACGAGATCGGCGTCATCATGCCGCATCTGCTCGGATCGGAATACGCGGCGCCGCAGGGCCGGGTGCGCATCGATCCCGTCAATCATCACATGGCGCTCTATCCGCGCATCGGCCGTGTAAACGCCGATGGCCAGTTCACCATTCTGCGCGAGTCGAAATTCGCCGTCGGTCCCGACCCGTACATGACGCGCCAGAAGCTGGGGGACTGGGTCACGAAGCTGAGCACGCGAGAGTACTGACGTGAGCGCGCGAACAGACAGAGGTCAGCGAAGCCTCACCGGTTCGATTCTCGAGCGCAATGCACGGGTCGTCGTTTTTCATCCGGACGACGATGACGGGCTGACGCTCACGAACCATCTCAGGCGCATGGGCTTTCAGGTCGAGCGATGCTGGCCGCCCACGGACACGCTGCCGGAAAAGACGGATCTCGTGTTCCGGGCGTTGCTGCCCGAAGAGCGCGCGCCGAAGGGCGAGTGGTGCGGCCCGGATGCGCCGCCCGTCATCTGCGTGGTGGCGTACGAGAACCCGACGTTCATCGATCAGGCGATCAAGATGGGATCGGACGGCATCGTCACCACGCCGATTCGCGCCTCCGGGCTGCTGTCCACGGTGGTGATGGCGCTCTATCATGCGAGGCGCGCGCGTCAACACACGCAGCGCATCGCGAGGCTCGAACAGAAGCTGCTCGACAGCCGGCACTTGCAGGAAGCCAAGAGCATCCTGATGACCATGCATCGCTTGAGCGAGCGCGAGGCTTACGACATGCTGCGCGCGCAGGCAATGGAGAAGCGCGTGACGATCGACGATATCTGTCATTCCGTCATTCAGGCAGGCGAAGTCTTGCAGATCGCACGCGGGCTGGATTCGGACGACGGGCGCGACAGGGAGTGACCGCGTCGCGCCGCCCATTCATCGACACTTAAGGAGCGGCGAATATGGACCTGCAACTGAAGGGCTTGAAAGCGATCGTGACCGGCGGGACCAAGGGCATTGGTCTCGCGATCGCGCGGACGCTGGCTACCGAGGGCGCCGATGTGGCCATCTGCGCGCGCGACAAAGCCAGCGTCGCAGCGACGGCGAGCGCGCTATCCGAACTGAGCGGCGCGCGGGCGTCGGGTGCGGCCGTCGATGTCTCCGATGGCGCCGCGCTCAAGGCGTGGGTCGAGCGTGTCGGCGCGGAGTGGGGCGGGCTAGATATCGTCGTGGCGAATGTGAGCGCGCTGGCCATCGGCAACGACCTCGAGTCGTGGCGCAAGGAGTTCGAAACCGATCTGCTCGGCACGGTCAATCTCGTCGATGCCGCCATGCCTTCTCTCACCGCGAGCAAGGCGGCGTCGATCGTTGCCATATCGAGCGTGTCGGCACGCGAGATCGACTTCGCGGCCGGGCCTTATGGCGTCTTCAAGGCCGCGATCGTGCATTACACGCAGGGGCTCGCGAATCAATTGGCCTCGAAGGGCATTCGCGCGAACACGGTTTCGCCGGGCAACGTGTACTTCGAAGGCGGCGTATGGGACTGGATCGAGCACAACGATCCGGCGCTGTTCGAACGGGCGTTGGCGTTGAATCCGACCGGCCGCATGGCGAGGCCGCAGGAAATCGCCAATGCGGTGGCGTTCGTCGCCAGTCCGGCAGCGAGCTTCGTGAGCGGCGCGAACATCGTCGTCGACGGCGCGCTCACGCGTGGCGTCCAGCTCTGAGCAATCAATCAACTCAACGGGAGCATCGAATGGAAAAACGCAGCGCAATCGACGTCGATCTCGCGACCCTCACGGTGGATGCCGTGCAGGACGGATTCAGGACCGGCCGGTTCACGGCGGAAGAACTGGCGCGTGCCTGCTTCGACTGGATCGAACGTCATAACACGATGTATAACGCGCTGATCTTCCTGAATCCCGCCGCGATCGACGACGCGCGCAGGATCGATGAGCGGCGCGCCGCGGGTGAAGCATTGGGGCCGCTCGCTGGCGTGCCGGTGGTCATCAAGGACCCGATGGACATGGTCGGCTTTCCGACCACCGCGGGATGGTCGAAGTTGTACAGCAAGACGGGCGGCATCGACCTGATGCCCGAGCGCGATGCGCCGGTTGTCGCGCGCATGCGCCGCGCGGGCGCGATTCTGCTCGGCAAGACGAACGTCCCGATTCTGAGTCATACCGGATCGCATGCCAACGACAGTTGGGCAGGCCCGACGATCAACGTCGCGATGCCCGACCGCGTGCCGGGCGGCAGCAGCGCGGGCACGGCGTCGGCGGTGGCTTCGGGCATGGCGGTGCTCGGACTCGCCGAGGAGACCGGTGGATCCATCCAGAACCCTGCATCCGCGCAGGACCTCGTCGGCATCAAGCCGACCATCGGGCTGGTGCCGAACGCGGGCGTGATGCCCTTGTCGGGCAATCGCGACGTGGTCGGGCCGATTGCGCGCAACGTGAAAGATGCGGCGCTGTGTCTCGACGTGATCGCCGGTTACACGAGCGAAGACCCGAAGACGCTCGCCGGCGTCGGCCGGCAGCCGGAAGGCGGCTATGCGTCGGCGCTGAACCGTGACGCGCTGCAGGGCAAGCGCATCGGTCTGTACGGTCCCGGCTGGCGCGATCAGCCGCTTTCCGACGAGGCCGCGGCGCTGTACGAGCGCGTGAAGGGCGAGCTCGTATCGCTCGGCGCGACGCTGATCGACGATCCTTTCCAAGGCTCCGGCTTTGCCGAACTGCGCAGGACGACTCCGCCGCTGCGCAATTTCGACGCGCGCGGTCTCGAATCCATCCCCTACGACGTCGAGAAATATCTGGAGCGTCTCGGCAAGAACGCGTCGATCAAGAGCTTCGCGCAATTCGCGGAGGCCACGAAAGACGAAGACGCTTTCGCACCGAACGGCGTGTTGAACTTCATGCATAGCCTGGCGGATTTCGAGGCCGCGCGGGCGAACCCGTCGCAGCCGCCGGAGATGCCTGAATTCATCGAACTGAAGGCGCGTTATCTGCGAATCTTCGAGCGCGTGTTCGACGAGCAGAGGCTCGATGCCCTCGTCTTTCCGCAGATGAGATGCGAACTTCCGCCCTTGCACGGAAAGGACACCATTCAGGAGACGACGGTCGGGGAGATCGACATCGCGGGCGTGCCAGGCATCGCGGTTCCCGCCGGTTACTACGAGTCGGGCTCGCCGTTCGGGCTTATCTTTGTGGGTCGCCAGTGGGACGAGGCAGCGCTGCTGGGCCTCGCCTACGCCTATGAGCAAGCCGCGGGCAGGCGGAAGGCGCCAGTGCTCGGCTGAAGCTCCTTGCTCGCACGCGGGCTGCCGGTTCTGATCGCCTATTCACGGGCTTGAATGCGGTCGACAACACCGTACGCTGCTGCGCGTGCCGCTCGCTCGTCGATCGAAGCGCTGCGATCAGCCGGCGCTTGCTGCCCGATCGTTTCTGGACTATGCGGGCATCGTGACGCCGCGATGACCCGCATGCGCGACTCATCAGCAACCTGCGGCTCGGACTGTACGCGTTCGTCAACAACGACCTGCGATGCGCCGAGCAATTGCTGGCTCCGCCATGATTCCTCTCGTTCGAGACACGGCCCACATCGACACAACCGCCCGTGTGCGCTGATGACGGCCTTTCTGCCACATAAAGGACGCTCGCTTGTCAAAGCACCAATAAGAATCGCGCTAACGCCGCTATTCAGCCGCCATCCGCCATAAGCGCAGTCGTACTTTTTTGGCGGCTTGCAAATTCACGTATTTGAAACTAGCCTGCACCAGCAATCGGACGATCTCTTCAACGCACCACCTTCCTTTCGGGAACATCGATGACGATGAAGCGTAGCTGGGCGGGCCGTTTTCTTTCGATCTCCACGGCAACGGCGCTCGGGGCGGGCGGCAGCGGCGCCGTATCCGCCGCGCCATCCGAGGCGCTCGTCACCGCCGCGAAGCAGGAAGGGCAATTGACCACGATCGCGTTGCCGCACGACTGGTGCGGATACGGCGCGCTGATCGACGCGTTCCAGAAGAAGTACGGCATTCACGTCAACGAGCTCAACCCGGATGCGGGTTCGGGTGACGAGATCGAAGCAATCAAGGCGAACAAAGGCAACAAGGGTCCGCAAGCGCCGGATGTGATCGACGTCGGGCTGTCGTTCGGTCCGTCCGCGAAGAAAGAAGGCTTGTTGCAGCCTTACAAGGTGTCGACGTGGGACTCGATCCCCGCTGCGTCGAAGGATGCGGATGGCTACTGGTATGGCGACTACTACGGCGTGCTCGCGTTCGAAGTCAACGCGGACATGATCGACAAGCCGCCGTCCGATTGGGGCGATCTGCTCAAGTCCGACTATCGCAACGCGGTCTCGCTCGCGGGCGACCCGCGTTCGGCGAATCAGGCGATTCAGGCCGTCTATGCAGCGGGCGTTTCGCAGACGAAGGGTGACGGGTCCAAGGCCGACCAGGCGGGCCTGAAGTTCTTCGCCGATCTGAACAAGAGCGGCAACTTCGTGCCGGTGATCGGCAAGGCCGCGTCGCTTGCGCAGGGCACGACGCCGATCATCGTGCGCTGGGACTACAACGCGCTTGCCGACCGCGACACGCTCAAAGGCAATCCCAAAGTGCAGGTGATCGTGCCGAAGACGGGCGTCGTCGCAGGCGTGTATGTGCAGGCAATCAGCGCTTATGCACCGCACCCGAACGCGGCGAAACTGTGGATGGAGTTCCTTTACTCCGACGAAGGGCAACTCGGCTGGCTCGCCGGATACTGCCATCCCATGCGCTATAACGAACTGGTCGCGCAGAAGAAGGTGCCGCAGGCGCTGCTCGCGAAGCTGCCGCCGGCATCGGCTTACAGCAACGCCGTGTTCCCGACGCTCGACCAGCAAAACGCGACGAAAGACGCCGTCACCAAGGGCTGGGATCACGTCGTCGGCGCGAACGTGAAGTAGCCGCGAGTTCGCTGCAATGAGCGTATCTCCGCAGCCAGGCGCTTCGGGCCCGGATCTGCTGACGCCGGTCGCGCCCGCGCCGCAGTCCGGCCCCGCTCGCGCTAGCCGTGGCGCCGGCTGGCTCAGCTATGCCGGCGTCGCGCCATTCTTTGCGTTCGCGCTGCTGTTTCTATTGCTGCCCACCGCTTTTCTGATGATCGGCGCCTTCCAGGATGCGCAGGGACACTTCACGCTGGCAAATCTTCGCGAACTGTCCCAGCCCGCCGTGCTCGATGCCTACTGGATCAGCGTGAAAGTGAGCGTGGCATCGTCCGCCGGCGGGACGCTCTTCGGCGCGTTGCTCGCCTGGGCCGCGGTGCATGGCCGCCTACCGGCGTGGATCCGTCCGACGCTCATGACGTTTTCGGGAGTCGCCTCGAACTTCGCGGGCGTGCCGCTCGCGTTCGCATTCATCTGCACCTTGGGACGCGTGGGTCTCGTGACGGTGCTGGCGCGCAAATACCTCGGCGTCAATCTCTATTCCACGGGCTTCAGCATCCTCAGCTTCTTCGGGCTGACCATCACCTACCTGTACTTCCAGATTCCGTTGATGGTCCTCATCATCACGCCCGCGCTGGACGGTCTCAAACGTGAGTGGCGCGAAGCATGCGACTGTCTCGGCGGCACGGCCGCGCAGTATTGGCGCTACGTCGGATTGCCGGTCCTGTGGCCGAGCCTGCTCGGCGCGGCGCTGCTGCTCTTTGCCAACGCGTTCGGCGCAGTGGCCACGGCCTATGCGCTGACAGGCAGTTCGCTCAACATCGTGCCGATCCTGCTGTACGCGCAGATTCGCGGCGACGTGCTGCATAATCAGAACCTCGGTTATGCGCTCGCGCTGGGCATGATCGTGGTCACGGGCTTGTCGAACGGCGGCTACATCTGGTTGCGCGCGAGAGCCGAAAGAGGGCGCCGATGAAGACGCAATCGCGCGTGGGCGCCTGGGTCGCGATGATCGTCGGCACCCTGTACTTTCTGATTCCGCTCGCCGCCACCTTCGAGTTCAGCCTGCGGATGCGCCGCGATGGCTACAGCTTCGACGCCTATCGAGTCGTGCTCGGCGATCCGCATTTTCAGGCTTCGTTCGGCTATTCGGTGCTGATGGGCCTGCTCACCATCGTGATCGGCGTGCTGCTCGTCGTGCCCACCGCGTATTGGGTGCAACTGCGTCTGCCGAAGTTGCGGCCCGTCGTCGAATTCATCACCCTGCTGCCGCTCGTGATACCGGCCATCGTGATCGTCTTCGGCTATCTGCGCATCTATAACAGCAGTTCGATCCTGCCGCTCACCAGCAACGAGCGCGCGACCGATCTGCTGCTCGTCTTCGGCTACGTCACGCTGTCTTTGCCCTACATGTATCGCGCCGTCGATGCGGGCATGCGCGCCGTGGACGTTCGCTCGCTGACCGAGGCCGCCGAATGTCTCGGCGCCGGCTGGACGACGATCCTCTTCCGCGTGATCTTCCCCAACGTGCGCTCGGGGATTCTGTCCGGCGCGTTTCTGACGTTCGCCGTCGTGATCGGCGAATTCACGATCGCGAGCCTGCTGGACCGTCCGGCGTTCGGACCTTATCTGCAATTGATCGGCGCGAACCGCGCATACGAACCGTCGGCGCTGGCGATTATCGCATTCATCGTCACATGGGCATCGATGGGCGTGATCCAGGTGTTCGGATCGGCGCGCGCACTGGCCGGCCGTAAAACCTGAGCCGACGAGGCCGCAAGCATGCCATTTCTCGAAATCGACGATCTTCACAAAACCTTCGGGCCGAACGTGGCCCTGCATCGGTTCGACATGACGATCGAGCAGGGCGAATTCATCACGTTTCTCGGTCCCTCGGGCTGCGGCAAGACGACGGTGCTGCGCATGATCGCCGGATTCGAGACGCCCACGCGCGGCACCATCCGTCTGAATGGACGCGACGTCACGCATATGCGCACGCGCGATCGCGCCGTGGGCATGGTGTTCCAGGCGTATGCGCTTTTTCCGAACATGACGGTGGCGCAGAACATCGGCTTCGCGTTGAAGGTTGCGAAGCGTTCGCAAAAGGAGATCGATGCGCGCGTCGCCGAGATGCTCGAACTTATCAAGCTGCCGCAACTCGCCGGGCGGTATCCGTGGCAACTGTCAGGCGGACAGCAACAGCGCGTGGCGCTGGCTCGCGCGCTGGCGAGCAAACCGCAGGTGCTGCTGCTCGACGAACCGCTGTCCGCGCTCGATGCGAAAATCCGCGTGTCGCTGCGCGAAGACATTCGGGGGCTGCAGCGTGAGCTCGGCATCACATCGATCTTTGTCACGCATGACCAGGAAGAGGCGTTGTCGATCTCCGACCGTATCGTCGTGATGAACGACGGGCGCGTGGAGCAGGTGGGTTCGCCGCTCGACATCTACAACTTTCCGCGCACGCGCTTCGTCGCATCGTTCGTGGGAACGCTGAATATTCTGGCGGGACGCGTGATCGATCCCGGCACCGGGCGCATCGCGGTCGATGGTCAGGAACTCGTGACGTCGCGCTCGCTGCCGCCGGATGATGCCGGCAAGGAGCGATTGCTGGCGCTGCGTCCCGAAGCGATCGTGCTGGAGCCGCCGTCGAACGGCCGCAATTCGCTCGCGGCCACCGTCGAGCAGATCAGCTTTCTCGGCGCCGTGGTGCGCATTCGCGCGCGCGTGAGCGACGCGGTCGTTTCAATCGATGTGTTCAACGATCCGAACAGGACCCTGCCGGAATACGGGCAGCCGGTTGCACTCGGGTTTTCGCATGACAACCTTCTCGTGCTGGATGAGAACCCGCGCTAGCTTGGCGTAACAGCAAGCGCTTCATGGATGCGATCGGCGCCTTGCATTGTTATGCTACTCATCATCGATGAGAGCGGGGGCAACTTGGTCGACCGGGAATTGCTCGACAGCGAGCCGAAACAGCCGTGCGCCGTGCCTGCGCAGGCAAGCCCGTGCGACGCGCTTTACATTCGCTCGCAGCCAACGAGCGTGGACCGTCCGTGCCGTCGCGCGCGTCTCGCGCTCGCCGCGACGATTCTCGGGTCGAGCATGGCGTTCATCGACGGCTCGGTCGTCAATGTCGCGCTGCCCGCCATTCAAAGCGACTTCAGCGCGAGCGTGCAGGCGGTGCAGTGGGTGGTGAACGCGTACCTGCTTTTTCTCGGCTCGCTCGTGCTGGTCGGCGGGTCGATGGGCGATCACTTCGGCCGCCGCACGATCTTCATTGCGGGCATCGCGCTGTTCACGCTCGCGTCGGCGGCTTGCCGGTTTGCGCCGAGCGTCCATGCGCTGATCGCGGCGCGCGCGTTTCAGGGCATCGGCGCCGCATTGCTCGTGCCGAGCAGTCTCGCGATCATAGGCGCCGTATTCGAAGGCGAAGCCCGCGGGCGTGCAATCGGCACCTGGGCCGGCGTGGGCGCGATTACATCGGCGGTGGGGCCGGTAGCAGGCGGCTGGCTCGTCGATGCATTGTCGTGGCGAGCCATTTTCTTTCTCAACGTGCCGCTTGCAGCGGTGACGATCGCGCTCGCCGTCTTGTCGGTGCCCGATAGCCACAAGCTCGATGAACCTCGACAAGTCGACTGGCCCGGCGCGCTGTGCGCGGCAGCAGGACTTGCCGCGCTCACATACGGCCTGACCGACGCCGCCGCGCACGGGTTCGCCGATCCGCTGGTACTGTCGGCGCTCGGCGCGGGTCTCGTCGTGCTCGCCGCATTCGTGCGGATCGAGGCGAAAAGCCGTTACCCGATGATGCCGCTCGACGTCTTTCGCTCGCGAGATTTTGCAGGCGCAAATCTCGTGACACTGCTGCTTTACTTCGGCCTCGGTGGCGTATTTTTCTTCCTGCCCTTCACGCTGATCCGCGCACATGGCTACACGGCGACGCAAGCCGGAGCGGCGCTGCTTCCGGCGCCCGTCATCATCGGTTTGCTATCGCGATTGACCGGCGGCCTGACGAGCCGCTTCGGCTCGCGCTTGCTGTTGACAGTGGGGCCAAGCGTCGCCGGACTCGGTTTCGCATTGCTGGCGCTGCCGTTTGCGGGCGGCAGCTATTGGAGCGGATTCTTCCCTGCGCTTGCCGTGCTCGGCCTCGGGATGACGATCACCGTCGCGCCGTTGACCACGACCGTCATGAATTCGGTGCCGGCCGACCGCGCGGGCATTGCGTCGGGCATCAACAACGCCATTGCGCGCGTGGCTAGCCTGCTGGCGATTGCCGTGCTCGGCATCGTGTTCGTCTGGTCGCACCACGCGGCGTTGTCGGCGCGGCTCGATGCGTTGCACGTGCCGCAGAATGCACGCGTGACTGCGACGTCGTTGCAGCCGGGAATCGAGTCTGCGACAGCGGCGGGCGATGGACGTGCGCTACCGGTCGCACGGGCAGACGCCGACGCTATCGCTGACGCGCTGCACGCCGTCGCGCTGGTCGCGGCCGCGTGCGCGTTCGCCGGAGCGGGAATTGCGGCGGCGACTATTCAGCCGCGCAAGTGATGGAATTGTCGTCTTCATCGACGTCCGTTTTCAGCGGCTCTTCAGCATGCTCCGGGTAAGATCAGTGGCGCGGACGGTTTGAGTTCAGCGCGCAAGCACATGATCGTTAGCCGATGACGCACCCATATCGCTATGCCGAGGCGACCGGCAAGCCGGCGATGAATTCATCGATCGCGGCGAACAGCGACGCGCGGCGCACGCCGTCCTGAGCCTCTATCGACAAACCTCCCATCAGCGTCATGCAGAGCGCGGCGATCGCTTGAACGTTGGCGTTGGCATCGAGTTCGCCTTCCTCGCGCGCCTGTTTGAGCCGCGCGGCGATCGCTCGCGCCACGTTGCGGCGTTCCGCGCGCAATTCCTCGCGTAGTTCGGCGTGCTCCATTCCAACCGACATGCCGCCGAGAAAAATCATGCAGCCACGTGGGGCCTGGCCGCTCGTGAACAGTACGACGCTCGCGCGGAACATCGCGCGTAGCGCGTCCAGCACCGATTCATGCGCGCGCAACTGCCGAACCGCTGCGCCGCCTTCCTCGCGCGCGTAGAGGGCCAGCGCCTCGCGATACAACTCCTGCTTGCTGCCGAAGGCGGCATAGATGCTTGGCGAATTGATGCCCATGGCATTGACGAGGTCGGACATCGAACAGGTGTCGAAGCCTTTGGCCCAGAACGCCTCCATTGCCCGCCTGAGCGCCGCATCGCGATCGAAAGCGCGCGGCCGGCCACGCGGTCTTTGAGCCTCTTCCATGGGGCGCTGCCTGTCTAGCGTCATATCGTCTCCCGGTCCCGCTGCACGCGGCGGCATTAATGACGTGCATGGAATTCACAATTATATGTCGAGCGTCACAAAATGTCTGGACCTTATCGCGCGATCGTTATTTAATATATGTGTCGATCGTTACATAAACCAGATCTTTGGAGCTTTCCATGAGAACGTCTATTGCCGCTTTGTCTGCCGCGCTTTTCATTGCTGCGCCTATCACAACTTTCGCAAGCAGTGCTGCGCCTGTCGCCTCACCGGCGAGCCCTGTTTATTCAGTGTTCGTGGATCAACCGACGGGTTTCGCGTTCGTGAAGATGCCGTCAGGCTGGAAGTTCGTAGGGGCCGTATCGAAGAATGACGCGCAGCATCTGCCGGCCAACGTGCTGAGGTCCAGTTCGCTGCCCGAGGACTACGCACAGTCGACGGCTGCGGCATCGCTGAAGTGAGTAAGTGGGGAACCCGGTTTTCGCTGGACTTTATGCGCCGGCGAGTGCATGCGGGCCGACCTTGTGACGCGACTCGACGTTGACTCGAGTCGTCGTCGCACTGATTTTCCACGCCACGCGCGACGCAGACCGCTTTTTCCGCTTCTTCGCATTGATAACGTCGGAACATCAATGCTTCAGAAAATTGCACTTTTTGTTTCGACCTTCTTGCGCAAGTATCTGATCTCAAGACGTTCATAAAAGAGAACGCGTCGGAGACAGGCACGAAGCGCAGACTAGCGTTTCGCTGCATCCCAGGGCACGCCCGTTCGCGGCTGCCGCCAACAGTCATCGACGCATAACTCGCGTATTCCATCTCGCTATTCGAGTCCTGCCGCCGCTTCCGAGCGCATCCAGCGGCAGCGGTGCATCTCGCGCCTGCCGCAGCGAGTCGATGGACCTTCCGTATCCGCTTCATCCGTCATAGGTCAAATTCAGGAGACACGTCACATGCAGATCACCGGAATGTTGCACGGCTCGCGCCTGTTGCAATTCGTCGGCTTTCCGTCGAGCGAAGTGCTCGGCCCGGGCGCCAGCGAAGAAGAGATCAAGTCGCTCATCGACCGTCACGGCCAGATATTCATCAAGCCGGTGTTCAAGGGTGGCGTGGGCAAGAAGGGCAAGGCGGGCCTGCTCGGCCGCGCAACGGATCTGAAGACGGCGCTCGCCGAAAAGGAACGGCTGTACTTCGCCGAACACGCCATCGGTCATGTGAAAGCCAAGGCGAACGGCGTGACGTTCGAAGCGGGCGTGCCGGCCAAGCACGAAGTCTATTTCTCGATCACCGATTCCACGCGTTTCCGCGCGCCGACGATGACGCTTTCGCACATGGGCGGCATGGACATCGAGGAAGTCGATCCGAAGCACGTCGCGATGGTGCCGTTCGATGCGCTGACCGGTTTGAAGGCGTTCGTCGTCGCGAATGCGCTGAGCGAGATCGGCGCGCCGCGCGAAATCATCTCGCCGCTCGTGCAGCAGTTGCCGAAGCTCTGGGAGCTGTTCCACGACTTCGGGATGACGACGCTGGAACTCAACCCCATCCGCATGCGCGAGGACAAGAAGGGACGTCTCACGCCCGTCGCCTGCGACTTCAAGTGCGGATTCGATCGCGACGATCCACGCTTCTCGCGGCTCGGCCTGCCACCGCATCTGTTCGCCGCCGACTACTCGGATTTCGAACAGGAGATCAATCAACTGCGCACGCACCAGGGGCAAAGCGATGTCTACGTGATCAACGACAAGGGCACCATCCTCGCGCCTACCTTCGGCGGCGGCGCGAACTCGCTCGTCACGGAAATGCTCGGCGATGCGGCGATCATCTCGTCGGACTTCGGCGGCAATCCTCCGTACGAAAAGATGAAGGAAGTGGCGCGCATCTGCTTCCGGCACTGGCTGAAGCAGTCGAATGTGCTGTTCATCATCGGCGGCAAGTCCAACAACACCGACATCTTCGAGACCCTGCGCGCGATGGCCGATGCGCTGCGCGAGCACTTCAGCGCGCACGGCCCGACGCCGCTCTATGTCGTGCTCGGACGCGGCGGTCCCAACCTCGTGCGCGGCATGTCGGCGCTACGCGACACCTGCGATTCGCTCGGCCTGCCGTATCGCCTTTTTGGCTTCGATTCGGACATCAGCGAAGTGATCCAGTACGCGCGTCGGGCCGATACATGGATGCAATCGGGCGGACGCGCGCAAGTGGCGGCGCGCATCGGCGCGCGCGACGCGCAATCGCATACGGCATCGGCTTGAGGAGATCGGACATGCACAAGCAAGGCATTAGTCATTTCAAATACTTCGTCGGCATTCAGTCGCTGGCGGATATCGCGACGCGAGAAGACCGCGTCTGCGTGCTGAATATTCTCGGTGGCGAATCATCGGACGTGACGCCGGTGAGCCACGCTTTTTCGGGCGGAAATGTCGTCTTCGGCACGGCGCCCGGCAAAGGCGGACAAGTGCTTGCGACGCCCACAGGCGACATTCCGGTCTTCAACAACGTGCGAGAAGGGCTGGAGGCCGGGCATCGCTTCAACTGCGGCGTGGTCTATCTGCCGCCTTCGGCCGCGCGCGACGGCGTGGCCGAACTGATTCGCGTGAATTCTGATCTGCGCAAGATCTTCATCATCACGGAGAAGATCGCCGTGCACGATGCCCGTGAGATTCGCGCGATGGGTCAGCAGGCGGGCATCGACATCTTCGGCGCAAACGGGCTGGGCGTGGCGGACTCGTGGCAGCGCGTGCGCATCGGCGGCGCGCTCGGCGGCGACGATCCGGGCGCGACCTTGCGCCAGGGATCGATCGCGATCTTCTCGAACTCCGGCGGCTTCAGCACCACGATTGCGCAGTACCTGCGCATGAGCGGCTGGGGCACCTCGACGGTCATCTCCAGCGGCAAGGACGTCTACATCCACTATGCCGCGCCGGAATTCGCCTTCGCGCTTGCAAACGACGCGCGCAGCAAGGCTGCCGTGTTGTACTGCGAGCCCGGCGGTTACTACGAAGCCGACGCGAACTTCACGAAACCCATGGTCGCGTGCGTGGTGGGCCGCTGGAAAAGCCGTCTGACGCGCGCGGTGGGACATGCCGGCGCGATGGCGGGCGGCGCCGACGATGCGCTGGCGAAGGAACGCTGGTTCAAGGAGAAGTTCGGCGTCGAACGGCTTTTCACGCCCGACGATCCATGCTGCTCGGCGAAGGGCGCGGTGGTGACGAACATCGCGCATATTCCCGCCGCGCTCACGGCGGTGATGCGGGCGAACGCCACATTGCCCGACTTCGAGCCCGAAGGCAGTCTCGCGCTCAAGCCGTGGTTCGGCTCCGATCAGGGGCTTCAATTGCCCGACGATCTCGCGCTCGCGGTCGTGAAAGCTGTCGCGCCCTATGACGAACAGGTCGCGCGCGTGAACGACCAGATCGGCGCTATTGCCCCGCGCCAGCCATTGAAGGATGCGTCGGGCGCCTCGCAGATGGATGCGAAGACTCAGGTGAGCAGCCTGCACGGCGTATCGATGCTCGAAGCGGCCAAGCATTCCTTCGAAGCGAACGTCTGCCTCGCGCTGTTGCACGAGTTCGGCGGCGCGAACGACGAAAAACTGATGAACGTCGCGGTCGGCGCGGCGGTGAACCTGCATGGCAAGCCTGAACTGTCGGCCGCGCAGGCGGCGCGGGAGGCCGGCAATGCGCCCAACGCGGTGCTCGCCGCCGCCGCCGCGATCGTCGGGCCGAATCGCCAGCGAGCGGCGCGCGAGTCGGCCAGGCTGATGATCGACCGCTTCGCCGCGGCAAAGCTCGTCGACGCGTTCGACGACGACTTCGACATCGACGCGATCGACACCGAAGGCAGCGCGACGCTGTTCTCCGACGAGCGCGATCCGAAGGCCGAAGCCATGCTCGCCGGCCTCGCCGCCCGTGGCGTGAGTTCCGTGTTCGTGCGATGGCTTGCCGGCGGCCCGGGCCATCCGCGCGCGGACGCCGTGCTCGCGGCCATCACGACGACACTCGCCTGGGGCCCGCTCATGCGCAAGCGCATCTCGCGTCTGACGGCGGAGAGCCTGCCATGGTGGACGACGCTCTTCGGCACGCTGATCGGCGCGTCGGCGGACGCGTCGCGCCATCGTCCGGACAGCTTCCGCGACCTCTCCACCGAGACGCTGCTCGGCGAGCGCTCGCTGACGGAAATCGCGTTCGCGGCGTTGCTCGGCCTCGAACCGTCCGCCGACGACCTGTTCGCATTCAGGACGCTGACCGGTTTGCTGCTCACGAACGGACCGGGCGCGATCTCGGCGCAAGGCGCGAAGGGCGCGGTATCCGCCGATGGACCCGAATCGCCCGAACGCGTGCAATTGAACAAGGCGCTGACCGGTTTTCTGACGCACACCGGCTATACGCACGGCGGCAATGGCTACGAAGGCATCGCCTTTCTCAACGATGCGTTTCGCGACAGCGCCCTCGACGATCCCGCGGACCCGCATCACGGCGTCGATCTCGAAGCGCTCGCGCGCCGTTCCGTCGAGCATTACGCGCGATACAAGGCGAGCCAGAAGCAGGCCGGCAGCCTCGACATCGCCAAGCTGCCGGGCGTCAATCACCCGGTTTTCAAGGACAAGCCGGTGAATCACGATCCGCGCGAGGTGTTCATCGCCCAGCTGTACGAGGCGCGAGGCGAGTACAACGCGTTTCATGCGTACTACCGCGCGCTGGTGCAGGCCTTGTTCGACGCGGGCGTCTCGCGCAATGTCTACTGCGTGAATGTCGATGCCGTGATCGCCGCGCTGCTGCTGAAAATGCTGTGGCAGCCGCTCAAGCGCGGCGCGTTCAGCGAGGCGGATCTCGAAACCGCCGCGTTCACGATCTTTCTGTATCCGCGCATGCTCGGTTGCGCCGCGGAAATCGACGATCACCTGAACCGCGGCCGCAACATGGACACGCGCACGCCCGCTTCACAGTGCCGTTTCGTGGCCTGAGCGCTGACATCCGGGAGGTCGGCCGAGCCGACCGTTTCCGGCGATTGATAACCACAGAACATCAATCGTTGAAAACATTGCACTTATCGTTTTGATGGCGGCAGGCCATCATCCCCGAAATACAAGAGCGGACAGACCGCACATTTCGGGACTTCAGGAGACACATCGATGCATCCCTCACCTTCGACCCTTTCGCCGGGACATTCAAAGGCTGCGGCGGTTTTCCGCGTAACGGCCGGCAATTTCCTCGAGCAGTTCGACTTCTTTCTGTTCGGCTTCTACGCGACGCAAATCGCCGGCGTGTTCTTTCCGGCATCGAGTGAATTCGCTTCGCTGATGATGACGTTCGCCGTCTTCGGCGCCGGCTTTCTGATGCGTCCGCTGGGCGCGATCGTGCTCGGCGCCTACATCGACGATGTCGGCCGCCGCAAGGGCCTCATCGTCACGCTTTCCATCATGGCGAGCGGCACCATCCTGATCGCATTCGTGCCGGGCTATGCGACGATCGGTCTTCTGGCGCCCGCGCTCGTGCTCGTCGGACGTTTGCTGCAGGGGTTCTCGGCAGGCGCTGAACTGGGCGGCGTGTCGGTCTATCTCGCCGAGATGGCCACGCCTGGCCGCAAGGGCTTCTTCACGAGCTGGCAGTCGGCGAGCCAGCAGGTTGCGATCGTCGTTGCCGCGGCGCTTGGCTTCTTGCTCAATCAGTCGCTCGACACCGCGGCTATCGCGAGCTGGGGATGGCGCGTGCCGTTCTTCGTCGGCTGCATGATCGTGCCGTTCATCTTCATGTTGCGTCGCAATCTGGAAGAAACGCAGGAGTTCAAGGCACGCCAGCATCGCCCGAGCATGAAGGAAGTGTTCCGCACGCTGGCGCACAACTGGGCCGCCGTGATCGCCGGCATGATGCTGGTGGCGATGACTACGTCGAGCTTCTATCTCATCACGGTGTATGCGCCGACTTTCGGAAAGACCGTCCTGCACCTGAGCACCGCGGACAGTCTGCTCGTGACCTTGTGCGTAGCCGTGTCGAACTTCGTGTGGCTGCCGATCGGCGGGGCGCTCTCGGACAAGGTCGGCCGCAGGCCGCTGCTCGTCGGCATGACGCTGCTCGCTATCGCGACCGCATACCCCGCATTGTCGATACTCGCCCACGCGCCGAGCTTCATCAACATGCTGCTCGTGCTGCTTTGGCTCTCATTCATGTACGGCATGTATAACGGCGCGATGGTCGTCGCGCTGACCGAGGTGATGCCGGTCGAGGTGCGCGTGGCGGGCTTCTCGCTTGCTTATAGCCTGGCGACGGCGGTGTTCGGCGGCTTCACGCCCGCGATTTCGACGGCGCTCATTCACATGACCGGCGACAAGGCGGCACCCGGATACTGGATGAGCTTCGCCGCCGGCTGCGCGCTTCTGGCGACGTTCGCGCTCTATCGCCGGCGCGCGGCAAGGCTGACTCCGGCGCACTGATGCGACGCTCGTCGCGACGAGCGTCTATCGAACCCTACACGACTTCGATCATGAAGAATTTGCTTTCGAAACTCTGCGCGGCGGCGCTCATCGCCGCCTCGGCCGTTGCGTCCAGCGTACAGGCCGCCGACCTGCACATCATGAGCTCGGGTGGCTTCACCGCGGCATACAAGGTGCTCGGTCCGAAGTTCGCGTCGGAGACGGGCAACACGCTCGACACCGCGCTCGGTCCGTCGATGGGCAAATCGCCCGAAGCCATTCCCAACCGCCTCGAACGGGGCGAGCCGGCCGACGCCGTCATCATGGTCGGTTATGCGCTCGACGAGTTGATCAAGCAGGGCAAGGTCGTGCCCGGTTCGCGCGTGGAACTGGCGGACTCGCGCATCGGTATGGTCGTGCGCGACGGCGCGGCGAAGCCCGATATCAGCTCGGCGGAAGGCCTGCGGCAGACTCTGCTGCATGCCAAGTCGATCGCCTACTCCGACAGCGCGAGCGGCGTCTATATCGAGCGGGAGCTGTTCACGAAGCTCGGTATCGAGGACCAGGTCAAGCCCAAGGCGAAGATGATTCCGCGCATACCGGTGGCTTCGGTCGTCGCGAACGGCGATTATGAGATCGGCTTTCAGCAGGTGAGCGAGTTGCTGCCGGTCAAGGGCGCGACGTTCGTCGGAAAGATTCCGGAGTCTTTGCAGTCTGTCACGCGTTTTGCCGCCGGCATTCCGGTGAGCGCGCAGCATCCGAAGGAAGCGAAGGCGCTCCTCGACTATCTCGCATCGCCCGGCGTGCAGGCCGATGTGAGATCGACCGGGCTCGATAGCGTCGCCGCGCATTGATCTAGCCTGCGCGGTCAACTTCCCGAGGTACTGCTCGCGTGGTCCTCTGCGCCGTCGGCGTCTACCGGCGCCGGCGCGCGCAGCATTTGCGCAAGACGCGCGCGATCGCAGGCGCCATCCCACATCGAAACGAAGATCACCGCGCACGCGTTGCTGACCACGCTCGTGAGCGCCCGCGCTTCGGACATGAAGCGGTCGATGCCCACCAGCAGCGCCACGCCCGCCAAAGGAAGATCCGGCATCACGGCCAGCGTTGCGACGAGCGCCACCAGGCCGCTTCCGGCCACGCCCGCCGCTCCTTTCGACGTCAGCAGCATGACCGCGAGCATCATCGCGATCTGCGACGCCGAGAGCGACACATCGCACGCCTGCGCGATGAAGATCGATGCCAGCGTCAGATAGATCGCGGTGCCGTCGAGATTGAACGAATAGCCCGCGGGCAGCACGAGTCCGACGACGCCCTTGTCGCAGCCGAGCATCTCCAGCTTCGTGAGCAGGCGCGGCAACACCGGTTCCGTCGATGAGGTTGCCAGAACGATGAGCAGTTCCTCGCGCAGATAACGCAAGAGCCGCCACAGAGCGAAGCCGTGCAGGCGCGCGAGCGGAGCGAGGACGAGCGCGACGAACAGCACGCACGCCACGTAGAACGACACCATCAACATGCCGAGCGAGCCGACCGAGTGAATCCCGAAGCGACCCACCGTGAAAGCCATCGCGCCGAATGCGCCGAGCGGCGCAAGCCGCATGATCATAGCGAGGATGCGAAACAGCGCCTGCGCGAAGCCCTCGATGAGCGCGAGCACGGGCCGGCTCGCAGCCGGATGCAGATTCAACGCGAAGCCGAATAGCAGCGAGAGCAGCAGCACCGGCAGCACCTCGCCCTTTTCGAAGGCGCCATACATCGTATCGGGGATGACGTTCAGCGCGAAGGCGACGAAGCCATCCGGATGCGCCTGCTTCACATACTGCGCGAGATTCGTCGTATCGAGGCTTCGCGGGTCGATATGCATGCCCGCGCCGGGCCGCATCAGAAAGGCCGTGACGAGTCCCAGCGCGAGGGCCACCGCAGTCAAAAAATAGAAGAGTCCCAGCGCCCGGAAGATCACGCGACCGATTGCCTTGCCGCTCGCGACCGAGGTGATCCCGGAGACGATCGTGCAGAAGACGATCGGCGTGATCATCATCCTGACGAGGCCCACGAAGCCGTCGCTGACAGGCTTGAGATGCGAGCCGGCTTGCGGCCAGAAGTGCCCGAGCGCCATGCCGAGCACCATGCCCAGCACGACCTGCACATAGAGCAGACGGAGCGTTCTCGCCACCCTCACGACGCGGGCTTCCTGCTTGGGCGCGCTTTGCGGGCTACGTCGTCGGTTGACGTGCCGCTACTCCTGACATCGCCTCTCATACCCAGAATCGTTTGATGAAACTCCTGCGCGGCTGGCGTGAGCGTGCGTCCGCGGCGCCTCACGATGCCTACTCGTCGCTTCACGACAGGGTCCACCAGCGGCACACTCGTGAGGATGTGATGATTGCGTCCCGGCATGGCCATCGACGGTACGGCAGCCACGCCGAGGCCCGCTTCCACCAGACCCAGCATGGTCGTGACGTGACGCGTTTCGCATACGCTGGGCGCGCGCGGCGACACGGCCGAAAGAGCCTGATCGAGCAACAGACGATTGCCCGACGTCTTGTCCACGGAAACGTAGTCGTGCTCGTAGAGTTCGTTCCAGGTCACGCGTTTCTTGCGCGCGAGCGGGTGGTCACGACGGCAAGCCGCGACGAACTGCTCCTGCAGCAGCACTTTGAAGTCGACCTCGGACTCCTGGCTTCCCATGAAGCTGACGCCGAAATCAGCCTCGCCGCTGAGAACGGCGGAGAGCACCTCGTTCGCGCTCGCATCGAACAATTTCACCCTGATGCGCGGAAAACGGCGATGGAAGCTCGCAACCGCGCTTGGCAGGAAGTAGTAGGCCACGGATGGCACGCAGGCAATGGTGACATGACCCAATCGGCTCGACGAGACATCGCGGATGCCGAGCAGGGCGACATCGAGATCGTCCAGCAACTGCTCCGCGCTCGGCGCGAATGCCCGGCCGACAGTCGTGAGCGTCACGCTGCGCGTGGTGCGTTCGAAGAGACGCACGCCGAGCGCTTCCTCCAGCTTGTCGATCCGGCGGCTCAGCGCTGGCTGGGAGATGTTCACCGCCTCGGCTGCCTTTCGGAAGCTGCCCAGTTCCACCACGGCTCTGAATGCCTGCAAGTCGTTGAGGTCGAAGTTGACGCCCACGGGCCATTCTCCGCGTTCTTAGATGCCGATATTGTGCATGACGCAGCGGGCGCGTCTATTCCTGCGGAGAGGGACGTGATGTGGATCGGAAGGGGGCGAGGGTGGGGGCCAGTTCCTGAGGGTTCTCGGGCCTGCGTCGTTAAGCGCCCGAGGGCGAGGCGATCGACGGCATTTCGGTGCTTTCGTTCGCCTCTGCTAACGGCCGCTTACCGCGACGATGATTCACTCAAGCATTAGCTCTGTGCGGTCCAAAGGTCATCGACAGCGCGAATCGCGAGCAAGTACCCGTTCGCGCCCGCCCCGCAGATCACCGCGGTCGCGGCCACCGAGATTGTCGAGTGACGGTATTCCTCGGAGCGCCGGTGAATGTTCGTGATATGCACTTCCACCACCGGCTGGCGGATCAGCTTGACTGCGTCGAGCACCGGAATTCGCCCGAACGAAAAGCCGGCCGGGTTGATGACGAGCGCGGCGTCCTGCAGGAATGCTTCCTGAATCCAGTCGATCAGTTGGCTCTCGCTGTTGGTCTGACGGAACACGCAATCGAACTTGAGATCCTCGGCAAGCGCGAGACAGTTTTGTTCGATGTCCTTCAGCGTCGTATGGCCGTAAAGGTGCGGTTCCCGCAGCCCCAGCATGTTCAGGTTGGAACCGTTGAGGATATACAGTTTGCGAGTCATGGTTTCAATGGGTGGCGCTGCGTTCGAGGGCCGTGTCTTTGGTTTCCCGCGACGTGGCGATCATGAGGAAGGAGAGCAGGTTCAGCGAGCCACACACAGCGACGATGGCCCACGGTGAACCGTGAAAGCCATTGAGCAGGGCCACCGCGACGATCGGCATGGGCCCGCCGGTGAGCAGATTGGCCCCCGAGTACGACAGCGCGGACCCCGTGTAACGCGCTTCGGTCGGGAAGGATTCGGCGAACCATACCGGCTGGATGCCGCTCTGGAACTGCGTGAAGCCGAGAAATGCGCCCATCACGGCCATCGTCATGGCGACCGAGTGCTGGTTGAGGATCGGAAAGTAAATCAGACAGCAGACGAGCGTGCAGAACGAGCCGATCATCAGCGCGCGCTTACGCCCGATCCGGTCGCTCAGATAGCCGCCCGCGAGCGCACCCGCGATGGCGCAGACATTGGCCACCATCAGCAGCATGAAACCGGTCTGCTTGGGCACGCCGAGGTTCTTCGTGAGATAGCTCAGCGAGAAGACCACGATCAGATAGAACAGCGCCGCCGGGCCGCAGAAGAACAGCGTCAGACGCAGTGCGGTCCGCCAGTGAAACTTGAAGACGATGCCGAGCGGATTGGCGGCGCGCGCGCCTTCGCCCTTTTTCTTCAGCGCCTCGAACGCCGGCGTCTCGCTGACCTTCATGCGGATATAGATTCCGAGCAGCACGAGCACGAAACTCGCGAGAAACGGGACTCTCCATCCGAAGGATTCGAAGTCATCGGCCGAAAGCAGGGCGGACAGTGCGAAGAGCGAGAAATTCGCCAGGATCTGGCTGAGCGGCGAGCAGATGCCGAGCAGGCCGGAATACCATCCGCGTTTCGTCGCGGCCGCGTGTTCGACGGCCATCAGTTGCGCGCCGGTCGATTCTCCCCCGAGCGCGAACCCCTGGATGATGCGCAGCGACACCAGCAAGGTCGGCGCAAGAATGCCGACCTGCTGATAAGTGGGCAGCAGGCCCATCATGAACGAGGACGCGCCCATCACCGAAACCGTGACGAGCATGAGGTTGCGCCGTCCCCAGCGGTCGCCGAGCATGCCGCAGATCACCGCGCCGAGCGGACGCGCCGCGAGCCCCGCCCAGAAGCTGGCGAGCGACGCAAGCAGCGACGCAGTCGGGTCGAGCGATGGAAAGAACAGCTTCGGAAAGATCGTGGCTGCGACCACGCCGTAGAGCGCGAAATCGAACCACTCCAGCGCCGTGCCGACGGTCGCGCCCGCCACTGCGCGACGCGCCATCAAGTGGGCCTGCGCGGATCGTTCGCCCGCGGCCATGTTGGGGTCAGCGGTAACTGACATGGATGTCTCCTGGTTCTCGGATGTTGGCGTTCGTTTCTCGGACGAACAAGTGTTATTGTTGGCTCCACCAACGCCACATGTTCCGGACCGGAACTGCGTTTCATATCGCGAAAGCTCGACGATCCATGTCGCTGAAGAACGGCCTGAGAATTCTGGATTTCCTCGCGTCGCAGGGCGAAGGCACGGGGCTGCTGGAGATCGCCGATGCGTTAGGCATGCCGCGGAGTTCATGTCATCGCGTGCTCGCCGAGCTGGTCGAAAGCGGTTATGTGCGTCAGTTCGCCGACAACAGCCGCTACATCCTCACGATGCGCATGACGTCGAACGGCCTCGAGTTTCTGAGCCTGACCGGCATCGCGGACATCGCGCAGCCGATCATCGAACGTGTCGCGGCGCAGACCGGCGAACTGGCGCGGCTGTCGCTGGTGGATGGCGACGCCATCATCTGGGTCGGCAAGGCGGACGGACAGCGCACGGGCTTTCGCTATGATCCCGACATGGGTCAGGCCGCGCGGCTTTCGTGCACGTCGACCGGTCACGCGTGGCTCATGACGATGTCGGATGAACAAGCGGCCGCGCTCGTCTTGAAGCAGGGCTTCGGTCAGCCGAAGGAATTCGGCCCTAACGCGCCGACGACGCTGAAGGCATTGTTCGGTTTCCTGCACGCCGCGCGCGTGCGCGGCTACGCAATGATCGACGAGGTGTTTGCGCCGAGGATGTCGGCGGTCGCGGCACCGGTGGTCAGCGGCTCGCGTTGCGTCGGCGTCATTAGCCTGGCGGGCCCGCGCAAGCGGCTGACCGCAGAGAAGATCCACGAGTACTCGGAACTGCTGCGCGAGGCCGCCAATGAACTCGCTCAGCTCAGCAATATGGCTGGGTTTCCGAGCCGGCCACCTCTGGGCAAGGGATGAGGGAGCGGGGGCGGGACTCGTCAGGGAGCCTTCATTGCTGGAATACAAAAGACCGGATAAATGCGTTGCGCCATGAAGAACGGCGCCGCGACGGCCACTAGAATTCCCGCCTAATTTCAATGTAATTGCCGTTGCGGTCCAACTGACAGTCGAGCAAGAACTGACTCACTTCCGCTAAGAGTCAGTCAGTTTCCGCCGCAAACCAATACGCATTGGGTCATCGCCGCAAAGTCTCTAATGACAGCTTCCAGAACCCTTGGTTTAGTACGACTCATAAAGCCCATGCCAGTGAATCGTCGATTCTTAGTGCGGTAGGTGTCTCGCCGACGAGCCAGCGCGGCGGAAAAAAGCAGCGCCTGCATGCAGCGGAGCACTTGGCTCTGCTCGAGGCGACCTTCGACGAATCAATATCGCGCACGTTGTCGAGTTTTAGCGCCGCTTCTTGCGAGCGGCTTCGTCTCCAGGCGCATCAATCTCGTTTCCCAGCCGCTTCAGCCGATACCGCAACGGCCGGAAAGCAGCCCTTGCGGTCTTCCTCTTTCGCTTGCCGTTCGACCCCGAGGACCAGACCCGCATCTCGACGGTCAGAGCTTCATGGGCACATGCGGGGGAGCGGGCTCGGGCTCGTTCTCCAGAGCAGTCATTGAGTGAATGACACCCCATAGCTCGACAAGTGCTTTTTCCTTCTCCACGTCATGCCCTCCGATGACCTGTGCCATCTCGGTCCGGGAAAGCTCCTCTTCGTGGCGAAGGTCGACAATGTTCAGTGCGCACATTTTGGTCACCTATTTCAGTAAGGCCCGAAGGCCGGGAGAATTGAGCGCGTATGGCGTCGCTCGCCCTCTTCATCACAGGTTCCGTGCCATGCGATGCGCGACACAGCGGCCGGCGCGTAAGTCATTGAAGTTAAAGGAAACGTCGACGCGGGAAACTGCCGTCCGAATGGCTCGTCGGGGCGAACTGTCGGTTGGCCCACGACACATCGGGGCACGGTTGTTGGGCGTCGCAGACTGGCGAGTTGCCGTGTAACGCATGGCCGCCAGTGTGCGTCAGGACACTGCACGTCTATTCCCCCCGACTCGACCGCGGGTTGCGGAGACCCGGATATGATCTACTATCCTCCTCGAGTGGCTTGGTCGATGAAAGATAAAGCGACGTACTAGAAAGGTTAGCCGCGAGAACAGGCCGCACCGATGCTGCAAGTCGCGATTAACGCGCTCGGCGGCGGCCAGTAACCGACGAGGCCATTGAGCCGATTCCGAACGGGGAGTGAGCGCTCTGGAGGCAATCGTGCACGCGAGCGAATATCGGTTCGTTACCGTCTGGAAGATCGGGGCGCCAATTCAGGCGGTATGGGACGCCGTTCACGATCCGGCTGCGTGGCCGCAATGGTGGACCTGCGTCGAGCGCGTGAGCGAAGTGGAAAGCGGCGCGGCCGATGGCGTGGGCGCATTGCATCGTTACGTGTGGAGGGGTCGCCTGCCGTATCGCGTGCGCTTCGATATGCGCGTCACGCAGGTTAAGCCGCTCGTGTTGCTCGAAGGCGTGGCGAGCGGCGATGTGGAGGGGATCGGGCGCTGGACGTTCTCATCGAGCGATGAGCTCACCGCCGTCCGATACGAATGGCGCGTGCGCACCGGCCGTGGCTGGATGAATCTGCTCGCTCCCGTGGCGCGCCCGCTCTTCGAATGGAATCACGATTACGTCATGCAGCAAGGCGGCGAAGCGCTCGCAAGGCGACTCGGCGCGAAGCTGGTGAGCATTGGTCATCGTGGGCGGAATAGCTAAGACCCGAAGCCATGCAACTCGCGATTGCCTGCTCAGACCACAGCCGGTCGATAGGGCGCCGAAGCAGAACCGAGGCCGCGTAGCCCCGGCATGTGAAGTCGCGCACTGGACCCGCTCGGCGTTGCTCAAGAGCCTTCCGGGTGTTCCTCATCCTTCGAGGGGTGATCTGAACTCCGCATCATCGTATAACCGCCAGCAACGACACGTCCGCATGCTCCGCTGTAGAACCTTTCTGAGGAAGCTTCGAACAGGTGCTGACGAGTCCTGCTGCGCGCAGCGAAGTGAGCAACGCATCCATGCTCCCCGCCTGATGCGTCCATGTTCTTTCGGCCGTGCTCACGTCTTCATTCGGCCGCAGCCGTTTGCCGCCCCGCCGGAGGCGCTGCATCGACGGCCCGGGGGGCGCTGCCCGCGCTGGACTTTGAACCACGCGGCATATAACGCCGGCACGAAAAAGATCGTCAGCACCGTCGCCACCGTGAGGCCTCCCATGATGGCGATTGCCATTGGGCCCCAGAAGACGCTGCGCGCCAACGGGATCATTGCAAGCACCGTGGCCGCGGCGGTCAGCATGACGGGACGCGTCCGATGGATCGCGGCTTCCAGCACCGCATTCCAGGGATCGAGGCCCTGTTCGGTCTCCTTGCTGACCTGATCGACGAGGATGACCGCATTGCGCATGATCATGCCGGACAAAGCGGTGATGCCGAGGATCGCCACGAAGCCGAGGGGCGCCCGGAAGATCAGCAGCGCGGCCACGACCCCGATGAGCCCGAGCGGTGCGGTCAGAAGCACCATGAACATCTTGGAGAAGCTCTGCAACTGCAGCATCAGGATTGACAGGATCGTGATCAGCATCACCGGAAACACCGCCGCCAGAGCCTTGTTCGCCTTGTCGCTTTCCTCGACGGCGCCGCCCACGTCGATCCGATAGCCAGACGGCAGCTTCGCCTCGATGCCCGCGAGCCGCGGCACGATCGACTGCGTGGCCGAGACGCCCTGCTCGCCATCCTTGACGTCGGCGCGCACCGTGATGGCCATGTCGCGGTTGCGCCGCCACAATACCGGCTCTTCGAGCACGTCGCGCACACGCGCGACCTGAGACAGCGGTACGACCGTTCCGTCGCGTGTGTACACATTGACGTTCTTCAGCGTGTCGAGATCGAGGCGCTCGGAAGGCACGGCGCGCGTGACGATGTCGACCAGGTCTTCGTGCTCGCGCAACTGCGACAGGGCCGCGCCATTCATGAAAACCTGCGTCACGAAGGCGACGTCCGCAGGCGCCAGGCCGAGCGCACGCGCCTTGTCCTGGTCGAGATCGACGCGCAGCGTGCGCACCGGGTCGTTCCAGTCGAGTTGTACGTCGCGGACCTTCGGGCTCGACGCCACCACCGCCTCGACCTCGCGCGCGATCTCGCGAACCTTCTGCTTGTCCGAGCCGACGACGCGGAACTGCACCGGGAAGCCAACCGGCGGACCCAGTTCCAGGCGCGTGACGCGGACCCACGCCGCGGGGAACGTGTCGTTGGCGATCGACATCAGGCGCGAGCGCACGCGTTCGCGCGCTTCCAGGCCTTTGGTCATCACCACGAAGACGGCGTAGCCGGGGTTCGGCAGTTCGGGGTCGAGCGCC
Source organism: Caballeronia sp. Sq4a (assembly GCF_023170545.1). NCBI lineage: Bacteria > Pseudomonadati > Pseudomonadota > Betaproteobacteria > Burkholderiales > Burkholderiaceae > Caballeronia > Caballeronia sp. Sq4a. Next base: position 488,813 of record NZ_CP084252.1, on the reverse strand, counting down.
AGGTAGAAGCGGGGCTGGCCGGCACCGGTGTATGCCGTGTAGAACTTGACATCCGCGTCCTTCGCGAGCACCGCCTCCATGTTCTTGACTTGCTCGGTGGTCGCAGCAAACGAAGCGCCTTCCTTCAAGCGCAGTTCGACGATCAATTCCGGCCGGTCGCTGTTCGGGAAGAACTGCTGCGGCACGAGTTGACTGCCTGCGACGGCCAAAGCGAATGCTGCGACCGTCGCGCCGATGACCCACCATCGCCTGGCGATGGCGAGCTCGATCATTCCACGCAGCTTGTTGTAGAACGGCGTGCGGTAGGGGTCGCCGCCGTGGTCGTGCTTTTTGATGTCCGGCAGAATCTTCACCGCGAGATACGGCGTGATGATCCCGGACACGAACCACGAGAACAGCACGGCGGTGCCCACGATCCAAAAGATGCCGCCCGCGTACTCGCCCGTCGTCGATCTGGACAAGCCGATGGGCATGAAAGCCGCAGTGGTGATCAGCGCGCCGGTAAGCCGCGGCAGTGCAGTGGACGAATAAGAGAACGCGGCGGCTTTCACGCGGTCCCAGCCTTCCTCCATCTTCACCACCATCATCTCGACGGCGATGATTCCGTCATCGACCAGCAAACCGAGGGCGATGATGAGCGAGCCGAGCGACACGCGCTCGAGATTCCAGCCCATGCAGAGCATCACCAGCGCGACCACGCCGAGCACGATGGGCACCGAAAGGCCCACGACGATGCCGGTACGCCAGCCGAGGCTCAGAAGGCTCACGACCAGCACGATCGCCAGCGCTTCCAGCAGTGAGCGCTCGAACTCCCAGACCGATTCGCCGACCACGGTCGGCTGGTCGGCCACGCGCTCGAGCTCGACGCCGTACGGCAGCTCCGACTGCACCCTGGCGATCGTGCCTTGAAGCGTTTTGCCGAGTTCGACGATGTTGCCGTCGTCGGTCATCACGATGCCGAGCATGAGCACCTGTTGCCCGTTGTGGCGGATCGTGTACTGCGGCGGGTCCTCGTAGCCTCGCGTGACGGTAGTGAAGTCGCCGAGCTTGATGACGCGCCCGGCGGCAGCGATCGGAACGTTGCGGATGTCGTCCAGGTCGTTGAACTGACCACTGACCCGCACCATCAGGCGGTCAGTTCTGGTATCGATCTGGCCGCTTGCTTCCACCGCGTTCTGATTGCGCACGCTTTCCGCAATCTGGAGGGGCGTGATGCCGAGCGCGGCGAGGCGCTCGTTGGAAAACTCGACATAGACCTTCTTGGCCTGCTTGCCGTAGACGTCGACCTTCTTGACCATCGGCACCCTGAGCAGGCGCCGCTTGATGTCCTCGGCGATGTCGCTCAGCTCCCATTGACTGATGCCGTCGCCCTTGACCGCGTATAGCAGGCCGGTGACGTCGCTGAACTCGTCGTTGAAGATCGGACCGATGACGCCGTCAGGCAGCTCGAGCTTGATGTCGCTGAACTTCTTGCGCGCCTGATACCAGGCTTCGCGCTGGTCCGCATGCGACGTACCGCCCTTGACCGAGATCAGCATGCCGGCGTATCCCTGCCGGGCGTAGGTCTTGACCTTGTCGAAGTGGTCGAGCTGCTCGAACTTCTTCTCCATGCGGTTGACTACCTCGTCCTGCATCTGTTGCGCGGTCGCGCCGGGCCAGATCACCACCGCCGTCATCGAAGGCACCGAAAAGTTAGGATCTTCCAGCTGACCGAGCCTGGTGAAGCCCAGCACGCCTCCGATCGTGATCGAGAGGATCAGGAACAGGACGATGGCGCGATGGTTCAGCGCCCATTCAGTGAGATTGAGCGACTTCATGTGAAACCTTCTTCGTTTCGACTTCGCTCCGAACGCCGCCAAGTGCCACCTTCAGGCCCGGTGCCATCTTGTGCACGCCCGCGGTGACCACCAACTCGCCGGCCGGCAGCCCGGAGACAAGCACGTCGTCGTTGCGATACCCGCGCAGCTCGACGGGCATGAGATCGACCTTTCCGGTTGCGTTGGTCCCTTCTTGACGAACCACCCAGACTGCGGGCCGGCCATTATTCTGAGTGATCGAACCAGCCGGGATAGCGGCCACGTCGTTTTGCGCCGCCGGGCGCTCGACCACGAGCGTCGCGGTTGCGCCAAGCGGCAGAGATCGGGGCACCGCGGGCTTCAGGCGCGCGCGGAAGGTGCGGGTTTGCGCCGCAGCCTGGGGCGATAGTTCACGCAATACGACATCGAACGTGTCGGCGGATGCGCTGGCAAGCCATGCCTTGTATCGCGACGTCTTGAACGACTGCACATGGTCCTCCGGCACATTGACGACGATCTCGGGCTCGGCGTCCTTCGCGATCGAGACAATGGGCTGCCCTTCGGCCACCACCTGGCCGGTCTCGAACTTCACGCTCGTGACGACCCCGTCCTGCTCCGCGCGCAGCGTGGTGTATTCGAGACGATTGCGGGCGAGTTCGAGATTGCGCGCGTCGGCTTCGGCGGCGGAACGCGTCGTGCGCGCGTTCGTCTGCGCTTTTTCGTCGTCGGACGGACTGACCGAACCATCGGCCTTGAGCGCTTCCAGCCGCTTTCGATCCGACTCGGCTTGCCGGGCCTGCGCTTGCGACGCGGTCAACTTCTCCTGCGCGGCCTGCACCGCAAGCCTGTAATCTGTGCCGTCCAGGACGGCGAGGACGTCGCCTCGATGCACTTTCATGCCCACGTCCACCTTGCGGCTCACGATCTTCCCGCCGACGCGGAAACCCTGATCGACTTCATAGCGCGATTGCACGGAGCCGAAGTATCGATCCGTCTCCTGAGTCTTGTCGTAGCGGATCTCCGCTGTGCGAACGACACGCAACGCTTCAGGTGGCGGCTTTTCCGAGCAGCCTGACAAGATCGCGGCGAAGCATATGACTGGAAGCGCCCGGCAGACATGGGTTCTCACGACAGTTCCTCGTTTCGGACGATGGTTCAGGATTTCGGGGAATGTGCTGCATCCGCACCGCTCGATGTCGCGGAGGGCTCGAACACTTCCCACCCGCCACCGAGTGCCTTGTACAGTTGCACGCTGTCGAGCAGCAGTTGGGTGTTGGCGTCGTTGGCGCTGACTCGCACTGACAAGCGCGAGCGCTCTGCATCGAGGAGCGGCAAAAGATCGGTCTGCCCGCGGTCGTACAGCGACTGGGCGCGTCGCAGGGCCGCCTCGGCCGAACTGGCGGCGCCATCCAGCAGTTGCGCGCGTTGCCGCTCGTCGTCGAGTGCGACGAGCGAATTCTCGACATCTTCGAGTGCGCGCACGATCGCGTTCTCGTAGCGAAGCACCGCTTCCTTCTGCCCGCTCTCGGCGATGTCGTTCAGGGCTTGCGTCCGTCCCGCGTTGAAGATCGGCATCGCGAGTAATGCGGCTACATTGGTGAAGCGCGCCGCGCCGAGCGCCATGCCGTTGACGTCGAGCCCCTCGCGGCCGAACAGGGCCCCGAGGAAGAGACGGGGGAACCATTCGGCCTTCGCCTGTTGCCGACGCGCATTGGCTGCGTCGAGTTGCGCCTGCGCGGCGAGCAGATCCGGCCGGCGTTGCAAGAGTGCGGCTGGCTGTCCGGCGCGCGCGGTCGGAGCGGCAATATCGACGCGCGACGGCGCGATACTCGACGCGGCGAACGCCTGATCGCCGATGAGCACGGCGATGCGATGACGCGACACCGCGGCCAGCGTTTCCAGCGGCGGTATTGCGGCGTGGGCCGTCGCCGCTTCGGTCTGCGCTCGCTCGACGTCGAACGGCGTGGCGAGGCCGACGCGCTGGCGAGCCGTCACGAGCCGTAGCGTCTCGTCACGCGCGGCCGAGATCGCGCGGACCGTATCGAGTTGCCGCAACGCGCCGACGAGCGTGAAGTAGTTCGTGGCCACGTCCGACACGACCAGCAGACGCACGCCTCTCGCGACGTCCTCCGCCGTGCGCGTGTCCGCGGCGGCCGCTGCGGCGCCCGCGCGCAGTCGGCCAGCGATGTCGATTTCCCAGGAGACGTCGACGCCGGCTTGCCAACCCTTCGTGTCGGCGGCCTCTGGCACGGTCTGCTTGAAGAACGAATCGAAACCGGTCTTGTGATCGAAGGCTGCGCCATAAATCCCGACGCTGGGAAACAGCCATGACCGGCTGATCGTCTCGCCGGCCCGCGCCGCGCGCACGTGCTCCATTGCAACCTTGATGTCGCGGTTCTCCTGCGCCGCCCGACGAACCAGGTCCCCCAGCACCGGGTCACCGTAGCTGTCCCACCAGGCGGTCTCGGGTTCATCGACGGATGCCGGCGCCGCAGCGAATCGGCCGGGCATGTCGACGGAAGGGTGCATGTCGGGGGCCGCGCAACTCGCCAGTACGAGCGAAAGCGCCACTGCAAGCGTGGCCGCGAGCGCACGCCGTGACCGCTTTGCCATGTGAGGCGCGCAGTAGCTACTCTCGCTCATGATCCAATACTCGACGATGAACATAGGGTGGCCATGACAAGTGAGCATCGTTGCCCCGACCGACCTGGACGTGAGCCGAATGCCTCAGTCGATGCGTGCCGTGGGGGATGGTTCGTCTTTGTCGGTATTCAACCTATCCGCGCCGCGACGGGATTTCTTTGATGCACATCAACGTGCCGTCTACCCGAAAGATCGTCGCGCAATGACTGCGACGGCGTAAGTTTTCATCCTCCAAGTTAGCGCTGCTTCTCGATCGCTTTGCTCGACGTGCCGACCATCGACATGTGCAGATATGGATGCGTCGCAGCCGACGGCCCGGTTGATCTGTATCAAGCCAGCGTCTCGCGGCTACGAGCAACATGCTGCAAACGTCGCAACCGCTAGCGCGACGATTGCCCATTCACTCTATCTGCGAGTCTCCCCCATGGATGCAGGAACGCAACTGTCCCGCAGCCACGACATTGCCCTCAAAGTCGGGTTGCTTTTTCAGAAGCGCAGTCAGCTCGCTTGCGAGTCTTTCCAGGCGCGTATGCGCGAATCGCTCGGTGGCAGTTCAGCGGCGTGGCCTGCCACGCTCGCAACGCCGACGGGCGCGCAGAATGGCTGGCGCTATGCAGTCGATTCTGTGCAGCGGTCGATACTCTTCTGGGACACGATGCGCGAACGCGGCAACAACTTCGTGCACATGGAACTCGAGGGTGGGCCCACGCCCGTATTGCACTTTCAACATGAGACGCTTCTCGACGGCCGCAGCTTCGAACGACCGGTGAACTATGCACTGCTGAAAATCATTCCGCCCGACGGCGTCAGAATCGATATGAAGAAGCGGCCTTACGTGATCATCGACCCGCGTGGCGGACATGGTCCCGGTATTGGCGCTTTCAAGGACGACTCACAGGTGGGCGTTGCATTGCGTGGCGGACATCCTGTGTACTTCGTCATATTCTTCGTCGACCCCGAGCCCGGGCAAACGATGCTCGACGTGTGCGCAGCCGAGCAGCAGTTCGTCAAGAAAGTGCGTGAACTGCATCCCGACAGTCCGAAGCCTGCGATCGTCGGAAACTGCCAGGGCGGCTGGGCGGCGATGATGCTCGCAGCCGCCGATCCGGAGGACACCGGACCCATCGTCATCAACGGCGCGCCGATGTCCTATTGGGGCGGCGCATGGCGCGAAGGGGAAGGCGACAACCCGATGCGTTATGCCGGCGGCATGCTCGGCGGCACCTGGATGTCATCGTTCGCCGCTGATGTGGGCAACGGAAAGTTCGACGGCGCCCATCTCGTGCAGAACTTCGAGAACCTGAACCCCGCAAACAGCCTTTGGGACAAGTACTACAAGGTGTATTCCAACATCGACACCGAGCCGCCGCGCTTTCTCGAGTTCGAACGCTGGTGGGGCGGTTACTACCTGTTGAACCGCGACGAGATCGAGTGGATCACCCGCAATCTCTTCGTCGGCAACAAGCTATGGTCCGGCGGTGTGCAGTCAGATAATGGAAAAACCTTCGACTTGCGAGAAATACATTCGCCGATCATCCTCTTTGCGTCGATGGGCGACAACATCACGCCGCCTCAGCAAGCCTTCAACTGGGTTGCGGACGTGTATGGCAGCACCGAGGAGATCAAGGCGCGGGGACAGGTGATTGTTGGGCTCGTGCATCAGGACATCGGCCATCTTGGTATCTTCGTATCAGGCAAGGTCGCGAAAAAGGAGTATTCGCAGATCGTCTCCGTGCTGGAGGCGATCGAGCTGTTGACGCCGGGCCTGTATGAGATGGTCATCACCGAGCGCCCGGGCGATGCGGAGCGGACTCAATACGATGTCGAGTTCCGCGAACACCAGCTCGAGGACATCCGTGCGCGGCTCAATCGCTTCAAGCGTGTCGACGAGAAGCCATTCGAGATTGTTGCTGCGGTCTCGGACTTCAATCAGCATGCCTATGAACTGTTCGCGCAGCCGCTCGTGCAGTTCATGTCGAACGAAATGAGCGCCAAGATGCTGCGCGAATTGCATCCCTTGCGCCTTCAGCGCTGGGTGATTTCGGATGCCAACCCGTGGCTATGGTGGCTCGGTCCGGCCGCGCAGACCGTCAAGGCGCACCGGGAAGCGGTCGGCCCGGACGATCCGCTACGCACGGCCGAGAGCAAGGCTTCGGACCTGGTGAGCGCCTCACTCGATTACTACCGAGCGATGCGCGACGCGCTCACTGAGTCGGCGTTCTTCTACATATACGGGAACATGTTCTCGCTCTATCTCGCCGACAAACAGAAGGCGGCGGGGCCTCAAACGGAAGCAGAGCCGGACCTGCGCAGTCTCGCAGTGGTCAAGAACGCGCTGGCATCCGTCACGCACGGCGGCTTCGCCGAAGCATTCGCACGCATCTGGCATCTGTTGTCGCCCAAGGGAGAGCCCGTCTCGCTGGCCGAACTCACACTGGGCCAGGAGATGCTGAAGGACTATGGCGGCTACCTTCCGGCGCTTCCGATCGAACAGTGGCGCCGGATAGGGGGTGAGCAGGAAATCATCGTGCAATTCGAGCCGGAACAGGCGCTTCTCACGCTGCCCGTGCTTCTGGCCGAGCGCGCCCAGTGCGGGAAGCTGCTCGCGCTGCTCGACAAGATTTTGGCCGATGAGCGGGTTCGCCAGATCCGCCCCACAGAGGCGCAGACGGCGATGCTCGCGCGCATTCGAAACGTGTTGAAACGCGACTCTGAGCGCGAACGGCGAAGCGTGGCGATGGCGCAATCCTAGCGTCGGATTGATAGCGATCGGCAGGTGCCGTTTGAAGGTTCTAATGCCATGCCGTGCAAATCGAAGGCAGTCCGACAGCGAGGACTCGACGGGTTCGAGGGCAACATCATGACATTCGTGCTAGTGAACAATATCGAAGCGGAAAGCTCTGACGACGAGATCAAACAGTTCTTGGCCAAGTATGGCTTTCCTCCGTGCGACGGAATCGAGCGTGTTCCTGGGGACGGCTCGGCGCCAGCGGCCGTGCTGATATTCGAAAGGGCTGATCCGGAGCTGCTGCGGCGCCTGCAGCCGCGCGTGCACGACCTGTTCTGGAAGAATCGAAGAATCGTGGTACAGGTCGTGAAGGACCGGCCGGAGTGAAATAGTCGTCGAGTCGTCGGAGCCTTCCTGGCGTTGCGTCAGACAGTGCAGAGAGTCGCTTTCCATGTGGCCGACGTCTTCCGGAATGGTGCGACCGATCCGCGCAACACAGCAAGCGACCGGATTGATGTTGGCCCGCCTCTGCGACGTCGCTGCCTGAGTACACGGCTCAACGTTCGCGCCTCGCGCGACTCTTGGCCGACAGGGGTTAGTCGCTGCGGCGTTCGTCGCTTCGTCGTCGAATCCGTGAAGGACTCGCCGCTTTGGCCACGCTCACGCGAGGGCCCTGGCTGCGTATCCGATGCCGCTCATCTTCACGGATTTACGCCTCGTTATCGCAACAACGCCGGATCAAAGACGCGATGACAGAAGGACATGTGGTCTCGTGCTTCGCTTGACCTGAGTCAAAGGCCCCGTAATGTTGCCGCGCATACTGACCGCACGTCCGGTGCCTCACCACACGAGTCGCCGTCTTTCGTCCACGGGAGTTTCTCATGAGTACATCGATGAAAGGCGCTGTCGTTCATGCGTTCGGCGAACCTTTGCGCATCGAAGAAGTGCCGGTTCCGACGCCGGGCCGCAACGAGATACTCGTGAAGATCGCGGCGTCGGGTGTCTGTCACACGGATATCCACGCAGCCGACGGCGACTGGCCCGTGAAGCCCACGCTGCCGTTCATTCCCGGTCATGAAGGCGTCGGTTACGTCGCCGCCGTTGGAGCGGACGTTACGCAGGTGAAGGAAGGCGATCGCGTCGGCGTGCCGTGGCTCTACACGGCGTGCGGCCACTGCGAGCATTGCCTCTCGGGATGGGAAACGCTTTGCCATGCGCAGAAGAACACGGGCTATTCGGTCAACGGCGGCTATGCGGAATACGTACTCGCCGACCCCGACTATGTGGGCCACCTGCCGAAGCAGGTCGCCTTCGACCAGATCGCGCCGATTCTGTGCGCGGGCGTGACCGTCTACAAGGGCATTCGCGTCACGGACACGCGGCCCGGACAATGGCTCGCCATTTCCGGCATCGGCGGGCTCGGGCACGTTGCAGTCCAATACGCCATCGCGATGGGCCTGCATGTGGTCGCGGTGGATGTCGATCCGGCCAAGCTCGCGCTCGCCCGCGATCTCGGGGCGAAGCTGGCAATCGATGCATCGCTCGGCGATCCCGCCGCCGTCATCCAAAAGGAGATCGGCGGGGTGCATGGCGTGCTGGTCACGGCCGTGTCGCGCAGCGCGTTCGCGCAGGCGCTCGGCATGGTGCGCCGAGGCGGCACAGTGTCTCTGAACGGCCTGCCGCCGGGCGACTTTCCGCTGCCCATCTTCTCGACCGTCCTCAACGGCATCACCGTGCGGGGTTCCATCGTCGGCACGCGGCGCGACCTCCAGGAAGCACTCGACTTCGCCGCCGAAGGCAAAGTGCGCGCGCACATCCGTCGAGACCGGCTGGAGAACATCAACTCGGTGATCGCCGATCTGAAAAGCGGGAAGGTGGACGGTCGCGTCGTGCTCACGCTGGAATGAAAGCGGGAACAGCGCGTGTCCACGGATGATACGGGCGATATGCGACGCGCTGTGAAAGCCGGTGAAGTCGCGCCTCCTCCCATATCTCTGCAACGATATTTACGTCATGGAGCAAGGCGGCGAAGCGCTCGCAAGGCGACTCGGCGCGAAGTGGCCCGCGTGGCTCTTCTTCGATGACGAAGCCATGAATTGCGCCCCGAACCCCTGCATATAACGTTGACACCGGACACCTCGGGCCGTCCTCATTGACCGCGGCGTCACGCGCCCTTGTTCTCCACCAGCGCGGCAATCTGCACGAACTTAACGTCGGGGCGCACGCCATACAGGCCCGCTATTCGATCCAGATTTTCATTGCAGAAGAATGCATTGGCGACGTCGTCCGAGTCCCACACATAGAAGTTCGTCGCCTCGCGCCGCGCGGAATCGACCGTGAACGCTTTCGAGTGTAAGCCCGCCATTCCTTCGAACTTCGCGCGCGCGGTCTGAGCGATGTGCCGAACGGCTTGCTCATCGAAGTCGTCGCCGTAGCGAAATCTGACGAAAACACCAATCATGTCATTTCTCCTTCCGGGACTTTCAGGCAGTCCCGATCTGCGGTCGCGCGGCGGGCTCGCAATCGCTTAATCGGCCATTGCCGGCCGTCGCCACTTACTTGCACTCCGTCTCGAACCACTGGTCGACCAAGCGCTGCGCTGCGTGCAGGTTCGCGGGGTAGTGGGGGTCGTCGTGCCACGGTGCAGGGTTGTAGCCGGCTTTTCTCAACGCCGAGAGCTCGCTGCGGTGTTGCGTCTTTGTCGGGGGCTGCTTGTTTTTCATCGCGGACAGGTCACGGCACTCCGTCGCTGTCAAATGTCGTCCGCCTTGTGAGACGTCGGCGGCAGCAGCGTTTCCGGCCTGTAGGAGCGACAAGGCCGCAAGCGTTAAGCAGCTACCCTTGAGGCTTTTCATAGCAACCTCCACGCGTCGTGATTAGCAGCGCTCGGCGGTGCCAGCCCGCCGCCCGCGCGTCGACTTCCGCATTCATTGTGCTCCAGTCGGCGCAGAGGCGACCAGAGGGAACCAGCAGCGCGATATTCTTCAGCAGCACACGAAGTATGTGCCTCGAAAGGCATCGGGCTTCGTCGGTATGGCTGCCAGGCGCCAATGAGGCCGGTCGCTGAGACCGCCGTGTCGGGCGTGCGTCTTGTTGCGGTAGATTACTTCGCGCGTCTCGCCGTGAATGCTCCAACGATCCCTCCGGCCGCCGGCGTGCTCGCCAAGCATGACTTGTTGCATCACGAGCACGCCGTGCCCGCTTCAACTCACGGCAGCCTGCACCTTCTTGCCATCAGGCCGTCCGAGCCCGGTACACGCATCCCATCCGGCCGACGCCGCAAAATCCCCGTTATTGCCCTGCGTGATATCCACGAGCAGCGACGGGTTTTTGTAGAGCTGCGGATTGATGTATCCCACCGGCGCGCCCTTGATCGCATTGATGCGCGCGATGAGCCCGGCCCATAGCGGTGCGACCGCGCTCGTTCCGCCGATCACCATGTTGTGACCGTCGACACGCACTTCGTAGCCGGTCTCGGGATCGGCATCCCCCGCGACGTCGGGCACGCCGCGCTTCGTGAGCGGACTGTGCTGACCACCCGCGCGCGTGACGTGAAGCCCTTCCTGCCACGCCGGCAACGCGAAGGTCGCGCTCACCCCGCCGCCGCTCGCACCGCCGCCCGCGCCATTGTTCCAGACGGTCTCGCTGCTCGACTGATTGCCGTTCGCCCGCAGCGACGTGCCGCCGCAACCCAGTGCATACGTGCTGGAGGCGGGAAAATCGACATGATCGGCGCCGTCGTTCACGCCGTCGCCCGAACCGTTGTCGCCCGATGCGACGCAGACCGTGATGCCGAGCGCTGCAGCCGACTGGAACGCCTGATCGAAAGCGCTTAGGGCCTGCGGCGTCCATTCCGATTCGGGACCACCCCAACTGATCGAGATGACCGACGGCCTGTTCTTCGTGTCATGAATCGCCGTGCTGATGGCATCGAGAAAGCCTGCGTCGGTGTTGGGCGCGAAATACACGACAATCTTCGCGCCCGGCGCGACGGCGCCCGCAACCTCGATATCGAGCATCACTTCGCCATCGGGGCCGTTCGGATCGCCGGTCGGATGGTTCCGAGCGTGATCGACGGAGACCGCGGTCACGGAAGGCGCGGCCACCCGCAGCGAGGCGAAATAGGTCTTCAGATCGGCGGGTCTGAATCCTCCGCCAAGCTCGATCAGCGCGATGCACTGACCCTTTCCGTCGCCTGCAGGGAAGTCATACAGCGACGCGATCTGCACCGGCGTGAACGCAGACGGCCCCGCCGCTGCGGCCGCCCAGCGCACATTGCCGTGCGGCGCGCGTGCGCGGAAGTTTGGCCGCGCCTGCGGGCGGTTGTCGAGACCCATGACGGCACTGACCACGCCGTTCAGTTCGTCGGGAAGATGGACCGCTCCGACGCGCCCGCGATACGTGCCGCCCGCATGCTCATACTGTTCGAGGCTCACGTTGAAGGCCGCTTCGAACTGGGAGACGGTGCCGGACAGCACCACCGCGCGCCGTGCCGCATGACACTCGACCACCGCGAGACCGTGCCTCTGTGCGAACGACCGAACCGCCGACAGGTCCGAGTCGTCTGCGCCGAAGTCCCTGGTGAAGTCATCGTGACCGATATGCCTCGCCGATGTCCCTTGCGCCGCGAGTTCGGCCATATGCTTCGCGAATGCGTCGCTCGACCGCCGCCGCACCAGCAGGGTGACCTCGAGGCGTTCGTCCGGGTCTGCCTTGCCGACGGGCTTCGCGCCTTGAGGGGGCGCGCGCTCGCTTCCGTTGAGTGGATGGATTGCCATGTCTGACTGCTCCTAAGAGACGCCGCCTCCGTGCGCTGTCGCATCGATGCCAGGCGGGCGGCGACCGGGCATCGAATGATAGTCAGGCGTACTTCCGTTTGGGTCGGGAGATGGGCGAAACGCTTTTTGTCTTTCGCGTGGGTGGCGCGCGGATTTTGCTGCATCCACCGATGGAATACATTCTCGGCTCGTAATGCGCGATGCACCATCCTGCATAAGTCGCATATCCGGATGGGGGGACGCGCCTATTCGGTACCTGCACGAGAATCAGGGCGCCGGCCCGGGCCAACGCCATTCATCGGCTTTCAAGAAACAAGCGCCGGGGCAGTCTGCTGATCCGTCGGCAATTTTTTGGTGAAGCTGCAGGCTACGCGTCGGGCTCAAGCTCCTACCCCGCGCGTCGAAGAATGAGCAGTCTCCAGGTCCGGCAAACTTTGCACCGAGGCATGATTTCATCCGGCCGGTCGCGTTGAGGCAGGGCAGGGTGGACGCACCGGCGAGGGCACGTTATCGCTCACCGGAATAACCCCACGGTTCCGCTGTAATTCGCGATGCCTTCGCCTTTGGAGGTTTCATGCTCGACAAGACAACTGCGCGTCTCACGAAACTCGCTTGCCTCGTATCGGACGGTCTTGAACCCGGGTCCCTTCGAATCGGGGGAAACCCGCTACGCCGCCGATCAAGAAAATACTGGAGCTGAACATTTTTGCGTCGCACAATTTGCTGTCGAGACGCAATGACCCTCTGTGCATGCAAAAAAGTACATAAAAAGAGGCGAAAAGTTGGTAGAAGCGCGACACTGACCGATCTAAATTGGCGTCAATAGCCGGCGCCCCGAAAATGGCAACAAGCAGCCGGCAATAAAAGAAACTGGAGACGGCTTCATGAGGCACCCCGATCTAGAGGTGGTCGACGTTCGACACGGCGAGTCCTTCAAGGCCTGGTCGCACGGCTATCCGTACAAGACGGTGCGCTGGCACTTCCATCCGGAATTCGAGTTGCAGTTGATCGTCGCCACGCACGGCAAGTTCTTCGTCGGCGATCATGTCGGCTCGTTCGGCCCAGGCAACCTCGTTCTGATGGGAGAGAATCTTCCGCACAACTGGGTCAGCGAAGTGCCGGACGGCGAATTCGTGGAGCGGCGCAATCTCGTGATCCAGTTCGGCACGGACTTCGTCAAGCGCTGCATGGAAGCATTCCCCGAGTGCCGCGACGCCCAGCCGTTGCTCGACAACGCACGTCGCGGGATCCTGTTCGACTCGCAGACGAGCGCGGTCGTCGCGCCGCTGTTCGAAGAACTGTTGACGGCGCGCGGCATCCGGCGCATTTCGCTGTTCCTTCGTATTCTCGAATGCCTTTGCGATGCGAAGGAACAGACGCTCCTCGCGAGCATCGCTTACGAGCAGAACGTCGCTTCGTCCAAGCGGTTCGGTCATGTGCTTGCGCACATCGGCAAGAATCTGGCCTCGGATCTGCGCGAGTCGGATCTCGCCGGCCTCGCCGGACAGAGCGTCAGCGCATTCTCGCGCGCGTTTCATCGCCATACGGGCGCGACGTTCGTTCAGTACGTGAACCGCCTGCGTATCGAAGCGGCGTGTCACATGCTGCTCGCCGACGAAATCAACATCACGCAGATCTGTTTTCAGGCCGGCTTCAATAACGTGTCGAACTTCAATCGGCAGTTCCGGGCGGCAAAAGGCATGACGCCGTCCGAGTTCCGCGCGCTGCAGCGGATCAATGCGCGCAGCCGGGAAGTCAACTTGAACGCGCCGTCGGAAGGCAGCCCGGAGCATGTGTCGCCGGGACACACGGCCGCCGGCTACGCGTCGTCCGTCGATCGACGAATGCGATCGTCGCCCACGTAACGACCAACGCCCAACGCCCAAGGCGCTCGCGCTCTTTTCGCCGTAAAGCAGCCGTCTTGTCGAGATTCGCCCTTCGCTCGCGCGAGGGCTTCATTCACCCTGAAGAAGTGCAAGTTAATTAGGAGACACAACTATGAACCGCATGTCCGTTTCGTCGCTGCGCCGGGGCGCGTTGATCGGCACGCTTGCTTTTGGGGGCGCGCTTTGCGGTGTCGCGCACGCGGCGGCACCGCTCACGATCGGCATGACCTTCCAGGAAATGAACAACCCGTATTTCGTCACGATGCAAAAGGCGCTGAACGAAGCGGCGAATTCGATCGGCGCGAAGGTCGTCGTCACCGACGCACACCATGACGTCAGCAAGCAGGTCAGCGACGTCGAAGACATGCTGCAGAAGAAGATCGACATTCTGCTCGTCAATCCCACCGATTCGACCGGCATTCAATCGGCCGTCACGGCGGCGAAGAAAGCGGGCGCGGTCGTCGTTGCAGTCGATGCGAACGCCAACGGTCCCGTCGACTCCTTCGTCGGCTCGAAAAACTACGACGCCGGCGTGATGTCGTGCGAATACCTGGCGAAAGCGATCGGCGGCAGCGGCGAAGTGGCGATCCTCGACGGCATTCCGGTCGTGCCGATTCTCGAACGCGTGCGCGGCTGCAAGGCGGGGCTCGCGAAGTTCCCGAACGTGAAGCTCGTCGATACGCAGAACGGCAAGCAGGAGCGCGCGACCGCATTGTCGGTGACGGAGAACATGATCTCCGCGCATCCGAACCTGAAGGGCATCTTCAGCGTCAACGACGGCGGCGCAATGGGTTCGCTCTCGGCCATCACGTCGTCGGGCAAGGACATCAAGCTGACGAGCGTCGATGGCGCGCCCGAAGCGGTGGATGCGATCCAGAAGCCGAACTCGAAGTTCATCGAAACGACGGCGCAGTTCCCGGCCGATCAGGTTCGCATCGCGCTCGGCGTCGCACTGGCCAAGAAGTGGGGCGCGACGGTGCCGAAGGCCGTGCCGGTCGACGTGAAGGTGGTCGACAAGGACAACGCCAAGGGCTTCACCTGGTAAAACGCGATGTCGGCGGACGGCTCGCCGTCCGCCCGAAAGAGGCGCAGATGGACATGATTCTCAGGCTCAAGCACATCACGAAGAGCTTTCCCGGCGTGAAGGCGCTGCAGGACATCCACATCGAGATCGCGCGTGGCGAGATTCACGCGCTGCTCGGCGAGAACGGCGCGGGAAAATCGACGTTGATGAAGATCCTTTGCGGGATCTATCAGCCCGACTCGGGCGAGATCGAGATCGACGGGCAGACGCGTCAGTTCCACAACTATCACGATGCGGTCTCGGCGGGCGTGGGTATCGTGTTTCAGGAATTCAGCCTGATTCCCTACCTCAACGCGGTCGATAACATCTTCCTGGGCCGCGAGCGCCGCACGGTGTGGCGCACGCGCGACCGCGCCGCGATGCGCCGCGAAGCCGCGGATATCTTCGCGCGCCTCGGCGTCGGCATCGATCTGGACGTGCCTATCCGCACGCTGTCGGTGGCGCAGCAGCAGTTCGTCGAGATCGGCAAGGCGTTGTCGCTCAACGCGCGCATTCTGATTCTCGACGAGCCCACCGCCACGCTGACGCCCGCCGAGGCCGATCATCTGTTCACGATCATGCGGCAGTTGAAGCAGCAGGGCGTGGCGATGATCTTCATCTCGCATCATCTAGAAGAGATCTTCGATGTCTGCGACCGCATCACCGTGCTGCGCGACGGCCAGTATGTCGGCATGACGGACGTGGCGAAGACCGATGTCGAGCGGCTCGTGGAGATGATGGTCGGACGGCGCATCGAGAGCAGCTTTCCGCCGAAGCCCGCGTTACGCGACGATGCCAAGACCGTGCTCGACGTGAGCTCGCTGCAGATCACGAAGGACGGTCCTGTCAACGCGTTCACGCTGCGCGAGGGCGAGATTCTCGGCTTCGCGGGGCTCGTGGGTTCGGGCCGCACGGAGACTGCGCTTGCCGTGATCGGCGCGGAGCCGGTTCATGCGAAGGAGATTCGCGTGCACGGCGCAATGGCGAAACTGTCGGACCCCGCGGATGCGCTCCGTTCAGGCATCGGCATTCTGCCCGAGAGCCGCAAGACGGAAGGGCTCGTCACTTCCTTCTCGATCCGCGACAACATCTCGCTGAACAACCTCGGCAAGTATCGCTCGCTGCGCTGGTTTTTGAACCATCGCATCGAAGCGCGCACGACGGCGGAGATCATGAAACGCGTCGGTGTGAAGGCGCCGTCGATGCACACCGAAGTCGCGACGCTGTCGGGCGGAAACCAGCAGAAAGTGGTGATCGCGCGCTGGCTGAATCATCACACACGCATCCTCGTTTTCGACGAACCGACGCGCGGCATCGACGTCGGCGCGAAAGCGGAAATCTACGGGCTGATGCGCGAACTCACCGCGCGCGGCTACTCGATCATCATGATCTCGTCGGAGCTGCCGGAAATCGTCGGCATGTGCGACCGCGTCTGTGTGTTCCGGCAGGGACGCATCGAGGCGATTTTGAGCGGCGACGAGATCGATTCGAACACGGTCATGACCTATGCAACAGCCGGGGCACGCGGAGCGACACATGAACACGCCTGACACATCTTCTCCGAACTCACGTGACGTCGCGGCCGCCAGCGCGCACGGCAGCGCGAGCTCGCGCTTCGCGAGCTTCAGACGCTCGACGCTCTTCTATCCGCTCATCGGGCTGATCGTCGTCTGTATCGTGATGATGGTGGCGAGTTCGAGTTTCCTGTCCGCCGCGAACCTCGAAAACGTGCTGCGGCAAGTGTCGATCAACGCGATCATCGCGGTCGGCATGACCTGCGTGATTCTCACGGGCGGTATCGATCTGTCGGTCGGTTCGGTCATGGCGCTGTCGGGCACGATCGCGGCCGGATTGATGGTCTCGGGCCTGAACGCGGTCGCTGCCTTGCTGACGGGCGTCGCCGTCGGACTCGGCTTCGGCGTCGCCAACGGCTTCTTCGTGGCGTTCGCGCGCATGCCGCCGATCATCGTCACGCTCGCGACGATGGGCATCGCGCGGGGCCTCGGTCTCATCTACACCGGCGGCTATCCGATCGACGGCCTGCCCGACTGGGTCAGCTTCTTCGGCAGCGGCAAGGTGCTCGGCATCCAGGCGCCGGTTCTCATCATGCTCGCCGTCTATCTGATTGCCTGGCTGCTGCTCGACCGCATGCCGTTCGGCCGTTACGTCTACGCGATCGGCGGCAACGAGCAGGCCACGCGCTTGTCGGGCGTGCGCGTGGCGCGCGTGAAGCTGATCGTCTATACGCTGTCCGGGCTCACGTCCGCGTTCGCCGCGATCGTGCTGACCGGGCGTCTGATGAGCGGCCAGCCGAACGCGGGCGTCGGCTTCGAACTCGACGCGATCGCGGCGGTGGTGCTCGGCGGCACGTCGATATCCGGCGGACGGGGATCGATCCTCGGCACGCTGGTCGGCGCGCTCTTGCTAGGCGTGCTGAACAATGGCCTCAACATGATCGGCGTGAATCCATACGTACAGAACGTGATCAAGGGCGGAATCATCCTGCTCGCGATCTATATCAGCCGCGAACGCTCGCGCTGATCTCCTCAAGCTGCAAACCTTCAACGAGAGACATATGACGACACAGAACACCGAGTCCCGGATGACCGCCATCGTGTGCCACGCGCCCGAGGATTACCGCGTCGAACAGGTGACGAAGCCGCGCGCCGGCCGCAACGAACTCGTGATCCGGATCGCTGCCTGCGGCATCTGCGCGAGCGACTGCAAGTGCTACACCGGCGCGAAAATGTTCTGGGGCGGCCCGAGCCCGTGGGTGAAGGCGCCGGTGATTCCGGGCCACGAATTCTTCGGCTACGTCGAGGAAGCGGGCGAGGGCGCGGCCGAGCATTTCGGCGTGCAGGTCGGCGATCGCGTGATCGCGGAACAGATCGTGCCCTGCGGGAAATGCCGCTATTGCAAGTCGGGCCAGTACTGGATGTGCGAGGTCCACAACATCTTCGGCTTCCAGCGCGAAGTGGCCGATGGCGGCATGGCCGAGTACATGCGTATTCCGCCGACGGCGATCGTCCACAAGATTCCGCTCGGCGTGTCGCTCGAAGACGCGGCGATCATCGAGCCGCTGTCGTGCGCGATCCACACGGTCAATCGTGGCGACGTTCAACTGGACGATGTCGTGGTCATCGCCGGGGCGGGTCCGCTCGGTCTGATGATGACGCAGGTCGCGCATCTGAAGACGCCGAAGAAACTCGTCGTGATCGATCTCATCGACGAGCGCCTCGAACTTGCGAAACAGTACGGCGCGGACGTGGTCATCAATCCGACGAAGGACAACGCGCTCGACGTGATCAAGTCGCTGACCGATGGCTACGGCTGCGACGTATATATCGAAACGACCGGCGCGCCGATCGGCGTGACGCAAGGTCTCGATCTCATCCGCAAGCTCGGGCGCTTCGTCGAGTTCAGCGTGTTCGGCGCGGATGCCACGGTGGACTGGTCGATCATCGGCGACCGCAAGGAACTGGACGTGCGCGGCGCGCATCTGGGACCGTACTGCTATCCGATCGCGATCGATCTGCTCGCGCGCGGGCTCGTCACGTCGAAAGGCATCGTCACGCATGGGTTCTCGCTGGAGGAATGGGACGAGGCGATCAAGGTCGCGAATTCGACCGATTCCATCAAGGTGCTGCTCAAGCCCGCCGGCGAGCGCTGATCACGCGCGGAGAAGCGATGGAATACGTGATTGGCGTGGACATAGGCACGCAGAGCACCAAGGCGCTGCTCGTCGGGCGCGATGGCGCGATCGTCGCGAAGCATTCGAGCAGCTATCAGCCGGATACGCCGAAGCCGCTTTGGGCCGAGCAATGGCCGTCGGTGTGGTTCGATGCCGTCGACGAATGCATCGCGCATTGCGTGGCGCAGGCTGTGGCGCAGGGCATCGATGCGGCATCCATTCGCGGCGTGTGCGTGAGCAGTCTGTACGGCGGCTCGGGCATTCCGGTGGATGAAGCGATCGAACCGCTGCATCCCTGTCTCATCTGGATGGACCGGCGCGCGACCGGAGAAGCCGATCGCGTGCGCGAGCAGGTCGATCTCGATCGATTGCAGGCGATCACCGGCAATGGCGTCGACAGCTATTACGGTTTCACGAAGATGCTGTGGCTGCGCGAGCATCGTCCGGACGTGTGGGCGAAGACGCGCTATTTCCTGCCGCCGAACGCGTACGTCATTCATCGTCTCACCGGGGAGATCGCGGTCGATCACAGTTCGGCGGGAAACATCGGCGGCCTGTACGACGTCGCGCGGCGCGGCTGGTCCGCCGAGATGCTGGACGCGCTCGGCATTCCCGCGCGCATGATGCCGCAGCGGCTCGTCGAATCGACGGATATCGTCGGCGGGTTGCTGCCGCAATGGGCCGCGCGATGGGGCCTGGCGGCGGGCACGCCGGTGGTCGCGGGCGGCGTCGATGCGGCCGTGGCGACCTTCGCGGCCGGCGCGGCGCGCGCGGGACAGCACGTCGCGATGATCGGCACGAGCATGTGCTGGGGCTACATCAACCAGCACGTCGATGCGCGTCATGGGCTCGTGTCGATGCCGCATGTACTCAACGGCACGCGCGATCTATACGTGTTCGGCGGCGCGATCACGGCGGGCGCGTCGGTGACGTGGTATCGCGAGCAGTTCTGTCAGGCGGAGGTCGCGGCGGCGCGCGCGTTGCCGCACGGCGATCCGCACGTGCTGCTGGAGGAAGCTGCCGCGCGCGTGCCGGCCGGCGCGCAAGGCGCGATGTTCCTGCCGTATCTGATGGGCGAGCGCAGTCCGGTCTGGGATGCGAAGGCGAGCGGCGCGTTCATCGGCCTGAGCCTCGCGCATACGCGCGCGCATCTCTACCGGGCCGTGCTCGAAGGCGTTTCCTTCGCGCTCAGGCACAACATCGAGGCCGGACGAAAGGGCTCGGAATCGCTCGACGACAAGCTGATCGTCGTGGGCGGCGCCGCGCATTCGCCGCTGTGGATGCAGATCATCGCGGACGTCACGGGCTTTCCTGTCTGGACGATCGGCGAGGAAGTGGAAGCCGCGTTGGGCGCGGCGCTGCTCGCGGCAGTCGGCACCGGACTCGTGACGCACGATACCGCGCAAACCGGCTGGTCGACGCTCATCGAGCGCGCGCGGCCGGACGCTGAGAGCGCGGCCCGTTATGCCGATTATTTCGATGTCTACACGGCGCTTTATCCGGCGCTCATGCCATCCATGCACAGGTTGCAATCGATATGAAAACCGAGTTCGACTTTAGCGGCAAGCGCGTTCTGGTGACGGGCGCATCGAGTGGGATCGGGCGTGCCTGCGCGCAGACGCTGGCGCGTTGCGGCGCACATGTCGTCGCGGCGGGGCGCGATGCCGCCGCGCTCGACACGCTCGCGAACGAAACGGGCTGCGCGACGCTGCGGCTCGATGTGGGCGCGCATCGTTCGGTCATCGATGCGGCGCTGGAGCCGTTCGATGCGTTCGATGGTCTCGTGAACTGCGCGGGCATTGCATCGCTCGAACCGGCGCTCGAATTCGACGCCGACGCATTCGACCGCGTGATGGCCGTCAATGCGCGAGGCGCCGCGCTGGTCGCCCGAGCCACCGCGCTGAAGATGGTCGGGCGCGGCGGCAGCATCGTGAACGTGTCGAGTCAGGCGTCGCTCGTCGGCTTGCCGGACCATCTCAGCTATTGCGCGTCGAAAGCGGCATTGGATTCGATTACTCGCGTGCTTTGCATCGAGCTCGGACGGCACGGCATCCGCGTCAACAGCGTCAATCCGACGGTCACGCTCACGCCCATGGCACGCTTTGCCTGGAGCGATCCGATCAAGAGCGAGCCGATGCTTCAGGCGATTCCGCTCGGACGGTTCGCGGAGCCAGAGGAAGTCGTGGCGCCTGTGTTGTTCTTGCTGAGTGATGCGGCGTCGATGATCAGCGGGGTTTCGTTGGCGGTCGATGGGGGGTATACGGCGCGGTGAAGGATGGTTGAATTGACATAATAGAAGTTATCGTCATTTAGCTATGCGCATTCTTAATGCTTATGACGCTGAGGGGTCTCCCCTGAAACAATCACGGACGGCTTCAGTCCGGCATCGCGCTTGATAATAGTTGATAAGCGGTATAATAGCGCTATGTCGACCGGAGGAGCGAAACATGATTAGTGCGGACTTGGGACAGCAGCTCGAGGGATACATTACAAAGCTTGTCGAGACGGGCCGCTATGGCTCAAAAAGCGAAGTGTTGCGCGAGGGGGTGCGACTCATTCAGGACCGCGAGACCCAGCTAGCGGCCCTGGACGCCGTCATCGAACGCGGAATTGCTGATTCAGACGCGGGCCGAGGCAAGGCCGCCGATGAAGTATTCGACCGGCTCGAAGCAAAGTATAAGGCGATGGCTAGTCGAAAAGCATGATCGTCCGCATCCTGCCTGACGCTCAGGCGGAACTAGAAGCGATTGGCGATTACATCGCACGCGCCAATCCGCAGCGCGCCTTGAGCTTCGCTCGCGAACTGCGTGACAAGTGCACGAGCCTTGCAGACATGCCACGCGCCTACCCGCTGGTGCCGCGATACGAGGATCGCGGTGTCCGGCATCGGGTCCACGGTAGCTATCAAATCTTCTATCGGGTCACCGGAAACCCTGAGCGCATCGACGTAATCCACGTTATAAACAGCGCGCGGGACATTGCCGGAATCCTTTTTTTATAGCCCCCGTCGGGAAGCGCGAAGCGGGGTAAGGCGCGTATGTCAAGCGCCACCGCAAGCGGATGGCGTTCTAAGCTCGCTGCTATTGAAGATGAAGTGCGCTGGCTCGTCGTCGACAACTAACGGTGAGACGCGGACGGTCACAGGAAGGACTCGACTCACCGGGGGCGTCTCCTGGTTGCCATGGTCGTCGTCCTCAAGAGATCACAGGCGCATGTCGCCGCAGCCAGTACTGAGACGCGTGCCAAACAAGCCGCAGACTGTCACTAAGAGCGGGGCGCCGGACACCCGCAATGACTTCGCGGCGCTGCGGGCCTTCGCTGTTTGTACATAGCTTGGAACCCCAGCCGCCTGCGTTGGCTGTACGGTGTCAGAGCTGCCTGCTCCGGCGAATGACCGCTTTTCGGTAAGCGGATTTCGTATGGCACCACCCGATCCCGAATCGACCTGGCCGTTCGTAATTCCGGCTCGATTGTCGAAACCGTGATTGAAACGAACCACCGATGACGCGCCCCATCAAGGAATCGGTTCTCGCGCGAGGGACGCCGCCTCATAGTGTCTTTCATCACGCTCATGCCGCAAAGTCGGCGCCGATGCCGACAGCAATCGTGTATAGGCGTGCCGTGGATGCGCGAACACCGCCTCCACGTCGCCCTCTTCGACGACGCGCCCCGACTTGAGGACGAGCACTCGATCGCACAGATGCCCCACGACATCGAGGTCATGGGAGATAAAGAGCAGCGCGGTCGCATGCCGGGCTTGCAGGGACACCAGCAGATCGAGCACCTGCGCCTGCACATAAACATCGAGCGCAGAAACCGGCTCGTCGCAGACGATCAGCGCCGGTTCCGGCGCAAGCGCCCGCGCGATCGCCACGCGCTGCCGCTGCCCGCCAGAAAGCGACGCCGGCCGTCGGTCCAGATACGCCGCACTCAGCCCGACCTGCTCCAGTAATTCGACGCTGCGAGCAAGGACCGCGGCCTTCGAAAGACCTCGCGAATGCAGCCCCTCGAACAGCAATTCGCGCACGGCATGCCGCGGGTCGAACGAACTTAACGGATCCTGCGGGATATATTGCATGCGCGAGCGCAGCGCGCTACGCGCCGTCTCGCCGATACCGGCGCCGTTCCATTCACGCCCCAGAAAACGCACGGCCCCGCGATCCGGCGTAAGCAGCCCCAGCACGATATTCCCGCAAGTGCTCTTGCCCGATCCCGATTCGCCGATGATGCCAAGCACCTCGCCCTCGCGCACGCGAAACGACACATCGTCGAGCGCGGTGAAGCGTTGGTCGCGACCCCCGCCGCGCCGTGCATAGGTCTTGCCGATGCCTGCCACATCGAGCACCGCGCGATCTGACGGGGCCGCCCGAGGCGGCAGTTGATCGCGCACGATCGCCGGCATCGCTCCGCGCGTCGTGACCGCCATGCGCGCCGAACTGAGCCGATGCCCGCGCGACTCCAGCGATGGCTGCGCGGCCAGCAACTGCCGCGTGTAGTCGTGCGACGGATGCTGCAGCACGTCCCGCGTTGCGCCGCTGTCGACGACCTTGCCGCCGTGCATGACGAGCACGCGATTCGCGATGCCCGCGACTACCGCAAGATTGTGGCTGATCAGCAAGACGCCGACGCCCTGCGCGAGACGCTCGCCGAGCACCGCGAGCACTTGCGCCTGCACGGTCACATCGAGCGCGGTGGTCGGTTCGTCCGCGATGACGAGCGCCGGGCCGGCCGCAATCGCCGACGCGATCAGCGCGCGCTGCCGCAGGCCGCCCGAGAGTTCGTGCGCGTATTGCCGGGCACGCATCGCCGGTTCGGGAATGCCCACGTCCGTCATCACGTCGTGCACCCGCGCACGTCTATCGGCGCGCGAGCGCAGCACGCGATGATGCGCGAGCACCTCCTCGATCTCCGCGCCGATCGTGCGCAGCGGATCGAGCGAGACGAGCGCGTCCTGCATCACCAGTCCGGCGAAGGGACCCCGCAAGCCACGCCAGTCGCGCTCGGTGAACGCGAGCGCATCGCGTCCGGCGATCTCGAAGCGTTCCGCGGTAATCCGCGCCCCGCGCCCCGCCAAACCGATCAGACTGCGCGCCGTGAGACTTTTGCCCGAGCCGGACTCGCCCACGAGCGCGACGCACTCGCCGGGCCGGATCGTCAGATCGACGCCCTGCACGAGCGGCGTGCCGCCGTGCCCATTCGCGAAACCGATGGACAGCCCGCGAATCTTCACCAGCGGCCGATCCGTCACCGATGCCTGCGCGTTCATGCGCGTACCTCGAACTTGCGTTGCAGGAAGCGGCCGATGACCGCGAATGACAAGACGGTCAACGTGATCCCCATGCCCGAAAACACGCTCGGCCACCACGCGACGCGCAACACGTCGCGCCCTTCGGCGAGCATCACGCCCCACTCGGGCGTCGGCGGTTGCGGACCCAGCCCGAGAAAGCTCAGTCCTGACACGGCGATGATCGCGCTGCCGATATCGATCGTCGCGATGGCCGGCACCGCGACGAGCACGTTCGGCAGCACATGGCGAAAGAAAATCTGCGTGCGCGAGAGGCCGAAGCTCACCGCGTGCGTGACGTAGTCCGCGTGGCGCACGACGAGCGCCTGCGAACGCAGCACGCGCCCGAACTTCGGAATGCCCGCGATGCCCACGGCAATGGCGATATTGACAATGCCCTGTCCGAGGAAGGTCACGACGAAGAGCGACAACAGGATTGGCGGAAACGCGGAAAGCACGTCGAAGACGCGCGACGCGGCTTCATCGGCGAGACGGTTCGACAAGCCCGCAAAGAGGCCGACGACGAGCCCGATCGCAAGGCTCACGATCATGCTCGCGAGTCCGATCAGCAACGAATAGCGCGCGCCGTGTATCACGCGCGAAAGCACGTCGCGCCCGATGCGATCGGTGCCGAACCAGTGCTGCGCGTCGGGCGGCTGCAGCGTCGCGGCGACGTCGCTCGCGAGCGGATCGAACGGCGTCACGATGCGTGGAAAGGCCATTGCCATGCCGAGCGCGACGACAAACGCCACGGCGATCATCACGCTCGCGGGTAGCGGTGCGCGCCCCCGCGCGAATGCGGTACGTATCACGGTGCTCATTGTCTGCGCAACCTCGGATCGATGAAGAGATAGGCGATGTCGAGCAACGTCGACATGACGACGTGCACGAACGCCGCGAGCA
This sequence comes from Caballeronia sp. Sq4a, assembly GCF_023170545.1. Lineage (NCBI taxonomy): Bacteria > Pseudomonadati > Pseudomonadota > Betaproteobacteria > Burkholderiales > Burkholderiaceae > Caballeronia > Caballeronia sp. Sq4a. Next base: position 464,041 of record NZ_CP084252.1, on the reverse strand, counting down.
GCACGACGGCCAGCACCACCGGCACGTCTTGCGATGTCACCGCGTAGAGCGTCACGCTGCCGATGCCCGGCCTGCCGAACATTTTCTCGGTGATGACCGCGCCGCCGAGCAGGCTGCCGACTAGCCAGCCGCCGAGCGTCACGACCGGCAGCAACGCATGGCGCAGCACATGGCGCGCGCGCAGGACAAGTTCGGACACGCCACGCGCGCGTATCGTCGTGACGAATGGTTTCGCCAGTGCCGCTTCAATCGATTCACGCATCACCTGCGAAAGAATCCCGGCGGTCGGCAGCGCCAGCGTCACGGCGGGCAGGACGAGCGCGCGCCAGCCGTTCGCGCCCGATACGGGAAAGAGCCGCAACTGGAAGGAGAACGCGATCAGCAGCAACATGCCGAGCCAGAACACCGGCGTGGACGTAAACGTGAGCTCGATCAGCGACGCGCATCGCGCACCGAGCGCGCCCCACGCCCCGCGCGTGCCCTCCCCGCCCGCCGTCACCGTCGCCACCACAATGGCGAGCACGAGCGCGAGCGCGCCGGCAGACAACGCGAGTAGCATCGTCGGCCAAAGCTGGCTGCGCAGCACGTCGCGCACCGGCTGCTGCATCACGAACGACGTGCCCAGGTCGCCATGCGCGAGCCGCAGCAGGAATTGCCCGTATTGCCACGGCAGACTGTGATCGAGGCCCCACTGCGCGGCGATCGCCTCGCGCAAGCCGGGATACGCGAGATCGCCCGCGAGCACGTCCTCGATGCGTCCCGGCAGAGCGTGTATCGCGACGAAAGCCACCGACGCCGCGAGCCACAGCACGAGCAATCCTGTCATCAGGCGCGTCGCAATCTGTCTGCGCATCTCACGCTCCCTGTTTGTCGATCCAGATGTCGTAAGCGCTCGCCGGGCCGTCCAGTTGCGGCTCGAAACCGATGCCATGCACGTTCGACTTCGACGCGAGGTGATACACCGGCGCGAACAGCGGCACGATGAACGCCTGATCGACGGCGCGTGCCTGGATCTCGCCGAGCAGCTTGCGCCGTTCATCGCCGATCGGCATCAGGCGCGCGCGGTCGATGTCGCCGGTGATCTTCTTGTCGGAGGCAGGAATGGCGCTATAGAGGAAGCCCTTGTCGCCGAGCATGTCCCACAGTTCCATCGCGACATCGGACGGGTTGTCCGTGTTCGGATAGATGAACCACACGCCGGTCGCCTTCTGATTGGCGAAGTCGCCTGCAGTCGTGATGCGCAGGTCCAGATTGAGCCCGATGTTCTGCCGCAGCGCCGACTGCACTGCACGGATAAGCACGTCACGGCTGTCGCGGACGTAGGGTTGGGGATAGCCGACTTCGATCGTTAGTCGCTTTCCCTCCTTGGTCCGAAACCCGTCCTTGTCGCGCGCGGTCCATCCGGCTTCGTCGAGCAGACGGTTCGCGTCGGCGATCTTGTTGCCCCATGAACCCTCGAGTTGTTTCGCGTAGTCCGGATTGTCCGGACCGATGTTCGACCATGCGCGCCGCACCGTGCCGAGATACACGCTCTTCACCATGGCGTCGAGGTCGAAGCCGTCGCGCAGCGCGCGCCGCACGCGGACGTCGTTCGCGGGCGGCACCGTGTAGTTGATGTTCAGCGTGAACGATGTGGTCGCGGACGGACCGTGCACGTACTGGAAGCCATCGACCTTGTCGAACGCGGCGATGTCGGTCGGCTGGACGCCTTCGATCAGATCGACCTGCCCCGAACTCAGCGCGCCGGTTCGCACGGCCGCCTCAGGCAAGAACCGATAAGTGACGCGATAGAGATAGGCCGGTCCGCGATGCGCTGCGTTGTCGGGCGCCCATCGATAATCGGGATTGCGTTCGAAGGTCGCCTGCTGTCCGCGCTGATACGACTTGAACACGAAAGGCCCGGTCCCGACGATGCCCGGTCCCCCGCCGCACAGGTCCTTGTTCTCGGCGAGCGCCTTCGGCGAGATGAAGCCGAGCTTGACGCTCGAGAGCGATTCGAGCGTCGTGGAATCGGCCTGCTTCATCACGAGCCTGGCAACGTAAGGCGACACCACTTCGACGTGATCGAACGCGACGAGCAGCGACGCGGACGCCGATGTCGTGCTGACGTTCCTCAGGATGTAGTCGAAGTTGGCTTTCACCGCGTCAGCATTGAACGGCGAGCCGTCAGTGAACTTCACGTCGTCGCGCAGCTGGAATGTGTAGCTCTTGCCGTCGTCGGCAATGCTCCACGACTTCGCGAGCCACGGCGCGTAGGTGCCGTCGGTGCGCTTCGAGACGAGGGAATCGATGTAATTGCGGATGACCCAGAACGAGTTTTGCTGCGATGAACGATGTGGATCGAAGCAAGCGGGTTCGGTCGTCACGCCCCAGATGAGATCGCCGCCCGTCGCCGGTTGTTTTGCGGCCGCGTGCGTGGTTGTTGTGGACTCCGATTTGCTGCAGGCGGTGATCGCCGCGTTCGAGGCGATCGTCATGACTATGGCCAAAGCGCGTGTGAGCGCCGGTCGTTTTACGTTCATCGAATGGAATTCCCCGAGCAGACAAAAAGACGCGATGCCCGCAGCCCTTAGCGTGGTCCGGCGCAGCGTGCAGACAGGCGGGCGGCATCGCGATAGATCGAAAAGCTTACGGTCGACATGACATTCGAGGCAACGAAGCAAAGTTCATAAACATAGTTGACGCCTAGCCTTGCAACCGTTGCGCAAGATTGGGCGGCCGATTCTAGTGCAGCCTTTTCCAAGCGATAACCAATGAGGTTTCATATCGATATCACGCGGGCCTTGCCGGCACGATGGCTTCCGTTTGCGCATCGCTTCTGTTCGACAGATGCTTCGCATTGCAAATCGCCTTGCCGCGACATTACAAATCAGAATTCGTTTGTTCGGCATTGGTAAGCGCGACCGTAAGATCGCCTTCCGCCAGAAACTCCTGGTTAACACGTACAAAAAGGAAGCGAGTGAAACGAGTCGGACTCGCCAGCGCCGCTGGCCTGATGGTCGCCCTTCCCGGCATCGCGCAGGCGCAAAGCTCGGTGACGCTTTACGGGCTCATCGATGCCGGCATCGCCTACACGAACAACCAGCGCGGGGCATCGAACGTGCAGGCGACCAGCGGCAAGCTCAACGGCAGCCGCTGGGGCATCAAGGGCGTCGAAGATCTGGGCGGCGGCTATACCGCGCTCTTCACGCTGGAAAACGGCTATCGCGTCAACGACGGCACGCTTGCGCAAGGCGGACGCGAGTTCGGGCGGCAAGCATATGCGGGCGTGGGAAAGAAAGGCATCGGCACGCTGACGCTCGGGCGTCAATACGATCCGAACACCGATCTCGTCGCCCTCTTCGCAGGGCCGGGGTTCTGGTCGCCCGCCACGCATGTCGGCGATAACGACAATCTGAACCAGACGTTCCGCATCAACAACGCAGTCAAGTTCAAGAGCGATACCATCGCGGGCGTAACCGTCGATGCCCTGTATGCCTTCAGCAATCAGGCCAGTAACGGCGCAGGCGCGGGCTTCGGCAATAACCGCGCGTGGGGCGTATCGGCAAGCTACGGGCGCGGGCCGTTGTCGCTCGGCGCGGGCTATGTACGGCTCGATCATCCGAATGCGACGACGAACACGAGCGGCGCAATCGGCGGTGCATCGACGACATCCGGCGATGACTACAGCGGCGCGCTCTTCTATGGCCTCAACGGTGGCGTCGCGCGTCAGCAGATCACCGTGGCGGGCGGCAATTATGCGATCGGATCGCTGGCGACCATCGGCTTTGCGTGGAGTCACACGCAACTCGACTACAACGACGGCTCCTCGCGCAAGTTCAATAACTACGACGTCAACGGACGTTACAGCATCACGCCGGCGACGACGCTCGTAGGCGTCTACACGTTCACCGACGGCCGCGCTTACAGCCTGCCCGGCACGAATGGCGCGACGCTCAAGCCTCGCTGGCATCAGTTCACGCTGGGCGTCGATTACGCATTGTCGAAGCGTACCGACGTGTATCTGTCGGGCGTCTATCAGCTTGCCGCCGAGGATGCATCGACACGCGTCGGCACCGGCTATCGAGCGATCGCTGCTATCGCCGACGCCGGAGCCGCATCGTCGACGAACCGGCAAGTGGCGGCGTTCGGCGGCGTGCGGGTGAGGTTCTGAGCGAATCGTTATCGCGTTGACGATCCATGTCTGCGTGGATGATCGACGGGGAGCCACGCGTCAACCTCTTTTGCAGCGACGGAATATGTGCGTCATTGCTTCTGTTGGTAAAGTACGCGATCGACCCCGCTCTCACGCGGGATGACAACCCTTCTCGTGCCAAAGCGACAATGACAACAATCGCCGCAACACGCAGTGCATGGGCCGCGCCGATGCGTTCCGTCGCCCTCTCCGCGCTTACCGCACTTGCTGCATTCAGCGCCGCGCCGCAATCCGCGCAAGCAGCAAGCAAGACGCTCGTGTTCTGCTCCGAAGGCAGTCCCGCCGGATTCGATTCCGCGCAATACACGACGAGCACGGACTTCGATGCCGGCGCGCACGCCGTCTTCGACACATTGGTCGAGTTCAAGCGCGGCACGCTGGATCTCACGCCGGGTCTCGCCGAGACCTGGGACGCGTCACCGGATGCGAAGACGTTCACGTTCCATCTGCGTCATGGCGTGAAGTTTCAATCGACGTCCTACTTCAAGCCGACGCGCGACTTCAATGCGGACGATGTCGTGTTCACGTTCAGGCGCATGATCGACCCGAACGAGCCTTTTCAGAAAGCGCATCCGGTCAGCTTTCCGTATCTGACCGACCTCGGCTACGACAAGAACATCGCGTCCGTCGACAAGCTGGACGATTACACGGTGCGCTTTACGCTCAGGACGCCGGACGTCGTGTTCGTGCGTAATGTGGCGATGGAGTTTGCATCCATCGCGTCGGCGGAATATGCCGCGCAGCTGCTCAAGTCGGGCAAGGTCGAGGACTTCAACCAGAAGCCTGTTGGCACCGGCGCTTTCGTTTTCCGCGATTATCAGAAAGACTCGACGATTCGCTACGACGCCAATCCGACCTTCTGGAACAGGAAGGACGTGCACATCGACAAGCTCGTCTTCTCCATCACACCGGACGCCGCCGTGCGCGAACAGAAACTCGAGAGCGGCGAATGCCAGGTCACGTCTTTCGCACGGCCGGCCGATATTGCGAGCGCGAAGAAGAAGCCGAATCTCGCCGTGCTGTCTGGCGTGGGCTTCAACGTCGCTTACGTCGGATACAACACAACGCACAAGCCGCTCGACAACGTGCAGGTGCGTCGCGCGCTCGACATGGCGATCGACAAACAGGCGATCATCAAGTCCGTGTACGAAGGCGCCGCGACGGTCGCCACCAACCCGATGCCGCCATCGCAATGGTCGTATAACAAGGCGTTGAAGGACGCGCCGTATGATCCGGCACGCGCGCGAGCGTTACTGAAAGAGGCAGGCTTTCCCGACGGCTTCGCCATCACGCTCTGGGCCATGCCTGTGCAGCGCGGCTACAACCCGAACGCCCGGCTGATGGCGCAACTCATTCAGTCCGACTGGGCGAAGATCGGCGTGAAGGCGAACATCGTGACTTACGAATGGGCCGAGTACAACAAGCGCGCGAAGACCAATGGCGAACATGACGCCATCCTCTACGGCTGGCTCGGTGACAACGGCGATCCCGACAACTGGCTTGGCACGACGCTCGGCTGCGACGCTGTGCACGGCAGCAACATGGCGAAATGGTGCAACAAGCAGTTCGACGATCTGCTCTCGAGAGCCCGGCTCGTCACCGATCAGAGCGCGCGCACAAAGCTCTATGAAGAAGCGCAGGTCGTGTTCAAGGACCAGGTTCCTTACACGCCGATCGCCCACGCTAACACGTTCCAGCCCATCTCCAAGCGAGTGCACGGATACTTGATTAGTCCGCTGGGCGGCCATCGTTTCGATGGCATAACGCTTGAATGAATCGACCTGCCCCCGGTTTCAGTCCGAGTTGCAGTTAGAGTCGGTTTCGCACTGCGGGCGCTGCCGTTTGCGGGCGGCAGCTATTCGGCCGGATTCTTCCCTGCGCTTCCCGTGCCCGGCCTCGGGATGACGATCACCGTCGCGCCGTTGACCACGACGGTCATGAATTCGGTGCCGGCCGACCGCGCGGGCATTGCGTCGGGCATCAACAACGCTGTTGCGCGCGTGGCTAGCCTGCTGGTGTTTGCCGTGCTCGGCATTGTGTTCGTCTGGTCGCACCATGCGGCGTTGTCGGCGCGGCTCGACGCGTTGCACGTGCCGCAGAATGCACGCGTGACCGCGACGTCGTTGCAGCCGGGTATTGAGTCTGCGACAGCGGCGGGCGATGGACGTGCGCTACCGGTCGCACGGGCAGACGCCGACGCCATCGCTGACGCGCTGCGCGCCGTCGCGCTGGTGGCGGCCGCGTGCGCTTTCGCCGGAGCGGGAATTGCGGCGGCAACCATTCAGCCGCGCAAGTGATGGAATTGTCGTCTTCATCGACGTCCAATTTCGCGGCTTATCAGCATGCTTCGGGTAAGATCAGTGGCGCGGACGGTTAAGTTCAGCGCGCAAGCACATGATCGTTAGCCGATGACACACCCATATCGCTATGCCGAGGCGACCGGCAAGCCGGCGATGAATTCATCGATCGCGGCGAACAGCGACGCGCGGCGCACGCCGTCCTGAGCCTCTATCGACAAACCTCCCATCAGCGTCATGCAGAGCGCGGCGATCGCTTGAACGTTGGCGTTGGCATCGAGTTCGCCTTCCTCGCGCGCCTGTTTGAGCCGTGCGGCAATCGCTCGCGCCACGTTGCGGCGTTCCGCGCGCAATTCGTCGCGTAGTTCGGCGTGCTCGATTCCAACCGACATGCCACCGAGAAAAATCATGCAGCCACGTGGGGCCTGACCGCTCGTGAACAGTACGACGCTCGCGCGGAACATCGCGCGTAGCGCGTCGCGCACAGATTCATGCGCGCGCAACTGTCGAACCGCTGCGCCGCCTTCCTCGCGTGCGTAGAGGGCAAGCGCCTCGCGATACAACTCCTGCTTGCTGCCGAAGGCGGCATAGATGCTTGGCGAATTGATGCGCATGGCATTGACGAGGTCGGACATCGAGCAGGTGTCGAAGCCTTTGGCCCAGAACACCTCCATTGCCCGCCTGAGCGCCGCATCGCGATCGAAAGCGCGCGGCCGGCCACGCGATCTTTGGGGCTCTTCCATGGGGCGCTGTCTGTCTAGCGTCATATTGTCTCCCGGCCCCACTGCACGCGGCGGCATTAATGACGTGCATGGAAATCACAATTATATGTCGAGCGTAACAAAATGTCTGGACCTTATCGCGCGATCGTCATTTAATATATGTGTCGATCGTTACATAAACCAGAGCTTTGGAGCTTTCCATGAGAACGTCTATTGCCGCCTTGTCTGCCGCGCTCGTTATTGCTGCGCCTATCACAACTTTCGCAAGCAGTGCTGCGCCTGTCGCCTCACCAGCGAGCCCTGTTTATTCCGTGTTCGTGGATCAACCGACGGGTTACACGTTCGTGAAGATGCCGTCAGGCTGGAAGTTCGTGGGAGCCGTATCGAAGGATGACGCGGAGCATTTGCCGGCCAACGTGCTGAGGTCCAGTTCGCTGCCCGAGGACTACGCACAGTCGACGGCTGCGGCATCGCTGAAGTGAGTAAGCGGGGAAATCGGGCTTCTCTGGCCGACGTTGTGACGCGACTCGACGTGACTCGACGTGACACGAGTCGTCGTCGCGCCGATCTTCCGCGCCGCGCGCAACGCAGACCCCTTTCCCCACACCGAACCAGCGGCCGCTTCGCACTCGAGGTGTTCGACGTCACGCGACGTCCACCACGATTTTTCCGCGTGCGGTCGCGTTTGCGATGGCATGGTAGGCGAGTTCCGCGGACTGCAGGTCGAACCGGCGAGGATCGAGATGCGACGTGAGCTTGCCGGCTTCGATCATCTGTGTGGCCTCGCGCAGCATCTCTCCATGATGCGCGCGATGCATGCCGGTCAGGAGCGGATAGAGGGTAAAGACTCCCGAGTACGTCGCTTCTCGAAACGATAGCGGAGCCAGCGCATGCGTGCCCCAGCCCAACGCGCTGACGACATGACCATAATGCTTGACTGCGGCGAACGACGCGTCGAGCGAAGGGCCCCCGACGGTGTCAACCACAACGTCGAAGCCTGCACCCTGCGTCAACGAGGCGACGTACTGCTCGACCGATTGCGACCGGTAGTCGATGGGCGTAGCGCCGAGACGCGCAATGAGACCGTGATCACGTGAACTCGCTGTTGCGAAGACCTGCGCTCCAAGTGCGCGTGCCAGTTGCACGGCGACATGCCCGACACCGCCTGCTCCGCCTTGCACCAGAACAGTTTGCCCCGCTTCAAGATGGGCGCGGTCGACTATGCCGGAATACGAGGTGATGAACGCAAGAGGCAGCGCCGCGGATTCACGCATCGACAGGTTGGCCGGCTTCATCGCTAGCAGATCGGCATCGACCGCCGCATACTGGGCCAGCGAGCCCTGAATGCCGCCGACGCCACCCGTCATGCCATAGACCTCGTCGCCGACATGGAAAGAGGTTACCCCCGGTCCAACGGCATCGACCACGCCAGCCATATCGATGCCGAGCACCAGCGGGAGCGGATGCTTCGCATGTGCTGCGCTGCCGGCGCGGATCTTGGTGTCGAGCGGATTAAGGCCGCTTGCGGCAATGCGCACACGGACCTGGCGCTGTGACGGTTCGGGCATCGGAATTTCAGTTAATTCGAGGGGGCCGTTGTAGCGGGTCAGGACGAGCGCCTTCATGGTCATGTGGCTTCCTATCGGGTTGCTTGCTCGAGAACGAGCCAATGGCTTTATTCTGGTTTATGCTGAAACGCATGTAAAACGACGTCTTCGCATATGCGCCATGCAAAAGTGAATGACCCCCGCCTCGATTGGGGTGATGTCCCGATCTTTCTGGCCATTGCCCGATGCGGCACGCTGGGGGCGGCAGCGAAGCGCGTAGGCCAGACCCAGCCGACGATGGGGCGCCGGTTGCGCGCACTCGAAGAGGCGCTCGGTCACGCGCTGTTCCAGCGCACAAGCGATGGCTTCTTGCTGACGGATGAGGGCGTTGCGGTGCTCGCCTATGCCGAGCGAATGGAGGAGGAAGCGCTCGGCTTCGCGCGCGCGCTCACCGGGAAGGAGACTCAATTGACAGGTCTCCTCCGCGTTTCCTCATCGGACTGGTTCGGCGTGCACATACTCACGCCAGTGTTCGCGCGCTTTCTCGCGAAGTACCCGGGCATCTCGTTGGAACTCGTCACGGATTCGCGCCTGTACAACCTCGCGCGCCGCGATGCGGATCTGCTGTTTCGCATCACGCCGTTCGACGAACCCGATGTCATACAGCGCAAACTGATGCACATCGACTACGCGTTGTATGGGCACGTCGATCTCGTTCCGCCGACACGCGGGTCGGGCGAAGGCTACACGCTGATCAGTATGAACAGCGAGTTCGGCTCCCTGCCCGACGTTGAGTGGGTCACACGCATGTTGCCCCGGGCCCGGATCGTCTTCGGCAGCAATAATCGTGGAGCACAGGCGCGCATGTGTGCCGAAGGTTCTGGGTTCGCAGTGCTGCCTTGTCCGCTCGGTGATGCGACGCCGGGCATCCGACGAGTCGATCTGGGCGAAGCGCCGCCGGGCCGCGATGTCTGGCTCGGCTATCATCGCGATTTACGTCGCGTCGCACGGCTGCGCGCACTCGTGGATGCAACGATGGATTCGCTAGCGAACGTCTGAGTGCGATGCTCTTCTGCGGACCTGGGACCGGCTCCAGTAAAGTGCCATTGCGTCGAATTTATCGTCCGACTGCTCGTCATATCGGATGCAACGTCTATTGCATCTTTACGATCTCAGCGCCAACGCAATAAGCGGCATCGCTGACTAGGGCCGATGCCGCCCGCCAGCCGCGTTCTCTTAGACTTGTGCCATCCCGCCATCAACGGTGAGTTCAATGCCCGAGATATAGCTGCTATCGTCGGATGCCAGGAACAACGCCGGCTTGGCGATTTCTTCCGAGAGACCAATGCGGCCCAGTGGCACCTGCGCAGCAATCCCCGACTTGAAGCCTTCAATCTGTTCGTCGGTTAGGCCGGCCTTGCCGAAGATCGGTGTATCTATAGGACCTGGGCTGATCGCATTCACACGTATCTTGCGTGCCTTGAGATCAGCCGTCAACGTGCGCGCCAACGAACGCACCGCAGCTTTAGTGGCCGAATAAACGCTGAACGCTTCCATACCGGTGGACGATGCAATCGACGCGTTCAGAATGATCGATCCACCGTCCGGCACCAGCGGAACAAGCTTCTGCACCGTGAAGTAAGTACCCTTCACGTTGACGTTGAATGTTTCATCGAAGTGCGCTTCCGTAACCTGATCGATCGGTGCGAACGAACCCAAACCTGCGTTCGCGAAGATGATGTCCACGCGGCCGTATTTCGCTTTCACGTGGTCGTGAAGCTTGTCCAGATCCGACAGCTTGGAGACATCGCCCAGCACGCCTTCCGCCTCGGCACCGATGCTTTTCACCGCTTCGTCGAGCTCCTTCTGACGGCGCCCCGTGATGATGACCTTCGCTCCTTCCTTAGCGAAGAGTCGGGCCGTTGCCAAGCCCATGCCGCTGTTTCCGCCCGTGATTACGGCGATCTTTCCCGGTAGTTTCGTCATCTCAGTCCTTGATTGGATGTTCGACCGTCAACATCGGTTGCGTGATGTTGAAGCGACTATAGGGGCGGTGCATCGCGAGAGATAGTAGGTGGCGACGAACACACTCCTCGGCTACAACGAATAATCCAGATGATGCTATCGATATGACGCCAGGGACTGAACGGCGCATCAGTTGAGGACGGCTCGATGCGCGCTGCCGTCCCGCGTAGGGGACGACAAGCATGTTCTAAATCTTCTTCCTTAACTCTTCGTTCCTGCTGTAAGCGTCATAGGTACACTGTGCTCGTTTTAGTGCAGAGCCGTTGGCCAGCGACCAGTTGTAAAGTGCAGCAAAGGGTTCGCGTAGCGAGCAGCCAAGAGCGGAAATCGTATACTCGACACCAATCGGCTGCGTCGGCAGGACTTTGCGATAGATAAGGCCGTTGCGCTCCAAACGCCTCAACGCCTCGGACAAGGCCTTGGGCGTGATGCCGTCCAGGCGGCGCTTGAGGTCGTTGAACCGTGCCGGCTGCGTGCAGAGGACGCTCAGAATCAGCACGGTCCACTTGTTGGCAATATGTTCCAGGATGGGCCGCGTCGTGGTGACATCGAGCGGCAGGTCGAGAACGTCTTTGGACATGGTGTGCGTGTCAATATCTGAAGACCATATAGTGCCTTTTTGCGAGTTGAGACGCGCGCTCTGCCGTCCGACTTGATCGGCGACGAAGCTGCTCGCTGTTGAGTGGCAGCGCCATGTCCTTCGGAAAGCGGCGCAGGTTAGACCTGCGCCATGCCGCCATCGACCGGTAGCTCGGCTCCAGTGATAAAGCTGCTTTGGTCGCTGGCGAGGAACAACGCCGCCGATGCGACTTCCTCGGCACGGCCAAGACGCGCAAGCGGGATCCGTTCCATCAGCGTCTTGCGCACGTCGTCGGACACCGCAGCCATCATCGCGGTGTCGATTGGTCCTGGTGCTACGACGTTGACGCGGATGTTGCGGTGCGCCAGTTCATTGGCCATCGTCCGCGCGAACGAGCGGACAGCAGCCTTCGTTGCCCCGTAGACGCCGTAGCCTTTGGTGCCGAGCTCATCCGCGATGGAGCCTACGAGCACGAGCGAGCCGCCGTCCGGCATGATGGCCGTCGCCGCCTTGACGGCGAACAGCAGCGCGCGGACGTTGACGTCGAAGGTCCGGTCGAAATGTTCTTCGCTGATGTCTTCGAGAGTCGCGAACTCGGAGATGCCGGCGTTGACGGCGAGCACGTCCACTCGTCCGGCCTCGCTCGTCACCGCGTCAAAGAAGGCAGCGAGCGACGTCAGATCGGATGCATCGGCGCGGCGCGTACGCAGCCTTCCGGCCCCGAGCGCGACCTCTCTCTCTTCGACGCGACGACTGCTGGCGTACACTGTGGCGCCTTCCGCCGCGAACCGCTCGGCGATTGCTCCACCGATGCCGCCACAGCCGCCGACCACAACGGCGATCTTTCCATGAAGGTTGCTCATATGTCCTCACATTTACTGCAAAAGAAAAACAGATGTGTATCTTTTCCAACCCGCCAATGCCGGGTCGCCATGGAAGAACGCAGTGCGAGTCATCGGTGCCCTAACGATGCGGTTCGCCAGCTTCATCGCGCCGATACGGAAAGGACGAAACGGGACATCGGTAGCGGTCATCACGGCTCCTTTGAATAGGCCTTGGCGATATACACGCTACACTAGGTCACCCCGGTATACGCAACTAAACCGCGTGGGTGACGAGCGTGTGGGCACGTCACTGCATGGGTTCGCCGGTATGCAATTTTCTTCGCGGAAGCCATGCGCGTCCAGACATCCGCTCGAAGTGCTTGATGATCGCGTCGGTATGCGCTCGCGGCCGCTGTGGTCACGCGAGCGGCCGCTCGCGGAAAGCCTTAGCCGCCCGATGCGCCATTAGACCTGCGCTGTCACGTAACTCGCCTGCGCGGATGCCACGCGAGTCAGGCCGATGACCTCGCGCGCATCGCTCTGCTCACCGCGCGCCAGCAACCCCAATCGCGTCCAGTTCCCTCAACACTTCGTCACTCAACGCGATATCGGCAGCCTTCAAGTTCTCGCGCAAATGCGTCACCGACGACGTGCCCGGAATGAGCAGCATGTTCGGGGATCGATGCAGCAGCCACGCAAGCGCAATCTGCATCGCCGTTGCGTTCAGACGCGCTGCGATATGCGACAGCGCATCCGATTGAATCGGCGAGAAGCCGCCGAGCGGAAAGAACGGCACATACGCAAGGTGTTCCCGCGCCAGCTCATCGACGAGCGCGTCGTCATCGCGATTCACGAGGTTGTAGTGATTCTGCACGCATACGATCGGCGCAATCTTTCGCGCGTCGCGCACCTGCGTCGACGTGGCATTCGACAAGCCGATGTGACGGATCTTACCCTCCTGCCGCATCGTGGCGAGCGCGTGCAACTGCGGTTCGATCGAGCCTTCCGTCGGCCGATGAATGTCGCCCATGATGCGAAGGTTGACCACGTCGATGGCATCGACAGCGAGATTGCGAAGATTGTCTTCGACGCCGCGGCGCAGATCGTCGGGCCCGAACGCGGGCAGCCAGCCGCCCTTGTCGTCACGCACGGCGCCGACCTTGGTCACGATCGTCAAATTCGACGGGTACGGATGCAGCGCCTCCCGGATGATTTGGTTAGTGACGTGCGGACCGTAGAAATCGCTCGTATCAATATGATTCACGCCCGCAGCGACGGCTTCCCTTAACACAGCGACGGCGGCAGCGCGATCCTTCGGCGGGCCGAAGACGCCCGGCCCCGCAAGCTGCATTGCCCCATAACCCATTCGGTTCACTTCGCGTCCCGCAAACTCATAAGTCTTCTTCATCGCTTGACTCCGGTGGCTGATTCGATGGCGCTCATTATCTCCAGCTTGCCGCGTTGAATAAATGACGCTAACTTGCACGGGTTGTTCAAAATTTGAAACGATACGAACGTGGAGCTGAACGATCTCGCTGCTTTTATTTCTGTTGCCCGTGCAGGCGGCTTTCGCGACGCGGCCCGCACGAATGGGGTATCGGCGTCCAGTCTCTCGATTGCGGTGCGCAGGCTCGAAACGAAGCTGGGATTGCGCTTGCTGAACCGCACGACGCGCAGCGTGTCCCCGACGGAGGCGGGTCAGCGGTTGATCGAAACGCTGACGCCCTTGTTCGGCGAGATGGAAGCAGCGCTCGATGTGCTGAACGGCTATCGCGATTCGCCGAGCGGCACGCTAAAGCTCAACGTTCCGGCGAGCGCTGCGCGCACGCTGCTACCGGCGCTGCTCGCCGGGTTCATGCAGGCGTATCCCGACATTCGCGTCGAAGTGATGGTGGAAGACGGCTTCGTCGATGTCCTGTCGATCGGCTGCGATGCAGGCATCCGCTACGACGACAAGCTCGAACAGGACATGATCGCGATGCCGATTGGCCCGCGCGTTCAGCACTTCACGACGGCCGCTTCGCCCGGCTATCTGCAGGCGCACGGCATGCCAGGCCATCCGCGCGATTTGCTCTCTCATATCACTGTGCGTGGGCAGTTCTCGGGCGGTGCGCGGCCAGTGTGGCAGTTCGAACGCGATGGCGAAGTTGTACGCGTCGATCCGCCGTCGCGTCTCGTGGTGCGTCCCGGCGCGGCATTGGGCTTGATGATCGACGCCGCGATCGCGGGGCTTGGCGTCATTCATCTCTTCGAGGAAATGTTGCAGCCGCACGTCAAAAGCGGCGCGCTCGTGCCGATACTCGACGACTGGAAACAGCCGTTTCCCGGGCCGTTTTTGTACTATCCAGGACGCCGGCATGTGCCCGCGCCGCTGCGCGCGTTCATCGACTGGCTGAAGGAAAACGATCGCATGTAGCGCGAGAAATACAGACGCGTCATCGTCCCCGCCAGGAGTTCCGAAGTAAGCAAACCGCGACCACCGAACGGTTGCCTCGCTACCGGCGACAGCTACGGACGACGTGCGTATGCGGCAAGTCGGCGATTGAACAATATTGGAAATTATTGCTATACAATAGACTTACTGAAAACATGCCGAGGGTCAGCAAATGGTCACGGAAACTAGAACGTTGACGGCGCAGGTCCCCGTCGAACTAGCCCGAGAAGTAGATGCTCTTTCCGAGCTTCTTGAACGGCCACGCCAGTGGATCATCAAGAAGGCGCTGGTGCAGTTTCTAGCGCGCGAGGCAGAGAAGCGACGCCTAATTCAGGAAGGTCTCGATGACGTTACCGCGGGTCGCTTGACGTCAATGGAGCAAGCTCGTGCGTGGGCGAACAGTTTGGGCACCGACAACGAATTATCGGTACCGAAGGCGTGAGCATCAAAATCCTGCCGACCAGCAAGGCAATGTCCGACCTGAGCGTCATCGCGGCGCACGTGAAGAAACATAACGATGCCGCGGCTGCCCGGAAGGTCGTCAACGCGCTGCTCGATGAGGCGGAGCGCTTGGGCCAAGAGCATTTTCATCGTCTCGGCGAGGAATTGGACGGCTACGATGGACCCCCGGCGCGAGAAGTACATCGCTGGGTCTGCCTTGCTGGTCGTTTAGAACTGCACTACGAGGTGCTTCCAGCCTACGCGGAAGAGCCGAAGGCCATTGCGATCCTTCGCGTCTGGGACACTCGACAAGACCGTTGAACCAACGTGGGCCCAAGCTGGACGCCTCGGGGCGGCACCCGCCGTCCACAGCCGTCGCTCGCGCACGACCGGGGCCCTGCTATGCATCCAAAAGGTCCGCTGCCCCGCCCCGCCCGACTTTCCCTCCTTCTCCCCTCGCAAAATAACGGAATCCATATATAACGTAACGTCGCCGATAACGTAACGGGGGCGCGTTATGGCAGGCGATGCGACGATCACTCAGGATCAGGTCAGTCGAGCCGCCGAGGCAATCATAGACTCGGGGACGCGGCCCACCGCGGGCGCGATCCGAGAGCGCGTCGGAAAAGGGTCGATGGCAACTGTCCTCAAGTTCTTTCAGGCGTGGCGTGACGCGCAAGTGAAGGTGGCAGAAGCGCCGGTGCCGCCGGCGCTTCAGAAAGGGTTGCTGGATTTCGTCACGTCTGCAGTGGAGTCTGCCAAACCTTATTCAGCGGCCGAGATGGAAGTCGCGACTTAGGCAAACGCCGACCTCATTCTGGAATCGGAGCGGCGGGCGCTCATGATTGAAAATCTAACCAGCACGCTCGAAACGGTGTACGGGAGAAGGCGGAGATCACCGGCCGCCTTAAGCAGGTGCTGGCGGGAACGCAACGCCGCAATGGAAGAATCCAGCCGAGCGTCAAGCAGCTGAAACTGCGCTAACTGAATTGCCAAGGCTCTGCTGCGTCTGGAAACGTTGCCGCGGCTCGAAAACGGGTCGATCATGCGCCTGAACGTGAACGAGCCCTTTCAGAAAGCGCATCCGGTCAGCTTTCCGTATCTGACTGACCTCGGCTACGACAAGAACATCGCGTCTGTCACAAGCTGGACGATTACACCGTGCGCTTCGCGCTCAAGACGCCGGACGTCGTGTTCGTGCGCCAACGTGGCAATGGAGTTCGCATCGATCGTTTCGGCGGAATATGCCGCGCAGCTGCTCAAGTCGGGCAAGGTGGAGGACTTCAATCAGAAGCCCGTTGGCACCGGCGCTTTCGTTTTCCGCGATTATCAGAAAGCCTTGACGATTCGCTACGACGCCAATTCGACCTTCTGGAACCGGAAGGACGTGCACATCGACGAGCTCGTCCTCCCCATAAATGCCAGATCACGTCTTTCGCCCGGCCGACCGATATTGCGAGCGCCACGAAGAAGCCGAATCTCGCGGTGCTGTCGGGCGTGGGCTTCAACGTTGGGCGGCGGGTATCCGCTGTACGAACGCACGGAGCGCGGCGAAATGATTGCGCGTGTACGCCGCGCGGCTTTTGGTGACGGTTTGCGGCTTGTTGGCCATGGCGGCGCTTTTTATCGTTGTGAGAGGCCCGTTGGGACGGGGCGTAGACGCCCTACCCCCTTATTTTACCCATTAACCTTAATCCTGATAATACGAGTTATCAGGATTAGAATCGACACGGCGGGCGGTAACTCTTGGCTATTCGCTGTTTGGTGAATGTTCCAAGCGGCTGGCACTAAGTTCGATCTGAATACTGAGCCGCCGACCGAGAATCGCCGTGGAACCCATCACTGTCGTTCGCGAGGTGCTGTCACGCACGCCCCGGCAATGAAGTTCGCACTGCCAGTTGCTGCGCTCGTGGCGGTTGCCGTATTGATCAGGGATAGGAAAAAGGTGGTGAGACGCCGTTTTCGGCGCACTGGTGGTTATGCTTTCTACAGCAGCGTCGGGGGCAACGTTTATCGCACGATCGTGCCATTAACAATCGGCGCTGTTCTTGATGCGGTTTCCACGTGGAAACGGAAAATTCCCACAGCTTTCCTCCCTGACAGCGACCTGGCGAACCTTAGGCTCCGTCGACCAACTACTCCGCGCAGGTTGGAATCACGCTCCCCGTGCAGGCAACGCGTATTAGCACGTCTGGACTAACTATCGAGATGGCTCGTCGAAACCGTCCGCTGGCGAGACCCACTAGCGAAAACCGGAACACATGGTTGAGGTCACCTTCTTCCTCAAGCCTACCAGTCAAAGGCGGAGCCACCGCATACCGAAACTAACGTAGTCGTCAGCAGGGCGCGCCTGTCCTCTGGCCCGGATCCACCCTGACGCCCCAAGGTGCCCGCGGTATCATGAGGGGTATCTGAGCGAGGTGTCTCATGGGAAATATTTGGACCGAACCGGCAGTGAGCGGGCACGACACGAAGGAAGAAGCCGAAGCCTACGACGATTGGTTCCGAAAGGAAGTCCAACTCGCGCTCGATGAGAAAGGCGAAGACATTCCGCACGATCAGGTCGTCGCGGAGATGCGCGCGCACATCGAGGCGAAACGACGGGCACGCAATGGTCGCTGACTGGCGCCCGCGCGCTCGGCGCAGACTTCCAGAGCATTTACGATCACATTGAAGAAGACAATCCGGCCGCCGCAGACTTCGTATTCGAAGCTCTCATCGCGGCGGCCGCTTCTTTGCCCGATCACCCCTACGTCTACCGCGAAGGCCGCAAGCCAAACACCCGGGAGATGGTCGTGATGCCGAACTACATCATTGTGTATCGCGTGAAGCGCGATCGTATCCAGATCGTGAACGTGCTTCACGCGCGGCGTCGTTACCCCTGAATCTCCCGTAGCATGGGGCCTGCACGAAGTGCTCCGCCTCCGTTACCAATCCAGTTATGCGATCGTAGGATCGGAGAGCGAATGCAGCTCGACGAAGCTGCGCCCGATCGTCACTCCCTTTAGGATGTCTGCCGTCCGTCGCTGGCGCGGCTTGACTTTGCCACGCGGACCGTAATCTGTCACTTGCACTGCGCTGCCTAAACAATTTCAACGGGTTGCCGTTATGCACAGTTGTGCCTGCCCATGTGCGGGCCGTCGCAACCGCTTAAATCGCGACAAATTCAACAAGTGACAGAGGAAAAATGTATTTCACTACGCCCCAATGGTGGGAAGACGCTCGACAACTGACAGAGATTCAGCGCGACGTCACTGGCAAAATCGTAGAGTCGTCAGTCGCTGCCGGAATGAACGACCTGCAAGCGAGGCGCAAGGCCTATGGGATGTTTCTCGACCTTGCGAAGGCAGAGATGAATTTGAGCAGCGTCGTACTTCGCCAGACTGTCGGTATTTATGAGCGCTTTGGGCAGTCGGAGATGAGGCCCGAACTTACGCGACTGTTCGGACTTACGGACATTTCTGCGCTCACTTCGAAAAGCGACGAGGAGGTGAAGCTTGCGCTGACGCTGAAGAAAGCCGATCCCCAGATTACGCGCCATGAACTGCTGAGCCGTCTGTCGATGCACTAGACCCTCGGTGACCGTGCGGCAGGCACGGTCGAACGGACCCCTCAATCGGAAAGATCACGCAACGATGCTGGAATCGTATAAGAAGCTGAACACGTCTGACTGGATGGAAATCGGCCGGGAGCTACTGGCCTACAAGAAGCAAGTGCGAGCCGCGTACCCGGGTGACTCCATTTACCGCGAAAGGCGCGCTGCTCAACTCTTCTATGACTTCGCCGAGGTTACCCACAAAATAGGAAAGGGAACGGCGCGTCACCTGATCAGGAACTACGAACGGTTCGGCGCGTCATCTATGAGAGACGACCTTGAACGTGCTTTTACCACCAGCGAGTTGACCATACTGGCGGGAAGGACAGACGAAGAGGTCGCTGACGCTCTCAGGTTTAGGCTCGCAAACCCCGGCGCTGGCCGCGAAAAACTGAGAGCCTATCTGAAATCGACGACTGCGAAAGATGTACTCGATAACTGACGTTGAGCAGGCCATCAACTATTGGCGGGCGCGCCAAGCTTCGACGGACGATTTCTCCATCTGCCCGCGCGGTCGCGTGCTCGCTGACGTCTATGGCTCGATGATTTTTCACCAGCAAGAATTTGTTGAGCCGCGGCACCTGACACCGGAGCAGAACGAGGCGCTGAGCCTAGCTCTCGCCCAGAGAGAGCTTTTCTAGGTAGTGCATGTAGCGGAAAGGCTGTCGGAAAACTCAGCACACCTACCCTGTCAAGTGCGCGCCGCGCGTGCCGTTAACTGAGCCATCGCGAATCTTCCACGGCTCACACGTTCTCTTCTATTCGCAGTCGCGTTCTTGCTGCTTCGGTCGCCATCGTCGTTGCAGGCTTGGCCGTCAATACGGGCGTCAACTACACAGTCGCTCATCGCTATAACAGCGAATCTATCGAAAACAGCCTAACGGCGGTTCTTACCGGCCACGAGGCCGGTATCGAGGAATGGGTCACATCGAAAACGCAGATGATCGGAAGCTCGTGCGTACCCGCGCGGTCCCGGGCACCGATTGGCTGACTCTCGTTGCGCTCGACAAGTCTGAAGCGACTGCCGGGATGCGTTCGCTGCTGGCTGGCTCGATCGCTTCGCTCGCCGTGCTTGCTGCGATCGCCGCCGCCATTATTGGCGCCGTAACCGGAGCGGCGTTCAGAGGTCTTGCGAGGGTGCGTGGCGCTATGGAAGGTATCGGCTCGGGCAGCGGAGACCTCACGCAACGCCTGCCTGCCGCCGGCAACGATGAAGTCGCGCAGATCGCTCGCTCTTTCAACGCGTTCGTCGGCAAGATCAACAGCGTGATGGTGCAGATCCGCGACACGAGCGAGGCCGTTCGCCATGCCGCCAACGAGATCGCATCGGGCAACCACGACCTGTCGCGTCGCACCGAATCGGCTGCCGCAAGCCTCGAGGAGACTGCTGCTTCGTAAGCGGCTCGCGAGGGCCGTTCTCGACGGCTGATTGAGATGGTCGGTAGTTTGGTTCCCACTAAACGATTTGATGGGAACTAAAGTGGACGAGACATTGAGTCGTAGCCCGAAGTTCAAACGACCGAACTTTCCCGTCGCTACCAAGCGGCACTTGGCCGAGCAGACCTTCGAGCCCGGGGCTTCTGTATCGCTGGTTGCGCGGCGTAACGACATCAACACCAATCTGCTGTTCAGGTGGCGACGGCAGTATCTTCAGGGCATTTTCGGTACACCACATCCCGAGCATGCGGCTGCAGTCGCAAATCCTGAGACCGGTGCGCCGGTACTACTGCCGGTGAGCATTGTGACGGAGACGTCGGAGGTCGCGCCCAATAGCCACGAGACTAACTCGCCACCCGAGAACGTCTGCGAGATCGAATTTGATCGTGCACGCGTTCGCATTGCCGGTGACGTTTCACCGGCGATACTGCGGCTACTCATTCGCGAGCTTACCCGATGATCGGCCTGCCTTCAGGCGCGCGCGTCTGGCTTGTAGCGGGTATCACTGATATGCGTTGCGGCTTCCAGGGTCTGGCCGCCAAGGTGCAAACGGCGCTTGAAGAGAACCCCCTGGGCGGGAACGTCTTCATTTTTCGCGGGCGCCGCGGTGATCTCGTAAAGGTGCTTTGGACTACTGAGGACGGGATCTGGCTTCTCGCGAAACGATTGGAGCGAGGGCGTTTCGTCTGGCCACAGGCCGATGGCGGCAAGGTCTCCCTGACCTCTGCTCAGCTCTCGATGTTGCTTGAGGGCATTGACTGGAGGCAACCACGCCGCACCGCTGCACTGTCGATGTTGTAAACCGCGCGGAAGGCTCGTAAACTGCGCCTCATGTCGAACGGCGCCGATCTCCCTGAGGATGTCCACGCGCTGCAAGCGTTGGTGCTTGCGCAACGCGCGTCGCTTGCCGAACAAAGTGGCGAGATCGAGCGGCTGCGGCGGGACATGGCCGAGCAGGATCTCGAGATCGAGCGGCTGAAGGCGCAGATCGACAAGCTCAAGCGGATGCACTTTGGTCGCAAGTCCGAGCAGCTTGACCGTCAGATCGCCCGGCTCGAGACCGAGCTGGAGGAACTGGCTGCCGGGCGCGGCGTTGCGGATGTGCGCCGTGCCCGCGCGTCGCCCGCAAGCACGTCCGGCGGTAACCTGTCGCCGAAGGAGGCGCTGCCGCCCCATCTGCCGCGCGAAGAGCATGTGCTCGAACTCGATCCGGGCTGCCCACTGTGCGGAAACGCCATGCAGTTGATCGGCGAAGACATTTCCGAGCAGCTCGCTCGCGTCTCGGCCGCCTTCAAGGTGATCCGCACGATCCGACGCAAGGGCGTCTGCACCTGCTGCAATCACTTCTCGCAGCCGCCGATGCCTGGTCTGCCGATCGAGCGCAGCATTGCCCACCCGAGCCTGTTGGCTGACATCCTCGTTGCCAAGTACGCGGACCATACCCCGTTGTACCGTCAGTCGGAGATCGCCGCACGCGACGGCGTCACGCTCGACCGCGCGAGCATGGGGCGCTGGGTTGGTCAGTGCGAGGAGCTCTGCCGCCCGCTGACCGAGGCACTGCGCCGCTATACGATGGCCGGCACGAAGCTGCATGCGGACGACACACCGATTCCCGTGCTCGCGCCGGGCAACAAGAAGACCAGGACCGGTCGCCTGTGGGTCTACGTCCGTGACGATCGTCGCTCGGGTTCGAACGAACCGGCCGCAGTGTGGTTCGACTACTCGTCCGACCGCAAAGGCATCCATCCCCAGACCCGTCTCGCCGGATTCAAAGAATCCTGCAAGCGGACGGCTACGATGGCTTCAACGAGCTGTACGCCAGCGGCAAAGTTCGTCAGGCAGCGTGCTGGGACCATGCCAGCAGACGGTACTACGAAATTCACGCCAGCACGCCGACCGACGACACGCAGGAACTGCTCGATATGCTCGGCGAGCTCTACAGCATCGAGGCCGATATCCGCGGCAAACCAGCCACCGAACGGCTGCGAGTGCGGCAAGAGAAGAGCAAGCCTCTGCTCATCGCATTCGAGACGAAGATCAGGGCCAAGGTTGCGACGCTGTCGCGCAAGTCGGAGCTGGCCGGCGCAATCAACTACTCGTTGAATCGCTGGGCCGAATTGATGCTGTTCTGCGAAGACGGTCAGGCCGAGATCAGCAATATCCTGGCCGAAAATGCCCTGCGCTGCGTAAGCCTCGGTCGCAAAAACTTCATGTTCGCCGGTTCCGACAGCGGTGGCGAGAGGGCCGCCGCGATGTATGGTCTGATCGGCAGTTGCAAGCTCAACGGTATCAATCCGCGTACCTATCTCGAATACGTGTTGACCCATATCGCCGATCACAAAGTCAACCGCATCGAAGAGCTACTGCCCTGGAATGTGGCCCCAAAGCTTCGCGACAAGGGCGGCCCTCCTGCCTCAACCTCCTGATTGCCTGGTAGATCACAGATCCTGCCCACGAACGCCGACTTTGGCGAATTGCCCGCGTAACGTCGAGAACGGCCCACGCGAGCCGCTTACGCTGCTTCCATGGAAGAAATCACTTCGACGGTGTCGCAATCGGCCAGCGCCGCTCGACAGGCCGACCAGACCGCGGCCACCGCAGCGAGCGCAGCATCCCGTGGCGGCCCGGTAGTGTCCGACGTCGTCTCGACGATGCAGGAAATCGAAGGCGCGTCCGGGAAGATCAGCGACATCATCGGCGTAATCGAAGGGATCGCCTTTCAGACAAACATTCTTGCGCTTAACGCTGCGGTTGAGGCCGCACGCGCAGGCGAAGACGGCCGGGGGTTCGCCGTTGTGGCGGGCGAAGTGCGCACGCTCGCTCAGCGCAGCGCCCAAGCAGCCAAGGAGATCAAGGAACTGATCGATTCGAGCTTGACCAGTGTGTCGGCGGGTGCGTCGCTGGTGCAGCAAGCAGGCGAGACGATGAACGATATCGTCGGACGTGTGTCGAGCGTCACCACGATCATCGGCGAGATCACGAACGCAGCGGACGAACAGACGCGCGGAATCCAGGAGATCAACCGCGCCGTCTCGCAACTCGACGAAATGGTTCAGCAAAATGCAGCGCTCGTCGAACAGTCGGCGGCAGCCGCATCCTCGCTCCAAACGCAGGCTAATGAGCTCTCAGCCGCCGTTGGTCAGTTCCGCGTCGCGTGAGATCAGCCTTGCCGGCGTCGGCAATGCGCGGACGCCGGCAATAAGGGTTTTCAGTCGAAGGTAGAAACGTGGCGGGAAATGAAAAAAGCCCAAGTCGCTAGACTTGGGCCTTCTAGTAGTCTTCGGTGTCTTGGCGTTACCAGCACCAGAATTCTAGTGGGTAGTGTTGGGATCGAACCAGTGACCCGCCGTGTGAAGGCAGTGCTCTACCGCTGATCGCTCGAACGGGCTCTATTTCATAAGGCTCTCAGGGCTCGCTCAACCACCCAAAGACCGGATTGTTGTCCCTCTCCTGTCCCGTAGCTGTCCCGCCGTTGCGAGGCATTTACTGCTTCGTCCCGAGGAACAGGACGCCCGCATACGACCCCGTTTGAAGGATCGCGTGCATCACCGAGTTATTGACGACGGCCACGCCCGACGCCGACGTGTTCGGGTATGCGCAGGGGTAGGCACCGAAGTTCAAGTTCACGTCGTAGACGTTGCCCGAAGCGTGCGGCTTGATCGTGCCCGTGAACGAGCAACCCGTGCCCGTGCCGGTGATCGAGCCGTTGGCATCCGCCGTGATCGCGACGTTGGAATCCGACCCGAGGTTCGTGACGCTGGTGCCCTTGAAGGTGCCAGTGACGGTCGCTTGGGTCGGCGTCGTGTCGTAGCTGCTGTCGTACTTGCCGTTGAAGACTGTCTTCGCGCCGTTCGGGTATCCGATGGTCGCCGTCAGAGAGGACCTCGGGGTGTACGTGGCGTTGACGCCCACTGATTCCGTGCCTTGGCCTTCAAGGTTGTAGTCGAACCCGGTGCCAATGGACGTGCCATTGCTACTAGACGTGAACGTTCCGACCACTCCGCCAGCGATGACGCTGGGCTGGCCGACGACCGAGTACAGCGAGTACACACGTCCGTTGTCGAGCACGAGAACCGAGGTCTGACGGTTCGTATCGGTCGAGCCCGTGTAGAGTCCGGCTGCCGATTGGTTCGTCGATGCAGGCGTCGAGTTGCTGCCGCCACCGCCGCCACCGCCGCCGCCACATGCCGTGAGGATGACCGCCGCTGCTGCGGCTGTAATGATTTGGCCCTTCATTGCTTATTCTCCTGTGTCTGGCCTGACGTTTGGCCGACGCTCAGTGTAAGATTTTGTAACGTCCGAGGATATTGCGTGCTTACAACAGACCGGACCGAAGTCTAACTTGGTGATCCGTGGCATAGTGCCGCCCCCGCTCGCGCTGCCTTTCCCCTATGCCGGGGCTGCGGCGTGCCCCTCGGAGAAGATCAGCGACCACCTCCTGCCGCACCTTCGCGTCTCATGCGACAAGGCGCGCAGACGCGCAGCCATCCGAGGCGTGCGTCTTTAGCCGAGAAACACACGCCTGATGTGCCGCCGCCCTCACCGCGACGTCGCGTCCATGCTTGACTACGCCCATTGAGCGATAGCCTAAAGTGATTGTCCGAGCAGCCGCTCGGCTTAGCTCAGGAGTCGCAAATATGGCCTTCAGCATCGATGCTCCAAGCATTGCCTTCATTCAAACTCGCCGGGGCGTCAACGCTGTCGCTTTCATCGTTTCCGACGATCAGAAGCGCGTGGGCAAGATCCACGATGTCGTAGAACGCAATGAAACTGTCACCACTCGCGGAACGGCAGGATGCGGGAAAGCGGCGTTGCGGTGACACCTTTGCTTCAGCTTCGAGCGCAATGAAAGTGTCAATTCGCCTCAGTCCGGATTGAATCTGTCACTTCGCATCGCGAACCCTAAATTCGTCTCTATCCTATTGATTTGTTGCTGGAATGGACGTGGCGGAGAGTCAGGCAATTGCGCGGCCCCCGCGACCGAGAGCAAGGTGCGATTCGCACCGACGCAGTTGCGGCCGGAGAAGCGACTATTGCGATAAGAAAACTTATCGCAATAGCGCGGTCTGCATACGCATCTGTAACCGTATCGATACTTGGGCAGGTCGTCGCAATCCTGAACTGTGGCTGTCCGGCCGACACCATTGGCGCTTGACGACCCCTAGGCGCCGCTTGCCCTTTGTATCGCCGAGCGGCAGATGACTGGACAATACGAGCCATTCGGCTTTGCCACATGGTCAGCATGAGCTTTTATTCGCGAGTTGGTCGCCTGCGGCAGAGATCGCCTCAAGCAACGCGGGCGGGGCCACCGGTTTCACCAGATGCAGGTCGAAGCCCGCCTGTTCCGAACGCTCGCGGTCGCCCTTCGTCCCGTAGCCAGTGACGGCGACTATCGTGGCCTTCGCGGTCGCGGGTAATGCGCGCAGCCTGCGCGCCAACTGGTAGCCATCCATGCGCGGCATGCCTATGTCCGCGAACACGACCTGAGGCGCGAAGGTCTTGGCGATCTCCAGCGCGGTTTCTCCGTCAAAAGCTGTACGGACCTCGTGCCCTTCCATCTGGAAAAGCGTCAGCAACGCAGATGCGATGTCCGGTTCGTCATCCACGATCAGGATGCGGCGGCTGACGATTGCCGGCCGGGCGAGCGTTTGATCGGCCGCAGGCTGCGCCGACATAGGGTGCGGCGTGCACGGCAGCGTCACAACGAAGCGGGACCAGCGGCCACTGCGGGCCCGCTCGAGCGTCAACGAGCCGCCATGCCTCTCGACGATCTGCCGCGATACCGCCAGCCCGATGCCGAACCCACCCTGGGAGCGGTCAAGTTCGCGCGGCCCCTGCACGAATAACGAAAACACCCGATCGCGCAGCGGCTCCGCCACGCCAGGGCCGTCGTCGCTGACGCAGACCCTCACCTCACCGTCGCCCACGACCATCGAAATATCGATGTGGCCGTGCGGCGGCGCATAAGTCGTCGCATTGTTCAGCAAGTTGACGAACACCTGGTTAAGGCGCACGGGGTCCCCGGCAATCGTCGCCGAACGGTCGAGTCCATCGATTGTCACGGTCTGCCCGTTCTGCGCGGCCGCAGGACGTATTGCATCGACAGCCTCATCGATGATCGCCGACAGTTCGACCGGCACTGGGTCGATTGAAAACATTCCACGCACCGTTCGGTCCGCCTCGAGCAGATCGTTGAGAATGACCGAAAGGTTGCGCACCTGGCGCTTGACGATATTGCTCGCCGCCGCGGCCGGACTTTGTTCGGGTACTGAACGGCGAATCACCTCGATCGCGCTCTCAATCGGCGCGAGTGGATTGCGCAGTTCGTGGCTCAGCATCGATAGGAACTCATCTCGCTCTCTCAGCAAGACTTCCAGGTCGCGCGTGCGGGCGTCGACGCGAGCTTCGAGTTCCGCATTCGTGCGCTCGAGCTCCGAGCGCGCCGCGGCAAGCGAATCGCTTTGCACGAGCTGCCAGACGCCTTTTCGCCGTGTAAGTGCGAACTGATGCGTGTTGCATACATCCAGTACATCCGACGCGGTGCACCGGTCCATGCAGTAAGAACAAACGCAGATAATGCGGTACTGCCCCAGCGTTCGGTTCAGGTGGGCCTCGTAGTCGGCGAAGTCGTGCCAGCGGGTGCGCTCCAGCCAGAACGTGTCGCCGGTCACCCGTAGTCCCTCGAAGCCATGCGCGCGCGACTCACGCTCGTGCCGCACCCATTCGGCGATGACATGGTCGGCGCGAAACGTGCCGTCTGGGTAGTACCAGTCGGACGCCGGCTTGAAAGCGATCTGTCCGCGCATCACGTAATCCTTGAAATCGGGTAGCGCCTCGACCAGTGCGGTCTCTGCTTCGTCCACGCCAATCGGATCGGACGCAACCCACAGACAGCTTTCGTTGTCGCGCAGTCCTGCCTCGAAATACGGGACCAGCATGTCGATCAGATCCTGCCGCGTTTCGTAAAAGTGGCAAAAGTGCGTTCCCCAGCCGGCATGGCCTATCGCATCAATGCCACTTTTTCGAAGAGTTTGTTCTAGCGCGTTGCTAGGCGATTGATGAGCGTGCATGAAAGAGTCGTCGTCTGTTGACGATCGTAGGTCGGGTGGGGCAGAACGCGGCGAAGTAATCTGCGAGCGGCTCGCCGCTGTCCGCGGTCCGCTTAAGGAGGCAGGGCGAAGACACGCGGCCGGGCAGGCGTACTTCATGTATTCCCGGCGTACGTGTGCAGGACAGTCATCATAGACGATCCAGACGGCGCCCGAGGGGATGCGCCGAAGTCGACCCGATGCGACACTCCGAGGCCTGAAGGCTGGATCGCACCGGCTAAGCCTTTCGGCGTTGCCCTATTCCCGCACGGCCGATGACCCAGAGGCGCCAACTTCCAGCCATATTCCGACGCTGAACGAGCGTCGCATCATTGGCCGGGAGCCGTCTCACGAGGGAGGACCGTACCCGACCCGTTGCCGTCATCTGCCCAACGCCGGTCGATGTCTGCAAGGCGACCCACAGCGGACGTCCGTAGGCCGCGTGACTAGCGTATCAAGGCTTGTGATCGTTGCCCGGCTGATCTGTTTAACCGCGATCCAGGAGCGACGCGAGTTGTGGCAAGTCGGAGGCGATAAGGTCGATGTATGGCTCCGGCAAGGTGTCGACCTCCGTCCCTGGACCGTTCTCAAAGGGACGCGGAACGAATGCTGTGAGCAGGCCGCTCCGCTTGGCCGCCATCAGATCCCACTTGTGGGCAGACACCAGCATGATCTCGCCCGGCACAAAGCCGAGATACTCGGACGCGAGCTGGTAGACACGCAGATCAGGCTTGAACGCGTGCACCAATTCGCCGGTGAGGATCGCGTCAAAGGGCAGTCCTTCGCGTTTGACGAGGTTGATCATTCCCGCCATCGACGCATTGGTCAGCGTTGCAACGACGAAGGCCTTGCGCAGCGCTGTCAGTCCTGGCTGCGAATCGCTCCACGGTGTCATCGCTGCCCAGACGTCGAGCAAGCGGGTCTTGTCCTCGTGGGAAAGCGCATTGCCGCCTCGATAGCGCGAAAGCAACGCAGGCAACACGCCGGCATACACGGCGCGGTTGGGCTGCCATGCCTTGCGCCCCGCGGCGATCTCGACGATAACGTCGTGTGCCGCAGCGCTCCACCGTCCCGGAAAAGTTAACCAGTCCTGAAGCCGCGGCTCCACAGCGGGAAGCCGGGCCAGTTCATGCAACATCGGATCGTAGAAGTTGAAGACGGTGCCTTGCATATCGAAGACAAGGGCCTTGGGTCGAATGGTGTCGTGTGCAGTTGTCATTTCAGTTCCTGACGGCGAGGGTGACAGCCCGTGAGCGAGTGAGGCGGCAGAAACGAGCGGCAGCGATGCGAGGATCTGCACGAAACGTCGTCGTCCGGGCTGCAGTACATGAGGTTTCGAGAGATTCATAATGTTTCTCGTTGCATAGTCCGGTGTCGTCGATTTGGTCTGACGCTCAGCACCGCGCTAGTGCGTCTCGTGCAGGCATGGCCGCTGTACGCTCCGACCATCGATATGTCGCGACGACGACGAGCCCGACCGCCGCCAGAGCCACGCCGGCGTACACCGTCGTGAGGACGTTGACGCCTGCCAGCGTCAGTCCGCCGATGAATGACCCGCCAGAGATGCCGAGGTTAAACGCAGCGACGTTGAGCCCCGCCGCCGTACCGACCGCGTCCGGCGCCACGCGCCGAGACACGAGCACGACAGTAGCCTGCATCACGGGAGGAACGGCGAAGGCGAACGCGCCCCAGACGAACAGGTTGACCAACACCAGCACCGGCTGGTGTGCGGTGAGCCAGAGGGCAGCAACAGATGCCGCGATGCCGGCCAGCGCGATGTTCATGCTGACCTTCGGGCCATATCGGTCGGACAGACGCCCTCCGCCGATCGTCCCCACTACAGAGCCAAGTCCGAATACCATCAGCCCGAGGGTTACGCCTTCGCTTGTGGACCTCGTGGTATGAATTAATAGCGGCGACAAGTAAGTGAACACCGCGAACGTCGCCCCCATGCCCAGCGCAGCGATCGCGTAGAGCGGCATCAATGCCCGGCTCCTCAGCAAAGCGAGCTGCGAGAGAACCGTCCCGGCGCTGCGCTGGACCGCAAACGCGGGCAAAAGCCGCCAAAGACCGATGGTCGCCAGCGCGCCCATGGCAGCCACCACCAGGAACGGCAGCCGCCAGCTCATCAGATCGCCGAGCCACGTTCCGCCAGGGACGCCGGTCACCATCGCGACCGTCAGGCCGCTGACCATGATCGCCACAGCTCTGCCTGACTTATCGGGCGGCACCAGCGCCATGGCAACGGTTGTACCGAGGCCGAAGAACACGCCGTGCGCGACCGCCATCACGATCCGGATCGCGAGCAGCGCTGGGAAGTCTGTCGAAAGTCCGGCCGCCAGATTGCACAGCGTAAAGAACGCCATCAGCGCAAGCAGCAATGCGCGGCGCGGCAAGCGCGCAGTCATGGCCGAGACCACAGGCGTGCCGACCGTAATGGCCAGTGCGTAGAAACTCACCAACAAACCGGCTGTCGACACCGAGATGCCGAACGCTCTTCCGATGTCGGGCAACAAGCCGACGATGACGAATTCCGTCGTTCCGATTGCGAACGCGGCGAATGCGAGAGAAAACACGGCTGCGGGCATGATGAACTCCTCGATGAAGGCTTTGGGCTGGCTTCGCGGTGACTGGCACGCGAACGGGTCAGAATCCCTCTCTGGCCCGCCGGCGCTTAGCCACCGCAGCGCCACGCTTCAGAAGTCCTGAACGGTGGGACGAATCACGATTTCGTTGACGTCGACCGAACCGGGCTGCTCGATTGCGTAAGCGATGGCTTGCGCGATCGCGTCGGCGGGAATCGCCATCTTGTAGAAGTCGACGACAAAATTGCGGCTGTCGTCGTGGCCCGAACCGAACTTCAGTTCTGTGTCGATCGCACCCGGCGATATGACGGTCGTGCGGATGTTGCCGCCCACTTCGTGACGCAGACCCTCAGAAATCGCGCGCACCGCGAACTTCGTTCCCGAATAAACCGTGCCTCCGGGGCTGAAGACCTTCAGGCCCACGACCGACGCGATATTGACGAAATGGCCCGACTGCTGTTTTTCGAAAACCGGCAGCGCCGCAGCAACTCCGTACAGGAGGCCCTTAATGTTGATGTCGATCATCCGGTCCCACTCGTCGGTCTTGCGCAGCGACAGGGGCGCGATCGCCATCAGGCCAGCGTTATTCACCATGACGTCGAGGCGGCCATGTTGCGATACGACGTCGCTGATCAGGCGGTTGACCTGCTCCTGATCCGTCACGTCCACCTGGTGGATCGAGACTCGCCCGCCTTTCGCCAGGATTTCCGCGGCAACGCGTTGCAGCCTGTCGATGCGCCGAGCGGCCAGCGCGACAGTGGCGCCTTTGGAGGCAAGAAGTTTGGCGGTGGCTTCACCGATTCCGCTGGAAGCACCCGTAACGACGACGACTTTATTTGCCATGATTTCTCTCCAGGAAGTTGAACTGCTTGAAGAGAAGTCTCGTCCTGGTCAGCATTTTTTATTAGACTGAAATATGTGGAATGTCTTTTCCATGGCTGCAAAAATCCCCACGACGCCATCCATGACCGCACTCGCCGACCTCAACGACATCGCCGTTTTCGTGCGCGTAGCGCAGTTCGAGAGCTTCAGCCGGGCCGCGCGGGCACTCGGCATGCCTGTCTCAACCGTTAGCCGCAAGGTGACCGCGCTCGAAGAACGGCTTGGCGTCACGTTGTTGCAACGCACGACGCGCAGGCTCAGCCTGACGTCACAGGGTCGCGCCTACTTCGATCAATGCAGCGAGCCGCTAGGTCATCTGTATGACGCCGAGCGCGTGATCACCCAGGCGCAGAAGAAACCGGAGGGCGTGCTACGCATCTCCGGTCCTGTGATGCTCGAACAGGAACCGTTTTATGCCTTCCTGTCGGCATTTTTAAATAACTATCCGCAGATCCGGGTGGACCTGTACTTCACGAATGCGTTCATCGATCTGATTGCCGAAAACGTCGACGTTGCTATCCGTTTTGGTGAATTGCAGGACTCAAGCCTCGTCGCACAGCGCGTGGGACGAAGCGTGCGGCACCTCGTCGCGTCGTCCGACTATGGGCGTAACCATGTCCTCCCCTCGAGGCCCGACGAGCTGAGCCAGCATCCCTGCGTGCTGATCAACGCCCGCAACAACGAAACGGAATGGCAGCTGATCAGCGGGCGAAAAGCGGCGAAGGTGCACGTAAGCGGCCCCGTCGCCGCGCGCGACTTTCACATCGTCCATGCATTCGCCCTCCGCGGGCACGGCATTGCGCTGCTTCCGTCGAGCTATTGCGACCCGCATATTGCCAGCGGAGAACTGGTGCGGGTGCTGCCTGACTGGGCGTCGCCGGATCTATCCGTGCATGCTGTCTATCCGACGCGGCGCTTCATGCCGTCAAAACTCAAGGCGTTCCTTGATGCACTCAAAGCATGGGACGGGCCGCTTTGGCTGCCGTTGCGGTGAAGGGCTTTAGTACTAACGCCAGCCGAGCGCCGGAGCGACGTGGGTGAGGATCGATTCGATCACGTGTGCGCAGTACTCCACGCCGAGCTGGTTCGGCACGGTCAACAGTAGCGTGTCGGCTTCCGCAATCGCCTCGTCGGCTGCGAGTTGCCTGACGAGCGCGTCCGGCTCTGCCACATAACTACGGCCGAAGATCGTCCTGATGTTGCCGTCCAGCAGTCCGATCGTGTCGTCGCTATTCGCGGCACGTCCAAAGTACCTGCGGTCGCGATCGTTCACCACCGCGAAGATGCTGCGACTCACCGACACGCGCGGTTCGCGCGCGTGGCCGGCTTCCTTCCACGCCTGCCGGTAAGCACGAATCTGCTCCGCCTGCTGGACATGGAGCGGACGGCCCGACTCGTCGTTCTTCAGTGTCGAGCATTGCAGGTTCATGCCCATCCCGGCCGCCCATACCGCGGTGGCATCCGATCCCGAGCCCCACCAGATGCGATCGCGCAATCCTTCGGAATGGGGCTCGACGCGTAGCAGGCCCGGCGGGTTGGCAAACATCGGGCGGGGATTTGGCTCAGCGAAACCTTCGCCACGCAGCACCTCGTAAAACACTTCGGTGTGCCGACGTGCCAGATCAACGTGCGTCTCACCCTCTTCCGGCGCATAGCCGAAATAGCGCCAGCCGTCGACCACCTGTTCGCCCGAGCCGCGGCTGATGCCGAGTTGCAGGCGTCCACCGGCGATGAGGTCGGCTGCGCCCGCATCTTCTGCCATGTACAGCGGGTTCTCATACCTCATGTCGATGACGGCTGTACCGATTTCGATTCGACTGGTTCTCGCCCCCACAGCCGCCAGCAACGGAAACGGTGACGCGAGCTGGCGCGCGAAATGGTGCACGCGAAAATATGCGCCATCCGCGCCGAGTTGCTCGGCGGTGATCGCGAGGTCGATGGATTGGAGCAGGACGTCGGACGCCGAACGCGTAAGCGAGTGCGACGAAGCAGACCAGTGGCCAAACGATAGAAAGCCGATTTTCTTCATGTCAGTGTTGCGCAAGCCCGAAAGGAAATGACCGCATCGTGTGAATTGGTCAGACGGCGCTTGCATGCGCGCGGTCTGCCCGTTCGTTCCTTGCGGCTCAGGCCGGGAAGTCGGTGGATGCGGAAAGCGCCTTCCAAGTTTCCGTTTCCGCCGTCACATATGCATTCTTTTCCGCTACTGCCTTAAGCGTGTCCGTGCCGAGCGGCAAACGCATAGGCGGCGTCTCTGCGTCGACGAGCCTGACCATCGCGGTTGCCAGTTTTGCGGGATCGCCTGGCTGATTATCATTGATCTCGCCTGCGAGTTGCCGCAGTTTGCCCGACGTCTCTTCATAGTCGCCAATGATCGTACTGCCGACGGCTAGCGACGACGCATCCAGAAAGTCCGTGCGGAAGAACCCGGGCTCGATCATGGTTGCGTGAATGCCAAGCGGCTTGAGTTCGGCATGCAGCGCTTCGGTGATGCCTTCCACAGCGAATTTAGTCGAACTGTAGACGCCGACGCCTGCCGCCGCCTGATAACCGACGATGGACGACGTGTTGATCACATGCCCCGAACGCTGCTTGCGCATCACCGGCAACACGGCGCGTGTCACGTTGAGCAACCCGAGCACGTTCGTCTCGTAGATGCGGCGAACTTCAGCATCGCTCGATTCCTCGACGGCCGCGAGCAGCCCGAAGCCCGCGTTATTGACCAGTACGTCGATGCGGCCGAACTTATCGACCGCGGCTTCGACCGCCGCCTTCGCCTGTGCCTCGTTTGTCACGTCGAGCGCAAAGGTGAGCAGCGCGGGCGACTCTCCAAGCCGCTCGGCGATCGCGGCGGCGTTGCGGCCGGTGGCGACGACAGCATTACCGTCGTCGAGAGCGGCTTGCGCGATGAGCGAGCCCAGACCGCGCGACGCGCCGGTGATGAACCACACGCGTTTGAACTGCTGGTTCGTGACGTTGTTCATGACTTTTCTCCGTGATTCGTGATGGATATGAAACGAAATTCATTGGAGAGAAATATCGGCGTCACGGGGAGGTTTGATTAGACCGGTATGAATGGAATGACTTTTCCGCGTGTGGAAAAATTGCGCGCACGAAGGGACACGCGTGATGCGTCTTCCCAGACGCAGGCTGCGCGAATGTCGACTAAAGTGGTGTGACACGTTCACCCGAAATAGGTGTCCGGTATGGAGGTCACAACGGCTGTGCAGCACACCGCAGCGGTTGTCGCTTCATGGCCGCGAGCCGCCCCACGCCCTTGCCGGCTGATCCGCCGTTAGCGACTCTCGGCAGTCTTCAGTTGAACGGCTGTCGAATTACCAATGCCGACCTGGACCGTAGCGGCTGCGGCGCTGGGCGCGTGCATCTCGCCGCCAAGCTTCGCGCTGGCGACCGCCTCCGCAGGCTCCGCCGGAGCATGTACTGAGCGCGACCCAACACGCACCGATCTCGCAGACGTCACATGCACAGTTCTCGGCGAAGCCGCATTCGCCAAGCGAACAACCAGGCGCGCAGCCGTCATCGCCACCTATGTAGACGAATCCAGCTTGGCGTACAACGGCCGGGCGACCTGCGAGTCCGACGTTGCGCTCTCCGTAGTGATGCCACGCACAGAGATCAAGGCGCCGCCGGAGGAGCTTAAGGCCCCGCGTCAGCCCGTGCCGTTCAATCGCCCGAAAGCCAAAGTTCGAACAACTCTGCCCACCGGTGTGGATGCGGTACGCACATGCGAAGCCCTTGCGAGGAGAAACGTAGCGCTGGTAGAGGCGAATACCTTTCAAAACCACTGAGGTCAGCATGGGCGTTCCCTGGAAGCGTTGTGGGGCAAAGAGCAGATCGCATACCCATCCGGCCGCCTTTCTATTGCGAAGCGACTTTGCTTGAGCGCTGGTCGTCGGCTCAACCGGCTGGTCCTGGACTTGGACCGCTAGCCCACTAGAGACCAACGCGGCAATGCGCAGGTGAATGGTAGAAACTTGCCGGTTGTCGCAGTCGCTGAAGATCGCGCTGCCCGGCGGAACGGGCGCTGAAGTCGTCCCTATGCGGCGATGCCTAGCTGCGGGACGGCAACTGCGACTCGTAGACGCAAACCGACGCTCAAATGAGGCCCGCTCCGTTGAGCGGGCAGAGCCGATAACGGTGCATGGCCCGTTATGGACCCTTGGCGCTCAACAGCAACCCGGGCGCAGCGCTTGCGCCATGGAGTCCGGAGGATGCGACGCCATGAAAGCGACTACATTCTTAGAACAAGCCAAACGCGAAGCGCAGCTCGTCGATGCGCTGCTGGTTGCACGATATGCCCTTGTCATACACAACGGCATGACGGTGCTAGGCGATGATGAACCGCCGTCGCGCTGGCAGATGCGCTTCCATCGCGAACTTCAATGCATCGATGCAGCCCTTCAGATGGCTGGGATTGACACGACGCAGGCGCTTCATCCGCCGAATCTCTTCTTGAGCGGCGATGATGACGATGGCGGCGGTAACTTGCCACCGGGCTCGGAGGACTGAGATGGGGCGCTGGGGCGGTTCGCGCGCGACGCGCGTGCGCGCGCCGGACACACCGCCGGGCGAAATGCCTGCGCTAATCGAGCCGCAGCTCGCGACGCTGGTTGAACGTCATCCTGCGGAAGGCGACTGGTCTTACGAGATCAAGTTCGACGGCTACCGGATGCTCGCGCGCATCGAGCGGACAGAGGTCCAGCTGATTACCCGAAACGGGCACGACTGGACGGACCGCATGCCGCGGTTGCGTGCCGCACTTGAGGCGCTGCCCGTCGAAAGCGCGTGGATCGACGGTGAGGCGGTGGTGCTCGACGCTGCCGGCAAGCCCGACTTCAATTCCCTCCAGAACGCCTTTGACCGACGAAGCACGGCGGACATTGTTCTGTACGTCTTCGACCTGCTGTGGCTCAACGGCACCGATCTCCGGGAGCAGCCGTTGCGGGCTCGGCGGGCCATCCTTCAGAAATTGATGCAAAGCGTCGAGAGTCCGCTCCTTCGCTATTCCGACGATTTTGCGGCAGATCCAGCCTCACTCGTAGCCTCCGCCTGCAAGATGCAGCTGGAAGGCATCATCGGCAAGCGGGCAGACGCGCCGTACCGGTCCGGACGTTCAAACGACTGGATAAAGCTGAAGTGCAACCTCAGACAAGAGTTCGTGATCGGCGGCTTCTCGCGGTTGAGAGGCGCGAAATCAGGCGTGCGTTCCTTGTTGCTCGGCGTCTACGAGCCAGATGGCGCTTTCCGGTATGCCGGCCATGTGGCGCCTCACCTCGCGCCCGCGCGAAGTGCTGCATTCAGCAGGCGCGCCCAGGCTTTGCAGCAGGCTCAACCTGCCTTCTATAACGCGCCCCAACCCGAGCGCGACCGCGAATTTTACTGGCTTAAGCCTGAGATCGTGGCGGAGGTCGCGTTTCTCGAATGGACGCCCAACGGCGAAATTCGCCATCCTGTCTTTCATGCGCTGTGCGAAGACAAGCCGGCCCGCGCGGTGACAGAAGAGAAGGTGATCGCCGATCCGCTGGTTGATGCCCCCAAGGCGATCGGATCGACGCGCGAACGTCCAGGTCCGCGCGGCACGGTCGTCGTCGGCGACATCAAGATTAGCAACCCACAGCGCGTGATGGATCAGGCCTCAGGCCGCACCAAGCTTGACATGGTGCGTTACTACGACGCCATCGCCGAATGGGCGCTGCCCTACCTGCATAACCGACCGCTTGCCCTCGTGCGTGCGCCCGACGGCATTGCCGGCGAGCTGTTTTTCCAGAAGCACTCCGAGCGCGCGCGCATCCCCGGCATTGAAGAGTTGCCCGTCAGTCTGTATCCGGGTCACAAGCCGCTGCTGGTCGCAAACACCGCCGACGCGCTGGTCGGACTCGCGCAGATGAGCGTCGTGGAGATTCAGTCATGGAATGGCGTGGCGCCCGATCTCGAACATCCTGACCGTGTCATTTTTGATCTGGATCCCGACCCAGCTTTGCCGTGGTCGGCGATGCTCGAAGCCGCCTCGCTCGTCAAGGTGGTACTGGATGAGCTGGGTTTGCGCTCATTCGCCAAGACGAGCGGCGGCAAAGGCTTTCACATCGTCGTGCCGCTCACCCGCCGACAACGATGGGATGAGGTTAAGCTCTTCTCACAGGCGGTGGCGCAGCACATGACCCGCGTGGTACCGCAACGCTTTTCAGCGGTGCTGGGCCCGAAGAATCGCGTCGGCAAGATCTTTATCGACTATTTGCGCAACGGGCGAAGCGCCAGCACGGTCGCCGCATTCTCAGTGCGGGCTCGCCCCGGCATGGCCGTGTCGATGCCGATCTCATGGGATGAGTTGAACGACGTCAAGAGCGGCGACCAGTGGACAATGGCGCAAGCCATACATCGGCAACGCACGCTCGCAGCAGACCCCTGGGAAGGCTACTGGCGCACGCGGCAAGGCATTACCGCCGCGATGCGCCGGGCAGTCGGCCTAAAGCGCTAGACGGGTCGCAGTCTCACTCAGCGGCTCTGACATTAGCTACGCGCCTCGGTGCCCTTCAAGTCGCTGTGCTTGTGCGAGTGGGTAGCGCCGTACTTCAGTTCATAGTGGGCACCCTTGCCGCTGCGCGTCGGAGGAAAGTGCTCGCCTTCGACACACGTGACTTCGAACGTATCCTTCCCATCTTCATGGACCACGGAGTAAATGCCCGACACCTTGACGATTTCACCGGGCTTATACGAATTGTCGCCTGCCATCGCTGCCTCCTCAGTAAAGAATAACGATGGACGAGCAAGAGGTGTTCCGAGGGATGCACGTATCGCCCGCTTGCGGCGATTTATGCTGCTAGCCGGTGCTCGTAGTACGGTCGGTCGCGATCTTCCAGAATCGCATCAAGCGCGGCAAGATTGGAGGCTTGGGGATTCAGCCAAGCGTCCACGTTCTCCTGCTTGATCGGCACGATGCAGCGGTCGTGACCGGCGGCTTCGACTTCAGCAGGCGGCTCGTCCGTAATCGCAGCAAACGACAAAAGATCCGGCTGACCCGGCGCCGTCCACTTCGACCACAGGCAGGCGACCATCAGCAGTTGGCCGTTATCGGGTCGAAACTCCAGGACGACGTTCTCGCCCGGCGCCTGCGGTCCGTCGTGCTTCTCAAACAAGGTGTTCTCACACTTCGCGCGCGTGACGTTCTCATAGAAGACGTCGACCAGCAGCAAGCCGTGCGTGTAGCCGAAGCACGGCTTCCAGAACTTGTCGAGACTGTCGCGCCGCGCGTTGTACGTGCCCGGGTACTTGATGTCATAGTTCGCGGGCTTACCTGCAATGCGACACTGGTAGCGCATCGGCTTGACCACGTACTGCCCATCTTCGACCACGAGGACGGGCGCGTAGTAGCCGGGGAAGATGCGTGAATCACGCGGCTCTTGCTCAATGCGGTTGATATCTGCCAGGCGACGCAACGCAGCTTCGATCTTGTCGGTCGCGATGCGCTTGCTCTCGGTTGCTGCCTTAGTGGTCTTCGTCTGCAATGTGCGCTCCGCATCTGCGAGTCGGGTGCGCTGCTTGAAGACCTCCTGCTCCAGCTTCGTCGTCTGTTCCGTGTTGTACCGGTCGATGAACGCCTTGATCTGACGCTCGTCGTCGGTCGCGGGCTCACGGAACGCATCTTCCACCGCTTTAGGAATTCTGGCCTTGCTGCCCTCCGCGCGCTCCCAGAAGAGGCGCGCGAACTCGCGGATGTCCATCTGTGCGCCGAACATCTTCACATAGCGACGATAGTCGGCCTGGATCTGCGCGGAGTAGCACATGCGGGAAGTTCCTCGTTCAATGTTCGCGGTATTGGTTCAGGCCGGCCGGCCCTTCACAGGGCCTCTTTGCACAACGCCAGCATCTTCTTGATGACGGTGCAGGAATAGTTGAGTTGCATGTCGCCCGTGAAGAGCGCCTGGACATTCGACTGCCGCACCGCAATGCCGGCGCCTTTTAGGTCTCGCCTCGCGATCTTGAGCGCCAATTGTCCGAGACGCACACGTTCAAGCCAGTCCATGTGAAGCTGATTGCGTCGAAGCCAGATTCGGCAACTTTCCACCACGTGGTCGACTCGCCACTCGTGCGTCAGCGAATACGAGGCCGCGACAGTTGCGACTAGAAAGCACAGCAGTTCCGCCCTAGCTTCCGATACTTCGTGGTTATCCGGTTCAGACATACGTCGAGTCTCTCATCCTTTAATTCATTGTGGTCCACATCGGACGCACCCGTCGTCACCAGCAACTGCGGACACATGCGCCGGAATCAACGGGGGTCGCTCGCTTCCACCGGCGGGCACGGCCCGGGACTCTGTCGGGGATACCACACCGACGATGCGCGGCCCCTCACCGCAATGAGCTAGAGGATAGCCACCCTGCCGTCTCGCGGCCACAAAAAGGGCGCAATGCCATGTTGCCGTTTTCGATGTAAAGTACTGTACATCCATACAGTACTTATGCAAAATGGCCGCCCTGCCCAAACACGTCGAGTCCATCCACCCCGCGCTGTGGCGCGGCTCGCAGCTCGCGCGCGCCTACGGAAAAACCGTCGACACCGGCTACGCAGCTTTGTCGGCGGAACTTCCCGGCGGCGGCTGGCCACTCGGTGCGCTCGTGGAGCTGTTAGTCCAGCAACCCGGGATCGGCGAAATGCGCTTGATGCGCCCGGCACTCACCCGTCTGAGTCAGCGGCCTGTCGTGCTGCTGCAGGCGCCCCATGTGCCCAATGCGCTGGCGTTCTCTTATCTCGGTGTGCCGGTGGACAAGCTGATGTGGCTGCGTGCGTCGAAGGCCGCCGACGCCTTGTGGTGCGCCGAGCGCGTATTGCAGGCCGGCACCTGCGGCGCGCTGCTCCTCTGGCAACAGCACATCCGCTCGGAGGCACTGCGACGCTTGCATCTGGTGGCCCAAGCGACCGAGACGTTGC
This sequence comes from Caballeronia sp. Sq4a, assembly GCF_023170545.1. Taxonomy (NCBI): domain Bacteria; kingdom Pseudomonadati; phylum Pseudomonadota; class Betaproteobacteria; order Burkholderiales; family Burkholderiaceae; genus Caballeronia; species Caballeronia sp. Sq4a. Next base: position 424,443 of record NZ_CP084252.1, on the reverse strand, counting down.
TGGTCCTGGTGCGACCGCTTGCCAGCGCCCAGGACGCGTCACCGGCGACGCTACGTCTCGGTGTGAGGCCGGCAGAGGGCGGGATCGCGGTCGACATCATTAAACGACGCGGTCCCGCCCAGACTGAGCAACTGTCCGTCACCCTACAACCGTCGCCGATCCTGCTGAGTTCCTATGGCCGTGTTCGTCGCCATTCACTTGCCCCGGCTTTCGCTGGAGGTATTTCGACCGAGGTGGTCGCCTCCGTCTGAGCACGGGCGCGTGGTGCTCGAGCGCGACAAGGTCATCGTGCTCGATGCGGTAGCCAGAGACGCGGGTGTGCGAGTCGGGATGAAGCGTGGCGGAGTTGTGACGCTCGCGCCTGATGCGCTCATGTTTGACCGCAGCGCGGAACGCGAGCAAGACATGCAGCGCGACGTTGCGATTGCGCTGCTGCGCTTCTCGCCGCAGGTGGCCGTGTGCGAAGAAGAGACCATCGTCGTGGAAGTCACCGCGAGCCTGCGCCTCTTTGGCGGCATCCTGCGTGTATGCAAGGAAATCCGGGAAGTCGTCAGTGCGATTGGCGTGACGGCGGGTATGAGCGTCGCCCCCACGGGACGCGGCGCCTGGCTGCTTGCCAAGGCCGGCCGCCGGCGCGTGCTGAAGGTGCAGTCGCTCGAACGTCAGCTAGGCGGCTTGCCCTTCATGGTCGTGCCGGAGCTGCGCCGCTTCGCCGACTGGTTCAACGGGCTCGGCTGCCGTGTGCTGAGCGATATCCAACGCCTGCCTCGAGCAGGTCTGAAGAAGAGGTGTGGCGTGGACCTACTCGATTCCCTTGACCGGGCCTATGGGCTGGCTCCCGAACTACACGAGTGGCTTGAATTGCCACCGACTTTCAGCGCGCGCGTCGAGTTGCCCGACCGCGTCGAGCACGCCGAAGCCATCCTTTTCTCGGCGCGGCGGCTCGTCGTGCAATTGTGCGGGTGGCTCGCCGCCCAGCAACTCGCGCTCACGCACGCGACCGTCACGCTGGAGCACGAGCGCGGACGACAGGCCATCGAGCCGACGCTCATCGATCTTGCGCTGGCCGAGCCAACCTGGCACGAAGAGCATCTGGTTCGTCTTCTTAAGGAACGGCTCGGACGCACGGAATTGCAAGCCGCGGTCATCGCCGTGCGCCTGACTGCCGCCGACGTGCAGGCGGCCGAGCCGCCCAGCGATACGCTCTTTCCGGAGCCCGGCGGATCGGCGCAGGACCATAACCGGCTGCTTGAACTATTGGCCGCCCGCCTGGGCGCCGAGAACGTCTTGCGGCCAGCGCCTGCGCCTGACCATCGTCCCGAGCACGCCAACCAGTGGGTGCCGGTCCAGAACGGTTCGAAGAACGGGCCGAATGGCCGCCCCAAAACCGTGTCCGCGCCCGATGATCTTCCGCGACCGACCTGGCTGCTGCATGTGCCCCTGCGCTTGATGGTCAAGAACCATCGCCCGTTCTATGGCTCGCCGCTCAAGCTCGTTTCGACCGGCGAGCGGATCGAAGCCGGCTGGCATGACGGGGCGCTCGTCACGCGCGACTATTTCGTCGCCGAAGCAGACGATAAAAGCTGCTATTGGATCTACCGTGAGCGGCCGAGCGTCACGAGTGAAGAAACGCGCTGGTTTCTTCACGGGCTCTTTGGATAAGCGGATAAGCAGGTGGCATTGTGGACTTTCCCTCGTCGGCCCTGCCCGACTACGCTGAGCTTTTCGCGTTCACCAACTTCTCGTTTCTGCATGGCGCCTCGCACGGTGAAGAGCTCGTGCTGCGTGCGTCACAACTCGGATACGCGGGACTGGCCGTCACCGACGAGTGCTCGGTCGCGGGCGTCGTGCGCGCGCATGTGCAGGCCAAGGAAGAGAAGCTCCCGCTGATCATCGGCTCGTACTTTCGCCTGGTTCATGCAAGTCATGGCGCAGAGAAGCGGCCCGCCTTCGGTCTCATCCTGCTCGCACAGAACCGCGAGGGCTACGGCAACCTGTGCGAGTTGATTACGCTGGCCCGCATGCGGGCGGCCAAAGGCAGCTATCTCCTTACGCCCGACGATCTCGCGCGGCCTGACCCGGAGTACGCGCATTTGAAAGGCATGCCCGACTGCCTGGCGATTCTGGTGCCGGACTTTCCGGCGAAGGAAGAAGCGCTCGCCGCGCAACTCGATTGGTTGCGCCAGACGTTCCCCGCTCGTGCGTGGGTCGGGCTTACGCTGCATCAGCGCGCGATGGATGACATCCATCGCGGCGTAGTCGAATACGTCGCCTCGCGCAGCGACGTGCCTGTCGTGGCCACCGGCAATGTCGTGATGCACGTGCGCTCACGAAAGCCCCTGCAGGACACGATGACCGCCATCCGCCTGGGCAAGCCTGTCTCCGAATGCGGCTACGAGCTCGCGCCCAACGCGGAGCAGCATCTGCGTTCGCGGTTGCGGCTTGCCAATCTCTACCCGCCGCACGCGCTCGCCGAGACCTTGAAGGTACTGGCGCGCTGTACCTTCTCGCTGGATGAATTGCGTTACGAGTATCCGGACGAGCTGGTTCCCGAGGGCTACACACATGAGGCGTATCTCCGGCAAGAGACCTACATTGGCGCGCACCGCCGTTTCCCTGCCGGCATTCCGCACAATGTGCAGCAGCAAGTCGAGCACGAACTGCAACTGATCCGGGAGATGCGCTACGAGGCGTACTTCCTGACCGTCTATGACATCGTGCGCTTTGCCCGCAGCCAGCACATCCTTTGTCAGGGGCGCGGGTCGGCGGCGAACAGCGCGGTCTGTTATTGCCTGGGCGTCACGGAGGTGGATCCCTCGCGCGGCAACATGCTGTTTGAGCGCTTCATCAGCAAGGAGCGCGGCGAGCCGCCCGATATCGACGTCGACTTCGAGCATCAGCGGCGGGAAGAGGTCATCCAGTACATCTACCGCAAGTACGGGCGGGACCGCGCAGCCATTGCAGCGGCGGTGTCGACCTACCGTCCGCGAGGCGCGCTGCGAGAGACGGGCAAGGCGCTCGGCATCGATCCCCAGATCGTCGACAAGGTCGCCAAGAGCCACCAGTGGTTCGATCACTCGCAAGACCTGCTGCGTCGCTTCGAAGAATCCGGGCTCGATCCGGCCAATCCGCTCATCGCCATGTGGGCGAATCTTGCCGCGCAGATACTGAATTTTCCGCGACATCTATCGCAGCACTCGGGCGGCTTTGTGATTAGCCGTGGCAAGCTCACGCGTCTTGTGCCGGTCGAAAACGCGGCGATGCCGGATCGGAGCGCCATTCAGTGGGACAAGGACGATCTCGAAGCACTGGGATTGTTGAAGATCGACGTGCTCGCGCTCGGCATGTTGTCGGCGATTCGACGCACGCTCGATATCGTCTCGGAGCAACGCGGCGAGCGCTTCGAGATGCAGGACATTCCGGCGGAGGACGCGGCCACCTACGAGATGATTTGTCGTGCGGACACGGTCGGCGTCTTCCAGATCGAGTCGCGTGCGCAGATGAGCATGCTGCCGCGCATGCAGCCAAGAGAGTTCTACGATCTCGTGATCGAGGTGGCCATCGTGCGTCCGGGGCCCATTCAAGGCGGCGCGGTTCACCCTTACCTGCGGCGACGGCAGAAGCTCGAGCCGGTCACGTATCCGAGCGAGGCGCTGGACACCGCATTGGGGCGCACGCTCGGCGTGCCGATCTTCCAGGAGCAAGTGATGCAGGTGGCGATTCTCGCAGCAGGCTTCACGCCGGGCGAAGCCGACCAGTTGCGGCGCGCGATGGCAGCCTGGAAGCGCAAGGGCGGCCTGCAGCAGTATTACGACCGCATCGTCAACGGCATGCAGCAGCGCGGCTACGACAAAGCCTTTGCCGAAGCCATCTTCGAGCAAATCAAGGGCTTCGGCGAATATGGCTTTCCGGAAAGTCATGCGGCGAGCTTCGCTCTGCTCGTCTATGCGAGCAGCTGGCTAAAATGTCACGAGCCGGCCGCCTTTCTGGCCGCGATGCTCAACTCGCAGCCGATGGGCTTTTATTCGCCCTCTCAGCTCGTGCAGGATGCGCGTCGTCACGGAGTCGAGATGGCGCCGATCGACGTCAACATCAGCGGGTGGGACTCGGTGCTCGAAAAGCGCCCCGGTCGGCAGAAGCCTGTCGTGAGGCTTGGGTTGTCGTTGCTTAAGGGCATGCGAGAAGGCGCGGCCGAGCGAATCGAAACGGCCAGAGCGGTGAAGCCGTTCGAAAGCGTGAGCGACCTCGCGCGACGCGCACAACTCGACCGCCGCGACCTGCAGGTCCTTGCCGCGGCCAATGCTTTGCAGTCGCTTGCAGGCAATCGTCGGGAAGCACTATGGCAGTCGGCTGCCGCGGTGCCCGACCAGGACATGCTCGCCGATACGCGCGTCGACGATGAAACGCCGACGCTGGGGGCACCGTCGGAAGCGCAAGACATCGTGAGCGACTACAACTCCGCAGGCCTGACGCTCGGGCGTCATCCGTTGTCGCTGCTGCGGCCGGTGCTGCTCGAACAGCGGCTCGTGCCGGCGTCGACGCTACGTACCTACCGGAACGGGCGTCTTGCGCGAGGATGCGGGCTCGTGACCGTCCGGCAGCGGCCCGGCACCGCGAAGGGCGTCATGTTCGTGACGCTGGAAGATGAGACGGGCAACATCAACGTCATTGTGTGGCCCTCCCTGCTTGAAAAGCAGCGGCGTGAAGCGTTGGGCGCGTCATTGCTCGCGGTGTATGGCACATGGCAATGCGAGGGTGAAGTCCGCCACCTGGTCGCACAGCGACTTGTCGACATGTCGCATCTTCTTGGTGGACTGACGGCGGTTAGCAAGAACTTCTGCTAAGGCGTAGGTCTTCGCGCGTGCGCGACCGGCGCTTGGCGACCCATTGTCGCCCATCGACCCGGTGGGACGTCTACGGCGGCTAGAGATTACAGCGGTCATCTAAAAATTCGCCCGCGACGCCGCCGGGCACGTCAAACACCGCGATCTCGACGTCTTCTTCTGGTCGCGCACTAATGGCGAAGCGATCCTTGGATGGATGGCGGCGGAGACGATTAGTTGCATAGCGCTGGGAAAAAAACGATCAAGTCGGAATCGGCTTCGCCGACTTCCCTTGGGATACAGCAACGGTGCGAACCGGTAATGCATTGGCGCGACGACGGACCGTCACCGTCCTCCACCATCCTGACCCAGAACATCACTGAACGACAGCATTCTGCGTTGACCAATGGGTGAAATTGACCGGCCCGTTGGCGCCTCTCAGCCATCAACACTAGGCGCGTCCGCATCTGACGAAAGGGCTCAATAATTTTGCGATCGGCGTTTGATCACCCAATTTCTACGAACGTCATCAGCATCGAACAATAACGATGCCTGTGTGTGTCGGCCGCTCCGCACATCATCACGATCCTGTTTTTGCCGCTCGCGCTTTGTTTGCAATAGCGGATCGGCCTCGGCGGCCGTCATTGCATGGTCTTCGTTTTTCATCGTTTGTTGCTCGGCTCAGTAGTCCCCTGATCGCCGTTTGAGAACGAAAGTTCTTCGCGCCTCTTCGGGATCGAAGGTCATCGATTCCGGCGTCCGGCGTCCGGCCCGCACATCATCACGATTCTGGTTCTGCCTTGCCCGCTTCGCCTGCATCAAAGGACATTTCTCGGCCTCTTCTGCCTCGGCATCTGTCATCGATCGGCCTTCGTCTCCCGTCATCGTTCGTTGCCTCGATCAAAAGTCGTCCGTGCGCCGCGTCAAAACAAGCGTGCGAGCGATCTCGGGCGCGATGAGAAACATCGATTCGGGCGTGCATTGCCCGCTTTCCACCAGTTCGCGGCTGCGCTTCTGCCGCGCCCGCTTTGCCTGCGTTAACGGGCATTTCGCAGTCTCTTCACTCATGATCCGCTCATCTTCCGTCATAGCTGCCTCACATCGATTCCATCGATAACCTGCCGAATTGCGCGGATGCGCCGGCTGAACAGCGCATCGTCAATGATGGCTTGGTCGCGTATTGAGTCGCGACTAGCTAGCTCGCCGTCGATCAGGCAAGACGCCAATTCGACCAAGACAGGTAATGCGCGTACTGGCGCGAACTTCCTGTGAACTTCGGCCGGAAACTTGGCTTCCTCGCCTGGCATCGCGGTCTTTGCAAGCAGCAGCGCGGTGGCCGTTGCGATCGTCGCCGCATATACCTGAAGCGAACCAGATAGGAACCGCGACACTTCGTCTAACTCCGTGCAAAGCGCTTGGTGCCGACCGCTAGCGCGGATCTCGTTGAGAACGGCTGTCGCTGATGAGAGTTCTTCATCGAGCGGCCTGAACGCGACGCCATCAAGGGCTTCGCGCGTTTCGTCAGCGACCTCTTCGGCGCAATCCCCGAAGTCGCGATCATCTGCCGCTACGGCCGCTTCAAAGCGCTCTTTGAATTCCGCGCTCCGCATGTATTCAATCATCTTGGCGAAGTCCATCGCTCTCTCCTTGCCCCGTTGATACAAGGATACGCGCCGCGCAGACGTGGCGAAAGCACGATTTCGCGCGGCGTGCGTCAACCGTCGCGATGTCGGGGAGGTGGGGCGAAGAATGTCGAGCCTGCAGCGCCTCTCATGGTCTAGCTGGGTCCCGCCATGAGAGCCTTGGTCGATTTCGAATTGCTCACAGCCGGACGCCCTCACGATCGATGTTTCGGAGCAAAGCGGGATTCGAATAGTTCTCGGGGTGCTCCCACTCATCGACCCAGATTGGCAGCGGAGAAATGCGGATGCCGGTATCCAGCATTACATCCAAAGCAACGTCCGCCATATCGAGCTTCGTCTCTAGAAAGCGCTGATGTTCTCCTCGCAACAGCACCGCAACGTCCGCGTCGCTACCAGGACGATGCGTGCCGCGAGCACCGCTTCTAAAAAGATTGCACCAGCCGCATCGTAACGGTCAGCGATGAACGCCATAAATTGGCGAACAGACCGCCCATTCGGTATCTGCATCAATCCGGGCCATGTAGGTCAATCCGGCATCGCGTATCGATTTGCTCGCACATCGTGCAGTGCGTGATGCCGGCCGCCATGCTCGCGAAAGTACATTTCGGCGCGTTCCGGGCGCAGCGCTTTGCCGATGTGACAGGCCAACCAGCCAGCCGGCACGTCGCCGACTGCATAGTCGAAGCACAGCATGCGCTCTTGCTCGCCGTCGAACAGCGCTAGCTAGGCGAGCAGATCGGCGCGCAACCCATCGCGCGTGAAGACCCGACCCGGATGCTGCCCGAGTTGCGGTATCACTGCCTCGCGCACGAACGCAGTACAGGTCGAATCGTCGTAGTCGGAGCGCTCTCCATAGAATTCCCGGCCATCCTCGGCAACGAGCGCAATCGAAATCAGATCGCAGTCGATGAAATCAGTGAACTCGGTATCAACGAAAAGACGCATGAGCGGACCTCCCTTTATCTGTGTCTACCATCACGCCCTCCCGGGCGCATATTTTCAACGGTTGGCGCGGGAAGCTCCCGTTCAGCCAGTCGTGCCAATCCCACGCATACGCGCATTCGCCTTCACCGTCGATCGCGGGGCAGGCCGAGCCGCGCAGCGCCGCGCGAAACGCTGCCTCCCACGGCGGCGGAATGTCAGCCATACGGACGTAATACGCGCGGCCCGCGCGCTCGATTACGGGTACCGCAGACAGCGCCGCGCGCCGTTCGTCCTGAAGCATGTCACCTTCCTCCAAACCAGAGCGGTCAGTTAAAGATTGAGCTTACGTGTGGAGGTGATGTACACGGCTTGTTCGAATACTGCATCTGGCAGGGGAGACATGCCATCCTCTTCGGGTCTATCGTGCTCGCCACCGCCGCAATCAACCGGCGCCGCCGGTTCTCATCGTCTACGGCGACTGCGCCGCCCTTCGACTCCTCACCACCGGCCAAAACGATCGTCAACGACCGGTCAAAACAATTGTCCAGATGGCCATTGGGCCACCGCGTAGGACGGGATCCGGGTGTGCACGAATCGCTGCCAGCGCGCTACCGGCGTCGTAGAACGACTCTAAGCTAGTTGTTAATTCGCCTTTGAGCGTACGCCGCCACTGGAGCATCTGTAAGGCGGGGTAGATGTCGCCAGCGACCATGACGAAGAACGAGCGCAAGGACTCAGCCTCTCCCAATAGCGGAAGCCGCTCTAACGTCGAAAGTTCGTGGTCAACAAGTTCCGCCCAGGGCTGCGGCAGGCCTCCCGGCGCAAACTGCGTTTCGCGAAACTCGCGGTTGTACACGCATTCGCTTTCATCCCATCGAGACGAACCGTCGTAATGATCGTGGAATCTCGAAATAATGCGCATCGGGTCCTTCCTTTTTCGCTGCACCGGGTGCTGAGCTTACTAGGCGATAGGGACAAAGAGCGTCGCTTTCGCGCTCACTGCTTACTTTTTCGTGGGTCGGGTACTGCCGGCTACGGCAAAGTGACGGCCAGGCACGCAGAGCTATACCACGCAGTCGGCACACCGCCTAATAGCCCATGAAGTCCAGCGACAAGCGCCATATCGTCTCGACGGCGGGCATCTTGCGCCGGTCGACGATTTTTGCTCGACCACACTCCACTGCTTCCCGAAGGATTTCCACCACCTCCGCCGTCTTTTTTCCCAGCAATCACTGCAGCTCGCGGATCTGCTTCATGCGCCCAGTAAGAACGCGTACGGTCTTGTCCGAGAGTTGGACGCGGGAGATCTGCGTATGCAGTTTGATCCTATGTTTAAGCCCAGTAATAACGTGGAGCGTCTAGAGGGTTTTGACCAACCAGAGAAGCGCCGCTGGCGTTCTGTCGAAAAAATACCGGCGATAGGCATTGCATGCAGTCCGGGAATTTCCCTTCACGACCCTACTCGGCCGTTCGCTGCTGCATCATATCAATGACCGGTGCCGAAAGGAGATCAGTCATCAGTCGATTCGCCAAGTTTCGCGGGTCCGCTGGACACCCGCTGCGAGTTGTTAGACGACAAAGGCAGTTTGCAAACGAAGACGCTACCTTGGCCGAGCAGGTAACCTGTATCGGCCTCCGGCGTCGAACTACATACTACCTGCCCGTGTAAGAACGGATAACGTTTGCACGCGACTGTGGACTTCTGTGACGGTTTGGCTCAGATACTCTTCGGATACGCAACGCCGGCCGCTGTCCTCTGTTTCTGGGTGTATGCTCAGATAGTCGCCGTATCGATACCCTGCTGCGACTTCAGACATGAGGTCACCATGACTCTGCTGGCGAGGGAAGAATCCGCGCTAGTGCTTGCGGATCGCCATATCAGCGAAGCGCTGCAGCGAATCGCCCTGCAGGAAAAACGCGTTACCGAACAGCAGGAACGCGGCCAAGATTCGTCGCAAGGAGAAAAGCTTCTGTCCATCATGCGGGATGTCCTCTGCTCGTTTATGGACCATCGGCGCCAGATTGAGGAAGAGCTTGAAAGAGAGCGGCGCTTGTTGAAGACCCTTGGACCCTGAGCAACGTGTCGACGGTGCGTTGATCACATTCGGATTGCAGGACGCTCGACATTCCACAGCGGGCAAGGAAGCTCGTAGGCGCTGACGCAACAACGGCTGCGGTCGCGCGCGTACGTTCCCATTTGGGTTATTTGTAAGCGCTGGTTTAAGCAGGCTTTCTGCTCACCTCGAGCGGGTCGTGGCCAACAGGATTCGACCGACGGGTCTGGTCGACGGGAAGTGGCACTTCACTTGCTGCACCATCCTACTTGCCTGCTAGGTACCGGAATGGGAATGCACTCCGAGCGAGACGCAGAGGAGCGACTGCGCGATAAACTAACGACGCTCGACAATCTGCGCCAACGTCTGTCGAGTCAGGATCGGAACGAACCTGCTGGAGTGATGTGCGCGGAAGTAGCTCTCTTCATCGACGGCTTGGAGCCTGTAATGGCGCACGATGTGCTGCACCAGACATGCTTCGCCGTCGCCCGATCGCTGAATCAAATGCGACAGCCGCATCGAGCTCTCGACCGCCTCGCCAAAGCAATTATCGACGACATTCTTTCTGAAATTGGCAGGAAATCTTCGTGTGCCACGTCGATATATCGGTACCGAAAGCGCGCCCCCGACGAATTCGAGCCCCTAGCAGCAGCGGACCCAACGCTGCCACTCGCATAACGCAGGGCCGCGAGGCAGGAAGCTGGCCACTTCGGTGCTTGAACTAGTCGGCCAAGCCTAGCGTCCCTGCATCCATTCCCGGGGCTCAAAAGCAAGGCGCAAACTGCGCATCGCATCACAAAAAGTCGCTGCGGTCGTCACCTCAGATTCGATCGCCTTCATTGACTTGATGATAACTCCTTGATTAGGCGTAGAAGCTCGTCCAGAGGATACGGCTTATCCAAAATCGCAGCGAACAAGGTTGCGTTTGATCGCGCAATCGCACCCTGAGCAGCCGTCGCAAGGATGATAGGAACTTTCGAAAACGCGTTATCCGACTTCAAAGCGCGTGCTAGGTCTAATCCCGACATGATTGGCATCATGAAGTCAGTCACGATGAGATCAGGCTTGGTCGATTGGATCAGTTCCAGAGCTGCCCTGCCATCACTTGCCGCAAATACGTCGAAGCCTTCTTCCTTTAACAGGTAGCATAGGAAGTCAGTAATAGTAGTTTCATCATCGACGACGACAATTGTGGTCATTCTCCTCGCCTCTCGTTATTCTGCTGCTGCGTCGTCGCTGTTCAGTGCAAGACGCGCTGACGGAGAGGAGGCGGTGGGAGACATCTGACCTACAATACGGATGCCGCCCGTCGAGATTTCAATTTCCGCTATCGACGGATCGAATGTGCTATCGCGGAGCTTGACCACTACCATGCCGCGACGAACCGTCGACCCGTCCAACGCATGATGCATGCTTATCAGGCCGTCAAGCATACTGATCAGCCTGGGGGACGGGTTGGTCATTGCGGCACCGAGCATCTGACGCGTTTCCCAAGTGCAGACGGTTGTAACTTCGATGGCTCTCAGCTGATTCGTCAGAGCGGCAAAGAACTCGATGAGTCGGTCGGGAACGACTGCCGCACTTTGGAATCCGCCCATTCCGTCGATAAACAAGCGCTTGATGCCATGCTTATGAATCGCCTCCAGGAGCTGGCTAGCGAGCTTGTCCAGAATGTTTTCCGTGAGCGGCGTCCACATGACGTGGACCGCACCGGCCTCGACCAACGGCTGTAGCTCTATCCCTAACGCCGACGCTTTTGCCTTGAGCCTTTCTGGCGTCTCATAGAAGCCAAAATGCAGCGCTGGCTCTTGCACAGTACTGGCTTGCAGGAAGTTCAACCCGAAGGTGGTTTTTCCGCTGCCTGCCGGGCCCGTGATCAATGTCACGGAATCGGCCGGCAGGCCGCCTTGGATCCGCTCGTCGAAATCGGCCACCCCCGTTGTTACCCGCCTGGCTGCTACACCCCCCATCTTGGACGGGAGGGCCAGAAGAGCCTCGAGGCGCGGGTAGACAGTAACGCCCCGATCAGCGATCTCGTACGCATGCAAACCCCCGAGAGACGCACTCCCCCTCGATTTAGCCACTCGCAGCCGACGAACCGTGCGTGAACCGAACAGCTCCTCGCGCAATTGAATCACGCCATCAACCATGGTGTGTTCCGGGCTTGCGTTCTCCGCGTCGGCGCTTGTCAGAAAAAGGACCGTGCAGCCGGTAAACGATGCGTGCCCTTGCAGTTCAGCGACAAATGACTTGACATCAAGGGCATCCGACGAACGTTCGCGAGCGTTCAATAGGCCATCAAGAATCAAGAGCGATGCGCTCTGGCGTTTCAATTCCAAACGGAGCGCGTCGACTAGAGCTTGCAGGCCTTTTTCGCGAAAGACTTTCAGCAGGCTGATATAGCTGGCTTCTGCTCCAATATGACCGGCTTCAAAGAATTCCAGCGTGGATAGCGACTGGAATAACCGTTCATGCGACTCGGCGAGCAGAGTGACATACAGGACCCTCTGGCCCTGCTTCATGTGCGAGAACGCTATCTGGTTCGCTAGTATCGTCTTACCGGACCCCGGCTGCCCTTGGATGATGTACGAGGAACCGGCCACGAGCCCACCGCCTAAGACGTCGTCGAGCCCTGGAACATTACTTTTCAGCCTAATCAACATTTTCTTCATTTTGACGGTCTGTCAAGTCGAAATCCGCTTTGGGTCACGCCTGACTGCAGGGGTAAGCACAAGGCCGACGTGCGATGTGCTGCATAGACACGCGCCGCTCTACATAAGGTCGGTCGCGTTGTTGCACGGAACCGCGCGGATTCCGAAGGACGTGTTTCGGACGACGCGAAACAATAACACGCGTTACGGGGATACCGAAGCAATTCGCTGATCGTCCGCTTGCCGCGCAGGTGCACCGATGACCGAACAGTGTCGCCCAGAAAGCACTCGAGCTCCTGCATCGGCGCCGGCGTCGCTTGCTCCCGATTAACTTTAGCGCCAGCCGCAGGAAATCTCCCTGGCGTCGATATGCGCTGCCATCCGGGGAACTCGACTCTCCGATGCTTTGTGGCAGGAGGGAAAGGAGTCTCCTCATGTCGACCAGTTTGATCAAAGCCTCTAGAGGGCCATCGAAGTATCCTGGTCATCTGTCCGAAGATCGAAGATGACCTCTTCCTGATCTCGCATCCGCTGCTCGAATCGCGCCTCGTCATCACTAGGCTGGCGTAGCTGCGCCTCTGCGGGTTCCTATTCCAAAGTCCGTCCGTTTCACTTCGGCGAGAATGACCGGTGTCCGACGAGCATGAGACGTTGGGCTGTCTACGCAGAAGTGTTCACGAACGGCCGAGACTGGCCGGTTGCCGAAATTCGAAGTTTCAGCGTCGTTCGTCTGCGGCGACCCTCGCCCGAACTGCCGGACCTGACCCGATGTGATCGGCCCACGCCGACCCGTTTCTGCACGTCGAAGCGGCGCGGTGCGATGCCCGTCACGGAGCGTAACGGCCCTTAGGACCGCTTGCATGGAGGAGCATTGATGCACACGAAAGCTAACTCTAACGCTTAATGGGCGCGCAGCCGAAACAAGAACCGCGGCGGTTTGGCTCCGCCTGAACGTATATGTCTACGATTGCATTGCCGCATCGCCCGGCTTCTTCAGGGGAGGTCGAAGTGCCTCAAACGGTGACGCTTCCCCGTGTGGGCCAGCGTGTGCGTGTAACGCCCGCGCGTGGACATGCTCTGCTTCGCGCCACATCAACGACTCGTGCCTCGCCCATCGCGGATGGCGCCGCATAAACGCACGAGGGTCAACACGCTCGCGGCCAGACTCTCGTAAAGGATAAGGGCGTCTCGAGCGTCGGCGCCTGTCTTGCGAATGGCGTCCAGGCGATGGTGCTGTTCGCCCATCAGTTCGACGCCACGGCGGATAGCGCGAGCGCAGCCATTCGCGTTCGCGTTCGCCGCAGGCCGCGCTGCCCGTTTCGTTGCGGCGGCGACCTCGTCGTCGATACTGAAAATATTCGGTTTCTCGCCGTTCAGCCGATCGAGCAGTTCAACGAGGCCGGCCGGGTCGACGGGCTTGCGCCGCCCAGCCGCGTCCGGTAGTCCACCATGAGCTGCTGCTGTGCTTCGAGCTGGCGCGGCCAGCTTCGTGAGGTCCGCCCGGAGCGAGTCGCGAGCCTCGCGTACCTGGAGCAGCTCGGCTGCCCGCGCATCGGCTGCCGAGTGCGCTGCGTCGCGCTCGGCCTCGGCGCGCGCCCGCTCGGTGAGCGCACGATTGAGGGCGGACTGCAGCGCCTCGCCATGTGCCTGCTGATCGCGTGCGAGCCTGGTCGTGGCCGTCGCTTCTGCGACGAGCCGCGCGTTGTCCCGGTTCAGCTGTGTGATCTCGTTCTGCCGGACGATGGCCGTCTGGTTCGCCTGGCGTAGCTCAGCCTGCACCTGCTGGACCTGCTGCTCATGTCGGTGCGCTTCCTGTTCGCGCTGCTCGCGCGCGGCCGTACGGAAGTGCTCAAGGGAATCGCGCATGCACGAGCTTGGCCTCAAGCGACAGGCGGAAGCCTTCCTGCTCGGCAAGGCGCTCGGTCTGGTCGCGTACCTGCTGGGTGAGCCGCTCGACGTCCCGGTCGCGCTGATGCAGCGCCACGCGAGTCCCGGCGTGCGCCTCCTGCTCCGCCGATAGGGCGGCGATCGCGCCAGAGAGTTGCTCCCGCACCGTGGCCAGCTCAACGCCGAGCCTTGCGATTTCGGACTGCGCCTGCTGGCGCTGCGCGGCCGCAGCGGCGGCCTGCTGGTCGACGAGGGCGTCTGCTTCTTCATGCAGGCGGGCCGCGAGCCGGGCCACCAGATCCTGGATCGCGTCCGAGAGCGACCCGGCGCGTGTGAGTGACGCGCCCTCATCTTCCTCCAGTTCCTTCAGGTACCGGTGGATCGTGGTTTTCGAGCCCGTGTTGCCAAGCGCGATACGTATCGCGTCGATCGATGTGTGCTGCCCCTGCGCGAGCAACGCCTCGCGGGCGCGCTCTACGTCCATGGGCGTAAGACCGGTGCGTGCGGGCCATCTGCTTCCTCGCTCGAATATCGTACTGTATTACCTACCATGTACGTACGTATCACTGCACGCGGTCAAGAGCGGCCTGATGTGGGCATTACTGGCCTGCGATAAAGGAGGATCATCCAGTGTGATGGTCCGAATCCGGCTTGTCCGCCGCACAACCGGTACGAAATATGGAAATTGACGATATCCGGGGGATTGCTGGTCAAATTGGGATGTCGCAACCCGGAGCGTGGACCACAAGCGTTTTGATGTGTATAATTCAATTGGTTTATACACATTTACAAGGCGCGCCATGCGTACCAATATCGAGATCGACGACCGGTTGATGGCCGAAGCGCTTGCCGCAACGGGCATCCGGACCAAACGTGAAGCGGTCGAGCTTGGCTTGAAAACGATCATCCGGCTCAAGCAGCAGGAGCAGATGCGCCAGTTCCGCGGCAAATTACCGTGGGAAGGCGACCTGGATGCCATGAGGCGCGACCAGTGATACTCGTCGATTCGAGCGTGTGGATCGACTACTTCCGGGGGCTGGCTTCACCCCAAGCCAGCCGACTGGATGCCCTGCTGGGCCGGGAGGTGCTGGTCACCGGCGACCTGATCGTCGCCGAGGTGCTACAGGGATTTGCCGCCGAGTCGGCGTTCAATACTGCCCGGCAGCTGATGACGACGCGATTCGATGTCGTCTCGCTGGTGGGGCCGGATAACGCCATTCAGGCGGCCCGCAATTACCGCATCTTGCGAGCGCAGGGCGTAACGGTCCGCAAAACCATCGATACGCTGATCGCGACGTGGTGCATTGAAAACGGTGCGCCGCTGCTCTTCAGCGACCGGGATTTCGATCCGTTCGTCGAGCATCTTGGTCTTCAGTCTGCAATGCGCGACGACTAACGTGCCGGTGACAGCAAACAGCAAGAAACGATACGGAATACGAATTCACCACCGGTTTCAGGCCAACTGGAGCTGGATATCTTCTCCGGGCGTGCGGACCTGATAGCCCATTGCCCGGTAGCCGCGCTGGCGTTTCTCCCACATGCGCTGCAACACCGGATGGCCGCCATCCACATAATCGATCACCCGTACGCCGGTCTTGCCCGCATGCTCGCGGTGCAGCCGGCCGGCGTACTGCTGCAGCGTGCCCCTCCACGCAACCGGCATGGCCAGCACCAGCGTGTCCAGCGCCGGATGGTCGAAGCCTTCACCTACGAGCCTGCCAGTCGCCAGCACCACGCGGGGCGTGTCACCGGCCAGCGCGTCAAGGGCAGCCAGCTGTGCCACCCGCGCTTTCCGGCCGAGGCGACCGTGCAGCACGAACAGCGGTTGTACCGTGTCTTGCAGCATCTGCTGCAGGCTTTCGACATGGTCCGTCCGTTCGGTGAGTACCAGCACGTTCCGCCCTTGCCCGTACTGTTCACGTACAGCCGCCGCGATCATCTGCGTGCGCGGGGTGTCCTGCGCGAGCTGAGCGAACACCGCCTGGATTGGCGCGTCGGCCGCGACGTCCACTGCGGAGGTGAGCCTTTGCGGGAAGACCTCAAGCACCTGCGGCGCGCCAGCGGGCGATTTCGCCGCATGCCGGATCGGTCCACACAGCATGAACATCACCGGTTGCTGGCTGTCGCGCCGCACCGGCGTCGCCGTCAGGCCGAGCACGTAGCGTGCATTGACGCCCTTTAGCACGGCCTCGAAGGAATCCGCGGAGATGTGATGGCATTCATCGACGATGACATGGCCGTAACGCCGCAACAGCTCGCCGCGAGCACCATCGGGTGCCACGGATTGCAGCATCGCGACATCGATCCGGCCCGTCGCCTTCGACTTGCCGCCGCCGATCGTGCCGATCTCGCGCGCGTCGAGTGCGAGAAACGACTGCAGGCGCTCGCGCCACTGGTCAAGCAGCTCCCGGCGGTGCACAAGCACGAGCGTGTTGACGCCTCGCTGCGCGATCATCGCGGCCGCCGTCACGGTCTTGCCGAACGCCGTCGGCGCATGCAGGATGCCGGTGTCGTGTCGCAGCAGGTCGGTGACGGCCGCTTGCTGGTCATCGCGCAACGTGCCGGCAAACGGAACTGCAAGCGGCTGGCCGGTGCAGCGCTCGTCGCGGACGTCGCAGGCGATGTCGTTGTCGCGCAGTAGCATCATGACGTCGTCAAGGCATCCGCGCGGCAATGCAATGTGGCGCGGGCAGTTCTCGGCGCGCCCAACGATGCGTGGCTTGTCCCATACGCTGAAGCCGCGCGCCTGGGCCCGGTAGAACTCCGGATTCTGGAAGGCGGCCAGCCGGATGAGCCGGTTGAGCAGCGCCTGCGGAAGCTGCGCCTTTTCAAGATAAAGCTGGTTCGCGAGCGTCAGCGTGAGCGACGCCGGCATCGTTCCGGCCAGCCGCTTCAGCTGCGGGGGTGCTGGCTTCCACGGTTCGGCCTGGTCCTCTTCGGCGATGAACGCGACGTCTAGCGGGTGCGCACCGCCCGTGGCGCGAAAGATCACCCCCTCGATGTCGCGGCTGTCCATGGTTTGCACGGACGCGAGATACGACCACTGATCAGCGTACGGCTGAAAGCCGTCATCGACAAACACGCTCCAACCATGCTCGCGCGGGTGCTTCTGCAGCGGCAGGGCAATGAGGTTACCGAAGCCGCCTTTGGGCAGCACATCCTGGTTCGGGAAGAGCCGGTCATAGGACGTCAGTTCGAGCTGACGGGTCCGGGTACAGGTGTGGCTGATGATGGCTGAGCCCATCCGTCGCGCGTCACGTGCAGCAACGGCCGACGAGAAGAAGATCCACGCGTGAGCGCCGTTGCCTGAACGCGAGATTTCGAGCGATACGGGCACGTCCATCTCGAGGCAGGATTGCCGGAATGCCTGCGCATCTTCACGCCAGCCTTCCTCGTCGAAGTCGACAAGCGAGCAGGTAGCAGGTGCCGTCCGGCATTAGTGGATAGATGCCCACTGTGCGATCGCCGGCCAGGTGCGTATAGACGACCTGGTCGTCCAGCGTCAGCAGTACACGATGCCCGCAGTCGGCACACCGGATGCGGGGCTTTTCGCAGATCCCGGCGCGCCATTCGTTGGCGCACGCCGGCGCGTAGCCGGATTTTCCGGAATTGCGGCTTTCCCAGCGTAGCGGATAGACATCCGTGCGGCCGCGAAACAGCCGCCGGAAGAGCTGTACCTTCTGCTCGGGCGAAAGTACGAGGGCGCCCGTGTTTCGCACTGCTGGCGATGGTTCGTTCCGGGTCACCCGCACGGGCTTTGCCTGCGCCTGCAGCGTTGCCGGCAGCAAGGCGGTGAGCCGCGCGATTTCGGCCTGCAGGCGGGTGAGCTCCGCGAGCAGCTCCTCGCGCGTGAAGTTTTCCCAGTCTGCCTGTAACACCCTTCCTTCGTTCATTGCTTCACCGGCCGAAACCCTGGCTCTCATTGAGCACGCCAGCTGGCGCACACGTTCGTTGTTGCATATCATCGTCTCCGATACAGATCACCTGATTTTACCCACGAGCCATGTCTGCCATCGATCGCTACGTCGAAGCCGCGACGCGCGAAAACACAGCCCGGCGCAGTTACCAGTCGGCACTCCGGCATTTCGAGGTCGAATGGGGCGGCTTTCTGCCAGCGAGCGCTGACATGATCGCGCGGTACCTTGCCGATCACGCAGAATCCCTGTCTATCAATACCCTGCGCTCGCGGCTTGCAGCGCTCGCGCAATGGCATCAGACGCAGGGTTTTCCGGATCCGACGAAGGCACCGCACGTGCGCAAGGTCCTCAGAGGCATCGTCGCGCTGCATCCCGCAACCGAGAAGCGGGCGAAACCCATGCAGCTCGCGCAGCTCGAAAAGCTCACGGCCTGGGTCGATCAGCAGATCGCCAGGGAAGCCGACGGGCGCGAGCGCCTCGCGTGCATTCGCAACCGGGCGCTGGTGCTGCTGGGTTTCTGGCGCGGTTTTCGCTCGGACGAACTCAGCCGGCTGCGAATCGAGCACGTAGCCGTCGAGGCGGGCCGCGGCATGACGTTGTACCTGGCGCGCACGAAAGGGGACCGCGCGCAGTTGGGCACGACCTTCAAGGCCCCGGCACTTTCACGCCTGTGTCCGGTGGCTGGCGGCCTGCGAGGCGTGGATTGCGGTGTCCGGCCTGACGGAAGGCCCCGTGTTCCGGAGCATAGACCGCAGGGGAAACATCAGCGACGAGGGACTGCATGCGGGCAGCTTCGTGCCGCTGTTGCGTGCGCTTTTCCAGGCGGCAAGCCTGGCCGCGCCGGACAGCTACAGCAGCCATTTGCTACGGCGGGGCTTCGCAACGTGGGCCAACTCGAACGGCTGGGATCTGAAGATGCTGATGCAGTACGTTGGCTGGAACGACGTGCGTTCCGCGATGCGCTACATCGATGCCGCCGATCCGTTCGCGCAACACCGCATCGAATCGGCACTCGCGGCACCAGGTACGACCGTGCAGGAGCTACCCGTCATTGCATTGCGTGCGCCCTAACCGCTGGATCGAGGCGTCACTCCACATCCGGTGACGGATACGTACCGGGGGAGATTCGCTGCAGGCATTCTCGGCGCGCTGTGTCAGTTCTGGGCGATTCCTCCGGCGTTCCTCGGCGGCGTGGCGGCAGCGGCGGGCATCGCACTGATCAATTCGGTCGGCAATCTTGCAGGCTTCGTCAGTCCGTATCTGGTCGGCTGGATCAAGGACATGACGCACAGCACCGATGTGGGTCTGTACTGCGTGGCAGCGTCGTTGATCGCTGCAGCGGCCGTCGTTCTGACGATGCCGAGAAAGGTTGTGAATCGCTGACGCCAACGTCAATCGCTTCCATCTCACTGAGATGCCCCCGACTCTCACCCGGGGGCATCTCGTCTTTTTAGGCGAAGGCCGCATAGTGCGGATGCCTTCGGCCACATCGCCGTCACGTTGCCGCATTTCGCTAGAGAAGGCATCTGTTCAGATACCGGGAGGCTCGATGCCGCCCTGTGCTGTGGCGGTAAGAACGCTCAACAGAGCGGCTTGCGAAGGCAGCGGTAGTTGGGGGGCTGCAAGTACGCCCCGCACTCAGTGTAAAGGCCCGTTTTCCGCGGTTTAGGACGTCTCTTGTGGTCGGGCTGCGTCAGTCCTCGCTTCGAACTAATGGCTGGACAGCGGCCAGAGGGATTGAGCTCCCGGAAGCGGCCAGTCGGCGGTGCGTACTCCCGACCCGCAAGTGACGCTCACGTCTGCAGGCCATCAACGGCCACTTGCGAGAAGGAGCGGACCTTTAAGTTTCACTCGACAAGCGCTTCGGATCGTCAGTTCTTAGCGCCGATTCTATCCATATCCGCGCTCGACCGGCGCCATCGTGCCGCTCGACCTGACATCTTGCCTCGAACTACTGCTTTGCTGCGCACGATCCGGTTTTCGTGTCGGCATCGCCGATTCCGCGAACAGGTCAAGCTATAGCTGCGATCCCGCATCACCGGGGCCCGGCATTGGACTGACCCTTCACTCAGGGCGCGTGACGCGATCCCGTAGCGGCCAGATCGTTCACGTGCCCCGATCCTCCAGTTCCCGACGATGCCATGCGACGTTGGCAAGCGGGCGGTGCCCGACGCAATATGCGGTCAGTAGTACGATTGGAAGCAACAAGTTGGGGCGTTCTCGCAATGAAAATGAGTATAACTACCCGCAGCGTCCGGATGAGCTAGCCTCATCTCCGTCCTTCGTAGTCTCCGCGGGTGCCTTCTAAACTGATCTGCGGCGCCAGCAGGCATGGTGAGCCGCACGGCGTGCCGTTCCCGGATGGCATCGAGCTGGGCACCTGCTCGCGGCTAAGCACCCCTCTGACGAGGCGACCGTCGCGCTCGACCACAATCTGCACATCGAGTATCGCTCCCGCCTGCGGCGCTCCCGGAAACTCGATATGCATGGAGCCCGTGCAGTCGGCATTCACCTGATACGTGCCGGTCTGGCCTGTTGCAAAACCGGCGGAATTGACCGCGCCGGGCCGCGCCATGCCGGTGTTCATCAGGAAGTCTCGACGGGTGAACGACCCTGTGCCATCGAACGTCTGTACGGCTACACCGTCGATCAGCTGCGGACTCGCGTAAGGATAGATCGTTCCGCCAACGATGATGCCGATGAGTGAACCGTGAGCGGCGAAGGCGTAGGTGCCTCGCAGGGTAGCGTTCGAGCACTGATGTTCATCGGCATGTGCGGTGCCACCGAAAAGCAACAAAGCGCCCGCCAAGGCGGTGCAACCACTCCAGAATTGGTGTTTCATCTGAGTCCCCTTTGTCGTCGCCATTCCTCGATAATGCGGCGGCTGCGGGCGGCGAACAATGGAGACGACGTAAAGAAATCATGAATCGCGAGCGCTTTGAACGCTTCGCAAGTAACGAAACTGCCCTACTCTTTATCGAAACGGATCGCCGGCATTCACGGAGGCGCCTCGTGTCAAAAAAACCAAACAACCGTTCACGACCCACGGCGGCCATGACTGCCCGCCAACGCTGGACGGTACTGGTGGCGAGCACAGGTGGCGCACTCGAAGTCTTCGATTTCGTGATCTATGGTTTCTTCGCCCCCAACATTGGCGCTGCATTTTTCTCCCTGCACGCGGGCACATCCGGCGAAATGCCGTCTTTCATGGTGCTTGCCATCGGCTATCTGTCGCGACCTATCGGCGGCATCTTGTTTGGCCGCCTGGGCGATCTGTATGGCCGGCGCATTGCATTCCTGTCGTCCGCGATGATTGCGTCCGTGGCGACCTTCTTCATTGGAGCGCTTCCTACATATTCCGACTGGGGCATCGCCGCGCCCGTGCTTCTCGTGCTGCTGCGTGTGATTCAGGGATTGTGTCTTGGTGGAGAACTCCCCGGTGCCGTCGTCTATGCGGTGGAAACCGCCCGCGCCCGACCGGGGTTCCTGTGCGGCATCGTGTTCTTCGCCGTCAACCTCGCCCTGCTCCTCGCGACCTGCGTCAATCTCGTTGTGCAAAGATCGTTCACTCCAGTCCAGATGGACGAGTACGGCTGGCGGCTCGGCTTTCTCATCGGCGGCATGATCGGTCTTTTGAGCTTCGCGATACGCAGGCGTCTCGCCGAAACCGACGAGTACGCGCGCGCCGTCTGCGCGCGCCATCGTGCGCCCTTCAGCATGCTCTGCCGTCGACACTCCATGCGCCTGGTGACGGGCACCGGCGCGTGCCTTCTGGTCGGTGCGTCGAGCGGCATCTTGATCGGTTATCTGCCGTCCTATCTGCGCGGATTCCACTATGAGCAGGCCCAGATCATCGACGCGCAGATCAGATATCTCATCGTCGTCGCGGCGTGCATCCTCGTTACATCGCATCTCGGCGACCGCGTGTCCCGCCGTTTTATGTTCAGACTCGGCACAGTTTTCTCCGCACTCTTCGCGCCCATCTTTTTCATCGCGGTGACGAATCGTTTGTGCAGCCTGGCCGCGTTATATGTAATGGCCGGGGTTGTTGCATCACTGGCGAACGGCACTTACGCTTGCGCAATCGCCGAGTCGTTTCCGCTCGACGTCCGGTTCAGCGGCGTCGCCACCGCGATGAATCTCGGGCTCACTTTGGCGCTCGGGCTGACACCCCTCGCCGCGCATTTCCTGGATGCACGACTGCGCGCTTCACCCGCGCTCGTTCTGGTGGCGTGCGCGCTGCTGTCTTTCGCCGCATCGTTCGGGATAGCGCGCAACGCCCGGCCGGCCAGCGCAACGGATGTGAACATACGATCGCCTCTGAGAGAGCGCCCATGAACACGCCTGGCCCTGCGAATATGGAAGACGTCGAGCTGGACACGAGCCGCTACGAGTTGCGACGCCGCGGCGAACCGGTCAAGCTCGAACGTCTGCCCATGGAGCTGCTGATCTTGATGGCATCGCGCAATGGGCAACTCGTCACCCGCGCGGACATCGTGCGGGCGCTGTGGGGCGCGAATGCATACCGGGAGACCGACACCAGCATCAACACGGCCATCCGTAAGATCCGCGTCGCACTCGACGAAGACCCCGATGTCCCGCGCTATCTAATTACAGTCAAGGGCAAGGGGTACCGCCTGGAAGGCATTCGAACAGTGGCCGCGGAGCCGGCCTCTCAAGCCGCGCCTGGTACGCCCTCTGCACCGATCCGCGTTCTGGTTTTGCCGTTCGAGAACAATAGCGACGATATCGGCCTTGACAGCTTTTGCGTCGCGCTCGCTGACGAGACCTCCGCGAATGTCGGCATGCTCGATCCACAGCGGATCCTGGTGATCGCACGCACCACGGCTGCGCGTTATCAGCGAGCCAACAAGACCATCGCCCAAATCGCCCACGAGCTCGATGTCGACTATGTGCTGGAAGGTTCCCTAATGCGCGAAGGCGGACGGGTTCGCATTCTCGCGCAACTGATTCGCTCCTTCGATCAGGTGCAGCTCCTGAGCTGCGCGCACGAGCCAATGGCGAAAGGCGCGCTCGAAATTCAAAAGGAAGTGGGCGCGGCGCTCGCGCGAGAAGTCTCGCCCGCCCTCGCCGAGCGGCAGCAACACAGGTTGTCACGGCGGCTGCCGATCGATCCGGCCGCACACGACGCGTATCTGCGCGGGCGCTACTACTGGACGCGCCGCGTGCATTTCGATGCCGGCTTCGCCGCACATCACGCGCTGAATGACGAGGATTTCATCCGCGCCCACAGCTACTTCGAGACCGCCCTCGATCTCGACCCCACCTATGCACTGGGCTACGTGGGGTTGTCGAACATCTACGGCTCCACGGCGACGCATGGCTTCTACGCGCCGTCGCAGGGCTATCCGAGAGCGCGCGAAGCGGCACTGCGCGCATTGGAACTGGACCCAAGCCTTCCCGAGGCGCATCAGGCCCTCGCGGGCGTCCATTACTTCTACGACTGGGACTGGCGTCGCGCGGAAGAGGAGTTTCTCGCGGCGCTGCGCCTGAATCCGAGCCACGCCGAAACCAGCCGCCTCTATGCGCGACTGTTGCTCGTGCTCGGCCGGGAGGCGGAAGGACGAGCCCAATTTGAACTCGCAGAAAGAGTCGATCCCCTCGGATTTGAAGGTTCGCGCGTCTTCGGGCTCGTGCAGTCGGGCCAGTATGAGGAAGTGATTCGCGAATGTCTCAACGCGGGGCCCGGCCCGAGATCGCCGCTCATTTATCAATTGCTGGCGACCGCTTTTGAGGTCGAGGAGCATTTCGAGGAAGCGATAGACGCAACCATCGACGCGCTCACGCGCTGCAACGAATTTGCCCGTGCAGAGGCGATTCGGACAGTGTGGTGTTCGGGCGGCTATAAAAAAGTTCTCGAATGGTACCTGCAAGATCTGATGGCAAGACGACGACGGCGCTACACCTCGCCTTTCCTGCTCGCCGAGATCTACGCCCGACTCGACAGGCCGGACGAGATGTTCCACTGGCTTGAAGTCGCGCTCGCGGAACGCTCACCCCGGCTTTGCGAGCTTCGTACGAACGCGTGGTTCAGTCGCTTCCGCTCGATGGGGCGTTTCCGCAATGTCGAACGGCGCATCGGCCACTGACTTCCGCTGCGACCGTTCAGTGATGGCGAAACGTGTCGGACCGCATACGCATTTCACTGGACTGGGTCGAATCGCCAGGACTGGAATGACTTCGCATAGAGGACGAAAGCGAACCTGCGCTCGTGACGGACGTATCCGCGACGCCGCCGATATCCTTTGCAGACTGCGCTGATTGCGGCTGCTGGTCCGACGGTCTGTCTTGCGCCCAAACGTGGCACGAGACGACCATCGCTGCGACAACCGCTACAACCTGGGTCATTTTCATTTCGGTTTACTCCGGTTTCCGGATTTGGGCGCAGCTGTGAGAAACCAGCCGCGGACGTCGGCGTGCAGAAGAAGCCTGCGATTGACTGTGACTTCGCGCGCCTAGCCGTCAGGATGTGCCCAGCCGCGCACGGGGCCCATCGACGAAACCTGAAGAAACGCTTAAGCACGCCCGGCTGAACCTGCATCTATTGATGCGTTAACCACGTCTGCAGTCCGCCATAGGTGTTTAGCGGATCGTCCCTTTCGGAGCCGCTCGATGCTCGACCTTCTGAATGTCTCTTACCTATGGCAATCCGCCGCACGAATGACCGTGCAAGGCCCGCAGCGAACGACTGGAACTGGCCGGTTGCCGAAGATCGCGCTCGACGACCACCGTACAACGACGGCGGCCGCGGCCCGAACTTCGGCACCCGACCCGTTGCAGCCGCTGGACCGTAGCCATTTGAACGGCTGCTTCCGAGGCTTCAACGGTCGCCCGCGACAATGCCACTCGCACCGAACCGCGAAGCTGTCGCTAGACAGAACGCGAAGCTCTTCAAAAGGGCAACGCCTACCTCGGTCGATGGCCCCTATCGCCGCCGACCGTAGAGAACGTCCTGAAGTCGTCACGGAGGACTTTAACCGGCGAAATTGTGCCTGTCATCACCTTCCGGGTTGCGATCGAAACGATCCTTTGGTGATTGACGTGCAACGCTTTGTTGTCCCCTTCTACTGAGCCGTCCGATCCAAAAATGTCGATCAAGCACTCGTGTGTGACTTGAATTCGAAACGTCTTGTTGACAATTCGCTGCTTGAAGAAGATATCTCCATCCAAGCGCAGCACAGGTAGTTGAGGTGGTGCAGTCATGAAGGAACGTCCTTTATAGCCATGCGAACTACTGAAGCACTTACCCGCGAGGTTCACTGGTTTGCGCCGCACCGCTGCTGCGACAAGTCAACGTCTATAGAGCCGAGCGCGCCGACGTGCGTAGGCTGAACCGCGGCTGTACGCGTCTTCTTCGGTAGGGAACATAACTGCGCTGTCGTGGCGAGCCTCGGTGATTTTGGGTCCTGTCAGGTCTATGTCGACAACGGTGAAGGCGAAGCCGCCCGCAACCAGCGGGTGTACCACGACGTGGTACTCATGATTTCCAACCTTAATCAAGCGCGACATGGCGAATTCCATCGGTAGCGAAACACAAGGAGGTAGTCATTGTGCGCACTTTCTGGGCCACGAAAAGACAGTTTAAGAAGCCCGCTGCTCTGTCGACGTCGAATGACTGGTAAATAGGCACATGTGAGCGAAAACGACTCGCGAGCACGTGCATGGCGGCTTTCCGGCCCGACTATGCCGATAATTAGACATTCGGACAGCGAAGCGGTGGGGGAGAAACCGTGACAAGGAGACATTTCGATTCTCAGCGACCGAGAATTGGCGAACTTCGAAGAGGTTATTCAGACTGGCGCTCGTCCGCTGATATCTCCTGGCGAGCGTCGCCTCCTGGCCCGACAAGCGCACGCTCGCCGGCCGGCTATCAAATCTCCGTCTGTTCAGCCATCTCGAGCGCATCGTCCACTTCGATCCCGAGGTATCGCACGGTGCTCTCAATTTTTGTGTGGCCCAAAAGCAATTGGACAGCGCGCAGATTCTTGGTGCGTCGATAGATCAACGACGCTTTCGTACGACGCATGGTGTGCGTACCATAAGCACTGTCATCGAGTCCGATCGACGCGATCCAACGATGAACGATGCGCGCATACTGGCGCGTCGATACATGTGCCGAAGCATGCAGCCGACTCGGAAACAAATAATCGGCAGGCTTCAATCCCCGCGTTGATATCCAGGCAGAGACGCTTTGACGAGTCTGCTCCGTGATCTCAAACTGCACTGGTCTATGCGTCTTTTGCTGCATGAAAGTCGCGCGAGCTAGGACATGACCTCCGACGAAGACGTCCTGCACTTGCAGTCGCGTCAGATCGCACGCTCGAAGCTTGCTGTCGATTGCCAAGTTGAACAGCGCCAACTCGCGAGTGTTGGACGACATCTGGAGCCTCGTCCGAATCGCCCAGATCTCACGGAGCTTCAATGGCGGCTTCTGACCGGTCAGCCTTCCCTTGTTCCAAGGCACCCAGTGTGCGTTGGAGGAATTAAGCGTTTCCATGATAACCTCCTCTTCAATGAAGGGAGATCGATTCTGCGCTTTCGGAAATGGTCAAGGTGCGTCCCAGATCGGCCGGTCAGCAGATTGCAGTCAGTGAGTCGGATTTCCGACCCGCAACGGGCACTCAGCCTTCTCCAAAGCGGCCGCTGGAAAGACGTCAATGCTTTGGACAGTCTCACGCGTCGCGCCACAACGCTCAGCTCCGCGCAACAGACCGTTCGCTTCAAACTGCACATTGCAGCGCGACGCATCTTATCCGTATATTACCGCGCCGGCTTAGTGTCGGAGGGGCGTGGCCCGGTCATTCCTGGTCGCAGTGCACCTTGAAGTGCGTTAGCACGGCGGCCCCGAATGCATTGCTGATTGCGACATCGGCGGCATCGCGCCCGTATGCCATCAAAACACGTCCAATACGCGGCGCGTTGTTTCGCGGATCGAACGTCTGCCAGCTACCGCCCACGTAAGCTTCAAACCATCCCGCAAAATCCATCGGCGCGGTAACGGGCGGCAAGCCGACATCGCTGATATAGCCCGTACAATAGCGCGCCGGGATATTCATTGCCCGGCATAGGGTGACGCCCAGGTGCGCGAAGTCGCGACAGACGCCTTTGCGTTCGCGGTACACGTCCCACGCAGTTTTGGTCGGCCGCGCATAGCCGGAATCAAATTCGATGTGTTCGTGCACGAAGTCGCAGACTGCCAGAGCAGTGTCGCGGCCCGGCGTGCACTGACCGAAAATTTGCCACGCGATCTCGACCAGTAGATCGGTCTCGCAATAGCGGCTGCCCAATAGAAAAGTCAGCGTATCGTCGGGCAACTGCTCAACCGGATGGGCCCACCCCTCGATGGGCCGCGTCTCCATAGAATCTGACACATTCAACAGCGCTGTGGTGCTCAATGCCACACGTCCGACAGGTGCCACGATTCGACTGCATAGGTTGCCGAACAAATCACGATATTGCCTTATCGGCACCGACGGATCTGTGACGAGGAGATCGGCCACCACTACATCTTTGGCATGCGAAAAATGCGTATTCAGCATCAGCATCATCGGGGTAGGCTGCAGGCATTCGTACGACAGTTCGTATCCGACGCGAAGTTTCATGGATCCCGGATCCTCCGTGGTTCCCTCATTGCAGGTGCTGTTGATTCAGGTATTCGCAGATGCATTGCGGCAGAAGGCAACAAGCGATGCTTCCAACTGCTGGGCTCATGCTCTCGGCAAAAAATAGTTGCCTACTGTGCTGCCGAGCACAATCTTGGAAGGACGCTTTCTTGCCGGTTTAAAAAATCGGGGCTGACCGCGTTTGTTTGCGTACGCGGCTGATCGTCAATCCAACCGTACGCCGGAAGGCGACGTACGCCAACAATTACTGAGTGTAGTGGGTCGGGAAACAAACATGCAGTCAATCGACGGGACCGAGTAACACGTCGATTGCGGCTTGGCCGGCAATTTCGGCTACCAGATAGGCCCAACGCTCAGTAAAAGGACCGTTGCGCAACGGGATGCGGCCTCCCCGCGCACCGAGCACTTCGAGGTTCGTCGCGCCTCTTATCTGAAAGGTCACGTCAAAGGTGTTCTCGTCAGCAGCAGAAGTCAGTTCGATCTGAATCTCGAAGCCGCGGTATGGGATCGTTCGGTGCATGAAAGCCTCCCTTTTGTCTTCGGAGACTAACATGAGTCAGCATCGGACGGTCTAAGCAACCTTCGGATAGTCATGCATGCGCCACCACGCGTACACAAATATCTAGGTACCGAAATCTTCAGGACCGCAACTATTGATTTCGTGCATGCTTCTTGACCACCCGGACGGATCTCGCGCGCGCGAGCAGCGACGGGGCCGCACGCATCAACCGAAGCGTGTTGCAAGCCACTCTTGCGCCCACTTCGTGGCAAATTCGACGGCATCTGCGCGAAGGTCGAAGCCCCCGAGGTCACCGCTAATAAACACGTCGGTCAGGCTGCCGTCCGCGGCGTTACCGCTGATGCGTGCGTGCGCCATGTATTCTCCGTCTGCCCTTCGGGGCGTCGGGTCAATGCGAAAGCTCGTCGGACTCGTTTGCATGATGTTCAACTTTTCTATCGACCTGTTTGGAGGGCGGGCGCGCTTCGGTCGTTGCATCGTGCTGGGTCGCTGCTTCCCGCACGCGATGGTTCGTTTGCTCGCCGAAAAACGCGCGGCTCATTGAGCAAGTGTCGATCACTTCCTCTGCATACGCTGTGCAGGCGCGCCGTGCATCGCCCGCGCTCTGATACCCGTTTTGGGCGGGCAGCCTTAACACGGAACTGCGCGCCTGACCGTCTTCCGTTTCTGGCTCTTTGATACGCACGGCGGCATCGAATCCGTCCTCATAGTTGTGACCGTGACCGGACAAGGTCGATTGGCGTGGAAAGACGAGCGGATAGATTTCCAGCCCACGATATAAGCGGAAACTGACTGTCATGAGTGAGCCCTCGCGCCGTTCAGGCGCCAAAGTAAGACTGTGTGCAAAGCAGATTCGGTAGTACTGACGGATTGATCGGGTTGCACGCCCTCCAACACTACACCGACCGACCGGAGATGACTTGCTTCTCACGGCGGCCCGTGTGAGGACTTTCGCCAGCGCACAGCATCTCACCAATGCAAGCGCATTCTTCTTTGCCCGTGACGAGCGCCTCTTTCTCGTCACAAGCCGTCATGTGGTCAACGACGAATCTAGCAAGCACTTCCCCGATAGCCTCGACATCGAGCTTCACGTCGATCCACATAACCTACGTTGCATTGGCCAATCAATGAACGCTAACCTTGTCGAACTGTATGTAAGCCCGAATGGCGATCGCTGGCTGTTGGTTGCCGCAGCCAACGATCATCCCTTCGTTCGGCACGTTCCCAGCACCGCTTCGGGGGGGTGCTCATCAGATTTGTCCCTGTCGGCCTTTCTTTCCGCCAACGACGCAACGCCCCAGCAAGATGCGCTGCTCCGACTGCTCAGCCGACTTGCCTTCCCGATCGCAGGCGCCTGCTCGACTGTACCGGTAGACGTTCCCCGGATGCTTCATTACGGATGCGCGAACGCATCGAGGGGTAAGCGGCGCACCTGTGGTGATGAGCAAACCGTTAAAGGAAGGGTCGGCGATGGGTGAGAGCTTGCCATGGACGCTTCTTGGCGTTCACTCGTCCACCATTGACATCGGCAGTCGCGACTTCCAAGTCGACGAGACGCTCGGCCTAAACAATGCATGGTACGCCGACATTCTGATGACACTCACGGAACACCAAGGTAGTCGTTTCTCCCGGCGCCGGCAGCTACCTTCCGACAACAGTCCTTGAGCGGTTCGGCTCACCATGACGACGGACGCACAAACTCACTGCCTTTCCGAGGCGGCGCTGCATCTTAAAGCTGCAGGAGGGCCGAGATAGCGCGGTAAGAGGCTTGCGGAACGGGCACGATTTCGCCATGTGGGCATCCGCAGGCCAGGCCTTGCCTTCGTGGTCGTCGTCGCAACTGCCCAACGACTACGGAAGCTACCTCTGGGAATAGCCCTCTCGCCACAACGTGGCGCCGACGGCCACCAGAACTTGGGCGTCTCCTTCCTCTAGACGATCCCAGGCCGACGCCAGCCACTGCGCCAGTCCGTTGCATGCGTCATTCAACGTGACGTAGTCTCTTCCCTCAACGTTGAACTGCTCAAAGGTAGCAAGTACGTTTTCTTCTGTCGCCATGTCAATCCCCAGGGTGTGTTCCCACTCGACGAGCATAGCCGCGAGTTGCCTGAAATATATACACGACTGTCCGCGGCGCACTTCTCGCACGCCTTCTTACAGGCTTTGCTGCACGGGCCTATCACGGATGCAGTCCAGTGTGGTCATTGCCACGGGGCACGAGCGCGAGCGACGCATATGACGTCGATAGCGCCGACCCTCAACTGCCATCGTCGGTCGCACGCGCCGGCGAAACGTAGATCGATTTCGAAAAAAGCGTCTCACCGCCCATCGATCGGTCGAGTACACCGATCGCTCGGTTCAGCAGGCCGATCTCGGCGCCCATGGTACGCGCTTCACGCATATAGAAGTTCACAGCGTCGAGTCCGTCAATAATGCAGGCATCGCCTAGCGGCTGCCCCGGCCACCGAGCGAGAAGTACTGGATCGACCTCGGGTCCGCAGCTGACCCTACGCGACAAAGTGCACCCGGTGCCAATGTGGACCACTTCGCTCCGAGCACGATCTGCGTGGAACTGCGGAAGTGTCGAAAGAAACTCCAGTAGAGGATACATTTGCCCTCCGGGGCGTGTTCCTGCGATAGGTTGGGGATCATCCAGCGCGTTGCAACGGCGGATACACCGATCATGCAATCGCTAGGAGTACAGACGTTTTCCATGCGACGCTATTGCCCGCTTTGCAGGAGTCGCTCTGCTTTAATCCGTTGCGAGGGCCGAAAGGCAATCGTTGATGCGGTCGCAGACTGCCGCGGACCCGCTCACAGCACGCTTACTTGATCGCTAGCGATGACATGTGGCTCGCGCTGGCTCTTTTCAGGCGCTGAAACGGTTGCGTATATCGACTTATAGCAGACCGCGGCAGCGCTGCGCGTCACCTTGCCCGCCAAGAGCTATGATCCGACGATCCCATCACCGGTAGTCGACCCCCGATTTCGGGAAGAGAGGACTAGCAGGACGAGCTGACTAAATGGTCTGGCGCATCGGACAGGGAGGTTCCGTTTAAACGCGCCGATGCGATCACGGCCTGTCGCGCCCCGCCGTTGTCGATTGTACCGACCGAAGAAGGGCCGGTAGACCGGCCCTTGTATTGCGTTACAGCAGCGAGATATTCGCGGCTTGCATGCCTTTCGGGCCGCGCTTTGTCTCGTAGCTTACTTTCTGATTTTCTGCGAGCGTCTTGAAGCCGTCGCCTTTAACTTCTGAGAAGTGAGCAAAGAGATCGTCCCCGCCAGCATCAGGGGTGATGAAACCGAAGCCCTTGCTATCGTTGAACCACTTAACTGTACCGGTATCCATGATAATTCCTTGAAAAAAATAAGAGCCCGCGTGCCGAGCGACAAAAACTTCAAGGAAGAAGAGAGGACAGCGAGTACCGCGCCGACGACGCGAATAGTGGTGATCAGCAATCGAGCTTCTTGAATATTTCGTTGTTCACAGTATAGTGGCGGCGTGGCCTTGTCAATGCTTTTCTGGCCGATTCCCAACGGAAATGTGGCGGGGTAATTGCGCCCTAATGACGAAGCGGTTATCGATCGGCTCTTGACAGGCGGAAGCCGGCCGTGAGCCGTTGCAGCCCCCCAAGCCGTAACACCGACGCACGTATCGTCGCGGCAGTCGTCCTGCCGAACAGCATGATAGTTGTACCTCCAATCATAATGACCGTCATCGCTATCATTGATTCACCTTTGAGTAGTTGCCGCGCTGGCGTCGCACTCCCACACGCTGAGAGCCGTGGCACCAACAGGCCTCTCAGCAACGCCAAGTCAAAACATGATGCGAGGCACCTCCCAATGCCGTCCGCAGCTTTGGTCTCGCTTGTTTCCGTGGCATTCCACAAAGCCAAGCCGATGGGCTGGCATTGGGACAATGAGCGCTAGGACTGCGACTGCGACACGCAATTCCACGTCGTCGTGTCCCACACGAACATTTTGATGGCGCCTTAATGCTTTTCGCCGCCGCTCGCTGGAACAGAACACGCTCGATGCCGCGGTAGTGAGAAACGTCGCAGGCCCCATAGGCTGGTTACCACCTAGGCGCTCGGCGGTAGTGCACTTGTTTTTTCGCTCCGCTCACGACAACCTTTGACACCGGCGACGGATCGAAGCGTCCGCACCGTTTCGCGCGCTTTTTGCTTCGAGCGATACGCGCCCATTTCTTCGATCAAGTGCGTAAAGCCCCGAAGCCCACGGAGCACGGCACCTTTTTTATTTTCGTTCATCGAACTTCCTTGAGCATGCGCAGAGCTCATTATGCGCCCCCTGTTCGAGGGCGCGTGATTTTTGCTGCAATGTCCGAGACGGCGCCTGTCACGGCGGGTCAGAAGGCTCCACGCGCATCCGCGCCCTGACGTCGTGCCGGTCGAGCATGAATGACACTAGACACGGATGCCCTCGACACCGCACGCGCAGGAATTCGGCGTCCTGGAGACAACGTCCCGGAGAGGTGTTGCTCGCGCTAAATCTTGCCCCACATGTTCCCTTCTCGTATTGCGCAGCCTAGGCGCGCGTATGAATGCAGCTGTTCTGACGGGTCCGTCCCTAGCTAAGCTCACCAATGAAGCGGAGTAACCAACGAACCTAAACGGTGCACTAGACCAACCAGTTTCAAATCGTTGCGCCGTAAGACTGCACCAGCCCGGTCGGGCCCAATGGGCAGTGTTTCCCCAATTGACGGTGAAGCACGCCAGCGCACGACGGATCGATACGTTGGCTATATTAAATTTTGGATCGACCTTGCGTTTTATCATCGGGGCGCAACTAGGATCGCCGTTGACGCGGAATCGGATCTGCCACGTTCGGAACACGCTTTAAGTCGCTTCGGAGAGCATCACTTATGTTCGCCGTCTTGATCGCAGATGCCCGAGAGCCATATGGATGAAGATGGAAGCTATATTGCGGCTGGCAAAGAGACGCTGGAGCGCTGGCGGCTGGCGCTGGCGCTGGCGGCTGGCGGCTGGCGGCTGGCGGCTGGCGGCTGGCGGCTGGCGGCTGGCGCGACAGCATGAACGAAATGATCACGATCGTGTTGGCGTATCGACGCGGGCTAACCGATTCTCTCGTCGGAGAGCGCTTCTCGAACCACGCTGATCTACCGTCCTGCATTCCCGCGTCGCCTCTATCGTTGAGTGCTGTGATTTGGCAAGTCCGAGAGAGAACCAGTCATTCGAACGGCGTCGGTGAGGCGAGACTGACCGACAGGAATTGGCCGCGTGCCGCCCGATGCGGTCGGCGCTAGCCGACCCTTCTCTGTCGTTAGAGCTCCCGCAGTCCACATGACCGCTTCAGAAGTGGAACAGCCGTTCACACTGTAAAGCTTGATTCGCCCTCAAAGGGTCTGCCGCAGCTGGGACGCCCGGCGGCGACAGTAGTGATGCGTGCCGCGTGATCTGCGGTGGGAGGCCTTCCGGAGGACTTCGGGAACGTCCCACGGCACGCGACTATTCGCTTGCTCACGGATAACGGTTCGATTACGCAGATGAGAAAAGATGTGTCCCCGGAACTGAGCCATCTCCTTAATCGCGGCACGATAGCCGAGTACTGGAACAAATTCAGGCACGCGATTCCTGGATGAACGATCGCCTGGAAGCTACTGCCATGAAGTAGCGACGACGCCCCCGTGTCCCTAGACGGAGCACGGAGCACGTCGAGCGACTCCCGAGCGCGGGACACGATTTGCTGTTCCCGTCCCATGGCGTCAACGATCGCGGCAGGCATGTCGATGTGAAAAGACTCGTACCGCCCGGAATCGGCTATGAAGGCTGCCTGGCTTCGAGCAGTGAGACTGCATGTCGACAGAGTCTGACGGGCGCCTCCGCGAAGACTAACCCGCCAATAAGGCAGCGCATCGCGACAGAAAACACATTTTCCTTGACAAGTTGGAACGATCATTCCAGTATTCGTGTACCGATCGTTCCAACTTGAAGGAGTCCGTCGTGTCCCAGTCTTCCAGTCGCAATTTGTCGCCTCGCATCGCCATCGCCGGCGCTACCGGCCGAGTCGGGGCTACTCTCATTGCGGGTCTCGCCAGTGAGCCTGTCGACCTCATTGCGCTTAGCCGCAAGCCGGATCCGTCGCGTTTCCCGGCCCACGTCGGCCAGGCGCCGGTCGATTTTGACGCGCCCGCCACGCTTGCAGCCGCGATGCAGGGTGTAGATCGCTTGTTCCTTGCGCAGGGCACGTCGCCGCGCCAGGTGGAGAACGAGATTGCGTTGATCGACGCCGCCGTCGGCGCGGGCGTCAGGCATATCGTGAAACTGTCGGCAGCCAGTCTGCCCGCGAAGCTGCACCCATTCGACTGGCACGCGCGCATCGAGGCGCATCTGATTTCGCGCGATATCGGTCATACGATGCTGCGGCCAACAACCTTTTTCGACACGCTGACACGAGCCGGAAAGCCTGTTCAGGAAGGAATCTGGGGTGGCGCAGCGGGGTATGGCATCGTCAATCTTATCGACACGCGCGATGTCGCTGATGCCGCGAAAGCGGTGTTGCTCGATCCAGCGAGCGAAACCTGGCAGCGCGCCTTTCATCTGACGGGGCCGCGCGCCTGGACCATGGACGACGTCGCTGCACAACTCACGCGGCTTCTCGGCAGGCCTGTTGCCTACGAGCAGCGCACTCCGGCCGAGGAGCGCGAGCGTCTTCTGGCATCGGGCGTGAGCGAATTTGTGGTGGATGTACTGACCGGGCTCGACCGCACGGTGCGTGAATCGTCGCTCCAAGAGCAGACCGCTACTGTCCAGTTGCTGACCGGTCATGCGCCAAGGGGCTTGCCGCAATGGCTTGAAGAAAATCTGTCTCTGTTCAAGGGTACGGCGCACTAATCGGCCTGCGACGCGACGCCGGGCGGCCATGCCGACATAGCTAGGTCGACCATGGCGGACAGCGCGGCAGGCGTTGCGCCGGCTTGCGGCAGATTCATGACGGCATGGAGAACACCGAGGTAATGCCAGGCAAGAGCCTCGCGGTCCACGTCGGACGACAACTTCCCACGCGCCACTCCTTCGTCGATGATCTCCGCCAGCACTGCCCGCTGGCGTCCGACACTGAACGTGACCGCCGATTGCGACGCCTTCGGCAGGTTTGCCTTCTCAACGCAACTGCGAGCCAGCATGCAACCGTCGGGAGCCGCGGCTCGCTTGTGCAAAAAATCGCGCAGCAACGCCTCCATACGCTCGCGCGGCGTTGCACCGCCGACCGCGTTCATCCGGCGGAGCACTCGATCCGTGTAGTGGTTGAGCGCTTCGCGGAACAAGCCGTCCTTGTCTTCGAAACGTTGGTAGATGCTGGACCGCGACAGCCCGGTCGCCGCTGTGAGGTCGTTGATCGACGCAGCGGCGTAGCCGTTACGCCAGAATACTTTCATCGCAGCTTCGACTGCAGCGGTCTCGTCGTATTGGGGTTTGCCACTCATGGAAGAAATCTCGCTCGTCGGCCGGTCTGTTTCATCGACACACGTACCAGCAAGGACTGGAACGTCCGTTCCATGATACGACGAAGCGCCGGGCTTTTGGGAACGGCTTCGAGCGACGAGCTGAATTTTGGCAGACCCTGTGCAGCGGCTAATCCAACAACGCCGCGCCAGCGCGCGGTCAGACCTGTCAACTTTTACATCCCGGATCTGCAAGGCCCTTGTACGCCAACTAGAGACGAACAAATGCATCTTTACTAGCAGCCGAAGCATTGAAATATATCCGTTCGCGTAAAGATATTGCCCGGGCCTTGTCCGACGCGCGCCGTCAGACGCCGCATGTACTTAAGCCTTGGCAGCGACCGGGAGTCGGAATGGCGCACCAAGACGGTTGAAAGCGTTCATCGCCGCAATCGTTATCGTGAGATCGACGAGATCCTTCGGCGTGAATGCCGCTGAAGCCGCTGCATAGGCTTCATCCGAAGCGTGCGTTTCGCTGACGCGCGTCACTTCTTCGGCCCAGGCGAGAGCTGCGCGTTCCTGATCGGAGAACAGGTGCGAGACCTCGTCCCACACCGGTACCAGCGAGATCTTGTCGATGGACATCGTCTTTCTGAGATCACGACTATGCTTGTCGATGCAATGAGCGCATCCATTGATCTGGGAAACACGGAGGAACACAAGATGAATAAGCTCCTCGGGCAGGTTGGTGCTTTTCGTCACATAGTGATGAACGCCCATAAGCGCCTTTGCGCCGTCCGGGGAGATCTCGTGCCAGTTCAAGCGGGTCATCTTCGTCCTTTACCTTTCGTTCGTTGGAAAAAATGTCTCCTGCCCTTACAGGCGCAGGTCGGTTACTTCACCTTTGCGCACGGCTCGTGACGCTACACCGGCGATGCTCAGCGGAGTCGTTCTGCCGACGAAGCCGTCCGACAGCGCCGCATGGTCGCGCACGTTCCAAATCAAGCGGTGAATGTCAGTGACGCATCAGGCCGTTGCCGTATCCGTCAAGCGCATACGGTCCAGCCAGTCGCCGAGACTCATGCGGCCCTGCCGCATCCCGCCTGTCGGCACGAGCGAAGTTTCGGCCATTGAGCCGCCGAAGTAGGTTGCCTTGTCGTCGGCGACCACCCTGCGTGCGTCACGCGTGGCGCGCAGATAGGTGCCGATGAACGCATGCATCGCGCCGCGTTCGGGACCGGCGATATCCACGATGCCGTCGAGCGGCACGCCCAGGGCGATCTCGACGATGATGGCCGCGACATCATCGGCGGCGATGGGCTGGAACTGATGCGGTGAAAGACGCACAGTGCCGTCGGCGGTGCTCAGATCGGCGATGGTGCCGAGAAACTCCATGAACTGCGTGGCACGCACGATCGAATAAGGCACGGGCGATGCCGCAATCAGCCGTTCCTGCACGCACTTCGCCGCGAAGTATGCATTGCCCTCCATTCGATCCACGCCGACGATCGACAGCGCCACATGGTGCTGCACGCCGGATTTGCGCTCGGCCTCAAGGAGATTGCGCGTCGCATCGCGGAAGAAACACGTAACGGCATCGCCTTCGTACGTCGGCGGATTAGTCACGTCGATCACGACATGCGCGCCGTGCAGTGCGTCGTCCAGGCCCGCGCCGGTGATCGCGTTGACGCCCGTGCTCGGCGATGCGGCGACCGCCTCGTGTCCCTTCTCGCGCAACAAGGCCACAGCCTTCGCACCGATCAGTCCGGTCCCTCCGACGACGACGATCTTCATGACACACCTCGTTGAATTGATGAAAGTGAAATCATTGTGTGAGAATCATGTCTTGGTTAGAAGAGACAAGAATCGTCGATTTGACTAGTCCAAGGATCACTCATGCGGAACCCGCAACACGCACTGAAGATTGATATCGACCGGCGGCACGCACTGCCGATCTATTTGCAGATCTGCGAGCGCTTCAAGGCCGCGATCGGCGCGAGACACCTCAAGCCCGGCGACCGTGTTCCCGCGCTGCGCGCGCTTGCAACGCAGCTCAACACGGCGCGCGGCACGGTGGAGTTGGCCTACGACATACTCGTCGACGAGGGCTATCTCCAGATGCGCGGCGCGGCGGGCACTTTTGTGTCGTCGTCGCTGCCGGCATCGGTTTTGAACTTGGCAGCGCCTCGAGTCTTAGAATGCGCTGATGTGCCGCGCGCGAAACCGGCACCGGCAATAGGACTCGGCCATGAAGCCCGCCCGCTGCGTCCCGGATTGCCCGCGCTGGATGCTTTTCCGCGCAAAGTGTGGAGCCGCATCATCGCGCATCGGGCGCGCAGCGTAGATCTAGCCTCGCTCACCTATCCCGAGCCTGCCGGCTTCGGGCCGCTTCGCGAACGCGTTGCGACTTATCTGGGCCTGTCGCGCGGTGTCGAGTGCGCGCCAGAACAGGTAATCGTGACGAGCGGCTATCGCGCGTCGCTTGAACTCATTCTGCGCAGTCTCGCGAAACCGAACGACAGCGCCTGGTTCGAAGAGCCGGGCTATTTTCTGGCGCGCGACTTTCTCAATCAGGCGGGGCTGAAGCTCGCGCCGGTGCCGGTCGATCACGACGGAATCGACGTCGATGCCGGGCAGGCGCACGCGCCGCACGCGCGCTTCGCCATCGTGACGCCGTCGCATCAAAGTCCGCTCGGTGCGACGCTTTCGCTGGCGCGGCGCATGAAGCTGCTCGACTGGGCGGCACGCACGGGAAGCTGGATCGTCGAGGACGACTATGACAGTGAGTTTCGTTACGCCGGGCGGCCGCTGCCCGCGCTGAAAAGCCTCGATGTCGACGACCGCGTGATCTACTGCGGCACCTTCAGCAAGGTTTTGTTTCCCGGGCTGCGGCTCTCATATGTAGTCGTTCCCGAGCGGGCCATTGCACGCTTCGCGCAACTCACGGCGAGCATGAACGCCGGACCGCCTTACCTGTTACAGGCGGCAGTCGCGGACTTCATCGCACAAGGGCATTTTGCGCGGCATCTGAAGCGCATGCGCGCGCTCTACGCGGAGCGCCGCGAGATCTGCGCCCGGGCATTGGAAAAAGCGTTCGGGGAGAAGGTACGCATCGAGCGGCCGTCGGGCGGCATGCATCTCGTGATGCTGTTCAACAACGTCAGCGGCGTCCCCGTCGACGATCTCGCCATCGCCGCGCGTGCGCAGGAAGCCGGGCTGGCGGTGAGCGCGCTGTCGTCGTGGCATATCGGCGCGCGCACGAAGCGCACCTTGCGCGGCGTGGTGCTCGGCTTCGCAAACGTAGCGGACGAAGCCGAAGCGACCCGGCTCGCGGGCCAGTTGCGGCGCGCGTATGCCGCCTAGAGCGTCACGGTGGCGTCCTGAGCGTTAAAGAGATCGTGTTGCGCGAGCGTTTCGCGCGCCGCCTTCAGTGCTTCGGTCACGGCTGCTTCGCCGCGCACGAGACCTTGCAGAAGCAGGAAATGCACATCCGTTACGCCGATGCAACCTAGCGCATAACGCAGATACGGCGAGAGGAAATCACGCTGCAACGCATGCTCGCCGCTGTGATGACCGCCCGAGCCAACGATGACGAATGCCGGCCGGTCGCGCACCAGTCCTATCTTGCCTTCCGGCGTGCTGGCGAAAGTGCGATGAATGCGCAACACGTAATCGATCCACAGCTTGAGCGCGGCGGGCACCGTGAAGTTGTGCATCGGCGTGTTGATGATGAGCACGTCCGTGATTTCGATCTCGCGGATCAGTTGTTCAGAAAGTGCGAAGTGGCGCTCATCCGGCTCGCGCGACGTGATAGCGCGCGCGTAGTCGCTGGTGATCGGCGGCAAAGGATATGCAGCAAGGTCCCGGCTAACCATGTTGCTTTGCGCGGGTGCGCCGAGCTTCTTGATCATGTCAAGCGCAAGCTGATAGCCATGGCTGGCTTCCCGATGCGGGCTGGCATTAATAAACAGCACCTTCATTGCGCGGCCTCCTTGTGGATCGTCTGAAGCGACTCGACGAAATGCATGCCTTTTGCAAGCAGGCCGTTGCGGAAGTAGAAGCGCTGCGCGAACGGCATGTGCAGGCCGGTATCGAGTACGAGATGCGCGCAATCAGAACGACGCGCGATGTCGCGGACCTGGTCGAGCAGCCCCGCACCAATGCCGCTGCGTTGCTGCCGCGCAGTAACCACCAGGTCGTCCACATAGAGGAAACGACCGTATAGCGTATTCGTCTGAAGACGGTAGCCAGCGAGGCCGAGGACGGCGCCCGACGCGTCGCGAGCGGCCAACAGGCGATAGTGTTCTTCGCGCTGGCGTCGCATTTGTCTGGCGAAGGACGCGGCGTCTTGCAGATGCGGCCGCAGTTCCTGCATGACCGGAAAGGCTTGTGTCCATTCGTCGGGCGAATCGAGATGCTTGAAATCGGGCGGCGTATTCATGGGCTTTTCTCCACAGTACATACCGCACACGATATCGGAGCGATGGCTTAGTCATAAGAGCCAAAAATCGTGTCGTGAATTAGTCCATCGGATCGACTGGCATTACATCGAATGTTCGAGCGCTCTTCAGTGCCGCTTCGTGAAAACCGAATTGCCGCGATCCGTTCTCTTGACAGTCCGGTTCGGAACGAACATGCGACGATGGAAAGTCTGCAAGCGGAGCCGGGTTGATGA
Organism: Caballeronia sp. Sq4a; assembly: GCF_023170545.1. NCBI lineage: Bacteria > Pseudomonadati > Pseudomonadota > Betaproteobacteria > Burkholderiales > Burkholderiaceae > Caballeronia > Caballeronia sp. Sq4a. The sequence goes on along the minus strand of NZ_CP084252.1, from coordinate 384,279 downwards.
CCGCTTTTGGCCGGTTACCGAAGATGGAGACCGGGGCGCTGAGCACCCCGACGCGATTTTCCTCGAACCGCCGCACTCAACCCGCCTAGGCCGTTCGGCCCTGGGCACGCCGAGCGTCTCTTGATGAAGTGCAACGGCCAGTCAACGCGCGGCTCTCGCCGACGTGCGATGTCCTCGGTGCCGTCGACGGGCGCGGCTCTCGCGGCGTCGATGGAAGGCATCTGGACACCATCAAGGCGATTCTTTGGCAATTCAGGAGCTGCGCGGGCAGCGGCGCGAACGAATCGCACTGTAGTCGGCGAACTCAATACACTGATCGCCTATCTCGCCGCCCATTTCGCCGCACCGGGCCACCCATTCGTGGTTGATGTTGGCGATATCGAACTATCGAACCTTCCCCGTTTCTCCCGATCCGCATGATGCGGATGCTCATGAACTGATTCAGCGCGCGGTGCTCTACTGGGTCGTCCGGCTGGAAGTGCGGAAGCGCACGGAACGCGAGCCGAACACGGCATGCGTCGTGATCGAGGATCGCAGCGAGGGGCTCGTTGACCAGGATCTCGAGGTGCTCAAGCACCCGTTCAAGCGTGGCGGCGGCGACGTTCCGCCGCTGGCGACTGGCGTTATTCGGGATCGGCGATCGCCTGTTTGTTATCGCCCTTGTTCGCCGTCTGCACCTGATCGTCGGCGACCGACGATTCGCGCGCGAGCGGCGCGATGGCGTGCAACGAGACGATCGGCTGGGTGCGCGCGTTGACGCCGGCCGGACTCGGCTCGTTGTCGTGAATCAACGCGCGAATACGCGGATAAATTTGCCGTTCCCAGCGCTTGCCGTTAAATACGCCGTAATGCCCGACGCCCGTTTGAACGTGATGCGCCTTCAGATAGGGCCGCAGCTTGTCGCACAAATCCTGCGCCGCTAGCGTCTGCCCGACGGCGCAGATATCGTCGCGCTCGCCTTCGACGGTAAAAAGCGCCGTGCGCCGGATCGCCGACGGATCGACCTGGCGGCCGCGCACTTCGAGTTGCTTCAAGGGCAGCGCGTGCCGCTGAAACACGTTATCGACGGTTTCCAGATAGAACTCCGCTGTGAGATCCATCGTTGCGAAATATTCCTCGTAGAAAACGCGAATCGCGTCGGCCTTCGCGACATCGCCCCTCGCACGCTGATGATGCATCTCCTCGAACGATTCGATGTGCCGCGCGAGATTCATCGACATGAATGCGCCCAACTGCACGAAACCGGGATAGACGCGCCGCATCGCGCCCGCGAAGCCGAACGGCACCATGCTGATGAGATTGCGTTCGAACCAGTCGATCGGCTTGCTTTTCGCGAGCTCGTTCACGCGTGTCGGATTCACGCGCGTATCGATGGGACCGGCCATCAGGGTCATGCTCGCCGGCTCGGCGGGATGCCGGTCCTCGGCCATCAGCGCAACTGCCGAGAGCGCCGCGACCGTCGGCTGGCATACGGCGAGCAGATGCGCGCCCGGCCCGATCGTCCCAATGAAATCGATGATGTGCTGCACGTACTCGTCGAAGCCGAAGCGACCATGCATCAGCGAGACGTCGCGCGGATTGCGCCAGTCGGTGATATAGACGTCGTGATCGGCGAGCATCGTCTGCACGGTGCCGCGCAAGAGCGTCGCGAAATGGCCGGACATCGGCGCGATGACGAGTACGCGCGGTTGTGCAACGGACGCATCGTCCTTGCGGAAATGGAGTAGATCGCAGAACGGCGTCGATGCCGCTACGTCCTCCACGATGCGCATCGTTCTTCCTTCGACTTCCACCGGCGCGATATCGAAAGGCGGCCGCGCGTGCGTAAGCCCGGCAAGCGCGATCTGTTCGCAGAACGCGCCAAGGCCGCGGCCTTGCGGCGCCTCCCCCACCTCCGTCCAGCCACGCAGCGCGCCTTCGATGAGCGAGGCGGCGTGGCGCATGGGCTGCGTGGAGTCGGACCAGAGCTGGTAGCCCGCGTAGGTGTACGGATTCATGGTCACAAAGGAAGGCAATAGCCATGCCATTCGACCTACCTACGACCATTGCGCGGTCGTGCAGGTGGCATAGGCTTTGCACCGATGCCATCCATGAGCGCGCTTGGACGCACATCGGTGCTTGCGCGCGCCGCGCTCGATCCATCTTGGTGCACGACGCTCGAGGAACAGTCATGGCGAACGCCACGCTCACGATCAGCAGCAAGAACTATTCGTCGTGGTCGCTGCGTGGCTGGCTGCTGACGAAGTTCAGCGGACTGCCATTCGAGGAAGTGGCGATGCCCGCCGACGATCCCGGCGCGCGCGCGGAACTGCTTCTGCTGTCGCCATCGATCCTCGTGCCGTGTCTCTTTCATGACGGCATCAAGGTCTGGGACACGCTCGCCATTGCGGAATACCTGAATGAAGTGTGCCCCGATGCCGGTCTCTTGCCGAAGGAACGCGCCGAGCGGGCGCACTGCCGCGCGATCTGCGGCGAAATGCATTCCGGCTTTGCCGCATTGCGCTCCGCTCTGCCGATGAACCTTAAAGCGCACTTTCCCGGCTTTAAGGTATGGGCGCGCGCGCAGACCGACATCGAACGGATCGTGACGATCTGGCACGAATGCCTCGCCCAGTATGGCGGACCGTATCTGTTCGGCGAACGAACGTGCGCGGACGCGATGTTCGCACCGGTCGTCACCCGCTTCGTCACCTACGACGTGAGACTCGACGCCGATATCGTCGCGTATGGCGAGCGCATTCTCGCGATGCCGGAGATGCGCCGCTGGATCGCCGATGCGCAACGGGAAGCCGAAGAAATCGACGAGTTAGATATCGAGTTTTAAATCGGCCGCGCGCGTGAGTAACGTTATACAGAAACCATCGAATGCCACGACAGAACGTCGGGCTAGGTCTGGTAACCAGCAAGTCCGACCACGCGAGGGGGCAGAAGCTGGCCGGGGCAGCCAGGCCTTAGCGAAAATTTATTGGTGATCGCTGTGCTCTGCAGCTTCCGTCGTTCGATCTGGTCGCCGGCGACTTCACTTCAGCGCCGCGACTATGTCACGAGCTCTTCGCCACCTCCCCGGCCCATCTTCGCGCCGCGCGCGGGACAAGGAAAAAACAGCGGTTGCGATCCCGCGCGCGTCCGTTCAACCACTTTCAACTGCTTTGCATTCGAACTCAGATGGTCCGCCTCGAACTTCATCGAGTGTGGGGTCAGCAACGTGCTCCTCACGCGGCGCGTTCCGTCAAGTGGCAGTTGTCAATATGCTAGACGGCCTTGTTGATCGTAAGCGGTCCATCTTCGACGTCTGGCAGTGAGCGACAGTAGCGAGGACCATAGGTGTCCACCTATCTTGGAGGTGGACACCTATGACTGGCATGGACTCAGAGTTGGCAGTAGTGCGTCGCAGCAGCGATGGCCGTCGCCGCTATGACGAAAAAAGTAAACGCGCCTTGATTGAAGCAGCACTTCGTCCCGGAGTATCAGTCGCCGGTCTGGCTCAGCAGCACGGCATCAACGCCAATCTGCTGCGCAAGTGGATCGCGAAGTACCTGGTGGAGCGCGAGAATGGCATTTCGCCAGCGTCGCAGCATAATGGCAACGACGAATACAACCCGCCTCAGCCCGACAAGTCGATTAATGACGTGGCCGTCGATCTGCCAGGGTCGCACCAACCCGTCCCGGTCGCGGTAAAGCCGTCTGCGTTCGTGTCGGTCGTTTCAGCGTCGCCGACACAACCGTCCACACCGCCATCGATGACACTTGCCTTGCATGTGCGTCTGTCGAACGGCGTCGAGCTTGAACTTGGCGGGGCAATCGCGACCATCGACGAATTGACGACCATGGTTCAGATTCTGGGGAGGATGCCGTGTTCCGGTTCGACGACGATCTGAAGGTCTATCTGCACCGCGATCCCGTTGATTTCCGCTACGGCATGAATAGCCTGTCGATTCTCGTCGAGCAGTCGATGCGCCTGAATCCGATGGACACTTCCCTATACATCTTCGGAAACCGGCGTCGCGATCGGATAAAAATCCTTGGCTGGGATGGCAGTGGTTTCTGGCTTCTCATAAAGCGATTGGAGAGAAGCCACTTCATCTGGCCCGACAACAAGGCTGAGATCGTGACGATGACCACCAACGTGCTGCACGCGCTACTCGACGGCGATGACATCACCGCGATTCGACGGCATCCCAAGCAGGAATATCATCGCGTGAGCTGAACAGTGAGGCGGCGTGCAGGTCTAACCGCCATGCCGATCAACGTCACGATCACCGCCGAGGAACTGAAGGCGTTGCTTGCCGAGCGCGATGCTGCACGTGCATTGCGAGAGCAACAGGAGGCATTACGCGGCGCCTTGCGGCTCGTGACGGCCGAGCGCGATCTCGCTGAGGAGCGCCTTCGAGCCTATCGTCGCGAACTGTTCGGCGCGAAGAGTGAAGCACGAGATTCTGATCAACCTAGCTTGTTCAACGAAGCCGAGACGCTCGGCGCGAACAGCGCGCCCGCGCAGGAAGACACGCCGGAGACGACGGTCGCCGCGCACAAGCGCAAGAAGCGCGGTCATCGCAAGCCGCTTGATCCGAATCTGCCGCGCGAGGTCGTGCGACACGAACTGCCCGAAGCCGAACGCTTCTGCACGAACGATGGGCACGCGCTCGTCGAGATAGGCGCGGAGATCAGTGAGCAGCTCGATGTGATCCCCGAGCAGCTTCGGGTGATCCAACACCAGCGCATCAAATATGCGTGCCCATGCTGTGACCTCGGCATCAAGGTCACGCCGGCGCCGCCGCGCATCATCGCGCGCGGACTGTTCAGCGAATCAGCGCTTGCATGGATCGCCACCGGCAAGTATCAGTTCGGCATGCCGCTGTATCGTCAGGCTGGTTTGCTGTGTCGCTTCGGCGGTGACATCTCGTCGAACACGATCGCCGCCAGCATGGTTCGCGTTGGCCTCGCGACCCAGCCCGTGATCAACTTGATGCGCGATGCGTTGCTCGAGGCAGAGCTGATCTACTGCGACGAAACAACGTTCCAGGTACTGAAAGAGAAAGGGAGAAAACCACAAACGAAGAGCTACCTCTGGGCGCAGATGACCGGCTCGGGCGTCCCTATCCGCTGCTTCAGCTATACACCTGGACGCGGCGCCAAGCTGGCCGACAAGCTGTTCACGGGCATCCGCAAGGGCGCCGTTCTAGTAACTGACGGCTACGAGCCCTACAACGACATCGCTCAACGCTACGACCTCGTGCACCTCGGATGTTGGGCGCACCTGAGGCGGTACTTCATCAAAGCGGAGGACAACGTGCCCAAAGTCGCCCGTTCGCCCGATCTGCTCGCGACACGCTTCATCACGCTGATCGGCAAGCTGTTCGCTGCAGAGGCCCGCTCTAAGAAATGGAAGCCTGAGCGACGACAGCGATTGCGACGGCGATACAGCACGCGCATCCTCGACGCCATCTACGCCTTGGCGCTCGCGCAGTCGCCCGGCATCGTGCCAAAAAGTCTGCTTGGAAAGGCACTGACCTATCTACGCGAGCAGTGGCCGAAGCTGATCCGCTATGTCGAGAACGGCAGTTGGCCTATCTCGAACAACCCTTGTGAGAACGCGATTCGCCCCTTCGTCGTTGGGCGCCGTTCATGGCTTTTTAGCGACACGGTTGCAGGGGCAAACGCTAGTGCAAACCTCTACAGCCTCATCGAAACGTGCAAAGCCGGCGGCATCGATCCTTATCGTTACCTCCACTGGTTATTCCAGCGCCTTCCGCTGGCGAAGACCGTCGACGACTACGACGCGCTGCTTCCCTGGAAGATGCCCGCAGATCTCCGCTGACCCACTTCGCTATCACGTATCACGGCGCTCTACCACCTTACTCTGAGCGGCGTCGTTCGTGGATCGCTTACTGTTGATCTGCTTCGCCGAGTCGAGCGGTTTCCCGTACTGGCCGGGACGCGGCCGCCGGAGAACGCATCAAACGACCCGATCCCGCCGTTCGACGCTAGACACGCCGAGCGTCTCTTAACGCGGTCCTGCGGCCAGTCGCCCGCGATGCCCACCGACGCTGTGCGCTTCGATCACAAGGCGTCGACGGGCTTTACGGCCCGGCTCCTTGACGACAACGCTGGGACAGGCCGCGTTCAGGGTTCGTCGCCGGCCGAATCTTTCGCGGGTTCCGCCGGCCTGGCCCCGCTCTTCTTGCTCGCCGAGCCGGCCTTCTTTTGCTTCGGCTTCGCTTCGTCCTGGACCTTCGCGAACGTGATCGTGTCCGTGTCCTCGTCGTAGTTCACGTCTACCGCGTCACCCGGCTTCAGTCTGCCGCTGAGCAACTCCTTCGCGAGCCGGGTCTCCAGTTGCTGGCGGATCTGGCGTTTGAGTTCACGTGCGCCGAACTCGGGCCGATAACCCACATCGGCAAGATGATCGATGACGGGGTCCTGCACCCTGAGCGTGATGCCCTGAGCCGCGGCCGTGCGCGCGACGCGATCGATCTGTATCTGCACGATCGCGCGAATGTTCGCGCGCGAGAGCCCATGGAACACAATGACTTCGTCGATGCGATTCAGGAACTCGGGGCGGAAGTGGCCTTTCAGCACGTCCATGAGCTGCGCGCGCATTGCGCTCTCGGTGTCACGGTCCTTTTCGGTGCGCTGAAGGTTGTCCATGATGATGGACGCGCCGAGATTGCTCGTCGAGATGAGGATCGTGTTGCTGAAGTCGACGACGCGGCCCTTGCCATCGGTCAGACGGCCATCGTCGAACACTTGCAGCAGCACGTTGTTCACGTCGGGATGCGCCTTCTCGATTTCGTCGAGCAGTATCACGCAGTACGGACGGCGGCGCACGCGCTCGGTCAGTTGCCCCCCTTCGTCATAACCGACGTATCCGGGGGGCGCACCGATCAGCCGCGCGACCGCGTGCCGCTCCATGTATTCGGACATGTCGATGCGGATCACCGCCTGCTCGTCGCCGAACACGGTCTCCGCCAGCGCCTTCGCGAGCTCGGTCTTGCCGACGCCGGTCGGTCCGAGAAACAGGAAGGTCGCGATGGGCCGGTGCGCCTGTCCCATGCCCGCGCGCGACAGTCGCACCGCATCGCTTACCGCGACCACCGCTTCGTCTTGTCCGATCACGCGTTCACGCAGCTTGCTCTCCATTTCGAGCAGCCGTTCGCGTTCTTCCTGCGTGAGTTCAGTCACTGGAATGCCGGTGAGACGCGACACCACTTCCGCGACCGCTGCCACCGTCACTTCGAGCGTCTCGGATCCGGTCTTGCGCTGCCATGCCTCGGTGAGTTCCTCGAGCTTCGACTGCTTCTCGTTGATGCGCTCCTCGAAGTTCTTCGCTTCATCGAAACGCTTGCGCGACGAGGCGTAGTCCTGCTCCCGCTTCAATTGCGCCATTTCGGCTTCCAGTTCCTGGATCTCGGGCGGACGCGACTTCGAGCCGATTCGCACGCGTGCAGCGGCTTGATCGATGAGATCGATAGCCTTGTCGGGCAAATAGCGCGATGTGACATAACGATCGGACAACTCGGCCGCCGCGACGAACGCGTCGTCGGCAAACGTGACCTGATGGTGTGCTTCGAGCTTGTCGCGCAAGCCGCGCAGAATCACGATGGTCTGCTCGACCGTCGGCTCCGGCACGAGCACCGGTTGAAAGCGCCGCTCGAGCGCCGCATCCTTCTCGATGTACTTCTGGTATTCGTTGAGTGTCGTCGCGCCTATCAGGCTCAATTCGCCGCGCGCGAGTGCCGGTTTCAGCACGTTTGCGATGTCGAGCCCGCCCTCGCCGCCGCCCTGCCCTGCGCCGACTATGGTGTGCAACTCGTCGATGAACACGACGAGTTCGTCTTGCTTGGCCGTGATCTCGTCGATCAGCTGCTTCGCACGCTCTTCGAATTCGCCGCGATACTTCGCACCCGCGACCATCGAATTGATGTTTATCTCGATGAGCCGCTTATTGCGCAAATCTTCCGGCACGTCGTCGTTCACGATGCGCTGTGCCAGCCCTTCGACGATCGCCGTCTTGCCCACGCCCGGCTCGCCGATCAGCACCGGATTATTCTTCTTGCGCCTCGCGAGCACTTCGATAGTGCTTTCTATTTCCTGCGCACGCCCGAGCACCGGGTCGAGCTTGCCCTCGCGCGCCATCGCGGTGAGATCGCGGCCGAACTTGTCGAGCGTCGGCGTGCCGGTTGGCGTATTGACCCGGCCATCTTCCGCGCCCTTACCCACGATCTTCACCACTTTCTGGCGAAGGGCTTCGGGCGTGACGCCGTATTTACCGAGAAGCGTGCCCGCGATGCTATCGGGGACAGCCGCAAGCCCGATCAGCACATGCTCGGGGCCGACGTAGGAGTGCCCCAGTTCGCGCGAGGCTTGGAACGCATGCTGAAAGGCCTTCTTCAAGCGCGGCGAAATGGTCATCTTTTCGACCGGTGTATCGGGATCGGCTTTCCCCCTTTGTGCGTGCTCGTCGATATAGCGACGAATGTCGTCGGCCGAGAGCTTTAGTTCCTTGAAGAGTGCCTGCACGACATCCATGGCGGCGAGCACGTATAGGACCTGTTCCGTGTCGAGCTCGGTTTTCCGCAATTCGTGCGCCTTTTCGGCAGCGCGTTGCAAGAGCTCCATCGTCTGCTCGCTGAAGGCGTCGGTCACGTCGACGGACTCGCGCGGCACCGAAGCGACCATATCTTCGTTGTCTTCGTCGCCCGCGCCGTCCATGTCGCCTATCAGACGCGACAGGCCTCCGCCGCCCAATAGAGAGTCGAACGGATTCAGCATGGTTTGATGCCGCATCAACTGACGGTAGTCGTACTCGCAAATCGACATGGATTTGCGTCGGCCGTTCTGCACGACAGTCACCTGCGCAACCGCCGGACGGGCATGGCAAATCTCGCAAAGAGCTGGCATATCATTCGTCTCCGGTTCCGGGCGATCCGATACATATGGCGCAGTGCTGACTTCTTTCGAACCGCCTGGTGTCGAGGGTCATCTTCTCATGCGTGTTGGTCGAGCCTGTCGCTCCAGAAAGGCGCAGTCGAGTGCCCAAAGGAACGTAGCAGGGTGCCTTTTTGTGCGTGATCCTGACCACTCCAACGGCTATGCGGGCAGCAATGGGCATTCCGCTGGACGCCGTCTTTGTGGCGGCGGCACCGCTCACCGCTCGGTCATCGGCATAGCCGACAAACTGGCCGGCTGCTGCGCAGATGCCCTCCCGGACCGCGTGTGCCATGACCTAAGCGACGAAAGCAGAATGCGAACCGGCCCGCGGGGTTAGTAACGCGTGCGGCGTTTCCGCAGCAGCACAATTCCGCCGACAACCGCGGTGGCGATAAGCGCCTTGCGCACCAGGCCGGCCGGGTTGTAGCGCAGTTCGGAACGGATGCCCATTTCGCCGAGCACATTGGGTGCGTAGCCGTGCCGCAGGTCGTCGACGATGCCTTCAACCACGTTGACGCGGTCGGCGGCGATTAGCATCAGCCAGTGGCGGAGATCGTTCTCCGGCAGCTTGTACGCAACGCGCCTTATCGCGCCCGACAGCCATTTCGGCGGCTGGGCTGTACCGAATAGCGGCGTAATGCCCGGCCGCTCCGGCGAATAGAACACCTCGACGGTCTGCGCCTGCTGCACCGGCTGTCCCTGCGGCACGTGAATGAAGCGTGGCGGCGTGCGCTCCATCGGGATGGCTGGACGGTTCTTGTGGTCGAGGTCCGCGCCCCAGCCGGGGATGCGCTGCAGCTCATCGCGGGGCGGACTGTGCCGGTTAAGGTCGTAGTCCATCTGGCGCTCGCAGTCGACGTGTCCGTGGTGTTGCGGGTTGCGCCGCTGCTCGGCAAGATCGCGGCGCGCGATTTCGTTATCCATGGCTGCTCCTTCGGTGAGCGACGCTGGTCACCATCGAGCGCGCCGAGCCGGCACGCGGAGGAATCAGCACAGGTTTGATGCAGTTGTCGTACTTGCTCGCGAAGACGTGGTACGCGTCCGAGGCCTCTTCCAGCGGCACCCGGTGGGTAATGATCTCTTTCGGGTTCAAATGCCCTTGGCGGATGTGCTCGATGAGGTGCGGTACATGGCGCTTGACTGCCGCCTGGTTCATCCGCATCGTGATGCCCTTGTTTAGCGCGTTGCCGATTGGGACCGCGTTGAAGGTCGGTCCGTAGACCCCGATGATCGACACGTTACCGGCCTTGCGCACCGAGTTGATGGCCCAGAACAGCGCGGTCGCCGAACCCGCCTGCATCATAGTCCAGCGTCCGGTTAAAGTTTGCGTCAGGCTGCCCGCCGCCTCGCAGCCGACCGCATCGATGCATACGTCCGCGCCCAGCCAGTCCGTCATCTTCTTAATGTGCAAGGCCACGTCGCTCATCTCGCGGAAATTGATGACTTCGCAGGGAGCGTAGCGGCGCACGAAGTCGAGCCGGTAGTCGATATGGTCGACCACGATCACGCGCCCGGCGCCGAACAGCCAGGCCGATCTGGCGGCGAAGATGCCTACCGGCCCGGCGCCGAACACGACCACGGTATCGCCCTCATGAATGTCGCCCATCTCGGCGGCCTGATAGCCGGTCGGCAGCGCGTCCGTCAGCAGCACCGCGTTGTCGTCGTCGATATCGTCGGGCACCTTGTACGGTCCCACGTCGGCCATTGGCACGCGCACGAATTCCGCTTGGCCGCCGTCGTAACCGCCGGTGGTGTGCGAGTAACCGTAGATGCCGCCCACCGCAGTCGCTTCCGGGTTGGTGTTGTGGCAGTTACTGTATAACTCACGCTGGCAGAAAAAACACGAGCCGCAGAACAGGTTGAATGGCACCAGCACACGATCGCCCGGCTTGAGGGTCTCGACCGCAGAGCCCACTTCTTCGACAATGCCGACGATCTCATGGCCGAAGGTATGTCCAATGCGCGTGTCGGGCACTAGTCCATGGTACAGGTGCAGATCCGAGCCGCAGATGCAGGCGCGCGTCACGCGGACGATGGCGTCGCCTGGATGCTCGATCAGGGGATCCGACTTATGCGATACCCGGATGCGGTACGGTCCGCGAAAGTTTGTGGCTAACATAAAACCTCCTTTCAGGATTTCCACGGTCCCGCACGAGCGTTCGTCGTACCGTCGCGTGCGCTCTTCGTTATGCCAAGGACCGTGCTCCAGCTACGTACTCGCGGGCGCCAAAGCCGAAATCCTACCGGTCATGCGTTTAGGTTGGTGCCTGCGGTGTGTTGGTGCCTGCGGTATCTCGCTGCCGGCCACGGCTCGCATGACGCGGACGTTCCCGCATTCGTCGTGCCGTCCTTGAAGCCTCTTCTCATGTTGACTACATGACCTTGATGCAGTCCTGGAGCCGCCAGAGCGGGGGGCATCAGCCCGCTTGCCGATGATTGCTTCAGTCGCACGCGGCCCAATGCGTCGGTTAGACGGGCATCCATCTCACCACTTCAATGCGTGTCGCACTTTCGAGACGTAAGCCACCGGTGTACCGCGTTTAACAAGCGCATTCGGCGATGCTTTCCCGTCCCCCGTTCGCTCGGTCGCGCAACAACGCAGGCCCGTCGCTCGGCCACGTATCTTTCCAAGAAGCGCTGAAGGTCATCAGGCGTTGGATGCGTGCCCCATTCACTGCCTTCCGCCACCGAGTTCAAAGCGATCCATGAGTCAGGAGGATCAATATCTTCGACGACTGCTGCGTCGCTCGTGATCCGGATTCGACCCGACGACACGTCGAAGTCAGCCGCGACTTCTTGATCGCCTACCATCACCACCGCTGCCACCGTCTTCATTTTCCTGCGACCCCAAGCGTCGATGCGCTTGCACTGCTCAGTGCAACATGCTTCAACTAGCGTAAAGCGCCTAAAACAATCTGATGCCGACGCATCCTATGAAAAAGGCGTCGATCCCAACCGCGACTCCGGCGACCGGACCGCAGTCCAGCCCGGAATACGCTTTGCTCGAAGCCGACTGAGGCAACAACCAAACGGACAAGGTGACTAACATGCAAGAAACTCCGAACGTAGAGGCGCAGGATCAAAGCAAAGAAAATTCGCCAATAGAACTGTCCCCGTTCGCGGTCGAATCGACCCCGTTAGAGGGCCAATGTTTTTGGAACGGACAGGTTTATTCGAGCGGTGCCTTTATCTGTACTCCGTCAGGCAGATTGATGTGCAACAAAGGCTCGTGGTGGCCGGCCGGAAGCTGTTAAACCGCCCCTTGTTGGGATGATGCTCACTTTGCCAACAGAGAGCTAATGCCTGCTCCGTTCGAACTGGGCAACGAGTCACCGCAGCTAACGCGGACGCCGAGTATGCGGGCGCGGTAAAGCCCCACGAACTCAGCGGCGACTGGTTTGCGCGCTTCGCCGATTCCAGCCGGAAGCGGTCATGCGTGCCTCAACGCTCTGTACGGAGAACGGATCCACCGCCCTTTTTCAGCGCGTGCTGCAAGCGCCCCATGAGCACATAGCGTCTCGACTATTTGCATGGCGGCAAGCGGGCACCCGCCGTCGCGGACGGTCACCACGACGCGGCTCAGCCTTACTGACTGCGGCGCCTCTTGCAGCAACAAACCGGCGGCCGGAAAGTGGCTTCCCAGGTGCTCGCCGTGCGCTACGTATTCGGCCTCTTCAAGGCTGTGTGCTTCAACTGGAGCACCGCCCGATTCCGCCCGGGTAGCTACTGACTTGCCCCGACTTCCGACGTGCACACGATCCGTGTTGATGCCGTCCGTCTTCAGCGCCTCAACAGCATCGTGGGCATCGCGGCTGCATCGGAATATTGCGATCACTTCAACGAACATGCGCTTTGACCTCCTGAAAAGAGCTAAAGATCGCCAGTTGCGGCCCTCATTTCGGTCCCAGATCCCAGACACTCGGGACCGGCTGTTCAGACTGACAACGAGGCGAGTCAACGCCGCCCCCGTTTATTGATTGCGAAACGGGCGGCGCAGGCAGCGTCTCAAATTGTTCCAAAATCAATTCTGACTCTCGGTGCTCCATTAGCGGCTCCTACTGTGCGTGAACGGGTCAATCCGTCGGAGCAAAGGGAATTCCTGCAAACCGTCCGACGGCGCCAAACCGAGACGTGCCTTGTAGGTACGAGATGTCGGCGCACGCAGGCAATGGGCGCCCCGTTCGGTAAGAGAAGGTCTAGTTGACACGTCAATTGCGGAGCCTATAGGTCCATACTTGTGCTCGCTGATTCCCTCGGCGTTTATCGCAGCACAAACATACCTACTGCGGCTATCACCATCGCGATGGTCGCGAGCCATCCACCCCAGGCCAGCACGCCACTGACGGCAAACTCGCCCATGATGCGGCGGTTCCCTGCCATGATCATCATGATGATCATGATCGGCACGGCGGTTAATCCATTGACCACCGCACTCCAGTAGAGCGCCTGGATCGGATCGAAGTGCATGAAGGTGATCGCCACGCCGCCGACGATCGAAAGCGCGATCACCGCATAGAACTCGCGAGCGAGCGTAAGATGCAATGCAAGGCTGCTGCGCCAGCGAAAACTGCCTGCCGCGGCATAAGCGGCCGATCCGGCAAGCACAGGAAGCGCCAGCAGCCCCGTACCGATGATGCCTACCGCGAAAAGGACGTAGGCGAAACGCCCGGCAATAGGCTCAAGTGCTCGCGCAGCGTCCGCCGAGGTTTTGACGTCGATCTGATGAACGTGAAGCGTCGCAGCCGCGGTCAGCATGATGAAGAACGCGATGAGATTCGATACACCCATGCCGATCCAGGTATCAAATGCGATCCGGCGCAGCTGCGACGGCGCCTGACGCGGCACACGGCGCAGTGGCCCTTGAGACGGCCTAGCGCGCACTTCCTCCACTTCTTGCGACGCCTGCCAGAAAAATAGATAGGGACTAATGGTTGTGCCTAGCACGGCGACCACCGTCGTCAGGTAGCCCGATGTCATCGACACACGGGGCAGTACGATCGCCTGCACCACGTCCCGCCACTGCATCGGCACGATGAGTGCAACGATGACATACGCAAAAAGCACAAGGGCTGCCCATTTGAGAAGTCGCGCATACCGGTCGTATGAAACGAATATCTGAAGGACGGCCGACAGGCCGCCGAGCAAAACAATGAAGACTTGCTGCGGACCATGAACCAGCAGTCCGAAAGCGGCGCCCATTGCAGAGAGGTCGGCGGCAATGTTGATCACATTGGCCACCATGAGAAGAACGGTAACGGCGTATGCGAGCCACTTGGAGTAGTGCACGCGCATGTTGGACGCCAAGCCCTTGCCTGTCACGCGGCCAATCCGCGCACTGACTAGCTGTATAGCGGTCATGAGCGGATACGTCAGCAAGAGCGTCCACAGCAGGTTGTAGCCGAACTGGGCGCCAGCTTGCGAATATGTGCCTATGCCCGACGGGTCATCGTCCGCAGCCCCTGTGATAAGCCCTGGACCCAGCCGCCGGGTCCACGATCGTTCCACCGGATCATCGATAACGCTCTCCGAATCAAGGCTCTGGGCCTTGAGCTCATTCGCGTATCGCCGCTTTCCGCTAGCTTCTCTGGCACGGGGCTGTCCTCAAAGCTACCTCAACACAGAACCCATGCTGTGCTCAAAGTCAGGCCGAGATGTGCGTTCTCATCAGCAGCCACCGTTGCGAGTGAGCGGTTGTATCGCTCGCGATCGGGTTCGGTGCTCAGCAACGCGGCAATGGCAATGCGAACAGCATTAGCCGTTCCGTCCAACGCCTCTTTTCTAGCTGCGCCCCTCGTCTTGGGCTAAGTCATCGCGGTCGCGGTGACCTCTGAGACCGCGCGCTGCATCGGTGTCTATACCAAAGAAGAGCTTTCACGGGGTGATCTCAGTTCTTGCTGAGACGGCCCCAAGGGATGCCGCTACGCCCGCAGGCTATAGCCGGGTGGCGTGATTCTTCGTCCTAGACATGTACTGCTGAATGTGCTCGCCGATGCCGAAGAGTCCGAGCGGTCCGGTTCCCGCCAATCAATCGCGTTCGGACACGGGCCGCTCCCGTAAGCTTCGGAGCTCGCGCAGCTTCTCCCCGACCACCGCGATTCTCGTTGCGCCAGCACGGAAAGAACGCCCGCGATCAGTGCGAGCAGCGCTCGTCACTTTCGACAGATGTTTGGCACGCTAATAGCTGTCAGCTTTGGAGACACCGCCACGAAACCGCGGGTCATCCTCTGAACGTTCGTTAGTATTCCCACGTACATTTCACGCTACACCTCGCGCTGTTTGCAAACAGCGGGTCTCTTTTCGGGGACTTCTCGCGCGAGTGCCTGCGCGTTGTCGATGCCGTTAGCCGCCAATGGTTCCCTAGGCCGGGGCCGCCCTGGAGAAGAAACCTATGCGAATCGCGCAAATCGCACCGCTGCACGAAGCAGTTCCCCCGAAGTTGTATGGCGGCACTGAGCGCGTGGTGTCCTATCTGACGGATGCGCTCGTCGACCTTGGCCACGATGTAACCTTGTTTGCAAGCGGCGATTCGAAGACTCGTGCAACGCTCCATTCAGCGTGGCCGCGCGCGCTGCGGCTGGATCCGAACATCAGCGATCCGGTCGCCCCGCACATGGTGCTGCTTGAAACGGTTCGGCGGTGCGCACATGAATTCGACGTTCTCCACTTTCACCTTGAATACCTGTCTTTCCCTCTGTTCTCGCGGTTTGATACACCGTGCCTCACGACGCTGCACGGCCGTCTCGATCTGCCCGAACTGAAGCCGATCTTCGAGACGTTCCCGGACATGAGCATCGTTTCCATTTCAGACGACCAGCGCGTCCCCTTGCCGCAAGCAAACTGGCTGAAGACGGTCTATCACGGGCTGCCGGAAGACCTTCTCGCGCCGCAGCCGACCAGGAAACCCGACTATCTCGCGTTCCTCGGCCGCATCAGCCCACAAAAGCGTCCCGACCTCGCCATCCAAATCGCCGCCCAAAGCGGGATTCCAATTAAGATCGCGGCGAAGGTCGACACGGTCGATCAAGCGTATTTCGCGTCGACGATCGCCCCGCTACTGTCGCAGGCGGACGTCGAATTCATCGGCGAGATTGACCAGACCCAGAAGTCGAAATTTCTTTCGGGGGCGAAGGCGCTGTTATTCCCGATCGACTGGAACGAGCCGTTTGGCTTAGTGATGATCGAGGCAATGGCGTGCGGGACGCCGGTGATTGCGTTCAATCGGGGGGCGGTGCCGGAAGTGATAGATGATGGCGTGACTGGCTTCATCTGCGAAGACGTGCAAGGCGCGGTGACCGCACTTCATCGAATCGACGATCTGTCGCGCGCCCGGGTTCGCGCGCAATTCGAGCGCCGCTTTAGTGCAAAAGCGATGGCGCGGAACTACGTCGATGCGTACTCGTCGATGCTACAGGCCACGCGAGGCCTCCTGTGAAGGGCCACTGTTCCATAAAAGCGGGAAGGTCAACGGGCAATGTGCGTGCCGTCAAATACTGTTGCCTTCGCGGCAGGAGTGTCGAGGTAACGGCCGCTTCCGAGAGTCGATGAGACGGTCCACCTCGTTCCTGAAAAGCTAGGACAAAAGGCATGGCGGCGGGGGCGCTAGGGGGTGCCTCTGCTGCGAAGGTCGACGGAACGGCATGTTGCGCCAACCATGCACCAATACAGGAAGAAGTCTGTTCAACCGTGCCGCTGGCACGAGGATAGCTGCCCAATCCCGAAGGCCACCGAAACAATAAGCCACATATATCTCGTTATGCGTTTAGTTATCCTATTCGTGGTTCCGAGGCTGACAGCATGGCCGGAGTCTGTTTATGTGCTCGACCAGAATGGATGTGATCGGTGCGGACGATGCGACGCAGCGCCAAAGACAAAATGCAGATAGTGGAAACCGACCATTTCACAGGTGCGCCTGCCGGCTTGTCGACGCCGTAGCCGCCAGCTATTTCTCGGCTTGGGTTCTTTGCAGTCGCCTTTTTCAGGAAGCTAATCATGAAAGCGGTTGTATATCGCGGTCCTCGTCAGGTCGCAGTTGAGAATGTTCCGGATCCCGCGATCGAGCGCCCCACCGATGCCATCGTCAAAATCACCAGCACCAACATCTGCGGATCCGACCTGCACATGTACGAAGGTCGAACGGACTTCGAGCAAGGTCGCATCTTCGGTCACGAGAATCTCGGCGTGGTTGTGGAGGTCGGACCTGCCGTGGAGCGGCTCAAGCCCGGGGACTGGGTATGTCTACCCTTCAATATAAGCTGCGGTCATTGTAAGAACTGCGAGCGCGGCCTCACTGCGTTTTGCCTGAACGCCAACCAGCCCGGAATCGCCGGCGGCGCGTTTGGCTTCGCGGACATGGGACCGTGGCCGGGCGGCCAGGCCGAATTTCTTCGGGTACCTTGGGCGGACTTCATGGCCTTGAAGCTACCGCCGGACGCAGAGCAGAAGCAGACCGACTACGTAATGTGCGCCGACATTTTCCCGACCGGTTGGCACGCCACAGAACTGGCCGGTATGAAGCCCGGCGACGCCGTCGTGATCTACGGCTCCGGACCGGTGGGTCTAATGGCCGCGCACTCGGCCATGATCAAGGGAGCCTGCAGCGTCATGGTCGTCGACTGCCACCCCGACCGGCTCAAGCTTGCTGACTCCATTGGCGCAACTGCAATCGATTATTCGAAAGAAGACCCGGTTCAGCGTGTCATGGACCTGACGCACGGAGTAGGTGCGGACGTGGGTTGCGAATGCGTCGGCTACCAGTGCCACGATCCGTCCCCGCACCGCCATGAAAACCCACATCTGACGATGAACAATCTCGTGTCGTCGGTCAAGTTCACGGGCGGCATTGGCGTGGTCGGCGTGTTCGTGCCGGAAGACCCAGGCGCCGGGGACGAACTAGCAAAGCAGGGAAAGCTCGCGTTCGATTGGGGCAAGTGCTGGTTCAAAGGTCAGCACATCGCCACGGGCCAGTGCAACGTCAAGGCATACAACCGGCAGTTGCGTGACCTGATCCACGCGGGCCGTGCCAACCCCTCGTTCATTGTCTCGCACGAGTTGAAACTCGACGAGGCGCCTGACGCCTATCAACACTTCGACGTGCGCGAACATGGCTGGACCAAGGTTGTCTTGCACCCTGGAGTTCAGCGAGGTAACGCGGCGACTTCGCAATTACCATCGCGAACCGGCCAGTTGAATCAGGGTGCCGCAAAGCACCGTGCAAGTTCGCGTAGCGGGCGGTAACGCATCCAACGGAGCGGATCATTCGGCCCCTGCGACCTGCGAGCCAATGCATCTTGCCGACCGGCTCGCACGGCGCGATCACGGCTGCAGTGAGGGCCAGACGTTAGCCGCAGACAAACGGTATTCCAAGCGAATCTGATCCAGGAGATCGAAACATGATGACTGAAACTCTTAAGGGACTAAAGGTTGCGATCTTAGTCGAGGAAGGATTTGAGCAAGTCGAGTTGGTCGAGCCCCGCAAGGCGCTTGACGCAGCCGGCGCGGAGACGTGCATCGTCTCGCCCAAGAATGCGCACGTACGCGCTTGGAACTTCACGGAATGGGGAGACGAGTTCCCGGTCGACGTCGCCCTTGACCATGCTCAGCCGAAAGATTTCGACGCGCTTCTCCTGCCGGGCGGCGTCTTGAACCCGGATACGCTCCGGGCGGAGGCGAAGGCGGTGGCTTTCGCGAAGGCGTTTTTCGATGACGGCAAGCCCGTGGCATCTATCTGCCACGGCCCGTGGACCATCATCGAGACCGGCGCGGCGCACGGCCGGCGCATGACCTCGTGGCCGTCGCTGAAAACCGACCTAAAGAATGCGGGAGCGGACTGGGTGGATCAGGCAGTGGTCGTCGATCAAAATCTCGTCACGAGCCGCAAGCCCGACGATATTCCCGCATTCAACCCGGAAATGCTCGAGCTGTTCAGCACCGCACGCGGGCGGCGGGATGCGTTATCTCGACGTTGATTTCCTCCGGCACCGTTTGGGCGTTCGCCCGTCTATCGTCCAACGTCTGTTTTGAAAGGGCCACGTGAACGACAATACGCGAACGGCGGCAACTGGCCCGGGACCGGCGGCCGCCGCGAATGCATCAAACCGCTCAGCCGACGGTCGATCCACGCGAATTCATGGCCGGTTCAATGATGGACGGTCGTCCGTCCAATCGGATCGACTAGCCTCTATTCGACCTGGCGCGGACGGCGGTCCGGCCCCAGTGGGACCCGTTTAGCGACCGGCCCTCTAATACGTCTGCAGCTACGTGAGCGATAACCGTCGAGCTTCATTAATCAGTGTTTTCCATAGAGCGACCTTTCACCCATCCGTGAGCAAGCCAACCCAAGTTCGCATGAAGTTCGACGAGTTTCGGCTGCAATGGCGCGTGCTGACGTTCTACGAGCGCTTCGAGCAGATCATCGCCCATGTCTTGAGCGTCGTGATCTCGGTGATCATCGTCGTATCGCTGTGGCAGTTGATTCGGGCGGTGATCGCGCTATCGCTGTCGGGGGCGCTCGATCCGCTCGACCATGCGATTTTTCAGGCGGTCTTCGGGATGGTGATGACGTTGTTGATCGCGATGGAATTCAAGCATTCGATCACCCGGGTCATGTCGAGACGCGACCACATCGTCCAGGTCAAGACAGTGATTCTTGTCGCGATGTTGGCAATAGCGCGGAAGTTCATCATCCTTGACCCCGCGACGGACCCCGCGCGCATTGCCGCCCTCGCGGCGGCGTTGATCGCGCTAGGGGGCGTCTATTGGTTAATGCGGCAACGAGACGACCCCGTCGATGCGGCGATTGCCGAGTGTGCCTCGCGCGACCGTGAGAAGCCCGATTAATCTACTCCGAACGTCCAAGCCGGCCCCCGGCGCGACGACGGCGTCACGCTTTCGCCGGCCGAATCCCAGAGCGTCGATCCGTCGCAACTTGCGGCGCTGAAAACTTTCCTCGTCGACTGGCAGGACGTCGCCACGCTCTCATCGCGCTGAGTGAACCCCACCTAACCAAAAACCCGTAATAGACGGAATGATGCACAACGCCCACACGGCCAACCGCATTGGGCCCGCGCCCGAGCGGACCTTTATCGGCAGCCACAAGTACCCACGTAAGCGGCTGGCCAACTCACCTTGATTGTCGGCGAAGCGCTTGGGAGTATCGTGTCCACTAAAGCGAATAAGCGGACACGTGAACACTATCGAAGAAGAGGCGTTGCCGACCCGTCGCCGTCGTCGGCGCTACACCGAAGACTTCAAGGCACGCGTTGTTGCCGCTTGCCAGGGTACCGGCGTGTCGGTGTCGGCGGTCGCGCTGGAACATCGGCTCAACGCGAACTTACTGCGCCGCTGGCTTGATCAGGCAGAAGGCAGACTTCCGAAGCGGTTGGCTGAACGCCCGGTAGAAGCTCAATCGACGCCACTACCAGCGTTCGTGCCCGTTGCCGTGGGGGCAAAGGAGGTAGGCTCGACGGAGATCCGTGTCGAAGTTCGCCGGGGCAATCAGTCGATAACAGTGAGCTGGCCGGTCTCCGAAGCCGCGCAATGCGCGACATGGTTGCGCGAGTGGCTGCGGTGATTCGTGTCGACAAGATCTGGTTAGCAGTTGATCCGCTGGACATGCGGGCCGGCTTCGACACGGCGTTGGGGCGCGTGGTGAAGGTGTTCGGCGCCGCGCATCCGCACCACGCTTATCTGTTCACCAACCGCCGCGCCAACCGACTGAAGGTCCTGGTCCACGACGGCATCGGCATCTGGTTGGCAGCCCGGCGGCTGAATCAGGGGCAGTTCGTCTGGCCTCACGCTGGCATCGAACCCAAGCAGCAGGTGCTCACGCACGAACAATTGGCGGGCTTGGTGCTGGGGCTGCCGTGGCAACGCATCGGCCAGGATGGCGTGATCCGCATCATCTGACGCGTCGGCGGTGACGTATACAGTTCTCCTTCTCGCGTATGCGGGGTTCTGGCAGACTGGTCTGCATGAACCCGCCGGCCGACCTCGACGACCTCAGTCCAGAGCAGTTGCGTGCCCTTGCCACGCAACTGCTCGCTGAGGTCCGCGCGAAGGATCAAGAGGTGACGGAGAAACGCAGAGAAGTCGATGCGTTGGAACGGGAGCTGCATTACCGGCAAACCCGCATCGACCAACTGACTCACGAGATCTCCGTGCTCAGGCGCCAGCAGTTTGGCCGTCGCCGCGAGCAGCTCAACAACGAGCAATGAGCCTGCTTGACGAGGCGATAGATGGCGACCTGGCCGCTATCGAGATAGAGCTCGAAGAGCTTGAGCCCGCACGCAAGCGCCGACACGAGCAGCCGAAACGCGCACCCTTACCGCCGCACTTGCCGCGTGTCGACGTCCGTCATGAACCGCACAACACGGTGTGCCAGTGCGGATGCGAACGTGTTCGTATCGGCGAAGACATCAGCGAGAAGCTGGATTACGCACCGGGCGTGTTTACGGTGGAGCGGCACATTCGCGGCAAATGGGTTTGTCGTAACTGTGAGACGCTGATCCAGGCACCCGTACCCTCGCACGTCATCGATAAGGGGATCCCAACCACCGGACTTCTGGCATCGGTCCTCGTCAACAAATTCGCAGATCACCTGCCCCTATATCGCCAGGAGCAGATCTTTGCGCGTGCGGGCCTGGCGATACCGAGATCTACGCTAGGCGCGTGGGTGGGCATCTGCGGTGCGCAGTTGCAGCCATTGGTCGATGCCCTCCGTCGAGAGATCTTGAAGGAAGGCGTGTTGCACGCGGACGAGACCCCGGTGCAAATGCTCAGCCCCGGTAAGGGGAAGACCCATCGGGCTTATCTGTGGGCGTATACGCCTACGCAGTTCAGCAACCTTCGCGCGGTGGTGTACGACTTCGCCGGCAGCCGAGCCGGCGAGCATGCCCGCACCTTCTTGACCCGCTGGCACGGCAAGCTAGTATGTGACGACTACGGCGGTTACAAGGCCTCCTTCCTTCAGGGCGTCACCGAGATCGGCTGCACAGCTCACGCGAGGCGCAAATTCTTCGAGCTGCACGCCAATCACAGCAGCCAGCTCGCTGGGCAAGCGCTACCATTCTTCACTGAGCTCTATGCCATCGAGCGGGATGCCGCGAATCTCGATGCTGATGCCCGCCACCGGCTTCGACAGAGCCGGGCCAAGCCAGTAAGCGACGCGCTTTACGAGTGGTTGGCTAAGCAGCGCAAACTCGTATCCGACGGCTCCGCCATTGCTAGGGCTTTGGATTACAGCCTAAAGCGCTGGCAAGCGCTCACGCGTTATCTCGAAGACGGGCATGTACCAATCGACAACAATTGGGTCGAAAATCAGATACGTCCATGGGCCATCGGCAGGTCCAACTGGTTGTTCGCAGGGTCGCTGCGCGCTGGCCAACGCGCCGCTGCGATCATGAGCCTCCTCCGATCGGCGCAACTCAACGGGCACGAACCTCATGCATATCTCAAGGACATCCTGACCCGCCTCCCGGCCCACAAAGCAAGCGACATCGCAACTTTGCTGCCGCATAACTGGCAGCCTCTCGCGCCTGTCGAGTAATCGTAAGCGGTCCATCTTCGACGTCTGGCAGTGAGCGACAGTAGCGAGGACCATAGGTGTCCACCTATCTTGGAGGTGGACACCTATGACTGGCATGGACTCAGAGTTGGCAGTAGTGCGTCGCAGCAGCGATGGCCGTCGCCGCTATGACGAAAAAAGTAAACGCGCCTTGATTGAAGCAGCACTTCGTCCCGGAGTATCAGTCGCCGGTCTGGCTCAGCAGCACGGCATCAACGCCAATCTGCTGCGCAAGTGGATCGCGAAGTACCTGGTGGAGCGCGAGAATGGCATTTCGCCAGCGTCGCAGCATAATGGCAACGACGAATACAACCCGCCTCAGCCCGACAAGTCGATTAATGACGTGGCCGTCGATCTGCCAGGGTCGCACCAACCCGTCCCGGTCGCGGTAAAGCCGTCTGCGTTCGTGTCGGTCGTTTCAGCGTCGCCGACACAACCGTCCACACCGCCATCGATGACACTTGCCTTGCATGTGCGTCTGTCGAACGGCGTCGAGCTTGAACTTGGCGGGGCAATCGCGACCATCGACGAATTGACGACCATGGTTCAGATTCTGGGGAGGATGCCGTGTTCCGGTTCGACGACGATCTGAAGGTCTATCTGCACCGCGATCCCGTTGATTTCCGCTACGGCATGAATAGCCTGTCGATTCTCGTCGAGCAGTCGATGCGCCTGAATCCGATGGACACTTCCCTATACATCTTCGGAAACCGGCGTCGCGATCGGATAAAAATCCTTGGCTGGGATGGCAGTGGTTTCTGGCTTCTCATAAAGCGATTGGAGAGAAGCCACTTCATCTGGCCCGACAACAAGGCTGAGATCGTGACGATGACCACCAACGTGCTGCACGCGCTACTCGACGGCGATGACATCACCGCGATTCGACGGCATCCCAAGCAGGAATATCATCGCGTGAGCTGAACAGTGAGGCGGCGTGCAGGTCTAACCGCCATGCCGATCAACGTCACGATCACCGCCGAGGAACTGAAGGCGTTGCTTGCCGAGCGCGATGCTGCACGTGCATTGCGAGAGCAACAGGAGGCATTACGCGGCGCCTTGCGGCTCGTGACGGCCGAGCGCGATCTCGCTGAGGAGCGCCTTCGAGCCTATCGTCGCGAACTGTTCGGCGCGAAGAGTGAAGCACGAGATTCTGATCAACCTAGCTTGTTCAACGAAGCCGAGACGCTCGGCGCGAACAGCGCGCCCGCGCAGGAAGACACGCCGGAGACGACGGTCGCCGCGCACAAGCGCAAGAAGCGCGGTCATCGCAAGCCGCTTGATCCGAATCTGCCGCGCGAGGTCGTGCGACACGAACTGCCCGAAGCCGAACGCTTCTGCACGAACGATGGGCACGCGCTCGTCGAGATAGGCGCGGAGATCAGTGAGCAGCTCGATGTGATCCCCGAGCAGCTTCGGGTGATCCAACACCAGCGCATCAAATATGCGTGCCCATGCTGTGACCTCGGCATCAAGGTCACGCCGGCGCCGCCGCGCATCATCGCGCGCGGACTGTTCAGCGAATCAGCGCTTGCATGGATCGCCACCGGCAAGTATCAGTTCGGCATGCCGCTGTATCGTCAGGCTGGTTTGCTGTGTCGCTTCGGCGGTGACATCTCGTCGAACACGATCGCCGCCAGCATGGTTCGCGTTGGCCTCGCGACCCAGCCCGTGATCAACTTGATGCGCGATGCGTTGCTCGAGGCAGAGCTGATCTACTGCGACGAAACAACGTTCCAGGTACTGAAAGAGAAAGGGAGAAAACCACAAACGAAGAGCTACCTCTGGGCGCAGATGACCGGCTCGGGCGTCCCTATCCGCTGCTTCAGCTATACACCTGGACGCGGCGCCAAGCTGGCCGACAAGCTGTTCACGGGCATCCGCAAGGGCGCCGTTCTAGTAACTGACGGCTACGAGCCCTACAACGACATCGCTCAACGCTACGACCTCGTGCACCTCGGATGTTGGGCGCACCTGAGGCGGTACTTCATCAAAGCGGAGGACAACGTGCCCAAAGTCGCCCGTTCGCCCGATCTGCTCGCGACACGCTTCATCACGCTGATCGGCAAGCTGTTCGCTGCAGAGGCCCGCTCTAAGAAATGGAAGCCTGAGCGACGACAGCGATTGCGACGGCGATACAGCACGCGCATCCTCGACGCCATCTACGCCTTGGCGCTCGCGCAGTCGCCCGGCATCGTGCCAAAAAGTCTGCTTGGAAAGGCACTGACCTATCTACGCGAGCAGTGGCCGAAGCTGATCCGCTATGTCGAGAACGGCAGTTGGCCTATCTCGAACAACCCTTGTGAGAACGCGATTCGCCCCTTCGTCGTTGGGCGCCGTTCATGGCTTTTTAGCGACACGGTTGCAGGGGCAAACGCTAGTGCAAACCTCTACAGCCTCATCGAAACGTGCAAAGCCGGCGGCATCGATCCTTATCGTTACCTCCACTGGTTATTCCAGCGCCTTCCGCTGGCGAAGACCGTCGACGACTACGACGCGCTGCTTCCCTGGAAGATGCCCGCAGATCTCCGCTGACCCACTTCGCTATCACGTATCACGGCGCTCTACCACCTTACTCTGAGCGGCGTCGTTCGTGGATCGCTTACGAGTAATCCATCGTTCGTCAAGACGGGTTCGCTGGCCGCTTACGTACCCACGCGCGTGGGAGCAGGTCGACGAGCTCGGCGCCTAACGCGGTCGTAACGGCATCCCCGACTGGCCGAAGCCGCAGTTCGAATCAACCGTTGCCCGAAAAAGCGATAGTCCACGCCGGAATAACGCTTGCTCAATCACAGGTATCACGAGAAGGTGCAAACCTCGGGCATCTACGAGATCGTGAAGGAAGGCGATGGCGAGCCTAGCTTTCGAAGCGACGTGCGTCGGGGGCGAGCGTTTGCCGCCGATCCGAAGCGGCAGAGCCGCTCATTACGAACTCGTTCCCACGGCCAAGCGCTCGCAAAGCGCAGCGAGCTAGGCAGCGGCGACTAAGCGAGTGGCGTGACGGTTTATCCGACAAGGTGTTAGCGCCGATGTAAAAATGACCCCCTCGGATCGACCCCGTTCAAGTTGGAGTGTATCTGGAACGGAAAGGTATATTCGGGCGGAGCCTTCATCTGTACTCCGTCAGGCAAGTTCATGTGCAGCAAAGGCTCTTGGTGGCCGGCCGGAACCTGCTAAACCGCCCCCGCGCCGGCAATGATGCTCGCTTCACGCTCTGTACGAGAGCGGCTCGACGGCCGGTTATTGGCGCGTGCGGCAAGTGCCCCTTTCGCACGTAGCTTCTCGACTATTTGCGTCGCGGCAAGCGGCCACCCGCCGTCGGCGGATGGTCACCACGATACGGTTCAGATTCCTCCGCTTCGAGCAGCACGGGAAGCCATGTTTCTGTACTCGCTTCGTTGATCTGCGCTGCGCATCCACCCTTTAGCTCGGCATGTGCAATGCTGCGGTAGAGGACCACGGTGGGTGGAAACCATGAACAAGGACGAGGATCAGGTGTACGCCGAGCGTCTTGCAACCATCGAGGCAAGGGTTAGAGCGACGCTCAGGTGCATTGCGGAGCAAGAGTGTCGTTTGGCGGACGGCAGAATCGCGGATCGCGAATTGGCGCAACATGTATTGGCGTCTTTCACGACGTATCTGCGCTCGCTGGAGCATTTGCGGGTTCTGACCGTGGAAATCCACGCTGATGCAGGACCTTGAATTGGGCCGAGCTTACCACTGCAATCAATCGGCATGCCATCTAGACCGATGGTACGTTTAACCTTAGCCCATGTCCCTGTTGGTCTTATCCGCGTGGCAGCCCGCTTGCGACGAGCGCCCAGGCCTCGCGTCGCCGACCTTTGAAAGTCTGCTGCATCCCCAACGCCGTAAAATCAAGTTGTGTTGCCCCGTGCCGAGCACGAACGATCATGAGGACGCGCGTGCGGTCCTTCTTCGTAGTTCTGGCGGCGCTGCTCGTCGCCGTTGGGGTGCTATTCACTGCGTTGCCGCGCGGTGCGTTGCCGGATACGCGGATCGTCAGCGTGGCCCAGATGGAACGCGCGCCTTCGACCGTGTTCGATTTTGTCACGATACCGGTTCATTGGCCCCCCTTTGCATCCATCGTCCTTGAAGGCCAGTTCAAAAAGACCGCTCCGTTCGGCTGAAGATATCCCAGCAGACGAGCGCGCAGGCCAGTTTTAAGAATGCCTCGTGAATGTCGCAGCGGCGTTCGAAGCGAGTACGAAGGCGACGGAAACCATGGAGCCACGAATGAGTTCGTTCGACGACCCAACGGAATTTCCCGAGACCGCTGCCGTGCTCGGTCCGACGCCTAGCGATAACCGGTCGGATGCCGCGCTCGCGAAGTCGGCGGCGATGGGCCTCGGAATCGTAACCACGGTCGGCGTAGATAACCTTGGGCTTACGAAACGGTCGGCCGCGCGTTTAACCCAGTTGCGCAGCGTCTGGTCCGACACGCCCAACTCCCGGGACACCACGGCAATGCCCTGGCCATCCTTCACCCGCTGGACGGCAGCCGCCTGAACTCCGCCGTGTACGATTGCTTCGGTACTTTGAACATCCCTGTTTCCTTCCTTTCCGTCGAGTTTATACACGACCAGATGGAAGGCGAAATTACATGGGAAGCTCAAACAAGGGGCGGGTCAGTCAACAATAAAAAGCTTCGCACCCGTCTTGGTGTAAGACTGATGCGGCTCTGCGTTGTCGCCAACTTGATAGCTCATCCCGGCAGTTAAAACGAACTTCCGTCCGTCTTCGAGGGTCGTTTCAAGCTCGCCTTCCATGCAAAAGAGAACATGTCCTTTCTGGCACCAATGGTCCGCGAGGTAGCCCGGGGTGTATTCCACCATCCGTACACGGATTTGATTAGGACTCTCGCCAAAAAAACGTGTGCGCCAATACGCTGCGCCTGTCTCGCCTTTGTATTCTGTCCGTTCCACTTCGGCCCAGTTTGTGGTGCCAAACGCAAACGCGTCCATTTTCATGCTGCCGCTCCCTAAAGTGATGTTGCTAAGCGATTGCTGAGAAAATTGTCAGCGATCTTTAAGGCTATGTCGAGCGTCTGAAGGTGGCCGGTGCCCGCCTCCTTGATCCGCCACGCTCAACTGGCGCGGGATGCAATGTGTCATTCAGCGGCAACGACGACTGACGCCCGTTCTTGCCTCGCTGCAATGCGCCTCGTGCACCATTGAACAATCATCGCGAGCAACGCCGCTTCGAGGAATGCCACGATGGGTCGTTGGAAGGGAAGCGCGAACGTCAGAACAAGACAAAACGCGGCGAATGAGGAACGCACTAGCACGATACCTCGCAATAGCGAAATCACGAAAGCCGGACCGTACGCGCGATGGGACGAAACGGAAAGGATGATCCCGAGCAGCGGGAAGACCGCAAGCAACCCGCTCCACGTTGGGCCGACCCAGGCCGACACCGATGTGACAGACAAAGTCAGAAGAGCCCCGGCGGTCATTCTGCCGAGCAGATCGAACCGAGAAAGAGGCGCACCGGCCGTAACGGCCGAAGTCCTCGGCAAGAACGACTGCCCACAGCAAACTGCTGTGACTGCATCGATCGAGGCCCAGAAAGGCGAGGTCGGCAGGAGCGAGAGACCGCATGCGGACAGGAACCAGACGACGAGGCCTGCAATTAACGCGATTGGCCAACTGCGCGATCGGCACGTCCAAGCATAAGCGAAATTGAACGCCTCGGACGCTAGGATTGCCGCCAGCGATAAGTTGGCCGCGCGGGCTCCGAAGGCAGGCCCGTGGGAAAGCGTTAAGAGGTACAAAATCGGCCCAGCAACAACCGGCAATCCAGCCAACCAGCCAGCGACCGACGGTCCCCACCACTTCCCTGACATCGAAACGACAAGCAGAAACAGCGGGACCAGCGTCAGCTTGAGCGCGAGCATCATGATCTCAAGGCACTTAAAGCCGCATTCTAACGTGTGGCGGGGTCGCGAAAGCAGGCGAACGCCGCGATTACCCAGACCGCTTTCGCTTGCCGACCCCGAGTTGCCTTCCGACCAGATCCGCATTGAGTGGCGGGTATCGAACAGGGAGCCGACCTTTGAATGGCGACGCGCCGCAACCGACGAATGTCCCTTCATGGCCGCGTGCCGCCCGATGCGGTCGGCCCTAGCCGACCCGAAGCGATCACCGGATCAAATCATCCCTAAAAGGCCGTTCGCGATCAATAGCGGCCGTTTCACGCATGTCCGGGGGCCGCGAATCGCTTCGGACCTGCTCCTCATTGCTCAACGCGATCGCGAGCTTCAATCGATCGAGCCCGCCTTCCCACGCCGATACCACGATCGTCGCCACGCCATTGCCCACGATATTCGTCAGCGCACGGCATTCGGACATGAAGCGATCGATGCCGAGAATCAGCACCATCGCGCTGACGGGAACGGTCGGCACGACTGACAGGCTTGCGGCGAGCGTCATGAAGCCGGCGCCCGTGACGCCCGTCGATCCCTTCGATGTCAGCATCGTGACGAACAAGAGCGTCATCTCCTGCGCGAACGACAAGTGCGTGTTGGTCGCCTGTGCGAGAAACAGCACGGCGAGCGTCATGTAGATGTTGGTGCCGTCTAGATTGAACGAGTAGCCGGTCGGCACCACGAGTCCCACGACGCCGCGCGGACAGCCGAGGCGTTCGAGCTTGTTCATCAGTTGCGGCAAGGCCGCTTCCGACGTCGATGTGCCGAGCACGATCAGCAATTCGTCGCGAATATACGCGAGGAAGCGCCAGAGACTGAACCCGCACAGACGCGCGACGATGCCGAGCACCACAGCCACGAACAGAAACGCGGTGACATAGAACGCGCCGATGAGCTTGAGCATCGGCAGCAGCGAGACGATGCCGTAGCGGCCTATAGTGAAGGCCATGGCTCCGAAGGCGCCGATCGGCGCGACACTCGTCACCATCCGCACGATGCGGAAAAACGCTTTGGACAAGGTCTCGATCGAACGCGTGACGGGCGCGGCGGGTTCACCCATCAGCGCGAGTGCCGTGCCGAACAGCATCGCGATCAGCAGCACGGGCAGGATGTCGCCCTGAACCAGCGCGCCCACGAACGTGTCAGGTATCACATGCGCGATGAATCCGGCGATGCCGTCGCCATGCGCCGCCTGAGCCGCATAGCCCGACACGGCGCGTGCATCGAGCGTCGACGGATCGACATTGAAGCCCTTGCCCGGCGCAAGCACATGCGCGGCCAGTAAGCCGATCGCGAGCGCGAGCGTGGATGCCGCTTCAAAATATAGCAGCGCCTTGCCCCCGACGCGCCCGACCTTCTTCATGTCCTGCATGCCCGCGATGCCGGTCACGACCGTGCAGAAGATCACCGGCCCGATGATCATCCGTACGAGCTTGATAAACAGGTCGCCGAGCGGCTTCAACGCGACCGCGGCTTGCGGCGCGAAATGGCCGAGCAGCACGCCCGCGACGATCGCCGTGAGCACTTGCACATAGAGAATCGTGTAGAACGGTTTGCGTTTCATGTGTCTCCTCCTTTTTCGAGGCAAAGCAATGCCCTTCCCTTCTTCGGGCGGAAGGGATTCGGACTCGTTGATACGGGAAGGGGTGCTTACATCACGTGCGCCCAAGGATGTCGCACGGAGTGCAGCCGTTCGAATGCTTCGATGGCGGCGAGAGAGTCGAGCGTCAGATCGACGGTATCCATGCCTTCCATCACCATGCGCTTGTGACGCGCGCCGATCGGATACGCGTGCCGCTCGCCCGACGCCGACGTTACCGTCTGCGCTTCGAGATCGATCGAGATCTCGGCGCCCGGCGATTCGGTCGCCTCGCGTATCAGCGCGTCGATCGCGTCGCGTTCGAGTTGCACGAGCAGCAGGCGGTTGTTCATCGCGTTCGAATAGAAGAT
Source organism: Caballeronia sp. Sq4a (assembly GCF_023170545.1). Taxonomy (NCBI): domain Bacteria; kingdom Pseudomonadati; phylum Pseudomonadota; class Betaproteobacteria; order Burkholderiales; family Burkholderiaceae; genus Caballeronia; species Caballeronia sp. Sq4a. The sequence continues at coordinate 353,896 of NZ_CP084252.1, read as the reverse complement.
TTCGGCGAAGCTCGGCGCGATCACCGCCTCGAAGCCGTATCGCTGCAAACCCCACACCGCATGTTCGCGGCTCGATCCGCAGCCGAAGTTCGCGCCACCAATCAGGATGCACGCGTCCCCGTAAGCGCCTTGGTTCAGCACGCAATCCGCACGCGGCGCACCGCGCTCGTCGAAGCGCAGGTCATACAACAGACCATCGGCGAGACCCGCTTTGTCGATGATGCGCAGGAACTGCTTGGGCATGATCTGATCGGTGTCGAGATTGTCGATTGGCAACGGCGCGGCGCTGCCTCGAATGGTCGTGAGTCGGGTCATGATGCGTGTACCTCCAGCGTGCGGACATCGGTGATGCAGCCGGTCATTGCCGACGCAGCCGCCATCGCCGGACTCATCAGATGCGTGCGGCCGCCGCGTCCCTGCCGGCCTTCGAAATTGCGGTTGGTGGTGGACGCACAGCGCTCTCCGGCGGCGAGCACGTCGTCGTTCATCGCGAGGCACATCGAGCAACCCGGCTCGCGCCATTCGAAGCCCGCGTCGATCAGCGTCTGCGCGATGCCTTCGCGTTCAGCCTCGCGGCGCACGCTGCCCGATCCCGGCACGACCATCGCGCGCACGCCCGCCGCGACGCGCCTGCCGCGCACGATCGCAGCCACCGTGCGCAAATCCTCGAGGCGCCCGTTGGTGCACGAGCCGATGAACACGCGGTCGATGCGCGTGCCGGCAATCGGCCGATTGGCCACGAGTCCCATGTAGTCGAGCGCGCGGCGCAGCGATGCGGCGGCTTCGGGCGTCGCTTGCGCGGCTTCGTCGGGAATCGGCTGATCGATGGCGACGGCCTGATCGGGACTCGTGCCCCACGTGACGAACGGCGCGATGTTGCGCGCATCGAAGCGATGCTCGGCGTCGAAGCGAGCATCTGCATCGGAATGCAGGTCGCGCCAGTCTTCGAGCGCGGCTTGCCATGCCGTGTCGACGAGTGAGGGCGTGTGGGCGCGCACGTAGTCGAACGTGGTCGCGTCCGGCGAGATCAGCGCGGCGCGCGCGCCAGCCTCGACGGTCATGTTGCACAAGGTCATCCGCGCCTCGGCCGACATCAATGCGATCGTCGAACCGGCGAATTCCACGGCATAACCGCGCGCGCCTTGTGCGCCGATTTTGCTGATGATCCAGATGACGAGATCCTTCGACGATGTGCCGTACGGCAGCTCGCCATCGATCGTGATGCGCATGGTGCGCGCGAGCCGGTACACGAGCGTTTGCGTCGCGAGCACGTGCTCGACTTCCGACGTGCCGATGCCGAAGCCCAACGCGCCGAGCGCGCCATACGTCGTCGTGTGGCTGTCGCCGCACAAGACGACCATGCCGGGGCGAATCAGTCCGAGCTCGGGCGCGACGATATGCTCGATCCCTTGCAGCGGATCATTCGCGGCGAAGAGCTGGATGCCGGCGCGTTCGCAGTTGCGCTTTAGGTTCTGCGCCTGCAACAGCGATGCTGCATCGCGAATCACACGGGGCGACTCCGCGTGCGTCGGAATGATGTGGCTCACGACGGCGAGTTGCTGCCGCGGACGGCGCACTGCGCGGCCGCGTGCATCGAGTGAGCTGAACGCCTGCGGGCTGGTGTATTCGTTCATCAGATGCAGATCGGCGTACAGCAGCACGTTTTGTTCGTCGATACGCATCACCGTGTGGGAATCGACGAGCTTCTGGTAAAGGGTTTGGTTGTACATCGGATTACTCGCTCAGGAAAGGCATCACGCGTTCGAGCAATTGCCCGGGCGCTTCTTCGGGGATGTAGTGGCCGCAAGGCAGCGCTTCGCCCTGCACGTCCGGCGCATACGCGCGCCAGTCGACAAGCGGATCGAAGCATTGTTCGATGACGCCCTGCGCGCCCCATAACGCCATGAACGGACAGCGGATGCGCTGATGCGAAGCGAGCGTCGCGCGGTCGTGTTCGAGGTCGATGGTCACGCTCGCGCGGTAGTCCTCGCAGATACCGTGCGCCGTGTCGGGATCGGACAGACAGCGCAGATATTCGGCATATGCTTGCGCCGTGAACGGCGCGAGGCCCGCACTGCGCGCGCCGATGGTCTGCTTGAGGTAGAGATCGGGGTCCGCGCGAATCAGTGTCTCGGGAAACGGCGTGGGACGCACGAGCATGAACCAGTGCCAGTAGGCGCGCGCGAAGTCGAACGAGGTTTGTTCATACATCGCGAGCGTCGGCGCGACATCGAGCGTCACGAGGCGCGTCACGACATCCGGATGATCGAGCGCCATGCGCGCCGCGACGCGCCCGCCGCGATCGTGGCCGATCACCGCGAAGGTCTCATGACCGAGCGCGCGCATCAGTTCGACCTGATCGAGCGCCATGCGGCGCTTTGCGTAGTTCGCGTGACCGGCGGCGCCTGGCGGCTTGCCGCTGTCGCCATAGCCGCGCAAGTCTGCCGCGACCACCGAGAAATTCTCCGCCAGCGACGGCGCGACCTTGTGCCAGATCGCGTGCGTCTGCGGATGCCCGTGCAAGAGCAAAAGCGCGGGGCCGCGCCCGCCCTGGATTGCGTGTATGCGTATGCCGTCGACGGTGGTCGATACGTCGCTGAAGTCGCCGAACATGATTGCCTCCTGAGCGTGAGACGAGTGTAATTGATGAATCGCGGTATTTGGTTTCCTGATACACATTCCGGTCGTAACTTCAAGGAACGAATCACGACACTCTCTCGGAGCATCAAGATGGATGGTTTCTCGGACCTGGATCTGTTCGCGCTCGTGGCGCGGCACCGAAATCTGGCGGCTGCGGCGCGCGAGTTGGGGGTAACGCCGCCCGCGGTCAGCAAGCGGCTTGCGCTACTTGAACGGCGCCTCGGCGTGCGCCTGATGAACCGCACGACGCGGCGTCTGAGCCTCACGCCCGAAGGCGAGCTTTACCTGTCGAACGGCTCGCGCATCTTGGACGAGCTGTCGGAACTAGAGCATCTCGTCATGCAAAGCCGCGGCGAACCGACGGGCTTGCTGCGCGTGAATGCGTCGTTCGGATTCGGCCGGGCGCGCATTGCCCCGGCGGTGTCGGAGTTCGTCGCGCGCTACCCCGCAATGAAAATCCTGCTGCATCTGACGGAGCGGCCTATGAATCTGCAGGACGAGGGCTTCGATCTCGGCATTCGCTTCGGCACGGTGCCGGATGCGCGCATCAACGCGCGACTGCTGCTCGAGAACAGGCGCGTGGTCTGCGCATCGCCCGATTACGTGGCGCGGCACGGCGCGCCTTCGGTGCCGCACGATCTGACGGGGCATGCGTGCATCGTTTTGCGCGAGAACGAGTCGGCATACGGCACATGGCATTTCGCTCGCGGCAAGCGAACGGAGACGGTCAAAGTCGACGGCGCGTTGGCCAGCAACGACGGCAGCGTCGTGCTTCATTGGGCGCTCGAAGGCCGAGGGATCGTGGTGCGCTCGCAGTGGGAGATCGAAGGCCATCTCGCGCGCGGTGAACTCGTGCCACTGCTTTCGGACTGGGCCTTGCCGGATGCCAATATCCATGCGATTTATCTGGAGCGCAACCAGCTTTCGGTCAAGCTCAGGACATTCGTCGACTTTCTCGGCGAGCATCTGCCTAAACAGGGAGGAACGGCGTAACGCCATCTTTGTAGGCAGCTAACGGCGCTCACACGTGGCGAATTGAAACCTTGGGGCCGCTTTCGAAGGTCGATGGGACATTCGAACGGCGCCTTAGGGCTGCCATCGAATGGCGCTTCATGGCCGCGTGCTGCCCAATGCGGTCGGCCCGAGCCGACCCACTTCAGCCATCCACTCGCAACCGCATTGACGGGCCGCTTCCGGAAGACGTTCGGCCATTCGTGAGGGGTGGCTGAGCGCTAGAAATAGTCCGTCGTGCGCACGTCTTCTTGCTTTGAGATCGGTCCGGACATGGGCAACGAAATACTGACCGTCGTGCCCGTCCCGGGCCCGTCGCTGAAGGCTTCGATCTTGCCGCCATGCGCTTCTATCAGTTGCCTGGAAATCGCCAACCCTAACCCTACGCCGCCACGGAGGCGGCTGCGGTCCTTGGATCCTTCCTGAGCAAAGCGCTCAAATACGTGCGGGAGCATGGCCGGTTCTATCCCGATGCCGGTGTCCCGAACCTCAATCGTGGCCGAATCCACACTACGGACAAGATTTGCGGTCACCGTGCCGCCGGGGTTCGAAAATTTGACGGCGTTCTGCAGCACGTTTGCCAAGACTTGTCGGAGGCGGTGCTCATCGGCCACCACGACGCAGTCCTCCGCCGCTCCCAGACAGACTTCGACTCCGCCCTTTGACGCGACGATTGCCGAATCCGATACGGTCGAGGCTACAAGTTCAGCTAGTTGAACGTTTTCCATCGCCAAGCGCACCTTGCCACTGGCCACCGCTGATGCGTCCAAGAGGTCGTTCACCAGGCGCGCCTGCGCTTTGGCACTGTCTTCGATCCTCCGAAGCGCATTGCCGGTCGTCGAAGCAGTTGTCGCCGAGGTGCGCTTGAGCACCTCAACCCATGACAAGACCGCATTGACAGGATTGCGCAGTTCGTGACTCACGGCGGCGATAAATGCGTCTATGACCACGCTCTTCTTTTCAGCGAGTGCGAGGGCCTTGCTTCGATCTTCGAGCATGACTTCGGCAAGCTGTTCTAAGGCTTTTCGCTCGGTGATATCGGCAAACGTTATCGCAACGCCATCAAAAAGTTTGACGCTGTTGATGCGAAGCCAGGCCGACATGCCGTCGCCCACGTATTCCTGCTCGATGGTGGCAGGCCCATCGCCCATGCATACGCGAGCATGAACTGCGAACAACCCGTTCATCGATGCAGTGGGGAATCGCGTCAGAAACCGCTGCCCAATGACGTCGCTCTCGGTCGCGCCGAGAAACCGCAGTGCAGCTGGGTTGGCGTATTCAAAGATGAAGTCCGTGATCGTCGCCCCGGTCCGAAGAGCTTTCAGTATCAGGAACGGATCGATCGCGACCTCTTGCGCTGCCCTGAAACGTTGCTCGCTGGCGATCAATTCGCCGGTGGTCACGGAAAGCTGGCGCGAATTCTCCTCCTCCCGGACTCGCGCTTCCTTACGCGTCTGAAGCAGTGCTGCGATGAGAGCGATGCCGAGCACCGCTAGAACCGCGATGAAGATCTCCAGAACGAAATCGCGTTGATTGAAATCTGTCGCCGCTCGGCTCACGCAGTTGGGCGCAAACACGGCCGCAGCCATCGCCGTATAGTGCAAACCGGAAACGGCTACGCCCATCAGGCACGCAGCGGCAGCTTGCTTGGCGATTTGCGCTTTTTCGAGGGCTCGCAGACCTATTACTATGCGTAGCGCGGCATATGACGCGCCGATACCAATCAGCACCGACAGCACGGTACGCGGGAGCATATATGCGATCGCCGGCGTCATTTGCATGGCCGACATGCCGGCGTAATGCATCACCGCGATTCCAGCGCCCATCAGCAACGATCCGAGCAAAACCGCACTCTGAGCCGGCCTGGGCGTCATTACGAAGGTTAGTCCCAGCCAACAAACGAGCACCGCAGCGGCCCAGGAGGATAGGGTCGTTGCGAAATCAAAACCGATGGGCACGGGCAGGCTAAAAGCCAACATGCCGACGAAATGCATCGACCATATTCCGGTCCCGAGCACCAGCGCGGTCGCGGCCACCCATACCGAGTTCGCGCCCCGATTCTGGAACCGAGCGCCGACCATTAGCAAGGCGACGAAAGATAGTGCGGTCGCCAAGAGAATGGACAGACCGACTAAAGGAAGGCTGAAGGAACCAGACATTGCGGAGCGCAGTGCGCAGAAAGAACTTGCATAGGCGAGGATTCTAATGACAAGAACCAGCGACTACAGGACGAGGAAGCTGTTAATTTCCCCCCGGAAGCCAAGGGATGGTAATTTTTCCCGAGGGTGCCGGCGCTCAAACACTTGCTTGTGGGTCAGTGGCGACTGCCATGGACCCAAGCGCGCTCCATCGATGAATGTCGCTGGTCTGGGGTAGTGCAGCCAATAGACGGGCAATTGTGACGTTCTGCAGCGCGAGAACATCCGACGCTCAGTCAGGTATGGCGTCGTCGACGAAGCGCGTGTGCAACGGGAGAAATCGACGTCAAACAGCGTGATGCCCAGCTCACGCCGCCGCCTCGAGGGCTATGACGCAGTGAGCACACGGTTAGCCATCGCAAAAATCGTCGCCGGTAAAAAGCTGGGCTATTCGAAGCATATCGACTGGCTTCGTGAAATGCGCGTCAAAGCCGGAATCGAGCGCCTTTTGCACGTCCTCGGGTTGGGCGTAGCCACTGACCGCAACCAGTCTCATCTTCTCAGGGGTTGTCTGACGAAGTGTCTTCGCGACCTCATATCCGTCGATATCTGGAAGCCCGATGTCGCACAGCACCACATCAAGCTGCGTGGCTTTCGCCAGTGAGAGCGCGCTGCGCCCGTCGTAACGTACCTCAACCGTATGCCCTAACATCTCGACAATCGCCGCCAGCGAATCGGCGGAGTCGACATTGTCATCAACAACGAGTACGCGGCATGAGCGGGTGTTTCCTTCGTTCCTGGATGCAGCAAATTCGGACGTCGCATATCCAGCAGTCTGAGCCAGCGGAAGCTCTATGATGAACTCCGCGCCAGCGCCGAGGGAGCTAATCGCCCCGACCTTGCCGCCGTGGAGCTCGATCACGCTCTTCACAAGGGCAAGTCCGAGGCCGAGTCCGCCCTCTGTGCGAGCCAGACCTTGCGTCGACTGCGTGAATGGGTCGAAGATGATCGGCAGTAGGTCGGGCGCGATGCCAATTCCGTTATCGGTGACATGAATAAGCGCGCGTTCCGCACAGTGGCGGGCCGTCACTGTTATCTGACCACCAGCCGGCGTGAACTTCACCGCGTTCCCGAGCAAGTTACCAATCGCCTGCGCGAGCCTTGTCTCATCACCTTCGACGACAAGGGTTTCGTCATCGACGGCGACTAAAAGTTCGAGGCCACGCCCCTGGGCCAGGGTGCGGTAATCCTCCGCCGTGCGCCTGACCCATGCGGCCAAGTCGACGTTCTTACGCTGCAGTTCGATCTTGCCTTGCGCAATCCGCGTGACGTCGAGGAGGTCGTCCACCAGCTTAGTCAGATGCGTGACCTGTCGACAAATCACTTCTCTGGCGTTGCGCGCCTCCTGTCCTGAAGGGTCGACCCGGTCAAGGATAAAGAGAGAGTTCTGAATCGGCGCGAGCGGGTTCCGCAATTCATGCGAAAGCATCGCGAGAAATTCATCTTTCCGGCGGCTTGCGTCGAGCAGGGCTTCTTCTGCCCGCTTACGCTCGGTCACATCGCGGGTTGTACCGGCTACGGCTTCGACCTCGCCATCACGGCCCAGCACAGGTACAAAAATATAGTCGTAAATGCGTCGGCCAAATGCTCCTTCGAACGGCACCTCGCCGCGGACAGGTTGTTTCGTAGCTATAACCTGCTCGATCTCGCGGTCGTGCATCTCCGCATGCCAGGGCTCGTAACCCAACTCCAGGCAGTTCTTGCCGATCGCCTCTTCCCATGTGCGATTCCACATTTCGAGCAAGACTTTATTGGCATAAGTGAACCGGTGGTTCAGGTCGAATACATACGCCAAGTCGGGAGAGTTATCGAGGAAAGTTTCATAAAGTCGGCGGCGCCGCTCAGAGTCATCGGCCAAGTCGGCGAGTTCTACCTCTTTGCGTTTCAACTGCGCCGCGTTCTCGTACTCACGCGTGACATCGCGCAAGAGGACCGTAATGCCATCGTCGTGGGCGAATGAGCGAGCCTCAAACCACTTGCCGAGCGGCGCGTAGAAGTCCGTGTGCTGACTAGGGCGTCCAGTTGCCGCCGTCTGCTGATAAGCGCGATAGTAGCCGGAGTCCACAAGGTCCGGATAGCATTGCCAAATGTCGCGCCCGAGCAGGTTTCGCCGGTCCTGCTGCAAATATCGTTCAGCTGTATGGTTAAGATAGGTGAAGCGCCACGCCCGATCTATCGACATGAATCCGTCGCTCAGGCTATCCAGCATGTCACCGAGGTGAGCTGGTCGAGGCTGTTGGGCGCCGGCATCTCTCAGGTGGGTAGGACGGGGGTCAATCTGTGGTTCCATTTATCGCATTTCCGCTTGCATTCGCCAGCGCTTTCCGCGTCGCGACGCAGCCGCGCTCCGCGGTGGCTTCGGGGGGTGTGATGCTGTTCCTGATAGTCCCCGAAGTCCCGCATTATGCGGCTTACTACGTCGCCGTGCAGTGCCTTCCCTGTTCCCTCACGATACAAGAGGGACAGATCACCGGGCAGCGCGCTTTTGTCCGCCTGCGTGCAGTCGGCTATGGCGCAGCGATTACACTCTCAATCGCGTGGTTAAGCTGCACGACATCGACAGGCTTCGTGAAGTGAAAGTCAAATCCGGCGTCTGCTGTGTGCGCCCGGTCCTGAGGCTGCCCCCACCCAGTGATGGCAACAAGCGTGACGTCCGTTGTCGCGGGTGTCGCCCTAATCCGCCGAGCAACATCGATGCCGTTCATGCCGGGCAATCCGAGGTCGAGAAGGACCACATCTGGGCTGTAGTAACTGAGGACGTCGATCGCCTCCTCGCCGGAATAGACCGTCCGCACGTCGTGTCCCTCCAATTCCAGAAGGGCAGTGAGCGCGTCAGCCGCATCGACGTTGTCATCAACGACGAGGAGGCGATGCTTCTCGATCTCGGCTGGACTGACGGGCAACTCACGCAGCGGGGCTGGCGGCGGCACAACCCGGCACTCCGCTGGAAGATGAACCGAAAAGCAGCTTCCGAGATCTTTTCCGTCGCTTGATGCGGTGAGCCTGCCGCCATGCAACTCAACGAGAGATTTCGACAACGCGAGTCCGATGCCAAGGCCGCCCTGTCGGTGATGATCGGGGTTCACTTGGGAGAACATGGAAAAGATGGCCGACAATCTATCGGGTTCGATGCCGATACCGTTATCCGCAACCGACACAATCAACTCCGCGTTGTCTGCTCTCGCCATCAGTTCGATGCGCCCGCCCGTAGGCGTATATTTCGCAGCGTTCGTTAGCAGGTTGGCCAATACCTGTGCGATTCGCAAGCGATCCGCCTGGATGTGAATCGGCCGCGACGGAAGTTTCACGACAAGCTCGTGATGCTTGCCCTCAAACATCGGTCTTGCGGTGTCGACCGCATCCTCAACAACGTCTTTGAGTGCAACGGCCTCTTTACGAAGCGTCAACGCCCCACGTGTGATGCGCGACACATCGAGCAGGTCGTCCAGTAAAAGCGCCATCGCCGCCGACTGTCGGCGCAGCACGGTGATGCACCACTTGCGGCGCTCGTCCGTCAACTGCGGCTGCTCCAGTATCTCCGCGACCTGTCGGATCGGGGCCAACGGGTTGCGCAACTCGTGGGCAAGTGTCGCAAGAAACTCGTCCTTGCGCCGGTCCGCTTCAGAAAGCGCTTTCTCGGCTCGCACCCGCGGAGTCACATCTCCGAACCATGCCACGACCGAACCGTCGAGCGAGGCAGCGACGACATGAAACCACTGCTCGCCGTGCTCGCCTCGAACTCGTACGTCAAAGGCGTCTCGCCCTTCGCCTTCCGCCAATGGCGCAAGTCGCTCAAGAAGGACACTCGCATCCCACCCGTGCGGGCGCACGAAGGAAGTCGAACTGCCGATTACAACCGTTGTGGCTTGGTCAAACAACTCCGCGGCCGCCTCGTTCATATAGTCCCATCGCAGCCCTGAAATTTTGCCGCCGACCACGACTGGCGTGAGGATGAAGAACGGTACGCCCGCGCTGTTCAACGCTACGTCGAAACGGTGACGCGCGTCGCGCTCCATACGCAACAGTCGCTGCGCTGCGTCCTGCGAAGTGGATTCCGCCGTTCCTGCGCGTCTTGCCACCTTGACCAATTGGTGGCCGGCGGCCACTAGTATTACGCCGACGACCACGTAAGCCAGGAGGACGATCTGATCGGAGAGCTCAGGAACCGTCAAACTTCCGATCGGTGGCATCCACAGTGCGCCATAAGCTAGCCCAGCCGCCAGAAGCAATGCGCCACACCAAGCGCCGAAGAGCACCGTAATCAAGGGAAGCGATGCGCTGATCAAAATGAAAGTCAACCGCCCGTGGGCAAGCATCGTCAACGCCTGTTGAGCAGCTAGCACGGCGGCTATCGACGCACTTCCGGTCAAGAGGCGCATTCCGAGCGAGTACTGTGCGATTCGAACAATCATGATAGGGACCTATTCTTCTCGTTGTACTTTTGCCCGCACGATACGTTCCTCGCGTTTTGCAAATACGAATCGCTAGCAGCGCCTGTCCGCACTGGCGACGAGTCGACGGGAGGTAAGTGCAATCAGGAGGCGTTGCCAAGCACCGGAAGGTTCCGCGCTGCGCTGCGTCCCGGTAATGCATAGTCGGCCACAGCAATCGTTCGGCGTAGATGCGCATCCAGTCCTGACAGTGGAAGGTCAAGCGCAGTGCGGCCTTACAAACTAGGCATCGGCGCGGCACGTAGCGGTTCCACGTCCACGCGCATGCATGGCCACCAGCTATGCGGTGGCACTCGTTACCCGCTATTTTAAGTGGGAGACTGTGTCCGGTGATTCAGGGGCCGTTCCAAAGTCCGCGTTTGCGTCGATATGCAAGTTAGCAACCAACTCCAGCTGCGTTATGGTGAGCGCCTGTCTCAGCGCTTCTTCCTCGGCGGACCGAGATCTCGCTGCGGAGTTGCACGTCAATGCGGCGCAAAGCACAACGGCAAACAGAAAAGTCGCCGTACCAAGCAAGCGCCTTCTCTTGAGCCGCTAAGCCGCTGCAGGAACCGTCGGACGTCTCTTACCATTGCCACTTCGTCGAACACCTGTGTTTGTATTGTCGCGGGGCTGCGATGGCTGTTTTCGTGAGTCAATGTGCAAGACCGTTGCTTCGGCTGAACATGGATCGGGCTGCCCCAACGCCGAAGACCTACGGAACGAGGGCCATCCCGCCTTACCAGATATCGGCTGGTTGTCGCATTAGCTGAATACCGGAGACGGCGGTTCTTTGGCTCAACTGCGCGACGTTAGGGAAGAATTGCCTATCGTGCACGCGCAATTCGGTAAAACAGGGTTTTCATGGATGCGGTGCGTTGTTCCTTCCGACGATACTCATTGCACAGACTATTCGCCGGAGCAAACGATGTCGCAGGCCTTTCTTACCCAACAGCAGATCTTCGACCGAAGCATCAGTCATCTCTTGAACCAAGGCAGTGCAGCGCTCCTGGCGCGCGGCGGCGGTGCTTATCGCGGCAAATGCGGCGGCTGCCCTGTCGGCGCACCGGTGCGTCCGAACGACTACCGCACCGCTATGGAAGGCGTGCCCGTCCGCTTTATCCTGGCCGAACAAACGAGTGTTCCGCGCTACATGGACGCGGGCGTCGCCGCGCTCAAGCGCGCGCTGTTGCGAGCAAAGATCAACGTCTTCTCCCAGGAAACGGTCGACCTTCTGAGTTGCCTTCAGAATGTGCACGATGTCTTCGGCGTCTGGGAATGGCACGACCGCCTTCGCTCCATTGCGAGGCAGTTTGGGTTGTCGACGCAACGCCTCCAGCAAACTGCTTGACCGTGTGGAGCGGAAGTGACATGAGAAGTGCGGAAGAGATCTTCGTTACGGTGCGCTCTCACCTACTTTCGCAGCGCGCCATTTCAGAGGACGATGCCGGAAGTTGCCGCCTGCACGGGCGCGACGGCCGCCGATGCGCGATCGGCGTACTCATCGACGAAAACCATTACAGCGAAGGGCTGGAGGGTCTGGGGATCAGCTACTACAAGGTCGGACAGGAAGGTCCGCTCCTACAGGCGCTGGCCAAGTCGGGCGTGAGCGCTTACGAACCGCGAGTCGCGGCGCTGCTGCAGGACCTCGAAGACCTGCATGATGCTGCAGAAGTCCAAAGGTGGGAGGCACAACTCGACGAGATCGCTCGACGACATTCTCTCGAGAATAGGCTCCACGAGCTTGTCTAGGATCCATGGTTGACGCTACCAGAGGTCAGTACCACGATGCCTCGTCATCGTCGATAGCCGGCCCATTTTCAACCGCCCGCCGACACCCCTAAACCGAGCACCACGGTGACGCCGATGGTTTCCCGCGGACGCTCGCCTTCCCGGATCGATCGCGTCGCCTACCTCTCGCAACAGCGACGCTTATCGCTAAAATGGCGAGCCGTCTCTCACTGTCCGGAGGTGGCGACGATATGCCACTTCGACACCTATCCTTGATTACCGGCGGCCCAGCGGAAACCATCGCGCGCTCGCATTTCTCCCGAACGCGGAAAGCCTTTCTGCTCGCCCTGATATTCACCGGACTCGCCCCCGCAGTCTTTTTAGCGCTATACGGCTCGGTAGACTGGCACGATCGGCTGGCAGCTGCCCAGGACGCAACACAACGCTCAACATACATCGCAGAAGAACACGCCCAGAAGATTTTCGACATCGACACCGCACTCGCGGACCGAGTTCTGGATGACTTCGAGGGCGACGGCGTGGCTGTCTCTGCCGGCCGAGCATTGTACGACCGGCTGGAGCGGCTCGTGCATGGATATGCTCAGGTTGACGCGTTGTCAGTGTTTTACGCCGATGGCAGCCTTACAGAAACCAGCCTGCGCTATCCGGCGCCTCGTATCAACATCGCCGACAGGGCCGACTTTCGAGACGCAAAGGCACGCCCCGCCGAACTTTACATCTCAGGACCCACGGTAGGACGGGTGACGGGCAACGCGACGTTCAACGTCATGAAGGGACACGTCGACACAGACGGCAAGTTTGGCGGGCTGGTCTCAATCGCGATGTCACCGATCTATTTTGAGAACTTCTATCGTCGTGTAGTCGACGCGGATCCCATCACGATCGGCATGGTCCGCGGGGATGGCGCTGTGTTGGCCTGGTATCCGTTCGAATCGGACCGTCCCAAACGCATCTCGACGACCACACCGTTCTTCGCTTTATTGACTAGCGGGCGCGAAGCCGGGCTCGTAACGATGAAGTCTAGCGTTGATCGAGAAGAAAAGATTTTGGCGTTTCGAAAGGTGGGCAACTACAACGCCTACGTGACGGCAGGAATCCCCATTCGCGTGATACGGTCCGCGTGGCTCGCTCGCTTCTCTGTCGTGGCCATAGCGACTACTGTTCCGTGCTTAGCGCTCTTCATCCTCATTCTCTTTTCTCTCAGAAGACTGAACCACGAAGCGCGGCTCTGGCTGCACGCGGAAGAAGAGACCTCAAAGCGTACCGCCGTGGAAGCGACCGCCAAAGAAAATCAGCGCGTCGAGGCAGTCGGCAATATGGTTGCGTTGGTGGCGCACGACTTCAACAATCTATTGATGGCTATCCTTGGATTCACCCAAGCTGCATCGCGGCAGACCTCCCAGCAGCGTAAGCAGTCACTGGAAGGCATTCTGACAGTTGTGCAGCGCGGCCAGAACCTCACCCGACGACTGCTATCGGTGAGCAAGAAGCAGCCGCTACGGCCGCAGTCCATCAGTTTGGTCGAGTGGAGCAAGCAAATGGGTTTGCTTCCGTCAGCCGTTGGCGAAGGCGTGGTCATCGAAACTTCCGCGACGGACGGCTTGTGGGACATCCGGGTTGATCTGGCTGAATTCGAGCTCGCTCTTCTCAACGTCGCGATCAACGGCCGGGACGCCATGAACGGACGAGGCCGACTCACGATCGCATTCTCGAACTTCGAGGCGGTACCCGGTAACCGCGATCTGGCGCCTGGAGAATATGTCAGGATAGAGATCACGGATACCGGGGTGGGCATTGACCGGGAGACGGCCAAGCACGCATTCGAACCCTTCTTTTCGACCAAGCCACCCGGGCAGGGTACCGGGCTGGGTCTGTCTCAAGTCCGATCCTTTTGCGAACTTGCGGGCGGTCATTGCAGTATCGCGACGGCGGCGCCAAGCGGTACGGTGGTGACCCTGTTTATTCCACGAGGGACGATATCAAGCGTCGATCCGATTGCGCTAAGCGCGTTCCAAGCGCCGATTACGAAGCCCGGAGCCGTGCGAATGCTTCTGGTGGAGGACGATGAACTAGTCGCGGAAGCACAGGCAGCGATGTTCTCTGCGTTCGGGTATGACGTGACTCGCTGCCCGAGCGCAGACGACGCGCATGTTCGCCTGCAACCTCCCCATGCATTCCACGTTGTTATTTCCGACGTTCAGATGCCGGGCAACATGACGGGCATTGAGCTAGCGGAGTATCTGCACGATACGCAGCCCGATCTCCCGCTGCTCATGGTGACAGGCTTCGTAGACCAGGCGGAACGTCTGCGAAGGCTAGGGGTGACGGCTTTTCTCAAGCCGCTGACTGACGTCAATGCGGTAGATGAGTGGATTCAGCGAAGAGTCGGCTCTTATAGACGCGGGGTCACCGGCGAGACACGTGAAGGATCCGCGGGCGCGAACTGACGCCGCACGTGTTATTCATATCGCTAGAACGACGAATCGCTGCTGGTTTGCCCTGGCGTCTCGGGACGGGAGACGTTACGGCCGTTGAGCGGCGTGAAGCTGCCAATCGAGTGACAGGATGACGGCACCATCGGAAGTCCGAAATTGGCCGGTTGCCGAAGATGGTAGTTCGAGCGCCCTGCATTCGCGCCGACCACGCCACCTAGCTTCGTACTCGACCCACCTCGGCCGTTCGGCCCTGGGCACGCCGAGCGTCTGTTGATGAAGTGCAACGGCCAGTCAACGCGCGGTTCTCGCCGACGTGCGATGTCCTCGGTGCCGTCGACGGACGCGGCTTCGCGGCATCGACGGAAGGCTATCTGGGCACCATCGAAGCAATTCTTTGGCGGTTCACGGACTGCGCGGGCAGCGGCGCGAACGAAACGCGCGTGGTCGGCGAACTCAATGCACTTATCGCCAATCTCGCCGCCGATTTCGCCGGACTGGGCCACCAATTCGCGGTTGATCTTGGCGATATCGAACCTTCCCCGTTTCGCCCGATCGGCATGATGCGGATGCTCATCAACCTGATGCAGAACGCGGTGCTCTACTGCGTCGTCGGGCTGGAAGTGCGGAAGCGCCAGAACGCGAGCCGAACACGGCATGCGTCGTAATCGTGGATCGCAGCAAAGGCTCGACGATCAGGATCTCGAAGTGCTCAAGCACCCGTTCAAGCGCGGCGGCGGCGACGTTCTGCCGCTGGCGACTAGCGTTATTCGGGATCGGCTATCGCCTGTTTGTTATCGCCCTGGTTCGCCGTCTGCGCCTGATCCTCGGCAACCGTCGATTCGCGCGCGAGCGGCGCGATGGCGTGCAACGGGACCATCGGCTGGGTGCGCGCGTTGACGCCGGCCGGACTCGGCTCGTTGTCGTGAATCAACGCGCGAATACGCGGATAAATCTGCCGTTCCCAGCGCTTGCCGTTGAATACGCCGTAATGCCCGACGCCCGTTTGAACGTGATGCGCCTTCAGATAGGGCCGCAGCTTGTCGCACAAATCCTGCGCCGCTAGCGTCTGCCCGACGGCGCAGATATCGTCGCGCTCGCCTTCGACGGTAAAAAGCGCCGTGCGCCGGATCGCCGAGGGATCGACCTTGCGGCCGCGCACCTCGAGTTGCTTCAACGGCAGCGCGTGCCGCTGAAACACGGTATCGACGGTTTCCAGATAGAACTCCTCAGTGAGATCCATCGTTGCGAAATATTCCTCGTAGAAAACGCGAATCGCGTCCGCCTTCGCGACATCGCCCTTCGCACGCTGATGATGCATCTCCTCGAACGATTCGATGTGCCGCGCGAGATTCATCGACATGAATGCGCCCAGCTGCACGAAGCCGGGATAGACGCGCCGCATCGCGCCCGCGAAGCCGAACGGCACCATGCTGATGAGATTGCGCTCGAACCAGTCGATCGGCTTGCTTTTCGCGAGCTCGTTCACACGCGTCGGATTCACGCGCGTATCGATGGGACCGGCCATCAGCGTCATGCTCGCCGGCTCGGCGGGATTCCGGTCCTCGGCCATCAGCGCGACGGCCGAGAGCGCCGCGACCGTCGGCTGGCACACGGCGAGTAGATGCGCGCCCGGCCCGATCGTTCCGATGAAATTGATGATGTGCTGCACGTATTCGTCGAAGCCGAAGCGGCCATGCATCAGCGAAACATCGCGCGGATTGCGCCAGTCGGTGATGTAGACGTCGTGATCGGCGAGCATCGTCTGCACGGTGCCGCGCAGGAGCGTCGCGAAGTGGCCGGACATCGGCGCGATGACGAGTACGCGCGGCTGAGCGACGGACGCATCGTCCTTGCGGAAATGAAGCAGACCGCAGAATGGCGTCGATGCCGCGACGTCCTCCACGATGCGCATCGTTCTTCCTTCGACTTTCACCGGCGCGATATCGAAAGGCGGACGCGCGTGCGTGAGCCCGGCGAGCGCGATCTGTTCGCAGAACGCGCCAAGACCGCGGCCTTGCGGCGTCTCGCCCATCTCTCGCCAGCCGCGCAGCGCGCCTCCGACCAGCTCGGCGGCATGGCGCATCGGCAGCATCGCGTCGGACCAGAGCTGATAGCCCGCGTAGGTGTACGGATTCATGGCCGCAAAGGAAGGCAATAGCCATGCCATTCGATGTCCCGGCGACACGCCCGCGGTCATGCGATTGGCATAGGCTTTGCACCGATGCCATCTACGAGCGCGTTTTGCCGCGCTTCGGTGCGTAAGAGCACCGCGCTCGATCCGTCTTGGTGCACGACGCGCGAGGAAGACTTATGGCGAACGCCACGCTCACCATCAGCAGCAAAAACTATTCGTCGTGGTCGCTGCGCGGCTGGCTGCTGACGAAGTTCAGCGGACTGCCATTCGAGGAAGTCGTGATGCCCGCCGACGATCCCGGCGCGCGCGCCGAACTGCTTCTGCTGTCGCCGTCGATTCTCGTGCCGCGTCTCTTTCACGACGGCATCAAGGTCTGGGACACGCTCGCCATCGCGGAATATCTGAACGAAGTCTGCCCCGATGCCGGTCTCTTGCCGAAGGAACGCGCCGAGCGCGCGCACTGCCGAGCGATCTGCGGCGAAATGCATTCTGGCTTTGCCGCATTGCGCTCCGCCCTGCCGATGAACCTGAAAGCGCACTTTCCCGGCTTCAAGGTATGGGCGCGCGCGCAGACCGACATCGAACGGATCGTGACGATCTGGCATGAATGCCTCGCCCAGTATGGCGGACCGTATCTGTTCGGCGAACGAACGTGCGCGGACGCGATGTTCGCGCCGGTCGTCACCCGCTTCGTCACCTACGACGTGAAACTCGACGCCGATATCGTCGGCTATGGCGCGCGCATTCTCGCGATGCCGGAGATGCGCCGCTGGATCGCCGATGCGCAACAGGAAGCCGAAGAAATCGACGAGCTGGATATCGAGTTCTAAAACGGCCGCGCGCGTCAGTAAATTTATACAGAAACCATCGAGTGCCACGACAGAACGTCGGGCTAAGTCTGGCAACGATCAAGTCCGACCACGCGACGGCGCAGAAGCTGCGCCAAGGCAGCCATCGCCTTGGCGAATTTTTTTGGTGATCGCTGTGCTCTGATGCTTCCGTCGTTCGATCTGGTCGCCGGCGACTTCACTTCAGCGCCGCGACTAGGTGACGAGCTCCTCGCCACCTCGCCAGGCCTATCTTCGCGCCAGGCGCGCGACAAGGGGAAAAAAACAGCGGTTGCGATCCTGCGCGCGTCCGTTTGACCACTTTGAATGATTTGCCTTCGAAATCAAATCGTCCGCCTGGAACTTCATCGAGTGTGCGGTCAGCGACTTGCTCCACGAGCGCCGCGTTCCGTTGAGTCGCAGTGTCAATATGCGTGACGGCCTGGTTGATCTGCTTTCGCCGAGCCGAGCGATTTCCGGTACTGGCCGGGACGTGGCCGCCGGCGAACGCATCAAACCGACCCGATCCAGGCGTTCGCCGCTCGGCGCGCCGAGCGTCTCTTAACCGAATCCTGCGACCAGTCGCCCACGATATCGTCCGACGCCGTGTGGTTTGAACACATAGCGTCGGCGGGCTTGACTCACCCCTCGGGAGTAGCTGGGTGTCAGCAATCCAGATAAGCATACAAGGCTGACCAATTGCCCGTGAGGACGCTGGCCTGCCGCGCATCTTGGAATCTTGCGCACCGGAAGGGGTCACTTCCCTCCATGCTTGCACCCGTTTCCTTAAGCGAGGCGCCCTGCTCCTCCGTGCGCGATGACAAGTCAGTGTTCTCCGAGGCAATTTGCTTGCTGGCATTCACGATCGCGTGAGCCAAATGCTTTAAAAGCCGCGAAAAAATGGCCTAGTATGGTTAGCGTCGCCGCGCCTGCCAGGGCGTCTTGATTCAATGGCCAGACCCTACGCGGCAGCGGGGGTGACTCTGCCCACGATGCCAGCCCGGGTAATGTCTCTTGTCGCTAGCAGTGAGGAGCGGAGGGAACGTTCGGTGGAAAAACGACTGGTGTTGCTTTTCCTGACCGCGAGCATGCTGTGCCTCTCTACACATGCGCTGTCGGATTCAAATCCTTTATTAGGGACATGGCGTCTAATCTCGTTTGTGCGCGAAGACATGGGAACGCGCGAGCGATACAACCAGCTGGGCGAACATCCTGAGGGCTATCTTAGCTATTTGCCGGACGGGCGGATGGTTGCATTTTTTGTTTCTGGCGATCAGCCGCGCCCGCGGGCGGAGCCCACCGACGAAGAGCGAGTGCAACTCCATAAATCGATGCTGGCCTACGGCGGTACGTACGACGTTTCTCCAGGTCAGGTCGTCCATCACATCGACATAGAATGGGATGGCAGACGTATTGGAACTAACCAATTGCGCTTCTTCACCGTCGATGGCGACACACTCACGATCAAGACGGAAGAGAACAAGAGTCCAGTGGACGGGCGCGAGGGCGTCGGCATTCTGATCTTCGAAAGGGTCAAATCCTCGCAGCCGCGATGAAACGAAATGTGGCTCTGCGAATCGGGCTTTACTCCGCGCGGGCAGGTGCCGTGCGAACACATCGAGCGGTGACGACCATGGCGCGACTACTATCGGTGAATGTCGGGCTTCCGCGCGACATCGAGTGGAAAGGCCGCACGGTGCATACCGGCATCTGGAAACAACCTGTGCGCGGCCGATGCCGCGTCGGACGGCTGAACCTCGATGGCGACGGCCAGGGCGATCTCGCGGGCCACGGCGGCGAGCAGCGCGCCGTTTTCGTCTACCAGATCGAATCGTCGCGCTACTGGCAGACGGAACTGAAACGCAACGACCTCGCCTGCGGACAGTTCGGCGAAAATTTCACGATCGAAGGACTGCCCGATTCCGATGTGTGCATCGGCGACCGCTATCGAATCGGCAGCGCGCTGTTCGAGGTGACGCAGCCCCGCGTGACCTGCTATCGCGTCGGCATCCGCATGAACGAACCGCGTATGCCCGCCCTGCTCACATCGAGCGGACGACCCGGCTTCTACTTGCGCGTCCTGCAGGAAGGCGACGTGGGCGCGGGCGACGAGATCGTGAAGGTCGGCGAAGCCGAAGAGCTCATGAGCGTCACGCAAGTTAATGCGCTGCTTTACTCGGCTCATCATCCACGCGATCAACTGGAGCGAGCGTTGCGGATCGAAGCGCTGTCGCCGGGTTGGCGGCGGTCTTTCGAGGCGCTTCTGAAGGACGGCGCGAAGGGCGGAAATCCCGGGCTCGCGGCGGCAGCGGCAGCGAATGCCGCCGCACCGGGTTTCGGGCCACTCAAGGTCTCCGCAGTCAAACCGGAGTCTGCCGACGTCCTCTCGCTCCGCTTCACAAGCGCGGATGGTAGGCCGCTGCGCCCCGCTCTGCCGGGGCAATACCTGGTGCTGCGTCTGCACGCAACGGCCGGCGGACCGCCGCTTTACCGCAGTTATTCGATTTCAGGCGGGCCTTCGCCGGAGAGCTACCGGATCAGCGTGAAGATCGAGCCGGATGGCGCAGCCGGGTCCTATCTCCAGCAACATGTGCACGTGGGCGATACGATCGACGTCAGCGCGCCGCGCGGCAGCTTCGTTCTGCAGCCGGGCGACGGACCCGTGGTGCTGCTCAGCGCGGGCATCGGCGCGACGCCGGTTCTTTCGATGCTGCATGCGCTGTCGGCGGCGCGCTCGACGCGGCCGGTCTTGTGGATGCACACCGCGCGCGATGGGAAGCATCATCCGTTCGCCGCCGAAGTTCGCGCTCTGGTGTCCACGCTCGCTCACGGACGCAGCCACGTCTGTTACAGCAAGCCCGCTGCGGGCGACCGCGAGGGCGTGGATTTCGACGCGACGGGGCGCCTGTCGCAAGCGGTTCTGAGCGAGGCCGGTATCACGCGCGACGCGGACATCTATCTCTGTGGACCGTTCCGCTTCATGGACGATATGAAAGGGGCGCTCGCTGGCATAGGTAGCCGTCCGCTACAACGGGCGCAGCAGAAAATTCGAAACGGCACTTGCGGAAATGAACAGCGATCAAAGACACGGTGCGCCCGAGGCGGGCGGCCAAGAATTTCTAATCTTCAACCTGGGCCAAGAGCAGTACGGCATCGATATCCTTAAGGTCCAGGAACTCCGTGGGTACGACGCCGTGACGCGCGTTGCCAACGCGCCCGTGTTCATCAAAGGCGTTATCAACCTGCGCGGCGTGATCGTGCCGATTGCCGATATGCGCCTGAAGTTCGAGTTGGAGAGCGCCACCTACGACGACCAGACGGTTGTTGTCGTGCTTAACGTGGCGGGCCGCATTGTCGGCATCGTCGTGGACGGCGTTTCCGATGTGCAGACGCTCACGCCCGACCAAATCCGGCCAGCGCCGCAGTTCAATTCGACGCTCAACACCGACTACATCACCGGCATCGGCACGATTGACGACCGCATGCTCATCCTGATGGACATTGAGAAGCTCGTCACGAGCGAGGAAATGGCGCTCATCGAAGGCGTCACCGCCTGACCACACCAACGAACATAGACGCCCGCGACATGACCTTCTCTAGAAAGCTCTGGCTGCCTTTACTGCTCAGCCTTGTGTGCCTCGCAGGAATCTCCGTTGCCGACGCGTTCCGCATGCGCTCGATTCGCACGGAACAGACGCAGTTGGACATTAAGCACGCGACGGAAGTCGCGAACAGCATCATTCGTGAGTTCGCCCAGCAAGCCAGTACCGGCGTGATCACGCAAGAGCAAGCCAAGCAAGGCGCGCTCAGCGCGATCCGCGATATCCGATTCGGTGACAACGGCTACTTCAGCGTCTTCGATTCGCAGGCAAAGGTGCTGGTGCATCCGATGAAGCCAGATTTTGTCGGCAAGATGATGATGGACTTCAAGGACCCAAACGGCGTCTATCTGTACCGCGACCTGATTGACGTAGCGAAGCGCCAGGGCGCGGGCTACACCTACTATTCGTTCGCGAAGCCCGGAAGCAGCAAGATCCTGCCGAAGATGTCCTACGTGTCGCTGTATCAGCCCTGGGACTGGCTCGTCGTGACAGGCGTCTATATCGACGACATTGATGCCGCGTTCTACACGTCGCTCGAATGGAGCATCGGTATCCTTGTGGTGATCGCGGTTGTGCTGAGCGTTGTCGTGGCGCGCCTGAATCGCGGCATTCTCCGCTCGATGGGCGGTGAGCCGGCATACGCCGCTGAGGTCGCGAACCAGATCGCTGACAACAATCTCGCAGTCGAAGTAGCCACTGCTGCGGACGACCGCTCAAGCCTCATGTATTCGATGGCCCGCATGCGCACGCAATTGCTCTCAGCTGTTGACAGCGTGAAGACGTCCGCTAATGCGATCGCCAATGCGAGCCGTGAAATCGCTGTGGGCAACACGGACCTGTCGTCGCGCACTGAGCAGCAGGCAGCATCGCTCGAAGAGACAGCGGCGAGCATGGAAGAACTGACGGCGGCCGTGAAGCACAATTCGGAGAACGCCCGCCAGGCTAGCGGCTTGGCTGGCAACGCGCGCGACGTTGCGAAGGAAGGCGCGACAATCGTCACGAACGTCGTCGGAACAATGGCAGAGATCGAGCAAAGCTCGCACAAGATCGCCGAGATCATCGGGATGATTGAGGGCATCGCGTTTCAGACCAACATCCTTGCGCTCAACGCTGCGGTTGAAGCGGCACGCGCCGGCGAACAAGGACGTGGTTTCGCAGTGGTCGCTGGTGAAGTGCGTAGTCTGGCGCAACGTTCCTCCACAGCCGCCAAGGAAATCCGCGAGTTGATCGAAGCGTCCACTTCGCGTGTCAACACCGGCACCACCCTTGTCGGGCAAGCCGGGGAGACGATGACCAAGATCGGCGCAGCGATTCAGAAGGTCACCGACATCATGGACGAGATCGCGTCTGCTTCGAACGAACAGAGTCGCGGCATCGAGCAGGTGAATACGGCGATTGCCCAGATGGACGAGGTCACCCAGCAAAATGCAGCGCTCGTCGAACAGGCCGCCGCCGCTGCCGGTTCGCTTCAAGATCAAGCCGAAACGCTGCGCGCGACGATGGCCGTGTTTAAGACCGAAGCGTAAGCAGGCGTTGGCGAGCGGTCCTGGACCTGGGTGTTCGACAGTGGCTTCGAGAAGTCGATCGACGGTTCGCCGAACAAGACGTGGCGGCTGCAGGAAGGATGAAGGGCGGCGATCAACCGGTAGCAAATGGCAACGGTCGCGCAAAAGTGCAACGTTTCTCGCTCAAGCGTGGACTAGCTCGTAGCCAGCGGCCGTAACGACAGCGGGCGGCCTTGACTCAGTCTTGAAACGTTTTTGAAAGGCGACTCAAGTCCCCCGCAGGTGGAAGGCTCAACGTGTTTCATTGGGCTTTTCAACCCTCGCAAACGTTAAAAGGTTTTCTGAACGTAACTGTCTTAGGTCCGGGTGGCGATCATGGGTAAGCTACCGCCTCCTCATGGATGAATCAAAAAGACGTCGCAGCCTCGCGACGTTTTGGCCGAGCCGCCGCCCTTTCCCCTGCTGGTATGAGCTTTACCGCGCTATGGCATGGCTCTCGCTTATGTACGACGAAGCACTTAAAAAATAGCGTGTTCTGTTCTTCAGCAGACAGCGCCACGGTGCTACGGGGTCGGCCGCAAGAGTTCGGCGGATCGGACTACCGATCCGGACACGAAAAGCGGCCGCAGGAAACGACAGCGACAAGACGAGAGACCAATGCTGACATTCAAGTCCGACCTTCACGGCAATCATTTGCTGGGCGCCCTTCCCTCGAACGAATGGGAACTGGTCGCCGCCGACCTTGAACTGGTTCAACTGCGCGCGGGGCAGCTTCTATGCGACTCGGGCAAACGCATCCATCACGTGTACTTCCCGACGACGGCAGTCATCACGCTGTTGCACACGATGGAAGACGGCGGCAGCGTCGAGGTGGCGGCAATCGGACGCGAAGGTATGACTGGCGTGCCGGTGTTGACCGGCGGCGATACCATGCCCACGCGCGTGCAGGTCCAGGTAGCGGGGTCGGCGTATCGCATGACCGCCAGCGCTCTGAGGGCGCACTTCGGCCGCTCCGACCTGCTCCGGCGCATCACGCTCCTGTACATGCAAGCGCTGCTCACGCAGGTCGCACAAACCGCCGCGTGCAATCGTCATCACGCGTTGAGCAAGCAGGTGTGCCGGTGGCTCCTGCTTCAAGCGGACCGTGTACGCTCGGACGAGATGCGGGTGACGCAGCAATCGATCGCTGACATGCTCGGTGTGCGTCGCGAAGGGGTAACAGAAGCGGTTGGGAAACTGCACGAGGCCGGGGTTCTTCACAACACGCGCGGATGCATCAGGCTGCTTGACCGGGCGGCACTCGAAGCGCGCTCGTGCGAATGCTATGGCATCGTCAAGCGCGAGTTCGATCGAATGCTGCCGGGGACGCGTCAGGCGGATGCATTTGCGTAGCCTAACTAGGCGCGATGATGAGACGGCGCGATCGGGTGTCGCGCCTTGCCTCACGCTAGTGACGCAGCTCTTTAGTGCAGCGCTCCACGGTTGAGCGCAATCTCTCGCGTCACTTCGTGCGGTGGGTCTTCCCTTAAGTCGTCGACGGCATCGACGAACGCCTCATACAGTTCGGCCAGTTCGGGAAATTCGTCTTGCAGAGTCGCCATGCCGCGTTCACGCTCATCGATCAGCGCGGAGACGTTAGCAGGTTGGAGCGCTGCGCGCAGTTCATCGGCTGGAAAGCCGAAATACTT
Organism: Caballeronia sp. Sq4a; assembly: GCF_023170545.1. Classification (NCBI taxonomy): domain Bacteria; kingdom Pseudomonadati; phylum Pseudomonadota; class Betaproteobacteria; order Burkholderiales; family Burkholderiaceae; genus Caballeronia; species Caballeronia sp. Sq4a. The sequence continues at coordinate 329,674 of NZ_CP084252.1, read as the reverse complement.
CTCGGCAGCATCGACTGCATGCTCAAGGGCAAACTCAACCGTGCCGTGACGACCGCGAAGTCCGGGCGCCGAGTAACCCAATAGCAGGGTGTCGCCGCGAGTTTCCGTCGCAAGCAGTGCAGCGATATCTTCTTTCACCGATCGAGGGTCGGCCACCACCTTGCCGAACATGCGACGCGCCTCTGCCTCGGGGACATCTCTGCTCATTAGCTCAATGCAACCGCCGTACACGTCGATCTGTAATTGAACGTAGATTGTCGTTTCTTCGCCTATCGTCATTGCTTGTGAAGCTCGCTGTTTCTTCCATCCGTTGAAGGCTGATGCGCCCGCCTTCGCGTAATAACGGCTCAGCGGCCAAGATGTTTAGCGGTTGACGCGCTACTGGTGCAGGTACCTGCGGCGAACTAACGGCTTCCATCCGGCAGGGCATGGCGGGCTTCCGAATGCTCCTATTCACAGGTGTTGCTGGCGTTACCGCTAGAGAAGTTGTCCCAAGCCTCGAGAGTGGCTTCATTGTGCGCGGCCATCTTACGAACGCGGTACTCCGCGTTCGTTCCCGAAACGTTGTCGCGGTAAAAGTCGGCACGCCCCAGCACGAAATTTGAAGCTCCGCCCGCCGCGCCACCGACATACAGGTCGCAAACCGCGTGGCCGTCCTCGGCGGTTAAGCAATCCGCGACGCCAAAGTGACGAACGAACACCAATCCATCGCTTGTTGGGCCGCACTGGCGCAGACCTTGCCGAAAGCGGGCGAGAGTAATGGTTGGAGAAGACGCGTAATGCTTCTGCGAAAGCACATATGCATCGTCAGAAAGCTTTCCAGGCGGCGTCGCCGTGCATCCAGCGACTACCAAGCAAACAACCCCGATCCCAGCCAATCCGCGCACAATGCTTAAATCCTAGTAGTTGAAGATGTTACGGGCATGTTTTCCGATTTCGCGCCAAGTATCCGTTGGGCCTAAAGTTGGAAGACCTGTCGCGTCCATTGGTCATCCGCATTGAATGGTCCATGGATTGATGCGAAACATCCCTTGGCTGCCACTCGCCGATTGAGGTCCTTGGCTGCCCAATGGACGTAGACGCGCTTGTCCTTTGAGTCTACTTCCTTCACGACACCAAGTGCGCGGATCTCAATCTCCTTGGAACCTTGCCCAAGCATTCGCTTAATGGCGATCCGGTCACCTTCACGAATCTCATCGCGCAGCGAGGCTTGCGATGGCTGTTCTTCGTCGGCCCATCCCATGAACCAATACCCCCGCCGGATAAAAACTTCCGACTGGTCCTTTTGGCCGCCCCATGTCGCGCCTACTACCCAATAGTTATGCATGTTCTGTTTTCCCGATCCGTTCACCGTCGCGGCGCGGCGATGAACTTGTCATACGCTGCATCGAAAATCGCTTGCCGGTTTTCTTGGGCCAGCAGGCGATTCTGCGGATCGACGCGGGCCAATTCCGCTAGGAGCGCGTCCTTCAATGCCGTCATACCTTGCTTGATAGTTCGCTTCGGTGCCGTGTAGCACTTTCTCTACGCGAGCAGCGTAAGCCTTCCAGTCTGCGGCCACGCGTTGCGCTTCGCGCGCCTTCATCAGCGCATATGCGTCCATCAGCTTCCTGTTTTCCAATGCGGCGCGCGACGGCGAATCTTCCATGCTTCTCGTTGAATAATAAATCTAGACGGCTTTCAGGAAGCAGACCACTTTGTTGTTCTTGGAGAGTGCGAATGGCGTCGAGACGTTCATCAGCACTTCATAGTACTTGTTGTTGATGAGAACTTGCTCTCCGATACGTGGCACATAGCAGTTGTCTGCCGTGTCGGAGTAGGTCGTGCTAACCAGGAGGTCCCGGTCGGTGGCGTATTCAGTGTATGTCACGAGCATTATTGAGCCGCCGTTGTGGCGAATGAAGATTAACAAAGCGATAGAGTACGCGAAGCGTTCCCCCGTCGCGCATGAGTCAACTATTTGGCGCTTGAGGCCACAAGGTTAAGCGCGAAGGTAACTCCAATGTTCCCGTTACCGAACAGTTTCACCACGATGGCCATACACGTCCTTGCGCGCTGTTTTCCGATCCGTTCACCGTCGCGCGGCGGCAACGAACTTGTCATACGCTGCATCGAAAACCGCTTGGCGATTTGCCTGCGTCATGAGGTAGTCGTTAGGGTTAGCCTTGGCCAGTTGCTTCATCGCGGCGTCCTTCAGGGCTTCCATACCTTCGAGATTGGCCTTTACGGCCAGAAGGTCGCGTTCCAAACTTTCCGCATAGGCCCACTTCCGCACCGTATCTTCCGCGTTCGTGGCTCGTGCGAGCGTATATGGGTCCATCGATGCCTACAATTTCCTGTTTAAGAGCGCGGCAGCTTCTTGTTATCGCTGCCCGAGCGCATCAAAAGCTCAAGCGTCGCTTCTAAGCGGATGACGCGCTCCGTGAGGCCTTCGATCTTCGCTTGCTGCTCTTTGACCGTGCCCGCGAGAGAGACCACCTTGTCATTCATTTTGATCACGGTGGTGAGGGCGTCCCATACCTTGTCTGTCACACCCATTACTGCTCGCTCTCGGTCATTGCCGCGATGCGCTTGTTCGACTCCGCAACGAACGCGAGTGCTTCGTCCAGAGCGTCGCTCGCCTCTTTGGTCGAGATGTTCACGCGCTCAACAAGCGCGAGAATTTCCTGCTCGTCTTCAGAGGGGGTGAAGCCCTGCGCTGCCTGTCGCATCAGTTCGCTGACGTTCAACCCCAGACGCTTCGCGGTACGCGCGATCGCCTGTTTCTGGTCGGGCGTAACCTGCACGACGATCCGATCGGTTGCTGCTGCCATCGCACACCCCTATGTACATGCACATGATATGTACATAATAGCGGCCCTCGCGGCGAAATCAAGATGTTTAACGGCGTTCGCGGCGTGGCCTTTAATCGTCCAACGCGGCGCGAGCCGCATATGGCACCAGCGGGCAATCAACGTCGGCTGGTGCGCGGCTGACTTGACTCCGCCGGGATATTGGTAAGCTCATACGCGTCAATAACCAGAACCGTCAGCCCCGAACCGATGCAGAGAAGAAGTCCGACGAGGTCGCAGCGGGATTTGATGGAGTTGCTTGACCAGGGTTTGCCGATCGACCAGATCGCGTCGAGCCTCGGCAAAAGCGTCCTTGCTGTGAAGCGGCAACTCAACCGCATCAAACGCAGAGTCCGCGAAGGGAGGTTCGACCCCTCCCCGTTGCCGATTGAACGCGCGGCCAAGGAGCCACGCATCTACCTCGCTGGCTTCGATGTCTTCCGGCAGGACGCGAAAGAGCACGGCGAGCATCTCAAGCAGCTCTGCCGCGATCGCGGCTTCGTTGGGCTCTATCCGCTCGACGGCCAGTTGCCCTCGTCCCTCCAAGGCCAGGACGCCGCCCAATGGATCTATCAAGCGAACGTTGACCTGATCCGCTCTGCCGACGTCGTCATGGCGAACCTGGATGATTTTCGAGGCCCGGGCGAGCCGGACAGCGGGACGGCGTTTGAGGTCGGGTTTGCGGCGGCGCTTGCAAAGCCGGTTTGGGGCTATCGGTCCAACGCCGTGACGCTCGCAAAGCGCGTCGAGGCTACGTCCGTGAGCAGTGCCGGGGGCGTGTGCCGAGCCGGCTATCTCATCGAGGACTTTGGGCTGACCGTGAATCTGATGCTCGCCTGCTCCGCGCAGATCGTCGTCGGCGGACCGGACGTTTGTCTCGACGCGATCAAGGGTGCATTGGATGGCGGCGGCCCCCCTCTTGGTGGCTCGGGGTTGGCGAAGCGGTAGCTTCGCGTTAGGTTTGGAAATTTCAGTATATCGACTTTATGACTATCGAACTGTGGCTGTCCGATCCCGAAGAAGCCTACGCGCAATGGCAACGCGAACAAGCGACTGGTGCTGATCGCCGCGCGTTCGCCGATCAATCAATCGTCCAGCATCGCTCCATGTTCTCGCGGTTCAACGATTTCCTCATCGCGCATCGGCAGAACGTCACCACTTACGGCGCCGATCACCTTGAGGGCTTCTTCGTCGACCTCGCCCGGGATTGCTCGCCCGGCACGACCACGACGCTGCGCTACCTGAAGTTGATCGACCGCTTCACCCGGCACTTGGTGAACATGGAGCTACGGGCAGATAACCCGGCTGCCGCGATGCTGAACAACGAGAGTTGGCCAGAGGACGAGCCGACGCCTATCTACCTGTCTGCGGAGGACGACGCGCGGTTGCAGGATCTCATCGCCTCAGCGAAGCCCGAGTCGTTCAAGCAACTGCGGAACGTTGCGATCGTCGCCCTTTTTCTTGCCTCTGGGGTGACTGCGGCCGAGCTTCGGCAACTGAGGGTCGACGACCTCGATGCTGACAACGACCGTCCGACCATCTTCGTCGATAAGCACGGACCTCGCATCGCGCGTCGAGTACCGATAGATGCGTTTGCAGTCGACGTACTCCGCGCATACGCCGACGGGCGGCGCTCGATACTCTGCCCCACTCAGTGGCTGTTCATTACGACGGCGGCCGGCAAACCGATGCAGCCCGACACGATGCTCAAATGCGTGCGCTCTGCTTTACACGCGGCCAATCTTTCCGCCGCTGACGAAAGCCCCAGACTGCTTAGGAATACATTCGGACGACGCCACCTGCTCGCGGGCAAGAGCAACGAGCAGGTGAGCAATCTTATGGGCTTGTCGAGCCACCGCACTGCTACTCGCCTTCGCCAAACGGTCGAGGCCAGTCACGACTTCCTTTGAGTGGCTTTCTGCATTCACGACCGCACTACTAATCCCGCTGTCGTCAACGCATCCATCTAGCGTCTTGTTACCCCATGCGCTAACGCGTGGGCGGCACACTGAATGCTTTCATCCTTCCGCCAAAGGACTCAGATGATGCTGCGTAATAGGCGTAAATCTACCGTCGCGGGAACGCATGGTGCGGAGCGCGGACTTGACCGCCTCGAGGGGTTCAGCGACGCGGTCTTCGCAATCGCGCTGACCCTTCTGATCGTCGAGATCAAGGTTCCCGGATCTCCAGACGGCCCGCATGGCTACAGCGACCTAATACACGCGATGGTGGCGCAGTGGCGCGAATATCTCGCGCTCCTTCTCTGCTATATCGTGATCGGTGCCTACTGGCTGCAACACCATTACCTGGGTCGCATTTATGCTAAGAGTGATCACTGGTTCGGCGCGATCAAGCTACTATTCCTCCTAGCGATCGTCATTATTCCGTACCCGATCCGCGTCTGGTGCTTCCACCTCGGCACGGACTTTGAGCCCGTCGCGTCAGTGACTCTGGTAGCCAGTCTTGCCCTGACCGCCTGCGCGTGGATGGCCGAGTGGTTCTATGCAATGCAAGGCCGCCGGCTGATGGATGAACGGCTCACGCCCGGTTTCATTCAGCAGATGAAGCGCCGCTACGGCGTTGCTACCCTGGTCCAGATCGCTGCGGTTCCCGTCGCGATCGCTGCGTGCCGCATCGGAGTGGCCATAGCGCTGCTGTCCGTGGCCTTCTTTCTGGTGCCCCAGCCCACGCCGCGCTACAACCCAAGAGAGGAGCCGAGCGAGGCTGAGAAGTTGGAAACGTAAAGGGCGCGCGCTGTCTCAGACCGTGATCGGCAAACATCGGACATAGATGTTGACTCTTTCTAAGCCCTCCAGGCGGCGCCTCCACCGTGAGAACAGCCGTTGGCAAAGCTTGCTACTGGAGTTGCCACTTTGAAACGCGCAAAGAATTGGGCCCCGGCCGAAACTGTGAACCCGACAAACGATATGTTGTTTCCGCCCACTCGGCCGCTGCATGTAAATCGCTGACGAGCCGACGGTGCGACAACGACTCCAGAATTGATGAACTGCGACGGATCCTGAACGAACGGGCTTGCAGCAACGGTTAATATCCGGCGAGTGAAATCCGAGGGATTGCCCGTTCATAATCGGCGGCGAAGCATTCAACTTGGTTTCGGTCGCTTTACATCCTATATTCCGCCTCAGCAACGACAGTTCCACCACTGCACGGGGGGCGCCATGCCTAGACACGATTGCAACGAATCGCAGCAAGCATGGCCAAACGGCTTAGCGCCTGGGTGGTGCGAACAAGAACAGATGAATTTTGTGACACTCCGATACAGCAAAACCTTTTTTACACTCAACAATTCCAGCACTGACGTCCTCGCATGCGAGGTGCGGCGCGCTCTGCACGGGCACCCAACTGTTGACACGCACACTTTCGTCGTGCAGGCGGCTCGCAATTGGAGCGACAAGAACGGTTCCCATCATGAAGACGGCGTGAGCGCTCAGATCGAATGGTGCGCGGGAACCGACACTGGAAGTATCGAGCTGGTAAGCGTTGTCGGTGCACCGCCTGACGGATCACTGGTCGGGCTTAATAAGCTCGACGTGACGGAGTACGGAGACGCTTACACCACGGTCTTACGGGCGAACAATCATTGGACCGTTCCGCTCTACGTCTGCGTGGAAATTACTGAGTTCGGGAACCAGACGCGCCCACCGATGAAACGACTCATCGATCCCAGCTGGCGCTGGGATTTTTGGGAGGGATCGCCAGCCGACAAACCCGTCGTCAGATGGCGGGCGGCTGAACCGCAGCGATTGTCAATGTACGGCCCGGAGCCCAGGATGCTCAGTGCCTCGGATAAGGCGCGATAGCCTCCGCGTTCCGGAACTCGTTTCGATGACCGGACCGCTCTGTTACCTGTCATTGGATTGCAGGCGATGCGATCGTCGGTAATGAGTCGACTACGGACCCATGATCAGCGCCGCGGGAACCGCCCTGCGATCGCTGACTTAGGCACCAACCGGCGGGCGAAGGAATCCAAGCAACATCTCCACATGCATTGCGGAAATTCGCTCTCTATTCTCCACGTTCACATAGTCCCTGCCGGTGAACGCATTTAGTGTGAAGCGGTTCGATGCGATGTAATAGCCCATCCCAATCAGCGTGACATAGAAGTCCAGAGGATCGACGCCCTTTCGAAACTGGCCCGCATCGGCACCGCGCTCGAGGATTGCTTTAATCACTTCCACCACGGGCAAAATGGCCTCGTCCAGCTTTTCGAACTCCTTCAGGTACCGCCCTTGATGCAGGTTTTCGTTGTTAATCAGGTTCAGCCACTGCGGACTGTCCCATAGGTATGTCCATATCGACTGAGCTAGGGCTGCTATCGCTTCCGAAGGCTCCAACCCGGTCAGGTCTAAGCTGCTTTCTTTCTGAGCGAAGCCCTTGTACATCGACTCCAGTACGGCGACGTAGAGCAGCTCCTTGCTGCCGAAATAGTAGTAGAGCATCCGCTCGTTGGAGCCCGCGAGTTCTGAGATGGCGTCAACGCGTGCGCCGGCGAGTCCGAACTTCGAGAACTGGTCAGTTGCGGCTTCGAGAATGCGGCGGCGAGTCCCCTCCGGATCGCGCTTGACTGGCTTAGACGGGTTGCTGTCCATTTTGGCTGTGACCTCTCGCGGAATGAATGGTCGTACAACACCATTATGGGGCGGCGATCTGCATGGGAGAATATTCCCGCCGTCACAGATTCACGTTCCGCGACCATGCGCAGCGAGCTACGCAGCCTCTTCATTCCTTCCATTGAGGGAATGAAACCGCGCAGACACTTTTCCCGCGAGGTCGACGAGCCGATAGCTGATCCGGCTGGGTTCCGTCATCGTTACGATCTGGTACGTTCCCCCCGTTTCTCGGTCGACGGCTCGGGAGATCTGTGTGGCTTCGGTCGGCCCCGACATAGTCAGCACAGCGTCCACCGCAAACGCAAGCGTCAGGCCGCCCACCACGACCACCAGCGCCTGCCGCGGCTCAAAACTTTCAACGTCGCTGCCCGCTGCCAAGTGCAAGCTGACGAGCTCGACGTAGTCGTCGCGCCAGGTGATTAGTCCGAGGCTCGCTTTGTCTGCGCGCCCGCGCATCTCGACCTTAGGCATTGTCACGATCCCGGCCACGTGTTCGATGTTCGTCGCGTACGGACGTCCCGCCACCGAGAAGACGAGGTACGAACCGGTGTATGCCGCTGTCGAAGCGCCCGTAGCCGAGCCGTTCTGCGCCGCTGCGGCGCGCGCTAGATACATCAAGCGTCCGCTGCTGGAAAGCGCTCCCGGGTTCATAACCAGCGCCGTTCTGCTTCGAGAGGTACCGATTGCGCCGAAGAAGAAGCCGGGTTCGGCAAAGGCAGCGGGCGACACCGGCCGTATGTCCTTCGGCGCCAGCAGTACCAGTTCTGAAAGCTCGTCAACGGCGAAACCGGTCACACGGTCACCGTGCGCGAGGACGAGCAGATACTTGCCTTGCCCCGTTTCGCGCTGGGGAAGGCCCAGTACCGCAGGAAGGTCCATGACGGCAAGGTCTGCACCGAGCCAATGCGCGACTCCCAGAAACGTCGTGTTGCCCGGACTCGGCTGCTGAAGCTCGGGCATTGGAATGACACATCGGACGCTGAGCGCGTCGACGCCGAGCAGATGCTCACCGCACCGTACGATCGCGTGCTGCCTACGTCGCGACTTCGCTTCGTCGTTCGAACAATCTCCCGCGCTCTCGATGTTTTCTGCCATGTCGCGCGGCCGAATCGCCTTGCGAGCAGCCCTTCCCGCCGTTGCTTCATAGAGCTTCCCGACATTTGAAATGCCGATGAGCGAAGACGGCTCTCCGAGTGCGGCCAGCACAGGAAAGAGGCCCGCCGCGGATTCGTCGTCCGGCGCCAGGGTAATCAGGCTATCTCGGTCGATCGCTTCGGTTTTGCCGACTGCATCGACTTCGATGCCAAACACCGCATCGCCTTGGCGCAGGACGATGACATGTCTCGCTTGCGCAGGCGCGGTCTCATCGGGGCAAATAAGCCCATATGTATCGAGCGTGGCGACGGCGTCGCCGCGCAGCAGGAAGTATCCCTTCATGCTGGCCGGCTGACCCGGAATCTGCTGGTAGGCGGATGGCGCTTCCACCGCCTCAACGATGTGCTCGACAGGGATCCCGAAGCGGATCGAGCCGACCTGCACGACGCCGACAACAAGGGCTGACGAATCCATCATTGCGTTTGGCGGGACAGCGCGGCCACGGTGGAAGATGAACGAACCGCTGCTTCGCCGCCTGTTACCAGCGTGAGCTCGCGCAACAGCTCGGAGACAGTACGCGTAGCGGTTGCCTGCTTCTCGGTTACCTGGTGTATTCCGGCGATGGTCTCCGTTGTACGGTTCACACCGGCGCGGATACGGTCGAAGCCATTGGCTGCGCGTCCGGACGTCTCGCTTCCGGTCTTGATCCGATGCACGGACTCGTCGATATGGCGACGAATCTCGTTGGTCGCCTGCGAGCAGCGCTCGGCCAGCCGACGCACTTCGCTCGCGACGACGGAGAACCCCAGTCCATGCTCGCCCGCGCGCGCCGCTTCGATGGCTGCGTTGAAGGCGAGCATGTTGGTCTGCGTGGCGATCTCGCTGATGACCTTCACCACCTCGCTGATACCGGCGGAGGACTGCTCGATCTCCTTGATCGCCGACATCGATTCAGCCAGCGTACGGCCGCCCGTATCCGCCTCGGCCTGCGTCTCGGTCGCGACTGCCGTTGCCTCGCGCGTGCGCGTGGCGATGCCGTCGATGGACTGGGACAACTCGTCGATCTTCTCGCTCATCGCGATCAGACTGGCCTGCATCCGGCGCTCGCGCTCCACTTGCGCGGTAATGTCGCTCGCGTACTTCACGATCTTGTAGGGCCGGCCGGACTCGTCGAGCACCGGGTTGTACGTCGCCTGAAGCCACACGCGGTATCCGTGCTTGGATACGCGCTCGAAGCGCCCGGCATGATAGTCGCCGCGGCTCAGTCGCGCCCAGAAGTCACGGTATTCGGCCGTCGCTGTCGTTTCGGGATCGCAGAACATCCTGTGATGCTTGCCGACGATCTCGCGCAGCGTATAGCCGATCGCATCCGTGAAGTTCTGATTGGCGGCCAGAACGTTGCCTTCGAGGTCGAACTCGATCACAGCATTAGCCCGGTCGATGGCGGCCAACCGGCCATCTCGTTCAGCGACGCCGCGTTTGAACTCGGTGATGTCGGAGGCGAACTTCACGATCTTGATGAGCCGGCCGTCCGCGCTGTAAATCGGGTTGTACGTCGCCTGAATCCACACCTCGCGGCCGCCCTTCGCGATGCGCTTGTACTGCCCGGCGTCATACTCGCCGCGCCCGAGCTTTTCCCAGAACGAGCGATAAGCGTCCGTGTTTAGGTACGACGGATCACAGAACATCCGATGATGCTGACCCTTCACTTCTTCGAGGCTGTAGCCCATCAGATGAAGGAACAGGTCGTTCGCCGCAAGGACGTGGCCGTGCAAATCGAACTCGATGACAGCCTGTGCCCGTTCCATCGCCCGCACCTTGCCGGCGTGATCGTCGGCGAGGGTTCGCGCGCCAGTAATGTCGCTGGCAACTTTCACGATCTTCTGGACATTGCCGCTTTCGTCCAGGACAGGCGTATAGGAGCCGCGAATCCAGACTTCTGAGCGCGTCTTGTTCAGGCGTCTGAACTCGCCGCTCGCTTCGCGTCCGGACGCGAGCATGATCCAGAAATCCTGATATGCCTGACTGTTGGCGTATGCGGTGTCGCAAAAGATGCGGTGGTGCGATCCGACCACCTCATCAGCCCGATAGCCCATCAAGGTCAGGAAGTTGGCGTTCGCGCGCAGGATCACGCCGTCGGGCGAGAACTCAACGACGGCCCGCTCCTTTTCCGTGGTGGCCCACAAGGAGCGCAATTCGTCGAGCGACTTCTGGCCGGCTGATGCCGCGATAGATGCGCTCTGCATGGTGAAGGAGGTCTCGGCGTTCGCGTTCATGGTTCTCGTCTTTGAAGTGCATCGCCCCTGATGGACTGTCAGGGCTCATGCACAGTTAGCGGCGCGAGGCGAACAATCTTTAGACGGTCCTCAGCGAAGACAAGGCGCTCAAGTGTTGATCGCAATCTGCCGACAAGACATGGGTCCCGACCTTTTTTCCCCTTTCTTAGCGAGCGACGATGTCCGAGTATCCGGTTCTATACAACGAAGAAGACAGACTTGATGCGGTCGCGCAATGCGGCTTGCTCGACACGCCCGACGATCCCCGACTCGATCGCATCACGAGGCTCGCCGCGTACGTGACGGCCTGCCCGATCGCCCTGGTCTCAATCGTTGCCGCACACCGGCAGTGGTTCAAGTCGCGGCACGGACTCGTGGCCAAGCAAACCCCTCGTGATCTCGCCTTCTGCAACTATGCACTCGTCGAGCCCGGCATCTTTGTGGTCGAAGATGCTACAAAAGATGATCGATTTCGCACGAATTCGCTGGTGACGGGTGACCCCGGGATTCGTTTTTATGCAGGTATCGCGCTCACCGGAACCGGCGGCCACCGTCTCGGGACCTTGTGCGTTATCGACAAAGCCCCCCGAGCGCTCTCGCCCGTTCAGCGGCGGTTGTTCGAGGACCTCGCCGGCTGTGCCGCTGACGTTCTGCGCGTCGTGGAAGCCGAAGCCTCGTCGACCGACACCCAGTAGATAAATCTCGGTTGGGTTGAGGGCAACGGGCCCGAAACTTCGGACGCGCGGAACAAGAAACGCAGATCGCGTTGCCCGCCGCGCTGGCTGGCTCAATCGTCGTTAGACCACTCAGTTTTGTTGCTTTCTCCCCTCGACCAAAGCTCCTTGACTTCCTCCGTCAATCCGTAGGCTCGGTAGAGCGTCGAGACAATGGTGTCTCGGCCGCTTGCGGAGCGAGCATGGCCTATCGAGGCGAGTTCAAAGACATCATCTACCCCAACGGAAAACGGGAAGCACGGGTCGCCCAATATCGACTTGTTCTGATCGAGCGCGAATCCGAGGTCTCGGTCGTAATTCATTTGCGTCGTGAGGCGGAGGGTCAGACCTATCTGTTCGAGCGTGATCGCGAGTTCGACGTGGTCGCTGGGCGCATTGTCGATAAGGAGCTTCGTGGGATTCGCGTCGACCGAACGCGCCTCGTGGTGGAGTCAGAAGGGGCGTTCACCGAATATCCACTGAACTTCAACGCCGCCGAGTTTCCGTCTCGCGTCTCGCCCGAGGAGCCATGGAAGCCGCCTGTCGTTGCTCTCGAATCACGCGACATCGTAGGCGGCAGCGTCGCCCTTTTCGTGGACCTTGGTGCGGGACAGTCCGCGGAACCGTGGCTCACGGGCCTATTACGCGATTGACAAGAGGCTTTGCATTGTTAGGCACCCTCTTAAGAACGCCCGTTTGCAGCCGCTAATAGGGTCTACCGTAAGACGACGCTCATCGCCATGTACCAAGAAGAACCAGTGCTTTCCGAATTCCTCGCTGCCGGTGACGAGATCAACCTCGCGCTGCTGGAGATCGATTCCAGAGAATTCGCTACTGCCGGCGACCGCAATCTCGCGCAACGAGCAGTGTTTGCCGACGTGATGGCGAAGCGCGGCTTGCGAGACCGTCGGGAAGCGGTGCTATGCCACGAGATTAGCGCCCTAGTTGCGAACCGGCCAATCATGACTAGCCTCTTCGACTTTGTTGAGTTGAAGGCGTTGTGCATGCTCCGAGTTGCGCCGTCGCTTGTCGACCGGTTCATCGCGGTAAAACGTGACAATCCAGCTTTCGGCCTAGGCGAGATCATGGCGGTAGCCATCGAGGCGCGCGAACGCCACCAATGGGGACACTATTGGCAGGAGTGAAGCAACGATATGCGGTCGGCGAGTGGGATTCGTTATGGGCCAGCGACCCGTACATGAAGCACCGGTTCGTGCTCGATCCCGAGTCGCGCACGGTCATCGCCGGCGAAGACCGCATTCGCCGTCACTGGTGGTCGATGCGTCCTGAGCACGTCGCCTATATGCAGCAAATTCTGAACGAGACATTCGACTTGATTTGGGACGAGCCCGAGGAGTTCGGCTTTGTTCGTCAGGACGAGATACCGTCATGGGCGACTAAAGCATGGCCGTGGCCGCCGTTGCCCGAGGTTGAAGAGGTCGAGAAGATGCTCGACAATTCCGACGTCCCGCTAGAACGCGACGAATCCGGCTGCATCATCTTTCCGCCCCGCTTTGTCGCCGACCGACGGAAGTAGCGGCAGACAGCAGCACGGCTGCCCGCCAGTCGAACTTGCGGCACACTGCTTCTTTTCGTTGGATGGACGTTCGGTGGCCAAGGCATACAAACCCACGGTGGAACAGGAAGCCGTCGTCGAAGCCGCAAAAGGCGGCGGCGATCTGAAGGTCAAGGCGTATGCGGGCGCAGGCAAGACTTCGACGCTGCGGCTCGTCGCTCAGCAGCTTACCGGCCAGCGCGGCAGCTACCTGGCATTCAACAAGGAAATCGCGGACTCGGCGCGCCGCGGCTTTCCAGCCAACGTCTCAGCGCGCACCGTCCATTCGCTCGCCTACGCGAGCGCCCCCGCGTGGCTGACCGCACGCATCAATCTGCCGTCCGAGCCGCCGCACGAACTGGCTGCCCGATACGGCTTCGGGCCTATTGAAGTGCCGACCATCACGGGAAAGAACGCGGAGGTCGCGCCCTTCGAAATCGGCCGTATGATTGCAGACGGTCTCGGCCGCTTCTGTCGGTCCGCCGACGATACGCCGCAGCCCTTCCACATACCGGTCGATGAAAAGATCCGCGACGATGCCGCCGACTGGCTGCGCGAGCAGCTCGCACCGAGCATTGGACGGCTATGGGCGGAAAGCATTAACCCGCGCGGCCTGAAGGCGATACAGCCGGACGTTTATCTGAAGGTGTGGGGCCAGTCCAATCCACGTATCAACGCCGACTTCATCTTGTTCGATGAGGCGCAGGACAGCGACGGCATCATGCTGTCGGTCCTCGCGAAGCAACGGCACGCGCAGACCATCTACGTGGGCGACCCGTATCAGCAAATCTATGAGTGGCGCGGTGCTATCAACGCAATGGCGCAAATCGATGCACCGGAGCGGCCGCTGACCGAATCGTTCCGCTTTGGGCCCACCTTCGCGGGACTCGCGAGTTGCGTGCTTGCGCTACTTGGAGAGAGCACCCCGATCCGAGGCCAGCCGAGCATCGGCTCCATCATGGTCGAAGATCCGTCGGTACAGCCGCCGGTGGACGCGGTGCTTTGCCGAAAGAACGCCACGGCCATCTGGCAGTTCGCGGCGGGTGTCGAGATGGGCCATCGCCCCGCGTTGCGCATGAACCCGAGCGAGATCATCGCATTTGCCGACGGCGCCGACCAGTTGCTTAGCGGCCGGCGAGCGTTTCGGCCGACAGCACTGTCGCTGTTCGAAAACTGGAAAGAGGCGCAGGCATTCGCCCGCGGCGCGGTCGGGCGCGACTTGCTGCCGGTTGTCGAGATCGTTGACGACCGCGGCACCGGCTACCTGCGTGCGCTCGCTCAACGTCAGACGCCCGAAGCGCAAGCCGACTATGTCATCTCGACCATTCACCGAGCGAAGGGACTGGAGTGGAAACGCGTGCGTATCGTCAATGACTTCCGCTTCAAGATGGTCGATGGGCGGCTGACGTTGGACGAGGACGAGATGCGGCTGCTGTATGTCGCGCTCACGCGCGCCCAACACGTGCTCGACATCTCGGAGCTTCGTGAGGAGCTGCTGCGGCTATTCAACCTGCGCGTGTAGCTTCGCGCCTCATCATTCATTCCACGATGGACTGACCAAACGGCATGGCCGGGCGACGATCGGTCATGCGTACGTCAGACCCTATCCACTAATTCGCGCCCATCCGCTGCCGCGCGCTCATGAACGGACCGGTCGGTTTGCGTTCGGGCGCAAAGCGATCGAAGCCCACCGGCCCGGGCATGTCAATATAGACGGCTTCCATACCCTGCCGGCTATACGTTTCATGCCAGAAGCCTGCGCCGCGGCTATCGCGCAGGAAGTCGCGCCACCAGCGCGAATGCGGCTCGCTGCGGGTAAATGCTTCGAGGCTGTCGAGGTCGCGCCAATACTGCCGGATACCGATATGGTTGAGCGAGAAGAATACTTGCTCACTCGAAAGCAAGCCATCGGGCGGGTTCAATTCGATCTGTCGAAGCCCTTTACCGATGCCAAGTATCGCTGCGATGCCCCTCAGTCGGCGCACGCGAAAGCCTAATAACACGACCACGAGATTCGGGTACGCACTGAGATCGACGGATCTTCGAACGACGGAGGCTTGCATTGCGGCTCCTGCGGCTTCTCGTGGTAACGACGTAAGGATAGTCGCTGATCGATCGCCCGCTCATGTCGAGTATCGCGCGGGTTACCAGAGCCCCTTCGTTGGCGAGCTTTTCGAGGCGGTGTGCGTGGTAATGGTCATGCTGCCAGCAGAGCGTCGTTCGAAACCGCCGACTTCGCTGCCACACCAATGCTGCGACCAGCGAGCTCAACGACCATCGCATCAGTGCTCATGCGGAAGAAGCACAGCACTTGCGAGGACGACGCGAGCTTCTGCGTTTGCTCCGGCGAAAGCTTCAGCAGCAGGTCTGCCATCTCCCTCGAGAGGCCCAGATGCGACTGTGCCGCTTCCCGGTCTGATGCCAGAACGCGTTGCGCGAGCATCAGATACGACATGTTCAATTCGCGGATAGCACTGAGATCAGAAGCGGTGTTCATAGCGGCAGACCAGTAATTAGTTCGACTTGCTCATTGCGCCGTCAGTCGAAGCGGGAACGAATTGTCTGATCCAACATCGATGCTCTGCAACAAATAGTTACATCGGGTAAACGTCGCTTACAGTTAAAGCTAACTGTCCGCAATCGTTCGCGCGAGAATCCGCTGTTTTATCCGTAAGCACCTTCTGCCGTAAATCTCTGCGGTTTCACGCTCGATTCAACGCTTTTTGCGATATTTTTTGCGCTGCGCGTGATTCGAACGTGCGTGTTATTCGGCAATTTCGACAAGGCTCAGCACAAGTAAGTTCTACGGCTCGGCATCTTTTACTGGCGTAATTAAACGACAGCCTCTTGTCGGCTGCTAGCAAGGACTCGATTGGTTGGACGACCACATGACGATCATTCATGTAGACTACTGTACAAACGTACAGTACGGGGTTCGACATGGGAGCGTTAGCCCTCGAAGACATTCATCCATCGATCTGGCGCGGCTCTCAACTGGCCTCAGCTCGTCTGAACGTCATTCCGTGTGGATCTGAGACGCTCGCCGCAGAACTGCCGGGCGGCGGCTGGCCCAAGGGCGCACTGACCGACTTGCTGGTGCAGCAGCCGGGCGTCGGTGAATTGCGATTGTTGTTGCCGGCGCTGAAAGCTGTCGCCCAACGGCGTATCGCCCTTCTCCAACCGCCGCACCGGTTTCAGCCCGAAGCCGCAGCCTATTGGGGCCTGCCCGAGACGTCGGTCAACGTGGTGCGCGCGCAAAAGACGGCTGATGCACTGTGGGCGGCGGAGCAGATCCTTCGGTCCGGTACGTTCGGCGCTTTGCTTTTCTGGCAGACCCACGTTCGTCCCGAGGCGCTCCGGCGCCTGCACCTCGCCGCGCAAACCGGCGAGTCGCTGTTTTTCATGATCCGGCCGCTTGCCGCCGCGAGCGATACCAGCCCGGCTCCGCTTCGAGTCGCGGTGCGCCCGGCGCGCGACAGCGTGTCGTTGCAGTTTGTGAAGCGGCGCGGCCCCGCCCGCGATGAGCCGCTCGTCGTTGGATTAACCCATTCGCCTATCCTGTTGAATCGCCATGCAAGTGTGGATCGGCGTATATCTGCCGCACCTCAGCCGAGAAGTCTTCCAGCCGAACTGGTCATCCACGAGTGACACAGGTCTAGTCGTGCTTGACCATGAGCGTGTCGTTGCGCTCGATCATGCGGCGCATGAGGCCGGGGTTCGCGTTGGCATGCGCAAGGGCGGCGTCCTCACGCTCGCGCCGCACGCGCGCATCCACGACAAGGACGAAATCAAAGAGCAGCAGGCCGTCGCCGATGTCGCTACGGCCTTGATGCAATTCAGCCCGCAGGTATCGATCGCCGAGGAACAGACCGTTCTCGTTGACGTGTCGGCGAGCCTCACGCTGCGACACCGAGAGCGACTCCCATTCCGCCTGTTGCGCCGCGTCCATGCCTGCCAGCTCGAAGATCGCACGGCGCCGAGCCGCGGCGCGCACGCCGATGAGCTTGATGCCGAACACTTCACGCACAGCTTGCTTGGTCGTTCGGTTGGCGTCGTCGGGCCGGTCCAGCATGCCGAGCAGATACGACACGTCCGCCGTCTGAACCGCTTTCGCGAACTCGTTGGCGTACGTGTGCGTGTGCCTGCCGTGATCGAGAATGGCCAGTTGCTTGCCGAGTTGGAGGTCGCGCAGGCTGAGGTTGCCCTCCTCGCGCGCCTTCTCCAGTTCGGCCAAGCGTCTGTCCCTGATGCCGTCGGCAAGCGTGCGCCTGAGAACTTCGGCGAACTTGCACGCCGGCAGGCCGATATCGACCGGTTTCAGATACGAGTCAGGCAACGGATGCGCCTCGAGGATGCCCTTTGCGTACAGCAGGTCATCGACTTCGACGGTCGTCGGTTCCTTCGGGGCAAGGCCCATCACCATCACCAGCAACGCTGCGTTGGCCGAGGTGATTGGTTGCTTCGAACGACGCATCACGGATGCGAGCGGCACGAGCTTCGAAAGCGGCAGTGCGCCCCGCAACTCCGGCACAGCCAGAAGTGGCTTGGCCCATTGCAGGTCCGAGTCGAATTTCGACAACGATGTGTAGTCGTCGATCACCTCTTGCGGAACGGGCTTGCCAGCAGCCAGCGCATAGGCGACATGAACTTCGTGCCGGCCGTTGCACTGCCGATCATCCAGCATCGGGCCTGCATAGCGGAACCCGAAGCGGCGTTGCGACTCCTGTTGCAGCAGCTCGAATAGATCCAGACCACGACGTCCGGCCTTGGCCGCCTCTTCGTTGGCTAGGGCCACCTGATCGGACGAGAAGAGATAGAGCGGTTCGCGAGCCAGGTCGAACGCGAGATACAGCAGATTCCAGTGCTCGCGCCGAATCTGCCAGGGCTCGAGCGCGGAAAACGACGGTCTGAAGTACGCAGCGTCGATTTCGTCGATGAGCGACAGGAACAGGCTCACCGCCGTTCCCGGCTGGCGAACTGTCAGCCTGCCGTTGTAGCGGGTCACGGCGACCGGGTGGCCGAAGAAAGTAAGGGAGATGTCTGCTGCGTCGATGCCATCGGCATGAGAGCCGGTGCGCAGAAAGCCCAGCACCTCGAGCATGGAGCGGAACGACTGGGCGAAGCCCTTGAAGGAAAGCTGGTACATGATCGATTGCCTCGGAAAATTGCGGACAATCGGTCCCTGTCGGGTCGATGCCCGCAAGGGTTGAGTGCGCCAGATGGCGCAGAAGAAGACTGAGGGGTTAAGCCGCGTCGAGGAGACGCGCGATCAGACGTGCCAGCGACCACGCGTGGTCACTGGATAACACCTTCGCGCGAAGCAAGGGCATCACGGCGTAGGTCCGATCAAGCGAATCGCTAAGCTGCGGTCGGCTGACGTAGTCGACATGCACAATCCAGCCCTCGCAGTTTCCGATGCAAACAGAAACGGAGACCCGGTCGTATGAGGAAGGCTCAGGCCACGGTCTGCTGTGGCGCGCCCCGTACATGGCCTCGTTCGCGTCGTCCTGCAGGTTCGCGTGGCAGAGCCATTCCGGTTCGATCTCGGTCCCGCGCAAGAAGCGGCACAGTTCCGTGAACACCTGATCGACCGTCTTGCCGTCCGTGGTCAGCCGAGCGACCGACTTGATATCGACTTCGCCGGTCGCCGCAACGCCGGCCGGCAGCGCAGCCGTGTTGGTTTGATTCATAGGTGAAGCTCCTAAAACGAAGAGCGCGCCCGAAGGCGCGCAAAAAATGAAGGCGAAAAAAAAACCGCACCCCCGAGAGGTGCGGTTTCGTCTTTTGGACTCAGCTGGCGCTGCGTCGAATCATTTGCCCCAATCGCGTTCGCGATCGGCTTTTTGCCCGTTGTGCCCGGTCCACAGAAAGAAACCTGCAATGGAGAGGCCCAGGACCAGCGTGAAAATCGTTGCACCCATTTCACTCTCCTTTCATATTGAAATAGCCGCAGTACCACAATACTAACCCAACCAAGGCAAGAGCGATCGTGTTTGCTGCGGTCAAGAAGTCCCAGGATGACGCGGAATGAGCATAACCGACCGCGCCAACTATCGAAGCCGCTGAGAGCGTGTGGAGCAGACGCCCGTTCTGCTGGCGTTGATCCTTCGTCGGCGTTTTGATTGCATGAAACACCTGGCGCCATCCCGGACCCGGGCCCGCAGGGAGCGAGACTACGTACCCCCCGCTGACGTTCGACACAGGCAGTATGTAGCCCATGTATTCGAGCGTGAAAGACGGTGAGCACTCAGACTCCTCCATCTTGGCGAGCAGCCCGAGAACACGCGGCGCCAGATGAACTCGGCCAGTTGCTGGATCGAGTGTAACCCGGTCCATGATCGTGGTTCCGGAGCTGTACTCGATCTTTACTTTCGCCAGCTTCATCGACGACCTCCGCACTTAGAGTCGATTCCGCCGGCCAAACGCAAGCCGTCCAGCATCGCTCGATAGCCCGAGGGCGTTTCGAGTTGAGTCAGGGCGACGTGGTTTTCACCTCCGCCCGTCAGGTCCGAACGGCCGCGACGAGTTCTGAAGCTAAGCGCGACGCCGGAACCTGCACGATGCTCAAGCACATCGACAAAGAGCGTCTCCGTGCGCAACGAAACCCGGACCGCAGTCACTGAGCCGCCCAACTGCAGCGAATCGGTGCGGCCTGGCGCCGGACGCGTTGAACTCAGGGTGCGACACGATCGCCTCGAACTCATCGACGTCACCTGCCTGTGCAGCGACTTCCACCGGGAGCATCCCGTAGAAGTTTTTGCCGTTCACCTCGTTGGCGGAGGGATTCCAGCCGCTGGTCTGCCCGTGGGCGATCAACTGATAGTGGTTCATTGATAACTCGTCAGATGGTTGCGTCGATTCGCCGGTTAGTGGGTGATCCGGTAGCCGGACCCGTTTGAGACGAGGAAAACCTGCTGTCCCGGGGCGAACTGCTGGTCATCGACCTGCGTCACGACAACTGTTTGGCCGTTGGCGCGTCGAAGGAAGACTTCCACGCCGGTGTGGCGCGACATCACGGAACTGACGCGCTGCGCGATAAGTCCCGAAGCGGAGCCGGACAACGCACCTGCGATGTAGCGGCCGCGACCATTGCCGATGACTTGCGAGCCCAGGAAGGCACCCGCTGCCGCACTGACGATCGAGGAAATGCCCGACGAGTCGGAATTGCTCTCGATTGTGATCGGACGCACGCGCAGGATGGTTGCCTGCTCGAACTGCCCGATGCGTTGAACGTCGTAGCGCTGATAGGTGTTCGGCGAACCGAAGTCTGCAGTAGCGCAGCCAGTCAGAACCGAAAGAAGCAACACGGAGCAGAGAAACTTGAACATGGATCACCTGAAATGAAAGCGGGGCAATCCATTCCCGAAGGGCTGGTTTGCCCCAAAGGGAAGAGAAATGAGCTATACGCAGCGTTGAGCTGCGCGGGTCAGTGGGTGACCGAGGCGATTGCCGTCGAGAGCGACACGACGACAACGAGAAACGACAGCATCTTCCAAGCTTCTGCGTCCTGCTTGGCGTACCAGGCGAGACTGTTCAGAGCGTGTTTAATGATCGGAAACAAGGGCAACTCCTGAGAAAAGTAAGAGCCGCCCGCGATGGGAGGCTCCCATCAAGGAAAGGTTTGGACCAAGAAACGGCGTCCAGCGCACTGCACTGGACGCGTCATTTACGAAGAACTACGAGGCGCTGCGGCTCAGGTGATGCAGTCTGATGCGACCGCTTTGCACGAGATGCCGTTCGGCTTGGTGATTGAGCGAATAGTCCCAATCGACCATTGCCGTACCGTCGCTCCACACCGAACTGATACGACCGGTGTAAAGCTGCGGCGGACTGGCCTCGACGTCCTGACCGACCACACGCTGATTCGCCATGAAACCGTTCATGCTGGAGACTTTGACGACAGGTGCGAGAGTGCGAGACATAGACAGCTCCTAAATGAAAAGGGAGCCGTCTCCCGTTGGGATTGGCTCCCAAGGGGACGAAAAAAGGCGACCAACAAGGGTCGCCAGAAGATTGCCGTCATCAGACGGCGGGAAAGAAGTGGCCTTCCAGCACGCTGGAGGGTTAGGTTCGATGCGCAAAAGCGCGGGGAATGACGCTAGTCTACGGAGCCGAGGACGAGGCCAAAGCTCGAAAGCTACGGATTTCGCTATGCCTTCCGGTTTTTCGACCACTCTGCACCGTGCGAGCCACGATTCAGAAGGTTGTGGCTACCTCGCGCAGCTGCGCCAGTTGCTCCGCCCTCACCGGCCGCTGATATAGGTAGCCTTGCGCGAATGGGACTCCAGCTGCGGACAGCGCGGCGTGCTGGGATTCGGTCTCGACGCCTTCGGCGATGACCTCCAGTCCGTAATGCCTCGCGACTGAGACGATGCCCCGGATGAGCTCGGCGCCGCCTTTGTCCACCTCGCTCACGAACTGCCGATCGATCTTCACAAAGTCGAACGGGAACCGGCCAAGCAGATCGAGATTGCTGTGCTCGGTCCCAAAATCGTCGATCGCGAACTTCACTCCCTTCGCTTTTAATGCGTTGAACGTAGCCGCTGTATGTGTGCTTTTGCTAAGCAGGAACCGCTCGGTCAGTTCCAGAACGAGACAGGCGCTCGCCGGCAACTCAGCGGTAAGGGCTTCGACCTGAGCGACGAAGCCTCGTCGTTCGAGATCACGCGGCGCAACGTTGACCGCGATGCGCAACGGGACCGTTGCCGACTGCTGGGCCATTTCGGCCACTGCCGTCCGCATCACATACTGCGTAACGGGTCCAAGCATTTCGCTCGACTCGACCTCCGCCATGAACGACGCCGGATTGATCGCGCCTAGTTTCGGGTGGTCCCACCGGAGCAAAGCCTCAACGCCGACCATTGACCGCGTGGCGGTATCAATGATTGGCTGGTAGACGACATGGAACTCATTGCGCCGAAGCGCGTGACGCACGGCGGTCAGCACCAGTCGCCGGGGGGCGAACGTAAGCAGGTAGATCGCGGCGATCAAGCCGTCGACGAGGAGCCCGACCGCAAAGCCCGCAATTCTGTATTCCCAGTGCATGCCGGAAACAAAACCTGCGGATGACGACACCAAGATTGCAAATGGCCATTTCTGCGATGCGACCCGCGTCGTGTATTCAGCGAGCGGTGCGGACGCCGGCATAAAGACGCCACGAGCACTGATAGTCCCGGTTCCCGAGACCGAGATCACGGCTGTATGCGCGCCATACCTGAGACCATGCGCGAGGGCATCGGTGAGGTACTCCGCCTCAACGATCGACAGCACACCTCGACCGGGCGCCGTCCGATGGAACATGGCCAGAACCGGCACTCCCGGCTGAAACTGCGTTTGCGGAAGAAGACCGATGCTGTCGCGTATGCCCGAAGAGAGCGGGTAGTCGGACAGCGAGAAGTCGATGGCTCCGAACGCGGAGGAGCAGTAGGCGCGATCGCCGGATACCAGTGCAATCGCGCGCACGTAGCGCACATACGTTTGGAGGACCGACAGTGACGGCCAAGCCCGGCTGCACGCTTCACCGGGCAGCCCGGCGAGTTGTTCGCGGCGTCGCGTACTGACGCTGTCGAGGATTCGGTCGACTGATGCAACCAGATCGCGGCCAATCAGTTGCTCATGGTCCGCCATTCTTTTCGTCGCGAGCTGCTCCCCGACCACGATGCACACAAGCAGCACGGCGGCACCGCAGACGATGCAAAGCAGCAGCGATAGGCGCGTTGGTGCTCGATAAATGTCATCAGCCATAGACCTTCGCTCGCTTCGCAATCACAAATTCATCCGTATGTCTGAAACTGCCGGCTTCCGTGCCGTCACAAGCGAAAAAAAAACGCCAGCTCCATCGCTGGAGTGGCGCTGAATGATCCGTCAGCCTCCGAGGGGCCAGTGACGAACCTGAGAGAACCGGTAATTTACCAATCGACTCGGGTCGGTTGAACGCGTAAAGCTGAGCAAAAGTTGCGCGATTCTACCGAGCAAAACCTAGGAACCTCTCAAAAAAGAAAGCCGATGCAGCGCATCGGCCCGAAGACGCGTCCGCCGGGGCAGCGGAACACGAGAGAGAGCTTTCACTATACCGCTGCGCGCAAACGTTTGCTCAGACATTTGGTAGCGCCGGTCAGCCAGCGCCCGCCCGGCCTGCCCCAGCGGCACGAGCTTTGCAAAGACGGCGCCTTCACAACGAAAATGAATCAGACCAATCATGAAGAAGCACGTCTCGGGGAACGCGGCGGCCGCGCGGAGTGACTTGCCCAAACGTACGGCGCGGGATGCCGAAGTTGAACTGTCGCACCTGGAGTCAGTGTTCCGTTCACTGTCTCCCGGGTCGATTCCGGCCGTTCTCGGTCCAGCCTACTGGCGTTCGCGCGTGTCCGCGCTGGATCGTCAATACATGCTGCTAGTCACCCAACGGGCGCGCCTTGCAACTCTCATTCGCTCGATCGATGACCTCGAAACCGCACTGGCCGCAGCAGCACCGTCGCGCGATCGCCTCCAGATAGCGGCATAGATGCTGCAGGGTGGCGAGAATGGCGGCCGCGCAGCCCGCATGGGCCTAGCGCCTTGACTTTGCGCTGTAACTGCGAAGATGGATCAAGCTCACTCGATTCTCTTCGCCATGTTCCAAACCATCGACCTGTCCTCGCTGCGCCCCACCCGCCCCACCTTCGACGCGGCGCGTGCGCGTGACGTCGCGCTCACGCCCGAAGTCTCTGCGCTGCTTGCCAGCGACGCGGTCGTCGCTATCGGAGTGAGTGGCGGCAAGGACAGCGTTGCATGCGCCCTTGCGGTCTCCCGGCACCTAGACGCCATCGGCCATAATGGCCCGCGCATCCTCGTACACTCGGACCTTGGCCGCGTCGAATGGAAGGACAGCGGTCCTGCGTGCGAGCGTCTCGCCGCACATCTGGGTTGGGAGCTTTTGACGGTGCGGCGGCAAGCTGGCGACATGCTGGCCAGATGGGAAAAGCGATGGACAAACAACGTGGAGCGGTATAGCAACCTATCGTGCGTCCGACTGATCTTGCCGTGGAGCACGCCGGCTCTTCGTTTCTACCAGTGAGCTCAAGTCCTCGGTTGTTTCGAGCGCGCTCAACAAGCGTTTTCCGACGCAGAACGTGATCAACGTGACAGGCGTGCGGCGCCAGGAAAGCAGCGCGCGCAGCAAGATGGCTGTTGCGGCCCCGCTCGCTCCGCTGTCGACCAAGGGTCGCAGCGGTATGACGTGGAATGCTGTCATCGAATGGACCGTGGACGAGGTCTTC
The DNA here is from genome assembly GCF_023170545.1 of Caballeronia sp. Sq4a. Taxonomy (NCBI): domain Bacteria; kingdom Pseudomonadati; phylum Pseudomonadota; class Betaproteobacteria; order Burkholderiales; family Burkholderiaceae; genus Caballeronia; species Caballeronia sp. Sq4a. The sequence goes on along the minus strand of NZ_CP084252.1, from coordinate 305,315 downwards.
ACCGAGATCGCTGCGGCCGGACTTGCGCTGCATGAGGCGTACACGGTGTATGGCGCGTCGCGCGTATCGTGCGCCTACTGCATCATGAGTTCCCTCGACGACCTGCGAGCCGCGGCAAGCTGCGCCGACAACCACGATGTCTATCGTGAGATGGTGCAGCTAGAAGCCGACTCGACGTTCGCCTTCCAAGGGCAACGGTGGCTGGCCGACGTCGCGCCCCATCTTCTGCCGCCTAAGCTGGCCACGGACGTTGCACGTGCGAAGGCTGCCGCCGTCGAGCGCCAAGCCATTGAGGCGGAGATCCCTGCACACCTGCTCTTCTCGTCGGGGTGGCCGACCGCCCGACCGACGCCCGACGAAGCGGAATTGCTCGCGAGCGTGCGCCGCCGCGTCGCCCAAACAGTCGGCATCGAGGTCGGCTACACCAGCGCGACCGAGGTTATGCGCCGGTACGACGAGCTGCTGGCACAGCGGCAAGGCGCGCCCTCGGTTGCCGACGCAGACGCCATCGCACCCGCAGCCGTGTCAGTCCCGGCGCAAGCGAGCTTCGCCTTCTAACGGGCGAAAAAAAACCACGCCCCGGAAACCGGGAGCGTGGCGTTGATCAGAACAGCATTAGGCGAGACAAAGCGAGAGCTGAACGTCCGCCGAGAAGAAAGCCGGGTCCGGCTGAGCACCCTCTCGCGCGAGCGGCACCTCCCACTGGAGTTGCGCATCGCTGAACGAACCGAGACCGTACAGCAGCCGGTCCGTGTCTTCGCGATTGAGCAAGTCGCCGAACGCGAAGCTATAGACCGCAGGGGCGCATGCGCCCTCCGTCACGAGCCCGAGCGTTTGCGCAAGCTCGTCGGCGCGGCGAGCCCGCCACTCCTCGGTGCCCTCGGGCGCGCGCGTCACCGTGATGCGCGTCGCCGCGGGCACTTGCGGAGCGTCGGTCAAGGCGTCGCGGAACGCTGGAATTGCCTTCTTGGCGAACCCCGGCGTTTCCATTTCAACCGGATAAGCGACTTCGGTGATGAAGGAGCCGACCGCGCTGTATTGCCAGCCAGCGTGACGCCACGGCGCCGCGCCCATTGCGACCAACACATTGTGCTGGTCGATCGAATGACACCGCACCTCGGGCATCCGCTCCATCGCGGTCTTCGCTGCCGACGGCACCGGCACCTCGATCTGCGCGGTCCCACAGTCGTACTCCTTGAGCACTCGCCAGACGCTGAGCGGGCCGCTGTTCCCATAGATTGAGAGCAGTAGGTCGATGTCCGCGTGCAGCGAAACGCTAAGGCTGCCGCCGACCAATTCATCGATACGAGACTCAAACCCCGCCCGGATCAACGACAGCCGGACATCATCCAACTGCGACTCAGGCACCGCCGAGTAGCACGAGGAGCCGACCGACAAATCGATCGACCGATCCCGGAGCAGCGTAGGCTTGGCAAGCTCACTTCTCCAGCTGGCGATGTAGTTTTCAGGCCGTATCGATCCATTGCGGCTGCGGAGCATCCCGCCTTCGCAACTGGTCGCGTGCGAAAAGATGCGGCGCATGACCTGCGCATAGTTGCCCAGTGCCACGGCCGACCAGTGGTCGGTGTGCGGATAGACGTTTGACTCATAGCCGCGCTCGAACAACGCGTAGATCCACTCGCCGTCGGCCTTTTGCATTGCGCCTGCGCGCTTGCCCGTCAAAATCGAAGAACCCATGTTTTGCTCCATTGGTACGCGGAGCAGCCCCAACGGGCTGCGTACCCGCTGAGGTAAAAGAGAACCGCTCCACGAGGGAGCGGCTAATGCTGTTAGCGCAGACGCGGCATAACCGAGAAGGCGGTCAGGCACTGCATGCAGCACATGACCAGGGCGAGCCAGACGCCGAATGCCGCACCGAATACAACGCCGTGTGCGCCGCACGCGGCACTTGCGCCGATAACCACCGCGACGCCGCGCGCAAGGTGCGACATCAGGAAGCGGTTGACGACCCAGTCGCACACACGGGCGAAGAGTCCTGGGCGGGCGCGGTCTCGCTGACAGGCGACCTGCCATGCGAACGAGGCCGCGAGAACGCCGAGCAGCCCGGCCATGACTCGGCCAACTCCCGATGCGTCGTGCAACAAGTGCTCGTACGCGAACCTGACGGCCATGCCGAGGTAGCCCGCCGGCGGGAGCGTATTTGCGGCCGTTGCGGCAAGAAAGGCCGCACAGCACCACCAGCGCTCTTGCCACAACGCCGCCGCCACTTTGAGCGGTGCCGAAACTACGATTTCAATGTCTTCCGACATTTCGGATACTCCTATGAGGTTGTCGTGCTTGTTGAGCACGAAAGAAAAATGCCGACCCCTTTGCGGGGGTCGGCAGTGATGGAACAACGACTTACTAGGCAGCGAGCTTGGCCTTTCGGCTTTTCCTCGCCTTCTTCACAGGCGGCTTCGGGACTTCGTACCCAAAGCGCGCCCACGCGGCCGCATCCAACGGAATCGGATTCGTGCGCCCCGTTGCGAGGTTCACAAACACGCCCGAGAACGGCACCGCGCCAGTTCGAAACATGGTCCAGAGCATGTTGAACGCTTGAACCGCGATGGCCTGATTGATGACCAGCGACTGCTTGCGCAGCGCCTCGGCCATCGAACAGGACGGGGTCTCGTCTTTCGCATCGAGCTTCGCGTCAATCAGTTCCGGAAACAACTCGCCCACATGGGGCAGCCGTTCCGGATGTTTCAGCGCGTAGCTCTTGCTACAGACTTGACCGATGACAACTTGTCCGCGATCCGTGTCGTTGCCGCAGTCGAGGTAATACGCCCCCGTGTGCTGGGCGGCGCCAACAATCGCAGCACGAGCGGCTCGCGTATCGACGCAGCCGATCACGAGATCGACGTTGTAGAGCGGCTCGCCCGGACCGAAGCGCCGGGTTTCCGCCCGCCAGTTCGTGCCCATCAGTGCGTTTAGCCGATTGACGATAAGCGATGCTTTGTACTCGCCCACGTCGTTCGGATAGAAGCCCTGCCGGCCGACGTTGGTCGGGCTGACGGTGTCGTCATCAAAGACGGTGCAGTCGATGCCGCCCGGATGGCCCAGTTCCAGCATCGCGTGGTGCAGCCGCGCCAAGCTCGGGAGCACCGCACTTCCGGTACCGCCCGCGCCGACTACGACCACATTCCAGCTTCGCTCGAGCATCCGCGAAGGAAGTTGATGTCGGATGATCCCGTTCATGCAACCTCCTGAGCGCGAGCCGCCGCGTACCAACTGCTCGGCACGCGCTCGACGTTCTCGAAGATGCCTTTAGCGCACAAGCGCATCGCCATACTCGGCACCGACGACGCGCAGTTCCCGACGACGAAAGCGAACTTCGTCTCGTGACGGTCATCTTCGTTGTCTGTCGGCGAGAAGTACGCGGGATGCGCGCCATGCGAATGGCAGTCGATGACCCGCAGTTCGCTTGGCAGAAGATCTGGTCGCTCGTACTTCAGCGACCCGGTCCCCTGTGACAGCACCTTCACAGGTGCGAGGCGAAACTGCTTCGTCTCGACGTTCCAGACGACCCACGCACCGGTTTCCAGCGGATGCGCGGCGCGCGCCATCGTGACGAACTCGCCGATCAACTCGGGCGGCACCGCACCACAGCGCAACTCTGTCGACTCGACCACTTTCCCGTACGGGATCGCGGTCGGGACCGTGTAGTGCGCAATGCGGCGAACGACCGAGAGCCACGGCAGATCGATTTCTAGGAAGACACCGTTCTCGCCGATCAGCAGCCGCTCACCTGCCGCCTGCATTGGCGCGACCGGCTCACGCCGGGGCACCATGACAGTCGGAAATGAGCGTTGAAGCGCGGCATCGGCAGGATTCAAAGCACCAGCATTCATCATCGAACTCCTTGTTTGCCGGCGATCAGCTCAGCGAGGGTAAGGTCCATAGGGACGAGCGCGTCTTTCGGGAATTGCTCGCCGTACTTGCCGTCGAGCATTGGTCCGGAAAGCGCACGCACAGACCTTCGTGCACGACTTCCCACCCCTCGCTCACGTTCTCGACCACAAACCGCGCATTGAGCTCGTCGACCGACAGGTGATACGAAACGCCATGCACCGCGTATTGGTATCGGCCGTCAGCCTCGCGGTCGAACTGAACTTCGGCGCCCGCCTTGATGAGCGGACTGGCCCAGCGCGTCGCGTCGACCTTGTGGGTCTCCTTCGCGACCCCCGACACGTGATCTTGCGATCCCGCACCAGTGGTCCAGGCAACGTGCCGCAACGGTACTGACTGTCGCTGGCTGCGTCGCATGCGTCTGCGAAAGTGCTCCATGAAACCGGGTGCGAGTTGCGGCTCCCCGCCTACGCTGCGGATCCGATCAAGCAACTGCCCGAACGCTCGCACCGGGTCGTCCTGCACAAGATACGCTTCCATATCCAGCATGCCCTGCCCGGAATAGCGAAAGCCACGGGGCAGGCGGTGACCGTCGCTCGAGTAGATGCGCTTTACGAGCACCGCATTGAGCACCATCGCCTCGTTGAAGCCGCAAGCGAAGGACAGGCGAATGCACCGACCATCGTGCGATACCTTGACCGACTTGTCGCCGGTGACGGCACGCGTGATGAACGGCACGCTGTCATCGAGCTTCTGCAGTCGCAGCCGCGCTTCGCCATAGGACCGTTCCTCGAAATGCAGGCCGAGATTCGGGCCCGGCTCCGCGAGGTCCTGAACTACCGCGCGCACGAAGTCGGACGGGCGATCGCGGTAGCGGTCGAACACGACCACCGCCGTGCGCACGTTCGCACCTTCCAGCTTGAACGCGTCGCCCGGCAGCTCGAACAAGCCCGCGGCGCGACGCTTCAGACTGTCACCCTGCTCGCCGGCGGCCATCGCCTCGGCCGTCGTGAGCGGCAACAGCGCAACCACGATGTTCGCCGCTTCCAACGCCTGATGTACCGCGTAGTCGTGGCTCAGCGCGCTGGTGTACGCGCCATACCGGCCCCACGTGGTGCATCCGAGCGGCTGAAGATGCGGCGACTCGAGGTGAATCGAGAACGGCGGATTGATCAACGCGATATCGAAGCGCGCGGGATGGATCTCTTCCATGCCGGCTCGCCGGAACTCGCAGTGGAACCCGGCCTCTTCGAATACCTTCTGACATTGCTCGATAACCTCGGCATGGACGTCGATGCCGTACACGGCATGGCGTTCCGGGTCAGCGTACTGCAACAGCCTGCCCGAGCCTACCGAGTTATCCAGGATGCGGATGCGCCGATCGATTCGCCAGCCGCTCACGAAGCTCCACATGAACGCGGCGATCGCGTCCGGGGTGAAGAACTGCCCAAGGTGCTGCCGGCGTGCCGCTGCCAGCTCGCCCTGATGAGCGATCGACGGCGCCTGCGACCCTAGACTTCGGATCGCACGCAACGGTTCATACCAGTCGCGCTCGAACGAAAACAGATCTCTCTGCACGGATTTGCTCCTAAAAATGAAAAGACCCGCCGAAGCGGGTCAGAATGAGGAACGGTCGCGGATCAATACCGGTCGCGCGAGGCGAGGTACTGCGCGCCGAACTCGCTGATGAAGAGGGACAAAGCGTCGCCCACGTCGTGGGCAAACTTGAACTGCCACTTGTCGTTGAACATCACTATTTCCAGACCCGGGAAGCTCAACTTGTCGCGGGTGGAAAAAGTGAGGCGGTGAATGTTGAAGTTGCGCAGTTGCATCGCGAGCGCGGTGAACTGGTGCTTCTTCGCGAAGGTCGCCAGACCGTCGAAGGTCGAGACAACGGTTTGCTGCGACGAGTAATAGACCTCGCGCTGCCCCTTCGACTGATACGAACCTTGAGAGGTGACGCGCTTTTCGAGAATCACCGCGCTGCTGGTGCGCTTGATCTCGGTGTCGGGCTTCAACCAGAAGCCGTCGATGATGGCCTTGGCTGCTTGCTCGAACGCAACGCGCTCGCCAGCTTCGCCGCCGAACGTTCGCTCCAAGTGTTGCCAGAAGCCGTTCAGGTCAGGGACGTTGTGCTTCCGCAGCTCTTCTTCGATATCGAGGCCGCATCGGTCGAGTTCGCGACTCTGGTCAATCTCGATTCTGCCGCCTGCGGGCGCGAACTTGCGGCTCGCCTCCATCACAAGCCGCGAGAGCAGCCGTCGGCAGAACGTGTTGAGCTCGCGCTCGACTTTGTATTCGCTTCGAACTTCCATCGCCGAATACTCGGTCATCTTCTCGATCGAATCGACTCCATTGCCCTCCCACGACTTGTCCTCGGTGGCGATGTACGAGCGAACAAGACCTTGCTCTCTGCGGTCAACGTAGCTTTCCAACGGGCCAATCAGGTTCGGCTTATGCATCCACTGGGCGAGTGCGCGAAGATAGGTCAGCTTGTTTTCGATTGTTCCGCCCGTCAGCTTCTTACGAACCCAGATGTCCACAAGTGCCTCGACGTGCTTCTGCTTCAAGGCCCACGGAGATTTCAAAGCGTATCCGTTCTCGCGAAGTTCCACGAATGCGTGGCAGATCTTCTGGATCCGATATGCCTGTGTCTTTAATGACAGCGGGTTCTTACTCACGCGAGTCCGGCTGTGCACGCGAGCGACGTTGTCCTCCAGTAGCCGTTCGAGTGCAACCTTGAAGTCCTCTGGCAAGTTGTAGCGACGAAGTTCCGAGCGGACGTTTACGGTGACCGACATTAGCGATTCCCCAGTGCTTTCTTGATCAAGTGATTAGTTGAGTAGCAGAGCGCCCGTCCCGTCTCGAACGATTGGCGCAGCTCGGGCGACCGTGCAATGTGGCCGGATATCTCAATCACACCTGCCGCCGCGGATTCCCAGCCGGCCGCCGCCGCATGCCTAAGCGCAGCTCGTCGAGCATTCACATCGTCAAAGCCGTATCGCACGGACAACTGCCACATGGACCACGCTAGGTCTGCCTCAAGCGGATGATTGACCCACGGCTCCTGGGCGGATTTCTGCGAATTTGTAGTGGTGGCATGACCCGCCGCCAGCGAGACGAAACGCCCGTGCGGCTCGACTCGCCTGAGCGATGGCTCAAGCAGGATTTCTCGAGCACTGAAGCGGAGTGCTTTAGAAACGTCTGGCGTCCAGGGCGAATAGCGCTCGACGGCCGGTCCGAAAGCGCGCAAATACAGCGGCGGCGCAGGCGCTAAAACCTCTATTCAAGGTGTGGCTTTTGCCCACGCAACCAAGCTCTCAGGGGTGACTGAAGTTTGCTCGCACAGGGAGGCGAAGTCGCCGGCATGCCCGCCGGACTTGTAGTTACATTTGTCGAGCTTCGCTAGAAACCCATCCATGTCGACCGCATTGCGCTCGAAGCGATGAGCGCGGTCCAGGTCTAGCGTCAGCCCATGATGCCGTCCGACCGAACGGAATACGTCTAGGAAAACAGGCCCCAAGACGCGGTGGTACGAGCCGACAACATATGAGCCCGTTACTGCCTTTCGAAGCACGAACACCTCCAACGGCTCCTGCATCGTTTCCTCGTTGTTTTGCGCTTGGTACGCGGACACTGACATGTGCCCGATCCCGTTGTCGCCGGGCGAGGACCGCAGGGAGCCTATCCCCTCGTCTCTTCGCGCTGCGCGCCGCGTAACCCCGCCGGGTCCAGCCTTCCTCGCCTTTAGCGATTCCATTCGATCAGCCCCGCACGTGGAAGAAACGTGCATCGACCGTCCGTTTTGCTGCGTGCTGCCGGTCTCACGCTTCGCGTGTTGACCGCCGCCGACTAGCTCCTGGTAGGCATCAACGCGGGCCCGCTTCGCGGAACCTCTCGCCGTTGATTGCTTTCCCTGCTACTGCCGACAGTCCTGTCGCGCGCTTTTCGCTGCGCGACTCGGCTATGCCGCTGCTACGGCTACCGCGCCGGCCTTAGCACTGATGCGCTGAGGCCAATTGCTCGGTAATTGCTTTTGCGCTGTCTTGTTCCGGTTGCGCCGACCGTTCGTCTTCCGTACAGGGAGCAGTCGCCTCTCTGGCTTGCTCGCTCCCCCATCCCCAAGCGCGTTGAATCCGCCGCGGTGTGTCGGGCCTCATGCAACGTACCCAGCTTCGTGTGCTGTAAGGATGCGTCCATGCCGTCGAATGCGTCGGTGTTAGCAGCAGCAGACTGTGTCCGTGTCCGCTCGCACCTCGACTCAACTTGCTTTCTCGGGCTGAACTGCCCGCAAACCCAATGGATATCGCGTGTCCGTGTTCCTCAACTTGGCTCACGGTGCGTTTGATTTGATTCAGAAAAAGGCCGCATGATTTTGCGGCCTGTGACAGAGGGGATTTTCGCTAGGCAAAGCGGTCCCCTCGATGGTCCGTATAGGAGGTTCGATGCGCTGGTCGCGCGGTTGGTGATTGGAATATTAGCCGCTCGGAAGACAACGCAATTTTCGAAAGCTGCCTAAATGTAGTGAGCTTTTGCTTCCTTGACTTTCCGTGCCGATCTGTAGAGTTGGACGCGTGTGAAGTGGACTTTTCTCACCGAATTCGTCCAGATAACTAACGGATTGAAGCAAGGCCCGGCACCCACTCTTGCTTCTCACCGTTAAGGTGGAGATAACTGACAGTTATCCGGACGTTGGAAGAGAGAACGCGTCATCACCGCCCATCTGCCACTTTTCTGTCAGATAACGGGCAGATGAGTGTGGCCTATTGAAATGCTCTGGAGAGAGAATGAACGCAATGAAAGTAAATGCGCCCGTCCTTGCTGTCGACGTCGGTTATGGCAACACGAAGGTTGCCTTTCGCAATGGATCTGACGTCTCAACGTTTATGTTCCCATCGCTGACGCCGCCGTACAAAGCACATACGATCGCCAAGGAAAGCGCCGGATTGATCACGACGCCGAAGACGATCGCCGTGGAGGTAGAAGGGAAGCGCTATCAGGTCGGCCCGGGCGTCCTGTTGAGTTCGCGCAACGGCGATGCGGGCGCGACGCTGAACGACGACTACTGCACCACTTCGAGCTATGCCGCATTGCTGGCAGGCGCGTTCCATTTCGCCAACATTGCATCGGTCGACCGCTTGGTCCTCGGTCTGCCGATGCGGAACTTCCACACCCACGTCGCGCATTTGCGCAGTGCCTTCGCCGGCAAGAATGCCTACGGCGAAGTCGAGTTCGATGTCGGGAGCGTCATCGTGCTGCCGCAGCCTCTGGGCGCATTGGTGAACTTCTCGCGCTATCACGAGTTCGACAAAGAGGATCCTCACCTTATTATTGACGTTGGCTACTTCACTACGGACTGGGTTGTGGCAACGGGGCTCACGATCGACGAGGAGCGCAGCGGAGGTCATCACAGCGGCGCATCTCACTATTACGAGGCTATCGCGGCTGTCATCAAGGAGAAACTGCATATCGACACGCAGGGGATTGAGCGGATCGATAAGGCGTTGCGCACCGGGTCCACATTGCTGCTCAACGGGAACGACTACGACCTTCGCGAGTTCCTGCCTGGAGCGCAAACGGTCATAGACGCGGCGGTTAAAGCGATCCAAGCTGGTGTGAAAAACACCGTCGACATTCGCTCAATCGTTCTTACCGGTGGAGGTGCGGCTCTCTACAAGTCCGAGATACAAGCGCGTTTCCCCCATTTGAGGATCGACCATATGGCAGATCCGTGTTTCACGAACGTCAAGGGGTTCCTTGCTGCTGGCGAGGCAACGCTGCTGCGCGATAAGAAGCGCAAGGAAGGAGTGCCCGCATGACAGGCGCTTTGGAGATCAAGGTAACAATCAGCGAAGTAGTGACGCCCGCGCTGTTCGATGCTCTGGTTGCGATCTCCAACCCGAGGCAGCGTGCGGCGCTGTTGAAGCGCCTTGCCGAAGATGCGCTGCGAGGCAGCGTTTCGGTCAGCCACCAGCCGGGGACGCGCGATGCGCCGGCTGCGACCGGTCAGCCAATCGCCGGACCAACGATCGTTACATCCGCGGGCGACGCGGTCGTTACAGCTGCGAGCAAAACCGACCGCGACGGTGAACCGGACTTCGACTACGCGTTTCTGGCTGAAAACCTGAACTTCGGTTGACGCCGCGATGGAAGGGGGCGTCAGTGCACTTCGCGCCCGCTTGACAATGCGAGAATGCTGACAAGATAGGAACGTATAGTTCAGGCCTGCATAGGCGACGGAGGAAGAAATGGGCTTTTTAGAAACCTTGGCGCAAGCCGACTGGACGCGCGGCGTTCGCATGTGGATTTTGGTGGCCGCCGCGCTGGCTGCGTGGGAGGCAGCTTATCTGTTTCATCGTGCCTGGCTCCGCTCAGCTGAAGGAGCCGATGATGTACGCTAGGTTCATGGCGCTGCCGTTTTACACGCGACGCACCATTATCGCCACCGCGTCGTTTTTCTCCATGTTCGTGATTGTCCATCTGCCGAAGAACGGATTCAGCGAATCGTTGTTGTTCGCGGCGGGGCTCACTCTGCTCTGGGCAGTGGGTATCTTGATCCCCTTCCTCAAGATCCTTTTCTTTGTGTTGAAGTGGCGTCTCAACTACGTTGTGCGCTTCAAATAGTCGTCGGAACGACGAGAAAAAAAACCCCGACCAATGGTCGGGGTTTTTTTTTTTAGGGGGGTGCTCAGTGCAGCAGAGAGACACCTTGTGCGCTCGCCTGTCGACGAATGCAGTAAAACCAAGCAGTGTCCAGCGTGACGCCCTGCTTCTCCAGCCGGGCATGACCACCTCGTTTGCGGTCGATCACGTCGTAGGCTTCCGCCTCGGACTTCCCTACTCTGACCGATAGCTTCTGAAGCAGAACGCGATGCGCCGGTTGCGAGGCCGGCGCATCGCGTTTGTCGATAGGCGCTGGAGCGCGGCTTGCCAGCGGCCCTGTGCGTTGAGACCGCCGAGCACCCGCGAATCACTACCGTACCTTGCCCGCCTTCCAGGCTGACAGCAGTTGCTCATACTTCACTGTTTCGCCCTTGGGTTTTTCGTTGTCAAGGCGCTTCCAAGGCGCATGCTGGTCTGACAGCCACTTGGACGGATCGCTTTGCGGATTGAGTTCCGGCGCGCAAACCTTCATTCCGGCTCGCTGCAAACGGGCCAACACCTGATCCATTTCTTTCGCGAGGTTGTCCATTGCAGCCTGCGGAGTCTTCTCACCCGCGACCGCGGTGCCCACGTTCTTCCACCAGAGTTGCGCCATCTTCGGATAATCGGGCACGTTGTTGCCGGTCGGCGTCCACGCGACGCGCGCCGGACTGCGATAGAACTCGATCAAGCCGCCGTATTTGTCCGCGTTTTTCGTGAAGTAGTCGCTATGAATATCGGAGTCGCGAATGAACGTGAGACCGACAATCGACTTCTTGAGCGACACGCTCTTCGACGTGACGAACTGCGCGTACAGCCATGCGGCGGCTCGCTGCTTCGGCGGCGTCGACTTGAAGAACGTCCACGAGCCGACATCCTGATAGCCGTTCTGCATGCCGTCTTTCCAGTAAGCGCCGTGCGGCGACGGCGCCATGCGCCACTTCGGCGTGCCGTCCGCATTCGTGACGTTGCCCGGCTTGAGCATCGACGCCGTGAACGCCGTGTACCAGAACACCTGTTGCGCAATACGGCCTTGCGCGGGCACCGGGCCAGCCTCGCTGAAGGTCATGCCCGACGCTTCCGGCGGCGCGTATTTCTTGAGCCAGTCGATGTACTTGGTCGTCGCATACACTGCTGCCGGGCTGTTGGTGCCGCCGCCGCGCGATACCGACGCACCCACCGGATGACAGCCGTCGGGCGTCACGCGAATGCCCCATTCGTCGACGGGCATGCCGTTCGGAATGCCCTTGTCGGCTGCGCCCGCCATCGAGAGCCATGCGTCCGTGAAGCGCCAGCCGAGCGATGGGTCCTTCTTGCCGTAATCCATATGGCCGTAAACTTTCTCTCCGTCGATGTTCTTCACATCGTTCGTGAAGAACTCGGCGATGTCTTCGTACGCGGACCAGTTGACCGGCACGCCGAGATCGTAGCCATACTTCGCCTTGAACTTGTCCTGCAGATCCTTGCGTGCGAACCAGTCCGCGCGGAACCAGTAGAGATTCGCGAACTGTTGGTCGGGAAGCTGATAGAGCTTCTTGTCGGGCGCGGTGGTAAAGCTCGTGCCGATGAAGTCTTTCAGGTCGAGCCCGGGGTTCGTGTATTCCTTGCCCTCCCCTGCCATGTAATCGGACAGCGGAACAATCACGCCATAGCGATAGTGCGTTCCGATCAGATCGGAGTCCGAGATCCAGCCGTCGTAGATGCTTTGCCCGGATTGCATCGAGGTCTGCAATTTCTCGACGACGTCGCCTTCCTGAATGATGTCGTGCTTCACCTGAATGCCGGTGATTTCACTGAACGCGGCAGCGAGCGTCTTTGATTCGTAGGTATGCGTGTCGATGGTTTCCGACACGACATGAATCTCCTTGACGCCCTGCGATTTGAGTTTCGCAGCGGTGTCGATGAACCATTTCATCTCGTCCATCTGCTGCTGTTTCGAAAGCGTGCTCGGTTGAAACTCGCTGTCCACCCATTTCTGCGCCTCGGGCGTGCCCGCGAGCGCCTGATTCGCGAAGGCACCTGACACGATGCTCGCCAATGCCAGCGTGACGATCCGTCTCCTCTGATGCATGGTGTTCTCCTGTTTCTTCCGTGCCCCTTCGACCGTGTCGGCGCCCGCTGGGGGCATCAGCGGAACCGGCAGTTGCCCGTCTCCATTGCATGCGTCCATGCGTCCGATTGCTAGCCCTTCCACATGATCGCGAGCAGTATCAGCACGGAGGCCGCGAACCCCGGCCAGGAACTGGCGCCCTCGTCGCTGATTGCGAGCCACGCGAGATTGATATACGCGGCAGTCAACAGGCCGATGAACAGCCGGTCACCGCGCGTCGTCGGAATAGGCAAAAAGCCCTTGCGTTCATGAGTGGGCGAGCGCAGTTCCCATACGGTCATGCCGCCCAGCATCACGACGATGCAGGCGAAGAAGATCGCCACCTCGGGGGTCCAGTACATCCAGGTGAACATCACACTCTCCCCATCGCGAAGCCTTTCGCGATGTAGTTGCGCACGAAGTAGATCACCAGCGCGCCGGGAACGATGGTCAGCACGCCCGCCGCCGACAGCACGCCCCAATCCATGCCGGCCGCCGACACGGTCCGCGTCATCACCGCAGCGATAGGTTTCGCGTTGACAGAAGTCAGCGTGCGCGCGAGCAGCAGTTCGACCCAGCTGAACATGAAGCAGAAAAAAGCCGTGACGCCGACGCCCGACTTGATGAGCGGGAGAAAGATCTTCACGAAGAATGCGGGAAACGAATAACCGTCGATGTACGCGGTTTCGTCTATCTCTCGGGAGACGCCCGACATGAAACCTTCGAGAATCCACACGGCAAGCGGCACGTTGAACAGCATGTGCGCGAGTGCGACGGCAATGTACGTGTCGGTCAGGCCGACGCTCGAATACAGCTGGAAGAATGGAAGCAGGAATACGGCGGGCGGCGTCATGCGGTTGGTCAGCAGCCAGAAGAACATATGCTTGTCGCCGAGAAAGCGATATCGCGAGAACGCGTACGCGGCAGGCAATGCGACCAACACCGACATCACCGTGTTCATGAGCACGTAGATGATCGAATTGATGTAGCCCCAGTACCACGAGGGATCGGTGAAGATCACCTTGTAGTTCGCTAGCGTCGCGTGCTGCGGCAGCGTGGCGAACGTCGACATGGTCTCCTCGTTCGTGCGCAGTGAGATGGAAACCATCCAGTAAAGCGGAATGAGCGCGAACAGCACATAGACGACGAGCATCGACGTCCGCATCCAGCGGCGCTTATCCTGCATGGTCGGCTCCTTGCGCGGCGGATTCGCCTTTGCCTACGCGGCTCATCCAGCTATAGAGAATGAAGCAAAGCAGCAGAATGATCAGGAAATAAATCAGCGAGAAAGCCGCCGCCGGTCCCAGGTCGAACTGACCGACCGCTTTCTGAGTCAGATACTGACTGAGGAATGTCGTGGAATTGCCGGGACCGCCGCCTGTCAGCACGAACGGCTCGGTGTAGATCATGAAGCTGTCCATGAAGCGCAGCAACACGGCGATCATCAGCACGCCGCGCATCTTCGGCAATTCGATGTAGCGGAATACCGCGAAGCGGCTCGCGCCATCTATTTCCGCGGCCTGATAGAAGGCGTCCGGAATCGCGCGCAATCCCGCATAGCACAGCAGCGCGACGAGCGGCGTCCAGTGCCAGATGTCCATCACGAGCACGGTGATCCATGCGGCCGTGGGACTCGCCGTATAGTTATAGTCGAAGCCGAGACTATTCAGCCAGTAGCCGAGCAGTCCGATATCCGGGCGCCCGAAGATCTGCCAGATCGTGCCCACCACGTTCCACGGAATCAGCAACGGCATGGCAAGCACGATGAGCGTGGCCGATGCCCGCCATCCGGAAGCCGGCATCGACAATGCGAGACCCACGCCCAATGGAATCTCGAACAGCAGAACGCACGCGGAGAAGATGACCTGTCTGCCGAGCGCCTCGCGCAGATCCGGGTCGGTCATGATGTTGCGAAACCATTCCGTACCGACGAACACGTGCTGGGTCGGCCCGATGATGTCCTGCACCGAATAATTGACCACCGTCATCAGCGGCAGGATCGCGGAGAACGCGACGCAGATGAACACCGGAATGACCAGCAACCATGCCTTTTGATTGACGGGCTTGTTCATCGCGCGGCCCCTTCCAGAATGCGGGTTTCGATTCTCTCGTCGTTGCAGAAGAACACGGTTTCAGGCGCGATGAGATGCAGCCAGGCAGGGCCGTCGACAACTCTTAGATGCGGCTCGAGCTTCGCATTGAAAACATGGCCGTCGCATTGCAAGGTGACCAGTTGATAGTTGCCGAGCTGTTGCGCGCGCAGCACTTGCGCGGCGACCGCGCCGGCTTCTCCTTCCTGCGAGAGGCGGACGAACTCAGGGCGAATCCCCAGCTTGAGCGCGCCGCTTGACTGCTGATGCGCGGCCCGTAGCGTCGCGAGCGTGCCGGCGTCGAGCGGCAAACGCTGCGAGCCGATTCTTGCGCCGTCGCCGTCGAGCTCGATCGGACAAAGATTCATGCCCGGACTGCCGATGAAGTAGCCTACAAAAGCGTGATCCGGCCGCAGAAAGAGCGCATCGGCTCCTCCCTTCTGAACGACGCGGCCATTCGTCATGACCACGACTTCATCGGCGAAAGTCAGCGCTTCTACCTGATCGTGCGTCACGTAGATCAGTGTGAGCTTGAGTTGCTGATGAATCTTCTTCAACTGGCGGCGCAACATCCACTTCATCGCCGGGTCGATCACGGTCAACGGTTCGTCGAAGAGAATCGCCGCGACGTCCTTGCGCACGAGGCCGCGCCCGAGCGAGATTTTCTGTTTGGCGTCGGCGGCCAGATTGCTCGCCCTGAGCGGCAGGTCGCGCGTCATATCGAGGATGTCCGCGACTTCGTGCACGCGCTTTTTGACCTCGGCGTCCGGCAGCTTGCGATTACGGAGCGGAAACGCGAGGTTCTCGTAGACGGTCATCGTGTCGTAGACCACGGGGAACTGGAACACCTGCGCGATGTTGCGCTGACGTGCGCCGAGCGCCGTCACATCGCGTCCGTC
The DNA here is from genome assembly GCF_023170545.1 of Caballeronia sp. Sq4a. NCBI lineage: Bacteria > Pseudomonadati > Pseudomonadota > Betaproteobacteria > Burkholderiales > Burkholderiaceae > Caballeronia > Caballeronia sp. Sq4a. The sequence goes on along the minus strand of NZ_CP084252.1, from coordinate 289,746 downwards.
GAACAACACCTTGCCCTCGGACGGCCTCACGAGCCCCGACACGATGTTCAGTAGCGTGGTCTTGCCGCACCCCGATGGACCGAGCAACGCATAAGCGCCGCCGTCATCCCAGACCATGCTCATAGGTTGAAGCGCGTAGTCGTCGCGCGTCGCGGGACCTGGTCCATAAGCGTGCCCGAGATTCGTGAACTCAATGCGCGCCATGAGCTGCCTCCGGGCTGGACACCAGTCGGGTATCCGCACCGAACACGAACAGTTCTCGCGGGTCGATGAAAACGTCGAGCTGCGCGCCGAGCTCGATCTGATGCACGCCCTGCAACTGCGCAACCAGATTGACCGCGCCGGTCAGCGTGCGCAGATGCAGGTACGTTTCGGAGCCGCTCAGTTCAGCGAGTTCGAGCCGGCACGGAACGGCGATCGCATGAGAGGCCTTTGCCTGAAGACGCAGATGCCCCGGCCGGATGCCGATGCGGCACGCGCCGTTCACAGCGTCCGCGTGCTGGACCGGCACCTCCACGCCGATCGGCAGACGCGCGCGGCCGTTGCCGCAGTCGCTCGACAGCATGTTCATCGGCGGGTCGTTGAACACAGCCGCAGCCGCGACGTTGACCGGAGCGTTATAGACGTCGAGCGTGGGGCCGAACTGCAGGACCCGGCCTTTATCGACGATCGCCGTATAGCCGCCCAGCAGTAGCGCTTCGAGAGGTTCGGTGGTCGCGTACACGACGGTGGTATTGCCGTCGGCGAAGAGCGTAGTCAGTTCCATGCGCAGTTCCTCGCGCAGCTTGTAATCGAGATTGACGAGCGGCTCGTCGAGCAGCACCAGCGACGTACGCTTCACGAGTGCACGCGCGAGCGCGCAGCGCTGCTGTTGTCCGCCTGACAGTTCGCCGGGCCGCCGCTCCAACAAATGATCGATATGCAATTTGCCTGCGACTTCCTGCACGCGCCGGCGGATCTCGGCGGCGTCGGTCTTTTGCAGGCGCAAAGGCGAGGCGATGTTCTCGAATACCGTCATCGCCGGGTAGTTGATGAACTGCTGATAGACCATCGCGAGATTGCGCTGACGCACGCTGACGCCTGTCACATCGTGACCGTCGACGAGCACTCGGCCCTCACTCGGCCTGTCGAGACCCGCCATGACGCGCATCAGCGTGGTTTTACCGGCCTGCGTGGGTCCGAGGAGCACATTGATAGCGCCTGGGACGAGGCGCAAATCCACGCCGTACAGATGCGGTTGCCCGCCAGAAACGACACTGACTCGCTCCAGTTCCAGGACCAAATCGCTCTCCTTTGCGGCGTGCGCGACGCCAGTCGCAGAGGCGGGGCTTCAAGGCGTCGATTGGATTTCGCTTGGATTACGTGCAGCAGCCAGAATGTCCCTTTTGTTGGATTTCGTTTAAATCGGGGTAAACCTTACGACAGGAAGAAAGGGAGGCGACGGTGGGCGGCCGAAGGGACAGTTGGGCTCGTCATACGCACGATCATTTTTCAATGTCGTGGACAGGCGGGATCACGCGGACGTGGGCGGGAGGGGCGGGTCTCGGGTTCTCGCTGGCGGGCGTCGTGCGCGTCAGCAAGGTGGCAATGCAGAAAGACAGACGCTACAGGAAAGTCATGGGCTAGCGGGGTTGTACAGTCCGACTTGGACAGCGATGCGGAACACAGCCGCCGCGACCGCTTGCAGAGATGCAACGAAACGCAGCACCTTGTCGGGCCGACCGTCAGTCACTCACTGTTCGGCGGGTTCGCAGTCGAAAGCCGGCAGAGCTTCGTCGCAATACTCAGAAGGCGTTGGAGAGCAAGCGCTGAGGGTTTTCCGTAAGCGCATGTGGATGCACCTGCGCTTGCTGCGCGAGAGAATGCGCAACGCCTTTGCTGAATCGACGTGGCGACACAGCGCATCTCAAGTACTGATCCATGCTCCGCTAGCGCGTGCAACGATACGGATGAAACGGCTCAGGGCAAAAGATAGCTACCGGTTTTCTTCCCGATGTAATGGTAGGACCCTTTCTCGGCGGGCAGCACTTGGACTTGTTGCCAGTCGAACTGGCCTTGTATGCCCTTGAACTTACCCGTGCCGGAACTCAACGTCCCCTTTCCGGACGTTGAGCCCGAAGCATAGCTGAATGCCTCGACGAACTTGTCCCCATCCTTATCGGTGTACACGCAGTAGCCGGTCCCGCTTTGTGCAGTGAAGCCGGCTTCTAGACAGTGGGCCGACACGTTGCGCATGAACGGCGTCTTGTTGTCATTTCCCATCAACAGAGTCGACTCGAACAAGTACACAACATCATCCCCGCTGACGGCGACCTCTTTCACGCCCGTCCCCGCAGCGGTGTACGTCGCGTCGATGACTCCTTTCTTCGGGATGGTCTGAGCGGCACCGTTAGACGCCGCGACAATCGTGAGCAAGCAAAGAGCTAGTTGACCTCTGCTAACACGTCCGAATGATCTGTTCATTGTCGTCCCCTGCCGTTGAATCGCTTTGGCGAACGAGCCGAAAACGCGTCGATATGCTTCGCATTCCTATGCTATTAACGCGTCTGACAAAACGAATGATTCTCGCGTAACTCGTTCGAAAGGCTTCTCCAAGGTTATAGAGGGTTTCGCCGCGAATATCAAATGGCCTGTTTCGAGGTGCTGCTCGTAGGGACACGACAATTTCACGTCCTAAGCACCCTTTTGGCTTGGATCTCCTGCTGACGACAAAAGCTCGAAGCGAGCGGGCTATACAGACGCCGCACGGGAGCGACGGGCGGTAGCTAAGCCGGGCAACTTCGTCGGCATTGTAAGACGATGCTTTTCCCTTCTCACACGGCTAACGCCAGCGAAAAGGTCCAGTGCAGTCTTGCAACGCTATCTGTTGGCATACCTTAATTCGGCACTTTCCCTTCGCCTCGTTCCTGTCGAGCGCGCTGCTTCAACCTTCGACCACCTGTTGCTCAGCGTGCTCAGAGACGACGTCGGTTATGCAACGTTGAGACGGTGCCGAGGCGGGTTTGCCCACTCGTAGAGCAAGGCTCCGTCACACTCGCCGCGCGACTGTCTACAGGGGAATCCCCTAATGCGTTCCTGAAGACGGCGCCTCGGTGCTGCAGTAGGTCGCGGCAGCCTTCTGCCGACACGTTCGCCACCACGCTGACCCAATTATTCGTATTTCGCAAATGGCGCGTTCGCTGATTGTTCCATACCAAGGACTCGCGCCCGCACCCTATCTTTCGGTCGTTGCCCCTTTGTATCGAATCGTGCTCTCTCAAAGGCGGACGACCACACTCGCGGATTTCACCGCGCACAACTGCAACAGAGTCGGTACGTGCAACTGCGCTCATTGCGCACCTGCAACAACTGACTCTCTCGGAGACGGAAATGAAAGAAACTGACTGGGACACTTCGTACGAATGGAAGGCAGTCACGCTGCTGGCATTGGGCTTCGGGCTGGTGGGATTGGACAGATGGCTCATCGCGCCGCTGTTTCCGTCGATGATGAAGGACCTCGGACTGACGGCGCAGGACGTAGGAAACTGCATCGGAGTCCTTGGCCTGTCGTGGGGCGTATTCGCGGCGCTGATGGGAGGCATCTCGGACAAGGTGGGCCGCAGGAAGGTGCTTATTCCGGCGATCATCGCGTTCTCGCTGCTTTCGGGCTTCTCTGGTCTCGCTGGCGGGCTCTTCAGTCTCATCGCGATTCGTGGGCTGATGGGTGTCGCAGAGGGCTCCTTTTGCCCGACCAGCTTCGCGGCGACAGCTGATGCATCGCTTCCGCGCCGTCGCGGCCTGAACCTCGGTCTACAGCAGAGTGGTTTTGCGCTCTTCGGCTTGGCGTTGTCGCCCATCATCGCCACGCAGTTGCTCGCTTTCGTTACGTGGCGTTGGGTCTTTGCTTTAGTTGCGATTCCGGGCCTAATTCTCGGAGCGCTCATGTTCTTTGTCATTCGCGAGCCGAAAGTCGTTAAGGAGGTTGCTTCGGAACATGCGCCGGCATCGCTAGGCCATGTCCTCAAGAGTCGAAACATTCTTGTCGCCATGCTGGCGTTGTGCTGCGCAATGACGGGGGTGTTCGTGCTCGGCGCCCTGCTGCCCCTTTATCTCACTGACTACCTCTCGCTCGATACACAAAAGATGGGCCTCGTCGTCTCGGCTATCGGCTTTGGCGGTTTTCTAGGCCAGTTCGGTTTGCCTGGCCTCTCGGACCTCGTCGGGCGCCGACTGGCGAGCATCGTGGGCTTCGCCGGAACGGCCGTGATGCTCTATATCTTCCGCGGTCTCGGCGCTCAGCCGCTCGCGCTTTTTGCTGTGCTATTTGTCGCGTCCTTCTTTACGCTGGGCCTCGTCTCGCTGCTGTCCGGACCCGTGGCGACAGAGGCTGCACCGGTCGGACTTGTCTCGACATCCATTGGCGCAGTGGTGGGCGTAGGCGAGATTTTCGGCGGCGGGATTGCGCCGGCGATGGGCGGCTATGTCGCCACCCACTTCGGTATCGCGAACATCCTCTGGCTGCCGATGTGCGCTGTCATCCTCGGCATTCTGGTCAGCTTGCTTCTGAAGGAGACCGCGCCGGCAGTCGTTCAGCGTCGCGCGGTCCTTCGGCCTGAACTCACTGCAGGCGAGCAGCCGAGGTAACTCAAGCACGATTCGATGCGTCTGCTATGCCGCCTCGGAAGGCATGACGGTTATTCACTCGTTGGCTTCGACAATAGACGTTGGCCTTTTCTCGAAGTCGACCGCCTGCACCCTTTCCGCAGTTAAACAAGGAACACGAGCCAACCATTCTTTCGCAGTCTGAGTCGTCCGGTCCATTTAAACTGGTGTTTTGCACAGGGAAAGCGCCATATGGACCGGTTTCTCAGCATTGAGGCATTCGTGAGAGTGGCGGAAACAAGCAGCTTCGCCGAAGCGGCGAGACAGCTCGGTGTGACGAGTTCGGTCGTGACCAACCGCATCCAGCAGTTGGAGAAGTTCGTCAATGCGCCGCTCTTCCACCGCAGCACGCGCCACGTCCGACTTTCGGAAGTCGGCGAAGCGTTCTATCGCGAATGCGCCGAGGTCGTGGGCCGCGTGAATGAACTGACCGACCAGATGCGCGAGCTCCGCGCGACGCCGACGGGGCGCTTGCGCATTCAGATGCTTCCCGGCTTTGCTCTTGGACATTTCGGCGCGCCGCTCGCCGAATTCAACAGACGCTATCCGGGGATTCAACTCGATATCATCGTGAATGACCGGGTTGTCGACCCAGTCGAAGAAGGCTTCGATATCGCGTTCCAGATTTTCCCTCCCATCTCGGAGTCGCTCATCGAGCGTCGACTATTCAACGTTCGCCGCCTGTTTTGTGCATCGCCTGCTTACCTTGAAAAGCATGGTGCTCCGCAGCATCCGCGTGACTTGCTGCATCACATCACCGCGCTGTATTCGGGATATCCCTCACGAAACCGCTGGACGATGATCCACGGTACGGAGGTCGTGGAAATGGAATTGCCGGGCATGATTCGTTCGAATTCTGTGCACTTACTGAAGGACTATGCGCTGACAGGCGGAGGCATCGTATGTTTGCCGACCTTGGTCGCCAGCGAGGCGCTCGTGAGCGGGACACTGGTGCCCATCTTGACGGACTATGAACTCTCGACGTTGAACTTCGCAGCCGTCTATCCGGCGACCCAGCGCCAGGCATTGAAGGTCAAGGCGCTTGTCGAATTCCTCATCGAATATCTGGGTCCTGAGCCGTCGTGGGACCTGCCGTTGCTCGAGCGCGGCTGGGTGCGGTAAGCCGCGTCGTCGCCGGCCGATTATTCGCGAATCGCAAATGCCGTAGTCGGTGACTCGCAGGTTGTTGCGGCCAGTTGTTGCCCCTAGAGTTGAACGTAACGAGCAGTTCAACACAGGAGACAGCAATGACCGACACTGCATTCCATACCGTCTTTGGCTCCCTCGATAACTTCAAGAAAGGTGGCGTCGAAATCACGAGCGGGAGCGCTCGCCACTACGCGTTTTCGAACGTGTTCGAGGTCGCATCGAAATCGGCACCCTACGAGAAGGTCGTCGCCGGCAAGAACCTCGAATACGTGATCGAAGTACTGCGTACCGAGGGCACATCGCCGTGGTACACATGCGCGCACGACGAATTCACTATTCAGATGGACGGCGAAGTCCGCATCGAATTCATCAAGCTCGAAAACCCGCCGACGTCCGGGCGCGGAACCGTGAGCGCAGGCACCGAGCCCGTCGGGCGAAAGATGGGCCACGTGGTGCTGCGCAAAGGGCATCAGGCACTGCTCCCCGCGGGCTGCGCATACCGCTTTACCGCGAGCAAACCGGGGGTCGCGCTCGTGCAGACCGTACTCGGCGCGCTGTCCGTAGAGAAGTGGGCAGATATCTGTCTGCACTAAAAGCCCGACCAGCGATATCCAACGTTTCAGGAGACAAGTCATGGCCACCCTCGACACGCTCGACCATCCCGCAGACTTCGCAGCCGACACCGTGCGCTCGACGGAACCGGACGCCATCACGGGCTACCGCCGCTTTCAGCTCGGTGAATTCGAGTTCCAGCGCGACGAGTATTTCGTGAAAATCAGTTGGCCCGCAAAAGGTCAGACGCGTACGCACGCCGTGCCGGCAGACGCATTCCTGCGCGCAATGATGCGCGATGTGGCATGGGGCTTCTTCTACGGCTGGGTCAACTTCGACCATGTGTTCGGCACGCGCAATCATTACGGCAAGGTGGATGTGTACGCCGGCACGTTCAACGGCATCATGAAGGAAGCGGGCGTCGACTATACGGAGACCTTCGAAACGCCGACTATCATGGCGACGTTCAAGGCCATCCTACACGACTGGACCAACGAAGGCTTCGACCCGTTCGCAGCGCCGGAAGAAACCGGAACGGCGTTCGGGCGCAAGCATGGCGAGAACGACGCGGCGATCGAACGCACGCGCATTGCGACGCGCCGCATGCCGGGCCTTGCGGGCGACTCGCCGCTGCGCAACGATCTACCGGTCAATCGCGCGTTCCTCGACGTCGCGCAGGATGAGCCGGAAGTCCATGTCGAGCCGGGATTCGAAGGCGAGCTTCACGCGTTCAACCTCTTCAAATATCTTTCCCGTTCAGATGTGACGTGGAACCCGTCGGTGACCTCCGTCTGCGGCCTTAGCCTGTTCTGTCCGACCACCGAAGAGTTCATCTTGCCCGTGTTCCACGGAAACGACCGCGTCGAGTGGTTCCTGCAGCTCTCCGACGAAATCGTCTGGGATATCGGCGACAAGAACACCGGCGCACCGCGCGCTCGAATCACCATGCGCGCCGGCGACATCTGCGCGATGCCGGCCGACATCCGGCATCAAGGCTACTCGACGAAGCGCTCGATGCTGCTGGTTTGGGAGAACGCCACGCCTGATCTGCCACAGCGCTATGAGAGCGGTGAACTTGCCCCGTATCCCATTGCGTTCTAAGCAGAACGAAGCATCGAATCGAGGAAGACTCATGCAGAACCAACTCTTCATTGACGGCCGCTTTGTCGATGCCGTCGATCGCGGCACCATCGACGTGCTCAATCCGCACGACGGCTCGCTCATTACAAAGATCGCGGCGGCGACTGCCGCAGATGTCGATCTCGCCGTCGACGCAGCCACTCGCGCATTCCCGAAGTGGTCGGCCATGGCGGCGGCCGAACGTGGCCGGCTCCTGCTGCGCCTTGCCGACGCCATCGAGGCGAACGCCGAGGAGCTCGCGCAGCTCGAATCGCTCGATACCGGCCACCCGATTCGCGATTCCCGCGCGCTCGACGTACCGCGTACAGCCGCGTGCTTCCGTTACTTCGGCGGCATGGCCGATAAGCTGCAAGGCTCCGTGGTTCCCGTGGAAACCGGGTTCCTCAACTACGTGCAGCGCGCGCCTATCGGCGTAGTCGGCCAGATTGTTCCGTGGAATTTCCCGCTGATGTTCACGAGCTGGAAGATGGGGCCGGCGCTCGCTGCGGGCAATACGGTGGTATTGAAGCCTTCGGAGATCACGCCTCTATCGACGTTGCGCATCGTCGAAATCATGGCCGAGGTCGGCTTCCCCGCAGGCGTCGTCAACATCGTACCGGGCTATGGACACACGGCCGGCCAGCGGCTCGCCGAACACCCGGGCGTGGGAAAAATTGCATTTACCGGGTCGACGGCGACTGGTCGCCGAATCGTCGACGCCTCGCAGGGCAACCTCAAGCGTGTGCAACTGGAACTCGGCGGCAAAGGCGCGAACATCGTGTTCGACGACGCGGATCTCGATGCCGCCATCAACGGCGCCGCGTGGGCCATCTTTCACAACCAGGGGCAGGCATGTATCGCGGGTTCACGTCTAATTCTGCATGAACGCATCGCGGACGAGTTTCTCGAGCGATTCGTTTCGCTGGCTTCGTCTATTCGTGTCGGCAACCCTCTGGACGACGATACGGAAATGGGGCCGCTCACATCGAAGCAGCATCTGGACCGCGTGCTGACGTTCGTCGACGTGGCGCGAGAACAAGGCGGTCGCGTACTCACGGGCGGTAGCGCCCCGCAAGACAGTGCCTTGGCGAATGGCTATTACGTCCGTCCAACTGTCATCGAGGCGAAAAGCGCGTCCGACCGTATCGCTCAAGAAGAAGTGTTCGGTCCGTTTGTCACGGTTCTGCGCTTCGGCAGTGACGAGGAAGCGCTCGCTATCGCAAACTCGACCGAATATGGATTGGGCAGCGGCCTCTGGACTCGCGACCTGTCTCGCGCGCACAAGACCGCGTCGCGAATTAATGCCGGCATGTGCTGGATCAACTGCTACAAGCGGGTGAATCCAGGCAGCCCGTTCGGCGGTGTGGGCAAGTCGGGCTACGGTCGCGAGATGGGCTTCGAAGCGATGCACGACTACACGGAAGCGCGCTCGGTGTGGGTCAATGTCGACGGTAACGTGCCGCCGCACTTCAAGCGTTGAGGTCTTCATGGAGCGCTTTGTCTATCAGGGAACCCCTACGCGAGTCGTCTTCGAATGGGGCGCACTCGGTAAGCTGCCCGACGAACTGACGAAGCTCAGCGCGCGGCGAGCGCTTATTTTGTCGACGCCTGAGCAACGGCATCTCGCTGACCACGTGGCGGACGTCCTCGGCGAGCGCGCCGCAGGCGTCTGTGCCGAGGCGGTCATGCACGTTCCAATGGAGGTCGCCCGCGCGGCTTGCGACACGGCTCGCGACATGGATGCGGACTGCTGCATTGCGATTGGCGGCGGCTCCACCATCGGACTAGGCAAGGCGATAGCACTCGAGTCGTCCTTGCCCATCCTCGCGGTGCCGACCACGTACGCAGGCTCGGAGATGACGCCGATATATGGACTCACCGAAGGCCGTCTGAAGCGCACTGGCCGCGATGTGCGCGTGTTGCCGCGCACCGTCTTGTATGACCCGTCGCTAACCCTGTCGCTTCCTGCCGGCATCTCGGCCGCTTCCGGCGTCAACGCTCTGGCGCATGCGGTAGAGGCGCTTTACGCCGACGACGCCAATCCTGTCATAAGCTTGATGGCCGAGGAGTCAATACGCGCGCTCAGCGAAGCGTTGCCGGTGATAGTCAAAACGCCGGGCGATCGCGACATGCGCAGCCGTGCGTTATATGGCGCGTGGCTCGCAGGCACCTGCCTCGGCGCGGTCAGCATGGCCGTTCATCACAAGCTATGTCACACGCTAGGCGGCACGTTCAATCTTCCTCACGCACAGACTCACGCGGCAATGTTGCCTCATACGGCGCACTATAACCACGTTGCTGCGCCCGAGGCGTTGCTTCGCGTCGCCCGGGCGCTCGGCGGAAACGAAGCCGCGGAGGCGGGCCCGCTGCTGTTCGAGTTGAACGAGAAGCTCAGCATTTCCGCGGCGCTGGCCGATATCGGCATGCCGTATGCCGGACTCGACGAAGCAGCGGATATCGCCTGCAAGAACCCGTATGCGAATCCGCGGCCGATTGAACGCGCGGCGATTCGTGCGCTGCTTCAGGACGCGTGGGAAGGACGGTCACCGCATTGAGCGGTCGCCGAATAGACATGGAGACAAACGTGACAACAGAACTCGACGACAGCGATGCGAAGCTGACCGATCAGGTCGTTGCCAGCTTCGCCAACACACCGGATGTGCGCCTGCGAACATTGATGCAAAGCCTCGTGCGACACATGCACGCCTTTGTCCGCGAAACGCAGCTTACCGAGCAGGAGTGGATGTCCGCCATTCGCTTTCTCACCGAGACCGGGAAAATGTGCGATGGCGTCGTGCGTCAAGAATTCATCCTCCTGTCGGACACCTTGGGCGTCTCGATGCTAGTCGACGCGATCAATCATCGGTTCGCGAGCGGAGCAACGGACACGACAGTGTTTGGTCCGTTCTATATCGAGGGCATGCCGGAGCGTGCCTATGGCGAGAACATGGCCTCGACGCCCGGCACGCCAGCTGTCGTGCATGGGCAAGTACGCAGCACCGACGGCACGCCGATTGCCGGCGCAGTGCTCGACGTCTGGCAAACCGCTGAAAACGGCATGTACTCCGGCCAGGACGCCGACCAGCCGCTCGACAACCTGCGCGGCCGCTATCGCACGGATGCGGAAGGCCGCTACGCGATCACCACCATTCTGCCGGTCAGCTATCCGATCCCGACCGATGGTCCGGTCGGCAAGATGCTGAGTGCGACAGGAAGGCACCCGTGGCGGCCTGCGCATTTGCACTTCATGATTGACGCCGTGGGGCACCGAAGACTCGTGACTCATATCTTCGATAAAGACGACAAATATCTCGAGTCCGATGCGGTCTTCGGTGTGAAGACGTCACTGACGGTTTCCTACCGTGAGCGAGCGGCCGGTGATGAACTCGCTCGTCGTTTCAATGTCCGAGGCCCGTATCGCGAGGCGAACTACGACTTCGTTCTTGACCGGAGCTAACGAGATGCGCCGCTATTTCGCAGTGTTTGCCACTGACAAGCCGGACATGCGCGAAGTCCGCGAGCGCGTGCGACCCAGCCATCGAAGCTATTTGCGCAGCGCGTCCGAGCATGGCGTTCACGTCCGTCTCGGGGGCCCCACCCTCGCGCCGCTGTGCAACAAGATGAATGGCACGCTTCTGGTTGTCGAGGCCGATGACATCGATGCTGTGATGCGCTTCGTAGGCGAGGATCCGTACATGAAAGAAGGATTGTTTTCCCGCGTCGAGGTCCGTCCGTGGGACTGGAGCCTCGGAAATCCCGAACAACGGGCTTGAACGATGAACGGGAGTCAGTTGTGTCGTCTCGACGAAGTGCCGGATGGCGGTGCTCTCGTCGTTCCGAAAGAGTCAGTGGGGCCCTCCATCGTCGTGGTCCGGCGTGGCGACAAGGCCTGGGCGTATGTCAATCGCTGCCCGCATTTTTCGGTATCCTTGGACTTCGTGCCTGGGAGTGTTTCGTGTTATCGATCGCAGGTCTTGATGTGCGCTCATCATAGTGCGCTGTTCAGGTTCGATGATGGCAAGTGTATCGATGGGCCGTGCAAGGGTGCCGCTCTGGACGCGGTGCCTGTAGAGGTTGACCGTAATGCATGCGTTGTATTTGCTGGTACGTCCGCTTAAGTCGTTACGCCTGCCTTGAAACGGGAACGGTGCCATACACTCGCTCGCTCGCGACATCACTAAGCGCGGCAACGCATGGGCCTGTACGGAGGGAGCGTACTTCACATACGCGCCATGAGGCTGCGGCGGGACAGGAAAGAAGCCTTGCATCGAGGCTCCAAGATACGCCGAACCGACTGGCGCCGCTTGGACTTTCTTGACATGGGCTATGCAAAACTCTCTGCCCTCCGAAGAGCTATTCGCTTTTCTCAATGAACTCGGCGACGAAGCCCGAACTCTCGCGCTGAAGTATTTCAGAGCTCGATTCGATGTTGCGACGAAGCCCGACAGCAGTCCCGTAACGGACGCAGACCGCGCCATCGAGCGGAGGGTACGCGAAATCATCGCCAGGCGATTTCCCTGTCACAGCATCTTCGGCGAGGAGGAAGGCGGAGTGATTGCGGCAGGGACGAACTGGGTCATTGACCCCATCGATGGCACGAAGGGCTTTATCGCCGGCGTGCCACTCTTCGGCACGCTGGTCGCGATGGTCGAAGACGGCCTTCCAACGTGCGGAATGATCGAAATGCCTGCGTTGCGGGAGCGCTGGATAGGAGATGGGAGGCAGACGTTACTCAACGGTCAGGTCTGCAAGACGAGTTCATGTGGACGGTTGCGTGAAGCGAGACTTTGCACCACTGACCCCTATACGTTCCGGGACCACGCCGCTACTGCATTCGAGTCCCTTGCCCGGTCGGCGATCCTCACTCGCTACGGTACGGACTGCTACGGCTATGCGCTGCTTGCATCGGGACACGTCGACCTCGTGGTGGAAACGGAGTTGGAAGTGTTTGACGTGATGGCGCTGGTTCCAGTCGTACGTGGCGCGGGCGGTGTCATCAGCACATGGTCGGGCGCCGCAGTCGATGCCGGATTTGATGGAACGATTCTCGCGGCGTCCACACCGGAGTTGCATGCCGAGGCCATTCAGTTCATGGCAGCGCCGTGATGATCAGCCGCCCTTGGATGGGATCAGCGCAGGCAGTGGCTAGAACCTGCCCTAACGCGGACATGCTCGAGGTTGAACGCCTTAGCCAGCAACGACGGCCAATCGGCGAGCGAAAAAAAGCCCGCGCGGGGCATGGGCGGGCTGAGGTCCACGTCCGAGAGAGAGGGGAAGGACGCGGAGGAGACACGCCTCTTTCGCAATCGTCATACCTGAGCCCTACTGAAACTCCGGCACAACGGGTGCACGAATCGTCGATCCTTGCCTACGCCAAGGCCATCTACGTTTTGCGCACCTCGGCAATGCCATCTGCGGCCTTATCGAAGCCAGAATTGCCGAGCTCTGATGGCCATTTGCAGGGATGTAATTCCGCTCGAGTTGCAAGACTCACCGACATCTCCAGCGGTCGCCAAAGCGTGCTCGATCCGTCTCGGCGAACACCAGAAAGGCCAATTGCTCGGACGACTGCTAGAATCGGCGCTTGCATTCTAGGTACACGGACATGGGATTCGAACAACTCGCTGCTCTCAAGAAGCAGCTCGCGCAACAGACTAAGAACGCCGGTAAGCCGGCCGCAAAGAAGCAGGCTACGCAGTCGAAGCGACCGCCGCGGACCACCGATACCGGGCCGGTCGACCCGGCGGTGCATACCATCGGCAAGCTACAGAAGCGTTTCCCGAACGCCTTCCCCAAAAACCCTGCGCCGAAAGTCCCGCTGAAGGTGGGTATCTTGCACGACCTTCTGGCGCAGAAAGCGGACCTGTCCCTATCCGAGCAGGAACTCAAGGACGCAATCAAGGTTTGGTGCCGAGGAACGCGTTACTGGAGCAGCCTTGTCGAAGGTGCGCCTCGGGTCGACTTGGCGGGTAATCCGACTGGACAAGTCACGTCAGCAGACGCGGGGCGCGCGCGGCATTTGCAGGCTGCCGCGAGGCCACGCCAGAAGTCGGCGGTTCGCGCCTCCGAGAAGAACTCGGAAGCCGGTGAGAAGTAATTTCTCGAAATTGCCGGGCGCGCGATCGGTGCATTCACGAACGCGCGTACTGTTCAACCGATAGTCGTCGCTCACTGCTTCGTTCAAGCAATCACTGAGCGTTCAGTACATCGGGGCGCTGAGACAATGCAATCAGGAACCGCAACGACGCCCCTCGCGGCGGGCGCCATTGCCTTTATTCGCTCACTCACAGCATCGCCAACTTTCTGATGCGAACCAGTGCGACCAAACTGACAACGGCGGCCGCAATCAAGTAGAAGCTGGGCGCAAGCTGGTTTCCCGACAGACCGATCAGCGACGTGATAATGAATGGAGCAAAGCCGCCGAAGACGGTGACCGACACGTTATATCCGACGGACATGCCGGTCGTGCGATTCCGTGTCGGAAAGAGGTCGCTAAGCAATGCGGGTAGCGCACCGAAGTACGCCGCGTTCGCCACGCCGAAGAAGACCTGCACCCAGACGAGCGCGGGGAACGTCGGGTGATCGTGCAGTAGTCGAAACGCCGGGTACGCGGCGACCAGAAAGAAGGCTCCGGCCACCATCATGACTTTGGTTCTGCCCACGCGGTCGGACAGATGGCCGAATACAGGCGCGCCGATCATTTGAATGACGCCAGTCGCAATAGTCGCAGTAAAGGCAGCGGCGGCAGGCAATCGGAGTTGCTTGACCGCATACGTGGGCATGTACAGGATCAGATACGTCGCCACTGTCCCGAGAACGACCGCGCCTATGGCCAGGATGAGGCGCTGTCCTTGATTCCTGAACGTGTCTGCTAAAGGATTGCCCTCGGTCTCCGTAATCACGAATTCGGGCGTTTCGTCGACGTTGCGCCTGATGTAGTAAGCCACGGGCCCAATCAACAACCCGAGAAAGAATGGGAGTCGCCATCCCCAGCCGAGCACTTGCGCCGGGGTAAGAGCGGTCGTCAACCAGGTGCCCGCGAGTGCAGCAAGCAGCGTCGTGAGGCCCTGACTGGCGGCCTGCCAACTCGCGAAAAATCCGCGACGCTGACCGCCGTGTTCCGCGAGAAACGCAGTCGCGCTGCCGAACTCGCCGCCCGCCGAGAAGCCCTGAATCATTCTGGCGACCACGATTCCCACTGGCGCCAGAACGCCGATCGTCGCGTACGTTGGCATGATCGCGATGAGCGACGTGCCGATCATCATCAAAAGGATGGACAGCGTCAGCGCGGCTTTGCGGCCTGCCTTGTCCGCATAGACGCCCAGCACGACGGCGCCGAGCGGACGCATGAAGAACGATACGCCGAAGGTTCCAAGCGTCAGCAACAGCGAGATGGTCTCGTTGCCGTTGGGAAAGAACAGCTTGGAAATGGTAACGGCGAAAAACCCATAGATGACCAGGTCGAACCATTCCAACGCATTGCCGATGGATGCCGCAAGTATGATGCGCCATTTACGTCGATCTGCTGCCTCTCTCTCGAGCGAAACGCCCGGCACATCAGTCATCGAGATTCTCCTCCCGTTTGTTCAACCTGCGAGCCTTGTCTTCTCTCCAGATTATGCCTTGGCCTGGGAACAAATGACGTTGTATCGCCACCTGGGGGAATAACGCGCCGACCGTCGTACTTGTTAAAGCAAGCGGAGTAGAGAGTGATCCAGCGTTGGCGCCCTCTTCTTTCGATACGCAATTCGTTTCGGCCTCGATCATGAGACCCTTGCGACGCTCAGAACCGATCCGCACGAAACGGTGTCAGGTCGACCACCGGACGGCTGCCTGTAATCGCCTCCGCAATCAAACGCCCGGTGATCGGTCCAAGCGTCAGGCCATGGTGCGCATGGCCAAAGGCAAACCACAGATTCCGGTGATGCGGCGCGGGCCCAATGACGGGCATCATGTCGGGAGTACAGGGACGACACCCGAGCCAGGGTTCGGAGTCGACTCGTTCCCCCAATGGAAAGACTTCGCGGGCCAGAGGCTCGATAGCTTCCAGTTGCACCGGCGTCTTGGGCGAGTCCCTGAAGCCAAGTTCCACGCCCGTGGTCAAGCGAATGCCTCTCACCATCGGCGTAATCATGTAGCCGATTTCCGCATCGAGAACCGGCTGATTCAGCGTCGCGCCGGGCTTGCTCGCATAATGCATGTGGTAGCCGCGTTTCACCTGGAGCGGCAGACGATACCCCAGCTTCGTGGTCAGGTCGCCCGACCATGGGCCCAGGGCAATGACCCCGACATTCGCCTCGACGTCGCCCGAGTCGGTTCTCACGCGCCAACCCTCACTGAGCGTCGAAGCGTCTCCGGCGAGCACCACGCCGCCGAGTTTTTCGAAGAGCTTCGCATAGGCACCGACAAGGCCGGCTGGGTCACTGACTGAATCAGACGACGAGTAACGTACTGCGGCTCGAAGAACCGGACTCAACGACGGCTCACTTCGATGCAGAGCGTTTCCTTCGAACACGTCGAATTCGATTCCGTATTCCTCTCTCCAGCGCGCCGCCTCGGCGACGGCCGCTTCGAAAGCCTTGCCTGTACGGAACGCCTTCATCCACCCGTTCTTTCTCAATAGCGCCTGTGCGCCCGCCGCGTCGATAAGCTCGCGGTGTTCCGAAACGCAATGCTCGATGAGCGTCGAATAGGCTCTCGCGATGCGTGCGTGACGGTCGGCTCGCGAGTGCTGCCAATACTTCACCAGGAACGGCGCCAGCCTTGGCATCGCCATAGGGTGATAGCGCACGTCCGTCGCGCGATTGCCTGCGTAGTGCGCAAGGGACGCGAAGTCGCGAGGCAAGGCGTACGGATAGACGCCTTCGCGCTGGATAAGGCCGGCATTGCCGAGTGAGGTTTCCTTGCCCGGTGCTTTGCGGTCGATGAGCGCCACGTTGAGGCGTCTACGCTGCAATTGCAAAGCGACGGACGTGCCGACGATACCGGCGCCGAGAACCATTGCGTCGAACTTCATGTCGATGTTCCTTCCGTTTCGCCGTATGCACACAGCTTAGCTTCGCTAACTAGTCGCTTCAGCTTTGTGGTAACGACCCGGGGCGAACGTACGCAAACATGTGCGATACGTAATCCGCCTTTCCGAGTTGGACACCGTGGTGCCGCAGTATGGCGTACGCGGTCGTGAGGTGAAAGTAAAACTGCGGCAGCGACCAATCGCGCGCGTACTGGTCGCCGGTCATGTCGAAGACGATGCCATCGGGCAATTCGAGCGCAATGGGCAGTGTGGCGCCTGCATCTAATGCGTCGGACGCGAGCCCGCTGAGAAACGATATCGAGTCGGCGATTCGCGCTTGGGCATCCTGCAACGAACCCGACTGGGTGTCCGCGTTCCACCCTTCGCGCTGCAACTTCCCGAGCGCCTCGGGAAGCGGCTCACCGCGCAGACGATGAGCAGGCTCTAGCGCCTGAAAGCACGCAAACCTTACCTGCGAAGCAAGCGGATACATGTCCGAAGCGAGCCGTAGTGATAACAGTGCATTTGGGTCACCGCCCGATGCGCGCTCATGAGCCGCTGCTTTTTCGAGCCAGGTCGACAGCGCGCGCAGCATCTGTGTGAATGAGGGAACGAGAAGCCGAGTCAGCGACATGCATGAACTCCCGATGCGTTTCAACCGAACACCGACACCGCTTGTCAACGGGGAAAGCGATTGCAGAAGCACGAACATTGTCTTCTGCATCAGTATTGCATAGTTGAAAGCACGAGGACGAGGCTGCTATCGGCTCGTCGAGGAGCCGCAAACGCATCAGCCCACGAACGGCAGCTTGCGCTCGCGCGCTTCCGCCAGCATCGATACGGTGATCTTGCGTACCTCCAGCTTGCTTTGCGTGATATGCGAACGCAGTAGCATGGCCGCTTCACCGCACTTGCCACGATCGATGCAGCGGAGCATCTTCGCGTGTTCCTCATACGTGGCGCTGGTCCGATGCGGCTTCAGAAAATCCAACCGCCGCACGATGCGGATGCGCTCCGTCACCTCGTCGTGCACGCGCAGCATCTCGCCGTTGCCGCTTGCGCGAACGAGTCCGCGATGAAAGTCCTCGTCCATGCTGAACATCGCGACCGGGTCCGTTTCGCGCGCCTCCGGCGGCACGCACCAGACGGCTTTGAGGGCACTGATGTGCGGATGTGGCGGCGCGGTCGACCCGAGCTTGTCGAGCGATGCGGTCTCGAGCACGATGCGCAAGTCATAGAGCTGGTCGAGCTGCGCGAAGTCGATCTCGGACACCTTCCAGCCACGCCTGAAACCCACTTCCAGATAGCCTTCGCGCAACAGCCGAAAGAGCGCATCGCGCATCGGCGTGCGGGACACGCCGTAGTATTGCGCGATGTCCGTTTCGGAGAAGCGGTCGCCGGGAAAGAGACTAAAGCTGAAGATGTCCTGCTTCAGTTGCTGATACACCTGTTCGGCGAGCGGATTCGCTGCCTGAATGGCGCGCACGGCCGCGCGCTCCATGAGTTTGGGCGAGTCGATTCGGTGTCTCCTGCAAAGCGGCTCAAAGGGCTTTCTCAGGGCCTTCCTCAGGGTCTTTCAATCAGGCTCACGTGCGCGGCGACGATCGTCCATCCCGCGAATGCGTTCATGCTGTCGGAAAGCCGCGCCCATGTCTGCATCTGGCGACCGAGCAAGTGCGTCGCGTCGCTCGTGAACTCGGTGCTGACCGTGGCATGATCCGCGCCGAATGTCGTCACGACCGTGCGATGCAGCCGCCTCGAACGAGGCACCGGCGCGCAGGTCTCGCGCCACCGGCGAATGGCATCGCCGCCATGTTGCACTTCGGCGATGCCGTAGCGCACGGTTTGCGGCGCGTGCCAGAAGAGCGCGTTCATGGTGGCGATATCGTTATCGACGAGCGCCCGTTCATACGCAACGAACGCGCGCTCCACTTCAGCCACGATATCCGGGCGGTT
Organism: Caballeronia sp. Sq4a; assembly: GCF_023170545.1. Lineage (NCBI taxonomy): Bacteria > Pseudomonadati > Pseudomonadota > Betaproteobacteria > Burkholderiales > Burkholderiaceae > Caballeronia > Caballeronia sp. Sq4a. The sequence continues at coordinate 271,316 of NZ_CP084252.1, read as the reverse complement.
CACTTCCATCGTCATGGGTCAGGCTTCCTGTAGATCGGCGAGCGTCGCCGTCCATCCGACGATACCGCCCTGCGAGCGAATCATCTCGATGGTCGCGGTCTTGAACGCTGGAATGTAGCTCGCGGACGCGTCCTCGATCAGCACGCATTCGTAGCCGCGGTCGTTCGCTTCCCGCATGCTCGTCTGCACGCACACTTCGGTCGTCACGCCCGCGAAGACCAGATGCGTGATGCCGCGTTGCGCCAACTTTTCGCCGAGACCCGTCGCGTAGAAAGCGCCCTTGCCCGGCTTGTCGATCACGAGCTCGCCCGCAATGGGCGCGAGTTCATCGACGATCGCGTTGCCCGGCTCGCCGCGCACGAGAATGCGGCCCATCGGTCCCATATCGCCGATGCGCGCTTGCGGTGCGCCGCGCAGCCGCTTCGCAGCGGGACAATCCGAAAGATCCGGCGCATGCGACTCGCGCGTATGCACGACAAGCCAGCGTTCGTTGCGCGCGTGATCGATGAGCCGCGCTACCGTCGGCACGATCGACGCGAGCAGCGACACGTCGTTGCCGAGGCTTTCGCCGAAGCCGCCGGGTTCGATGAAATCGCGCTGCATGTCGATGACGATCAACGCCGTATGCGATGCCTCGAAGATGAACGGCGACGGCCGCGCGCGCGTGATGGCCGGCATCGCCTCATCCCTTGTAGCGGCGATCGGGCGCCGGAAACCCGCACGACGTACCGTCTTTGACGACGACATCCGCTTCCCACGGCAAGCGATACTCTCCGCGCACCATGTCCTGCATGAACGTGTACGGGCAATCCTGCGCGCCGCCCTTCACAGCCACGTAGCCGCGATGCCCGAACTGGTAGATGTTGTTCTCGACGCCCCAGTGAATGCGCGCTTCGCGCACGAGATCGGGCCGCATTTCGCAGGTGATGATTTCGTCGGGACGATGGCTGCCTTCCACCATCACCGCGCCGTCGAAGTCGCAGAACATGCCCTCGCCCATCGAGTCGAACGTGCCGTCGCTGCCGCAGAGACACACGCTCGCGGTCTGCGCGAGATTCTGGAACGCGTTCGACTGATTGGTGATCTTCCATGCATGCCGGATCGGCGCGGTATAACCGGCCGTGCGCAGGATGATCTCCGCGCCCTTGTAGGCGGCTTCGCGCGCCATCTCCGGAAACATGCCGTCGTGACAGATGATGAGCGAGAGCTTCGCGCCCTTCGGCCCGATGCACACCGGCACCCCGACATTGCCCGGCTCCCACGGCTCGACCGGCACCCAGGGATGCATCTTGCGGTAGTAGAGCGCAATCTCGCCCCGATCGTCGATGATGATGCCGCTGTTGTACGGATTGCCGCCCGGATTGCGCTCCATGATGGAGAAGCATCCCCAGATGCGATGCTCGATGCAGGCCGCCTTGAATGCCGCCACTTCGGGGCCGTCGAGCGAGCACATGATGGCGTCGTCGGTACTCATCGACAGGCCGTGCAGCATGTATTCCGGGAACACGACGAGATCCATCGCCGGATTGTTGCGGCGCGCCTTGCCCACCATGTCGACAATGCGGCGCGTCTGCGCGGCGAGCTGCTCCGGCGTCGTCACATCCGGATTCTGCAACTGCACGAGTCCCACGACGATGCCTTGCGGCGACTTGTTCAACCCACCGAGACCGCTCGAACTCATTCTTCCTTGCTCCTTTCTTTATGCGTGGACGGTGACCGGCTCGGACGTATCGCGCGTGGCGCTTTCGACGTGGCCCGCCATATGTCTTCCCAACGCGACGCGATCCGCGCCGCTCGCAGCCGTTTCATGGACGATCCGGCCTTCCGCGATCACCGCGATGCGGTCTGCCAGTTCCAGTAGTTCATCGAGGTCCTCGCTGACGAGCAGCACGGCCGCGCCGCTATCGCGTGCGGCGAGGATGCGCGCATGAATGTCCGCCACCGATGCGAAGTCCAGCCCGAACACCGGATTTGCGACGATCAGCACATCGACCGCCTGGCCGAGTTCGCGCGCGAGCACCGCGCGTTGCACGTTGCCGCCCGACAGCGTGCCGATGGCGCGAGCAGGCACCGGCGGCCTGACGTTGAATTCGGCGATGAGCCGTTCGGCCCGCTCGCGCATCGCGCGGCGATCGAGCCGCCAGCCGTGGCGCTTCATCGGCGGGCGATCGAAGTCGCGCAACGCGAGGTTCTCGGCAATGCTCATGTTCGCGACGCATGCGTTGCGCAACGGTTCCTCGGGCAGCGCGAACACGCGCAGCCGCGTCATTTCCTCCCGCGTCGCGCGATACGGCTCGCCGTGCATGCGCATCTCGCCCGCCTCGACGCGCCGCTGTCCGACGAGCGCCTCGATCAGTTCCTTCTGTCCGTTGCCCGATACGCCCGCGATACCGAGGATCTCGCCCGACTTCACCGCGAGCGAGACTTCGCGCACGGCCGCATGCCCGCGATCGTCGATCACGCTCAGGTTTCGCAACGCGAGGCGCACCGGCGCATCCGACGGACAAGGCCTGCGCGCAGGGCGCGTTTGCGCCAGTTCCGGATCGTCCGATGGCGCTTGGCCGCCCATCATCCATGCGGCGAGCCGGTCGCGGGTCGTGTCCGCCACGGCGCTGGTGCCGACGAGCCTGCCTTTGCGCAGCACCGTGACATCATCGGCATAGGCCATCACTTCCCGGAACTTGTGCGTGATCATCAGCACCGTCAGTTCGCCGCGCGCGGCGAGATCGCGCATCAGGCCGAGCACTTCGTCTGCTTCCTGCGGCGTCAGCACGGAAGTCGGTTCGTCGAGAATCAGAAAACGCTGCTGTAGATACAGCTGCTTCAGGATTTCGAGCTTCTGCTTTTCGCCGGCGGCAAGGCCGGCGACAGGGGCGTCGAGCGGCAGACGGAAGGGCATCGACCGCATGAAGGCTCGAAGCGCGGCGCGTTCCTTTGTCCAGTCGATCTTCCACGGCAGACGTCCTCGCGCGAGCAGCAGATTCTCTTCCACCGACAAGCCCGCCGCCAGCGTGAAATGCTGATAGACCATGCCGATGCCGAGCGCCTGCGCATCGCGCGGCGACGCGATCCTGACCTGCCGCGCATCCGCGATGATCTCGCCGTCGTCGAGCACGCCATAGCCGACGAGCCCTTTCACGAGCGTGCTCTTGCCCGCGCCGTTCTCGCCGAGCAGCGCATGGACGGTGCCCGCGCGCACCCTGAGCGTCACGCCGTCGAGCGCGGTAAAGGCGCCGAAGCGTTTGGTCGCGCCGAGCACTTCGACGCTCATCGCCTTGATCGAAGCATTCATGGCCGGCTTCCCAGCGCGGCGAGCAGCGCCTTCGAATCGGACACCGTGCCGAACACGCCGCCCTGCATCAGCACCATGTTGAGCGCAGCGTCGTGGTTGCCGCGGTCGGTCGCGCCGCAGCAGTCCGCGAGAATGGTGCACTCGAAGCCGCGGTCGTTCGCTTCGCGCATCGTCGTGTGGACGCAGACGTCTGTCGTGATGCCCGTCAGCACCAGATTGACGATGCCGCGCGTGCGCAGCACCATCTCGAGGTCGGTGGCGCAGAACGAGCCTTTGCCCGGCTTGTCGATGACGATCTCGCCATCTAGCGGCTTCAGTTCGTCGATGATTTCCCAGCCCGGCTCCCCGCGCACGAGAATCCTGCCGCACGGTCCTTCATCGCCGATGCCCACGCCCTGCGTTCCCGCGCGGCGGCTTCTCCATCGCTTGTTGGCGGGCAGGTCCGAGAGATCGGGCCGATGCCCTTCGCGCGTATGGATGATCGTGAAGCCCTGCTCGCGCATCAGCGTGAGGACGTTCCTGATCGGCTCGATGGGCGCGCGCGTCATCGAGAGGTCGTAGCCCATCTTGTCGACATAACCGCCGACGCCGCAGAAATCCGTCTGCATGTCGATGATGACGAGCGCGGTGTTCTCAGGGAGCAGGTTGCCGTCGTAAGGCCACGGATAGGGCCGTGCTTCGATGAAGCGGGTCATTGGGTTCGCTCCGGGATTAAATCGACGAGTGAATCAACGAGTAAGGCTGAGTTCGCCGGGCGCGCCGGCGAGCGTGCGGTCCGGTCGGCAGTTGACGAGCATGATCGCGAGCGTCAGCACATACGGCGCGGCGTTGAAGAGGTAATAGCCGGTCGTGACGCCGATAGCCTGAAGCGCCGGACCGAGCGCGCCCGCGGCCCCGAAGATCAACGCGGCCCACAGGCACCGCAACGGCTGCCAGCGCGCGAAGATGACGAGCGCGACGGCCATCAGGCCTTGTCCGCTCGACAGCCCTTCGTTCCAGCTGCCGGGATACACCAGCGACAGATACGCGCCGCCGACACCCGCGAAGAAGCCGCCGGCGGTCGTCGCGAGAATGCGCACGCGCGTGATCGGATAGCCCATCGCGCGGGCGCTTTCCGCGTTCTCGCCGACGAGACGCAGGGCCAAACCCCAGCGCGTATGACGCAAGCCCCATTGCAAGGCGAACGCCAGCAGCACCCCGGCGATGAACAGCGGATTCACATGCAGCGCGTTGTGCAACTGCGGCGACGACGCCCATGCGCCGAGGTCGATCGACGGCAACATCGGCGCCTGCGGCTCGATGAACGGCTTGCCGAGGTAGAACGCGAGGCCGGTGCCGGCGAGCATCAGCGCAATGCCGAAGGCAATATCGGACACGCGCGGCAGCGAGCACACGAGACCGTGCAGGCAGCCGAGCAGCAGTCCCGCGCATCCGGCGGCGAGCACGCCGAGCCACGGCGAACCGGACAGGTACGCGGCGGCGTAACCGGTCATCGCGCCGGAAACGAGAATGCCTTCGAGCCCGAGATTGACGCGGCCGCCCTTCTCCGTCAGGCATTCGCCGATGCTCACGAACAGATACGGCGTGCTGACGCGAATAGCGCCCGCGAAGAGCGACAGCAAGAGCACGGCGACGGGTGATTGTGCATCAAACATGCGTGCCCTCCAGTCCTGCGGCAGAACGCGCTGCCGACATCGCCTGCAAGCGGATGCGCCATGCCGCGAGACGGCCGCCCATTGCTTCCCACGCGAGCAGATTGGCGAACAGAAGGCCCTGCAAGACGAGCGTGGTGGCGTCGGGCAAGCCCAGACGGCGCTGCAAGAGCGAGCCACTCGCTTCGATGCCGCCGACGAGGACCGCGCACAACACGATGGCGAGCGGATTCTGGCGCGCCGCGAACGCGACGAGGATGCCTGCATAGCCATAGCCCGCGAGCAGCGAGGCGTTCGCGCTGCCCTGCACCGCCGCGACTTCGAACATGCCGGCGAGGCCCGCCGCTGCGCCGCCCATCGCGCATGCGGCGATGGCGAGCCGGTTCACCGGCAGGCCGACGAGCTTCGCCGCATGATTGTTGCCGCCCGCGACGCGCATCGCGAAGCCCCGGGTGCTGTGACGCACGAAGACCCATGCCGCGATGCACGCGAGCGCGCCCCACAGCAGGCCCCAGTGCACGTCGAGGCCGGGCAGCGAACCGATCGCGAGCGCATCGGGGACCGGTGGCGTCGATGGCTTGTTGAGGCTCGCGGGATCGCGCAACGGGCCTTCGACGAGATGTTTGAACAAGGCAATCGCGATATACGACATCAACAGGCTGCTGATGGTCTCGTTGACGCCGCGCAGCTGCCGCATCGCGCCGACCGCGCCGATCCACACGCCGCCCGCGAGCATGCCGGCGAGCGCCATCAGCGGCGCGGCGGCGAACCACGGCATCGCGGCCGGCACGTGCGCCGCCACGACGGCCGACGCCAGTCCGCCCAGCGCGAGCGCGCCTTCGCCGCCGATCACGATCAGCCCGACCTGCGCGGGCAACGCGACGCACAACGCCGTGAGCATCAACGGAGCGGCGCGCAATAACGTGCTCTGCCATGCGAACGACGAGCCGAACGCGCCCTGTCCGATGAGCAGAAGCGCATCGTAAGCGGGTTGGCCCTGCACGAGCAGAAACAACGAGAACAGCGCCAGCGTGCCGGCGAGCGCGCTCAGCGTCGGCAACGCGGGCAATGCGCCGACGGCAGCGCGCGATAACAAGGAAGAGGATGGCATCTCAGCTCCGCTTAGCGAATCCAGTCAGATCTGCCCGACGACGCCCGAGACGAGATAGTTCATGCTCTCCAGCTTGATATCCGTCTGCGCGTAAGCGGTGCCGGACGCGATGGCGCTGCCGCCCTTGTTGTCCTTCAACGGGCCTTTGAAGATGACGTATTCGCCCGCCGCCATCTTCGACTTGATCGCATCGGCGTTGGCTCTGGCGTCCGGCGTGACCTTCGCGCCATACGGCGACATCTTCACGAAGCCTTGCTTGAGGCCGCCACGCAGGATGTTCGGTTGCGGCTTGCCGGTCTGCGCATCAGTAACAATTTCCTTGAACGGCGTCTGCCAGTCCCACTCCGCTCCGGTCAGATAACCTTTCGGCGCAAGCGCGGCCTGGCTCGCGTGATAACCGCAGCTCATCGCGCCGCGTTTCTCCGCTGTTTCGATGACGACCTTCGGGCCATCGACGTGACAGGTGAGCACGTCGCACCCCTGATCGACGAGACTGTTGGCCGCTTCGGCCTCCTTGACCGGCATCGACCAGTCGCCGGTGAAGATGACATGCGTCGTGATCGACGGATCGACCGATTGCGCGCCGAGCGTGAACGCGTTGATGTTTCGCAGTACTTGAGGAATCGGCTTGGCGGCGACGAAGCCGAGCTTCTTGCTCTTGCTCGCGTGACCGGCCACGACGCCGTTGAGGTACTGGCACTCATCGATATAGCCGAAGTAACTCGCGATATTCGCCGGGTCGCCCTGCTTCCACAGACCGCCGCAATGCGCGAACCGGACCTTCGGATACTTCGCGGCCATCTTGAGCACGTGCGGGTCGAAATAGCCGAACGAGGTCGCGAAGATCAGCGTCGCGCCGTCCTGCTCGATCATCGCTTCCATCGTCTTTTGCACGGCGACGGTCTCGGGCACGTTCTCTTCCTCGACCACCTTCACGCCCGGCATTTTGCGGATGACCGCCGTGGCCTGCGCCTGCGCCTGGTTGTACCCGTAATCGCCCTTGGCGCCGACGTAGATCACGCCGACGGTGAGGTTGCTCGCGCCGAATGCGAGATCGAACGGCAAGGCGCTGCCGAGCGCGAGCGCGCCCGCGCCTTTGATGAACTGGCGGCGATTGGTCATGGTGTGGCTTCCTGTGTGAATGGATGGTCAGTGTGGGGATGCGACGCTGTGCCGGTACGCGCGCCAGCCGCCGAATGAAGTGAGGTCGTGTCGTGATCGTGCCGATGCCGAGCGGCGCGAACATCGCCGCGCGCGGCGTAGCGCGCGGCAGGCCAAGCCTTCGACGAGCGAACGGACAGCGATGGGCATATCAGCCACAGGTGCTTCCATGAGTTCAATCTTGAATACAAGTTGGAACTCGCAATGCACTGTCCATGCCAAGCGAGATTTCTGCTTTGGTTTCAGAGACTTGATCCAATGAAGCGGATGACGCCGACGCCAGCCGACCCATTCGGGGTCACGCTGCGGCCAGCGATGGTGCGTGCGATCCCTCTGCGGGTGCACTGTCGGGAGTTGACTTTTTGGCGCGAGTCGCGGCCGTCGCGCCGACTGCAATCATTGGCACGGGAGAAGGACGCGTCGTGGAAGGTCCCCGCTTGCGTACGCTAAAGCGGATCTCGCCCGTGCTCCCGCAATTCAGGCTCGAAGAAAATCCAGCGCGCGGCCGGGAATTGAGCCCGCAGTTCATTCTCCAGGCGGTCGATGGTCCGTACGAGCTCATCCGCGCTCTCGTGCGGTCCCAGTTCCGCCTGAACGGCGACGACCAGATCGTCCGACCATTTCAGCACGATGAGACTCACGATGCGCCGCAGTTCCGGCCGCGCTTCGAGCCACTGACGCATCGCTTCGCGCGTTTGCCGGTGCGCCGACTCGCCCACCAGCAGCGACTTGATTTCGCGCATCGAAAATAGCGCGGTTGCCATCAACACGATGCCGACACCGATGCTGCCGAGCGAATCGTAGACGGGATCGTCGGTGAACATCGACAGGCCGACGGCGATCAGCGACACGATGACGCCGGCGAGCGCGGCGAGGTCCTCGCTGACCGCGAGCATCACTGCAGGACGCCCGCTTTCGCGGAACCAGTGCAAGAGTCCGCGCGCGCGATGCCGAGGCTCGATGCTGCGTATGGATGCGCGCAACGCCATGCCCTCGACGACGCCGGACACGCACATCACCGCGATCGCGAGCCACGGATGATCCAGCGACGAGCCGTGCACCACGCGATACGTCCCGAGCGCAGCCGATGCGACGCCGCCCAGGACGAACAACTGCATGGCGACGAGCATGCTGTACACATAGGTCTCGCGCCCGAAGCCGAACGGATGCTGCTCATCGGGCTTCGCGCGCGCGGAGCGATAGCCGACCAGCAGGACGATCTGATTGAGAGAGTCCGCGCTCGAATGAACAGCTTCCGCGAGTGCGGCGCCGGAATTGGTAAAAAGGGCGACGCCGTACTTGCACGCTGCGACGACGATGTTCGAGGCCAGCGCGTAATAGACCGCGCGCGGCGTGCCCGACGCCTTGCGGCCGGATCGCGTTCCCATGACCGTCTTTCGTCCTGAACTGGATCCAGTGAACGCGCAACCGTCGTGCCGGGTTTCGTAGCGCCTGCTTGGTGACTGGCGTTGGAAGTCGGATGTTATCGGCGTCTCGCGTTGATCTGCCGTCGTCGGCCATTTCCTTGGTCATGTCGCGGTCATGGAATTGCGCGATGCCGCCCTTGGTTTCGAGAGAATCTGGAATCCGATCTTCGATGACTATCTGGGCGATATCAGCAGGCTGTTCTCCGCTAACCATCTCATCGACGATCACTTCTATAACGGCTTGCCGTGGCGCGTGAGCGCGCGCCATGTGGCCATTGATCCGCATGCACCGCTCGTGCTCACGATACTCCCGCTTCGCGCCGACGCCCCGATCTATCTCGACTCGCGGTTCGATCCGCGGCCATGCGTCGAAGGGCAGATCGCCGAGCTCACCGCAGTGACCGTCGTGCCGGAATATGAAGTCGCGGTGCGATAGCGAGCGGCAGTCATGCGTCAGACGACGAAAACCGCCGTCGACGCGCGCAACTCGCCGGCTTGGGCTTCGAGCGCATTCGTCGCAGCCGCGGCTTCTTCAACGAGCGCCGCGTTCTGTTGCGTCACCTGGTCCATCTGCGATACCGCCTGGTTGACCTGTCCGATGCCTTTGCTTTGCTCTTCAGATGCTGCGGCGATCTGGCTCATCAGCACAGTGACTCGCTTGATGGCTTCTGTCATCTCCGTCATCGTCGCGCCAGCGTCCTCGACGTGCGTCGTTCCAGCGCGCACGCGTTCGACGGACCTGTCGATCAGTTCCCGCACTTCTTTCGATGCCGCTGACGACCGTTGCGCGAGGGAGCGCACTTCCGAAGCCACCACGGCAAAGCCGCGGCCGTGCTCGCCCGCGCGCGCGGCTTCGACGGCAGCATTCAGCGCCAGGATGTTCGTCTGAAACGCTATGCCCTCGATGATGCCGGCGATCTCCGCGATCTGCCTGGAGTCGCCGTTGATCGCTTCCATCGTCGCCACGACATCGGAGACCACACTTGCGCCACGGTGCGCGACGTCTGCCGCTGCGGAAGCGAGACGATTCCCTTCGTGCGCGTAAGTCGCATTGTTAGTCACCGTCGACGTCAATTCTTCCATGCTCGCTGCAGTCTGCTGGAGCGATGCAGCCTGTTCTTCCGTACGCTGGGAAAGATCGAGGTTGCCGGCCGCGATTTGCTTGGACGCAGTGGCGATCGAATCCGCGGACGTCTTGATGGCCGTGACGGTCTGCTTGAGTTGGTCCTGCATGCGGCTGATGGAATAGAGAAGGCTCGTGCGATCACCCGCTTCGGTCACGACCGACGTCGATAAGTCGTTGCTCGCGATCCCGTCTGCGATTCGAACCGCATATTCGGGCTCGCCGCCGAGCGTGCGTCGCAGGGAACGGTTCAACAGAACTGTCGTCAATGCAAGCAGCGCAGCCATGCCAGCGAAGACCAGAAGCGCGCGATAGACCGACCGCATGAAGTCCGCCTGAAGGTCATCGAGGTAGACGCCCGTCAAGATCGTCCATTGCCACGGCGCATAGGCGACAACGCGGCTGAGCTTGGGCACGCTCTTGCTCGCGCCCGGCTTCGGCCAGCTGTACCGAAGAAAGCCCTGCCCGTCGCGCTGCGCGAGCGCTACCGCATCGGACCACATGTGAATGCCGTCCTTGTCCTGAACGTCTTTGGCACTCTTGCCTTCCATCTCCGGCTTCGTGGAGTGCATCACCAGCGTGACATCGGGATCGATGATGGCGAAATAGCCATCGCCGCTGTAACGCATCACGCGCACGCGCTCGGCTGCCTGCTTGCGCGCTTCGGCGTCCGTGAGCTGCCCCGCCTGCACTTTCGCCGCGTAGTCTTTGATCGTATTCAGAGCCGCATCCGTGACCGCGCCGAGCGTGGCGCGACGTTCCTCGAATCGGATGGCGCGCATTTCGAAGGCATCGAAGATCGAAAGTGCGGTGAGGCAAACGAGGCTGATCGCGAGGGGAATCCACATGCGGACGCGTAACGGAATATTTTTCATTATTCGATACTTAGGGAAAACCCTCGTTTACGGCAAGATTACCGATTACTTGAGTGTTTAGCCAATGAACGGCGCAGACCTCGAAACGAAAGATGCCGCAAGCCCCGAATTATTTTCTTACCTTTCGAAACTTTTCTCCTGAAAGCATTTCGTAATATCTTATGTCGTGCACTCCGGAGGAAATGTATGAACCGACCGAAACGGATGTTGGTAGCAAACGTTGCCTGGGCCCGTGAAACGGCCGAAACCGATCCGCAATTCTTCCCCCAACTCGCGCAAGGGCAAAGTCCGAAGGTTTTGTGGATCGGCTGCGCGGACAGCCGCGTGCCCGCCGAGACTGTCACGCAGTGCAATCCCGGCGATCTGTTCGTCCATCGCAACATCGCGAATGTGTTCAATCCTTCCGATGACAACACCATGAGCGTCATCGAATACGCGGTCAAAGTGCTGAAGGTCGATCACATCATCGTCTGCGGGCACTACGGCTGCGGCGGCGTGCGCGCGTCCTTGCTGCCGCTTTCGCGCGATCTGCCGCATGTGAACCGACGCATCGCGCCGCTGTGCGCCCTCGCCGATGCGCATCGGCATGAACTCGAAGCTCTCTCCGATCTCGATGCGCGCACGAACCGGCTCGCCGAACTCAACGTGCTCGAACAAGTGCGCCTGCTGCGTGCCGAGCCTGTCGTTCGCACGCGCGAGACGCCGCCCCTCGTGCACGGCTGGATCTTCGGCCTGCACGACGGCCTCATCAAGGAGCTCGCATCCGCTTATGACGATGATGCAACGCGACGCGTAGAACACGCGGCTTCCGAAGCGCTCAGGACAGCGGAACTCGCCGTCCGCTGAGCGTTTCGCGACGCCGCAGACCACAACTTCGCCCTAAAAGTCATTCGAGAACATGAAACCAGCCAATCGTTTAGCCGACTTCCCGCGCGATCTGTTCGCGGGCACAGTCGTTTTTCTGGTCGCGATGCCGCTATGTCTAGGCATCGCCAATGCGTCGGGCGTCGAGCCGTTTGCGGGGCTCCTGTCGGGGATCATCGGCGGGCTCGTCGTCGCGTTGCTGAGCGGTTCGCAACTCAGCGTGAGCGGGCCCGCAGCGGGACTCATCGTCATCGTCGTAGATGGCATCGCGGGCCTCGGCAGCTTTTCTGCATTCCTGCTTGCGGTATTGCTGTCGGGCGCGATCCAGTTCGGCTTCGGCCTGCTGAAGGCGGGGCGCTTTGCGGCCTATGTGCCGTCCTCGGTCATCAAGGGCATGCTGGCGGCCATCGGCCTCTTGCTCGTCATCAAGCAGATCCCGCTGGCCGCAGGTCTCGCCAATGAAGGCGCGCCGGCAGCAAGCGGTGCCGGCATGCTGAACACGCCGTTCGGTCCTGTATCGATTGCCGCGAGTGTCGTCGCCATCGTGTCGCTTGCCATGCTCGCGGCCTGGGAAACGCGCGCGTGGCGCCGCTTTGCGATGGTGCGCGCGGTCCCGGCGCCGCTCGCAGTGGTGGCACTGGGCATCGGCATGACCTTGCTGCTGGATATGTTCGCGCCCGGCTTTGCGCCGCCCGCGCAGCATCGCGTTGCGTTGCCCGCGCTCGAATCGTTCGGCGCGTTCGCCGCTGCGCTCGAACTCCCCAACTTCGCCGAGCTCGTCAATCCGAACGTATGGCGTCTCGCAGTGACGCTTGCCATCGTCGCGAGTCTGGAGACCTTGCTCAGCCTCGAAGCCGTTGAGCAACTGGATCCGAAGAAGCGCGCCGCGCATCCCGACCGCGAGTTGAAGGCGCAGGGCATCGGCAACATGATGGCGGGCGCGATAGGCGCGTTGCCGATCACATCGGTCATCGTGCGCAGTTCGGCCAACGTGCATGCGGGCGCGCAAAGCCGCTGGGCATCGTTCATTCATGGCGCGCTGCTGCTGGTGAGCGTGTTTGCGCTCACGAGCGTCATCAACCTGATTCCTCTCGCGTGTCTCGCAGCGATTCTGATCTTCACGGGCCTCAAACTGGCGAAGCCTTCGTTGTTTGCCGCCATAGCCCGACAAGGCATGGAGCGCTTCCTGCCGTTCATCGTCACGATTGCAGGCGTGTTACTGACCGACTTGCTGATGGGCATCCTGCTCGGCATAGCATGCAGCCTGCTGCTCGCGTTGCGCGCGAATCTCAGACGGCCCATCACGATGGCGCAGCACGACGATCACTATCTTCTGTCGTTCCGCAAGGATGTGTCGTTTCTGAGCAAGGTGACGCTGAAGCACCATCTGCGCGCGATTCCGAATGGCGCGACAGTCATCATCGATGCCACGCGCGCCGATCATGTCGATGGGGACGTGCGCGAGATCATCGACAAGTTCATTGCCGATGCGCCCGCCAAAGGCATGCATGTCGAATGCAGGCAGATGCCGCGCGCCGAACCGCCGCGATTGCGCATGCGGCTCCGGCCAGAGTAGGCATCGCGCGTCGACGATAGTCATCGAAAAACCGTCGAAGTCTTCGCCGACCGTCTGCCCGGCGGTCGGCGACAGGCGAGCGCGCCGAAGCACCGCTGTCGATGCCGAAGCGGGCGACTGCTCTCACGCGCGCGTGTCCAACACATCGAGCACGCTCTTCTGCACTCCATCCCGTGCGATATCCGTTCGCTGCCCGGTCCACGTCGAACCGTCGAAACACGCGATCTTCTTTCGGCCGAAGGCCCACAGTCTGTTCCCCGCGGAAGAGAAGTTCAGGAAGTCGCCCTGGCAAAGCTTGCCTTCGATCTGCTCGGCTGCTCCATCGACATAGCTCCAGATGCCATCATCCAGAATCAGGTACAGGACGCCTTTGAACCAATGCACGTCCCAAATGGTCGCATCCGTGCCGATGTGCGAGGCGTCCCAATGGTCGTGCCGCCCGGAAACGAGAATCCCGCCTCTCCCTCCGATATGCGCGACGCCATCCGCCGCACAGCAGATGCAATGCAAGTGCACATTCGTCGGTGCATCGATCTTGCGCCACGTCGTGCCGTCGTAGCTCCAGATCTCGCCGTCCAGACCAGCGGCGTAGATCTCCGTCCGGTCGAATCCGTCTATGGCGTTGAAGCCGACGCCGAACGCGCCGGAGTCGTTCACCATGTTGTCATCGAGCTGGCGCCAGCCATCCGCGTCGGTTCTTTCGTACACCTGACGACTCATTCCGGCCGCATAGACCGCGTTCCCGATCGAGCAGAGCGATCGGATAACGGAAACAGCGAGCGCGTCGCGTCTCGACATGGCCTCCCGGCGACAGGCGCGACCCTCGATGACGAGCACCTGACCGCCCCATCCCGCAATCACCAGTGCGCCGGAGGCATCGTCCGTTCGAGCAATGTCCGCGGCAATCCAGGGCAGGATCGGTTCATCCGCGATCGCCGACCATGCGCGCCCCTTGCACGAAAGGGGAATCGAATGCTGCGTGCGCTCCTCGGCAAGCCGGTCATTCAGCGCGACGATCAGGCACGCTTCGTCTGAGACGGCCGCACCGCGGAGAATCGAGCAATTTTCGAGGAAGTTCATGGTGCGATCACCTCACTCTCCAATCAATACATCAGCCGTAGTATCCACTTCATCGGGTCACCGTAAGTAATGGCCCGTATTTTGGTCGTGTCGCTGATTCCGCACTCGTTGTCGTAAGCATCGAGTTGAGCACGAATGCACTTCTCGTCGCACTGCGTGAACACGCTGCGCACCGAGCGCGCCCCGTTCTCCTTGGCCTCGCCATAGGTGGTCGCCCGCTGCCCTTCGAGCTTGCTTCCGTCGGACAGGTGGAGAGTCTGGTTGTCGGGGCACCGCGACGCCGCGTCGCCTCGCAGGGCGCTCATGAAGCCATGATCTTTCGAATAGGCGCCGCCTTTCGCACAACACACAGGCGCCCGATTAAGGTTGTATTTCTCGCAGCCCGCGATGGGGACGCCGCCCTGTCGCCCGGTCGCAAAAGACGACGCCTCCACCAGGTGATCGCCGGTCACTCCCTCGCAACAATTCGGCGACCCGCTGCCGCCATAGCGCACCAGCATGCAGACCTGAGCCTTCTGGCACTTGTCGTCGGCGCACTGCGCGTCGCGATCCGTCCCATGTTTGGCGCAAGCGCCGCGCTCGGCTTTTTTTTCGTCCTCGCAGGGATCGCCCGATCCGACGGCCATCGAATCGGCGAACGGCCACGGCGGCGTTTGGCCGGGCGGTGGATTGTGGTTGTGGGTCGTCAGGTCGAGATGACGAACGACGTTCTCGCCCTCCACCTTGACATCCATCGACCATGCGTTGAAATAGACCTTGCCCTGATTGGTGCTGGTCACGACGCCTTTCTTCGGCGCGCTGCCGGCTTCGTCGCCCGTGCTCTTCTTGAAGTAACTCTTGTTCTTGAGCATGACCTCCTGGCCGGAAATGGCCACGGTTGTCGATCCGTCAGCGGTGTCACCGTCGACCCCGGTATTCGGGTACGGAACCGGCACGCCGGGCGGCGTCGCGGGCGTCTGCGGAGGCGTGAAGCACACATCCGGAAATGCGCAGATCGACTTGCCAGCGCCCTGCTTGCACGACACTTCCCTTGTGTTGGCATAGACCTCGTTGCTCATCGCGCGACTCCGTAGCGCAGCACGGCGGCGGTGCGCGCGCCGGCGTCGTTCGCGCAGTGAGCGAGGATGTCGAGGCCTGCGGTGTAACCCTTGCGGCAAGCCGCGTCCGCGACGGCGAAGAGGGCAATTCCGTCTGCCGCGCCGGTGCGGCCCAGAGACTCGGCCGGGTGCCAGATATCGAATACCTCCTTGCGAGCGCGCAGGATGCGTGACAGCGCAAGCGTCGCTTCCTTGAAATAGTACTGCTCTCCTGCGAGATCGGTAATGCGGTAATCGA
This sequence comes from Caballeronia sp. Sq4a, assembly GCF_023170545.1. NCBI lineage: Bacteria > Pseudomonadati > Pseudomonadota > Betaproteobacteria > Burkholderiales > Burkholderiaceae > Caballeronia > Caballeronia sp. Sq4a. Next base: position 255,820 of record NZ_CP084252.1, on the reverse strand, counting down.
GATCATGGAGTTCGCAACCGGCATCCGAGAGCGCGCTCCTGATCGCGCAAGTCAGGCCGTCCGCGCGCAGTGGCTCGCCGGAGTCGATGTGAGCCTTCTCCACGCCAAAGCCGATGCCCGTGCACAGCAGCGCATCATCGTCACCCGGTTTGCCGACGAGCAGCCCGCCGGCCGCCTCGCCCGGCATGAAGCCGTCGGAATGACGCGGCGTGAGCAGCCTGTCTTCATGCTCGTATGCGCTGAGCGTGGGCCAGGTGAGCAGGCTGTCGGTCGCGGCAATCAGCACATGGCGGCATTGCGCCTCGTAAATGAGCTCGCGCGCAACGGTCAGCGCCAACATCGCGCTCACGCGGCCCTGCGCGATGACGGCGGATTCGGCCGCGAAGCGCACGCCGAGTTCCCTTTCAACGTCGTGAAGCAATTGCTCGTCGAGGCCGTCGAGCCGACCGGGGCGCTCGCGCTCGGCCACGCAGAGTAACAGCGGAATGCTTGCCCAGTCCGCGCGCGGAACGCATTCGAGGCATTCGGCGACTGCCATCGCAGCCAGCTTCGCGAGCCTCGGCAGGCCACGCCACGGCTTTTCCAGCGGCACCTGATGCGCCATGATCCAGGCGCCGCCTGAATCCATGAAGCACGTTCGAGAAGGGTTGCTGATCTTTGCGCGAATGGCAGCGCAAGCGGCCGGCGCACTGAGTCCGACGCTGGTAACGAGGCCGGTGCGTTCGATGGCAATGGTCCGGGCGTGCATGGTGTCGATCGATCGGAATCAGACTTCAGTTCTGCAAGATCTTCGAGCCTTTCATCACGATGTCGCTGTCGGCCTTGACGTTGATCTTGCCGCTGCCCGTCACGCTGATGTCCTTGCCCTTGATCTGGATCGTGCCGTCCTTCTTCATCGTGATGCTCGCGTCGCCGGTAACGAGAGAGATCGAATCCGTCGCGCTCACCTTGAGGTTCTTTCCGACCGTCAACGTGTCGTCTTCCGTGATCGATGTCGTGCGCGCCTTCTTGACGGTGCTCGACTGCGCGCCGTCGATGGTCTCGCCCATGTCCTTGCCGACCGTGACGGTTTGCGCGCCAGTGACGCCGAGCGTCTGATCGCCGCCGACCGTGGTCGCCTGATTGCCGGTGACATCGATGCTCTGATTCGCGCCCACGCTCACTTTCTGGTACGCGACGATCTTCACGAGCTGGTACGCGCCGATCGCGATTTCCTGCGCGAGCCCGACCGTGATCGTCTCGTTAAGGCCCACCATATGCGTGCGCTGCAACAGCACGCTCGCGGTCTCCATCATCTTGACGAGGATCGTGCGCGTCTTGTCGATCGTGATGTTCTCGTGCCCGCCGACGGTTTCCGTGCGGTTCGCGACGATCGCAATGGTCTCGTTGTTGCCGACTGTTTCTTTCCGATCGACGCCGATCGAAATGGTCTCGTTGTTGCCGACCGTTTCCGTGCGGTCATGCTTGACGACAGTCGTCTCGTCGTGGTCGATATTCTTCTTCCGGTCGTGTCCGACCCAGTGCGTCTCGTCCTTTTCGACCTCGATGTCCTGATTGCGCTCGGCATGAATCAACACCTGCTCGGCGCCCTTCTTGTCCTCGAAGCGCAGTTCGTTGCAGTTCGCGCCGCTGCCGCCCTTGGTCGAGCGGCTCTTGATGCCGGTCTGCGTCATGTTCGCCGGCAGGTCGTAAGGCGGCATCTGCTCGGCGTTGTACACGCGACCCGTGATGATCGGCCGGTCGGGATCGCCTTCCAGAAAATCGACGATTACTTCCTGCCCCACGCGCGGTATCGCAATCGCGCCCCAGCCCTTGCCCGCCCACGGCTGCGACACGCGCATCCAGCACGAACTGTTTTCGTCGCGCTTGCCTTGCCGGTCCCAGAAGAACTGCACTTTGACGCGGCCGTATTGGTCCGTGTAGATCTCGTCGCCGCCCGGACCGACGACGACCGCCGTCTGCGGCCCTTGCACGAACGGCTTGCGCGCGCTGCGCGCGGGCGCGAAGGCCTGCTTCGCTTCGATGGCGGAAAACCAGCATTCGCAGCGGTTTTCTTGCGCGCCATCGAATGCTTCGTAGTCCGCAATATCGATTTCATAGCGCGTGCGCGTGACGAGATACTGCGCGTTCTGATCCGCGCGCGGATGCCGAGTCAGCTTGATGAGCGCCCCCGCGCGCACGCTGCGGCTGTTGGTGCGCGCGTCGACCTGATGCCAGTTGATGTCGAAATCGTCGGGCACGCTGCCTTCCACGCGCCACTCGGCCGCGCGCGCCTTCGCGCGGCTCTCGCCGTGATCGCCGTCGACATAGCCGCCGGGATAATCGAAGTTTTCGAGCGAGGTGAACGCGTCGAAGCCTTGCATGTGCTTCACGGCCTGCTTTTGCAGCGGCCGCGATGGATGCTTGAAGTCGTAATCGGTGAGGAGCCAGTTGCGCGTTTCGATCGCGTGATTCGTGCGCCATTCGCTGACATATTCGATGCCCGCCCCGGCGGCCATGACCGCGCCATACGGCAGCGACTCGCAGCCCGCGACGCTTTCGTGCGCGGCGAGCGTATCGGTCAGAATCAGCGATTCCTTGCCGTCCCTGTCCTGAAACCAATAGTAGATGCCTTCGTCTTCCAGCAGGCGGCTCACGAAGTTGAAATCCGACTCGCGGTACTGCACGCAATACTCGCGCGGCGGGTGCGCGCGCGCATTGGCCTTCCACTTGATCTCGCCGGTTTCCAGACCTTTATAGAGCGGATCGGCGAATACGGTTTTGACGATCTCTTCGACCGTCTTGTTCTGGAAGATGCGACAGTTGCTGCGCCGCGCGAGCAGCCAGAGCCACGGCCGCACCGCGGCTTCATAGACGTGCAGCCGTCCGCGCATGCCCGTCTGCCGGAAGCCGACGACATAGCCGCCAAAGACGCGCGGCTTCGCGCCGGGCACCGCGAGCGATACGCTCGCGCGCTTGCCGAGAATGCGCCCGAAGTCGATATCGGCGCGCTTAGATACCAGCGTCAACTCGACGCGCGGCATGCGCCCGAGTTCCGCGTGCGCGCGCACGGCCAGTATGCGCAAGTCGTCGCCGAGCGGTGTATCGACGTTGACGAGCGGCGCTTGCGCGGCGGCATCGTTGGGCATGGGCGCACCGTGTCGTCGGTCAGCGAACTTCGGTGCTGCGCACGTCCCAGCCGAATTTCACCGCGCCGCCGAGCGCGCCCTTGTCGTCCTGCGGCTTGTATTCGAACTCGATGTCCGCGTAGCTCAGATCGACAGTCTGCTCGGGATGGCCGCCCGGCTCGCACACCAGCGCAACCTTCGTCACCGTCACCTGCTTCATCGTCACGGTGAGAAATTCCTTTTGCCCTTCGCCCGCCTTGCTGACGGTGAGCTTCGCGGTCGGGATGTGCTTGCCGCTCGCGCAACTCTTCTTTAGCGTCGGCGCGGACTTGTCGTATTGATGCACGAACTGGAACACGCCCGGACACGCCTTGCCGATGCCGCTGCCGCTTCCCGTCATCGGATTGCTGGCGTTGGTCACGCCCCAGTTGAAGCTCTGCACTTCGATCTGTCCTTCCGCCCCTTTGTGCTTCGACTCGCCGTCGATTCCGTCGATCTTCAGATAGCAGTCGGTCGTAGCCATGTGATCCTCCGTCGTGATCGGCATCCGTTGCATCGTTGCGCGCGCCCCGCGCAATGCAATCCACCGGTTAAACGAACCACGCTGCCAGTTTTTGAACTTCAAAATCGCGCGACGCGCGCCGTTTTACATCCGACAGGCCATTAAATGGATCAGCCCGATGCCCACTCAGGACTTGCGCGATATGCGCCCGGAAAGCATGCTCACGATCGACGCCGCGCGCCAGTTCGATTCGCTCGCGCTCGCCGATTCCGGCGACATGTTCCTGCAAGTGGTGCCCAAGCGCAGCAACGCGCCCGTGAAAGGGGAAGCCGCGAAGCGCGGCGACTGGGACACGCCGATGCAGATCCACGGCTGGCGCTGGGCGCAAGGCTACGAAGCCGCGCCGCTCGCCGCCGCGCTCAACGCCAACGACATGCGCGTGACGGCGCTCGGCGTCATCAAATCGGTGGATTCGGCGTCGCCCGTGCTCGCGAAGCTATGCGCTCAGGCGGAACTCCTCACGCTCGCGCACATTCGCTGCTACAAGTCGGCCGGCAGCGATCACGGCGTGCAGATCGAATTCCTGTCCATGAAACTGGAGCAGGCGTATATCCGCAACTATCAGATCTACACGAGCCCGCGTCTCGCGCGGCCGTGCGAGATCTTCGAGCTGTCGGCGCAGCAATTCACGATGACCTGCGCGCCGCAATCCGCGACCGGCAGCCGCGGCGCGGAAGTGACCTTCGCGCTCGACGTATCCGCGCGGCGCGGCGGCTGACCTTCGAAGGAAGCGATGAACGAGCCCAGCGCCAGCGACCGTCTGCAGCCTTCCCTGCTCGATCGCCTGATCGACGACAATCCCGCCTCGCGCGCCGAAGCTGCCGGCGAGCGCTTCATGTCGCATCGCAGCCTGCGCGCGGCGGTCCTGCGCGATCTGTCGTGGCTCTTCAACACGACGAACCTCGGCGATGCGATCTCCGAGGAACGCTTCGCCCACGCCTTCACGTCGGTGCTCAATTACGGCCTGCCGTGCCTCTCGGGTCGCTACGCATCGACCATCGACACGGTGCTGCTGGAACAGGCGATCCGTCAGGCGGTGGAGCGCTTCGAGCCGCGCATCGATCCGTCGACGCTCGAGATCGAGCCGGTGCTCGACCGCGCGGTGCTCGACATGCACAACCAGATCGCGCTCGTGATCCGCGGCCTGCTGTGGGCGCAGCCGGTGCCGCTCGAATTCGCGCTGCGCACGCAAATCGATCTGGAAGAAGGCGGCATCACGGTCATGGAACTGCCGCGCTGACATCGCATACGGACAACATGGACCCGCGCCTCTTGCGTCACTACAACACCGAGCTCGGCCATCTTCGCGAGATGGGCGCGGAGTTCGCCGAGCAGTTCCCGAAGATCGCGGCGCGTCTCGGCATGAGCGGCATCGACGTGGCCGATCCGTATGTCGAGCGGCTGCTCGAAGGCACGGCGTTTCTCGCCGCGCGGGTTCAGCTGACGCTCGAAGAAGAGTTTCCGCGCTTCACGCAGCAGCTCACGCACGTCGTGCTGCCGCAGTCCGCCTGTCCGACGCCGGCCATGCTGATCGCGCGTCTCGCGCCCGATCTCGCCAATCCGAATCTCGCGGACGGCTTCACGGTCCCGCGCGATACCGAGCTTTTCTCGACGCGCGCGCCCGCGCAGACGACGCCCTGCGAGTTCCGCACGAGCGCGGCGCTCACGCTCTGGCCCATCGAGATGACCGAGGCGCGCTATCTCGCGCAGGCGCCGGACCTGCCGCTCGCCACGCTGCCGGAAACCCGGGCGCTCGCGCATCGCGTGAACGGCGCGCTGCGCATCCGGCTCGCGACGCCGGAGGGCCTTTCGTTCGACGCGTTGCGGCTCGACGCCCTAAGCCTCTTCTTCGCGGGAGGCGACGAAACGGCGTACCGGCTCTACGAACTCGTGATGGGCGGCACACTCGCCATCGTCGTGTCGACGCCCGATCGCCCGAGCCGAGCGCTCGCCGCCTTGCCCGGCGATGCGGTTTCGCCCGCAGGCTTCGGCGACGACGAGGCGCTGCTGCCGGTCACGCCCAACGCGTTTCAGGGCTATCGCGTGCTGCGTGAGTACTTCGCGTTGCCCGAGCGCTTTCGCTTTGCGCGTGTCGAAGGACTCGCGCGCGTGCTGCCCGCATTCGCCGCGCGCGAGATCGAACTGACGTTCCTGCTCGCGGCGGGCGATGCGTCGCTCGAGCGCATCGTCACGAAAGACCATGTGCTGCTCGACTGCGTGCCCGCCATCAATCTCTTTCCGAAGCAGGCCGACCGCGCGCTCGTCACCGACGCCACCGCGCGCTTTCACGTCGTGCCCGATCGCACGCGTCCGCTCGATTTCGAGGTCCATTCGGTCACGGGCGTGGCGGGCTACGGCGCGAACGACGACAGCGAGCAGGTGTTTCATCCGTTCTACGCCGACTTCCTTGCCGACCGGCCCGGCGACGCCGCGTTCTTCACCACGGAGCGCGAGCCGCGCCTCGTGCCCGCTGCCCGGCGCAAGAGCGGCGCGCGCACCGAATACATCGGCAGCGAAACCTACGTGTCGATCGTCGATCCGCGTGCCGCGCCCTATCGCGGCTCGCTGCGGCAGTTGTCGTTCGCCACGCTGTGCAGCAACCGCGACTTGCCGCTGATGATGGCGCGAGACGCGACGGGCAGCGACTTCTCGCTCGACATCGCCGCGCCCGTCGCCACCGCGCGATGCGTGAGCGGCCCGTCGCGGCCCGCGCCCGCGACCCTCGACGCCGCGCAGAGCTGGCGGCTCATCGACCAGTTATCGCTGCACTATCTGTCGCTGTGCAACGGCCCGCGCGAGGCTGCCGCTGCGTTGCGCGCGCTGCTGATGCTGCACGTCGCGCCCGCGGACCACGCCGGCCGGGCGCAAGTCGCGGGCGTCGCCTCCGTCGATGCGAAACCCGTCGCGCGACGCCTGCCGATGCCCGGCCCGATCGCTTTCGGACGCGGCCTCGCGATCGACGTTCTCGTCGACGACCTCGCGTTTCAGGGCGGCAGCGCGTGGCTCTTCGGCTGCGTGCTGGACCGCTTTTTCGCGCGCTACGTGTCGATCAATTCTTTCGTGCAGACGACGCTGCGCACCAGCGCGCGCGGCGAAATCCTGCGCCTCGAACCGCGATGCGGCACGAGAGCGATCTTCTAGGCGCGGCGCGGCAAGCGCCGGTGGCCGCGCGCATCGAGCAAGCGCCGGGCGAACGGATGCACGCGCTCATCGAACTGTTCGACGCCGTCGCCGCCGAGCCGCATCGCTTCGACTTCTATCAGGTGATGCGGCGCATCGAGGCGCTCACGCCCGACCTGCCGCGTCTCGGCACAGGCGCGCGTCCGGCGGACGAAGCCGTGCGGCTCGCGCAGGACGTCTCGCTCGCCTTCGCGCCCGCGCCGCTCGCCGCGCTCACGCGCGAACCGGGCGGCCATGCGCCCCGTCTCGAACAACGCTTCTTCGGCTTTCTCGGTCCGAACGGCCCGATGCCGCTGCATCTGACCGACTTCGCCCGGCAGCGCGCGCTGCATCATGGCGACACGTGCTTCGCGCGCCTGCTCGATGCGTTGCTGCATCGCTTCGTGCTGCTGTTCTATCGCGCGTGGGCGCAGGGGCGGCCGGTCAACGCGCTCGACCGGCCGGACGACGACCGTTTCGCGTTCTATACCGGCGCGCTGATGGGTCTCGCCGACCGGACGAGCCGCGCGCGCGATGCCGTCTCCGGTCACGCCAAGCTGCATTTCGCGGGCCTCTGGAACATGCAGACGCGCCCTGCGGACGTGCTCGAAAGCATTGCGTCGGCGCTCTTGCGCGTGCCGGTGCGGCTCGAACCGTTTCGCGGCCACTGGATGACGCTGCCGCTCGACGAGCGCACCGCTCTGCGTTCGCTGTCGGCGCGATTCTCCGCGCGCGCCGCGAGCGCGGCGCAACTCGGACGCGGCGCGCTGCTCGGCGCGCGCGTGTGGGACCGCCAGCATGCGTTCCGGCTCGTGATCGGGCCGCTCACGCTCGCGCAATACGAAGCGCTGCTGCCGGGCGGCGCCGCGCTGCCGACCCTCCTCGCGCTGGTGCGCCAGCATCTGAACGGCGAGCTTGCGTGGGATGCGCAACTCGTGCTCGTCGCCGATGAAGTGCCGACCGCGCAACCCGGCCGCTACGGACGTCTCGGCTATTCGGCGTGGCTGGGTCTCGCCACGCATGGCGCCAATCGCGCCGACCTCGCGCTCGACGCGGACACGCATTGCGCGTGAGCTTCCTTCGAGCAAGCGCTTTGAAAAAACCTCGCGCGAGCGCCGTCTTATCGAATGAGCATGAAGACGCGCCTGCGGTCGGCGCGCGCCCGTTGAATAGGGAGTCGGACGATGGCGGAAATCAGTCGTGTGGCGCTGTTCGGCAAGCTGGACAGGCTCGGCTACAAGACCGTGGAAAGCGCGACGGTCTACTGCAAGATGCGCGGCAACCCGTATGTCGAGCTTTCGCACTGGCTCATGCAGATACTGGAAACGCCGCGGTCGGACATGGAACGCATCGTCGCGCATTACGGCGTGGACGCGGCCACGCTCGCGCGCGATCTCACCGCGTCGCTCGATCGCCTGCCGCGCGGCGCCACCGCGATCTCCGATCTCTCCGAGCACATCACCGACGCGATCGAGCGCGGCTGGGTGTACGGCACGCTGCTCTACGGCGCGACGAAAGTGCGCACCGGCCATCTGCTCGTCGGCATGCTCAAGACACAGCGGCTGCGCAATGTGCTCATCGGCATCTCCCGGCAGTTCGAGCGCATCAAGCCGGAAGATCTGTCGGACAACTTCGCGCGCATCGTCGCGGATTCGGTCGAGGAAGCGGAAGACGAGCCGCATGCGCAGGCGCCCGCAGCCGGCGACGAGACCGCGCCCGCGAGCATGGGCCGTCAGGAAGCCTTGCACAAGTACGCCACCGATCTCACCGCGAAGGCGCGTCAGGGCGAGCTCGATCCGGTCACCGGCCGCGACGAGGAGATCCGCCAGCTCGTCGATATCCTGATGCGACGGCGGCAGAACAATCCGCTTCTCACGGGCGAGGCCGGCGTGGGCAAGACCGCCGTAGTGGAAGGCTTCGCGCAACGCCTCGCGCGCGGCGACGTGCCGCCGCCCTTGCGCGAGGTCGCGCTCTGGTCGCTCGATCTCGGTCTCTTGCAGGCGGGCGCGAGCATGAGGGGCGAGTTCGAGCAGCGGCTGCGCCAGGTCGTCGAGGACGTACAGGCGAGTCCGAAGCCGGTGATTCTCTTCATCGACGAAGTGCATACGATCGTCGGTGCGGGCGGCGCGGCCGGCACTGGCGACGCGGCCAATCTGCTCAAACCGGCGCTCGCGCGCGGCGACTTGCGCACCATCGGCGCGACGACGTGGGCGGAGTACAAGAAGCACATCGAGAAAGATCCGGCGCTCACGCGGCGCTTTCAGGTCGTGCAGGTGCTCGAACCCGACGAGCACAAAGCCGTGCGCATGCTGCGCGGCGTGGCGGCCGTGCTCGAAGGGCATCATCGCGTGCAGTTGCTCGACGAAGCCATCGAGGCGGCCGTGCGGCTGTCGCATCGCTATATTCCGGCCCGCCAGTTGCCCGACAAGGCCGTGTCGCTGCTCGACACCGCGTGCGCGCGCGTCGCGGTCAGCCAGCACGCGACGCCGCCGCAAGTGGACGATTGCCGCCGCCGCATCGAATCGCTCGAAGTGGAGGCGCAGATCATCGCGCGCGAGGCGACTGTCGGCGTGGATGTCGGCACGCGCGCGGCGGATGTCGAGGCGGCGCTCGCCCGCGAACGCGATGCGCTCGGCGGACTGGAGGCGCGCTGGAACGAAGAGAAGCGCATCGTCGATGAACTGCTCGCGCTGCGCGCGTCGTTGCGCGAAGAAGGCGAAGCCGTCGATACGCCGCTGTCGACACGCAACGATCGGCTCGCGCGTCTTTCGCAGCTCAACGCGCGTCTCGCCGAACTGCAAGGCGACGCGCCGCTCATTCTGCCGAGCGTCGATGCGGGCGTGGTCGCGGGCGTGGTCGCGGACTGGACCGGCATTCCCGTCGGCAAGATGATGAGAAACGAACTGGCCGCCGTGCTCGGGCTCGCCGACTCGCTGGAGCGCCGCGTGATCGGCCAGCGCCATGCGCTCGACATGATCGCCAAGCGCATTCAAACGTCGCGCGCGCGCCTCGACAATCCGGACAAGCCGATCGGCGTGTTCCTGCTCGCGGGCACCTCGGGCGTCGGCAAGACGGAGACCGCACTCGCGCTCGCGGAAACGCTGTATGGCGGCGAGCAGAACGTCATCACCATCAACATGAGCGAATTCCAGGAAGCGCATACCGTCTCCACGCTCAAGGGCGCGCCGCCCGGCTATGTGGGCTACGGCGAGGGCGGCATCCTCACGGAGGCGGTGCGCCGCCGGCCGTACAGCGTCGTGCTGCTCGACGAAGTGGAGAAGGCGCATCCCGACGTGCACGAGATCTTCTTTCAGGTGTTCGACAAGGGCTGGATGGAGGACGGCGAGGGACGCTACATCGACTTCAAGAACACGATCATTCTGCTGACTTCGAACGTCGGCTCGGATGTCATCATGTCGATGTGCCGCGACTCTGCGGCGGCGCCCTCGCCCGAAGCGCTCACGGCCGCGTTGCGCGGACCGTTGCTCGACGTCTTTCCCGCCGCGCTGCTCGGACGGCTCGTCACGGTGCCGTACTACCCGCTCTCCGACGCGATGATGGCCGACATCGTGCGCCTGCAGCTGGAGCGCATTCGTAGGCGCGTCGCGGACAATCACGGCATTCCGTTCGATTACGACGACGACGCCGTGCGGCTGATCGTGTCGCGCTGCACGGAGGCGGAGTCGGGCGGGCGCGTGATCGATGCGCTGCTGACCAACACCGTGCTGCCGCGCATTTCCACGGAGTATCTGACGCGGCTTACCGAAGGCGGCGCGCTCGGGCGTATTCGTCTGTCGGCGAGCGCGGACGACTTCATCTACGCGTTCGACTGAACGCACGCGCGAGAGCGGAGCCGCAGCCGATGCTGAAACTCACGGTGACATGTCACAACGGAGAGCCGCCGCGCGCGCCGCTCGCGGCGAACTTCGACGCCGAGGGCGGCACCATCGGGCGCGCGGTCACGAACCGGCTCGTGCTGGACGATGCCGAGCGCACCGTGTCGCGCCTGCATGCGCAGATCGTCTGGCGCGACGGCAGGTACTGGCTGATCGACCGCGGCAGCAATCCCGCGCTCGTCAACGGCGCGCCGCTCGATCCGGGCCAGGAAGTGCCGCTCGGAAACGGCGACGAGGTGCAGATCGGCGGGTATCAGCTGCGAGCCGAAGTATCTGGCGAACCATCCGCCGAGGACGACACCGTGACGCCGGACCGCACGTTCATCTCGGCGCCCGACGATCCGTTCGCCGGCCTCTTCGAAGCACCCGCGCCGCAGGCGTCCGATTCCGACGCGCAATTCGACGACCTTCTCGGCGCTCGGCCGCCGGCGTCCGCGCCCGCTGCCGCGCCGCGCGACGACTTCGACTTCGGCTTCGACGATCCGGCCGCGAAGCCTTCCATCGACGAGCTGTTCGATCTCGCGCCGGGCATTGGACCTTCGATAAATCAGCCGATGGGTCCGCTCATTGATCCGCTCATTGATCCTCTTATCGATCCCCTCACGCAGCCCAACACCGCGCAAGACGCCGATCCGTTCGCGAGCCTGACCGGCAACGCGCGGTCCGCCGCGCCGCCCGCCACGCTGTCCGACGCCGGATCGGAGCTGCACAGCGCCTTCACGCCGCCGAAGCCGCGCGCCGCGCCGACGCCTTCGCCCTCGCCCGCGACCAAGCCAGCAGCGAAGCCCGCGCCGTCCGCGCCCGCGAACGACGACCGCGCGCTGATCGACGCCTTCCTGCGCGGACTCGCCGCGCCCGGGGTGCGGCTCGACGCGCTCACGCCCGCGCTGATGCAGCTTCTCGGCGAACTGCTGCGCGAAGCCACGCAAGGCACGCTCGATCTGCTCGCCGCGCGCGCCGCGTTCAAGCGCGAGATGCGCACGGACGCGACCATCATCGCGGCGGCGGACAACAATCCGCTGAAGTTCTCGCCGAACGCGGACGCGGCGCTCGCGCATCTGCTGAGCCCGCCGGTGCGCGGCTTCATGCCGCCGGCCGCCGCCCTCGCCGACGCCTACGCCGACCTGCGGGCGCATCAGGTCGGCATGGTCGCGGGCATGCGCGCGGCGCTCGACGGCGTGTTCGAGCGCTTCGAGCCACGCCGCATCGAGGCGCGGCTGTCCGGGCGCTCCATGCTCGACGGCCTCATCGCGGCAAACCGCCGCGCGCGCTGCTGGGACCTCTTCAATGAGATCTACGGCCAGCTATCCAGCGAGGCGGCGGATGACTTCCACATGCTGTTCGGCCGCGCGTTCGTCGCCGCCTACGAAGCGCAGGTCGACGCACTGAAGCGCAGCCGTCGCACCTGAGCCGCGCCGGAGACACGACATGCAACTGCAAACCGCAAGCGTGAGTGAGGTCGGCGGCCGCTCGCGCAACGAGGATGCGCTCGGCGAATGGCGGCAGGCCTCGCTTTTCGCGAGCGTGGTGGCGGACGGCGCGGGCGGGCATGGCGGCGGCGATATCGCATCGCGCATCGCGGTCGATACCGTGCTCGCGGAGTTGTCGCGGGTGGCGCAAGCGGGTGTCGCGCTGACCGGGCCGAACCTGCTGCGCGTGCTTCTGCGCGCGAACGACGCCATCATCGATGCGCAGGAGCACGACCGCGAACTCGCGCAGATGCGTTCGACGGCCGTGGTGCTCGGCATCGACGAAGCGACGGGGCTCGCGGCATGGGCGCATTGCGGCGACACGCGCCTTTACTGTTTCCGGCGCGGCGCGACGGTCGTGCAGACGCAGGATCACAGCCTCGTGCAAAGCATGATCGACGCGAACCTGCTCGAAGCACGCGACGTGCGCAGCTATCCGCGCCGCAACATCCTCTTCTCGGCGCTCGGCACGGCGGAGGATCTGGCGATCGCGGCGTCCACGGAGCCGTTCCCGATCGCCGACGGCGATGCGTTTCTGCTCTGCACCGACGGCTTCTGGGAGCATCTCGACGAATGCGCGATGATCGAGGCGATCGGCCACGCGCCGACGCCCGCCGCATGGCTCGATCTGATGGTGGCGCACTTGCGGGAGGCGGCGCGGCCGAATCAGGACAACTTCACGGCGAGCGCGGTATGGATCGGGGACGCCTCGCAGGCGACGGTGTTGCGGATGCCCGCGCCCTGATGCGGGCATCCGTCGCGCGAGCGAATCGCGCGCAAACGCCTACACGCTCACGCCGCCTGTTTCGCCGACGGCAATCTCGACACGAGCCGCAGCGAGACGGTCAGGCCTTCCAATTGATAATGCGGACGCAGATAGAACGTCGACGTGTAGTAGCCCGGCGCGCCCGGCACTTCCTGCACCTTCACCTCGGCGGCCGCGAGCGGCTTCTGCGCTTTCGTGTACTCGGATGAATTGGCCGGATCACCGTCCACATATTGCGTGATCCACTTGTTGAGCCACGTCTCCATGTCGGAGCGTTCCTTGAAGCTGCCTACCTTGTCGCGCACGATGCACTTCAGATAATGCGCGAAGCGGTTGCACGCGAACAGATACGGCAGGCGCGCGGCGAGCGCGGCATTGGCCGTGGCGTCGGGGTCTTCGTATTCGAAGGGCTTTTGCAACGACTGCGCGCCGATGAACGCCGCGAAATCCGAGTTCTTGCGATGAATCAGCGGCATGAAGCCGTTCTTCGCCAGTTCGGCCTCGCGGCGGTCGGAGATCGCGATCTCCGTCGGGCACTTCATGTCGACGCCGCCGTCGTCGGTCGGGAAGCTGTGCACGGGCAAGCCTTCGACCGCGCCGCCCGACTCCACGCCGCGAATGCGCGAGCACCAGCTATACAGCTTGAACGAGCGGTTGATGTTCACGGCCATCGCGTACGCGGAATTGGCCCACGTGTACTTGGAATGATCGGCCGAGCCGGTGTCTTCCTCGAAGTCGAACTCGTCGACCGGTTCCGTGCGCGCGCCGTACGGCACGCGCGCGAGAAAGCGCGGCATCGCGAGAGCCAGATAGCGCGCATCCTCCGATTCACGCAGCGAGCGCCAGCTCGCGTATTCGGGCGTGCCGAAGATCTTGGTGAGATCGCGCGGATTGGCGAGTTCCTGCCACGAGTCCATCTGCAGAAGGCTCGGGTCGGCGGCGGCGATGAACGGCGCATGCGCAGCCGCCGCGATCTTCGACATCTCGCCGAGCAACTCGACATCGGGCGGCGTCTGGTTGAAATAGTAATCACCGATCAGACAACCGAAGGGCTCGCCGCCAAGCTGCCCATATTCGTGCTCGTAGATCTGCTTGAATAGTGGACTCTGGTCCCACGCGACGCCCTTGAAGCGCTTGAGCGTCTTGCCGAGTTCCTTCTTCGAGACGTTCATCACGCGAATCTTGAGCATCTCGTCGGTTTCGGTGTTGTTGATGAGATAGTGCAATCCGCGCCACGAGCCCTCCAGCTTCTGGAAGTCCGGGTGATGCATGATCTCGTTCACCTGCTCGGTGAGCTTCGCGTCGATCTCGGCGATCATCGCCTGAATCGAGCGGATGGCGTCGCCGGAGATGATCTTCGTCTGCGAGAGCGCCTGCTGGGCGAGCGTCTGCACCGCCGTCTGCACCGCCGTCTTGGCTTCGTCGCTTTTCGGGCGGAACTCCTTGTTCAGCAGCGACGCGAGATCGCTGCCTTCGAAGATCGCGCCCTGCATCTCGGGCTTCGCTTCGGACGATTGAGGAATATCGGACATGGTCGTTTCCTTTCAGGGCTCATTCGCTTTTGCTCGCGCGTCGCTCGTTCGGCGTTTATTCAGCGGCGGGCGCGGGCTGTTCGGTTGACGCGGTGGCGAGCGTCTTGAGCAGCGTGGGATCGTCGAGCACGCGGGCGATCAGTTCCTCGGCGCCCGTCTTGCCGTCCATGAAGATGACGAGGTTGGCGAGCTGCGTGCGCGCCTCGAGCAGCCTGGCGAGGGCATCGACCTTGCGCGCGACGGCGGCGGGCGAGAAATCGCCCATGTTGTCGAACGTGATGTCGACGCTCAAGTTGCCTTCGCCCGTCAGCTTGTTGGGCACCTGAAACGCGACGCGCGGATGCATCGCCTTCATGCGGCTGTCGAAGTTGTCGATGTCGATCTCCTGGAACTTGCGTTGATCGGCGGGCGGCAGCGGTTCGGCGGGCTTGCCGGAAAGATCGGCCATGACGCCCATCACGAACGGAAGCTGGATTTTCTTTTCGCTGCCGTAGGTTTCGACGTCGTATTCGATCTGCACGCGCGGCGCGCGATTGCGGCCGATGAACTTCTGACTGCTGGTTGCCATGACGCCTCCTTCGCGTGAGCATGAGATCACGTTATGAAGACGATCCAGCGCGCGCAGATTCAAAGCATCGCGAGATGGCGTTGCTGTCGCCATGACGGCGCGGCGCAGTTGAAGAGCGCCGCGCCCGGATCGAGCAGACACAGATGACGCGCCGCGGCCATGCGCTGACGCTGATAGCCGTCCTTCAGTATGCCGATGCAATGCTGCTTCGACGGCGGCGCGCCGCACAGGTAGCGTTCGCCGGAGCGAAACCGCGTGCCGTTCTCATGCCACCAGCGCGCGATCTTTTCCGCATCGGGCCACGGGGCGCCGTCGTCTTCGTCCATGGCGACGTCGTCATCGTCCGGGTCGTCGGTCGGGCCGGCGGGCGGGTGCTCCGGCGGCTTGCGGTCGAGATCGAGCCACGCGAGATCGGCGCCCGTGATAAAGCTGAAGCTCTCGCCGGCGATGCGGGCGGTTGTATCGTCGGACATCTGGCTGATGAGCCAGGGGATGTAGCGCGGATCGCCCGCGTGAGCGATCGTGCGAATCAGCAGGCGTCTGCTTTTCGGCCGCGCGGCGATGACTTCGAGCAGGCCCCGGGCTTCGGCCGGCGGCAGCGCGCTTGCGGTTAGCGCGGCGGCATCGGCATCGATATCGGTATCGCTAAGGGCGAGTTCCGCGAGCGCATTCAGCGAGGCGGTTCGATCGCCTAACAGCAGCGCGGCTTGTGCGGCATGAAAGCGACAGGCGGCGTCTTCGTCTTCGATGTGCGCGAGGCAAGATGCGAGCAGATCGACGCGGCCGATTTCGCCGGCGCATTGCAGGGCGCGGGCGCGGACGGCGGGGTCGGGGGAATCGATGGCCGTATCGAGGAAGCGCTTCGGGTCGACGCGATGCTGGGCGCAGGCTGCGAGACCGGCGAGTTGCGCGGCGGGATCCGTGTGGCCGAGCAACATGGCGGCGGTGTCCTGAAGGCGGTTCGCGGAAACCCAGCCGAAAGCGGAATGCAGGCCCCGGCGCGCTGCGGGAACCGCCTGTCCGAGCGCGATCAGTTGCATGAGGCCCGGCTCCGAGTGCGCCTCGATGCAGCCGACCGCAGCGGTGAAGAGCTCGCCCTTGCCGGTGCGGTCGAGCGCCTGCATGCTCATCTGCGCGCCGACGCGACCCGCTACCGCGATGCCGTCGAGATGCGCGGCAATGCGCTCGTCGAGACGGGCAAGGTGCTTGAGCTTCACGTGAGGCGCGCGGACGAGGTACGAGCGCGTGGTGCGAAGGCAGGCGGCGTCTTCGAGGTGTTGGGTGAGGATGGGGAGGAGACTGCCTGCGGACTTCAACGGTGATAGCCTCTCTTATTCGCTCTGCGTCCCGTCCCGCAAATGGGCGATGCGCGCGATGGTGATTTCGTTGACTGTTACTCGGAACTCGAGGAACGACTCAAAAGACGTATGGAATTCCCACTGTCCAGGTTGTCCGTCGAATACAACCAGTTCGTTCGGTAGCAGAAGTTCATGCTGGGTATCGAAAAACAGTCGGTTCGTTGTTTCCGGGTCGCTGCCTATTAGAACGAGTGCGTTATTTGCGCCCGCATCGTCGCGCGGAAACGCTCTTGCGGCCCGTCTGCAAGTCTCTGGGTAGTCCGGCGCCAGAAGCTCGGGCGAACCGAACAAGTGGTACGACAAACAGAAGTTTTCGATTCCATCGCACTCGCTGAGGAACGCTCGGTAGGACTGTGGCAATTCGCAGTCGAGACTAGCAAACCACGCTTCGAGTTTCGACAAGCGCGTCGGGTGGACCGGGCGGCGAAGCCGTGGTCGTTCGTCGAACTGCAACATCTCGAAGATCCGACCCTGCTGGGCCACAAGCGTAGCTATCAGTTCTCGCATGGGAGCGCTCCGCCAAGCTCACTCAACAACGTCCTCAATCGCACCCTTGCAAGTCGAACCGGGTCACCACGCTTGGTCCGTTGCTCATCTGCCTGCCGAGGGACTCATTCACGTTCTTGTCCAACATTTTTAGCGGCCCGTGCCAGGCTCCTCCGAACTGCAGGTCCTGCACGTGATCTGCGCTCCAGTCCTTAACAATATCGGGCTTCTCGGCGAGTTGCTTCTCCATGCATGGATGCATCAGGTCGGACGCATTACCCTTAGGGACGGACTTCGCTGGAAGCCAATCTCGCTTAATGGTTTTCCCATCAACTCTTGCTTTCACCAGGTCCTTGAATGCTTTGGCTCCTGCGTTTCCAAGTTCACGCCAGCTAGATGCAAGGCCGTCTGGTTTCGACACGCCCGGACGGCGCGTCAATGGGCACATTTTGTTCATTGCATCGACCTTAGCCCGTGCCTGCTTTTTCTGGCAATCGGACCAAGTCTTGTCGCAGTGAATGACGACGACGCCCGAGCTAGCAGCCTCGCTCTCCGGGTGAGGCGGTGTTGCTCCGGGAGCCGACGCGTGATTGTTCGTGGTCAGGTCGAGATGTCGAACGGCATTCTCGCCCTCGAACTTTACATCCATGGACCACGCACAGAAGTAGATCTCGCCCCGGTTCGTCGAGGTAATAACATTCTTTTTCGGGGCGTTTCCGGCCTCATCGCCGCTGCTTTTCCTGAAGAAGGACTTGTCGCGCAACATCACCTCCTCCTGCGAGATGGCGACGCTGCGGGTGCCATCCGAACAGTCAGACGATGAACCGCTGTTCGGGTAGGGAACCGGAACGCCCGGTGGCGTTGCGGGCGTTTGCGGAGGGGTGAAGCACACATCGGGAGCGGCGCAGATGGACTTTCCGGAACCCGCTTTGCAAGATACCTCATTCGAGTTTGCGTAGACTCCGTTACTCACTGGCGTCTTCCTTGGCGATACAAGACCGTCGCAGCACGCTGACCTGCGTCGTTGCTCAGGTGAGCGAGAACCACATCACCCGGCGCGTAGCTTTTTTCGGTGGCGGCGAAGGCGACTGCGATCACGACGGCACCAATGGCAGCGCCGGTCTCACCGACACACTCCGCCGGGTGCCAGATGTCGAACGATTCTCTGCGTTGCCTAAGCGTGCGAGTCAGGGCAAGGGCGGCCTCCTTGAAGTAATATGACTCACCCGAAGCGTCGGCCATGCCGAAGGAAATATCTTGCATCCCGCGACCGCTCTTGGCGAGAGCTCGTTTGATCGCGGTCGTTAGTCCTTGTGCCCGCAACGGCAACTCGGCATGCACATTCGCTGGCTCCGCGCCGAAGTCAACAGCCTCGCAAACGATGCTCGCGGACTCGTTCGACTGTCCGATAAGGAGCGCGCCGCTAGCCTCGCCGGGCAAGAAGCCATTTGATTGCTGCGACGTCAGCAGCCTGTCATCTTCGACATAGGCGCTGAGCGTTGACCAGTTCGAAAGGCTGTCGGTCGCAACGATCAGCACGGATGGAGACCGATTATCAGAAACGATCTTTTGACCTGCAACGTGCGCGACCAACACGCTGACTCGCCCCCACGCGATCACGGCCGACCCCGCGCCCAACCGCACTTCCAGCGCTTCTTCCACCTCCCCCAACAACCGATCATCCAGCCCCTCCATCCTCCCCGGCCTGTCCTTCTCCGCGACACACAAGAGCAGCGGAATCCTGCTCCACTCGCTCCGCTCGACCCCCTCGAGACATTCCTCGATCGCCATCGCCGCCATCTTCGCGAGCTTCGCGCGTCCTCTCCACGGCTTGTCCAGTTGCACCTGATGCGCCATGATCCACTCGCCGTTCGAATCGATGAACCGGGTCTCCGTCGGACTACTGATCTTCGCGCGTATCGCCGCGCACGACGCCGGCGCCGACAAGCCCACGCTCGTCACGAGCCCGGTGCTGAGAATCGCGATGGACCGATCGTTCATGGCTCGCTCATCTCCCGTTCATCGGCACCATGACAACCGGAATCGGGAACGCCACCGCCTCGCGTTGCTGCCACCACTCCCTTCCCTTCCGCCCCACCAGCACCCGCGCGATCTCGAACATGTTCTTCCGGAGCGGTCGCCTCACCCGCCAGCTCATCGTGAATCTCTCCTGATCCGGCTCGAACACGATCGTATCCACGCCCGCCCGGTAATCCTCCGGCTCTCCGTGCTTCGGCACCACGAGCACCGGCGCTTCGAAATCCGGCAGCACGAAACTGCGCTTCCCGTCCGGCGTCAGGTTGATCAGCGTGACCTCCGCGCCGCCCACCGGCATCGCCAGTTGCTGATCCTCAGGCGCCGCCTGGTAATACCGCTCATCGAAATCCGGCGGCAAAAACGGAAAGTGCTTGTCGAGCCACTCGTCGTCATAGGTGCCCGCGTACGACAGTCGCGGCGCCCACCCGCGCCCGAGCACGCCGAACGACATCGGCCGATACGTCTCGTCCGGACGCGTGACCGGTCGATCCAGCTCCTCGGTATTCGGCAGCAAACGCCCATCGACCCACTCCCGCCGCAGATGCCGCCGAAACCCGCGCCCGACCGGATTCGCCATGAACGCCGCATGCTGCATCGGATCGTCGTGCTCCTGATCAACGCCGCCGAACGCGACATCGTAGGTAATCGGCTTCGTCACGAACGGCACCGGTGCGCTCGGCTCGATGCGCGTCGCGCCCGCCTGCCACACGCGATCGCCGACGACCGCGAACTGCTTCGTCATGCTTCCGACGCGCAGCCCGACCGGCACGCGCGTCGCCGGCGCGCCGCCCGGCGCGTGCGCGCTTCCGAGCAGCAGCACGTCGCAGCGCGGCTTGTGCGGCGCGTAGTCCACCTCGTGGTACGGCGCGGAAAAGCCGGGCTGGCCCGTGAACGTGTCGGCCATGACGAGCGGCAGTTGCTCATCGGCGAGTTGCGCCGTGCCGCCCGTCGCGGGCAAACGAAACGTGCCCTTGACGACGACCACGAGCGATTCTCGGCCGCTCGGCTCGGTGCCCATCGTGTAGCCTGCGGTCATGCGCGTAGCGTTGATCAGTTGCATGTCTCGGTGACCGTTAGTTGAGTTGCACCGATCCGCCCTTGATGCGGTTCACGCCCGATGACCGGCTCGACACGTACGTTCCGCGTATCAGCACCTTGCCCGCCTTCGTCAGCGTGATGCTCGCCTGCCCGCAGCGCAGCACGATTTCCTCCTTCGCCGTGACGACGAGCCGCTCGCCATCCGCATCGGCTTCGACCTGTGCCGGCGCTTCGTCGAGCGGCCAGGCGCGGTCTTCGCGCAGACAGCCGATGATGACCGGCCGCGCAGGATCGCCGCTATCGAACATCAGCAGCACTTCACAGCCGATATGCGCGCCGCGCACATCCGGAATCGTCCTCGCAGGCAACGCCGCCCCGCCCGGCTGCCCCACGTAGACGACGAGCGGACGCGCGCCATCGCCCGTGAATCCGATCAATTCGCCGATGCGCACGCCATCGATGACCGGCGTCGCCGCCGGTTGCAGAAGATCTCGTCCGCTCATCGCGCCCTCCCTGGCCTGACGCTTCAAAGACGAACGACGCGACAGCGTTTTCAACGCCTCACTGCGGCTTCGTTCCGGCGATCAGATGAATCTGCGCGAGGCTGTCGGGCGCGAGGTCCTGCATCACCGCCAGGAAGTCCTTGCCCAGCAGCCCGCGGGCGCGGCGTATCAGGAGCGGCGCGGGATGAGCCGGCTCGGTGCGTTCGAGGAACGCGCAGACGGCGTCGAGCAAGGCGATGGCGTCCTCGCGCGTCGCGATCTCGCCGGGGCGCGCGGCCACGCGCTGCGCGACGGACGCGCCCGCGCGCGCCTGCGCAGCCTGCTCCGCCGATGCCTGCGCCACCGGCGCGGACGGCATCGCCGCGCGGAATTGCGCCGCCACGAAGCGCGCGGTTTCCATCAGCTTGTCGATGAGCGGCGCCCGCTCTGCGCCGAGCCTCGCGATCATCGCCTCGCCGAGCGCCTGCACGGCGCGCGGAAGATCGAGGCCTTCCGCGAGAAGATCGGGGTTCTCGGCGAGCGCATCGGCGAGCATGCCTTCGACGCGCGCGGGCGTCGCGGGGCTCTCGCCCTCGGCTGCCGTCAGCCTGCCCTGCGCGATCAGCATGTCGCGCACCGTGAGACGTTCGCCGCGCGCGCGACACACTTCCGATTCGCGCAGGTCGTGCAACAGCGTGTCGGCCTCGGCGAACGGCGTGTAGGCATCGGCGAGCGGGGCCAGCGCGTTGACGCGCAGCGCGGCATCGTTGTCGTTGCCGTTGTCGTTGTCGTCGTCGGCGTCGAGCGGCGGGTAGAGCGTGTCCCAGTAGCGCTCGAACAGGCCGGTGAGCAGACGCACGCCCGCATGAAACCCGGCGAGGCCGTGGACCCGCGCCGCCGCGCGCGTGTAGACCACCGCGATGCGCAGGTCTTTCGAGGTCGCGAGCAGCGCCTGCGCTTCTTCGAGCACGTCGGGCCACGCCGTCGGCTCGGAGAGCGAATCGAACTGGCGCTCGGGATTGCCGCGCGAGAGCGCCTCGAATGCGAGGAACGCCGGGTCGTATTCGAGATCGACGCCGGCGGGCGGCATCGTACGAGTCGGCTCCAGCAGCGGTTCGACGTCGATCATTTGGCCTCCTTAGAACTCGCCGCAGCCATGCTGGCCGTTCACTACGAGACAGTTGTTCAGGTTCGGCCGCGAGCGCACGCGTTTCCACTCGGACGCGAGCTGGTCGGCCGGGCCTTCGGACTGTTGCAGCGCGAGTATCGGCTCGTTCGTGCCCACGCAGACATTGATGCCGCCGAGATTGCTTTCGTACACGAAGCTGTCTTCCTGCGCGGTAAAGAGCGGCTGCAGGCCGCTGCGGTTGAAGACGGCGCCCTGCACCGACGTGAGGTCCTGCGGCGTGACCGTGATCGTTCCCGGAATCACCTCGACTCGATAACCCACCGACGACGTGAAGCTGCCCGTGAGCGGATAGGTTCCGGGCGGCGAGTCCGGGCGGGCCGGCGTGCTGACCGTCCCGGCGAGCACGTTGCCGCGCTGATCGCCGTTTTGCAGGCCGGTCACCGTGGGGTCGAGCGGCCCGTTGGCAGTCCCGACAGGACGCTTGTGCTTGCCCAGCGTCACCGTGAGCGTCGGCTGCTGCGCGTAGACGAAGTGATTGCCGTTGCCCGACACCGTCTGCATCGACGACTGGCCGTTCCAGCTACAGAGGCCGCCAAAGGCGCAGCCATAGAAGTTCGGCCATTTGTTGCCCGGATCGATGCCGTTGCGGTTCTCGCCCTGCCACGTCGATGCCCATACGCGCCAGACATCGTTCGTGTTCAGCCTGCCGCCGCCGGCGTTGGTGAACACGCCGTTGTCCATCGCGAGATCGATGCTGCCGCCCGCGCTCACGCTGGTCGGCGTGCCTGCCGCGCCCAGCGTGACGCCGCCGGTCAGCGCGACGGCGACCAGCCTGCCGCTCAGGGTCGACTGCGAGCCGTCGATGGCGGCGCCTGCTCCGCTCGACGCATCGTAGGCGGTCGCAGAGACAGGGCCGATGGTGAAGCCATGCGCGTTGGCAAAGTTCACGTTGCGCGCCCCGGCGATGGCGAGCGTCGTCACGTCGTTCTTCGGATCGGTCAGGGCGAAGTCGCCGCCGCCGGCCAACAGCAGCGCGCCCGCCTGGATGCCGCCGGGGTCGGTCACGGTCCCGGCGGAGTCGAGCGCGAGCGTGGCGTTGGCCGGCATCGCGATGCCCGAGGGCAGGTCGATGCCCTGACTGCCCGCGCCGGTGTTCTCCAGCGTGAGACTGGTCGACACACTCGGCCGCGACGCGCAGTTCGCGCCGCCCGCGCACGGACCGTCGACGGTGATCTTGCCGGTCTGCGTCGATGAGCCGAGCACGAGCGTATGCAGGTTCGTCGCGAAGGTCGCGTACGTTTCGCTGTCGATGGAGAGGCCCGGCGTCGCGCTCGTGCCGAACAGCGTGATGGGCACGGAATTCTGTGCGGTGACGGCGAAAGTCGTCGGATCGACTGATCCGGGGAAAACGTAGAGCGAACCGCCGTTCGGCGAGATCGAATTCGGTGTGGTGCGCCCGAGCAGGCTCGTGGCGGTGCCGTTGTTCGACGCATTCATCTTGATGAAGCCGCCTGCGCCCGTACTGACCGTAAGCGGCCCGGCGGCAAACTCCGAGTTCGCGGGCGGCACGGCGCCGTAGGCGATGCCGGCATCGGCGGTGGTGGTCGAGCCGGCAAGCGATATGGCGCCGCCCGGGGCGCTCGCGTTGATGGAGCCGCTCAAGAGCAACAAACCGTAGGTCGGCGAAGGCGCGCCTGTTCCCGTGCCGGCGATGGCGCCGAGCAATTCGATCGGGCCGCCTGAAGTGCTGATCTGCGAGCCGTCGACGAGCGCCACGCCGTATGCGCCGAAGCCGCTGCCTGTGCCGTGAATGCGCACGGGTCCGGTGGTGGTCGTGAGTTGCGTCGGGTTCGCCGGCGTGCCGCGCAGGATGACGCCGTTGCCCGGATTCGCCACCGGATTCAGGCTCTGCCCGACGAGCGTAATGGCGCCGCTTCCGGTGGAAATCGTTGCGCTGTTCACCTCGATGGCGACGGGCGTTCCCGTGCCCGTCTCCGCGAAGCTCGTCGTGGCGGGCGTGAGCCCCTGAAGCGTGACGGCGCCGTCCGTGCCCGACAACGCGCCGTTCGGCGCGCGCCCGCGCGTATCGATGTCGGCGGCGTCGATCGAGATCGCCGGGCCGGTCACGCCGGTCGATTCCGACGAGCCGAACACGTCGCGCCCCGCCGCGCTCAAGTTCACGCGGCCGCCGTTGGTCGAGACTGCGATGCGCGGATTGCCGCTTTGATTCGCGACGCCGCCGACGATGACCTGGCTCGTCGCGTCGCCGTCGATATTGATCGCGCCGCTCGGGGATCGCACGTCCGCTCCGATGCGGATGCTGCCCGCCGCGTGCATGCCGAGCGTGATGTCGTGGCCCGACGTGTTGACGATCGGCACGCTGCTGCTTACGTTGCCGTCCGTGGCCGTCAGCGTCAGATTGCCCGCGAGCGTGGCGTCGCCTCCGCCGCCGATCGTCGCGAGCGCGTTGCTCGCGGTATCGAACACGCGGCCGTTGAATGAGCCGATCGGCAGCGACTGCGCGGTGAGCGCGCTGTTGCCGATGCCGGCCAGCGACACAGCGCCGAAGTCGTTCGCCGCGTTCGTCAGCGTGAAGGCGCCCGGGCCCGCCAGAAGCAGGTTCCCCGCGAACAGGCTGGCCGCGCCCTGCGTCACGGGTCCGGCGGAATCGAGCGTGATCTGGCCGACCGTGGAGATGTCGGACGTCAGCGCGATGCCCTTGCTGTTCGGGCCGCCGTTGGCTGCGCTCAGGTTACGGAAGAATGGCAGGCCCGCGCAGGGCGCGGCAAGGCATGTCATCGGGCCGAGGGTGATCGGGCCGGTGTGCGTGTTCGAGCCGATATAGACCGTGTCGATGCTCGATGTGAACCGTTGCCCGAAGGTGCTGTCGAGCACCAAGCCGGGGCCGGTCGCGCCGGTCACGCCGATGCTGATCGGCGCGGAATCATCGGCTGCGACTGTGAACGTGGTGCCCGGCGTGACGATGCCCGGTGCAAGCACGAGCGCCCCGCCCGACGCGTTCAAAGCCGAGCGCGTGTCGAGCGAGGTCGATCCCGCGTCGAGCGCAACGGACGACGTGTTGGCGCTGGTGTTCGACGCGCGCAGCGTGAGCGTGCTGCCGGGAGACGCCGTCACGGTCGAATCGGTGATCTGCAACCCGGCCTGGTCCACCGTGCCGCCGCCCGCAATGGAGCCGGCGAGCGTGATGTTCGAGCCGTCGACGCTGGCGTTGCCGAGCTTCAGGCCGGAATGAAAGCCCGTATCGGCACCGGATGCGGTAACGGGTGCGCCGTTGGTCACGCCGAGAATCTCGATCGGGCCGGACCCGGCTTCGTCGGAAGCGACGAACGACACGCTCCGTCCGGTATCCGATGCAATCGACGTGGTCAGCACGCCTTCGTAGCCGTTGCCACTGCCGTAGACCCGGATGCCCGGCAGGCCCGCAGTCAGCGTGACCGTGCCCTCGCCCGCTGCCGCGATGGTCACGCCGCCGCCTTGCACGCCGTTCAATGCGGCCTGGCCTCGAATGGTGATGCCGCCCGAAGTCGTGAAAGGCGTCGCGGTGATCGCGACGCCGTCGGCGCGCGAGCCCGAGCCGGTCGCGCGCGCAGTGCCGTCCACCGTGATGTTGCCGGTGCCCGCCGCGATGCTGCCGAAATCCGACGACACGCCGCCGCCTCCGCCTTCGCCGGTCAACGTGAGCGCACCGCTGTCCGAGCGCAACACGCTCGTGCTCAGCGAGAGGCCGACTCCGCCTGAAGATGTGCCGCTGAGCGACATATTGCCGGACACGGTGCTCAGGCTGGCGCCGACGGCCGCCACGCCGCCCTGCGCGCCGTCGCCGGTCAGCGAAAGCGCGCCGGCGGTCGTGCTGATCGTCGCGCCGGCGGTCGTGCTGAGTGTCGCGGCGACGATGCGGAGGCCGGTTCCCCCCGACGACGTGCCGTTCAGCGTAATCCCGCCCGAAGTCGAGGAAACGCTGTTCGAGCCCACGCCACCCCCGCCGCCGATGCGCACGCCGCCCGTCACGCCGTCACCGGTTATCGAGAGCGCGCCGGTCGTCGTTTGCAGGACAGAGCCGTTCTGAACGTCGACGCCGAAGCCCAGGCCCGCGACGCCGCCGATCACATCGACCGGCCCGTGGCCGTTGATCGTGATCGCGCCGCTTGGCGCGTTCGCGTCGAAAGTCGGGATCGTTCCCGCCGGGCCGGTGCGCGTGCGCGTATCCATGTTCACGCTGTCGATCACCACGCGCGGCGCGACGCCGTTCGCAGGCCCGCCGATCCTGACGTCCCCGCCATTGGTGAAAAACGGTAACTGCGCGTTTCCGGGCGATCCGCGCAGCCGGATTTCGGCGGTGCCGTCGGTGTGTCCGGCCGTGTTTGCGATCAGCACCACGGACAGCGGACTGGCCGGAGCGCCGGTCAACTGCGACGCGACGATCGCCGCCGCGCCGCCGCCGTCGAGCGTCCGGTCGGCGACGATCGAGCGCGCGGCTTGCAGCGTGAGCGTCGTTGCAGCGCCGCCGGTCTTGCTGATCTGGCCTTGCAGACTGATGTCGCCGTCCTGCGTGCCGCCCGCGCCGGTATCGACCGAGACCGAGGTGCCCGCGTTCAGCCGGTCGTTGATCGTGCCCGCCGAGATGACGGTGTTGTCCGTCGAGGCGACGAAATTCGGCCCGCCGACGCTGTCGACGCTCGTGCTGTTCGTGATCGTCACATTGAACGGATCGAGCACCCACGTCCCGCCCACCCCGTGCAGCGCCGACGCATCGATGTTCGCGCCGGCCACGTCCAAAAAGCGCGCCGACGTCTCGATCAACCCGCCGTTGCCCGAGTTCGCGCCGCCCTTCGCCGTCAGCGTGCCGTACACGCGCGCCGCGTTGGCGCCATAGATCACGACGTTGCCGCCGTCGCCGTTCACCAGCGCATCCGCGCGCGCCTGCGCGGCCGGGCCCATCCACACGGCATCGGCATTGTGGATGTCGGTCTCCCGGCCGGCCGCGCCGCCGCCCACGCGCACCCGCCCGCCGCCTGTCGCGCCGCTCGCGTCGATGCGCGCGCCGTCGTTCACCGCGACGTGATAGCCGGTCACATCCGCCTGCCCGCCCGCGAGACCCGCGCCGCCGGTCACATCGACGTTTCCGGCGACGGAGGTGACGCCCGCCGCGCCGCCATCCAGCACGATGCGCCCGTTGCGCTCCACCACGCTCCGCGCCCGCACCGTGCCGGTCTGATTGAGCACGGTTCCGGCGAGCGCGTCGGCGGTCTGCACCGACATCAGCACCTGCCCGCCGTCCGCCGCCAGCACGCCCGAATTGCTCGCGAGCGCCTGCGCCGCCGCGCCGTCGACCTTGATCATCGTGAGGCCGTCGCCCGCGAAATCGAGCGTGATGTCGCTGCCCGCGCCGATCGCGACCGTGCCGAGCTTCGCGCTCACCGTGCCGCTGTTGTCGACCTGCGCGCCGAGCAACGCGACCGTGCCGCGCTCGCCCGCCGTGATGGCGCCTTGATTGACGACTCGCCCGCCCGCGTTCGGCGCGGCGCTCATGAAGCGATATTTGCCGGCGAGGAAGTCCGCATCCGAGATGCCGAGCGTCGACGCGACGAGCGACCCCACGTTCACCGACGCGCCGCGCGCGAACAGCACGCCCGCCGGGTTGACCAGAAACACCTGTCCGTTGGCATTGATCTGTCCGGCGATGCTGCTCGCCTGACTGCCCACCACGCGATTGAGCAGCACCGCCTGCGCCGACGGCTGCGAGATGTTGACCGCCTCGCCCGCGCCGATCGAAAACGAGTTCCAGTTGACGATGCCCTTCTGCGAACCCTGGTTGATCGACATCGTGTTCGGCGCGGGCGTGTTGATGCTCACGTTGCCGTTGACGACCTGTCCGCCCGCCGGCAGCGCGAGCGCGCCCGGCGCGACGACGAGCGCGAGCAGCGGCAGCAGCGCGGCCGGCTTAAGCTCGATGCCGGCATGCCGCGCGGCGCGCTTCGCGAGACGCCTGATCGCGCGCTCCCATGCCCGGCGATGCCTGCGGGTCCGAAAACTGGTGATGTCGCTCATTTGGAACTCCTTTCTTCACTGCGCGGATGCGGCCCGCGCTAGAACGACTTCGACACTTGCACGTACACGCGCGGAACCTTGTCGTCGCCGGTGGTGTCGGGGCCGGTCGTGCGCCACGCGATGCTGCCGTCCACCGTGATGCCGTACGGCCCGCTCCAGAACACGCCGAGCCCCGCGCCGCTGCGCGTCACGGTGTTGGCACCCTGCCCGGGAATCGAGCGGGCGTTGTACCGCCCGACGCCGATATCGAAGAACGCGGAGACCGTCAGCTTCGGGAGGACCGCGTAGCGCAACGAAGCCGTCGCGATCAGCCCTTCGTCGACGACCGCCTCCGACGGCGAATAAGCGCGCACCGCGCGCGGCCCGCCGAGCGTGATGCGTGACGAACTGTCCAGGTTCTGATTGGCCCACTGCCCCGACATGCCGACGAACACGCTCGTCTTTTCGGTGATCGCGTTGAGGCGGTTCGCCTGGAACGTCAGGCGCAGGCTGTTGCCCTGCGTGTTGCGGCCCGCCGGCCCCTGATCGATGCTCCTGGCGAGCGCCGAGTCGATGTTCAGGTGCCCGAATGCAAGCTGAACGTCGGCGCTATTGAAGCCGCCGCCGAGAAAACTGTCGCGGCTCTCGTACGACAGCCCGAGGCTCGCGAGATACAGCTTCTGCGGGTTGTCGAAGCTCACCGTGTCGATCTTGTCCGTGAGCGACCGATACTCCAGCGCGCCGCGCAACAGCAGGTTCTGGTCGCGCGAGCGGATGAGCGGATGCGAAACCGACGCGGTAACGACATCGGCATCGCCGTGCGCGTGCAGCGACGAGAAGTTCTGCCCGAGGTAGTAGTACAGATGCGAATACGCGATCCCCGCCCGCGTGCCGTAAGCGTTGACCGGCGCGTCGTAGCCGATGCGCCCGTACAGCGTGTCGGCGCGCTCGGCGGCAAGCAGGTTGATGTCGAGGTTGTCGCCGATGCCGAACGGCGACGCGAGCCGCCCCACTGCGCCGAGCCGCCAGCGTCCGGCGGGCGCGGCGCCGTAGTTGTCCGTGGCGAGCGCGAAATCCCAGCGGCGCGCGGCCTCGACGTTCACCGCCAGATCGACGGTGCCCGGCGCGCTGCCCGACTCCAGCGCCGAGCTCACGCGAATGCCGGGCACGTCCGAGAGCAGCAGCATGGTGCGTTCGAGCTCGCCTTGCCGGAGCGGCTTGCCGGGCTCGATCGCGGCGAGCCGGGCGCGCACGAGCGATTCCTTGATCGGCGCGCCGGGCGCGAGGTTGAGCCGCACCCGCCCGATCTTGCCTTCGAGCACGGTGAAGGTGACATCGCCATGGGTCACGTCCTGCGGCGGAATCACCACCTGCGCGAGCGGATAACCGCGATCGCGGTAAGCCTGCGCGATGCGCGCGGCCATCGCGTTCAGGTCGTTGATCGACACTTCCTGGCCGATCTTGTCGGACACGAGCGGAAGCAGCAGATCCGAGGGCAGCGTCTCGTTGCCCGCCAGCCGGATGCTTGCGAGCGTGAACTTTCTGCCCTCGGGCACGCCGGGCGGCGCCGTGACCGGCGCGGGCAACGCGCTCGCGCCGCCGGGCGCGGGAGCGGCCACCGGCGGACGCGGCTGCTCGTTGAGCAGCGTGCCCGCGCTGGGCACCTGTCCCGTGCCCGGCAGCGGCACTTGCTGCGCCCATGCTGACACGGCGCCCGCGCAGGCGAGACTCACGCCGGCCGCGCGTGCGAGTGCGCATGCACGCGGCGAATGCAGGCGCGGCCGGTAGCGCCGGCCCGATGCGAGAAGTTGGTTCTTCATAGCGTCGTTGACCACAGCATCCTTGTCGGACCGGCACCGCGCGCGGCGCCGGCATGTCTTGCCCGCCAACGGCAGGTCAGCGGGCGACCGAAAGCCGCCAGTCGCCCATCAGGTCGAAGGGCGCCCAATAGAACGGATGGGCGAACCGGCTGTCGGCCAGCACCGCGAGCTGCGCGGCGCGCATCGCGTCGATCGCCTGCTCGCCTTTCGTGAGGGCGCCGTAGAACGTGCTCATCGTGAGCGCCGTCGATTCGTCGGCGACCGGCCACATCGAGACGAGCAGCGCGGACGCGCCCGCATA
The DNA here is from genome assembly GCF_023170545.1 of Caballeronia sp. Sq4a. Lineage (NCBI taxonomy): Bacteria > Pseudomonadati > Pseudomonadota > Betaproteobacteria > Burkholderiales > Burkholderiaceae > Caballeronia > Caballeronia sp. Sq4a. Next base: position 226,062 of record NZ_CP084252.1, on the reverse strand, counting down.
GAAGAACGCGCGCGTGAAGCCCATGATCTCGTCGCCGCGCTCGATGCGCCCGAGCGCCGTCTCGCACGCGGACAGCGTGACGAGCGCGACCGAATCGAACCTGAGGTTGTAGATGTCGGCGGCGAGCAGCGGATCGGGGCCGTCGGCGGGCTGTGTCGAGGGCGCGAGCAGCACCCGCGAATGCAGCGGATCGATGGTGTCGGCCTGAGCGTGCGTCGCCACATGGACGATGCGGCCTCCCGGCGCGTTCTCGCTGAACGTCTTGCGCGTGACGTCGCTTTGCAGGAAGGTGTCGCGCTCTGCGAAAAGCGGCCCGATCGCGCGGACTTCGGCCTCGGCGCCCGGCAGGTCGAATTGCGGCGAGATGCGCGGATTGCCGAACGCGACGAGGTTGCTCGCGACTCGCTGCTGACGCCGCACGAGTTGCACCGCGATGCTCGCCGACGGCGCGAGCGCCATCGCGTGACGCTGAATCAGAAAGCCCTGCTCGTTCTTCAGCGCCTGAAACGGCATGTAGTGCAGCGCGCCGTTGGGCACGATGACGAGCCGCTCGTCCCCTCGCAGGCCGAGTGGCCGGATCAGCAGCGCGTCGAGCTTCGTGCCGTAGGTGATCGCTTGCGGCCGCCCGCGGATGATCGCGTTGCGGAAGTCGCCGACGGCGAGCGACATGTCGTTGCGCGGGATCGGCAGCGTAAAACCCTGTATGCCGTCCGCGCGCACGACCCACGCGATCAGCCGATCCGGCAGGCCGTGATATTCGACGATCGCCTCGCCGGGATGCAGCGCGCCGCGCACCTCGTCGAGCGAGAGCGTGCGGCCGTTCAACTGGGTCTCATCGACCTGGCTGGCGAGCCGGTTGCGAACGACATCGAGCAGCGCCCGCCCGCGGCTCCGTTCCGAGAGCGTCCACGCGAGCGGATAGTCGCCGTCGTCGACCACGAGCGCGATGGTTTCCTCGAACACCGTCTGCGTGTCGGAAAAGAGTCCGGTCTTGAACTCGTCGCTGCGAAAGCGGGCGCGGATCGATTCCGAATCGTCGAGCGCGGCGAGCCACGCGGCGCGCGCCGCCTTGCGCTGGCCGAGCGCGAGATACGCCCGGCCCATGCCTTCGTGCGCCCACAGGTTGTCGTAGTTGGCGTCGGTGCCGGTCTTCGTCGCGCTCGCGGCAAATGCGGCGAGCGCCGCTTCGGGCTTGTTTTCGGCCAGCAGCAGATTGCCTTCGATGCGCTTGCGCAACGGCCCGAGCAAGGTGCCGCTGACCGCGGCCGTCTGTTCGAACGTGGCCCGCGCGCCTGTCGGATCGCCCGCGGCGATCTGCCCGTTGGTGATCGAGAGCAGCACCATCGGCCGATAACGGGGCGATGCCGTCGCAAGCGCCGCGCGATACTCCACAAGCGCGGCTTGCGGATCGCCGCGCCGCGCCGCGATGTCGCCGAGCACCTTGTGAGCGGGCGCGAGCACCTGTTCGGGATTCTTCGCGCCGGCAGCGATGGCTTCTTTCGCGTAGCGCTCGGCATCGTCGAGATCGCCGGCGTAGCTGTAGGCGATAGCGAGGTCGCGCCGCGAAAGCGCGGCGAGATTCGCGTTGTCCGTCTGCCGCGCGACGACGAGCGCCCGCGAAGCCGCCTCGATGCTCTCGCGGAAATCGCCGCGCTCGGCGGCCGCGACCGACATGCTGCAGTACGCATAGCCGTCGAGTTTCACCTGATCGCGCGCGAGCAGCAGTTGCCCTTCCTGCGACAGCGTGGCGATGGTTTCGGCGTCGCGCACGCGGGCTTCGGCGGCGCGGGCGGCGGGCGTGAGCGGCGCGTCCGGCGCCTGATTCGCTGTACTGAGCGTAGCGCCCGCGTCGTTCTTGGTGGTTTTGCGCGCGGCGGCCGGCGCCGGCGCCTTGCGCGCGCCGCTGGCGGCCGGCGCGTCGGGCGCCTGATTCGCTGTACTGATCGCATCGCCCGCGCCGCTCTTTGCGGGTTCGCGCGCGGCGACCGACGCCGGCGCAGCCGGCGCGTCCGTCCGCGTCGAGATGCCCTGCGCGATCTGCACGCCCGGCTCGCGCAAATCGTTGAAGGCGAGTTGCATGCCCGCCGCATCCGGCGCGCAGCCAGAATCCCGAGCGCCCGGCGCGCGTTGCGCGTGCGCGGCGAGCGATGCCAGCGCGAGCGCCGCGAAGAACGCGAGCGCGACGCAAGCCCGCTGTGGCGTGCCGCGTGCGGGCGCGCCTGCATCGGCCTCGACACGAGCCGACGCGTTTTCATCGATCGCTATCACGAATGCGCTCCTCCGCGACCCTGACGTGGCACCGGCGAGAAGCGGCAGGCAGCCGCCGCGATGCCACGACTAGACGAACCACCGCGCCCGATTTGAAAAAAGCGGCGGCATGGTTCGTCTGGTGCTGTGTTTGCAGGCACACAGAGCGACTCATGCGAAACGTCGATCCGATTTCGCGCGACGAAGGCCGGGACCGATGCGCGCGCCTCGCCGTCCTCGCGAGCACGCGCGGCATGCTTTTACTCGGCATTGCCGCGCTGTGCGCGCTCGGCGTCGCGGCGTGCAAGTCGCCACCGCCGGCTCCCCCGCCGCCGACTGTCGTGCGCGTCGACGTGCATGCCCTCGACCAGGTCAACCCGGACCACACGGGGCGGCCATCGCCGGTGCTGGTTCGCGTCTACGAACTCAAGGCGACGGCCGCCTTCGACAGCGCCGACTTCTTCACGCTCTACGGCAAGGATCAGGCGACGCTCGGCGCCGATCTCAACGCGAAGAACGAATTTCTGCTCAAGCCCGGCGAGCGCCAAAGCGTCGAACTGGCGGTGCAGCCGGGCACGAAGTTCGTGGCGGTCATGTCGGCCTATCGCGACATCGAGCACTCGCGCTGGCGGGCGACCGTTCCCGTGCCGCCGAACCAGACGACGGTGGTCAGCGTGCGCGTAGACCGCGCCGATGTCTCGGTCGCCGCGCAGCAAGCCAGCGCGCCTGCGCCCAAGCCCGGCAAATGATTCTGGCCGCGCGCCACTTGCAAATCCGCACCGCTCGATCGTTCTCCGAAGAGAGCTGTCGCGTCTGCGCCGGCCGCCGGCCGCCGGGTGTTCCGGGCGGACGTCGGCGGCGGCGCGGCATCGAAACCAGCGAAGCGGACACGAGCCACCATGACCTGGCATCAACGCACGATCTGGTCCGAGGGGCTGTTCCTCGAACCTCAGCACTTTCAGCAGCACGACCGCTTCGTCGAGCATCTCATTCGCTCGCACGCGCGCGCGACCGAAGCGTGGTCGTGGGGCTGGGCGTCGATGATGCTCGATGAAGTCGCGCTCGGGCTCGGCAAGGTCGCGCTCGCCTCCGCGTTCGGCGTGCTGCCCGACGGCACGGCGTTCTCCTTTCCCGACGATGCCAGCGCGCCGCTGCCGCTCGACATTCCGCCCGGCGCGCGCGACGAAACGGTGCTGCTCGCGCTGCCGGTGGCGCGCGCCGGCGCAAAGGAGTTCGACCCGGACGGGACGGCCTCGCTCGTGAACGGCCACGCCGACGCGCTGCGCTACCGCACGACCGACACCTCCGTCGCCGACGTCACGACCAGCACCGACCGCGTGGCGCAGATCCGCGTCGGCGCGCCGAACGTGCGGCTCATGCTGGCGCGCGACCGCACCGACGCGTTCGTGACCATCGGCGTCGCGCGCGTGCTGGAGCGGCGCGCGGACAACCGCGTGATGCTCGACCCGAGCTACATCCCGCCGATGCTGCACGCGCTCGCCGACGCCCGTCTCCTCGGCTACGCGCAGGAAATCGCGGGGCTGCTGCATCAGCATGCGGACCGGCTCGCGCGACATATCGCGAATCCGGGACGAGGCGGCGTCTCCGAAATCGCCGACTTCCTGCTCTTGCAGACGCTGAACCGTTTCGAGCCGCAGTTCGCGCATCTGCTTCAGGTGCCGCTGCTGCATCCCGAGCGGTTGTATCAGACGATGCTCGCGATGGCGGGCGATCTCGCCGCGTTCGACGAGCGCCGCCGCGTGCTCGCCTATCCGCCGTACCGGCACGACGATCTCGCCAGTTCCTTCGAGCCGCTCATGCGCGACCTGCGCCAGCTGCTCGCGCAAGTGCCGGAGCCGAACGCCATCGCCATCGAGTTGCAGAGCCGCAAGCCGGGCGTGCGCGTCGCGGTCATCAACGACCTCGATCTGGTGCGCACGGCCGGCTTCGTGCTCGCCGCCAGCGCGCAGATGCCGGGCGAGGCGCTGCGCACGCGGTTCCCGACGCAGGTCAAGGTCGCGCCGGCCGAAAAGCTGCGCGATCTCGTGAATCTGGCGCTGCCCGGCATCGGACTGCGCGCGATGCCGGTCGCGCCGCGCCAGATTCCGTTTCACGCCGGTTATTCGTACTTCGAACTGGATCGCGGCGGCGAGCTGTGGAAGGAGCTGGAGCAGACCGGCAATCTGGCGATGTACATCGCGGGCGAGTTTCCGGCGCTGGAGCTGGAGTTCTGGGCGATCCGCCACTGACCGAGCCGAGGTCAACGCGATCACGGAGGCGATCGAGCGACATGACGCGCGACATGACGAACGACATGACGAACGACGACGACCCCTTCGCCGGATTCGAGTCCGACCAGACGAAGATCAAGCCCAATCCCGGCGCGCGCCGCCGCGCGGGAACGAGCGGGAGCACGCAAGGGCCGTTCACGGCGAGCGCCGCGCCCGATATGGGCACGCATGCCTTCGATGCCGCGTTCGCGCAGGGCGGCGCGGTCAATCCGCTGGTCGCCGCTTGCGCGCCGCTGCTGCAACTCGCGCCGCGCATTCGCGCGATGAGCGCGTGCGCCGATCCCGCCGCGCTGCGCGATTCGCTCGCGGAGGGCGTGCGGCGCTTCGAGGCGCAGGCCCGCGCCAACGGCGTCACGACCGAGCAACTGACGGCGGCGCGCTACATGGTCTGCACGATGCTCGACGAAGCCGCCTCGGGCACGCCGTGGGGCGCCGGCGTATGGGCGCGCCAGAGCCTGCTCGTGACATTCCATAACGAGGCGTGGGGCGGCGAGAAGGTCTTTCAACTGCTCGGCCGGCTCGCGCAGAAACCGGCGCAGCATCTGCATTTGCTGGAACTGGCGAGCATGATCCTCGCGCTCGGCTTCGAGGGACGCTATCGCGTGGCGGCGCAAGGCAAGCAGACGCTCGATGCGATCCGCGCGCGGCTCTATCAGCTCATTCGCAAGGAGCGCGGGGAGCCGGAGCGCGCGCTCTCGCCGCACTGGGAAGGCGTGCCGACCGCGCGGCGGCGCGCCACCGACGTGCTGCCGGTGTGGGTGGTCGGCGCGTTCGCGCTGCTGGTGCTCGCGGCCGCGTATCTGACGATGAGCTTCCGCCTCGGCCGCCTCTCCGATCCCGCGTTCGACACCATCTCGTCGATCCGGGCAGGCGCGCAGCGGCCGCTTGTGGTCACGCAGGCCGCCAGGCCGCGTCTCGCCGAACTGCTCGCGCCGGAAATCCGCGACGGACTCGTTTCCGTCGATGACCGCGTCGATCGGTCGGTGGTGACGCTGCGCGGCGACAACGTCTTTCAGCCCGGCAGCGCGGAAGTGTCGGCGCAGGTGCGGCCGCTCATCGGACGCATCGCGGCGGCCCTGAACGCCGTGCCGGGAAACGTGCTCGTCACGGGCCATACGGACGACCGCCCGATCCGCTCGGCGCGCTATCCGTCGAACTGGGAGCTTTCGCAGGAGCGCGCCGCGAACGTCCGCGACCTGCTCGCGTCCACCGTGCCCGCGACGCGACTCAAGGCCGAAGGCAAGGGCGACGCCGATCCCGTCGCGCCCAACGATTCGCCGGCCGGCCGCGCGCGCAACCGGCGCGTCGAGGTGACGCTGTTCGCGAAGCCCGGGGCCTGACATGAAAAAGCTCTTCTCGATCATCTTCCATCCGCTGGTGCTGCTCGCGGTCGGCCTGCTGCTCGTGAGCGGCGCGATCTGGATTGCCGGACCGCTCGTGTCGTTCGCGGGCAGCTATCCGCTCGAATCGCGCGAGGCGCGCTTCATCGCGATCGGCGGCGTGGCGTTGCTGCTCGTGCTGCGGCACGCGTGGGCGGCATGGCGCGCGCGCCGCACGCAGGCGGCGCTCGTCTCGGGACTGGCCGCGCGGCCCGAGCCGCCGCGCGCGTCCGCCGCCGCGCCGACGCCGGGCGAAGCAGAAGTCGCGACGCTCGCGGCGCGCTTCGACGAGGCGCTCGCCGCGCTGCGCGAGGCGCGCGTCGCGGCATCGGGCGGCAAGCCGGGCTGGCGCGACTGGATCACGCTCTCGGGCCGGCAGTATCTGTATCAGTTGCCGTGGTACATGTTCATCGGCGCGCCGGGCGCGGGCAAGACGACCGCGCTGCTGCACTCGGGCCTGCGCTTTCCGCTCGCCGAGCGCTTCGGCACCGACAAGATTCGCGGCGTGGGCGGCACGCGCAACTGCGACTGGTGGTTCACCGACGACGCGGTGCTGATCGACACGGCCGGCCGCTACACGACGCACGAAAGCGACCGCGAGACGGATCAGACGGCGTGGCAAGGCTTTCTCGCGCTCTTGCGCAAGACGCGCCCGCGTCAGCCGATCAACGGCGTGCTGCTCACGCTCGCCGTGCCCGATTTGCTCGCCGCGACGCCCGCGGGCATCGAGGACATGGCCGCGACTTTAAGGGCGCGCATGCGCGAGCTGATGCAGGCGCTCGGCACGCGCTTTCCGGTGTACGTGCTCGTCACCAAGACGGACCTGCTCGCGGGCTTCACGGAGTTCTTCGCGGACCTGACGAAGGACGAGCGCGCGCAGGTTTTCGGCTTCACGTTTCCATACGATGCCAAGCACCCGGAAGGCGTGGCCGGCTTTTCCGCGCACGTCGACGCCGAACTCAACGCGCTCGAAGCGCGCCTCGTCGCTCGCCTGCCCGAGCGGCTGAACGCCGAAACCGGCCTCGCGCAGCGCGCGGCGATCATGGGCTTTCCGCAGCAGTTCGCGGCGCTGAAGCCGGTTCTGGCCGACGCCCTGCGCGCGATCTTCCTTCAGTCGAAGCACGGCGAGTTTCCGCTCGCGCGCGGCGTCTATTTCACGAGCGGCACGCAGGAAGGCACGCCCATCGACCGCGTGATGGGCTCGCTCGCGCGCGCGTTCGGCATCGAGCGCGGCGTGCAGCCGCCGCGTCCGTCGAGCGGGCGCAGCTATTTCATCGAACGGCTGCTCACGCAGGTCGTGTTCGCGGAACAGGGCCTCGCCGGATCGAACCTGCAATGGGCGCGGCGGCGGCACGTGCTGCGGCTCACGGCCTATGCGGCGATCGCCGCCGTGTGCGCGTGCGTGCTCGCGTTCTGGGGCGCGAGCTATCTGCGCAACCGGGCGTACGTCGCCTATGTCGATCAGGCCGCGCATGCGGCAAAACAGGCGGCGGCGGGCACGTCGGCGGCAAACGAAAGTCTCGTCGCGCTGCTGCCGTTGCTTACGGCGGTGCACAATCTCGCTTCGACGCCGCAGGTCGACGCGGCGCACCCGCCGCTCGCGATGCAACTCGGCCTGTGGCAAGGCGCGAAGCTCGACGCCGCCGCGAACAGCGCCTACGAACGGCTGCTGACCGACCTGTTCCTGCCGAAGCTCGCGGCGCGCATCGAGGAACAGGCGCGCGGCGCGAGTCCGTCGAACCCCGGCTACGCGTACGAGTCGCTGAAGGCGTATCTGATGCTCAACCAGCCCGATCATCAGGATGCCGATGCACTCAAGACGTGGATCGTCACCGACTGGGACCGCACGCTGCCCCGCGAGGTCGGCAACGCGCAGCGCGCGGCGCTCGCCGCGCATCTCGACACCCTGTTCGCGCGCGGCGTGGTGCATCCCAATCTGCCGTTCGACGAGCGCCTCGTCGCGCACCTGCGCGCGATGCTCGCCACCAGCACGCTCGCGCAGCGCGTGTACGGGCGCGTGAAGCAGCAGGGCGTCGGCGCGGACTATCCCGAATTCACCGTGGCGCGCGCGGGCGGCCCGAACGCTTCGCTCGTGTTCGTGCGCGCGAGCGGCAAGCCGCTCACGAGCGGCGTGCCGGGCCTGTATTCGTTCGACGGCTATCACAAGGCGTTTCTCAAGGCCGTCGATCAGGTCTCGGCGCAGCTCGCCGCGGAGCAGCCGTGGGTGCTCGGCATCCGCGACGAGAGCGGCCTGCCGCGCGGCGATCCCGCGGCGATGCAGCGCCTGACGGAAGACGTGCGGCTGCTCTATCTGGAAGACTACGCCCGGACCTGGACCGAGTTTCTGAACGACGTGCGCATCGTCCGCTCGGACAATCTCTCGCAGTCGGTGCAGATCGCGCGCATCCTGTCCGCGGCGGATTCGCCGCTCGCGATGCTGGTGAAGGCCGCATCGCGCGAAACGACGCTCGGGGCGAGGCCGGAGGGCGAAACGACCGTCGTCGACAAGGCCAACGACAAGATCACGGCCGCCCGCGAGCAGTTGCTCAAGATCATCGGCGGCCCGGACCCGACGCGCATCGCGCCGGTCGCGCCGGGCACGCGGCTGGAGAGCATCGTCGATGACCGCTTCGCCGGCCTGCGCGCGCTGGTGACGAGCCCGGGCGCCGGGCAGCCCGCGCCCATCACGCAGACGCTCGCCCTGATCAACGACGTCTACACCTACCTCGCGACGACCGACGAAGCGTTGCAGCAGAAGACCGCGCCGCCGCCCTCGGACGCGCCCGCGAAGCTGCGCACGCAGGCCGCGCGCCTGCCCGAGCCCATCCGCACGGCGCTGCTCGATCTCGGCAGCCAGGGCGCGGCGCAGACGCAGCAGGCGCGCCGCGTGAATCTGTCGGCAGACCTGAAGGAGTCGATCTCGGCCTTCTGCACCCGCGCGGTGGGCGGGCGCTATCCGTTCAACCCCGGTTCCGCCAACGACGTGCTGCCGGAAGACTTCGGCGCGCTTTTCGCGCCGGGCGGCAAGTTCGACGACTTCTTTCAGAAGAACCTCGCGCAGGACGTCGACGTCTCCGCGAAACCGTGGGCGTTCAAGAAATCCGATTCGTCGGCGATGCAGATCAGCCCCGCCGGGCTCGCGCAGTTCGAGCGCGCCGCGACCATCCGCAGCGTCTTTTTCCGCGCGGGCGGCAAGACGCCCGCGCTCGCGCTGCAGTTCAAGCCGCTCGACATGGACCCGACGATTCTCTCCTTCACGCTCGACGTCGACGGGCAAGTGCTCACGTACGCCCACGGCCCGCAGATCGCGACGACGATCCAGTGGCCCGGCGCGCGCGGCTCCGGCCGCGTGAGCCTGCAACTGACGCCGCCGCCTTCGAGCGGTGCCGGCAACCTGATGTTCGAGGGCCCGTGGGCGCTCTTTCGCATGTTCGACCGGCTCGACGTCCAGCCGACCGGGCAGCCCGAGCGGTTCATCGTGACCTTCGATGTCGAAGGCCGCAAGGCGCGCTTCGAGGTGACGGCCAACAGCGTCGAGAATCCGTTCCGGTTCGCGGACCTGCGCGCCTTTTCCTGTCCCGAACGCCTATGAGCAACGATCTCGGCAATGCGCTCCCGGACGCCGCCGCGAACATCGCCGGCTGGTACGGCAAGCTGCCCTCGCTCGGCGATTTCACCGCGCGCCGCCTCTCCGACGCGTTCGTCGCGCCGTGGGACGCGTGGCTCGCGCAGCGCGTCGCCGAAACGCAGCTCGCGCTCGGGCAGGACTGGCTCGATCTCTATCTGACGTGCCCGGTGTGGCGCTTCTTCGCGATGCCGGGCGCCATCGCGCCGACGCTTCCGTCGTGCTGGACGGGCGTGGTGATGGCGTCGGTGGACCGCGTCGGGCGGCATTTCCCGCTGACGATCGCGACGCCGCTGCCTTCCGCGCCCGCGACGGGCGCCGAAATCGCCGCGCTCTGGCAATGGCTCTCGGCGATCGAGCGCGTGGCGCTCGCGGCGCTCGATTTCGACCACAGCATCGAGCATCTCGACGAACAACTCGCTCTCTTGCCCGTGCCGGTGACATCGCCGCCGCGCCCGGCCTCGCGCGCCGCCGTCCTGAACGAGCCGTGGACCGTGCAGTCGGCGCAGGCGTTGCCCGACGCGCTCGCCCGCATCTTCGCGTCGGTCTGGGAAACCGAGGTCTACGGCATGAGCATGTGGACCTCGGCGCAAGGCGAACCGGACGATGCGCCCGAAGCCCCCGAAGCCCCGGACCGCCCGCCGCGCCCGTTCACCGTGTGGCCGGTGTACGGCCTGCCGGACACGGCGCTTTTCACCACGATGTTGCGGGACTGCGGACCATGAATGCGACCGGCAGGCTTCCGGACGACGAGCAAAACGGCAGCAAGACCGAACGCAACGACGAGGACGACAAGACGGTGATCGTCGGCGGCGCGCGCGCGTCGTTCTCGGGCGCGCCGAATGCGCCGAATGCGTCGAATGCGCCGGATGCGCGGGCCACCCACAACGTCCTGCCGCCCGGCACGCGGCTCGGCGAGTTCGAGATCGTCGGGCTGATCGGCGAAGGCGGCTTCGGCATCGTCTATCTGGCGTTCGACACCTCGCTCGGCCGCCATGTCGCGCTGAAGGAATACATGCCGTCCGCGCTCGCCGCGCGCGTCGGCTCGACGCAGGTGAAGGTGAAGTCCGAGCGTCACGAAAGCATGTTCCGCGCGGGGCTCAAGAGCTTCATCAACGACGAGGCGCGGCTGCTCGCGCGCTTCGATCATCAGTCGCTCGTGAAGGTGTACCGCTTCTGGGAAGCGAACGGCACGGCTTACATGGTCATGCCGTACTACAAGGGCGTGACGCTCAAAGCGGCGCTTCAGGCCATGAAGCAGCCGCCCGACGAGGCGTGGCTGCGCGCGCTGCTCACGCCGCTCCTCGATGCGCTCGCGGTGCTCCACGCAGCCGACTGCTTTCACCGCGACATCGCCCCCGACAACATCATCCTGCTCGAAGAGAGCAACCGGCCCGTGCTGCTCGACTTCGGCGCGGCGCGGCGCGTGATCGGCGACATGACGCAGGCGCTCACGGTGATTCTCAAGCCGGGCTACGCGCCGATCGAACAGTACGCCGAAATACCGTCGCTCAGGCAGGGACCGTGGACCGATCACTACGCGCTCGCCGCGCTCGTCTACTTTGCGATCACCGGCAGGACGCCGCCGCCGTCCGTCGGCCGCATGGTGAAGGACAGCTACCAGCCGCTCGCGCGCATCGCCGCCGGGCGCTACTCGCCCGCTTTCCTGAAGGCGATCGATCATGCTCTCGCCGTCCAGCCGGGCAACCGGCCGCAGACGGACCGGCAGTTCGCCGCCGAGCTCGGCATCACGCTGGATGATTCTTCGGTCAGGCAGACGGCCAGCGGCAAGGCTCTCGCGCGGGGCGGCGTGCGCAGGCGCATCGGCTGGGCGCTCGGCGGGATCGGGTTGGTGGCGGCAGCCGTGCTGGGTTTTCTGGCGCTCAAGCCGCCTGCGCACGCGCCGTTTGGCGCCGGTGCGGGCGGCGCGGGTCGCATCGCGAGCGGCGCGGCTGCGCCGGCCTCCGCTCCGGCTTCGGCGAACGCGCCGCCGCCCGCATCGACAGTCGTAGCGGCTCGATCCGCCGAAGACGGGGGCGGGCGCGCCGCGCCGAATCCCCCCGCGCCGCCGCCAGCCGTTCCGCCGTACTCGCCCGCCGGCGAGTTCGCTCGCATCGTGTCGCTCGCCGATCCGTCGATAGCCGTGAAGGTCGACGTGCCGCTCGCGCGCGCCGTCATCGGCCGTGACCGGCTGCGCTTCTCGCTTACCAGCAGCCGCGACGGCTATGTCTACGTGTTCGTCGTCGATCCGGGGAATCAGTACTTGCAGCTCTTCCCCAACGAACTGGACCGCGACAACCGCATCAACGCGGGAAAGCGCCTCACGCTGCCGCGCCCGAGCTGGCCGATGGAAGCGGGCGAGCCCGTCGGCGCGAATCACTTCGTCGTCATCGTGTCGGCCGCGCCGCGAGATTTTTCCGCGCTCAACCTGACGCACGATTCCGTGTTCGCGAGTCTCTCAACGGAAGCGCAGCAGGCTGCGGCGGCGCAGCGCACCATCACCGCCTCGCCGTTCGCGGGCGTGCCGTCATGCGGCAGCGCGGCGCCGTCGTGTCCTGTCGCGTATGGCGCCGCAGCCTTCAAAATCGATGTCGTCCGTTCGTCTAAATAGCGATTCGCGCCGCCCGCCCGATGACGCGCGGCGCGGCATGCGAAAGCCGTTCACGGCAGGACGAGGGCATCATGACATCAAGAGCGCGCGGCGCGGCCGCGGAGTCGGGCGGCGCGCCCGGCGCATCTCCCGAAGCCGCGCCTGAGCGTTCCGCTGTCGATGCAGGCGCGGGATCGCGCGCGAGCCTGCCGGTCTTCATCGCGATGATCGCGGGCGTTCTGGCGGGATGCGCGAACCCGCCCCGGCCGCAAGCTACGCAGTCCGAGCAAATTCTGGAGGCCCGCGACCGCGCGCCCGCGCTTGCCGGGCCGGCGGAGGAGACACGCATCGTCAGCGCGGCGGGATCGGGGCCGGAGCCGGGCATCGTGAATCCGCTTCCCGCGAGTCCGTCGGCATCGTATTCCGCCGCCGCCGCGCCCTTCGCCACGAGAAACGCGCTCTACACGCCGGTGCCGTTCGCCAGCGTGCCGGGCTGGACGAGCGATGACGTCGCGCAATCCTGGGATGCATTCCGCCGCGGCTGCGCGGTGCTGAGCGGCAAGCCGGCGTGGGCCGCGCCATGCTCGGCTTCGCGCAGCGTCGATTCGAAGAACACCGCCGCGGTGCGCCGCTTCTTCGAAGACAACTTCACGGTTTATCAGATCCGCAACGTCGACAAGTCCTCGCGCGGCGTGCTGACGGGCTACTACGAGCCTGTGCTGCGCGGCAGCCGCAAGTACGGCGCGCCGTATGTGTATCCGGTCTATGGCGTGCCGCGCGACATGCTGTTCCTCGATTCGCGTCGTCTGCCGCCCAATGCGCGCACCGAGCCGGTCATGGCGCGCATCGAGGGGCGCACGGTCGTGCCGCTCGCGGCCGTCTCGCCCGGCAACGCGAAAGGCGTCTATGCGCTCCAGCTCGGCAACAGCGTGCCCGATATCCGCGACAAGAAGCTGCGGCTGCGTCTCGAAGGAAACCGCATCGTGCCGTATTACTCGCGCGCGCAGATCGAGCGTGGCAGGATCGACGCGCCGGTGCTCGCCTATGTCGCCGATCCGGCGATGCTCTACGCGATGCAATTGCAGGGCGCCGGCAAGATCGTGCTGCCGGACGGCGTGAGCGTCATCCGGCTCGCCTATGCCGAGCAGAACGGCTTCGCGTTCAATCCGCCCGTGGCGAGTGCGTCGACCAAGGGCCGCAAGGTGCTGGTGCGCGGCGTCGAAATCGACCTGGACGAAGGGAGCGTGAGCATGCAGAACGCGCCGGATCACGTCGATGCCCTCGCCTCCGACGACGCGCCGCAGTCGCAACTGCTGCGTGGCGCCGCCGATGCCGATGCCTATGCCGATCCACCCGACGCCGCCCGCGCCGACAACCCGCCCGATTCGCCGCTCTTGCGCGGCTTCAATCTGGCTAAGAGCGCGACGCCCGCGGTCCGGCCGGCGCGCGTGAGCACTTCGCCTGTAATGACGGCGGCCGGTTCAGCGCACGCCGAGACCTTATCCGCTCATACGGCCAATCTGCCGACCGTGCCCGCAGCGCCGCCGCTATCGGGCGCGGCTCCGCTCGGCTATGCCTTCGCGTCCTCGGACCCGAGCTACGTGTTCTTTCGGACCATCCCCGATTCGTCCGCCGGGCCGATCGGCGCGCTCGGCGTGCCGCTGTCGCCGGAACGGTCGGCGGCCGTCGATCCGCGCACGACGCCGCTCGGCGCGCCGGTTTTCATCGACGCGAGCGAGGGCGCGTCGCCGCTCGCGCGGCTTCTGATGGCGCAGGACGCGGGCGGCGCGATACGCGGCGCGGTGCGTGCCGATTATTTCTTCGGCACAGGCGAGAAGGCGCAGCAGAAGGCGAGCACAATGAAGCAGGCGACGCAGATGTGGGTGCTGCTGCCCAAAGGCCTGCGCATCTCCGCGAGGGAGTCGGCGGTGCGCGTGCGCGGCGGCCCGGCCATGCCGGGCGCCGATTGCGTGGTCAGCGATCCTGATCTGTGTGTCGACGATTCACCCTGAAACACGACATTCGCGGGAGAAAACATGAGGTTTCTCGTCGCCGACGACCATGAGCTGATCCGCCAGGCCGTCAAGTCGCTGTTGCGCAGCATCGACCCGGATGCGCAGTTCGACGAGGCCGACAACTGGGAGACGCTCGCCGCCGCCGCTCACCCGGAGGCGAATCACGATCTGGCGATCGTCGACCTGCATATGTCCGGCATGGCGAGCGCGTCGTCGCTGGCGGCGCTCCTGAAGGCCAATCCCGCGCTGCCGCTCGTCGTGCTGTCGGCGGAAGAGTCGGTCGATGAAATGCGCGCGGTGCTCGCCGCGGGCGCGCTCGGGTTCGTGCCCAAGCGCGAGCCGGCCAATGTGATGGTCAAGGCCATCGAGCTCGTCCTCTCGGGCGGCGCGTATGTGCCCATCGAAGCGCTGAGCCTCATCAACACCGGCGCGCCGAACGGTTCCGGCGCGGCGCGGCCCGCGCCCGCCGAGACGTCGCGGCCCATCCGGAGCACGCCCGCCGCGCCGCTGGAGCCGCATCACGTGCATCTGATGGAAAACCTCTCGCCGCGCCAGCGCGAGATCATGCGGCTCGTGCATCGCGGCTGCACGAACAAGATGATCGCGAGGGAATTGCAGGTGGCCGAAGGCACGGTCAAAGTGCACCTCTCGGTGATTTTCCGGGCGCTCGGCGTGCGCAACCGCTCTTCGGCGATCGCGCTCATCAACGGCTGGCTGCAGACGGGGCGCGACCTGTGAGCGCGCCGAATGTGCTCATTGCGCTGCCGACGCATCACGACGAGGTTCACGTCAACTTCGCCTTCTCGCTGATGCAAGCGGCCCGCGCGCTGACCGATGCCGGCTGCGGCTTTCAGACGATGCACGTCGGCTCGTCGCACATCATTCGCGCGCGCAACTTGTTCGCGAGCTACTTCGTCGCGCACGCGGAGTTCTCGCATCTGCTCTTCCTCGACACCGACATGCAGTTTCCGCCGCAAGCCGTCATGAAGCTGCTTGACGCGGGCAAGTGCGTGGCGGGCGTCGCGTATCCGTACCGGCGCGTGAATCTGGACAAGCGGATCGGCGAAACGGACCAGGGCTTGTCGCTGCGCGAGTTCCTCGAAAAGCACGCCGACTACACGGTGCGGATCAAGACGACGGACGATGGCCGCGCGCGGGTGACGGACGGCTTCGTCGAGGCGGAGCACGTGGGCACGGGCATCTTCCTCGCGCGGCGGGATGCTTTCGACATCGCCCTGCCGTTCACGCGATGTTATGCGCCGCCCGAACAGTATCGCGGCGCGCTGCCCGACGGCCGCTTCTACGGCTTCTTCGACACCATCGAAGAACACGGGGCCTATTTGTCCGAAGACCTCTCTTTCTGCCGGCGCGTGCGGCTCGGCGGCGGTTCCGTGTGGGCGCTGGTCGACCAGACGGTCGTGCACTACGGTGCGTCCGAGGTCGCCGGTCAATATCTGCGCGCGCTCGGCATGCGCGGCAACCTCGGCTGACGACTCGGCACGCACGCTCCGGCGCAGGCTCGCGCACGCGCTTCACGCCGCCTCGTTCTCGCGGCCGCGCGGCTGCAGCATCGCCTCGAGCGTGCGGCGCAGGCGCGTCGGCGTGACGGGCTTGTGCAGCACCGGCAAGCCACCGGCCGCCAGCGCCACGAGTTCGGGAGACGCCATGTCGCCGGTGATGACGACGCATGCGGGCTCCTCGTGTCCGCGCCGGCGCAATGCCTCGCGCACGGCCTGCAGCACGCCGACGCCGGTTTGCAAGCGGCCGATCTGGTAATCGCACAGGAGCAGTTCCGGCACGAAACCGTCGGAAATCGCGCGCACCGCGGCGAGTTCGTCGCGGCAACCGCGCACGACGCAGCCCCAGCGCGTGAGCAAGGTGCCGAGCGCGTCGAGATTGGCGGGATCGTCGTCGACGCACAGCACGCGGCGACCCTCGACGAACGCGCTGGTCGCGAGCGGCGCAGCGAGGCTCACGTTCACGAGAGCCGCATCTCCGGTCCTGACGGGCACCCGAACCGTCGTTCCGCGGCCGAGGTCCGACCGCAATGTCAACTCCTCGCCCAGAAGACGCGTGAGCCGCCGCACGGTGGCAAGCCCGAGGCCATGACCCTGACGCAAGACGTGATGCGGCTGCGGCACCTGATAGAAGTCCTCGAATACGAGTTCGTGCTCATGCGGCGCGATGCCGATGCCCGAATCGCGCACCTCGACGAAGCAACGTTCGCGGCTCGCGCCGTTGCGCACGCCGATCCAGACGGACCCGCGCTCCGTGTAGCGCACCGCGTTCGACACGAGATTCGCAATCACGCGTTCGAGCAGCACGGGATCCGTGAACGCGATGCGCGTGGTCGGCGCGATGCGCAACGACAGGCCCTTCGCGGCGGCGGCCGGGCGGAACTGCCGCTCGATGCGCGCGAGCAGTTCGTCCATGCGAAAGTGCTGGGAAATCATCTGCGTTACGCCGCTTTCGATGCGCGCGAGGTCCAGTACCTGATTGAAGAGCTGATTCAGCGCTTCGACATTGCAAATAATGTGCTGCGCCGTTTCATCGCGCTCCGCTTCGCTCGCGTGGCCATCGGCGAGCGCTTGCGCGAGCAGTCCGATCGCATGAAGCGGTTGGCGCAAGTCATGGCTCGCCGCCGCGAAGAAGCGCGTCTTGGCGAGGCTCGCTTCCTCGATCACGCCTTTCTGGCGGGCGATCGTTTCCGCGAGGCGCTGCTGATCGACGCGCGCCTCGACGATGCCGCGGAAGAACGCGCGGTACTGCGCGGCGAACAGATGCAACGCAAACATGAAGACAAGCAGCACGGCCGCCAGTTCGGGCCGGCCGGAAGACGGCTGCGCGAGATGAAGCGCGGCGGCGGGCACCAGCAGTATCGGCACGGCGCTCAAGAGGTTGAGCCGGCTGAGGCCGTTCGCCACGAAGGCGAGCGCCGCGAGCGCGACGAGCAGCACCGTGTGAGCGGCGGCAAGCTCGACCGAATCGTCATGGAATGCGAACCATATGGACAAGCCCGGCGCGACGTGCAGCGCGACGTTCCTCAGCGCGTGCAGGTCGATCCAACGGCGCGCGTCGCAGAACGACGGCCGGTAGCGCCGCATCGCCCAGAGGCCGATCGCGAGACAGTTCGCCATCCCGTAGAACAGGATGCAAAGCGCGGGCAGCCGCCCGGCGTCGGGTCGAGCGAGATACACCGCGCCGAGAAGCGCGATCGCGCAACCGTGCGTGAGGAAGGAGACGGGGTCGGCAGCATAGAGCGCCCTGGCGAGATCGTTGTCGATCTCGCGTTGCTGTTGATCGCCATGCATTCTGTCATCCCCTTCTCACGTTGCCGTCCCGGGTGACATCGAAAAGCGGGCGGACGATCCGAAGTTTGCGATGGCGTGGCCACACGCATGATCCGGCTGGTCCGCTGGCTGAACCGGTTTACCCGAGGGTTTAGACGACGGCTATTACTTAATACATATTGGTCGCTTTGCCGGAGAAAACCATACTCATCACGTTGCCACCGTTATTGGGGGATTGACGAGATGGAGACTCTGACCATGAACGCCGTCCAGGAGAGCGGCGCAAGCTCGATGCTCACCGACCTGTGGCGGCGGCGCACGCATCTCTCCCACGATGAGATGGTGTCGATCTACACCCTCGTGAAGAGCGCGTTGCGCTCTTATTACCCGCCCGAGCTGCAAGCGCTGCGCGAGGACAAGGAAGAACTCATTGCGCAATTCATCTATTCGAAAGTGCTGCGCCTCGAACCCGGCCATACCGAATCGCACGCGAGCGACCAGAGCGCGCCGTCGAGCGGCTATGCGGTGTGTGCCTACTTCAGGCGCTTTCTGATCGACTGCCTGCGCAGCGCGAGCAATCAGCGCGATGTGTCGATGGAAGTGGAAGGCATCGGCGAGCAGGTGGACGAGCACGCGCACGCAGTCGACGATCCCGTTCAGTCAGTACTGATGCAGCACGGGCTCGACGAAGCGCGCGTGCGGCAGCTTGCGCGCCAGTTCATCGGCGGACTGGACAAGTACGAACAGCTCGTGCTCGCGGGCACGCTCGGCTGGTGTTCGGGCGGCAAGGGCGGCCTGTTCGGCATCGCATCGCGGCATCACATTCCTTCGTACCACTATCGTGCGGTGAAGCTCGGCGTCACGCTGAAGAAGTCCGCGCACAGCGAAGACTTCGCGCAGACCAAGATCGGACGATGGATATGCGGCGTGCTGGGCATTGCGATCAGCGCGGACAATCAGAACGCCATTCTGCTCGTGCTGAGCCTGCTCGCGGCGGAGTCCTGTCAGTCTCCCGCGTGACGACGTGAGGGCTTGCAAGGCGGGGGGCTCAGGCACAATGGGTCCGTACTACGTTGCGCCGATGTCCTTAGGCATCGGCCGGTCGCGTGCGGCATCCCACATTCCCATCGCGTCGTTCACGGCCTTCTCGATGACGGCGTACCGAACGCGATCGCGGGCGAGCACAGAGAGTCCCTGGAAAAAGCAGTCGAACGCGATGGACAGCGATGCCGCATCGGTGCTGCTGCGCAGTTCCCCGCTCTTGATGCCGCGCGCCACGCAGGCGCGAAAGCCGGCGCGCGTGCGACTGCGCACCTCGCGAAGCAACTGGGTGACGGCTTCGCTGCCGACGGAGCTGGCTCCGACGACACCCAGCGCGACCATGCAGCCTTTCGGGTGGCCGCTTTCAGTCTGCATCTTTGCCGACCGGAGCAGCGCCAGGAACACGGCCTCCCGTGGCGGAAGCGACGTGTCATGGAGACTCCGGGTCACCTTGCCGTAAATCTCCATGTATCGCTCCAGCGCCTCCTTGTACAGCGCCTCCTTGGACTCGAAGGCCGCATAGAAGCTCGGAGCCGAGATGCCCCCGCCCATCGCCGCCTTCAATTGCGATAAAGACGTCGATTCATAGCCATGTTCCCAGAACAGGTGCATCGCCGAAATGATCGCCGCATCGCGGTCGAACGTGCGTGGCCGGCCCCGCTGAACCATGAACATCCCCGTGAGTGAAAATATACATACTAGTCGATACACAATGTTCGATCAAGTCGCGGCTTGAGAGCGCTTGAGCATGGCAGCGCCGAAAAAAATGCGGTTGACACGCCCTTCGGCGCGCCTCTATATTTGTACCACTCGGTATCTAATCCGAAGCAGCGCGGGGTCACCACACGAACCCCGCATTTTTTTCTTTATTTTTATACCACTCGGTATCTAAATTATCCCATGTCCAAAGAACTCGAAGCACGCCTTGACGCCATCGAAAGCCGCTTTGCCATCGACGCGCTGATCGCCAGCTACGCCGAGGCGTTCGACACCATGAACATCGACCTGCTGGCCACGCTCTGGCATCCCGATTCCAAACTGCTCCTGGGCGCGAACGGCAACTCCGAGGGCCTGGAGGCGATCCTGGCGCAAGCACGCATCAACATGAAGCGCATGCCTCACATGCATCACTGGATGGCGAACGCCCTGATTACGGTAGACGGTGACAACGGCCACGGCGTGGTAGCGGCGGACTGTCTTTTCTATGACGTCGATCAGGGCCCGCTCCAGGTGAGCGGCCAGTACCGCGACGTCTATCAACGGCGCGAAGGCCGCTGGGCATTTCTCGAACGCACCTTCACCATGCACTACGCCACGCCGCTTCAGAACTGGCATCCGGTCATGGGAACGGAACGCTTCGGCCGTCCGGCCTGACGCGGTCCGCGGAGCCAACTTCATGCATACGACAACCTCCTCCACGCGTCGATGGTCGGCGTTCGCGGTCTTGCTGGTGGGCGCGTTTCTGCCTCCGCTCGATTTCTTCATCGTGAACGTCGCGCTGCCCTCCATTCAAAGCACGCTCCACACGAACGCTGCTGAACTGCAACTCGTCATCTCCGGATACGCCGCGGCCTACGCGGTCTTCCTGATCACCGGAGGACGGCTAGGCGATCTCTTCGGCCGACGGCGCATCTTCCTGATCGGCGTCTTGGGCTTCGGGCTAACATCGGTGATCTGCGGCCTCGCATCGTCGCCCGCCATGCTGATCCTCGGCCGCGTGGCGCAGGGCCTGAGCGCCGCCGCGATGGCGCCGCAAGGACTGGCCTCCATTCACGCCCTGTTCCCGGAGAAAGAACGCCCGCGCGCGCTGGGCCTCTACGGCGCGGCGGTGGGACTCGCTGCCGTCGCCGCGCAGGCGCTCGGCGGTGCGTTGATCTCCGCGAACGTCTTTCACCTGGAATGGCGCGTCGTCTTTTTGATCAACTTGCCCGTCGTCGTCGCCGTCCTGTTCTTTGGATTGCCCTTGCTCCCCGACGTCCGCGGTGACAGCCCCGCACCTGTCGACCGCATCGGCGTGCTGCTTTGCGCGCTCACCCTGGGC
This sequence comes from Caballeronia sp. Sq4a, assembly GCF_023170545.1. Lineage (NCBI taxonomy): Bacteria > Pseudomonadati > Pseudomonadota > Betaproteobacteria > Burkholderiales > Burkholderiaceae > Caballeronia > Caballeronia sp. Sq4a. The sequence continues at coordinate 205,543 of NZ_CP084252.1, read as the reverse complement.
TTGCTTATCGTGCCGCTGGTCGAAGGGCGCGAGCTGAATTGGCCGTGGTGGGCCTGCGCAATGTTGATCGCGTGCCCCGTGGCCGGGGCAGGCTTCTGCCGGTATGAGGTGACTTACGCCCGTCGAGGCGGCGTGCCCCTCGTGAGCATGGAGCTCGTCCGCAGACCGGGCCTGATGAGCGGGCTCACAGGCGTGCTCTTCTTCTACGTCGTCTCGGCCTTCTTTCTGACGTTCTCCGTCTACCTTCAGGCCGGACTCGGCATGAGCCCATTCGAGACCGGGCTGGTTTTCCTGCCGTTCGGGGTCGGCGCGTTCATCGGGCCGCTCACGACCCCGCTCGCCATTCGCCTCTTCGGCGACCGCGTCCCTGCCATCGGCATGATGCTCGAAGTCGCCGGGTGCCTGCTCCTTGCCGCGCTCGTGGGCGGCGCGCCCGGACAGATGCCGGCTCAGGTTCCGCTGATCGCGGCGGTCGCGCTGCTGGGATTCGGTCAAGGCTGGGCGCTGCCGACGCTCGTGCGCTCGGTCATCAATCGCGCGCCGGCGACCGGTTCCGGGATGATCGCGGGCATCACGAATTCGGCGTTGCAAATCAGCGCGGCACTGGGCGTCGCGGTCATCGGCGGCGTGTTCTTCAGTGTCGCGGGGAATTCGCCGGATTCGTCGACCCTGGCGAGGGCGCTCGTCGTCGCCATGATGTGCATCGGCGGCAGTCTGGCCGTTTCCGCCGTGCTCTCCGTCGTCGCTTCGAGATCGGGCATACGTTGCGCTGCAAGGGCCGCGACTCGTTGAACTCGCCCGACTTTGATTGCACGCCCGTGTGCTCAGCGATGACGGTCATCGAAAGACTGCGCGATCACCGTGCGTCGCTGCGCGAAGCGAACCGATCGCGAGTCTTTCGCTTATAACGGCTATGAATGCGCAACCGTCGCTGCTTCGCATATTTCTGACTGAGATTCCGGCTGCGCTTCCGGCCACGAGAACGGCTGCTGCAACAGCGCTTTCATCGCATCGGGCGTGAGCGGGCGACTGTATCGGTAGCCCTGTATTTCCGTGCAGGCACTCTCGCGAAGGAACGCGAGCTGCTGATCGCTTTCGACGCCTTCGGCAATGACCTTGAGATCGAGCTGACGCCCGAGCGAAATCACCGCCATGACGATTGCCTGGTCGTCGGCCCTGCCCGGCAGTTCGCGCACGAACGACTGGTCGATCTTCAGGCGCGCGATCGGAAAGTGCTTGAGCGCCGAGAGGCTCGAATAGCCCGTGCCGAAGTCGTCGATGGAAAGCTTCACGCCCATCGCCTGGAGATCGCACATCGTCCCTATCGCGCCGTCGAGGTCCTGCATGATGACGCTCTCGGTGATCTCCAGTTCCAGATATTCAGGCGCGAGGCCGCTTTCATCGAGCGCATGTTGCACCTGCTGCGCGAGTCCCTTTTGCAGAAACTGTCGCGCCGACACGTTGACGGCCACGGTCACGGGCGGCAGTCCTTCGTCCTGCCACGCCTTGTTCTGCCGGCACGCCTCGCGCAGCACCCAGTCGCCGATGGGCAGGATCAGCCCCGTTTCCTCCGCGATCGGAATGAACGTCGTGGGCGAGACGACGCCATCGGTCGGATGATCCCAGCGCAGCAAGGTCTCGATGCCGTTGATCACGCGCAAGTCCAGATCGACCTGCGGCTGATAGACGAGACGGAACTCGCCATTGCTGAGCGCGTGACGCAACTGTTCCTGATATCGCAGGCGCTCGTGAACCTTCTGGTTCATGTCGGCGGTGTATGCCTGGCAGTTGTTGCGCCCCTGTTCCTTCGCGTGATACATCGCGGCGTCGGCGTTCATCAGCAACGTGTCGGCGTCCCGACCGTCGTTCGGGTAGCTCGCATAGCCGACGCTGCAGCTGACCTGATAGTTCTGCCCTTGCAGCTTCGCGGGCTGAAGAATCGCCTCGCGCAGCCGCTCGACGGTTTCGACGACGCCCGTGCCGCTCTGATCGTCTTCGAGCAGAACGATCACGAACTCGTCGCCTCCGAGCCGCACGACGGTATCCGTGCTGCGCACCGTCTGAGACATGCGCTCGGCGACCGTCTGCAGCAGTTCATCGCCTGCGCGATGTCCGAGGCTGTCGTTGATGAGCTTGAAGTTGTCGAGATCGATGAAGATCGTCGTCACGCCGCGCCCGTAGCGCTGCGCCTGCAAGAGCGCCTGTTTCAACCGATCCGACAGCAGCGTGCGGTTCGGCAGTCCGGTCAGCGAGTCGTGGTTCGCCATGTGGCGGATGCGCTCCTCGGCCAGGCTTCGCTGAATGGCGATGCCCGCGATGCGCGTGGCGAGCGCGATGGCCTGCGATTCGGCTTCGCTCGGGCGAAGCATGCCGTGCGTGTAGACCGTCACCTCGCCGACGGCCGCGCCGTCCGCCGACAGCACCGGGAACGCCCAGCTCGAACGCACGTCCGCGAGACCGGCGATCGCCAGTTCGCTCGCCACGGCAGCATCGCGCGCGACGTCCACCACGCACACCGGCTGACGCGTGTAGATTGCCTTGCCGCTCAGACGCGCGTCGGCGTTGATGCGCGTTTGTCCCACGGCCTCGTGGAACGTCTCGGGCAGACTCGGCGCCGCCCCGACGCGCAGCAGATGGCTGCCGCCTTCGCGCAGCAACACCGCGCAGCGCGCGCCCGGAATCTGCGATTCAAGCCCGCGCACGATGCGATCCAGCACTTCATCGAGCGGCACGCTCTTCGCGATCATCTCCAGAATGCGGCTCTGCTCGACGCGCCGCGCCTCGGACGACTTGCGAGCACTGACATCGCGCACGATCGCCACCACGCCGCCGTCGACCGGCACGACCTGCCGATACAGCCACAGCGTCTGCCCGTCGGCGCGGCGCTGCTGCCACTCGTGCTCGCGCACTTCGAGCGTGCTCGCCACCGCGACGAACTCGTCCAGCACGCCATCGGCGCGCGCGCCGGCGAAGGCTTCGTCGAGCGCGCTGCCGATCAGCTTCTCGCGCGGCACGCCGAGAATTTCGACGCCACGCCGGTTGGTCGCCTGCAAGACGAAATCGTCGATGACGTCGCCCTGACCTTGCACCGCGCTGAACACGAGGAACGCGTCGATGCTCGCCTCGGAGGCCGCGAAGTACGTCTGCTGGGCTTGCCGTTCGCGCCGCCGGCTCAACGCCAGTTGCCAGCTCGACCGGCTGAGTGCGGCGGCAATCGCGATCACGGCGAGAGTCAGCGCGCCCGTCCATAGAAAGTCTGCGCGCCGCCGTTGGCCGAATTCGGCGAGTTGCTCGTTCTGATCGAGACCGACCACGGCGGTGAGCGCATAGCCGGGCAACTCGCGCACGCTCGTATAGCGGCGTGCGCCCCGGTCCCACGGACGCGCGATAGCCTGCTGCGACGCGTCGCGCACCGTGGCGAGCGCGTCGCCCGCATAGGCCGTGCCCCACGACGACGATTCGCCGATCTGCTCCGCGCGCGCGACACCGTCCGCGCCGAGCACGGCGAGCAGCCCGCGCTTGCCCATGCGCGCCGCATCGTAGTTGCTCGTCAGATACGCCGGATCGAACGACAGCATGACCGCCCCGCCGAAGCGGCCGCTCGTGTCGCGCAGGCGCCGGCTGAACGTCACTTCGGGCGCGCCGTCCTTGCCCGATTGCGCCACGCGGCTCATGAACGGCGCGCGGGCGTCGTACGGGCGATCGCGCTGGGCGGAGAACCACGCTTCGTTCGATGCATCGCTCGGCATGCCTGGCCGATTCGTCGCGACGAGCCGCCCGTTGGCATCGGCGATGGCGATGCGAAATACGATCGACGACGGCAGCAGCCCCTGCTCTTCCAGCCGCGCGAGACTGCTCGCGCCGTTCGCGCCGTACGCGAACTGCACGGTGCGCAGCGTCTGGTCGATGGTCGCGAGGTTGCGCACGAGCTGCGCCTCGTACGTATCGGCGAGTTCGCGGCTCAACTCGGCTGCCGCCACTTCGGCGGCCTGATGCTGCGTGTGGAGGAATTGCAGCACGAGCGTCCAGATGATCGCGAGCAGGAAGCCTGCGAAGACCGGGATCAGCACGTGCGCTTCGAGCGCGCGGCGCGGCTTGCGTTCGCCGCGACCCGTGGGACCGGGCGACGGAGCGAACGAAGCCCGTCCGCCGACGCCTTCGACGAGCGATGCAACTACGCGGGTCTTGTCGAGATCGATCATGAACGGCGGCTCAGGGACGCGGAGCCAGCACGACCTTCACGCTCGCATCGACATCTTTCTTGTCGATGTACGCGATGGCTTGCGGTCGCGATTGAAGGTAGCGCTTGATCGCGGCGGCATCGGCGAGTTCGCGCGGCGGCTGCGCGCGTCCGGTGAAGATCAGCTTCGACCAGTAAGCGCGCAGTTGCGATGCCGACTTGCCCGTGCAGTCGCGATAGAAGTCCGCCCGCAACGCCGAATCTTCCGGCTGGTCGAGCGGGACGGCTTCCTCGCCCGATGGAAAGTAGCCGGTGCGGCCCAGGAAGATATCGGCGACCTGGTTCTCGGTGAGCGACGTCACCGCGTTTTTCGCCGAAACGACGACGACCACATCGGCCATTGCGGCAGACGCGGACAGACCGAGCACGACGGCCATCGCGGTTGACTTAGCGTGTGCGAGCAGCGACATGTCGGCTCCTCAGAACACAAAGTCGAGCGCGGCTGAGAACACGTTGCTTCCGCTTCCCAGTGTGTAGCCCGGCTGCTGGTTGATGTAAGTGCCCGTCGAGTTCGAGGGCAGCCAGACATGGTCGAACTGCACCTTCAGGTCCACGTTCTTGACGAAGTCCCAGCGCACGCCGACGGAGACGTCGCGCTGACCGTTGTTGTAATTCGGAATCGCGACCGTGTGATCGAGGCTGTGTTCCTCGGCGTAGGTCGCGTAGAACGTCGCTTTCGCATAGCGCACGCCGCCCGTCAAATACCCGCTGACGTAGCCGGGAGTGACCTGCGCGGTCGTCACGCGGGCAAGCTCTGCCTGCATGAACCATCGGCCGGGGTCGTAGCTTGCGGCGACTGTGTAGACGTTGACCGGCTCGTCGGGCAGCACCGACAACTTGACGGTCGCGTGCTGGTAGCCCGCGTGTCCGGTGAAGTTGCCGAACTCCACGGTGTCGTCGAGACTCAGAATGCCCTTTCCCTCAGTCCGGGATGCTCCGGGATTCACATGCAAGACCGTGTAGCCGTACGCCACGCGCACGGTATTCGACACGCCGCGCGCGCCGAAGCGGTACGAAACGTCCGCGCCGTCGCTGTTGGTGAGCGGCTGCGTGTTGTACAGCTCGACCGGCAGGCGGACCCAGGGAAACGCATAGCCGACGTTGCGATACTCCGAGTTGAGGAAAGTCGGCAGCTCGATGCGCCCCACGCGCACGCTGAAGTCCGGCGTGAAGGCGTATTTGACGTTCGCCCATTCCAGACGCGGCTTGAATGAGTTGTCGTACTCGTGCTGCGCGAGCACCTGAATGACAGCGGACAGCTTGTCGGTGAAATGCGCGGACAGTTGCACGCCCAGCTTCGAATCGCTCTGGAAATCGTACTTCCGCGTGGCGCCAGCGCCGTTCGGCTGAAGCGAGCTGTCGATGTAATCGGCCGTGTCGAGCGTCGAATGCGCCATGCCGAGCGTGCCGAAGCCGCTCAGCGTAAACATGCTGCGTGAGTCGTCGGCGCAAGCGGGCAACGAAGCCAGCATGCTTAAGCCGAAAACGGCTATGCGCGTGGTGCGAACAAGCCGCTGGTCGCTAAAAATCATTGGCAAGCACTGAATCATGAGAGAGAAATGTTTTCTAACCTCTCATAACGGCACGAACGTACTCGCCCTGAAGCAGTTGCACTAAGCGTCTATTGGAAAGGGAAATAACACTTCGTTCGGGACTGGTCGGGTTGCGTTCATTGAGCGCAAACGGTTTCGCGAGCAGATTCTTTGGTTGGCGGCGTCATCAGCCTGTCGACAAAAATGCGACGGAACAATGCTGGTAGCTTTCGAACGCACTTCATCCCGCCGTTCTCTGAAAGCATTCACGATATCTTTAGATGCGGAACAAAAGTTGCGATGCCGACCTTTTCGAAAAGCGATCAGCTGAGCGCTGACGAACGAATGGCCATTCGTTCGCCCCTTTCAATGTCCAATGACAACATCCCTTCCGTTGGAAAACGCGACGCTTCCAGAGAACGTTGCGAACTGCGATCAAGAACCTATTCACGCCCTAGGCCATATCCAGCCGCACGGCGCCCTTCTGTGCTTCGGGAAAGACGGCAAGCTCGTCGCTTTGAGCGAGAACGCGCCGTCGCTCCTCGGTCCGCTTCCCGCTGTGGGATGCGCTTTGACCGCAACGCATCTCGACGATGGCGCACGTGAAGCCATTCGAAACGCACTCGAGCACCCGCCTCTTGCAGCAGAGAGTTCGCAATGGCAGTCTCCGCTCGGCGATTGCTTCGACCTCGTCATTCATTGCTCGGCCGGCGTGCTGGTGGTCGAGTTCGAGCGAGTGCCCCCGGACACCCCGAGCGCCTCGCAGTTCGCGCTTTATTGCCAGAGGGCGATCCAGCGCCTGCAGGCCAAACAGTACGACGATGTCGCGGACCTGCTTCAAGAGACGGCGCAGGCTATTCGTGCGATGACCGGCTTCGACCGCGTCATGGGCTATCGCTTCATGGATGACGGAAGCGGAGAAGTGATTGCAGAAGCCAAGCGCGAGGACCTGACGCCCTACTTGCACCAACGTTATCCCGCGAGCGACATTCCAGCACAAGCGCGTCGTCTCTATACGCTCAATCCGATCCGGCAGATCGCGTCAGTCGCAGCCAAGCCCGTTCCTATCGTTCCGGGTGTCAATCCGGACACCAACGCGCCTTTCGATCTGAGCCATTCCGTGCTCAGGAGCGTGTCGACGATTCACATCGAGTATCTTCGCAACATGGGCGTCTGCGCGTCCATGAGCGTCTCGATCATTGTCGACGGCAAGCTGTGGGGATTGTTCGCGTGTCACCATATGCGACCGTACAGGGCTTCGCACGCAGTACGGCTCTCATGCACGGTCCTCACGCAGGTCGTCTCGATCCTCGTCTCGCAGACGCAAGCGCGCTTGCGCCTTTCGCACGACCACCAGACGCAGGAGTTGGGGCAGCGCGTCGCCTTCGATCTGACGCGAGCCGACGATCTCATCGCCGGTCTCACCGCGGCCGCGCCCGCGATTGTCGCGCTCGTGGATTGTGACGATGCCTTCGCCGTCGTCGATCAGGAAGTCGTACCGCTCAAAGGAATGGAAGTCGCGCATCGCGAGTCGATCGTGTCGCTCGTCGCGCGCGTCGTCGACGCCCGACAGGACATGCTCGCGACAGCCTCCTGGACGCGCGATCTGAACGACCTCGAACCCATTCGCACAGAAGGCGGCGCGGCCGCCGGATGCCTCGTCATCCACGTCGGAGGCGACGTTCCGGTGGCGATCGTGTGGGTTCGCCACGAACTCGTCGAGACCATCAATTGGGCCGGCCCGACCGAGAAGGTCGTGGCGCAGGGTCCGAACGGACCGAGGCTCACGCCTCGCGGTTCCTTCGAAGTATGGAAGCAGGTCGTCACAGGCTCCTGCCGCCCCTGGACCGAATCGAATCTGCGTGCTGCGCGTGAATTGCGGGCGATTCTTCAGGACGTCGCGCTGCAGCGCATGCGAGAAGCCGAACGCGCCAAGACCACCTTGCTTGCGACGCTCGGCCACGATTTGCGCAATCCCTTGCAGGCAATCAACATGGCCATGTTGCTGATGGGCCGTGGCCTGGCGTCATCGGTCGATACGGCCCGTCGTGTCGAAGGCTCGACGCAACGGATGCAATCCCTCATCAACTACATTCTGGATGTGAGCCGCATTCGCTCCGGTCTTGGGCTCGGACTCAAACGACAGTTCGTCTCCTTGCGCGACGTGATCGAGACCACCGTGGAGCAGAACCAGTTGGCTCATCCGGGCGTGACGATATCGACCCGGCTGACCGACATTGGCGGCGACGCCTTTATCGATCCGGACCGATTCAGCCAGGCACTTACCAATCTCATCAGCAATGCCCGCCAGCACGGGGACATCTCGCAGCCGATCGAAGTGACCACGTCGGTGCACGGGACCACTCAGGTCGTCGAGGTGAGCAATTGCCTGCGCGAACGTCCCAGCGTCTCGTTCGAAAAGCTGCTCGATCCTTTCAAGAGCGGGTCCATCGATAAAGCCAACAATCGAGGAGGGCTGGGACTGGGTCTGTATATCGCCAATGCGATCATCAAGGGACATGACGCGGCACTAGACGGCCGGTTCGAAGAGACTCGTGCGCGGGTGTTTATCCGGCTCGATCAGGACTCGAGAGCGAGTTCGCATTCGATGCGCTAACACTGGAGAACGGATCCAACTCCCACGTCGAGCACGAGCCGCCGCGCGCAACGGTGGCCCGTAGTTCGGTCCGGCTTTATGCGTTACGGGAGGCAGCCATGCGCTCACATCAGAGAGTGAGTTCGCCCTCGTCTTCGCCCGCCCGATAGTGGATGCGCTCGGCGCTCACCTTGATGAGAACGATACCGGGCGTCTGAAAGCCCTCTGCGAACCACTTCTCGATATCTTCGTTCCAGTGGCTTTTCATTGCCGGCTTCTCGCGGATGAGTTCAGCGCGGCCCTCCGCGGCCACGAAGAACGGCGGCGCACCGTCCGGCTTCGAACTGCCGGTGAAGGTCAGTGCAACGACAGGATCGGCCTCGATCTCCTGGACCATATGCGTCTTTTCGAGCGTGAAGTAGTAGCTGTCTCCGTCGAACTTCACGTCCCGGTTGTTGCTCATCGGCCTCGCGGCGATCTTGCCGTTCAGCGAACGGGTCGACAGCATCGCGAAATCGATCTCGGCCATTCTGGTTGCAAGGTCGTTCAACGTAAGTTCGCTCATCCGTTTCCTCATACGTGGACTGGTCTTCAGATGCGGACTTGCTCCGCAACGTTCATGCCGGTTATCGGCTGGACGCGCGCAGAATCACGCTGGCTGCCGCGTTTGCAAGAGCTGCAAGTCTTTCACACCGCTTTTCGATGCAGGCTACGGGACGGCGCACGCTGCTCTCGACCGTGATCGATGAATGCGTGGCTCGCTGAAGCGTCGGCTTCGGTCTTGTCACTGCGCCTCTCGTCGTCTAATAGTCGGCGCTATTGTCCACGACGAAGGCACGTGACACGCGATAGATCTTATTGGCACCGCTCCGACTTCGCCGAGGTAATGACCGTTCGCGAGCCCGCCAATCGCGCGCTCTCAAACGCTCGCAAAACGCTCAGTCGCTCGTGGCATTGCAAACCACGCCCAAAGAAGCCGCACGGACGTCCGCAGGAAACGACTCTGTCAGCCACAGTCGAACGCGACGATCGCATGGCAAACGAGTGTCTACATCACCGACTCAGCGGTCTCCGATTGGAGTGCTTTTTGCAGTTCGCGTGCTGGCTGCATGCCGAACTGGTACCCCGGGTCCCAAGCCAACGAGCGTGACGCTCACAGCCCGGTCGTGGTGCGCGGATTGCGCAAGCACTAGGACAGGGCGAAGCAGGCAGGGGGACTTATGACGCGCCGCGTACCGTTGGAGGATGAGCAGGAGTGTGCGTTCTGGAGAACAGGTGCGCAAACCGATGGGCCGACCGAGGATTGGCGGATCCTCATCGGTCACCGGGATGAAACGATCGGTGCATCGCTCACGTTGCTGCTGGCACTGAAGAAGTATCAGGTCGTTCACGCGAGCAGAATCACCGAGTTACGGCGCTACATGGAGAGTTGGCGCCCGCATGCGCTCATTCTGGACACCCGGCTGGACGCGGATTCTCACTATGCGTTCGTTCGCAGCGTGCGCAGGGACGATCATGCCGGCAGACTGCTCATTCTCGCGATGAGCAACATCTTTCCGCTGGATTCGATCTCGACCTTGAAAGAAGCCGGTTTCGATGGCCACGTGCGGCGGCCCTGTTCGGTATGGCGCGTGACGGATCTGCTGGACAGTCACTTTCACCGCCGCGATGTCTGACGGCCACCGCCGCCAGTCGGGCGAAGACGAGGACAGGCTTTTGCCGAAGCCGCTGCCGCGATCTACGCCGCATTGGCCGCCGGCGCGGCCGCGTTCTCGATGAAGGCGCAGACGGCTGCCGTCACCTGCGCGGTCGTTGCCGTGCCGCCGAGGTCGCCGGTATGCAGCGACGTGTCCGCGGTCACCGCTTCGATCGCCTGCATTACGCGCTGCGCGGCCTCGAATTCGCCGAGATGTTCCAGCATCATGACGACCGACCAGAACGTGCCGACCGGATTGGCGAGACCCTTGCCCATGATGTCGAACGCGGAACCGTGGATGGGCTCGAACATCGACGGATAGCGGCGCTCAGGATCGATGTTGCCCGTCGGCGCGATGCCCAGACTGCCGGCGAGCGCGGCGGCGAGATCGCTGAGAATGTCGGCGTGCAGATTCGTGGCCACGATCGTGTCGAGCGACGCCGGGCGGTTGACCATGCGGGCCGTCGCTGCGTCGACCAGTTCCTTGTCCCATTTCACGTCCGGAAACTCCTTCGAGACTTCGAGTGCGATCTCGTCCCACATCACCATCGCGTGACGCTGCGCGTTGCTCTTGGTGATGACGGTCAGCAGCTTGCGCGGACGGGATTGCGCGAGGCGGAACGCGAAACGCATGATTCGCTCGACGCCCGCGCGTGTCATGATCGACACGTCCGTCGCAGCCTCGATCGGATGACCGTGATGCACACGCCCGCCGACGCCGGAATATTCGCCTTCCGAGTTCTCGCGCACGATGACCCAGTCGAGGTCTTCCGGCTTGCAGCGTTTCAGCGGCGCGTCGATGCCCGGCAGAATGCGGGTTGGACGCACGTTGGCGTACTGATCGAAGCCCTGACAGATTTTCAGGCGCAGGCCCCACAGCGTGATGTGATCGGGAATGTGCGGGTCGCCCGCCGAGCCGAACAGAATCGCATCTTTGTCGCGGATCGCATCGAGACCGTCCGCCGGCATCATGACGCCGTGCTTGCGGTAGTAGTCGCCGCCCCAGTCGAAGTTTTCGAACTCGAACGCGAATGACTTCGTGGTCCTGGCAAGCGCTTCGAGCACTTCTGCGCCAGCGGGTACGACCTCCTTGCCGATGCCGTCGCCGGGGATGGTCGCGATGCGATACGTCTTCATGTCTGCGTCCTTCAGGTGTCGTGTGTAGCTGAACTTTACCCCGCTCGGGACGCAAAAACCGGTGCTAAACTCAAAGCATCTTTAACGTGCATTCACAGGTGAACGCTTGAGCGACGCCGTCCAGCCGTCCGATCTGAGCTTCTTCGCGACACTCGCCGCCTCGGGCAGCTTAAGCGCCGCGGCTCGCGAATTAGGGCTGACGCCAGCGGCAATCAGCAAGCGCCTCACGCAGATGGAGAACCGGTCGGGCGTGGCGCTGATCAATCGCACGACTCGCCGGATGATGCTGACCCCGGAGGGCGAGCTCTATCTCGAACATGCGCGCCGGATCCTCGATGAGATCGACGAGCTCGCCGAATTGCTTGGCACGGCTAAACATCACCCGAGAGGCTTGCTGCGAGTGAACGCGACGCTCGGCTTCGGGCGCAGTCATGTCGCGCCGGCGATTTCGCGGTTCGTCGGGAAATATCCGCAGGTCTCGGTGCAGCTTCAGCTATCGGTCACGCCTCCGCCGCTGACCGACGACACCTTCGATGTCTGTATCCGCTTCGGCGAGCCGCCCGACACGAGAGTGGTCGCGCGGCGTCTCGCTGGCAATCGACGCTTGCTGTGTGCCGCGCCGTCGTACATCGCGAAGCACGGACTGCCGACTACCGCGCACGATCTGACGCGCCACAACTGCATCGGGATTCGGCAGGGGGACGAAGCGTATGGCGTGTGGCGTCTGACTTCCGGCCGGGGCGCGTCGCGCAAGACCGAGGCCGTGCGGATCAAAGGCACGCTCACGACGAACGACGGCGAGATCGCCGTGAAGTGGGCACTGGAGGGACACGGCATTCTGATGCGGGCCGAGTGGGACATCAGGCAGTATCTTGCCGATGGTTCATTAATCGCCGTCCTTCCCGATCACGATACGCCGAACGCCGATATCTTCGCGGTGTATTCGCAACGGCATCAGCTGTCGAATCGCATTCGCGCGTTCGTCGACTTCATTGCGGAGGATCTTCAGAGCGAAGCGCATGGCGGCGCTGGATGGTCAGTCACGCGCGGCAGTACGACGGACGTTCCGAGCGACGGTGCTGAATAACCGTCGGCGTATGAACTCGTTGCGGTTCCTTGAAACCGACATCCGCCCGATGCCCGCACCAACGCGGCGAACATCCGCCGTCCCGCCCCGAAGCCTCGCCCAATCACCGCGCCTCGAAGAACCGATTCCCCGGCCTCGGCAGCCCCAGATGCTCTCGCAGGGTCGTTCCTTCGTAGGCGCGCCGGAAGATGCCCCGCCGCTGCAACTCCGGCACGACCTTCGTGACGAAGTCATCGAGTCCGGCGGGCAAGGTCGGGAACATGACGTTGAAGCCGTCGCTGCCCTCCTCGACGAGCCACTGCTCCATTTCGTCGGCGATATCCGTCGCGGTGCCGACCATCTGCAAGCCCGAATAGCCGCCCACGCGCCGCGCGAGTTCGCGAACAGTCAGCCCTTCCGCGCGCGCCATGTCGATGACGCGTTCCCGCGCGCTCCGGCTCGCGTTGGTCTCGGGTATCTCGGGCAAAGGGCCATCGGGATCGAACGACGAGACATCGTGTCCCAGCGCGATCGATAGCGAAGCGAAGCCGCTGTCGTCGTGCACGAAGGTATCGAGCAACGCGCGCTTCTCCTGCGCTTCGTCCCGCGAGTCGCCGACGACGACGAACGCGCCCGGCAGAATCTTCAGATGCTCGCGCGCGCGGCCGGCGCGCTCCACGCGGCCCTTCACATCGGCATAGAACCGCTTGCCCGCTGCGAGGCTCGGCTGCGCGGTGAACACGGCGTCGGCGGTTTCGGCGGCCAGCTGCTTGCCGGCTTCCGACGATCCCGCCTGCACCACGACCGGCCAGCCCTGCACCGGCCGCGCGATGTTGAGCGGCCCGCGCACCGACAGATACGGTCCCTTGTGGTCGAGCACGTGCAACTTCTCCGGGTCGAAGAAGAGGCCGCTTTCGGTATCGCGCACGAAGGCGTCGTCGGCCCAGCTATCCCAGAGGCCCGTGACGACATCGTAGAACTCGCGCGCGCGCCGATAGCGCTCGTCATGTTCCATGTGCTCCTCGCGGCCGAAGTTGCGCGCTGCATCGGGATTGGACGTGGTGACGAGATTCCACCCGGCGCGGCCATCGCTCAAGTGATCGAGGGACGCGAAACGGCGCGCGATGTGATAGGGCTCGTCGAACGTGGTCGATGCCGTCGCCACCAGCCCGATGCGTTCGGTCACGGCGGCGAGCGCGGAAAGCAGCGTGAACGGTTCGAACGAAGTGGCGGTATGGCTGCGCTTCAACGCATCCACCGGCATGTTGAGCACGGCCAGATGATCGGCCATGAAGAACGCGTCGAAGCAGGCCGCCTCGAGCGTCTGTACGAAGCGCTTCAAGTGACGGAAGTTGAAGTTGGCGTCGGGGAAAGCGCCGGGGTAGCGCCACGCGCCGGTATGCAGGCTGACCGGGCGCATGAACGCGCCGAGATGGAGTTGTCTTGAGTGCGGCATCGCGTGGTTCGGCAGAAAGTGAATTCGCGCCACGGTACTGCAACTCACGAAAACGTGCTCGGACCGGCTGCTACTTTGCTCTTCAACCCGCAACGAATATGGCTAGCACGAGAACGGGACAACGCTTATGCCGTCGGCGCTTCCTTCCTATGCATGAAAGATTGGTAGCCGCGGTACGGGAAGTGCCTATAGTCGATGGCTCGATCACATCACTTCACTTCCCCGCTCCATGACACACACGCTCCATCGTCGCCGGCTGATCGCGACCGCCCTTTCTTTTCTGCTCTCCGCTGCCGCCCTCTCGCCCCTTTCGACGCGAGCCGAGACACGCGAAGTCGTTATCGGCTATCAGGATATGGTCGTGCCGTGGCGCTATGCGCAGGCAAGCGGCGCCGTGGAGAAGGCGACGGGCTACAAGGTGACCTATCGCAAGCTCGGCAGCGGCGCGGACGTTATCCGCGCGCTGGCTTCGGGTTCCATACAGCTCGGCGAGGCGGGATCGAGTCCCATCGCGGCCGGGCTTTCGCAAGGCGTCGACCTGTCGCTCTTCTGGATTCTCGACAACATCAACGACGCCGAGGCGCTCGTCGCGCGCAACGGCTCGGGCGTGAGCAAGCTTGCCGATCTCAAGGGCAAGACGCTCGGCGTGCCGTACGTGTCGACCTCGCATTTCCATGCGCTCGTCGCATTGCAGCAGGCGGGCGTCGATCCGTCGGCGGTGAAGATCGTCAACCTGCGTCCGCCCGAAGTGGCGGCCGCGTGGGAGCGTGGCAACATCGACGCGACCTACATCTGGGACCCGGTGCTCGCCCGCGTCAAGCAGAACGGCAAGGTGCTCGTCACGTCGGGCGAAGTGGCAAAGGAGACCGGCAAGGCGACCTTCGACGGCTTCGTCGCGTCGCGCAAGTTCGCACAGGACAACGCCGCGTTCATGACCGGCCTCGTCAAAGTGCTCGCCGATACCGACGCCCAATATCGCGATCACAAAGCCGACTGGAGCGCGGGCTCCGCACAGGTGAAGGCCGTGGCCGAGGAGTCCGGCGCGAACGCGGCGGACGTGCCCGCGAGCCTCGCGCTCTACGCGTTCCCGACCGCGAGCGAGCAGGCGTCGCCGACCTGGCTCGGCGGCGGGCAACAGTCCGGCGCAGCGAAGTCGCTCGCCGCGACCGCGCAGTTCCTCAAGCAGCAGGGCACCATCCAGAACGTGCTGGCCGACTACTCCGCCGGCGTCGATCCACGCTACGCGCAACAGGCCGCGAAATGACGGCGCTCGCCATCCGCAACCTCGGCGTCACTTACGAAGGCGCGAGCACGCCGGCGCTCATGGGCGTCGATCTGCACATCGGCAGCGGCGAGTTCGTCGTGGCGCTCGGCGCGTCCGGCTGCGGCAAGACCACGCTGCTCAACTGCCTGGCCGGCTTTCTCGATCCGACCGAAGGCGAGGCATCGCTCAATGGCGAGCCGATCACCGGACCGGGCGCGGACCGCGGCGTGGTGTTCCAGAAGCATGCGTTGATGCCGTGGCTCGACGTGCTCGACAACGTGGCGCTCGGCCTGCGTTTTCGCGGCATGAAGCGCGCCGAGCGCCACGAGATCGCGCGGCGCACGCTCGCGCTCGTCGGCCTCGCGCAGCATGAACACGCGAAGGTGTATGCGCTGTCGGGCGGCATGCAGCAACGCGTCGGCATCGCGCGCGCGCTCGCAAGCGATCCCGAAGTGCTGCTGATGGATGAACCGATGGGCGCGCTCGACGCGCTCACGCGCGAAAGCGTGCAGGAGCTGATACTCGACGTGTGGGCGCGCACCGGCAAGACCGTGTTCTTCATCACGCACAGCGTCGAAGAGGCGCTCTTTCTCGCGACGCGGCTCGTGCTGATGACGCCCGGCCCGGGACGCATCGAAGAGGTGCACGAGCTTCCTTTCGCGCGCGAGTACGTTCGCAGTCGCGATGCGCGCGCGGTGAAGTCGTCGCCCGCGTTCATCGAATGGCGCGAGCGGCTGACGCGTCGCTTGCATCGAACGGAAAAGGAGGCGGCGTGAACCGGCCCGCTTCGGATGCGTCGTTCTCCGGCGCAACGGCCGCGTCGCACCCGGCGCGGCGCGCCGCCCGCGCAAGACGCCGCGCGCGCTATCGAGGCATGCCCGGCGCGGGACCGACAGCGGTGCCGAGCACGCTGTGCGTCGCTGCGCTCGCGCTGCTCTGGTGGTCCGCCACGCATTTCGGGTGGTTGCCGCCGCTCTTTTTGCCTTCCCCGGAAGCGGTATGGCGCGCATTCGTCGACGCCTGGCATGGCCGTCTTCAGGGCGGCCTGCCGCTCTCCGACCATCTGCTCTGGAGCGCGATCCGCGTGTTCGGCGCATTCGCGCTGGCGGTCGTCACCGCCGTGCCCGTCGGCATCGCGATGGGCGTGAGCCGCATTGCGCGCGGGGTGCTGGACCCGCCGCTGGAGTTTTATCGGCCGCTGCCGCCGCTCGCGTATCTGCCGCTCGTCGTCATCTGGTTCGGCATCGACGAGACCGCGAAGATCGTCGTCATCTGGCTCGCGTGCTTCGCGCCCATCGCGATGGCCGCCCGTGCCGGCGTGCGCAGCGCGAGCGCCGAGCAGGTGAACGCGGCCTGGTCGCTCGGCGCGAACTTCCGGCAGGTGGTGTGGCACGTCGTATTGCCCGCGGCGCTGCCTGAGATACTGACGGGCTTGCGCATCGCCGTGGGCTTCGGCTGGACGACGCTCGTCGCGGCCGAGATGGTCGCCGCGACGGCCGGCCTCGGCCAGATGGTGCTCAACGCGTCGAGCTTTCTGCGCACGGACGTGGTCGTCATGGGGATCATGCTGATCGGAGCGATTGCGTGGATCTTCGACTACGGCATGCGCACGCTGGAGCGGCGGCTCGTGCCGTGGAAGGGGCGTTGAAGGCATCCGCCAGCAATCCGATGCTCGCCGCTATTGAAAGCTGCGAACGCAGGTCGCCAGCGCGTCGTTGCTCGTATCGATCTGCGAAGCCGACGACCCGGCATCGGAACGGACGCGCCCGGCGCAAGCGTCATGCGTCGGCTGCACGTCCTGTCGACGCCGCATGATCGTTCGCCCTTCGGGAGAAGTGGCGAACGCTAGTTCCATTGCGTGGACACTGCGTTCGCGGTTTGCGGCGCGGGCGTGCATAGACAGACAGCATGCCGTGAACGAGGCCGACCGTTCTGATCAACCACGGGCAAGCGACCGCCCGACTGCTCGCCACTTGTCGAGTCCACGCGATGTCGCACACAGGCCGTCCGCGCTTAAGCGCCTCCTGAAGATTTGTAAAAGATGTTAAATGTCTGCGCAGACAAAAGTTCGGCGGCTAACATCATTCAAATGTAAGCGGCGGCTCGATATCAGACGAAGAACTGACCGGCGCCCCCTCTCGCCAAGCGCTTTTTACGCGGCGGAGGCGTGACGACTACCAATAAGGCTGGCGCCCATGAGCGCTGGTCCGTGCATACCTGAGAGATTGCCATGATTGACTTTCACGGCGAAGCGACGTCCGAACTCGATGCAAAGCCAACCATCAACGAGCTCGGCGCCACGCCAACGGTCCGCGAATCGAACGACGAACAGAACGAAGCGCGCGCGCCGGCCCTGCGACATAGCGAAACCCCTGGCCTCAGCGCAATCGAGAAGGCGATCGCACACTGCGAAGAACAGGTCCGATTGCAAGCGGACCGCTTGTTGAGGCAGATAGAGGCCGGCAACGACCCGACACACTCCCAGAAGCTATTGTCCAGTTATCAATCCAGCCTCATCGCATTGAAGCGATCGAGAGAAGCACTGCACAGCCAACACATCTTTCGATCGAGATTTCGGGTTCACTGACGACCGGCGCTGCGTCATGCACTGCTTGGCGATTGATTAGAACCCTCGTTCACGAGTCGCTTGCAAGCGCCCATAGCGCAGCGGCGGCCATGCGCCGAACCGCCATTGGCGCATCAGCGGCAGCCCGCAGGGCAAGCAAGCCGGGCCGCCGTCGACATCACACGCATTCATTATTCGGCACTACTGAGCGACGAGATGCCTCGCGTCGCCGAGAATGATCGCGCACCACGCAAGCACGGCGTGTCCGCGAACCACTTCCTTCAAGCAGTCTAGCAAAACCTGCAAAGCGACCGGCGCATCAATTCTCCACGCGGCACGACGCTTCGTCACGCGCTTAAAGGCAAGCCGTGCATGGCGGGTCCGTAACGGAAACTTTAACCACGCGCGACCACGTCAATTGACCGACGCAGTAATTCTGCGGCAAGGCCTAACTTCGATGTAAGTTGCCGAAGTCAATGGTACCGAACTAGTGAGTCAACAAGGCACGGATAGCCGGCGGGCACGCGGATCGCTGCCCTATTCGCACAGGCGACATCGATCAGATAGCGCTTCGTTATGCACTTAGTACTCCTATTGAACAATTTAAATGGAGCTGCCGTACTGTCCGAAAGACTTCTTCATGTGCTCGCCCACAGGGACGTTAGTGCCGAAAGCAACGTGCCGATGAATCAGGAGACCAACCGTCCGACAGGTACGCCTGCGGGTGTTCGACGCCGGTAGCCGCACAAGTTCTGTGCGGCTCAGGCTCTTTGCAGTCGCCTTTTCAGGAGATAACTATGAAAGCAGTTGTATATCGCGGTCCTCGCCAGGTCGCCGTAGAAGACGTGCCTGACCCGAAGATCGAGCGCCCGACCGATGCCATCGTCAGAATTACCAGTACCAACATCTGCGGGTCCGACCTGCACATGTACGAAGGCCGAACCGACTTCGAGCAAGGGCGCATCTTCGGTCACGAGAATCTGGGCGTCGTCGAAGAAGTAGGACCGGCCGTGGAGCGCATCAAGCCCGGCGACTGGGTGTGCCTGCCATTCAATGTGAGTTGCGGCCACTGCGTGAACTGCGAGCGCGGCCTCACCGCGTTCTGCCTGCACGCGAACGGGCCGGGTATCGCAGGCGGTGCGTTCGGCTTCGCGGACATGGGACCGTGGCCGGGCGGACAAGCCGAGTATCTCAGAGTGCCGTGGGCGGATTTCATGTCTTTGAAGCTGCCGCCGGGCGCCGAGGAGAAACAGACCGACTACGTGATGTGCTCCGACATCTTCCCCACCGGCTGGCACGCCACTGAACTAGCCGGCATGCGGCCCGGCGATTCGGTCGTGATCTATGGCTCGGGACCAGTGGGTCTCATGGCCGCGCACTCGGCCATGATCAAGGGCGCGCGCAGCGTCATGGTGGTGGACTGCCATCCCGACCGGCTGAAGCTGGCCGAATCGATCGGCGCCATTGCAATCGATTATTCCAAGGAAGACCCGGTGCAGCGCGTCATGGACCTGACGCACGGAATCGGTGCGGATGTGGGTTGCGAATGCGTCGGCTACCAGTGTCACGATCCGGCTCCGCAACGCCATGAGCATCCCAATCTGACGATGAACA
Organism: Caballeronia sp. Sq4a; assembly: GCF_023170545.1. Classification (NCBI taxonomy): domain Bacteria; kingdom Pseudomonadati; phylum Pseudomonadota; class Betaproteobacteria; order Burkholderiales; family Burkholderiaceae; genus Caballeronia; species Caballeronia sp. Sq4a. The sequence goes on along the minus strand of NZ_CP084252.1, from coordinate 186,376 downwards.
ATCTGGTGTCGTCGGTCAAATTCACTGGCGGGATCGGCGTGGTGGGCGTGTTCGTTCCCGAGGACCCGGGCGCGCAGGACGAACTGGCGAAGCAGGGGAAGATCGCGTTCGATTGGGGCAAGTGCTGGTTCAAAGGCCAGCACATCGCCACGGGCCAATGCAACGTCAAGGCGTACAACCGGCAATTGCGCGACCTCATCTCGGTGGGACGCGCGAAGCCGTCGTTCATCGTTTCCCATGAGTTGAAGCTCGACCAGGCGCCCGACGCCTATCAACACTTCGACGTGCGCGAGCATGGCTGGACCAAGGTTGTCCTGCATCCCGGAGGCTAGCCAAGCGCCGCCGCGATCGTAGCGGCGACGGAGTAAAAGCACTTGTCGAGGTCCATGAAACCGCGAACCGGCCCGCTACACCTTGGGCGATGCAGCCCACGGCGCAGTTCCGCGATTCATGGCCACGCGTGGCGTGAGCACGCACGTCGCGCTACCTGTCAGCGATCTCGCTGCACGGAGCCCTTCCGCGTAGCGAGGCAGTGAACTCCCAGGAGCATTAGTCATGGCAAGCAACATCGTTGCTATCCGATCGCACGGATCGTCGGGGCGCGGCCACATTTCGTCGGGCGTCTCGCCCGGCGAGCTCATGCAAAGCATGGGTTGGATTCCGGTGGCGCTAGGCGCGGCGCTCATCGTTTCAGGACTCGCAGGCCGGAAGAACAGTGCCGTGGCTCTCGCGCTCACGGCTTGCGCGGGCACGGCCGTGTGGAGCGCGGGGCGCGGTGTCCCGCTCCAACGCGGCAGAGCACATGACGAGGCGAAAAGTGGGCGTGCTCGCGCCGAGCCCGAGGCCAGGCGTGCCATCACCATCGGCAAGCCGGCGGACGCGCTCCGTCAACGCTGGCTCGATCCCCGCACGCTCCCGCAACTCCTGTCAGGCTTCGCGACGTTGCGCCCGATCGGCGAGAACCGCATGCGCTGGGAGATAAAGACGCCCCTCGGTCGCCTCTATGAATGGGAATCGGAGATCGTCGATGAACCCGGCGGGAGCATCGGCTGGCGCTCGCTGCCCGGCGCCGCCATTCCGAACGAGGGCTCCATCCGCTTCGACGCCGCCCCGAACGACCGCGGCACGGTAGCGACACTGCATGTTCGCTTCGATCCGCCCGGCGGCGCGCTCGGCCAAGGCCTGATCCAACTGTTGGGCGACACGCCGCTGAACATGATCGCCGACAACGCGCTGCGGCGCTTCAAGAGCCTCGTCGAAACCGGCGAGATTCCTACCACTGAGCGGCAGCCCGCTGCTCGCGCAACGAAGCGCTAAGGAGAACGAGCATGCGAGCACTGTACTGGAACGGGGTCAATGACTTGCGCGTCGGGACGGTCAAGGACCCGGAGATCATCAACCCTCACGACGCGATCCTGCGCGTCAGCTTGTCGACCACCTGCGGCTCGGATCTCCACTTCATCGATGGCTACATCCCGACGATGAAGTCCGGCGATGTCATCGGCCACGAGTTCATGGGCGTGATCGAGGACATCGGCTCCGAGGTGAAGCGTGTCGCGAAGGGCGACCGCGTCGTGGTGCCTTCCTTCATCGTGTGCGGACAGTGCTGGTATTGCCAGCATTCGCTCTACTCGTTGTGCGACAACACGCACCCGAAGCCCGAACTACAGGCACCGCTTTTGGGCGGACATACGACGGCCGGCATCTACGGCTACACCCACGCCTTCGGCGGCTATGCGGGCGCGCACGCGCAATACGTGCGGGTGCCGTTTGCCGACAACGACTGCTTCGAGATCCCCGACGGCGTCGCGGACGAGACCGCGCTGTTTCTTTCGGATGCCGCCCCGACCGGCTACATGGGCGCCGACTTCTGCAACATCCAGCCGGGCGATACCGTCGCGGTGTGGGGCTGCGGCGGCGTCGGGCTGATGGCGCAGCAAAGCGCGCGTCTGATGGGCGCCGAGCGGGTCATCGCGATCGACCGCTTCCCCGAGCGCTTGCAGATGGCGCGCGAGCATGCCGGCTCGGAAACGATCGACTATACGCAAGTCGACAGCGTTCTCGACACGCTCATGGAAATGACGGGCGGCCGCGGACCCGACGCTTGCATCGACGCCGTAGGGATGGAGGCGCACGGCACCGGGCCGCAATACGCGTATGACCGCGTCAAGCAGGCTTTGCGTCTGGAAACGGACCGAGGCCAGGCGTTGCGCGAGGCCGTGATGGCCTGCCGCAAAGGCGGCACGCTGTCGGTGCTCGGCGTCTACGGGCTGATCGACAAGTTTCCGATGGGCGCCATCATGAACAAGGGCATGACGGTGCGCAGCGCCCAGCAGCACGGGCAGGCCTATATGGATCGCCTGCTCTCGCACGCACAGAAAGGCGAATTGAATCCCGCATATCTCGCCACGCACCGCTTCTCGCTGGAAGATGCGCCACGCGGCTACGACATGTTCAAGCACAAGACCGACGGCTGCGTCCGTGCCGTGTTCGCGCCGTGAGTTCGACGCTTGTCATAAGTGCCGCCCGAGGAGATAAACCATGACCCGATTCACAGCCGCATCCGCCATTCTGGCGATAACACTTGTTGCGAACGCATCCTTCGCTCAGGAGCAATCTGGCGCTTCGCCAGACACGGCCCGGCTGCAACAGGTCGCCAGCTTCGAGCATCAGGTCACAGGCGTGACCGTTTCCAAGGATGGGCGCATCTTCGTCAATTTCCCACGCTGGACAGAAGATGCGCCGATCTCGGTTGCCGAACTGACGCCCGACGGCCAGATCAAGCCTTACCCGGACGAAGAATGGAATTCGTGGCGCAACGCCAAGAAGAACCAGGTGTCAGCCGGTGATCACTTCGTGTGCGTTCAGAGCGTCGTGGCGGATGCGCGCGGGAATCTTTGGGTCGTCGACCCGGCTGCGCCAGCGACGGCACTGGTCGTGAAGGGCGGCCCCAAGCTGGTGAAGATCGATTTGAAGGCGAACAAGGTCGCGCAGGTGATTCGCTTCGACGAGACCGTCGCGCCTCAGGGGAGCTATCTGAACGATGTGCGTTTCTCGTCGGACGGACGGTATGCCTATCTGACCGATGCCGGGGCCAAGGGAGCGCTCGTCGTCGTGGACTTGCAGAGCGGCAAAGCTCGACGGGTTCTGGACGGCCACCCGAGCACGCAGCCGGAGAAAGACGTCGTGGTACGCACCGATGGGCACGAGTTGCGCCGGCCCGACGGACGTGGCGTCGAATTCGCCGCCGACAGCCTTGCGCTTTCGCCCGATGGCGGCACGCTCTACTGGAAAGCCTTGACCGGCCGCACGCTTTATCGGATCGCGACGAACGCATTGCAGAACCCGCGTCTCGCGGAGAAGGACCTCGAAGCTCGCGTGGAGCCTGTCGCGCAGACGGAGCCGACGGACGGTCTCTGGATGGATGCCCATGGGCGGATCTACTTGAGCGCTATCGAACAGGACGCGGTCAAGGTTCGTGACGGGGATCGCATCGCAACCGTCGTTCAGGACAAGCGGCTACGCTGGCCCGACACGTTTTCCGAAGGACCCGACGGCACGGTCTATATCACGAGCTCCCACATACAGGACATGAGCTGGTTCAAGCCCGAAAACGGCCCGCGCCTCCAGACGCAACTGTGGCGCATCGAGCGTTCCGGGGCCTCGCAGTGACGCGTGCATGCGCGGACCGCCGCGCCTTCGCAAGCCGCACGCGTTACTTAAGCGAGGACGAAATCGAAGCGGGCCGCTTTTCGCTCGCCGGCCTTGTCAATCGTCACCAATAGCCGGCGATCGAACAGGGAATCCTGCGCGTTGCGCTGCTCGCCGGGAAAGTACAGTTGCGTGGTCAGAATGGCCCCGTTGCGCGGTTGCACCGTCACATGGATATGTCGTGTTCGTCCGGGGTATAGCCCGGGAAGAATCGTCTCCAGCCGGTAGCGCCCTTCGCTGTCCGCGAATTGATGGCCGCGGAGCCGGAACCCTTTGACGTCGTACTCGCCGGCGTCGTCGGCATGCCAGAAATCGAGCAAAGCCCCGGAAACTGCCCTGCACTGCGTCGAAACCACCCGTCCAGTGAGGACGATCCTCGTTCCATCGATGCCCGGTTCGAGCAGCGATGCCCGTTGCGGCGAGTGCGGCAGGAAAAACGGACCTGCCGTCTGCTGCCGCGTCGGCGCGTCTTCGCCTGCGCAGGCGGGCGTCGCCGGGACTTCGCCGGGCCGTCCATAGGCATCGCCGAGCGCCAGCAGCAGGAACGTCGACGGCAGCGCCGCAGAGTTGCGAAGAAAATTGCGCCGGCCTTGACCCGCGTTTCGTGTCTGCATGATGAGTGATCCTTCCTTTCCGAGCGTCCCGCCTGACTCGCTCATGCCCGTCATGGTAAGCCGGAATCGTCTTGTCGGATGCGCAGAGCGAACTGGTAAAAGACCCGGATCGAACGCGGGTAGTAAGAAGATCCGCCTATAAGAATCAGTGATCGCACGCATCAGCACACCGTATTAGACCTCAATCCGGGTTGTCCTTACAATTGCATTTCTCTCAGGTTCGTCAACGGCCCTCGGATTTTTGACGAACTTTCCGCGCTGCTCCCGCAACGGAGTCGGCGCTTTTTTTTGTCTGCCGCGCGGATGACCAAGCGGTCATCACTCCACGGAGTCCGAACGTAGCGATCAGCATCGCTCAGCACGATACCGACAGGTATGACGACGACATCCAGCATGAAACGAAAGACCTTGAAACAACCGGAGTCGAAGCGATGATCGTTCGCATCGCACAGCATCCCCTGAAGCAGCGCCTCTTGTTCGGCGCTGCATCCACTGCCGTCGTGTTGCTGGCTCAGCAGGCGCTGACGCTCGTGGCGCACGGACGGCTGACTTTCCTCTTCATCAGCGCCACCCTTCCGCTCATCACGGTGCTGTTCGGGGCGTTGTCGGGGCTGCTGCTTCTCGTAAGCGGCATCGCGTTCGGCGCGCTCTGGATGCAACCTCTCGGCAGTTTCGCGGTCCCGCAGCAGGACGATCAGATCGTGCTGCTCGCGTACTCGGTGGTCGGCGCATTTCTGGTCACGGCCGGGCAGCAATTGGCCAAGGTGGCCCGGCGCGCAGGAAAAGCAGAAGCAGCGACCCGCGATGCCGCCAATCGCCTCTTGCAAGTCGAGCGCGACGCCCGGCACCGGTTCGACGTGGCGCTGGACAGCGCCGGCGTGCCGTTTTGCATCCTCACGCCCGTCGTGCGCGAACGCCGTATCGCCGAACTTCGATGGGACTACCTCAACGAGGCGGCCGCAGCGCTATTCAATCAGAACACTGCGGTGGTGATCGGCAGTTCGACTTCGTTCGTGCGTCCGGCTGGCTGGGACGCCGATGTTCTGCTCGAGCGACTCGCGCCGCTTGCCGAGCGTCCGGGACGCGAGGCCTTCGACGTACGCGTTGAGGGTGAAAACGGCGAGCAGTGGTTTCATGTGGTCGCGGCGTCGCTGGAAGGTTCCGTCGTCGCCTGGTTTGTCGACGTGACGCCGCGCGTGCGCGCCGAACGGGCGCTTTCGGAGGCCGACCGCCGCAAGGACGAGTTTCTTGCGACGCTCGCGCATGAGTTGCGCAATCCATTGGCGCCGATCAGGCAGGTTGCCGAGATCCTCGAACAGCCGAGCTTAAGCGAAGAACGAAGAAGCTGGTGCATCGACGTGCTGCGCCGCCAGTCGGCCGCCATGGCGCTTTTACTCGACGACCTGCTGGACGTGTCGCGCATCACGCGCGGGGCGCTGGAATTGCGCCGAGAAACGGTTGCGCTGCGGGAGGTGGTCGACGAAGCGCTCGAGGTCGCGCGGCCGATTCTCGCGGGCAAAGGGCACGAGCTCGTTATCAAGCCTCCCGCCCGGCCATTGCATATCAAGGCGGACCGCCTTCGACTCGCGCAGGTGCTCGCCAACCTGCTGACGAACGCCGCGAAATACACGCCGCCGGGCGGGCGCGTCGAACTCACGGCGACGGCAAACGACGCGGAAATCGTCCTGTCGGTCGAGGATAACGGCATCGGTATCGAGCCGGACAAGTTGTCCGCCATCTTCGCCATGTTCTCGCAGGTGAATCGCGATCAGCACCGCCAGGGCGGTCTTGGTATCGGGCTGGCGCTGTCGAAATCGCTGATCGAGCTGCATGGAGGCCGACTGACCGCGTCGAGCGGTGGAAAAGATCGGGGGAGCCGCTTCTCCATTCATCTTCCGGCCGCGTCGCGGGTGTTGTCACCGCCGGCTTCGCCGCGCGTCCCGGCTGCCGATCGTTCGTCGGTTCCGACGCATCGCATTCTGGTCGTCGACGACAATGTCGACGCAGCAGACGCAATGACGGCATTCCTGCAAATGGAGGGGCACGAAGTACGGACCGCCTATTCCGGCGAGGAAGCCGTCGCGCTTCTCGGCCACTACAGCCCGAAGGTGATTCTGCTCGACCTCGGCTTGCCCGGCATCAGCGGAATCGACGTGGCTCGCCACATCCGGGCAACGCCTTCGACGAACGACGTGACGCTCATCGCCATCACCGGATGGGGTCAGCCGCAAGACCGGGCAAGCACCGCGGACGCCGGATTCGATTTCCACTTCACGAAACCAGTGGATGTAGGTCAACTCAACCGCGCGATCGAGAGCGCCGTCCTCGCCACCTAGTGAAACGAGAGCAGGTGCGCGCCGCCCGGTCCCGCTGAACGCGCCGCAGGCGGTCGCCTTTCGAACGCTTCATGAAGCGAATGCGCAGTACGAGCGCGCGCGCTGGCACCATCCAGGAAGCGGCCAGTCGAGAAGCCTCAGAATCGCATGACGAGCGCGACGCCCGCGATCATCAACACGGTGCCGAGCGCGCGCAGCCCGCTCAGCGGATGCTCGGCCACGCCGATCCATCCGAAGTGGTCGATCGCGACAGATGCGACCAGATTCGCGCAGATGGTCAGGCCATTGAGCGTGCCGACGCCCACTTTCTGCACGAGCGTCAGACCGGCAAACACCGCGACGGCGCCTACGATGCCCCCGAGCGGCGCCCACCACTTCATGCCGCGCAACGCGTCGAGCGTCGGCAACGGCGTCGGCTGGATGCAGAACAGGGCGATGGCGAGGAACGTGACGAGCAGGAACGACACGCTCGACGCAAGCCACGGATTGACGAGCGCGGCCTTGAGCTCGCCATTGATCGGCGCGCCCGCAGCCTGAAGAATGCCGCCCACGATGATGAAGGGATAGATCCACGCGCTGCTCATTCTCGTCCTCCGTCTGTGAAGATCAATGCCCGGTCAGCAGGCGGCAGCCCAGCGCCAGCACGAGCGCGGGAGGCATGACGACGATGCCGACTTTCAGAAACTGCATGAAGCTCACTTCCTCGCCTTCGCGCCGAATCGACGACAGCCAGAGAATTGTCGCGAGCGAGCCGGTGATCGAGAGATTCGGGCCGAGGTCCACGCCGATCAGCAGGGCATCGATGACGCGCTCCGGACTGTGCGCCTGCAAGGCCGTCGCGCTCGCGATGAGCCCGGCGGGCAGGTTGTTGATCGCGTTGCTGCCGAAGGCGATGACGAGTCCCGATACCGCCGCTGTCATCGACTGATCGTGTTGCGTCGACTGTCTCAGCAGCGCCGAGATCTCGCGTATGACGCCCGTGTGATCGAGCACTTCGACCAGCACGAAAAGGCCCGCGACGAGCGGCAACACGCTCCACGATAGGTCGCTGACGAGCTTGACCGGTGACTCGCGCTCTTTGATCAGCACGATGAGCGCCGTCAGGACGCCGAGAATCGCCGTCGGCAAACCGAGTTGCAGGTCGAACGCCGACACGATGAGCAGCGCGACCGCCGTCACGCCGATGCTCGCCAGCGTGACCTTGCCGTTCGCGCTGAGTCTTTCGACGGGCAGGTCGCGCGCGCATTCTCCGTTCAGGGCCTTACGCTGCGTCCAGCGCAACATGACGAACGTGGCGACGATCGACATCACCGACGGCAACGCGAAGCGCGCCACCCAGAGACCGAGCGCCGGTGTGTGGTTCGCATAGAGCACGAGGTTGGCTGGGTTCGAGATCGGCAAGACGAAGCTCGCTGCGTTGGCGATGAACGCGCAGACATAGAGCATCGGAAGCGGCTTCGATCGCGCTTTCTTCGCGGCGGCGAACACGGCGGGCGTGAGCACGACGGCGGCCGCGTCGTTCGAGAGGAACGTCGTCACCACGACACCGACGAGATAGACGAGCAGGAAGAGCTTACGAGGCGATCCGTGGGCATAGTTCACGGCATGCGCCGCAACCCAGTCGAAAAGGCCTTCGCGACGGCCGAGTTCCGACAGCAGCATCATGCCGATGAGAAACAGATAAACGTCCGAGCCCTTGCCGACCGCTTGCCACGCGAGCTGCGCGGGAAGCAGCCCGAGCGCGACGAGCACGACGGCGCCCGCCACCGCCCAGATCGCCTCGGGCCAGCGGAAAGGCCGCAAGATCACGCCGGCAGTGGCGGCGAACGCAATGCCCCAGGAGAGAAAGGTCGGATTCATATGGCGAGACGAGATTCGTGAGTGACGTCGCGGCGAACGCCGCACGCTTTCTTGAGCGTTTTGCTGAAGAGGAGCCACAGCGCGAGCGATCCCGTCGATACCGCGCCCAGCACCAGAAAAGCGCTCGCGTAGCCGAAGTGTTGCGCGAGCACGCCGCCGAGCGCGGGACTCAGCGCGGCACCGAGACCCTGCACCGTCATCACGACGCCCTGCCCGACATTCACCCGTCCCGTGCCCTGCAAGAGCCGCACGACCAGCGCGGGCACCGCGACGCTTTGCAGCCCCGCGCCGATGCCGTCGAGCGCCTGCACCGGCCAGACGCCCCACGCGGTGATGAACATCGCGGCGACCACGCCGCGCACCGGCAGCGCGAGAAACGTGATGAGCATCACGCCCCAGTAGCCGATTCTCTGGATCAGGCGGTTCGCGAAATACGCGGCGGCCACCATCACGAGCTGAGCGACGACGATGGTCTGCGCGGTGAACGCGCTCGGATCGCCCTGATGCGCCGCGACGACCGCGAGGCCGTAGAGCGGCAGCATCGCGGCATTGCCCAGATGGAACATGGCGAGCGCCGCCGCGAGCAGCAGCAAGGGCCGGCAGGTCAACAAGACGCGAAAGCCGCTTGCATGCTCATGCTGATGCGCGCGTTCATGCTCGTTCGATGCCGCGCCGCCGAGACCACGTGCGCTGTCGTGATCGATCGCGTCGCGTCGAATGAGCAGCGTCGCGATGATCGTCAGGATGCCGAACACGCCGGCAAGCACGAACACCGCGCCGAAGCCGTATCGCCATCCGAGCCAGCCCGAGAGCGCGGCGCCCACCACGTTGCCCGCATGATTGGCCACCTGATTGCGGCCGAACTGCCGGTCGAAGCCCTTTTCGCGCACGATGCCCAAGGTCACGCCGGCCACGGCCGGACCGAGCGCGGCCCCCGTCACGGCCGTGCAAATCTGCGAGGCCGCCACGATCCAGTAACCATGCGACAGCCACAGCACGAGCGACGCGAGCGTGGTCATCACCCCGGCGACCACGATGATGCCGCGCTTGTGATGCGTGGCATCGACGAGCGCGCCGGCTGGCGAGGTCGCGAGCATGCCCGCGATGCCGCCGAGCGTCATGACCGTGCCGATGGCCTCGGGATGCCAGCCCTGCGCCTGCAGAAAGACGCCGAGAAACGGCCCGATGCCCGCCTGCACATCGGCCATGAAGAAGTTCAGTCCTTCGAGCGCGTACTGGGGATTCATGGTTCACCAATGACGACCGTTCTTGTTGGGGCCGAGCTGCGAGCCGAGGATGCCGTGCTCGGGCCAGGGTTCCACGGCGTGCGCATCCGTGCCGAGCGCGGCGTAGTGCCTGAGGTGCTTCTCCGCATGCCCTGCCGGTTGCAGCGTGATCGCGTCCTCGCCGCTTCGCCCGTCAGCGGTGCGGGCAGTCACCGTCAGGCGCGCTCGGTAACCTGTTGCGGCAGCCGGAAGAACCGCTTGCCAGATGCCGGTTTCGTCGGCGCTCCGGGAGAACGGAATCGGCATGCCGTCGAGATGGCCGGTGACGGACACGACGTCGTCATTGGAAACCAGCACGCGCACGCGCGTCGCGTCCACGTTTCTCGGCGCGGAGCGGCTGCGATGCAGCCTCCTGTCGGACGGACGCGTGATCATGACGAAGGGCCACGAGGCATCGAGCGGGTGGAACTTCCAGCTGACGACACCGCTATCCACCGCCGCGACCGAGAATCCCGGGCGACCATCGTCTTCTTCGACCTGTCCGGTCGAACGGGTCGCCGCGTAGACGACCCAGCCGTCGTTTAGCAACTCGTTGTAGTGGGTGTGCCCGGTGTCGACCATCGCGACGTTCGCGCGCGCGAACGCCGAAGCCAGCGCGTGTCCATCGGCGATATCGCCGGGATAGGCGTGCATGAAGACGACGGGCGGCTCCGGGTCGCGAGCGGATAGCGCGAGTTCTTGCTCGAGCCACTGAAAATCAGGACCCGACAGCCTGAAGTCCGGCCCGCCGCGTCCGGCGGATACGACGTCCAGAAAGACGCACCGGTGGCCCTTCACGATGCGCGACATCGGCAACGCGGCGTTCGCAAAGGCGTTGAAGGCGTCGAGGTGGCCGGGCTCGTAATCGTGATCGCCGGGTATCGCATGAAGCGGCAGCGTCAGGCGGGCCACTTCGTCGGCTATCTTGCGGTACTGTTCGGGCGTGCCGTTGTTCGCGTTGTCGCCCGGAAGAAACGCGAAGTCCACCCGGTCGGACAAGTGGCGGTTGATCACGCGGATCATCGACTTCAGATGATCGAGACTCTCGTACTGGTCGTCGCCCGAGGCATGAAGGTCCCCGAAGTGCACCCAGCTCAACATGACACATGCTCCTTGAACGAATGGAAAGCTCGTCAGGCCGCTTCGGGCGCGTCGATGAGTTCGGCTATTTCATCGACTTCGATCGTGCGGCCGCGCCGGTTCTTCACGCCGAGTCCCCAGGCGTGAACGTGCGCGCCCGGACTCAGGTAAGCCGCCAGCTCCGCTGCGGCATGAGGCGGCATGCGCAGCGACGTGCCATCGTCCAGCAAGGCCCCGCGTAATTCGCCTTTCGGACCGAACAGGGAAAGCACCACTTCGCCGAAGGCTTCCATCGGTTTGCGTTCGACGTGTGGTTTGTGATGCGTCTCGCCGCCCGCATGCGGACTGTCGTCGAGAATCACCACGCCGCGGCGCGTCGTCAGCGAAACGGCGGCGATCATGTCTGCATGGCGAGGCTTGACGCCGCGCACGCGCACTTCATCGCCCAGCGCGACATGCCGCGCGAGTTGCTTCGACAAATGCGGAGGAAAGTGAACCTGACGTGAGCCTATGACGAGGCCGTCGATTTCACCGTGAGCATTCAATAGAAAGTGCGTGACGTGTCCGCGTGTTTCGGGAAGGCTTGCTGGGTCGATCCAATGCATGTTCGTTGTCCTTAATGTGTATGAGTGATAGGCGCTTGCGATAGCCCGCGTCAAGGCATGGGCGACGCGCGGTCGTAGAGCGGCGTCAGATTGCCCGGCGTGCCGAATGCCGTCGCCTGAAGCGCGGTGCCGTATTGATTGCGCGTGCCGTAGCCTTGCGCCGATACGGTCGCGCCGGCGCGAACCAGCGCCGGGAACCGTTGAGCCACGGGTGGCGTGAGTTTGATGACCGTGCCGTCGGACAGGATTACGCCATCGGGTTCGCCGCGCGGCGCGCTCGTGACGCGCGCCACCTGTCCTTGCGCGCTCAGGCGCGACAGTCCTTCCGCGCGTGCGTCGCGGGGCCACGCCGGCGCGCCGCGCATCGGCGGCTCGTCAATCACTTGCCGGCCGCTCCGTGTATCGACGATGCGTTGCGCCGCGAAGCTGCCGTCTTCGTCGCGCCGGCCGGTCACCTGTACGGCATCGCCTCGGCGAACGGCCGAAGTCAGTTGCGTGCTCATATGCGGAGGAAAGCGCACCAGTGTCCCGTCGTCGGTCAAGAAGCCGTCGGCATCGCCGTCAGGATTGGTCAGGAAGCGCGCGACCGTGCCTTGCGTGGTCGCCATCGAAGCGGCGTCGGCAAGCGGAACCGGCGCTGCGCCCGGACGTGGCGGCGCAGGCGGAGGCGGAGGCATCGGCGCGCCGGCGACAGGAGGCGGCGGAGCGTCGGACGCTACCGGTCGCGGCGCCGGCATTCCCGCGGACGGCGGCGGAACTTGCGCTGCGCAGCCGGCGCTCGCCGCGAGCAAGACCGCGAGCACGGCGCTTCTCGGGCTGGGGTATCGAGTCGATTGCATGATTCACTCCTTACGCTTGACGAGGAGAGATCTGCAAGGCCTATGCCAATCGACAAACGCCGAGAATTCAATGCGCTGCGGCCAATAAGCGGCTCGATGTGTCAAGGAACCCGACAGCGCATGTCCGGTTCCTTGACGACTTCAGACGCCAGCCGAAGCCTCGGACATGCCGAGCGCCGACATGCGCGTATAGAGCGACTGCCGGCTGATGCCGAGCCGCCTCGCCGCCTCGGCGCGATTGCCGCCCGACGCCGACAACGCGTGGACGATCAGTGCGCGCTCCAGTTGCGCGACCGCTTGCGGCAGCGGAAGCTCGAGCAAAGCCTGCGGAATCGCGTCGTCCGCGTTGTTTCGCGGCGCGGTCGCGGTCAGAAACGCGAAGTCGTCGCGCGTGAGCACCTGTCCGGCGCCGAGCGCGCTCGCCCGTTCGATCGCGTTGGCAAGCTCGCGCACATTGCCCGGCCAGGCGAACGTGGCGAGCAGGCGTTGAGCATCGGCTGACAGATGCTTGCGCGCGACATTCTTCGATGCCGCCGCGAGGAAGTGTTCGGCGAGCGGCAGGATATCGGCCACGCGCTCGCGCAGCGGCGGCATGTGCAACGGAATCACGTTCAGACGAAACAGCAAGTCCTGCCGGAACGTGCCCGCCTCGACCATCGAAGCGAGGTTGCGATGCGTGGCGGCGACCACGCGTACATCGACCGTGACGACGCGGTTCGTGCCGAGCGGCGTGACCTGCCTTTCCTGCAGCACGCGCAGCAGCTTGGCCTGCATGGCGAGCGGCATGTCGCCGACTTCGTCGAGAAAGAGCGTGCCGCCATGCGCCTCTTCGACTCGCCCGCGCCTGTCGCGCTGCGCGCCGGTGAACGCGCCCTTCCCGTGTCCGAACAATTCGCTTTCGAGCAGATCTTCGGGAATGGCCGCGCAGTTCACGGCGACGAACGGACCGCTCGCGCGAGCCGACGCGCGATGCAGCACGCGAGCGGCGATTTCCTTACCGGTTCCCGTTTCGCCGGTGATCAGCACGGTCGAGTTCGTGCCGGCGGCGCGGCCGAGGCGCTTCTGCACCTCGCGCATGGCCTCGCTCACGCCGAGCAATTGCGGCTCGTCGGACGTGACTTCGTCCGCGAACGCGCGCGTGGCCGGCGCGTCCATCTGCGCCGACAGGACGCGATCGAGCAGCGCGGCGATCTGGTCGCGTCCGACCGGCTTGGCGAGATGCTCGAACGCGCCGAGACGCATGGCGCTGATGGTGTTGTCGCTCGTTGCGTGCGCGGTGAGCATCACCACCGGCACGGTCTGCAAACCGGGCGTCGCGCGCAGCGTCTCCAGCACGGCGACGCCGTCCGCGCCCGGCAAGCGGAAGTCGAGAAAGATGCAGGCGGGCGCCGCGCGCCCGCGCAAGAGCTCCAGCGCTTCTTCGCCGGAACGCGCCTCGGCCGTCGAGTGGCCGAGGTCCTGCACGGTTTCCGCGAGGCCTTCGCGAAACGCGTCGTCGTCGTCGATGATCAGGATGGTCGCCATGGCAAGTCGATCACAAAGCGCGTCACGTTGGAATCGTCGGCAAGGTAAGCGCGGCCGCCGTGCGCCGACGCAATCTCGCGCACGACAGCGAGACCGAGACCCGAGCCTTCGGGCCGGCCGGTCACGAACGGCTCGAAGATCCGCTCCCGCTCGGCCAGGGCCACGCCGGCTCCATTATCGATGACTTCCAGCCTGAGCCTTTCGCCCTCTTGCTCTTCGACGCCGTATGCGCGAACCGTCACGTTGCCGCCCGACGGCGCGTGCCTGAGCGCATTCACGAGGAGATTGTCGAGCGCGCGGGCGAGTTGCGCCGGGTCGAAAACCGGCGGCGTCTCGCACTGTGCGACTTCCAGACTCAGCGCGACATTCCTGCTTTCGGCGCGCGATTCGTGCGTATGAACGATATCGTCGAGCCAGGCGCGCAGATCGACTTCGCGCGCGTGCACCGTCACCGATTGCGTCAGCGCGAGCAGGCTCGTCACCTGCGATTCGATGCGTCCCACTTGCTGGATGATCGTCTTCAACGCGGCTTCGCGGCGCGCGCCGTCACCGGCCAGCGCGTTCTCCGCTTTGAGACGCATCGCGCCCGCCGGGTTGCGGATCTCATGCGCGATCTGCGCGGCCATCTTTCCCAGCATGCTGAAGCGTTCCGCCTGCGCGAGCTTGCGGTTCAGCGCGTCGGCGTCGCGCTTGAGCCGCTCGGCGCGGTCCGCGTAACGATTGAGCGCATCGACGATCTGATCGAGATCGCGCTCGCCGATGCGCTCCAGCCGTTTGCCGCGCTCGAAATCGCCGCCGGGCGCGAGCGACTGTTCGAGCAGCGCGAGGTTCTGTCGCCAGCGCTTCAGCGTCAAGGCGAGAAACAACGCGAGCACGACGATGACGGCAAGCACGCCCGCCAGAATGGCGGTGGCGCGCTCGCCGTACGGTCCGAGCGGCGGGCGCGCGCGCGTGAGCGTCCATGCGAACAGCGCCGCGTGACGCGGCACGGGACAGGCCACCGCGAGCACCGCGTCCGTTCCGCTCGACACGGTTTCCGCGTGCAACGCTCCGGCGCTCGATGCGCTCTTGAGCGTACGAAGAATGAGCGGCGTCTCGGCTTCGGGAATGTCGCGCTTGACGCCGCTGCCGCCATAGGTAGGAAATGCGTATGCGATGAAGCCGTTGGACGCATTCGACGGCGGCTGGCTGGTCCAGAAGCCGCCTTCAATGCCGTCGGTCTGCACGAGCACGAGATCGAGCACCGCGTGCATGAGGTCGACGTTCGTTTCGCCGGAACGCTGCATCGACAGGTCGTAGCGCGACGCCACCGCCGTGCACGCTGCCTCCGCTTGCTGCCTCGCGGCCACGACACGCTCGCCCAGCGCCGACGACAACATGAGCCATACCGCGACGCTCAGCAGACCGCACAGCACCGCGATCAGAGCCCAGAGCGTGAGAAGCTGCGTGGAAAACGACGGTCTCGGCATGACAGGATCATCGGCGAACGGGGGTGGCGGCCTTTGAAGCAAGTCCTTTGCCAAGCGGGGCGCTTATCGATGTCTGGTTCGGCAGGGCGGGACCGATCAGATGTGGGAGCAGCGACGCGGCCCTCAATTCGATCATCGCTGTCATTGTCTTTTCGACCAACGGAGCTGACCATGCTGCAATTGAAACCGCTTGACCCTTCTTTCCCGATCGAGCGTCAACTTGGCATCGACGCTGCCCCTGTCGTTCTGGTGAATGTCTTCACGCTGGACCCGGCCGACGAGCGAGCCTTTCTGAAAGTCTGGCAGGACGACGCGGCATTCATGAAGCGGCAGCCGGGTTTCATTTCGACGCAACTGCACCGGGCAGTCGGAGACAGTCCCACGTATCTGAACTATGCCGTGTGGGAGTCGAACGCGCATTTTCGAGCGGCATTCGGTCATCCGGATTTCAGGGCGAGCCTCGCCGCCTACCCTTCGTCGGCGATGACTTCACCGCATCTCTTTCAGAAGGTCGCCGTGCCGGGCATTTGCGTCGGATAGGATCACGCTTTCGCAGATTCATGCGAAAGCCAAGCGGCGGCCCACGCGAAGGGCCGCCAGCGCTTCAACGCGCCACATAGCTATCTAGCGAGTCACACCAGCTCGCGAAGCAGTTGCACTTCGATCGGCCCTTCAAGGCGCGTCTTGAACGCCTCGGCCATGGCGAGAAAATGCGGTTCCTGCTCGTGCTTGGCAAGCGCTTCGCGGCTCGCCCATCTTTCGATGAACACGAACCGCCCGGCATGCTGCGGGTCGGTATGCGCGGTGTAGAGCCGGCAGCCGGATTCGTGACGCGTGGCGGAAACGCACGTTCTGATGATGCCTTCTACTTCTGCTTCCATCCCGGCTCGCGCCTGAACCGTTGCGACGACAGTGACTTCTTGGGACATGAGACCTGCTCCTCTTCAATTGACGATATCGATAACGACTTTGCCCACCGCTTCGCCGTTGTCCAGGCGTGCGTGAGCGGCTGCGGTGTCCGCAAGCTGGAAGCGGACGGAATCGACGACCGGTGACAGCTTGCCTTCATCCACCAGCGCGGCAATCTTGCGCAAGATGACGCCGTGGTCTTCGAGCCGCGCGCCCGTCAGCATCGGCAACAACATGAATATGCCGATGAGGTCCAGACTGCGCCCGAGCACCGGCGCGAGATTGTGCTGCCCCCACGCGGCGCAAGTAACGAGCCTCCCATACAGGCGAGTCGCCATGGCGGACTGTTCGAGCGTCGGCCCGCCCACCGTGTCATACACGATGTCGAAGCCCCGGCCATCCGTGTATCGGGCGACGTAGTCCTCGGTCGGCATGTCGCGATAGGGAATCGCGACGGCGCCGAGGCGTTCGGCCAGCGCGAGCTTCTCGGGCGTCGATGCGGTCGCGAACACCCGAGCGCCGAAGATCTTCGCGAGCTGAATGGCGATATGGCCGACACCGCCTGCCGCCGCGTGGACCAGTACCTTCTCATCGAGGCTGACCTTCGCGCGATCCACGAGACCTTCCCAGGCCGTGATCGCAACGAGCGGGAGGGCGGCGGCCTCACGCATCGAGAGGCGGGCCGGTTTCGGGGCAACGAGGCGCGCGTCGACCACCATGTATTCGGCGAGCGATCCGGCTCTGCCTTTGACGCCGCCAGCACAGCCGTACACGGCGTCACCCACGTCGAAATCCTCGACGCCGGCCCCGACCTTCGCGACGATGCCGGCGAAGTCCATGCCCAGGATCGCCGGGAGCGCGGGCGCGGCCGGGCCGAGTTCGCCCGCCTTGATCTTGAGATCCGCCGGGTTGACACCCGAGGCGTGCACGGCGACGAGCAGTTCGCCTGCTTGGGGCTCGGGGATCGGAAGCGTATCGAGCACGTGCCCTTCGACGCCGAATTCGTTCAATACAAAAGCTTTCATAGTTGGACCTTCTTATCCGGAACAAGGACGATAGCGCCCGCCACAGCATTTGCAAAACGACTAATTCCAATCCCGTGCATGAGCGAGGCTAATGCTAAGATCCAGCCTTTCTTTTCCGCGCACATCGCAATGACGACGCCTCGGCTCGATCTCGACAGTCTCCGAACCTTTCTGGCTATTGCGGACGGCGGGAGTTTCACGGCGGCGGCGGCCAGTGTCGGACGGACGCAATCGGCCATCAGCCTCAAGATTCGGAAGCTCGAAGAAGCGCTAGACAAGCAGCTGTTCGAGCGCAACGCGCACCGCACGACACTCACGCCCGCTGGCGAACTGCTGCTGGGCTACGCCCGGCGCCTCGTTCGCGACAGCGACGCCGCGCTCGCGCACTTGCGGGCCTCGGAGGCGACGGGGACGATACGGCTCGGCATCGGCGAACTGTTCGTGCCGGATCATCTGCCCCGCGTGCTGACGCGCTTCAGGCAAGCGCATCCCAAGGTGCGACTCGAGGTTCAAGTGGGACTGTCGGCCGATCTGCTTGAGCACATGCGATCCGGAGCGCTGGAGGTTGTCGTCGCTAACCGCGAGGGAGATGAACGCGGGGGACGCGTGGTGTGGACCGAGCCACTGAGATGGGTCGCAGCCGATGACTTCGAGCTCGGCAACAGCGGGCCGGTTCCGCTGGTGGCGCTGCCTCCGCAGTGTGCCTATCGGCGCATGGCCATCGATGCGCTCGCGTCCGTCGGACGTCCCGCCGACGTCGTGTACGCGTGCACCAGTCTGCTCGGCGTCGAGGCGGCCATTGCCGCAGGGTCGGGCCTTGCCATACTGGGGCAGTCATCGCTCGCGCGGAACCCGGGCTTGCGGGACCTGAGCCCGCACTTGCCGCCGCTGCCCGCATGCGAAATCGCCGTCTATGGCGAGGCAGCGAACAACGGCCGCGCATTGCGCGCGCTGATCCAGTTCATCGAAGACAGCTTGCGATCCGAGTCGGTTCTGCGGAAGACATAGCCTGAGAGGCGCCTATCGCATAGCCGGGTTGCGCGGACCTCGCTGTCGCACTCGGCACTTCCCGCAGCTTGCGGCACGAGATGCGATCGTGTTACCTTTGTTACCGATAACATATCATCCGATCCGGCCCCGCCAGCCTTCGATGTTACCGGTAACTAACGGTACTCATTTCGAAGATGCAGAGGATGCGCCCCTTCAGGCGCAAGCCACGACTTAGCTGACTACACATAGTACGGAGACAAATACGATGCCAACCATCACTCAGGCTGCCGCCTCCAGGGCAGCCGTCGGGGACGAGGCCGAAGACCAGTTGTACCGGAAAGTCCTGAAGCGCATTTTGCCCTTGCTGCTGCTTTGCTACGTGGTCGCCTATCTGGACCGAGTCAACGTCGGCTTCGCGAAGCTGCAGATGCTGGATGCACTCGGGCTCAGCGACAGCGTCTACGCAGTCGGCGCAAGCATCTTCTTCTGGGGCTATTTCCTCTTCGAGATGCCGAGCAACCTGCTGCTCCACAAGTACGGCGCGCGCTTCTGGATTGCCCGGATCATGGTGACGTGGGGCATCGTGTCTTCGGCGCTCGCCTTCATTTCGCCGCTGGCCAGTTTCTTCCATGTCGGAACAGGGACGATGTTCTACATCCTTCGTTTCCTGCTTGGCGTGTGCGAAGCGGGATTCTTCCCGGGCATCATCCTGTACATGAACTACTGGTTCCCCGCCCGGCGTCAAAGCGTCGCCATGTCCGGGTTCCTGATCGCGATTCCGGTAAGCCTTACCCTCGGCGGCGTGGTGTCAGGCTGGCTGATGGAGCACACGCACGGGCTCTTTGGCATGGGTGGCTGGCAATGGATGCTGTTGCTGGAAGGCATTCCGTCGATACTGGTCGCATTCGTTGTGCTGTTCCGCATGGGCGATGGCATTCAGTCCGCCAAATGGCTGACGGACGCGGAAAAGGCATTGCTGCACAAGAACCTTCAACAGGAAAGCGCCAAGAAGACGCATAGCGTCGCTGCTGCGCTCAAGAGTCCGCGCGTCTGGCTGCTGACGTTCATCCTGTTGACGTTCAACACGGGCTTTTATGGTCTGGCATTCTGGCTGCCGTCGATCATTAAAGCCTCGGGAGTGAAGAGCACGTTCAACATCGGATTACTGACGGCCATTCCGTATATGTGCGCCGTCGTCGCGATGAGCTGGAACGGGGCACACTCACGCAAGACGGGCGAGCGGCGCCTGCACGCAGCCATTCCGGCGTGCATCGGTGGATTGGGCCTTATTCTCAGCGCTCACTTCGCGAACAATGTGCCGCTGTCGATCTTTCTGTTGACCGTTGCGACTTGCGCGATCCTCGGCCTGATGCCAATCTACTGGACCTTTCCCGGACAGATTCTGTCCGGCACGGCAGCAGCGGCAGGCATTGCGCTCATCAACTCTGTCGGCAACCTGTCGGGCTTTACAGGCTCGATGATTACGAGCGTCGCCAAGGACTTGACCGGGAATATCAATAACGGGACGTATGCACTCGGGGCTTGCCTACTCGTCAGTTGCGTTCTGATTCTGGCGATTCCCAAGAACATGCTCAACGTCGAGCGAGCAGAACGCTAAAGCTGCGTTCCTTGAAAAAAACGCAATGCCCACTCTTAAGTGGGCATTGTCGTTTTGGCCTGCTTCGAATACGGCGCACGAGTAGATAAGAACAAACATTAGTGACTTGCCGTTCGCCGGTCATTCTTTCCAGATCTCCGCCTACTGGTTTCCCGCCTGGAAAAGTCACCGATCGTTTCATTTCTATAGAGACATCGCCACCCGGCGCTCGTCTCAGATGGACCCGCCGTTCTTCATGCTGGGAATCGCTATTGCTCACGCATTCCGAAACGCAAGCGGCACGTCCGACAACGGCGTGCGCACTCCCATACGCAAAACGCAGGTCTATCGACCGAAAACGAAGACATCGATGAACGATCCGATCGATTGCATTATTGTCGGTGGCGGTCCTGCTGGCCTCACCGCTGCCCTGTATCTCGCGCGATTTAGGCGCTCGACGATCGTGATCGACGACGGTCACAGCAGAGCGTCTCTTATTCCCATCGTGCGCAACCTTGCTGGCTTCGAGAACGGCATCAATGGAAACGAACTGCTCGCCAAGATGCGTCGTCAGATCGAGTGTTACGACGTGCCCATTATCGAAGGACGCGTGACGGCGATCAAAGAGGCAGACGGCAGGTTCCTCGTCGAATACGGCAGCAATGGCGATTCATCGTCCCGCACCCTGATCGCACATCGCGCACTACTCGCCTGTGGAATTCGCGACAAACTTCCGCCGGTCGACGAGGCCGTGCGGCTGACGCAGCGCGGATTGCTCCGTTTTTGCGCGATATGCGACGGATTCGAAGCGCAAGGCAAGCGAATCGGAATGCTAGGTCCGGCGTCACGCGCGCTATCGCATGCGGTGTTCTTTCGCACGTTCTGTCAGCAGGTAGCAGTCATCGCGTCCGATCTGGATGCGCTGACACAAGACGAGCGTGCCCTCGCGTCACAGCATGCCATCGATCTGATCGCGACTGTGGCGCTCGATCTACCGAACAGCACCGAGGCGCCGCTGAACGTCGCCTGCGAAAATGGTCACCGACATGCATTCGATGCCATCTATCCGGTACTCGGCTGCCTCACTCAAAACGACCTGTTGAGTGGCCTGGATGTAGAGCGAGACAGCGACGGAATGATCGTGACCGACAAGCATCAGCGCACGAGTTTGGACGGGCTCTACGCTGCGGGCGATGCAGTGAATTCACTCAATCAGATCTGCGTCGCAGTGGGTGAAGCTGCAATGGCTTCGATGGCTATTCATCGAAGCCTTCCGGCTAATCCGCTATAGCGTAAGCGCGTGCTGTCTGACACGTGCGCCGCATCCAGCCTGCTTATCGGTGCGACGTTGAGCATGAAATGGCAGCGCGCCCTGACGTCAACTGCTAATCCGGCGTCGGCGCGTCGTGTCGAATCAAGTCGCGACGTTTAAGCTCGGCCCAGAAATCCGCGGGTATCTGTGTGCGGAAGGTCCGCAGATTGTCTTCGAGTTGCGCGACCGTGCGCACTCCCGGGATGCTGGTCGGTATCGCAGGATGCCCAAGAACGAATTGCAGTGCAGCGGCTTTGAGCGGCACCGAAAAATCCCGGCATACCTGCTCCATCTGGCGTACGCGCTCCAGAATGGCTTCGGGCGCGGGCGCATAGTTGTACTTGGCGCCCGGTATCGCGCCGGTGGCGAGGATACCGCTGTTGAACCCTCCACCGAGAACCACCGACACCTGTCTTGCTTCGCACAGCGGCAGAAAGCCGTCCAGCGCGTCCTGCTCGAGCAGTGTGTAACGCCCAGCCAGCAGGAGGCAGTCGAAGTCCTGCCGGCGAATCGCTTCTTGAGCGACCTGCCATTCGTTGACGCCCAGCCCGACCGCCTTCACGACGCCTTCGTCGCGTAGCTTGAGCAGTGCTTTCGATGCGCCCGCCATCGCCGCTTCGAACATCTCCGGCTGGCGCTCTCCGTGCGTGAATACATCGATGTCGTGAATCAGCGCAATATCGATGTGCTCCAGCGCGAGACGTTGCAGACTGTCTTCGATAGACCGCATCGTGCCGTCGTAGCTGTAGTCGAAAGCGATGTCGAACGGCAGGCCGTCGACCCACGGCGCGAATTGAATGTCGGCGCGCTTGCCCGGCTTGAGCAGGCGGCCGACCTTCGTCGACAGCACGAACTGGTCACGCGGATACCAGCGCAGCGCCTGCCCGCAGCGCGCTTCGCTCAGGCCATGTCCGTACATCGGCGCGGTGTCGAAGTAGCGTACGCCCGCGTCCCATGCGGCCTTAATCAAAGCCGCGGAATCCTCTTCGCTGATCGGCCTGAAGATGTTGCCGATCGGCGCGGCGCCGAAGCCCATCACCGTTGTTTCGAGCCCCGAGCGCGGCCATTTTCTTTTGGCGACTGGATTCAAGTCTGTCTCCTGTTGTGAGTGAGATTGCGCGTCGCTTACTTGACCTTCGCGGCAGCGGCGAGCTTGCGCACGCCCTCTTTCGCATCCTCGTTCGAGTTCATGAAGTTCGTCACCACATCGGTGATTGCGCCAGCCGTGACCGGCGACTGAAGTTCACCGAAAGCGAGCGACGGCAAGAACCCGCCCGTCTTGATCGTCGCCTGCTCGTCCGCGCGAGACTTCTTGGCGCAACTGTCGAACTTGTCCATCGGCACGTCCAGCCTGACAGGAATCGAGCCTTTATAGAGGCTGAATTGCTGCTGGAAATCGACCGACATGATCGTCTTCGCGAGCGCGACCTGTCCCGGTGTCGCGTCCTTCTTGCCGTTCTGCTGAAAGAACACGAAGGCATCCGCCGTGTACGTGTAGGCGTTCGACGTGCCAGGCGCGGCCGCGCACACATAATCGACATCCGCCTTCTTGTTGGCATTGGCGAATTCGCCCTTCGCCCAATCGCCCATGAACTGCATGCCGCCCGAGCCGGAAATGACCATCGCGGTGGCGAGGTTCCAGTCGCGGCCCTGGTAGCCCTTGTCGAAGTAAGAGCGGATCTTCTGAACGGTCTCGAACACCTGAATCATTTGCGGCGATGTCAGTGTCTTTTGATCGAGATCGACGAGCGCTTTTCGATAGAAGTCCGCGCCCTGTGACAGCACGACCGTCTCCCAGATCGTCATGTCTTGCCACGGCTGGCCGCCATGCGCGACCGGCGTGATACCCGCGGCGCGGAACTTGTCGGCGAGCGCGAAGAACTCCGGCCATGTCGTCGGCGGCGTGCCGCCTACCTTGTCGAGATCCGCCTTGTTGATCCACAGCCAGTTGATCCGGTGGACAGAGAATGGCGCGGCCACGTAGTGACCACCCGCCTTTATATCGCTATCGATTAGCGCGGGCGTGTGCGCTTTCCAGTCAGCCGCAGGCGCATCCACCGTGACCAGCATCCCTTGCTCGGCCCAGTCCTGAATCAGCGGCCCCTTGATCTGCGCGGCCGAAGGCGCATTGCCCGAGATTACCTGCGTCTTCAGCGCCGTCATGGCCGCCGCGCCCGCCCCTCCTGCAATCGCGAAGTCTTTCCACTCATAGCCCTGTTTGCTCATGTCGTCCTTGAGCACCCGAATGGCTTTCGATTCACCGCCCGAGGTCCACCAGTGAAGCACCGAAACCTGTTCTGCAGCGAGAGCAGCATGAGTGCCCGAGACAAGCAGCGCGACAGCCGTCGCAACCGACGTCAGTTGTTGTTTCATTGCAGTCTCCGAATTTATCGTTATGGATCGAGCGACGCATGCGCGATCAGAGAGACCGCGCATGCATGCCGGTACTACAGCTACAGATTGAAACCGAGTTGCGCCTTGCCGAGTGGAGTCAAATCGTCGGCCGTCGCGCGGCCGATGAAGTCGACTTCGAAATGATCCGTCGGAAAATCAGGCGGGCTTTCGCCTTTTAGGAAGCTCGGCAACTGACGCTTCAGATACGCGTCGTTTTTGGCGCACGACGGCGCCGAGGCGATATACATCACATTGCTATAGCCCGCGCCCCGATGCTCGTCCTCGACGGCATGAATCACGTCGCTGTGCCAGAACACGGTGTCGCCCGCTTCCATCTTGGGAATGGACGACAACGCCTCGAACAGCGGCGCATGAAACTCCGGCTTGATCGAAAGCGCGCGACCGGGCATCGCGCCGCACAGGTCGTCGTCGGCGACATCGTCCTGAAGCGCGCGCAACAGGATATACACCATCGAGTTGGCAATGGGCACGAGTTGCAGCGTGCCGTCGCCCGGGCCTTGCGGCGTCAGCGCCGTCCAGCCCTGAAACGTGCGGAACATCGAGCAGACGGCGGGAGACGCGATCTCCTGTACATCGGTGCGGAAAGCGGCGTCGAAGGCATCGTACTCGCGCCAGTTGCCGGAGAACACGTGGCGATACACCTTGCGAAAATTGCTTTCGATCCAGCGCTCGACGGAGCCGCCGTCGCAATGCGCCGACAAGCCCAGCGATGCCGAACCCGGCGGCCGCCGGCGCAGACGGTCCGCATAGACGGGCACATGTTCCGGATTGAAGTGAACGCGTCCGTCGCTTTCGTTCCGCCAGAGCTTGTTGAGGAAGACGCGCGCCGCCGTCAGCGATTCCGACTGACGGGCCAGCACTTGCGGCTTCGACCAGTACACGCCGTAGATCTGCGGCTTGCTCGAAGCCAGCTGACCGAAGTACTTGTCCTCGGCGCGGTTTTCAAGGCGCTTGTCGAGATCATTCCGCTCGACGTATTGCGCGATATCGTCATCCCATTGCTGCACCTGCGCGCGCGGGAAAACGCTACGTATCACGCATGCGCCGCGCGATTTGACGAGCGCGATTTGTTCGGCCGTCACGCGCTGTTCAATGATGTCGGAGAATTGAATCTCCGGAATGACGTTTTCTCCGCGATCGCGCTGCGCTGCGATTCGCTTTGCCGCTGCGCCGATCGATTCTTCGACTTCGGCGAAGACCTCCCGGTAGTTCGGCAACGCCGCGCGAAGCTCCTTTTTTGCCTGCCGGATTGCGGCCGGCACGTCGTCGATTACGAGCGCCATGCTTGTCCCCTTGTGGTTCATCGTGGCGATAGCATATGACGCGTACTTGCAACCGAGTGATACTATCCAGTCGATTCATTTGCGCTTTCGGCCATGAAACCTGCATACGAGCATGTCGAGTTCGGCGAAGATAGTTCGGTCCGGGTTTACCATCGGCGGCTTCCGCGTATTCCGTTCGAGTGGCATCACCACCCCGAATACGAGTTAACCCTGACGATGAATAGTCATGGCAAGCGCTACATCGGGGACGCGGTCAACGACTACGGCGCGGAAGATCTCGTCCTGGTCCCGCCCGATCTGCCGCATACGTGGGCGTCGAACCGCTCTATTGAGCCCTCTTCGCCGCAAGTGGCGATCGTAATCTGGTTCGACGGCGACTGGGCGCGGCGCATGGCGGACTGCTGCCGCGAATACGAGCCGCTGCGCAGGCTCTTGCGCAGAGCCGCATGCGGACTCGCGTTCGAGCCGCCCGCCGGTGAATGGATGCGCGGCCGTCTGGACGCGTTGCTTTCGAACGTGGCGCGCGAACGGCTGAGCGCGGCACTCGATATTCTCTGCACGCTCGCCGACGCGCCCGGCCGGCCGCTCGCTTCACCGAGCGCCTTCGATCAGGCGACGACGGGGCCGTCCGGCCATGAACCGGAGCGCATCAACCGCGTGCTTTCGATGATCGATGCGCGTTTCGCGGAACCGCTGCGGCTGTCGGAACTCTGCGCAGCGGCCAGTTTGTCGGAGCGCACGCTCACGCGGTACTTCGTGCAGCATATAGGCGAGAGCGTCGGACGCTATATCACCCGTGTTCGCCTCGGGCACGCGTGCCGCATGCTCGCCGACACGTCGCTTCCCGTTGCGGTCATCGCTGCCCGCTCGGGCTTCGCGAACGTCGCCAATTTCAATCGCCAGTTCAAGGCCGCGAGGCACACGACACCGGCCGACTATCGGCGGCAGTTCGCGGCGGCGGCGCCTGCTCTTAACGACGATGCAGCGTTGCTGACCGAGCGCTCGCCTTCGCTCGAACGCGAGCGCAAGTCATCCGGCGAGAGAAAGCGGCGAAGCGAGCGAGACCGAAGCGCCTAGTGTCTCACCTGCGCGGCGAGCTCTTGAGTCATCGGCAGCGCGACACCGCCTGACGCATCGCGTTGCATGATCTCGGCAAGCGCGGCTTCATCGCGGGCGATCACGCCGGGAAGATGCGCACGCAGGAAGTCCACCCACGTACGCGTCTTTGCATCGATGAATTTGCGCGACGCATAGAGCGCATAGAGATTCGTGGACTGAAGGGTATGCTGCGGCAGCACGCGCACGAGCGAACCGTTGCGCAAGCCGTCGATTGCGGCATAGAGCGGCAGCATGCCGATGCCCATGCCCTCGCGAATCGCCACCACCAGCGACTCCGCGATGTTCACCTGCACCGGCCCGCTGATCTGCAAGGTCTCCCGGCCTTGCGGACCTTCGAGCGTCCATTCGCGCGCGGGAAATGCCGGCGTCTGCAAGGTGAGGCAATCGTGGTCCGCGAGGTCGGCGGGCTGCATCGGCGCGCCGCGCGCGCGAATGTACTCGGGCGACGCGCACAGAATGCTGAACGTACTGCCGAGCCGATGTGAAATCACTTCCGAATCGGACAGCGCGGCTGCCGACACGACCGCGACGTCGCTGCTGCCTTCGAAGAGATCGGGCATGCGCTGCGACAGCGTTAGTTCGACTTTCACGTCCGGATACAGCGCGCGGTATTGGGCGATGGCGGGAAGAATATAGTGCTGCCCTACGCTCGCGAAGCTGAACATGCGTAGCGTGCCCGACGGGTGCTCGTGCGCGCAGCTCGCTTCTTCTTCCGCCCCGTCGATGTCCGCGAGAATCTGCACGACGCGCTTCAGATAACGCTCGCCTGCCGATGTGAGCGCAAGACGCCGCGTCGAGCGATTCATCAAGCGCGTGCGCAAATGCGCTTCGAGTTCCGATACGGCGCGCGACATGGCGCCGGTCGTCGAGTTCATCGACTGCGCAGCGGCGGTGAAGCTGCCGGTCTGGATCACGCGGGCAAATACCCGCATGTTCTGTAGGGTGTCCATCAAAACGTCACAGTTGCCAGAAGGTCACTATTGTCCGCTTAATAGTTAGACCTATTGTTATTGTTTCTGGAAAGAATGTTCCCTGATTCCCTCATTAATCGGCTGACGCGCGCTGTCTAGAATCGCAGCCTTCACGAAGAAAGCAGCGGGCAACAGCATGTCGTTCATGGATCGGCCGGGCGAGCGCGCCCCCTTCGCGCGAGATGTTTTCGACGGCTTGCGCGACTGGCTCGCGACGGATGGCGCGCTGTGGCTGCATCTGTCCAAGACACTCATTGCGGCGTTTCTCGCAATGGGTCTCGCCATGCGTCTCGAGTTGCCGCAACCGCGCATTGCGATGACGACGACCTTCGTCCTGATGCAGCCATTCTCAGGCATGGTGCTCGCCAAGAGCGTCTATCGCTTCGCGGGCACGCTGCTCGGCATGGTCGCGGCGCTCGTGCTTGGCGCCGCATGCGTGCAGCAAGCGGAGTTATATGCCATCGGCTTGACGATATGGGTGGCGACCTGCACGGCGCTGGCGGTGCGATATCGGCAGTATCGCTGGTACGGCTGGGCGCTAGCGGGCTATACGGCTGCGTTGATCGGCGTGCCGCTCGTGACGGCCCCCGGTCAGCTTCTGCTCGCGACGCTCACGCGAGGCGCGGAAGTCATGCTCGGCATCGTGTGCTCGGGCTTAGTCAGTGCGTTGCTTCTACCGCGGCATGCAAGCGCGAAACTCACTGCGACGCTCGCGCAACGCGAGGCCGCATTCAGGACGCTTACCGCAGAGATACTGCGCGGCCGCCTCAAGCGAAGCGCGCGCGAGCGCCATTACGCCGGACTGGTCGCGGATATCGTCGGCTTCGAAGCAACCCGGCGTCTCGCGGCGTATGAGAATCCCGCGTTGCGTCCTCAACGCATGCTGCTCTCGCAATTGAATAACGCGTTCATGAATGCGTGCGCGCGGCTTCATGCGCTGGACCAGTCGATCAAGCGGCTGCGCGCCGATATGGCGTGCCCCGCGCTCGCGGCCTGCCTGAGTAAGTTTGCAGATCTGCTCGATTCGACCGATTGCGACCGGCACGCTCTGATGCGCTTTAGAACGTCGCTATCGGCGCGCCTGCCGCATGCATCGCAGATCGACGTCGTCACATGCGCGGAACTCCTCGAACGATTGATCGGCGACATGGACCGCATAGCGCAACTGCGCGCGGCACTGTCCGCAGGTCAGCGCGATGACATGCCGCTCGCGCACTACGTCGCGAACACGGACGGCTTCGTGGTCGCCACGACATTCGCCCGCACGGCGATGGTGATGGCGGCCGTCGCGGCCTTCTGGATCGCCACTGCATGGCCGAGCGGCGGATTGGCGCTGATCGGCGCGACGCTGGCCTGCGGGCTGTCATCGGCATCGGCGCGGCCGGCGCGTTTCGTTGCGCAGATGGCTGTGGGAACGGCGGGCGCCATGATCATCGGTTATGTCTTCTTGTGCCGGGTCTATCCCGCGATAGATGGCTTCCCGCTGCTTTGCGCGATGCTTTCCACACCGCTCGCGTTGGGCACCTTCATTGCGATGCGCCGGCCGACAGCGGGTTACGGCGTGGGATTCTGCGTCTTCTTCTGCCTGCTTGCAGCGCCCGATAACGTCATCGTCTATGACCCGGCCACGCTGTTGAACAACGGCATTGCCATTCTTGTCTCGATGCTCGTCACGTCGGCGGCATGCGCCATTCTCGTGCCGCCGCATACGCCGTGGCTCGTCGGCAAGACACTTGCCGCGTTGCGTGCGCAAGCCGCGCTCGCCTGCGAAGGCCCTCTGGCTTCCCTGAGCGAACGCTTTCATTCGGGCACGCATGATCTGATGTCTCAACTGTTGGCGCTTTCCGCTCAGTCTTCGCGAGGACATCGTCGCGCATTGGAGTGGATGCTCGTCACGCTCGAAGTAGGACAGGCGATGATCGATCTGCGCACGCTGAAAGCGGCGCTCGACGTCGATGCGATTCCACCGCCCATTCGTCTCACATGGGCATCATCCGTGGCGCTCATGCTTCGCGAAGTCGCCATGCTCTTTCGCATGCCCTCCAGTGCGTCGCTTCGGCGCGCGATCAACTCTGTAGTGCGGTCGATCTTCGCGGCGGAAGCCCTCGTCGAGTGCGCGAAAGCGTCGAGCGTGGATGGCGGCGAATGCGTGCGCGACCTACGCCGCATTCTGGCGTGCCTGCATTTCATACGCGGCGCGCTGATCGATTCGGATGCGACTTTTGGCGCTTCCCGCTGAACCGATCTTTCCTCGGCATGGAAATGTGCCTTCCGTGCGCGACGATTTATCGCCCGAAGCTGGCTGCCTATAGTGTCTCCATTGCCGAGGCAATTCACGCCGGCGGTAAGTCCCAAGGAGAGTTCGATGAAGTCGCTTAAATTCGTAGTCGCTGCAATCATGGTATCGGGCGCATCGCTCGCGATGGCGCAAACGTCCGCGCCCGCTGCTAACAGTAACGCCAATCAGTCTTCGATTCAGTCCACGAACCAGCCGTCGAATCAGTCGCAATCGTGCGTTGGCCCGGCGAGTTATTGCACGGTCTTTTTCGGCGGCAGTTAAAGCGCGATGGCGCTCGAATAATCGTAGCTAAAAGAATCGCATCCCGGCGCCGACAGCAGTGACCGGTCACGATGAAGGCGCATGCGAGCGCGTGGTTCATGCAGAGTTGGTGGAGATACCGATGTTCGAAGACCGCATTCGTAGTGCCGCGCTACGCGCAAAGATCACATCCGCAGCCGATGCAGCGCGGCTCGTGCGCAATGGCATGCGCGTGGGCGCAAGCGGCTTTACCCGCGCCGGCGATGCGAAAGCGGTACCCCTCGAAATAGCGCGCCGCGCACGTGAGGAAAGCGATCCGCTGCGCATTACGCTCATGACCGGCGCGTCGCTCGGCAACGACATCGACCGCCTTCTTACCGAAGCTGGCGCATTGGAGCGTCGCTTGCCGTTTCAGGTCGATGCCACGTTGCGTCGCGCCATCAATCGCGGCGACGTCATGTTCGTCGATCAGCATCTCTCGGAGACCGTCGAGCTATTGCGCGACCAGCGCCTCGGCGCACTCGATATCGCGATCATCGAAGCTGTCGCGATCACCGAGTCGGGTGGCATCGTGCCGAGCACGTCCGTCGGCAATTCGGCGACCTTTGCGATGTTGGCACAAAAGGTCATCGTGGAGATCAATCTTGCGCAGCCGCTCGCGCTCGAAGGCTTGCACGATATCTGGTCGCCCGCGCCGCGGCCTTCACGCGCGCCGCTGCCGCTCGTTAGCCCGAGCGATCGTATCGGTGGCACTTGCATCGACGTTCCCTTCGAAAAGATCGCGGCCATCGTCATCACGAATCAGCCTGACAGCCCTTCGACCGTGCTGCCCGCAGATGAAGATACCGCGCTGATCGCCGGTCATCTCGTCGAGTTCTTTCAGCATGAAGTGTCGCGCGGCCGTCTGCCGAAGAGCTTGCCGCCGTTGCAGGCCGGCATCGGCACCATTGCGAACGCGGTGCTGTCGGGATTCGCCGCGTCGCCCTTCGAAGCACTGACGCTCTATTCCGAGGTGCTGCAAGACTCGGCTTTCGATCTCTTCGATGCCGGCGAGCTCGCCTTCGCGTCGGGCGCGTCGATGACGCTCTCCGCCAAACGCCAGGAACAGGTTCTGAACGATCTCGACCGCTATCGCGACCGGCTCGTGCTGCGCCCGCAAGAAGTGAGCAATCATCCCGAAGTCATTCGCCGGCTCGGACTCATCGCGATCAACACCGCGCTGGAAGCCGATATCTACGGCAACGTGAATTCGACGCACGTCGGCGGCACGCACATGATGAATGGCATCGGCGGCTCCGGAGACTTCGCGCGCAATGCATCATATGCAGTGTTCGCGACGAAATCGATTGCGAAGGACGGCTGCATTTCGAGCATCGTTCCGATGGTGCCGCATTGCGATCACAACGAACACGATGTGGACGTCATCGTGACCGAGCGCGGACTCGCTAACCTGACCGGCCTTGCGCCTCGTGAACGAGCGCTGACGGTGATCGAGAAGTGCGCGCACCCGCTGTATCAGGATATGCTGCGCGACTATTACCGCGACGCACAAGCGCGCGGCGGCCACACGCCGCATTGTCTGGAGAAGGCTTTCGCACTGCATGAACGCTTTGCAAGAACTGGCACGATGCTGCAAGACGCCGGCACGCCTCAGCGGGGCGACGAGGAATAGGTACGATGATCGCCGTCGCGTGGCAGTGGCAAACGCTTAGCAGCCCGCCCCATTCTCGAACGGATCCATTCTTCGAAGGCTTACCGCGAATCGATCGCTGCAAATCATAGAATGCGCGTACGCTGGTACAGACCAGCGACTAGCTTCTATCGAGAAAGAGATCAGCCACGATAGAGCGAAGCCACCGGTTCCCTGCCTCGTGGTGATACTTCGCATGCCAGTGCTGTCGCACGGCGAACTGGTCGACCGGTAGAGGGCACGAATGTACCGCGATGCCATTGACTCGGGCGAGTGTCTCGCCAATGTTCCTCGGCAACGTGGCGATCAAATCCGTCGATGCGATGATGGATCCCAGCCCGAGCATGCCCGGAAGCTCGAGCACAACGTCCCGTTCGATGTTCTCGCGCAATAAGGCTTGTTCGAGCTGCTGAGCCCCGGTGCCGCCTGCGATGACCACATGCCCCTCGCTACGGTACTGCTTCAGCGTCAGCCTGCTGCGCACCCGCGCGTGATTCCGATTGGCCAGGCAGACCCAATCCTGCATGTACAGCTGTTGCTGATACATACCGCCGCCGAGCCAAGGAACATGCCCGATCGCAAGATCGGCTTCACCGGACTCCAGTGCCCTTTCGGTATTCCCATCAATGCGGGCGGCTTCTAGCCGAATACCCGGCGCTTCCTCGCGCACGCGTGCCAGGATTCGCGGCAGAAGCGTGATATGACTCGCGTCCGTCATGCAGATGCGAAAGCGGCGCTTGGCGGTGCTCGGGTCGAACGAAATTTCCCATGCGGCGAAGCGTCGAAGCGATTCGAGTATCTCTCGGCACGGACCGATGAGCGCGTCGGCCTGAGGCGTCGGCGTCATGCCGCCCGGCGTGCGAACAAAGAGCGGGTCTTGCAGATACTCACGCAGACGCCCCAGCCAGATGCTGATGGTCGGCTGGCTTTGGCCAAGTTGCTCCGCTGCCCGCGTGACGCTACGCACGTCATACAGCAGGTCGAAAAGCTGAAGCAGTTTGAGATCAGGAAGTTCGGATGGGCTCACGGCGTATTGTCCAGCGCAATGACGCCATTGTAGCCATTGCATTGCGCCTTGCCGATACCCTTTCCGTGAACGCGGCGCGTCATGCCCGCGACGATCACGCAGCCGCCGACACCACCGTGCGGAGCCCGAGCGAATAGCTGTCGATGCCGAAGCCGCAGATCTGCCCTTTCACGATTTCGGCGAACACCGAGTGATGGCGAAACGCTTCCCGCGCATGGATGTTCGACATGTGAATCTCGACGACAGGCACGGTCAGTATCGCGAGCGCGTCTCGTATGCCGTAGCTGTAGTGCGTCCATGCACCCGCATTGATCAGCACGCCGTCGACCTGATCGGTGAACGCCTTGTGGATTCGCTCGCACATGTCGCCTTCGTTGTTGGTCTGATAAGTCTCGACCGTTACGCCCAGTTCTTTGGCCAGCGCGTGAAGCTGCGCATCGATGTCAGCGAGCGTCGCCGTTCCGTATTGAACGGGATCGCGCTTGCCGAACATGTTGTGATTCACGCCATGCAGCATCAGAAACGTTTTCATGGTTTTGCCCTAGTTTTTAGCAGCCGCGACGGACGTCTCCACAACACATCCCGTCCTGGCGGCCGTCACGATCGCATCGGTGATTCGAAGGTTCTGTAAGCCGTCGCGCGCGGTGACGAGAGGACTCGCTTCGCCTCGTATGACTCGCCCGAAATGCTCCATCTGATGCTTGAGCGGATCGTCGCGCGTCACGTCGGCGACGCTCACATCGAACGGCTTCCACCACGAGCGATCCTCCGCTTTCGCGTAGGTCTTGAGCCGCATGGTCGGAATCGACAACGATCCGAACGTGCCTGCGATCGC
The DNA here is from genome assembly GCF_023170545.1 of Caballeronia sp. Sq4a. Taxonomy (NCBI): domain Bacteria; kingdom Pseudomonadati; phylum Pseudomonadota; class Betaproteobacteria; order Burkholderiales; family Burkholderiaceae; genus Caballeronia; species Caballeronia sp. Sq4a. The sequence goes on along the minus strand of NZ_CP084252.1, from coordinate 153,361 downwards.
ATAGCAATCTTCATCCGAGTACCACGAATACGCTTTGTTTTCCTGCGAGGTCTGCTCCCAGCTTCGTGCGCTCGCCGCTGTATCGGATAACAGAAACGTGCCCAGTGCGCCGCTCGCGAAACGCAAGATGATGGCAGCGGTATCTTCGACCTCGAACTCGCGCGTCGCATTCGATGAGAACGCCTGCACGGCCACGATGTCGCCGCAGAGCATGCGAAGATTGTGGATCTCGTGAATCAGATTCAGCAAGATGGGGCCGCCACCCGGCGCCTTGCGCCACGGCGCGTCTGTGAAATAGCGGTCGGGCTTGAAGAATAACGCGCTGCCCATCACGGCAACGAGCGGACCAAGCGCGCCGCTTTCGATGATCTCTCTGGCCCGCGTCATGATCGGGCTGTGCGCGCGGTGATGCCCGATGAGCACCGACGCGTCGTATCGGTCGGCGGCGGCAACGAGTGCTTCGGCCTCGTCGACGGTCGGAGCAATCGGCTTCTCCAGCAGCATCGGCAAGCCCGCCTGCATGCACAGCAGCGCGTGCGGGACATGCAATTGATTCGGCGTGGCAAGCACGACACCATCGGGGCGGTCCTTCGAGATAAGCTCGTCGAGCGACCGGTAGTGCGGAACGCCCGCAGTGGCCGCGACCTCGCCCGCGGCTGCCGAGGGATCGACGACCGCCGACAGCACGCAGGAAGTGCTTTCCCGAATCACGCGAATGTGTTCGAGACCGATGTAACCGGCACCGGCAACGGCGATGCGTGTCTTCTCCATGTCACTCTCCGTGGGTTTCGGGGCCGGCGTGTATCGCCCGCATCCTTGCGAATATATGCCACGCCCCTAAAAAGCATCACGTAAGCGGAACAGTCAGACGATCGATGACAGCGCGCGTCTGCGGGCGAACGCCACGCCACCATGCAAAGGCCTCGGCCGCTTGCTCGACCAGCATGCCGACGCCGTCGGCGACGCTTCGAACGCCGGCATCACGGGCGAGGCGCAGGAACGGTGTGAGTCCCTTTCCGTAGGCGAGTTCGTAGGCGCCTCCGGTCGGACTAAAGACGCTCGACGGCACGGGCGGCAGTTGCCCGGTGAGACTCGCCGACGTCGCATTGACGACCAGATCGAACTGGCCCATCGATCCGAGGGCGTGATACCCGCACGCGCGCAGTAGGTCGCCTGCCATGACCTGACCCACCAGCCCCTCTGCTTTCTCCACATTCCTGTTCGCAACGACGACTTCGCCCGGCCTTGAGGCAATGAAGGGCAGCAATGCGCCGCGCACCGCGCCGCCGGCTCCGAGAATCAGTACCCGTTTGCCCGCCATCGGCTGATGCAGATTCTCTTCGATATCCCTCACCAATCCAACGCCATCGAAGTTCTCGGCGATGATGCGTCCGTCCTCGAACTTCATCGCGTTGACTGCGCCTGCAAGCGTGGCCCGTTCGCTACGTTCGTCTGACATGGCGAACGCCTGTAGCTTGAAGGGTGCAGTCACGTTCATGCCCTTGCCGCCCGCAGCGATGAACTCCCTCACCGTATCGACGAAGGCGTGCTCGGGTTTCAGAGGACCTTCGATAGCGACGTATGTTATATCCTGCCCGGTCTCTTGCGCGAACAGACCGTGGATAAGCGGAGACTTGGTGTGTCCGATCGGGTTGCCGATCACCGCGTACCGGTCGCTCATTGCGCGCTCCGCTTCGAGAACAACACGCCGTCTGTTTGCAGGGCGTCGATTTCGGCCGCGCTGAAGCCGAGGGATTGCGCCACTTCCTCGTTGTGTTGTCCAAGGTCGGGTCCCACTTCGGCGATCGACGTATCGCAATCGGAAAAACGGAACGGCAGATTCGGCAGACGCAGTTTGCCAAGACGCGGGTGCTCCTGTTCCACCACCATGCCGCGCGCGACGATCTGCGGATCGGCCACGACTTCATCGATGCGCTGAACCTTCGCGCACGGAACATCGACGCTGTCGAGCAAGGCCAACACGTCGGCAACAGGCCGGGATGCGACCCACGGCTTCACGACAGCAAGGATCGCCTCGCGATTTGCGTTGCGTCCGTTCAGGCTGTGAAAGCGCGTATCCGTGCCGAATCCCTCGGGGCCGCCATGACCTTCGACGAGCGCGGCGAACCGCTTCCACGAATCATCCACCTGGGCGGCAATCACGAGGTCGCCATCCGCTGCACGGAACACGCCGTACAACGTCGAGGTCGGCATATCGTGGCCAGTCTGCTCGGGAACGACGCCCTGCATGGTGTAACACTGCACGGCGTACTCGTGCATCGAAAACAGCGTGTCGTACAGCGCCATGTCGATGTGCTGACCGCGTCCGCTTTTTACACGACCGAGCAGCGCCGCGTTGATGGCAGCAACCGCGTGGATGCCTGTGTACATGTCGCCCAGCGAAATGCGCATGAGCGGCGGCGGCTCGCCCGGGTTGCCGATCATCTGCATGATGCCGCTCTTGGCTTCCGCGATGAGACCGAAGCCTGCGCGATGCGCGTCCGGCCCCGTATGCCCATATGCGGAGATCGAGCAATAGACGAGGCCCGGATTGCGCGCTGACAGCGCAGCGTAGCCGAGACCGAGCTTGTCGAGCGCACCGGGGCGATAGTTCTCGATGAACACGTCGGCCGAATCGCAAAGACGCTCCATGAACGCCTTGCCGCGCGGGTCCTTCATGTTGACGCTCACGCCGCGCTTGCCCATGTTGAGTTGCAGGAAATAGGCGCTTTGCTGATCGTCCAGAATCGTGGCGTGCTGACGTCCTGCGTCGCCGCTACCGGGACGCTCCACCTTGATGACTTCGGCGCCGAGCGCGGCAAGACATCGGCCGACATACGGGCCAGCGAGAAAGTGGCTGTAATCGACGACGCGGATACCTTCCAACGGACGTGCTTGCATCAGTTCGCTCCCGGACGGCGCGGAATCATCAGGCGATGCTCCCCGCGCTGGACGACGTGACCGTCCTGATTGATCAGTTCCGAAGGCAATACGACGATGCCCCATTGCGGCTTGCTCTTGCTTGCGCGCATCGAGCCGACGCGAAACTTGACATGCAAGACGTCGTTGACCTTGATCGGCAACAGGAAGTCCCACGTCCAACCGAGCGACATGCCCGGCAGGAACCGATAGTCACTTTGCGTCTTCAGGCCATCGGCTATCGACAAGCCGAAGAGCCCGTGCGCCACGATCGAACCGAAGTGGCTCGCGTTCGCGTAGTCTTCATCGACATGCACAGGCGTATGGTCGCCCGTGAGATCGGCGTAAGCCAGAATGCGCTCTTTCGTGACGGTGTACGTCGGGCTCACGCATTCGTCGCCTTCGCGCGCGTCGTCCCAGTACTTTTCGGTGATGGTGCTCATGCTCATGCCTCCGCGCGTGGATTGATCGACAGCGCCTGCGCGACGCACGCTACCGGTTTCGCCTGAATCAGTTCGACAGCGAGTCCGTCGGGAAGACGTAGCCAGTTGCGGCCTTGCGGCATCTCACTGACACCGAACGCTTGCGCCGCTTGCAGTGCGGCATCGAGGTCTTCGCACATCACGCCGAGATGGGCGAGCCGGCCTTCCGGACCTTCATACCGGGGCTCGCTGATGAACTGCAGGCCGCCGAAGGTCCAGTACTGACGCGGCTCATCCACAGTGCCGTCCACTTCGCGCATGGTCATGCCGAGCACCTGCTCGAAGAACCGGATATGCCAGTGAATGTCCTTCACCCAGATCGCGACATGTTCGAGATAGGCTTTCGGCGCGCTCATGCAGCGGCTCCTTCCGTTTGGCGGTCCTTCATCGCGCGCTCGATGCCTTTGATGCAAGCGACCAGCGTCGAGTTGACGGGCGTGGGCACGCCGAGGCGTTCGCCCCAACGCACCACTGCTCCGTTGATAAAGTCGATCTCCGTGACCGATGACTTCTCCAGGCTTTGCAGCATCGAGGTCTTGAATGCGGGCGACAGTCCCTCCGCTGCCATCTTCCAGGCGTCCTCGGCACTCGCAATGGAAAGCGTAACGCCCGCGGCTTTCGCCGTAGCCATCGCTTCTTCGATGGCCGCAAGCGATGTGGCTTTAAGAAGGGGCTCGTCGTACAGCTGTCCGTAGGTGAGTCCGGTGATGCCGGTGATCGCGCCGGTGGCGACGTTGATCAGCAGCTTGTCCCACATGGTGCCGACGATGTTATCGCTGACGGCGGTCGTCAGACCGGCGCTATTGAACGCGTCCGCGATCGCCTTCGCGCGGCTCGTCATCTGTCCGTCGAGCTCTCCGATGATCGTGAGTTTTCCGGTGACGCCGGACTGGATATGGCCGGGCGCGCGCAGCACGCCGCCAACGTATGTCTTGCCGGCAAGCACGCGCTCGCGCCCGACGATCTCGCTCAGCACATCTTCGTGACCGAGGCCGTTTTGCAGCGATAGCACGACCGTTCCAGGCCCGACGAGATCGAGCGCGCCGCGCATCGCCGAATCGGTGTGGAACGACTTGACCAGCACGATCACCAGATCGACCGCGCCGACTTCGGCCGGGTCCATCGTCGCGCGGACCTTGACGCGGCGGATGCCGCGCTCATCGTCGACTTGCAGGCCGTCGCGCGACATGGCTTCGACGTGTTCCGCGAAACGATCGACGAGCCACGTCTCGTGGCCCCCTTCGGTGAGCGCGGCGCCGATGGCACAACCGAGTGCGCCCGCCCCGAGAAAAGCGATCTTCATTGGCGTCTCCTTGATATGGAGACGAAGATACGGCCGTGCGGTCATACTGGCAATGCAATGGGTTCAATAGCGCCATTGTGGTTGGCAATGTGGCCGATGGCTGCGCCAAGCCGATGAACGTCACCGGGCGGATACATTCCGTCTGATCTTTAGACGACGTTCCCCATCCAAGGCTGTCTACGCCGCCCCGCCAGTCTTCGCCTGACCCGGACCGCACGCGCAAGTAACACTCGATCCCGCGCCTCTATTCCCTCTGATTCACAAATATTCTCCCCGCCCACCGCGGAACAAATGAGCCGCGCCCGTTGTTTTCGTAGCGAACGCAGACGCAACGCACGCACACGGAGACAGTCATGCACCGCGCCATCTATGTCATGGATCAGAGCTTCTTCAACCTCGGCTGCTTCTATCGCGTCGACGTGCGCAGCCGCAGCGGCCGCCTGATCGAAACGCACTACGTCGAGCTTAATCAGATCACCTGGTGCTGAAAGCGTTCGCTTCGTTCCACCGCAGGGAGACCATTCATGCCTTATTCCTATGCCCGGCTGCCCGACATCGTCTCTTACGAGAAATGGATGCGCAAAACGTCATCGCGCTTGCAGATTCGCAGCGCGGCGCTCAAGCGCCTCGACGAGCAGATACTGCACTACGGACGCAATCACACCGCTTATCGCTTCCACGAACTCGTCAACGCCTTCGAGAACTGGAAGGCGTCCATCGGACCCGGCGATGCCTGGAAAGAAAGCTCACGCAATGATTCGGACTACTTCGCGCTTCTCGACCGGCAGCTACGCGGTCAGGCCGACACCGACGCAGCCGCGGGCGCGATGGATTTCATGACGCCCGCGCTAATCAATTCGCGGCTAGGCGTGCTGTACCTGTTCGGCAATATGGAAATCGAGGACGACACGTTCCAGGTGTTGCTCGACGGCGCGTTCGAAGTCACGAACGCCGGTCTCGGGCTCGCGCCTGAATCGAATGTCGCGGCATCGCACGCCGCCGAAGTGCTCGATAACAGTCTCGTGCAAAAGTCCGCTTCCGTCGCGCTCGAACAGGTGCGGAAGAAGATCAAGAAGCACAAGGGCCAGAAGCGCGTCGATGCCAACGAGTTGAATAACGGCACCGTGAGCCTGCCCGCGCTCGGCAGCGCCGCGCGGCGGCTGTACGACTCGATCCGCGCGAAGGTGGAAGAAGCCGCGAAAAAGCTGTGGGAGACGATACGCAACAAGGTGACCGACATTCGCAACGATCCCGGCGCTTTCGCGCTCGACACCATGCCGGGACTGTTGCGCAAGCTCGTGGACACGCTGTGCGCGAAGCTCTTCGCGAGCGTCGCGCCCTTCATCGGCGCGGGCCTCGACATTGCGAAAGGCATCGCCAATACGGTCGACAGCAGCATTACCAAGTATCGCGAATGGGTGGCCGGACGCGACGTCGAAGTGCTTGCCGGGCATCCGGGCACGATCATCGAAGCCATCCGGCGCGCGATGAAGTTGTCCATCGGCGCGGGCGTGTACGACCTCGTGAAAGGCGGCGCGAGCCTCGGCATGCAGTTCGCGAGCCAGGGCGCATCGACCATCGTGGATGTCGTCGTATCCATCGTCGAAACGCTTGCCAAGACCATCTGGAAGCTGGTGGAGATCCGGCGCATCAAACGGTTCTGCGAGCTCGCGCGCAAGCACTGGCAGGCGCGCATGGAGCGCGATGCGCTGCATACGCGGCCCGTTGCCTTCAACAGCTGGTACAAGAACTATGCGGTCTCGATACCGGCGCTCTCCGTGCTCACGCTGAACTCGGGCATCTGCGGCGACAAGATGCACTTTCTCGCGATGTTCAAGGACGACGAGACGGTCATCAGCGAGGCGGCCTTCGCATCGGGCTGCCGGTACATCGACAGCCTCAAGGTGTGGGGCGCCGACTATCTGGACGACTCGGGCTTCACGTTCAAGTCGAAGGACCCGATGATCCAGGGCTTGCTCAAGCTCGCGGTCAGCCACACGCAGGAACAGACCTGGGACCTGAAGCTCCGCAAGGCCGTCCTCGGTTTCCTCAACGCATAACGAGGTACGACGATGATCCCTCGCGCTGCCCTGCGATGCCCGCGTGTCTGCGCGCTGCTGGCGTGCCTCTGTGCCGCGTCGGCTGCGCATGCCGCGCATGCGACGCTCACGCCCGAAGGGCCGGTCACGCTGATTCGCGCGACGACCGTTTATCGCGTGAATGCGCCCGTGGCGCTGGAGCCGGGTGATTTGCTCGCGACCGGCCCGCAAGCGGGCGCGCAGATTCAATACGGCGATGGCACCCTTGCCGCGCTCGCCGCCGATACGCGCCTCGCCGTCGATGCCACCGCGTCGACGGACTCGCTTGCGCTGCTGAGCGGCTGGGCCAAGGTCACGCGGACGCACGCGTTGGCATCGAGCGCGTTGTCGATCGATACGACCGCATGGCGCGCGATGCTCTCCGACGGCTCCGCTGTCGTGCATGCGGACGCGGTGTCGGTATCGCTGTTCGTCGAAAGCGGCGGCATCGTATTGACGGTGACGGGGCGCGGAGAGCGGCCGCAGCCCGTTTCGGGCGAACGCTACGTGCAGCGCGCGCCGGGCGACGCCGGCAAGCCGCTGGCGACGCAACCGCGCCCCGCGCCCGAGTTCATCGCCGCCATGCCCGCGGCGTTTCGCGATCCGCTCCGCCCGATCGTTCGACGCACGGCGGCAAAGGACGACGCGCTCGCCGACGGGCGCACGGCATCGTACGCGGACATCGGCGACTGGCTGACGGCATCGCTGCCGCTGCGCCGCACGTTCGTCGCGCGCTTCAGGCCGCTCGCGCAAGCGCGACCGTTTCGCGCGCAAGTGCAGCAGCACCTGCGCGAACTCCCCGAATGGCGGCGCGTGCTGTGCCCGCCGTCCGCGCCGCCTCGCGCGCGCATCCACGCACCCATCGAAGCCACATCCGAGGAACCATCATGAGACTGTCGCTTGCCGTCAAATTCAACCTCGTCTTCCTGGCGGTCTTCGTGATCGGCTTCGCATCCGCTGGTCTTGCCGCGCGGGCATTGCTGCGCCGCGCCGCTATCGATGAAACCGTGCAGAACGCGCGCGTGCTCATGGAAGCGGCGGGCGCGTCGCAGAACTACACGGCCACGCAGGTCACGCCGCTGCTTCAGACGCAGCTCAAGTACGGTTTCGTGCCGCAATCCGTGCCGGCGTTCTCCGCCGTCGAAACGCTGATGGCGCTGGAAAAGCACTTGTCCGGCTATTCGTATCGCTCGACCATGCTGAACCCGACGAACCCGCGCGACCGCGCATCCGATTGGGAAACGGACGTCATTCGTCATCTGCACGACAAGCCGGAACTGAAGGAAATCGTCCGACTGCGCGATACGCCGTCGGGCAAGGCGCTCTACATCGCGCGCCCCAACCGCATTACCGACGCCGCGTGCATGGAATGCCACAGCGTGCCGTCGCGCGCGCCGCGCACGCTCATCGACAAATACGGCCCCGACAACGGCTTCAACTGGGCGATGCACGAGGTGATCGGCGCGGACTTCGTATCGGTGCCGATGGCTTTGCCCGTCGCGCGCAGCGATGCGTTGCTGCGCACCTTCCTCGCCTCGCTGCTCGGCGTGTTCGCGCTGCTTCTGCTCGCGCTCAACGCAATGGTGCATCTGCTCGTGACGCGCCGCATCCGTGCGCTCTCGCGTGCCGCCGATCAGGCGAGCCTCGGCGAACTCGACGACGCCACGTTCAACGAAGGCGGCCGCGACGAGATCGCTTCGCTCGCGGCATCGTTCGCGCGCATGAAGACGAGCCTCGTCGAGGCGTTCCGCATGATCGAGGCGTAGCGAACCATGACGGCGACTACCGAACCACGCGTGACTTCGCTCGGCAAGTACCGCGTCGGCGAGACGCTCGGCGCGGGCGCGATGGGTATCGTCTATCGCGCGTTCGATCCGGATATCGAGCGCCACGTCGCGATCAAGACGGTTCGGCGCGAACTGCTCGCGAATGGCGAAAGCGCGAGCCTCATCGCGCGCTTTCGCAACGAAGCGCAGGCGGCGGGACGGCTCGCGCATCCGCATATCGTCGGGGTCTACGACTTCGGCCAAGCCGCCGATACCGCGTACATCGTGATGGAACTCGTGAGCGGCCGCAGCCTGAAGAGCGTGCTCGAAGGCGGCCGCGTACCGGATCTCGCGACCGCGCTCGACTGGTTCGCGCAACTACTCGCGGCGCTCGGCTTCGCGCACGAACGCGGCGTCATTCATCGCGATATCAAGCCGGCCAATCTGCTGATCGACCGGCAAGGCCGGCTCAAGGTGACGGACTTCGGCATCGCGCATGTCGAGTCGTCGTCATTGACGATGGTCGGCGCCATGATCGGCACGCCGGGCTATATGTCGCCGGAGCAGTTTTCGGGCGATGCCATCGACGCCCGCTCGGATCTGTTCTCGGCGGCGGTCGTCCTGTATCAGATGTTGACCGGACAGCGCGCGTTCGCGGGCGCATCGCAGGCCGCGGTCATGCAGCAGGTCATGCACGACACGCCGCCGTTGCCGTCCTCCTGCAACCCCGCCCTGCCGCCCGCCCTCGACGCGGTGCTCATGCGCGCGCTGAGCAAGGAACGCGAGGCGCGTTATCCGACCGCAGCCGCGCTCGCCGAGGCGCTGCGCGAAGCGGCCGGCACGGCGGCGCGCCGCGACGACGATTGCACGGTGCTCGAAGCGCGAGCAGCTTCACGTGCGCCATCGTCACAATGCGATTCTTTCCCTTCGCTCACGCAATGGCCCGACGGCACGCTCGCGCAAATGGAAGCGTGTCTCGCCGCGCAAATCGGCCCCGTCGCCCGACTGCTCGTGCGGCGCTGCGCGCAGCGCGCGACCGACCTTGCCGCGCTCGTCACGCTGGTCGCGCCGAGCATTCCGTCGGAGAAAGCGCGGGCGCAGTTCATCGCGGCGTTCGCAGGCGACGCTTCGATGTCCGCTTCGCGTTCCGGCCACGCGCAGAGTTCGCTTGCTCCGGAGGACGTGCAGGCCTCCGCGCGCAAGCTCGCCGTCTATCTCGGCCCCATCGCGCTCATCCTTGCGAAACGGGAAGCGGCGCGCGTGCAGGACATCGGCGCGCTGCACGCAAGGCTCGCGGCCGCCATCTCGAATCCGCGAGACCGTGAGCTTTTCTCGCGCGACGTCGGTTTGTTCTGACGCGACACCGGAAGACTGCCGCATGAACCGCAAGCCATCGCCCACCTCCACGCCGGTGCGTCTCGCCGGCTGCCGCGCGTCCGGCGTCAGCGACGCGGGCCGCGTGCGCCGCGAGAATCAGGACCGTTTCGTGATCGATCCGCGCGCGCGTCTCATCGCCGTCGCGGACGGCATGGGCGGACACGCGTTCGGCGCGCGGGCTAGCGCGCTTGCGCTGGAGCGCATCGCTGCATCGTTGGCGCTCGCGGTCGATGACATCGCGGCGATTGCGTCCGATGCCTCGCGCGACGCCGATCCCGACGCCACGGTGCTCGACGCATCGCTCAATGCCACGCGCGTGCTTACGGCCGCGCTCGACGACGCAAACGCGACGCTCTACGCCATCAATGTGCGCGAGGGTATCGGCACGCATCGGTCGATGGGCACGACCGTCACGGGCATCTGGCTGCCGCGCGCCGCTTCTGTTTTCTTTGCGTTTCATGTCGGCGACAGCCGGCTATATCGCTGCCGCGACGGCGCGCTCGCGCAACTGACGCGCGACCAGACGCTTTTGCAGCACGCGCTCGAAACCGGCGACTTCGAGCATCTGCCGCCGCGCAACTTGCTGTTGCAGGCGCTCGGCCCGGAGCCGTCGATCACGCCGGACATCAGCGCGCACGCCGCGCGCCCTGGCGACCGCTTTTTGCTGTGCAGCGACGGTTTGCACGGCGAAGTCTCGCATGACGAGATCGCGCGCGTGCTCGCGCAGATGCAGCCCGAGCACGCGGATGCGGCATGCCGGCGTCTCGTCGAGCTTGCATGCGATGCGGGCGGCAAGGACAACGTGACCGCGGTGATCGCTTGCGTGGATGGTGGCTAGGAAGCGCGGCGGTCTTGGGATGAAGTGATGAAAGAGGCGGCGCGTCAGCAACGCAAACAACGACGCATCGCATGGGGCGAGACGCGCGTTTGGTAATCTGCGCGGAAAGTGCCATTCAAACTGGCCGGCTGCATGCAGCACCGTGCGATCGCCTGCGCGGATGGCGGCTAGAATGCGCCGCCGTCGAATAGCGCGGCGACAAAAGCCGCGTCGGGCAGACCGCGTACCGAACGCACATGCTCTTTGCGCCTGCCAAGCGCGGCGGCGTCGCACGCATCCGAAAGCGCGACCAACGCCGCGTCGAGACCCGAGAGACGCGTGTCCCGCAACAGCGTCGAAAGTGCAGTCGAATTAGTAAGCCGCATGCTGCACGCAGAAAGCTACCGTGCAATCGCCTGCGCGGATGGCAGATAGACGGTGCCGCCGTCGAATAGTGCGGGGCGACGAAAGCGGCGTCGGGCAGAGCGCGGACCGCACGCACATGTCCTTTGCACCCGCCAAGCGCGGCGGCGTCGCACACATCCGAAAGCGCGACCAACGCCGCGTCGAGACCCAAGAGACGCGTGTCCCGCAACAGCGTGGAAAGTGCCAGTCGAACTAGTCGGCCGCATGCTGCACGCAGAAGGCTACCGTGCGCTCGCCTGCGCGGATGGCGGCTAGACTGCGCCGCCGTCGAATAGTGCGGAGCGACGAGAGCGGCGGCGGGCAGACCGCGTACCGCACGCACATGCCGTTTGTACCCGCCAACCGCAGCGGCGTCGCACGCGCGATCAACCCGCGTGGAAACCGGAAAGACGCGTGTCCGGCATCTGCGTGGAAAGTGCCATTCAAACTGGCCGCACGCAGGCCGCGCGGACCACGCGACCCTGTGACGGCCTGCCCGAATGGCGATCAAAAAGCACGGCCGTCGAACAAAGCGGCAACGAAAACAGCGTCGGGCAGACCGGCCGCCTCGCGCACCTCGCCCTCTTGCCACCATGCCAATACACCGTGTGTCCCCGCCATCCTCGGCGGCGCTTCGCCCTTGCCGCTCGCATCCGAAAGCGCGCTCAACCCCGCGTCGAAATCGGCGAGACTCGCGTGCGGCATCAGCGTGGAGAGCGCCAGTTCGCGGCATCGGGCAAACCAGCCACCGGAATGCGGCATCCAGTCCGCACAGGCATCGGCGGCAATGGGCGCGGCGATCGTCAACGGAAAATGCCGGCCCGCGCGATCGACGCTCGGCATCAGCACGCCCGCCCACGCCACGCTGCCGAGCACCGCGCCGCCCAGCGCGAAGCTCCAGAGCGGCGCGGTCAGATAAGCATCGAGCCACGCGGAACCGAGCGCGTCGCGGCTCGCGAGCAGGCCCGCTTGCAGCATGACGTCCCACGGCTCGACGAACGATGACGGAAGACGCCGCGTCACGAAGTCGCCGTTGCAGCGCAATTTGCCGAAGCATCCGGCCGTGCCCGGCGCGCGCATCACAGCAGGTCCGGACAGCGGAACTGTTCGAGCGGCGCGCGCCGGAACGGATTGACGACGCTCGCCGCATCCAGCTCGAGCACGGCCTTGCGCCCGGCAGCTTGCAGCGTCAGCGTATAACGGTCCGGTTCGCGCGTCGCGTCGAGCCTGCCTGCATCGAGCAGATGAAGCAGCGCCCACGGACCGCTCGCCTGAAACGACGCGTCGCCCGCAGCCGGATCGAACTGGGCGCTCGCGCGGCCCGTGCTTTTGTTGCCCGGCCATTGAAGCAGCGCCGACTGCGCGCCATCGGCGCCGACGGCGAACTGCTGTCCGTCGATATCCAGATTCACGCGCGCGACGGACGCATCCAGCGCGAGCGCCTTCACGCGAAAACGCATGGCGACAGTGCTGCTGCGGTCGCCGAAGAACGCATCGCGGATCTGCGCCGCGCGCTGGAACTGCGCCAGCGCATCACGCAGCAAACCAGCCGGCGTCGCGCCCGCGCGCCATTGCCAGACCGGCTTGCTCGTATCGACGAGCGCGGCGAGGTTCTTCTGAAAGAAGTCGTCGATGAGGCCGCCCGGCGCAAAGAGCCTGGCGAAATCATCGGCGGCGGCGTCGCGGGTGGACGCGCGCACCAGCGGATACCGGCCGTCGAGCGCCTTGTGGCAAAGCGGCCCGACGCCCGCGTTCCATTGCGCAACGAGACGCGCGCGCTCGCCGCCCTCGACGAGCGACGCGCCCGCCGCCGCGACCGACGCCACCACGCCCGTCAGCGGCGCGGCGCTCGTCTGGCCGGCGAGCCGCAGCTTGCCGAGCGCATCGCCGGGGGGCGCGGCTTGCCCCAGCCGGCGCGCGGCGTCGGCGGCGTCGAGATAGACGGCGGCGTCTTTCAGCGGCGCGAACGCGCGCTCCAGCGCAGCGGCATCGCCCGGCTTGCCCGCCAGCCGATGCAGCGCGTCGAAGTGGTCATCGACGGCGGTTGCCGAAGCCGCGCCGCCAAGCGTCGTTTCCCGCGCCGCCGCGACGACGAGCCGGGCGAGCGGCGAATCCGGGGCGGACAGTTCGTTGGCGATGCGCGCGCTGTCCGCGAGACTCGCGGCGGGCGTCGGTGTCATGTCGTCCAGCAGGGCGTCCCATGCGCGGATATACGCGTCGAAATAACGCTGGTCGAGCGCCGCGCGCAACGTCGCGACGCCGTCGGCGGTCTGCGGCAGATCGTCCCGCCCGAGCACCCAGGCGTCGCCCGCGACATCGGCGAGCGCGGTGTCTCGCACGCGCCGATAAGCCGCGTAGCCCGCCCGCGTGTAGGCGCCCGCGACGCCGCCGGTCAGCGACGCCCCGCTCGCCCGTTGCAGCAAAAGCGGCGCTTTCGGCCCGGCGGCGGCGCTCGCGCTGAACGCCGCGAGATTCGCCTGCGCCAGTTCGCGATCCACGCGATTGCCGACGCGCTGCGACAACGGCAGTTCGGTGAGACGGGCGCGCGCATCCTTGACGAGCGCCTCGTCGAGCGGCAGCGACGGGTCGAAGCGCGCCTTGTCGAAGAGCGCGGCGAGATGCGTATCGAGCGCGCTTTTTTGCCCGGCATCCGCGTTGCGCGAAAGCGCGGCCAGCATGTGCGCGCGCACGGCGTTCGCGTCGTAGTGACGCGGGTCGCCGAGCATCAGATACGTGCGCAACGCGTCGTAGCGATACTCGGCTGCGCCCGGCGCGTCGTTGCCGTTGCCGTTGCCGTTGCCGTTGCCGTTGCCGCTGTCGCGCAATTCGAGCGTCAGCTTGCCGACGACGAGCGGCAGCAAGGTCTGATCGAGCAGCCGGCGATAGGTCACGCGCGCTTCCTGTCCGAGCTTGTCGCCCTGATACAGCCAGAGCCGCGTGAGCCAGGGAACCGGCTTGCTGGCATCCGCGTAGCCGCCGGGCAGGGCTCGCGCCGCGTCGAGCAGGGGCAGCGCGGCGAGCGGGTCGCTGCTCGCGTTCGCATCGCGCGCCAGTTGCCGGACGTGCTCCGTCTGCCGCGCGAACTCCGCGACGAACGCGCGGTTGCGCTGATAGCTCACCGCCATGCCCGCCAGCGCCAGCGCGAGCGACACGCCGACGATCGCGAGCGCGCCGCGCCGCAGCCACGCGCGACGCCGTTCGAGCCGCGCGTTTACGCCCGCGAGACCGGCTTCCGCGAATACCACGTCCTTCAGCAGCCGTTCGATGAAATACGCGCGGCCGGAGGCGTCGCGCGCCGAAGCGGCGTCGCGCCTTCCCCCGAGCGACTGCGCGAGCGCGCTGATCGCCCGGTCGATGGGCCGGCCGTGCTGCGTGCCGCTCGTGAAATAAACGCCGCGCAAAAGCGGCGACGCCTCGAAGCGCGTACCGTGGAACGTATCGCCGAGAAAGCGCGCGAGTGCCGGCTCCAGTCCCGCGAACTGCTGCGGGAAGCCGTGAATGCGCGAGCGCCGCGCCGTGTCCGTCTCGCGCTGCATGCGCTCGATCACGCGTGCGCGCAGCCGCGCCCCGAGCGCATCGAACTCGGCGGCGAAGGCGGCGAGCGATTGCTGCGCGCCCGCCGATGTGCCGTTTTCGTCGAGCGGAAACGTGATGCCCCACACTTGCGCGCGCTCTTGCTCGCCGAGGTCGTCGAAGAACTCGGTGAAACCCGCGACGAGATCGCATTTCGTGACCACGACATAGACCGGAAAGCGCATGCCGAGTCGCTCGTTCAGTTCCTTCAGGCGGCTCCGGATGGCGCGAACGTGCGCGTCGCGCTCGGCATCGTCCTGACGGATGAGATCCGCCGCCGACAGCGTGACGATCACGCCGTTGAGCGGCCGGCGCGGCCGGTACTTGCGCAGCAGTTGCAGAAAGCCGGTCCACGCGGATTGGTCCGCTTGCGGGTCGCTGTCCTGCGTGGTGAAGCGGCCTGCCGTATCGAGGAGCACGGCGTCGTCCGTGAACCACCAGTCGCAATGCCGCGTTCCGCCGATCCCGCCGATGGCGTCGCCGCCCAGCTTGTCGCGCAGCGGAAAGCGCAGGCCCGAGTGCGAAAGCGCCGTGGTCTTGCCCGTGCCCGGCGCGCCGATGAACATGTACCACGGCAGTTGATAGAGCCATTGCCGGCCGTTCGCGCCTTTCATGCGCGCTTGCCGCAGCGTCGCGAGCGCTTCGTCGAACCGCTCGCGCAGCACGGCGAGCTCTCCGGTCGACGCCGGCTGCGCCTGCTCGCCGCCGCTCTCGCCCCCGACACCGCTCAGGAACCGCCGGTTCATGTAGCGCGCCGCCGCGAGCCGCGCTCCCCATGCGATGACGCACGCCGCGGCGATCGCGGCCATCGCAATGAAACGGCTCTTCTGCGTCTCCAGCGGCGCGCGTCCGGCATACGCGAAAAGCGGCCCCTCGAACCAGACGAACACGAGGAGCGCGGCCACGCCCGCAAGCGTGATCCATTGCGGCGTTTTCATCGAACCTGCGATCTTCTTCATCGGTGTCTCCTGATTCTGAACGGTCGATGCGCGCATCACGACGACGCACCCGGCGCCAGCAACGTGATCTCGACGCGGCGGTTCTTCGCGCGGCCCGCGGGCGTGTCGTTGGGCGCGAGCGGTTCGGCGTCGCCGCGGCCTTCGGCGGTGAAGCGCGCGGGCGTGCCGGTGATCGCGACGAGCATCGCCTGCACGCTCTCGGCGCGCGCCTGTGACAAGTGCCAGTTGGACGGATAGCGCGTGGACAAGAGCCGCTGATCGTCGGTGTGCCCGGTCACGACGACCTTGCCCGGCACGCTCCTGAGCGCATCCGCGATGCGGGCGATCAGCGCTTCGTACGCGGGGTCGAGCGTCGCGCTGCCGGATGCGAACAGGTTGTCGCCGTTGATCGTGACGATGGAACGGTCCGCGCCCTCGCGCACGCTGACGAGCCCTTGCCGGATCTCGGGCGCGAGGAACGTCGAGAGCGACGCGGCGGCGGCGCGCATCGGCGCGGCAGCGACCACTGGCGGAGTCTGCGGCGCCGCGACGCGAATGCGGTTCATCGCGTCGAAGAGCGGGTCCGATGTGCGGTTGAGGCCGACCGCCAGCGCGACATGCGTGGCGGCGGCCACGACGCCGGCGAGCGCCACGTACACCCACAGCGGCACGCGCTGCACGAGCGGCGGCCGGGCGCGCTCCACAGGGCGCCAGTGCGGCGACAGTTCGGCTTCGAACGCGCCACGCTCCGCGCGGATCATGCGCGCGAGCCGCTCGCGGACCGATTCGAGCTGATTGCGGCCGCCGTCGATTAGCCGATAACGGCCTTCCAACCCCAGCGAAAGAATCACATACAACAGTTCGAGCACGTCGATGTTGCGCGACGGGTCCTGCGCGAGTGTCCGCAGAATCAGGAAGAAGCGCTCGCCGCCGGACGCTTCGTTGTGGAACGTCACGAGCAGGCTGCGGCTGCCCCACACGCCGCTGCCCCATGGCGTGCCGGAAATGGCTTCGTCGATGCAGGTGCACAGGCAATAGCGCGCCGCCGCGAGCCGTTCGGTGTCGATACCGCTTGCGCGCGCATCGCGTTCGAACTGGTGGACCATGCGGACGAGTTCCGCGCGCAGGGCTTCGATATCCGCCATCGCGTGCCGCGTGCGCAACGGCACCGCGAGTTCCAAGAGCGGACCGGCCGCGCGGACGAGCGGGTTCAGGCCGGTCGCGACGAGGAGCGCGGATGGTTCGGCACGCGGCGCTGTCTGCAACCGATCATCGGCCGGCGCGACACGCCGACCGCCCGGCTGCGGAATCAGGATGGTTTCGTCCGGATCGAAGCCGGCATCGGGCAAGGTTCGCGCATTCACGGTCGGTTCCTTCGGGGCATCGGAGAGATCAGCGGCGTGCTCGTTCATGGGCGTATCGCCCAGAATTCCAGTTCGAGGCCGGGAAAGTCGCCCGCGACGTGCAGCGCGACACCGGCCGATCCCGCGAACTGCTTCCACAGGTCGCTGCCGCGGTCCAGTTCGAAATACGTGAAGCCCGCGTGAAACGGCAACTGTCGCGGCGCGACCGGCAAGGCCCGCAAGCCGATGCCGGGCAACTGAAGATTGACGAGATCGCGAATGCGCTCGACCGGCCCGAGCTTCGCCTGCTGCGCGAAGCCGTTGAGAAGCGCGGCGGGCGCGAGATCGGCCTTGACCGCGAGCACGAAGTTCGCACTCCGAAACAGATCGCGGTCCGGCACGATGGCGACGCGCAGCCCATATTTGCGCTCCTCCAGCTCGATAGGCACCGCATGCGGGTCCATCACGGCGCTGAGCGCGGCGCGCAATGCATCGATAAGCGGCGTGAAGACGGCATCGAGCCGCTCGTGCCGATAGACTGGAAACGGCGCCGGCCGCTTGCCCGGCGCGGTGAAGGTCGCCAGTTCGCCCGCCAGTTGCAGCGCGTGGTGATGCAGGTCGTGCGGATGCAGGCCGGTCGTCGACGCGAGCGCCGCGAAGAGCGGCTCCGCGCGATTGAGCACTTGAAGCAGCAGGAAGTCCGCGATCTCCGCCGCGCCCGTGGCGGCCGGCTGCGCGAGGCGGGCGGCGAGCGCATCGGCGCGCTGATGCATGAGGCCGACGAGTTCATCGACGAACGCGCACAGGCGGCGCGATACGCGATAGTCGAGGCACGGCGGAATGTAGGCCGCGTCGAGCACGATGCTGTTGTCCGCGCGGCGCTCGACAATGCGCGCGACGCCGAGCGCGCTATGCGCGTGCGCCACGTCCTGTTCGAACGCGAGGCGCAGTTGCAGCTTGCCGACTTGCACGAGCGCCGCGCCCGTTGCGCCCTCGTTGCTGTCGAGCACTTCCGTTTCCGCGATGCGATGCCGCGCGAAGCCCTCGCGCCCCGATCCGGCCGCCGTCTCGCCGCCGTACGTCGCCTCGGGCACGCCCTGACGCGCGACGGGCAGCGCCAGCACGACGGTCAGATCGCGCGCGTCCTCGGGGACGGCGAGCGGCACAGGCAGGTCGTCGTCGGCGGGCAGGCGAAACGGCGTGCCGTCGGGCAGCACGCCCGCGCAGGACGTGAGCACGATACGGCCGAGCTTCAGTTGCTCGGCATCGACGGCCAGTTCCGAAAAGCCGTACGCGTAGGGACGCAGCGCCGCGCAGCGCGCGTCGAGCTGGGCGCGCACATAGCGGTCGTGCTGTTGCAGATGCTGCGGCTGGAGCAGCATGCCTTCGGACCAGATCACCTTGTTGTTGGCGGACATCGTCGATCTCGCTATGCGTGTGAGGAAGCGTGCGGCGCGCGTTCGGGCGACCCGTCCGCGTGCCGCTCGTAGGCGTCGTAGAAGGCGTTGCCGCACAGCGCCGCGAGGTCGTCGGCGCTCGCGCGCATGAGTTCGCGATGCAGCGCGACGAGGCGGTCCCACTGCTGCGCCTTGCGGCGGCCGGGCAGCCAGTCGAGCCAGCCGCGCGACGCTCCTTCGCCTGCGATGACATCGGGGTCGAAGCGGCGCAGCAGATGCTGCATGGCGGCGCGCATGCCCGCGAGGACGGCGAGCTCGTGGCGGCGGATGTCGTCGAATGCGCCTTCGAGTGCGTCATCGCCCGCGAGATAGCCCGCGCCCGCGCCGCGCAGCATGTGTGCGAGCGCGCTGTCGCCATCGGGAAAGAACTTGAGCGGGTTGTTGCCGCGCGGCACGAGCATCGTCGTATCGACGCCCATGCCGCGCTTCATCACCGAGCGCGAGAGCATGACGTTCACCGTGCCGCGTATCGCGGTGCGCAGCATCGATCCGGCGATGCGCGCGAACTCGGGCGCAGCGCGGCCGCGCAGGACGCTCGCGTCGACGTTCAGGCCGTCGAGGAGCGCGGCGAGGGTGAGGTCGGCGGGCGGGTTCGCGTCGTCCCTCTCGGCCGCCGCGGATTGCACCGCGGCGTCGGCGATTGCTTGCGCACGGGGATGCGATGTTGCGATGGCGTTGGCGCTCGGGGCCGTGTCGAAGAGAGCGTTCGTGGCGGCACTCTGCGCTGCGGTAGACAGCGGACTGCTTGCCGCCCATGTCTGCGGGCTCGCGTCGATGTTCTCGGCGCCGGCCGGGCGCGTCGCGGCGGCATCTCTTTCGACGGCGCGCGCGGCTGCCGACGCTCCTGCGGCAAACGCCACATCGTCGAGCGGATCGTAGTCGAGCGGAATGCCGCCGTTGAGCCCGGCGAACGGAACCGGACCCGGCGCATACGCGAACTGCTCGGGCGGGACATGATCGCTGGCGGAGCCCGCAAACGGCGCGCGGCCATCGGCGCGCGGCGGCGTGCAAAGATCGGGAAGCGGGCCGCCCAGCGGATCGAAATGCGCAGTCGGCAGCGGGGCCGCGAACAGTACCGCTGCCCGTGCGAGCGGGTCGTCGGAAAAGGCATGCGATTCCGCGATGCCGCTGCCTGCGAACGCATGCGCCGGAGCACCACCTGAACGCAAGCGCGAATCGTCGCCCGATGCATGCCACGGCGCATTGTCGTCGTCGGCAAGCGGTGCGCGCGCCGCGGCTTGTGTATCACTCGCCGTTCCGGGCACCACGCGTTCGTCGACGGTCCGCGTCGCGACCCGAGCGTTGGCAGCCAGCGAATCACTCATCGGTGCGACGAACGGCTCTTTAGCGAACGCACTGCGAGCCGCAGAGCCCGGCTCGTGCGCGATGTCGCCAATCGAACCGTTCGCCGCAGACTTACGAGCCGCCACGACACCATCGTTAGCCCGCGCACCTAGTGCGAACGCCGGCTCCAGCCCGCGCCCATTCACCCGACGACCGCCCGCCCCCGCGACATGCGCTTGATCGACGACGCCTAAGGGTGCATCGAACGCTTGCGCGTCATCATCCAGCGACGACACCTCCAGCCGGTACGCCCCCGCTTCGATGCAATCGCCCCTCGCAAGACGCGCCGTCTGACCACTTGCGAGCACGCGGCCATTCAGCCGGCTCGGATTGCTACCGAGATCCACGAACCGCCAGCCCTCGCCCGTCCAGTCGATGCGCGCCTGCACACGCGAGACGGTCTTCGCCGCATCGGGCAGCACCATCGTGTTGCCCGGACCGCGGCCGATGGTCCCGCCCGCAGCGTCGAATCGGCAGACGAGCGGCGTACCCGGCGTGTGCGGCGGCTCGCCCTGATACGTCCGGACTGCGAGCGTGATGTGCATGGCGTCTCCTGCCTGTGCATGAGTGAAGCGGCGAAAGCGGCGCTCATCGGGAACCGTCGTCGGCCTCACGCGGATCAGCGGGCGCATCGGGCGATGCGCTCGCCGCGCCTGCCGCCGCGCCCGCGCCGCCGCAGTTGATCTGCACCGTCGCGCCGTCGATCGTGATGGGCCCCGCCGCATTGATCGCAATGCCGGACGGCCCGAGCACGATGGTGTTGCCGCCCGCCTTGAGCGTGAGCGTCGCGCCCGCTTCGATCGTCACGTTCGCACCGCCCTTGATGTCGACGTTAACACCCACCCCCAACGCAAAATTCCCTGCCGTTTTCATTTGCGTGTCGCCGCCGACATCCAGCGAGCACTTGCCGCCGATTCGCTCGCTGTGACTGCCTTTGACCGCATCGCTGCGATTGCCGCCGCAGCGCGCGACATCGTGGCTTTCCACGATCACATGCCGCTCGTTGCCGATGCGTTCGAGCGCGTCGTGCCCCACCCACGTCTCCATGTCGCGCTCGGCGTGAAAGAACAGTTGCTCGTGATCCTTCGTATCGTCGAAGCGCATTTCGTTGAAGCCGTTGCCGCCCTTGGTCGAATTCGTCTTGATGGTCGTGCGCGCCATCTTCGAGGGAAGCGCGTAGGGCGTCGTCTGCGCGGCGTTGTAGACGCTGCCGATCACGAGCGGCTGATCCGGATCGCCCTCGATGAAATGCACCAGCACTTCCTGCCCGATGCGCGGCAGAAAGAACGCGCCGTAGCTTTTGCCGGCCCACGGCTGCGCGACGCGCACCCAGCAGCGTTGCAGCGAGTCGCGCGAAGCTTCCGTGGCGAGCTGCTCCCAATGAAACTGCACCTTGATGCGGCCGTACTTGTCCGTATGAATCTCTTCCCCGGCCGGTCCGACGACGCACGCGGTCTGCGGCCCCGCGACCGTCGCGCGACGCGTGATGCGCTCGGGACGAAAGCCTGCGTCGCGGGGAAGCGCGCGAAACGCGCAATCGAAGACATGAGCTATGGCCGCGTTGTCCAGCGTCGATAGATAGTCGTCCGAATTAATCGAATAGTCCGCCGACACGACCAGATACTCGCCGTTGTGCGAAGCCAGCGGATGATCGGCGAGCCGCATGAGACCGCCCGGCCAGATGCCGCGCACCGTCGCGCGGGCGCTCACGCAGACATTGCCCGCCTGATGCGCTTCCGCGTGTACGCGCGCACGCCGTTCGGCATCCTCGGCGCGCGCATAGCCGACGGCGTGCTCCTGCATCGTGTAGAGCGCGGAGTCGAAGGGTTCGCTGCGTCTCGCTCGCGCAACGAGCCCCTGCTGCTCGCTCTGCGACGGCTTCTCGAAGTCGTAGTCGTTCACTTCGGCGATACCCGTCTGCACCTGCGCGCCTGCATGCCACGCATAGATCCATTCATGCTCGCGCGGCGCATTCGTTGCCGGACGAAACGGAAGCTCGCCGTAGTGCGGAATCGCCTCGTGAACGTGCGGCGAATCCGTGAGAATCAGCGTGTGTTTGCCGCCGTGATGCCGCACGTAGTAATAGATGCCCTCGCGCTCCGCGAGCCGGCTCACGAAATCGAAGTCCGTCTCGCGGTACTGCGCGCAGTGTTCGAGGCTCAGATACGAAGCGGAACACTTGTTCTCGAAGTCGATGTGATAGTCGCCGAGCACCTGCGCGATGATGTCCGGCGTCGTCATCTTGTGGAAGAAGCGGCAATGCGAGGCACGCGTGAGCAGCCACAGGCGCGGCCGCACCGTCGCGCGGAAAAGCGCGGGACGGTTGGGCTTCGTGCTGGCGGGCCGCGCCAGTTCGAACGCGGTGACGATGCCATTGAATTCGCGCGTACCGCCGCCCGGAATCTCGATGGACAACGAGAAGTCCTGGCCGAGCACTTTCGCGATATCGGCGTTCGAGTCGTCCGCGAGCAGTTCGATGTCCCATTGCGCGAGACGGCCGAGTGCTTCGTGGCCGCGCATGCGGTAGAACACGAAGGCGTCGGCGCCGAGCGCGCAGGTGACGCGGGCGATGCGGTGAGTGTCGGTGAGCATCATCACGGGTCTCGTCGAGGAAGAGTCAGGGAAGCTCGGTCTTGCGCGTGGCCGGATCGGCCACGTTGACGACGCCGCCCCAGTTGCACGGGCACACCGACAGGTTGTCGAGCGACGGCGCATTGGCGATCTGCACGGTGATCGCGCCGGGCGTCCACGGCTGCGCGGTGGCGGGCACGCAGGGCGCGGGCGTCGGCGTGCCGAATGCGGCGGCGGTCGCCGCCGCCACCGCCGGATTCGCGGGCGCGTTGCACATGCCGAACGGCATGATGTTCACGAGCGGTATGTGGTCCATGATGTTCGCGGCGGGCGGCCCTTCGCACAGCACGCGGTTGGTCGGCAACACGACGAGCGTCGACGGCGCCATGCCGAACGAGCACTGAAGCGTCGCGCCCATGCTGACTTGTTGAGGCATCGCAGGCTCCTTTCCGATTCAATCGAACGCGTAGGTCAATTCGCCGTCGCTCACGCCGATCGCCACTTTCGCGACGCTGCGTCCATCGGCGAGGCGGCTCAGGAATTCGGTGCTCACGCGCGGCAGGACCGTGTTGGTCAGAATCGCGTCGATCATGCGCCCGCCGCTCTGAAGCTCGGTGCAGCGGCGCGCGATCTCGCGCGTCACCGCGTCGTCATAAGCGAAGCCGACGCGATACCGCGCCTCGATGCGCCGCCCGATGCGCGCGAGTTGCAGGCGGATGATCGCGTCGAGCATCGCGTCGTCGAGCGGGTAATAGGGAATCACCGTGACGCGGCCGAGCAGCGCGGGCGGAAACACGTCGAGGAGCGGCGCGCGCAGCGCCTCTGCGATCTCGTCGGGCGGCGGCACGTGTTGCCGCCCCACGCAAAGCTGCGTGATGAGTTCGGTGCCGACGTTCGTCGTCAGCAGGATCAGCGTGTTGCTGAAGTCGATCTCGCGGCCCTCGCCGTCTTCCATGCGGCCCTTGTCGAAGACCTGGAAGAAGAGCTTGTGCACGTCCGGGTGCGCTTTTTCGAATTCGTCCAGCAACACGACGCTGTACGGGCGACGCCGCACCGCTTCCGTCAGCACGCCGCCCTCGCCGTAGCCCACGTAGCCGGGCGGCGAACCCTTCAGCAGCGAAACGGTGTGCGCTTCCTGATACTCGCTCATGTTCACGGTGATGACGTTCTGCTCGCCGCCATAGAGCGACTCCGCGAGCGCGAGCGCCGTCTCCGTCTTGCCGACGCCCGAGGTGCCCGCGAGCATGAACACGCCGACCGGCTTCTCCGGATTGTCGAGCCCGGCGCGCGAGGTCTGCACGCGGCGGGCGATCATCTGCATTGCATGTTGCTGGCCGACGATGCGCCGGTTCAACGCCGAGGCGAGATCGAGCACGCTTCTCACTTCGTCGCGCACCATGCGGCCGACCGGGATGCCGGTCCAGTCCTGCACGACCGATGCGATGGCATGGGCATCGACAGCGGGCAACACGAGCGGCGTTTCGCCCTGCTCGATGGCGAGCTGGCTCGTGAGTTCGCGCAGATCCGCGCGCACTTCCGTCGATGCTTCCATCGACGACTCGCCGCGTTCGCCGATTTCCGCGCGCGCCGCGAGAATCCGCGAAACGAGAGCGCGTTCCGCTTCCCAGCGCGCGGTCAGCGTGCTCAGGCGTGCTTCTTCGCTTGCGAGCCTCGCGGCGACATCGGCGCTACGTTCCTGTGCGTCCTCGGCCGATGTCATGCCCAGCGCCGCCTCGCGCGCCGCGATCTCGCTTTCGAGCCGCCACGCTTCGATGCGGCGCTTCGCATCGTCGATGGCAGGCGGCAGCGCCTGCTGGCTCACCGCGACGCGCGCGCAGGCCGTATCGAGCAGGCTCACGGCCTTGTCCGGCAACTGCCGCGCGGGAATGTAGCGATGCGACAGCTTCACCGCCGCTTCCAGCGCCTCGTCGAGCACCTGCACGCCGTGATGCTGCTCCATCTTGCGCGCGAGACCGCGCATCATCGCGATGGCACTCGCCTCCGACGGCTCCGGCACCTTCACCGCCTGAAAGCGCCGCGTGAGCGCCGGGTCTTTCTCGATGTGCTTCTTGTATTCGACCCATGTGGTCGCCGCGATGGTGCGCAGCGTGCCGCGGGCGAGCGCGGGCTTGAGCAGATTGGCCGCGTCGCCAGTGCCGGCCGCGCCGCCCGCGCCGACGAGCGTATGCGCTTCGTCGATGAACAGGATCACGGGCGTGGCCGACGCCTGAACCTCGTCGATCACCTGCCGCAGCCGGTTCTCGAACTCGCCCTTCACGCTCGCGCCCGCTTGCAGCAAGCCGATATCGAGCGTGCGGACGACGGCGTTGCGCAGCGCGGGCGGCACCTCCCCCGCGACGATGCGTTGCGCGAAGCCCTCGACGACCGCGGTTTTGCCGACGCCCGCTTCGCCGGTGAGGATCGGGTTGTTCTGGCGGCGGCGCATCAGGATATCGATGACCTGGCGAATTTCCGCGTCGCGTCCGACGATCGGGTCGAGCTTGCCATCGCGCGCCTGCGCGGTCAGATCGACGGTGTAGCGGTCGAGCGCCTCGTGAGCGGCGAGCGGCGTGGCGAGCGGCGCGGCGGCATCGGCGGATTCGACATGCGCCGCGTTCCCGATGCCCGCTTCGGGCGAACCGTCGAGCAGCGTGTCGAAGCGCGCCGAAAGCGCGTCGAAGCCGATCTTCTCGAACTCGCGCGAGAGCGCAAAGAACGCATTGCGCAGGTTCGGCGTGCGCAACATGCCGATGACGAGGTGCCCGGTGCGCACGGTCGCCGCCCCGAAAATCAGCGAGCCGAAGACCCAGCCGCGCTCCACCGCTTCGTCCACCTGCGCCGAGATATCCGATACCGAGCTCGCGCCGCGCGGCAGGCGGTCGAGCGCGGCGGTCAGGTCGCGGGCGAGCCGGGTTTCGTCCAGCTCGAACGCGCGCACGAGCCGTTGCAGGTCGGAATCCGGCGCGAGCAGGATCTGATGAACCCAGTGCGCCAGTTCGACATACGGGTTGCCGCGCAGCTTGCAGAACGCGGTGCCGTTCTCTATCGCGCGATACGCAACGGGATGCAGCTTGCCAAACAGGGCCTGGCGGCTGATCTCAGTCATGGAGCGTCTCCTCGATGTGGCTCGTGCGCGCAGTTCGCGCGATCACGACCCGATGGTCATGGACCGGCGCGCCGCTCGTGAGCCACGTCGTCCAGCCAAGGCGCGCGCCGCCCTTCGGCGTGCTCGCGAGGCGAAGCGCGGGCACTTCGTCGCGCTTCAGATGCAATGCGACGTCCCAGTCGAGCGGATCGCGCACGTAGCTCTGCACCCAGTCGCGCAGCTTGCGAAGACTTGCGCCGCCCGGCAGGAAGCGCAGGAAATCGGCGTACGACAGCGGCCCGATCACGATGCGGAACTTGTGCTGGCAGTCCCATACGCGCGTGCCGGCCACCGCCGACACGCCGAGCCGCGCATCGCCCAGCCGCGCGAGCGAATCGGCGGGCAGCGCGATCCAGTGCCCGCGCCACGGCTCGATGGCGACCGGCACGCCGAAGAAGCGCGCCAGAATCAGCCGCAGGCCGCCCGCGTGGCGCGTCGGCGCGGCGAGCACGCCCGCGAAATGGCGGCGCGCGTGGTCCGGCACGGCGTCGCGGTCCTGCATGCCCGGCGCGCCGAGGCCGAACAAGCTGCCGACGTAATCCGCGATGCGGTCTTCCTGCGGACGGTCCGCGCTCACGACCGGCTGCGCGTCGGCCCATGCGCGGTAGAACAGCGAGAGCATCCGGTGATGAAAGACATCGAGAAAGCGCGCGAGCGTCGGGTCGTTCGCGTTGCGCGCGCGTTCGCGGACATACGCGGTGAGGTGCGTCGGCAGCGGTCCGTTCGGGCCGAGCAGGCCGAGGAAATTCACCGCGAGGCGCCCCGGCTCGCCGCCTTCGCCCGGCGTGTAGCCGCCGAGCGTCGTCGGATGAAAAATCAGTTCGGGCTCCTGCGAAAGGCGCACCGCGTCGTCGCGAGGGCTCGCCGAACGGCCGAGGCGCGGCCGCGTGGCGTTCATCTGTTCGATGAGCCGCAGCGCCTGAAAGAAGTCGAAGCGGCGCGCGTCGCGGGCGAGCACGGCGTCGAGGTTCAGAGCGTCGGGCATCGTCCGCTCCTGTGCGGCCAGCGCATGATGCAACCGCGCGCGAGCGTCGCGACGGCGGTCTCGGCGAACGAATTGATCGACACGTACTGCGCCATGAACTGCGCGAGCACCGCGCCGAGCAGGAACGCGCTCGCGCCTTCGAACGCGGCATCGTCGAAATTCAGCGTGACGGCGAGGCCACGGCCGAACACGATCGGCCCCGGCGACGGCAGGCGGCGCACGACCGGCTCCGACGACACCGAGCGCAATCCCTCGATTTGCCGCAGCGCCGCCGCGTCGTCGGCCGGGCAGTAGAGCGCGAGCAATTCGCGCAGCGCCCGCGCGCCCTGCTGTGCGTCGTGATCGACGAGCGACGCATAGTTGAGCGACAGATGATCCAGCAGCCGCCACGCCGCCGGACCTTGCGCGAAGGAAGGCAACGGCCGGCTCGGACCCGCGAGGCAGCGCACCGCCGTCACGGGCGCTTCGGCGTCGAGCGTGAAGTCGGTCGTGCCCGCGCCGAGCGGCATCGCAAGCGGCAGGTCGCGGTTCGTGCACCACGCGGTGATGCCGAGTTGCCGAACGTCGCCGTCGAGCGGGGCGCTCGCTGCATCCACGAGCGCGATGAACGCCTCGCTGCCGAGATAGCCGCTGCGCGCGCCGTCGCGCTGCTGGCGCACCGACGCGCGCCGTGCCTCGCGGCGCAATTGGTAGAACGCGCCGCCCTCGCCCGGCGCGTCCAGGTCCTTCGCGCAGTAGAACGGCCTGAACGCCCGCTGCGTCTCTGCGCCCGAGCCGTAGCCGGTCACGTCCTCGATATGGTGGATCTCGTAGTCCATCGGCCGCGTGCGATCGACCACGACGTGATATTCGAAGTCCGTATGCGTGAGCGCGATGCGGTCGGTACGGCGGCGAAACAGGTTGATCGCGGGCGTGCAGTTCAGCGCGAAATGCGCTGCATCGACCGCGCGTTCCAGCGACGCATCGGTCTGATCGAGCAGCACGACGATTTCGACTTCGCGTTCGCGGCAGTGGCGCAGCGCATCGCGCAAGCCGGCAATCTCGACGAACAGAAAGCGCGGCGCGAAGGCGAAATACTCCTGCAACAGCCGGTAGCCATCGAACGATTGCTGGCTGACCGGCAAGAGCGCCTCGTCTTCGGCGAACCCGAGCGGGCGCAGCGCGGTCTTCGGCAGCACGGCGAGCGTCGTATCGGCCGCGCCGTTCTTGCCCGGCTGCACGACGGCGACGCCCGCGCAACCGGCAAGCAGCCGCTCGTGAATGCGCAGCGCGAGGCCGTCCGCGCCGCGCAGATGCAGTACGAGACGGTCGAGCGCGAGGCGGTCGAAGCCGAGCGTGCCCGTCGCGCGCAGCCGCAGGCGCAGCGCGGCCCTCGATGCGACCTTCGCGCTCGCCGAAGCGCCCTGCGTCACGAACTTCGCCTGCGCGATTTCGACCGGCCAAAGCGTGACCGCGTGCGCGGTGCGGAACTCGCAGCGCGTCGACGACGACGCGTCGAGCATGCTTCGCAGCACGGTATGACGCGGCACCACGATGCCATTGGCGCTCGCCGCGAGTTGCGGGTTCGCGTGATCCGCCATCAACTGCACGACGGCCATCGAAGGCGTGGGCGCCAGATAGTGCGGATACGTCATCTCCAGCAGATGCTGCGTGAAGCGCGGAAACTCGGCGTCGAGCTTCATCTGCACGCGCGCCGCGAGAAAGCTGAAGCCTTCGAGCAGCCGCTCGACATACGGGTCCGCGCATTCCAGGCCGTCGAGCGCGAGCCGTCCCGCGACCTTCGGAAACGCGGCCGCGAATTCGCCGCCCATTTCGCGCAGATGCCGCAACTCCTGGCTGTAGTACTTGAGGAATGCCGGGTTCATGCCTGCACCTCCGCGCCCGTTTCGCCGTGGACACTGCGCGCGGGCGCGGCGTCCGCTATGCGCACTTCGCCTGCTTCGAGATCCAGCTCCGTGCGCAGATGCAGCCGCTCGGGGTACGGCCGCGACCACATCTGCGCTTCGATCTCGAAGCAGATCACGTGGCCGCGCGCACTGTTCTTCGCGTCGTCGATCACGGTGACGCGCACCGATTCGCGCGCGAGCCGCGGCTCGAAGGCCCACAGCGCATCGCGGATCAGCCGCTCGACCGCGCCCGGCGTGAGCGCCGCGACGTTGCATCCGGCAAGATCCGGCAGCCCATAGTTGAGGACGGACGTCGCCACGTGAGGGAAACCCGCCGTATCGATGCGGGCCGCGAGACCGCTTGCATTCAACAGCCAGCCGATGTCGCGCCGCACGCTCTCGCGCAGCGCCCGCGACGACATCACGCGACGCTCGCGCGGTTCGGTTCGCGCGTGCGGTTCGTGATCGGTCAGGCGGTCGAGCAGCGACGGTTGCAGGCGGTCGCGCGTGGTCGGATCGGACATGGGCGGGTTCCTCTCGTCGTGGTCAGGGTGCGTGCTTTACGCGGTCTTCGCGGTCGGCAGCTTGGAGACGAGCCGCAGCGACACCGTCAGGCCTTCCAGCTGATAATGCGGACGCAGGAAGAACTTCGACGTGTAGTACCCCGGATTGCCCTCCACTTCCTCGACAACGACCTGCGCATCCGCGAGCGGCTTGCGCGCCTTCGTGTCGTCGGACGAATGCGCAGGGTCGCCATCGACGTATTGCAGAATCCAGTTCTGCAGCCAGCGCTCCATGTCGTCGCGTTCTTTGAACGAACCGAGCTTGTCGCGCACGATGCACTTCAGGTAATGCGCAAAACGCGAACACGCGAAGAGATACGGCAGGCGCGCGGCGAGGTTGGCGTTCGCGGTGGCGTCCGCGTCCTCGTACTCGGCGGGCTTGTGCAGCGACTGCGCGCCGATGAACGCGGCGAAGTCCGAGTTCTTCTTGTGCACGAGCGGCATGAAGCCGCTTTTCGCGAGTTCCGCCTCGCGCCGGTCGCTGATCGCGATCTCGGTCGGGCACTTCATGTCGACGCCGCCATCGTCCGTCGGAAAGGCATGCACGGGCAGCCCTTCCACCGCGCCGCCCGATTCCACGCCGCGAATGCGCGAGCACCAGCCGTAGGTCTTGAACGAGCGCGTGATGTTGGCCGCCATCGCATACGATGCGTTCGCCCACACGTAATGGCTGCTGTTCGCGCCGGCGGTGTCTTCTTCGAAGTCGAATGCTTCTACCGGGTCCGTCTTTGCGCCATACGGCGCGCGCGCGAGAAAGCGCGGCATGGCAAGACCGATATACCGCGAGTCTTCGGAGTCGCGCAGCGAGCGCCATGCAGCATGTTCCGGCGTCTGGAAAATCTTGGTCAGGTCACGCGGATTGGCGAGTTCCTGCCACGATTCCATCAGCAGCGCAGCCGGGTCCGCCCCCGCGATAAACGGCGCGTGTGCCGCCGCGGCGATCTTCGCCATTTGCGTGAGCAGGTCCACGTCCGGGCCGCTATGGTCGAAGTAGTAATCCGCGACCAGCGCGCCATACGGCTCGCCGCCGAACTGGCCGTACTCTTCCTCGTAGAGCTTCTTGAAGAGCGGGCTCTGATCCCACGCGACACCGCGATACTTCTTGAGCGTCTTGTGCAACTCGGGCTTCGAGATGTTCAGCACGCGAATCTTGAGCGACTCGTCCGTTTCCGTGCTGTTCACGAGGTAGTGCAGGCCGCGCCACGCGCTCTCCACTTTCTGGAAGGGCTCGCTATGCAGGATCAAATTGATCTGCGCCGTGAGCGCCTGATCGATCTGCGCGATGAGCGCCTCGATGGTCGCGAGGACATCGCCGGAAATCACTTGCGTGTCGCGCAGTGCCTGTTCGGCGAGCGTGCGCACCGCGTTTTCAACGGCTTCGCGGGCCCGCTCCGACTTCGGCTTGAATTCCTTTTGCAGGAGCGCGGAGAAGTCGCTCACTTCGGGCGCGGCCTGTCCGTATGCGACGTCCGTGGCGGCCTGCGGGTGGATGCTGAGATCGTTCATCGCGTCATGCTCCGTGGTTGGGCGCTTCGGTTTCAGACGTGCTCGGGCGCGGCTCGGCGGACAATGCGCGCATGAGTCCGGGTTCTTCCAGCAGACGAGCGATGAGCGCTTCGGCGCCGGTCTTGCCGTCCATGTACGTGAGAAGGTTCGCCAACTGCGTGCGCGCCTCCAGCAACTGCCGCAGCGGCTCGACCTTGCGCGCGATCGCGGCGGGCGTGAAGTCGTCCATCGACTCGAACGTCAGGTCCACGGCCACGTTGCCTTCGCCCGTCAGCGTGTTGGGCACCTGAACCGCCACGCGCGGCTTGACCGAGCGCAGGCGTTCATCGAAGTTGTCCACGTCGATTTCGAGGAACTTGCGTTCCGCGACGCTCGGCAGCGCCTCGGCCGGCTGACCCGAGAGATCCGCGAGCACACCCATCACGAAGGGCAGGTTCACCTTCTTTTCCGAGCCGTAGACTTCGACGTCGTATTCGATCTGCACACGCGGCGCCCGATTGCGCGCGATGAATTTCTGACTGCTTTCCTTAGCCATGATGGGTTTCCTTCGGATATCTAACTAGATTACTGGGTTACTCATTCGACGCCGCCCAGATGCCTGAACTGATGCGCGCCATCCGGCGCGACGTCCTCGATGATCTCGATGAAGCTCTTGCCGACCAGCCTTCGCGCGCGCTGCAGCAGGACCGGCAGCGGGCTCGACGGCTCGTGTTCTGCGTAATACGCGCAGATGGCATCGAGCGTGTCGACCACGTCGCTTGCGTTGGCAATGCGCGGGGCCATGGCGATTCCGGGCATGGCCGGCTCATGCGCTGCCGATCCGGAATGGCTGCCCTCTTCACTGCTGTCGGTCTCCATCGCACCGCCCCGTCGCATCACCTGTGGATCGAGCGCCGCAACGCGGGCCGCGACGAACTCGTCGATGCGGGCAAGCGGCCGTGCCAATGCGCCGAAGTCCAGCGCCCGCGCCGGCCCGACGCGCTCGGTCAGCAGCGACTCGATCCGCACGAGCGAAGCCCGCGCCGACGCCAGCGCATCGCATGTGGCCCGCGCAGCCTCGGCGCCCGCGAGCGCGAAAGCGGCGTCGATGGTCGCCATGCTCGGCATCTCGCTGCCCTCCGCGAGCGGCAACTCGCCCGCCATCACTTCGAGGTCGCGTAACGCAAACGCGCGATGACCGCGCGGCGCGACGAACGGCACATCGCGCAGCGCGCCGGCGAGCCCTGCGGCATCGAGAAGTGCCGAGAGCGCATTGACTCGCGCGGTCGGGTCGCCATCGGCATCGTCTAGTTGCGGATGGACGCTGCCCCACTGCGTATCGAGCAAGCCTTCGATCAACGCGAGGCCGCGCGCCAGTCCTTCGAAGCCCTCGCGTGCGGTGCTCGCCTGCGTGTAATGCACGGCCACTCGCAAGTCACGCGTGCGCGCAAAGAGCGTCCTCGCAAGCGAGAGCGCGAGCGCCCAGTCGGGCGGCGTCGCCGCGATCACGACGCCGCCGTATTGCGCATCGGGCTTGCCCGCCACCGCCTCTTCGAGCGCACGGAAGTCGGCGCTGTATTCCTCGTCGTCGCCGCAGGGTGCGTGCGGCGTGATGTCGGTGAGCCAGCCAGCGATATCGGCGTGATTCATGTCGATGTCCCGATGCGTTGAAGGTTACGGCGGCGTGCTCGTCGGTCACTCCGACTTGTTCTCGGGGACGTTCCACTTGCCGGTCACGACCCCGCCCTTCTTAGCGCCGTTGTTGTCCTGCGGCTGATATTCGACCTTGTACTTGGCGAAGTTCAGCGAGACGTTTTCCGAAGCCTGGTCTCCACCACTCATGCCGACCGAATAGGTGCTGATGATCACTTCGTTCAGCGTGATCTTCATATATTCCACAGGCTCTTTTCCGCCCGCCTTGCGCATGGTGAGCACGACCTCGGGCATGTGCGCGCCTTGACAGCAGGCTTGCGCGATGGTCGGCGAACTCTTGTCGAGATACTTGCTGAACGAAAGGTCCTGCACCGATGCCGTCCCCGTCCCGCCGCCCGTTCCGCTGTGCGTGGTGCCCGTCTGCGCGCAGCCCCACGACCAGCTCAGGACTTCGATCTCTTCCTTGTGAACCGAGTCCTGTGATTCGCCCTTGATGTCGCCGAGCTTGATGAAAATGTCTACAGCCATGTCAGTCTCCAGGTAATGAATGTGCGTGTTACGGCACGGTGAAATCGCGTCGTTCGAGCGCGAAAGAGGTCGATGCGGTGCGGATTCGTTCGGTTTCCTAAGTACGCGGCGTGCTTTCTGCCACATCGGGAAAGCATCGAATCAGGTCGAATCTTGCTTGCCGGCGGCTTGCGTGAAGCGTTCGCGCATCGGTTCGGGACCGACTATGCTAAGAAAGCGTGTGCATGCGAAACACGTGTTTCGCATGACCGTTCTGCCTGATTGCCGGGCTTGGTCGAGGAGGGTCGCCATGATCTGTCTCCTATTCGTTCTTTCGAGTGCGCTTCGTTGCGCGAGCAGTGACCCGAAAACAGCCGGACTCGCCGGCTTATTCCGCACAAAAAATCGAAAAAGCCCTGGAATAAGCGGGCCGCTCGGGTGTTATCAATCATGAGCGCGCCGACACCAGGAGCTGCCCCGATGAACGACGACGACCTGCCCGCCGTCCTGCCGACACTGCTGCCGCGCCTGTGGCGCTTCGCGCTCAGGCTCACGCAGAACCAGCACGACGCCGAGGATCTCGTCCAGCGAGCCTGCGTGCGGGCGCTGGAGCGGCGCAATCAGTTGCAGCCGGGCACGTCGACGCTGAGCTGGCTCTTCTCGATCGTCCATTCGACGTGGATGAACGAGTTGCGCTCCCGGTCGATACGCAGCCGCGGCAGCATGGACTGGCAGGACGAGGAAATCGAGTCGTTGGCCGATCCGGGCGGGCACAATCCGGAAGTCGATTTGATGCACCGCCAGGTATTCAACGCGGTGGAAGCGTTGCCCGAAGCGCAGCGCGTCGTCATGGTGCTGGTGGCGATCGAAGGCCTGAGTTATCGCGAGGCCGCCGACGTGCTGGACGTGCCCATCGGCACGGTCATGAGCCGGCTTTCCCGCGCTCGGCTGACGATTGGTCAGCAATTCGGCGTGCAGGCGCCGGCTGCGGCACAGAAAGGACAAAAAGGGGAATCCATATGATGAATGTCGACGACACACTGCTGATGGCCTATGTCGACGGGGAACTCGCGCCGGAGCAACGCGCGGAAGTCGAAGCGGCCATCGCGCATTCGGACGATCTCGCGGGCCGTGTGGCCGCGCTTCAGGCGTCCGTGCTTCCGTATCGCGCCGCATACGAACGTCGTCCGGTGCCGCCGGTGCCCGAGAGTCTAACGCGCCGCATCGACGAGCTCGTCAGCGTGACCACCGCGCAAAAGCGCCGTCCGGCTCGCGCGAGCGGACGCTTTCCGATGCAGTGGGCAGCCGCTGCATTCGTCGCGGGCGCCATCTGCTCCGGCGTGCTGACGGGTTATCTCGGCGGGATGAATCCGCTGAAGCCCGGCGTTGATCCGTGGGTTCGCAGCGTCGCGGATTATCAGGTGCTATACGGACGCGATACCGTTGCGAACATTCGCGAAGACAAGGTGAGCACGGAGCAGGTTCTCGCGGACATTCATCAGCGCGATGGCATGCCGGTGAACGTGCCTGACTTGCGGCAGGCGGGACTCAAGTTCAAGCGCGTGCAGCGGCTCAATTATCACGACCGGCCGCTCATTCAAATGGTCTATCTGCCTGAACGCGGCGATCCCGTCGCGCTTTGCGTGATCGAAGAAGCGAAGAGCGATGAGCCCGTTCGTACGCAGCAGGTCGGCGAGATGAAGACTGTGACATGGCGCACCAACCGCCTCGCCTACGTGCTGCTCGCGAAGGACACGTCGCTCGATTTGCAGAAGCTCGGGCAAGGCATCGCGAGCGGCAAGGTGGCGGAACTGTATGGCCAGTCTGCCGAAGACGCGCCGCGCGCCAGCCTCGCGGCGCCGTGCGACGATGTTTCGCAGAACTGTCGCCGTACGGCGACATGACGCAGAATGCGCATGCAATGAACGGCGGGGGCCGCATCGTGGCCGTATGCGGCGACGCAAAAGCACATGCGGACTACGCCGGCCTCGGGCAGTCCGCGCCCCCGTTCATGTTCCGACGAGACAGCCGCTAGTTACCTCTATCGTTAACTACCGTCGCTGATCTCGCCGTCGAGCGCTCTCGCCAGTGCGCAAGGTCGCTCCACAAGTCCCGTCCCTCCTATTGCGGGGAATAGCCCACCCCGCGAATAGCGACTGTTTCAATGCGCGCGTTGGTCCTATCTTCTGCTCATGCGCTGACGCGCTTGACAGTCGGATCGCGCAATCGCGCAATTGAACCGCCCTGGGAGGACTGCGATGACACGCGTAATCATCGGCATCTTGTTTCTGATCGTGCTGTGCGCCGGCTGCTATGCGCTGGCACACGGCGATGGTCCCATGACTTAGAGGCGTTAACAGAATGACTTTTGCAGCTGCCGCCAGCATATGATGCAGCAAGCGATTTTGAGGAAAGCCTCGTGTATGAAAGCGAGCCGTTCGAAGCGGATGCGCAGTCGGCGGAAGTTGTGAAGCCACGAAATGGTCCGCTCCACGACCCAGCGTGTTTTGCCCAGCCCGCTTCCATGAGGCTGACCGCGTCGAGCGATTTCGGTTGCAATGCCGGCGGCATGCAGTGGACGTCGGTATTTGTCGTGGTCGTAGCCTCTGTCGCCCTGAACGACCCGAGGCTTCGATAGCGGTCTGCCACGCTTGCCGCTGATGGGCGGAATAGCCTCGACCAGCGATTGAAGTTGAGTGACGTCGTTTCGGTTGGCGCCGGTCAGTATCACCGCAAGCGGGATACCCTGGGCCTCGGTGATGAGATGGTGCTTTGAACCGGGTCGCGCGCGGTCTGTGGGATTCGGTCCTGTTTTTGACCTGAGCCCACAGCGCGGATTGAGGAGGAATCGACGATGACGCGAGACCAGTCGATTTGGTCGGCTGCGCGCAATCGCGCAAGCAGCACCTCGTGCAACTGCTCCCAGACGCCGGCGGCCTGCCAGTCACGCAAACGACGCCAGCAACTCATGCCACTGCCGCAGCCCATCTCGCGAGGCAATAGGTCCCAACGCAGGCCCGTCTGTAAGACGAAGAGGATGCCCGTGAGCACCGCACGATTATGGAGCGGCCTGCGCCCTGGGTAACGGGTTCGTCGTGGGTTGGGCGGGGGCAGCAGCGGTTCAATGAGTGCCCACAGTTCGTCGTCGAGTATCGGCTTGGCCATGTCCTTTTCGTCGTCGAAACAATGAAAAGGTTAACAGCATTCATCGAGAGTTAACAGCCCCTTCGCTCATTTTGTTAAGGCTTCTTACTTCATGGACGACGATTCGCTCTTGTCTCAATGCCTATGCGAGCAGCAAGCGCTGCTCACGCCTGGCTCGCCGACGTGAATGTTGGCCGCATCGACCCTCGAACCCGCACCGCCTCGCCTTCGCGGAAGCGTCGGGCCAACAAGGGTCGTGAACGGAGCAGCCTTGCACGTCGACTCAGTCCCGAATCTCCAAACTTAATGGACTACTTCACCTCATTCGACGCTTCATGAGCCTGCGCGTCGTGTCCCGATGAAGGCAAGACCGTCAGGGTCTTATGCATTCCCATCGCGTAATGGCCGGGCATATTGCAAATCAGCACGTATCGCCCTGGCCGTAAGTTCAATGACAGACGCTTGCTCGATGCGTTGTGAACGTTTTCTACTTCGCCCATTTTTTTCAGCTGCCCTTCCACCACTTGACCATTCCTGACGGGCAACCGGCTTTCGTCGATGTTCGTCGACAAGACGACGAATTCGTGAACGGTTCCGCTTCTCGCCACATTCGTTACTTCGAACGAGACGCGTCCTGCTCTCGCTCTATCCGTGTCGAGCCGGATGGAGTCGTCGCCCAATGCGACATGGATCGTCTCGTTCGCCACGGCATTGAACGGGAGAACCATCGCGACGGTCATCATCAAACGATTCCACTGATACTGCCTGACTTTCATGGCTAGCCCCTCGTCGCATCCTGCGGCACGTGCAGCTTGTATATGAACGTGCCGGACACCGAATTCATTCCGCGCGCGCCTATCTTTTCTATGGCTCCGGCGTGTCCGGATATTCGTATATATGTAGCGGTTCTAATAACTCACACGAAGCGTTCGCGGCTTTCCATCCCAACCGCCCGAACGGACGACAGGAATTCGCTAAAGCCTTCGCATGCTCTGGAATATTGGAAACGTCACCCCGTTTACCTTGCTTCAGCTCTATTCGAGGAGCATGTCTCGTCAGTCGAGCCAAGGAGGGTGTCATGTCTCATTTCTCTGGATGTCTGAAAGCAGCAGTGGCGATCGCCGTCGCCAGCGGTTTTACGACCGTTCATGCAGACCACGGTGACGCATATGTCGTGAGGCCGCTCGTCTCGAACGTAGCAGGCGCGGCACCGAAAGTGGACGGCGTCCTGCGCAACGCCTGGGGCATCGCGTTCAGCCCTGCAGGCAGTCCTTTCTGGATCAGTGACAACGCTACGGGCTGCTCCACGCTGTATGACGGCGAAGGTACGAAAGTCCCTTTGCAAGTTGTCATTCCTCTTCCCGGAGGCGTCATACCGTCTAGCGCATGCCGCCCGGTCGTCCAAAAGAATTCACCGACTCCCGCGCCGGCTG
The DNA here is from genome assembly GCF_023170545.1 of Caballeronia sp. Sq4a. Lineage (NCBI taxonomy): Bacteria > Pseudomonadati > Pseudomonadota > Betaproteobacteria > Burkholderiales > Burkholderiaceae > Caballeronia > Caballeronia sp. Sq4a. The sequence continues at coordinate 116,187 of NZ_CP084252.1, read as the reverse complement.
CACCGACAGGAATGGTGTGGAACGCCTCGGCGGCGTTTCTTGTCCCTGGAACGACTATCCCCGCGGCTTTCATCTTCTCGACCGAAGACGGCACACTCGCTGCCTGGGCCGGCGGCCTCAGTCCTGCGAACAACGCCGTGCTTGCGGTGGACAATTCAGCCGTACCGTCCGTCGCGAATCACGCCGTCTACAAGGGCCTCGCGTTCGGCGTCAACAAAAGGGGACTCTTTCTTTTCGCCACGAATTTCCGGTCCGGCCGCATCGATGTCTTCGGGCCCAGCGGCGGAGTCAACGGCCGCTATATGAGCGCGTCGACAGACGGCGGCTTCGTCGATCCACAAATGCCGGCGGGCTATGCGCCTTTCGGCATCAGCAATATCGACGGCGATCTTTTCGTCACCTATGCCCAGCAAGATGACCAGAAGCATGACGACGTCGCCGGCGACGGCCGCGGCTTCGTCGATGTGTTCGATACCGATGGCCATCTGTTACGTCGCTTCGCCAGCCGCGGCACGCTGAATTCTCCCTGGGGCGTCACCCGCGCCTCGTTCGACTTCGGTCCTTTCAGCGGCAAGATATTGATCGGCAACTTCGGCAATGGACGGATCAATGTGTTCAACAACGACGGTGCCTTCGTCGATCAGCTGGAGGATGTATATGGCAATCCGCTGACCATCGACGGTTTGTGGGCGCTTTCACTGGGCGGCGGGCGCAACTCGAACTCGGACACCCTTTACTTTTCGGCAGGTCCGAACGAAGAGGCGAACGGGTTATTCGGGACTATTTCGCCGGTGCGAGGCCGCAAATGATGCTGGCTATGCCTTGCTAGCGTTCGCCTCGACGCAGCGCAGCGCGAGCGTACTGGCCGCTCGTCCTGCGACGCGGGGCATCGCGGAATGAGCGTCGGTGTCAACGCTTCGCAGTCGGCGAGTCATGAGTCACGGCACATGGATTTTCCTTCCATGCAACCTATCTTCAAACATGAGGCGTGCAGCGACGAACGATGTTCGTCTGCTGCTGCGCTTCGAGCAGCAACTTCGCGCTGTTGCTCGAGACATGAAGCAGACGCAAATCAAATGAACCCATGCCGCATGCACTGCACGAAATCGCCCGCGTCCTGGCTCGCACACGACACTGCCCCCGCATGCATGCTCGCAGCCTAAAAAACCAATCCGAAGAGTCGCTTGAGCAAATCTTCAAGAGACATCATTGTCAATGCGAGCGGAACAATCGGAACAAGCACCGCAGCGCCGAGCCGTACAATGGCATCGCGTGTGATTGGAGCAATGCGCATCGTCCGAACGACGTCGAAGCTATTGGCGAGATCCGCCAGCGACTGAATGTCTGCACTTCCCACTAGCGGCTCGTCTGAACGTGAACCGCTCTTCAGCCACTTGGCGTCGAATTCCCGCGTGTAACGTTCCGCCAGCGAGCCAAACTCACTCAAACCCGTTCGCTTTGCCTTGGCCAGCTGTGGCGCGAAAGCCAACAAAGGGGCGAAGACCAGGCCAAGCAGAAAGAGGACCATCGCGCCGGTTTCTGCCTTGAACTCCGTCAGTGCTGCACCGGCGAAGAAAATGCGATTCGCGAACTGCGCGGCCAGCATCGCACCATGCGCAACCAGCAGCGCCATGAACGCATAGACGGTGTTGGCAAGAAACCCCAGGCCGCCTACGCGATCAGGATGTGCGGGAACGAGGTCGAGTTCGATGCGCGATACCTGCCACAGAAAACGCGTCCACACGAACAACCGGAAATACCATCGGATGAGCAGGAACTGAAAGATAGGCACGCTCACATAGCCGTACCAGATTCCTGCCAGCGAGAGCGACAATCCACTAGCGCCCGGGACGGCGTACCATGTGGTCGTCGTTTGCAGGGCGGTGTATTGGCGCCAGACAATGAAGATTCCGACGCCGTACACCAGGGCGATCAGTAGCAGCTCCGCGGGCACCGAATTGCGCAGCCGGAATGCGGACCGGATTGCATCGTCAAAGCGCGTGACGGACGCCTCCGGAATGATGTGCCGGTCGAGAAATGCACGCGCGATCGGGCGCAGGCGCCGATGAACGACGAGCTCGGCGAGGATCAACAACGGCACGGCCACGAGAAAGCGAATATGGACTTCCATATCCAGCAAGAACGGAATCGCCACCGAATGGCCCCACAGATGCCCTTCCAGCGCGGAAAGCCCCAGCAGCGGCAGCCATGCGACAAGCGAGATGACGAGGATCCGCTGACGAACGAGATCCAAGGCATCATCGGCTATGTGAGCCTTGCGAAAAAGCTGGAAGAGCGGCCCGCCAAGTACCAGGGAAAAGTTTTGCGTATCGCGCAGGATTTCCTCTGCCGTCGGCGGCGCTTGTTGTGTCTTTTCCGGTACCAAGCCTGAATAGCGATTCATTGTCCAGGTGCCTCCTTCGTCGTGTTCCGCCGCAGTGGCGAGTTCACTGCTAGTGCTCAAGTCGACCATCACACGCGATTCTCGACCGTCGGTTCGATCGTAAGGCGACGTCGTTTTTCCGAAGTTAATCTACGTCAAGCGCTTGTCTTTCAGGCACGTGAAGACCGATGTGCGAAGCGCTCAGCATCGACTTAAGTAGTGGCTCACTACGATATGGACGTTAGGCTAACTACGTATCGAAGGGCGTTTCTGTTCAGCACCTTCAGAAGAAAATACCGGGGCGTCAGGAGAAAACACACTTGCATGACTCGCAGGAGGCCTGTTGCAATAACCCGATTGCAGCTTCGCCACGCCGGATGAGTCAAGGCATTGCTACGCGCGGCTTGTGCCGCCTTTAATGCGCATGATCTTGATTCAGCACAAAGTCACTGCACTCGTCGGTTGGCGGTTGCCGTAAGCAGCTTTAGTCTAATCGTCATCGTCCGCTGCTAGCTTCTGTATTCAAGCCGCGACTTAGCGCACGTGCCGGGTCGCACGCCGCTGTTCCCGCTCTTCGATCGAGAGGTCTACGTCATGGACGCAGCAAACCAATTGTCACGCAGTCGGGAGATCAACGCGAAGGTTGCGCGCATACTGAACGCACGGACCGAAAACGCGCAGAAGAATTTCACTGAGCGATTACACGCCGCGTTCGGCGGCGCCGGCACCGCGCCCGGCGCGAACGCGCGTGCGCCGACTCCGTGGGACACCTGGTCCTACGGGCTCGACCTGATTCAGCGTTCGGTCATGTTCTGGGATACGCTGCGCGAGCGCGGCACCGCATTCTACGAACGAAGCCGGCAAGAGCCGAAGCCGGTGCTGCACTTCGACTACGAGTTCGTCCTCGACGGCCGTCAGTTCGAAAGACCCGTTAATTACGCGCTTCTGAAGATCACACCGCCCGAAGGCGTGACCGTGGACCCACGCAAGCGCCCGTACCTCATCATCGACCCGCGCGCGGGACACGGCCCGGGCATCGGCGGCTTCAAGGACGATTCACAAGCCGGTGTCGCGCTGCGAGCGGGACACCCCGTGTATTTCGTCGTTTTCTTTCCCGATCCTGAACCGGGGCAGACACTGCTCGACGTCTGCGTGGCCGAGCAACAGTTCGTGAAGCGAGTTCGCGAGTTGCATCCGGACAGTGACAAGCCCGCGCTGATCGGCAACTGTCAGGGCGGCTGGGCCGCAATGATGCTCGCAGCCTCCGATCCCGGCGATACCGGCCCTATCGTGATCAACGGCGCGCCGATGTCTTACTGGAGCGGCGCCTGGAGCGAAGGCGAAGGCGACAACCCGATGCGCTACGCCGGCGGATTGCTCGGCGGCTCGTGGCTCGCGTCGTTCGCCGCGGATCTCGGCGCCGGCAAGTTCGACGGCGCACATCTGGTGCAGAACTTCGAGAACCTGAACCCGGCCAATACGCTGTGGGACAAGTACTACCACCTGTATCACAACATCGACACGGAACCGCCGCGCTTTCTCGACTTCGAACGTTGGTGGGGCGACTACTATCTGATGAACAGCGAGGAGATCGAGTGGATCACCCGCAACCTCTTCGTCGGCAACAAGCTCTGGTCGGGCGATGTCAAAGCCGCCAGCGGCAAGGCATTCGATCTGCGCGACATCCGCTCGCCGATCATTCTGTTCGCGTCGCTGGGCGATAACATCACGCCGCCGCAACAGGCCTTCAACTGGGTGGCGGACCTGTACGGCAGCACCGAGGAGATCAAGGCACGCGGCCAAGTCATCGTCGGTCTGATGCACGAGCATATCGGCCATCTCGGCATCTTTGTCTCTGGCAAAGTGGCGAAGAAGGAACATGCGCAGATCGTTTCCGTGCTCGAAGCCATTGAGTCTTTTGCGCCGGGCCTGTACGGAATGTCGATTACCGAACGCGAAGGTACGGACGGCCAACCCGATTACGAGGTCGAGTTTCGCGAGTATCGGCTGGAAGAAGTGGCGGCTCGCTTCAACCGCTTCGAGCGCGAGGACGAGAAGCCCTTCGAGGCCGTGGCCGAGATTTCCGAGTTCAATCAGCGTGCCTATGAACTATTCGCGCGTCCGTTCGTGCAGTCGATGTCGAACGATACGAGCGCGCGCATGCTGCGCGCCTTCCATCCACTGCGCTTCCAGCGTTGGGCGTTTTCGGACCTGAATCCGTGGCTCGCGTGGCTGCCATCGGCGGCGAACGCAGTAAAAGCCAATCGCCAGCCCGCAAAACGGGACAATCCGTGGTGCGCAATGGAGACGACCGGCTCGCAATTGATCAGCGCATCGCTCGACTATTACCGGGCAATGCGCGACGCCGGCATGGAAGCGGCATTCTTCACGATCTATGCGAATCTCTTCTCGGCGTATCTCGCCGATCACAAAGCTCCGGCGGAAAGTCCAGTCAAGACCGGCGCAGAGCCGCGCGAGTTGCCTTTCGTGAAGGACGCGCTCGCGGCGATCAGCGAAGGCGGTTACACGGAAGCCATTGCACGCGCGGCGGCGCTTCTTGCACGCAAGGGCGAACCGCTGCCGCTCTCGCGGCTCATCACGCGCCAGGAACTGGCGCAGGCGTATGCGGACTACCTTCCCGAAGTGCCTCCTGATCAATGGAGGCGCATCCGCGGCGAGCAGGAACTCATCGTCAGCTTCGAACCCGAACAGGCGCTCGCAACGTTGCCACTGCTCATCGCCGACAAGAACGATCGCGCGCGCTTCGTCACGCTACTCGACGCGCTGATGACCGACGAACGGGTCCAGAGCACCAGCCCGACCGACGCGCAGCGGGCCATGCTGGATCGCATCCGCAATGTTCTCGCGGCAAAGCCCACGCGCGGCCGAGCCACCGCTGCACTCGCGCGACCATGACTCGTCCGGGCTATCGCATGCAGTCATCTTTTCGATGGAGGCACGATGGAAAACAAGCACGCGAAGTATCAACGGTTGATCGAGTTCTGCAAGAGCCTGCCCCCATTGCAAACGGCGGTCGTCCATCCCTGCGATTCGACTTCCGTTCAAGGCGCCGTCGAAGCGGCGCGCATGGGGCTGATTGCACCGGTACTGGTCGGACCGAAGGAGCGTATTGAAGCAGCGGCGGCGCAAGCCGGCATCTCCATTGCCGAATACCCGCTCGTCGATGCCCCGCACAGTCATGCCGCGGCTTCGGCCGCCGTTCAGCTCGTGCGCGAGGGCAAGGCCGAAGCGCTGATGAAAGGCAGCCTGCATACCGACGAACTAATGAGTGCGGTCGTCAACCGCGAATCGGGACTGCGCACGGAGCGGCGCATCAGCCACTGCTTCGTCATGGATGTGCCGCAGACCGAGCATGCGCTGATCGTGACCGACGCTGCAATCAACATCGCGCCGTCGCTCGACGTGAAGATGGACATTCTGCAGAACGCTATCGATCTCGGTCACGCGCTGCATTTCGAGCAAGTGCGCGTCGCCATCCTGTCCGCGATGGAAACCGTGAATCCGAAGGTGCCGTCCACGATAGAAGCCGCCGCGCTATGCAAGATGGTGGACAGGCACCAGGTGACGGGCGCGTTGGTGGACGGTCCGCTCGCGCTCGACAACGCAATCAATCTCGAAGCCGCGCGGATCAAGCACATCGATTCGCAGGTAGCGGGACGCGCCAACGTGCTGATGGTCCCCGATCTCGAAGCGGGCAACATGCTCGCGAAGAGCCTGTCGTTTCTGGCGGGCGCAGACGCGGCCGGCATCGTGCTCGGCGCGCGCGTGCCGATCATTCTGACGAGCCGCGCCGACGCCTTGCTGACGCGCCTCGCCTCATGCGCGGTCGCCACGCTCGTGGCAGAGGCGAAGCGCGAGACCCACAACGTGTTGAGGTAGCGTCATGGCCGACGTCATTCTGGTACTGAACGCAGGGTCGTCCAGCATCAAGTTCCGCGCTTTCGGCGTGGACGGCACGACCATGCATCTCGTGTTGCGCGGACAGGTCGACGGACTGGGCACGGCGCCCCGTTTCAGCGCGGTCGACAACGCCGGCAATACGACGGCTGAAGACATGAGCGCGCACGCTGGCCTCGACCACGAGGGCGCGATCGAGCATATTGGCGCGTTTCTGCGCAGCCACGGCGAAGGGCATCGTCTTATCGCTGTCGGTCATCGTGTGGTGCATGGCGGCCAGACGTACGCGGGGCCGGTTCAGGTGACGCCAGCGGTGCTGGATGAACTCGAAAAGCTAGTGCCGCTGGCACCGTTGCATCAGCCGCATAACCTGAATCCGATCCGCATCATCGCGCGAACGCGCCCGGAGTTGCCGCAAGTTGCCTGCTTCGATACGGCGTTTCACCGCTCGGCGTCTGAAGTGGCGCAGGCTTACGCACTGCCCGCCTCGATCACCGAAAAGGGCGTGCGCCGTTACGGCTTTCACGGCCTTTCGTACGAGTACATTGCGAGCGTGCTGCCGCGCCTGGCACCGGCCGCCCCGAGCGGCCGCACGGTCGTCGCGCATCTGGGCAACGGCGCGAGCATGTGCGCGATGGCTGGCGGCAAGAGCATCGCGAGCACAATGGGTTTCACCGCTGTCGACGGCCTGCTGATGGGCACGCGCTGCGGCAACCTCGACCCTGGCGTCATCCTCTACCTGATGTCCGAGCTGAAGATGACCACGCAGCAGATCGAAGATCTGATCTACCGGCAGTCCGGCCTGCTCGGCGTGTCGGGCATGTCGAGCGACATGCGCGCGCTGCTCGCGAGCGACGCGCCGCGCGCGCGCTTTGCCATCGACATGTACATCTACCGGATCGCGCGCGAACTCGGTTCCCTGGTGGCCGCGATGCAGGGCATCGACGCGCTGGTTTTCACGGCCGGCGTGGGGGAGAACGCCAGCATCATTCGCGAGCGCGTCGTGCGCGATGCAGCGTGGCTTGGAATCGAGCTCGACCCTGCCGCGAACGCGTCGGGCGGACCTTGCATCAGCGCGGCGTCGAGCAAGGCGACTGTCTGGGTCATACCGACGAACGAAGAACTCATGATCGGCCAGCATACGCTCGCGGCGATCAAGCCAACGGCGTCGACCAGTGGCGCCGCATCTCTGCCTGCATGAAGGATCTCTCTCATGACACCGACCTCGCCGCAGCCCATCCTACGCGACGCCAAGGCGCTCGTCACCGGCATCGCGAATGAACATTCGATTGCATACGGATGCGCAAAAGCCTTTCACGAACTCGGCGCGACGCTTGCGATCACTTATGCCAACGACAAGGCAAGACCCTACGTCGAGCCGCTTGCGAAAGACCTCGACGCATCGCTTTTCATGCCGCTCGATGCATCTCGTCAAACCGAACTCGACGACGTGTTCGAACGGATCGAGAAGGAATGGGGCGGACTCGATATCCTGGTCCACTCCATTGCATGGGCGCCCAAGGAGGACTTACAGGGCCCATTGCTCGACAGTTCCAGCGAAGGATTCGCCCGTGCGATGGACATATCCTGCCACTCGTTCGTACGGATGGCGCGTCTTGCCGCACCCTTGATGAAGAACGGCGGCACGATGCTCACCATGAGCTATCACGGCGCGAACAAGGTGGTTCCGACCTACAACGTCATGGGGCCGGTCAAGGCGGCGCTAGAAGCCTGCGCCCGCTATCTCGCCTATGAACTGGGGCCGAAGGGCATTCGGGTGCACGCCATCTCGCCGGGCCCGCTCAAGACGAGAGCCGCCTCCGGTCTGAAGGACTTCGACGTGCTTTTGACCGAGGCGGCCCAGCGCGCGCCGCTCGGCGAACTCGTCGATATCATGGACGTGGGCTTCACCTGCGCGTTTCTCGCGACGCCTTATGCGCGCCGCCTGTCGGGTGAGACCTTGTATGTCGATGGCGGCGTCAACATCATGGCGTGAGTGGCTTAGGGAGGTCTTCTCGGGAAACCTGACACAGGAAGCGTCGGTTTCGCGCCCCCCGCTGATCGAGGCATCGCGGTACGCAACCGTACGCCGCTCCCTCGCAGCGTCCCGCCAAAGCGGTAAGCGAAAGACTTTTGCGCTGGCGTGATTGCCCTGCTGCTTAACATCGGTATCGCGACGCAGAATGGCCCCGGTTTTGCAAATGACGACGGCTCACGGCTTCGCTCATTCAAACTTCCTTGAAGCGATGACCTCATTCCGTCTTACTGCGCATGAAGCGCAGTGCGAAAGCAACCAGCTTCGGTACCGTTTCGGGGCGCAGCAAACGGCGGTCATAGCCGGAAAACCGCCGTTCGTTTTCCGTCAGACATAGCTTCATCAGATCGGCGACACCGACCTGTGCCGACGACAGCGACTGCGCGCCGTTGAGAGTGAAGTTGTTGTCCTGTTTCTGTTCGTTGCCGTCGGCGTCGAGCGTTCGCGCGAGGCTCATCCGCTCCCAAACGAGAAACGCCCATACCGCAGCCACCTTTAGCTCGAAGCGGACACGCCGCCACCACGAGAGCCTGGAACGGTGCCACGCAATCCAGTTCGCAAAGAGCAGGATATGACGGCACTCCTCATGCATGACCGGCTCGAAGGTATCAACGAGTTCAGGCGGAAAAAGCCCCGAGCGGCGGGCGAGTTCGAAGAGGCCGAAAGCGAAGAAACTATCGATACATTCGCTGTAACCCGTGACCAGGTAAGCCCATTCGGTATCCTTTGGATAGACATACGGTGCTTCGCTCGCGAGCGGAATGCCGTATGTCGCCACCATTCGCGACAAGACTTCCTTGTGCCGGTTCTCCTCCCAGGCGTTGAGCGCCAGCGCGTCGCGAACGTCGGGCTCACTGAGGGTCGCTGCGTACGCGGCCATGCGCATCCTGGCCTTGCCCTCCGTCTGCACGGCGATGTCCCAGATCGGCAGAGACACGATTCTCTGCAACACGTCCGGTTCGAGCTTCGGCCAATCCATAATAGACGGACGATACGGACTGAAGGTCTCACGGAACATCCGACACATCTCGCTACGATGCGCGTCGGTGCCCGGCGTCAGTGGACCGGTCACGCTACTCGTCCACTGCCTGACCTTGCGGCCCGCCGCTTCTATCGTGGCTTCGTCGGGCTCACACTGCGGCAGTTCAGGCGGGCGGAAGCCATGAATCAGCCTTTCGACATCGAACCCGTCAAAGAGAGCTTCACTCATTCCGGATACACCCAGGTGAATGTAACGGTGCCGTGAGACCTAGTTTCAAACGAGCGTTCTAGTGCCTGTCAGGTTATGAGTCACACTGCAAAGAACAGAAGTTAAAAGCGAGTACGGTGTGCTTCAAAGTCAGTTTAGGATCGCTAATGTCTATTAATTCAGTGCTCACTAAAACCGAACTTGCTCAATGCAGTATAGGCAGCGAAATCTTATCTCTTGCTTAAGAGGTGGCCCAATAAGGGTGGACCATCATCCATCGAATAAAGGAGCGCTCTCATCTACGGACGCCCGTGGCGTGCGCCGGGCATCGTAACGAAACACTGTGTGCCCGCGCCATCCCCGGCGATTGAACTGGTCGAACCGCGCGTCTTCGCGGAAGCGAAGCGCCGTTGCTCTGTCTTTCGCCAGGATCTACCGTCGTCTTTTCGGCGCATGGCGTTGGCTGGGGATATCATTCGTTTGCGCTATCGGTTAAGGCGCTCACGCGTGCGTGGTCGCTCGATCGAACAGGACAGGACCTTAAAAGCGCTTTCTGTTCGCGAGAACGCGATAACCTGCATGCCATTTCGCAGATCGAGCTGTTTCCCGAGGATGGCCAGCGCACATGGCTTTCGATTGCAGCCATCGGCGACACGGCAATCCCCACTGCTTAAATGACGCGGCCGATCTTTAGCGCCGAATCGCGCTCGTTGCAATCATGATCGAAAGGCCTCGATGGAAGCAAACGTTCTGACGTCCAGCCGGCACCGGGCAGGCTCGGCACTCGAGGTGCTCATGGTCTTCCTGAAGCTCGGGCTGACGTCGTTCGGCGGACCCGTCGCGCACATCGGCTATTTCCGCCGCGAGTTCGTCGAGCGACGCCGCTGGCTCAACGACGACACCTTCACCGATCTCATCGGTCTCTGCCAATTTCTCCCCGGACCGGCCAGCAGCCAGGCGGGCTTCTCCATCGGCCTGCTGCGCGCGGGCTGGCTCGGCGGGATCGCAGCGTGGTGCGGATTCACGCTGCCCTCTGTCGCGCTGATGATTGGTTTCGCGATTCTCGCGCCATCGCTCGACGGGCCGGTGGGCAGCGGCCTGATTCACGGGCTCAAGCTCGTCGCAGTCGCCGTCGTGGCGCAAGCCGTATGGGATATGGCGCGGCGCCTGTGTCCCGATCATCGCCGGGCGTGGATCGCGCTGGCTACGATCGCGATTCTCGCCGCCCTGACCACGGTGTACGCGCAGCTTATCGTCATCGTGACGGGCGCACTGCTCGGCATCGCGCTGTGCCACACGCCCACGGCGGGAAGCCTCGCTGCAACGCATGAACACGCTCAGGCGTTTCGCGTGCCTCGCGCGGCGGGCGCCATCGCGCTCGTTCTGTTCTGCGTTCTCCTTTTCGGACTTCCGGTCTTGATGGCGACCGATCCGACACACTCAATCAAGATGTTCGATGCGTTCTACCGTTCGGGCGCGCTCGTCTTCGGCGGTGGTCACGTCGTCCTTCCGCTTCTTCAGCAGGAGACGGTGGCGACGGGCTGGGTATCGTCGAACGACTTTCTGGCTGGATACGGCGCCGCACAGGCGGTTCCAGGTCCGCTATTCACTTTCGCTGCCTTTCTGGGGTGGACCATGACCGGGACAGGCCATCACGCGTGGGGAGCGCTGCTCGCCATCGTTGGCATCTTCCTTCCCGGTCTCTTGCTCGTGCTTGCAGCGTTGCCGTACTGGCAAGCGCTGCGTGCGCGGCCGTCGATGGCTGCGATGTTGTCGGGTGTCAATGCGGCCGTTGTCGGATTGCTCGCGACAGCGCTCTACTCGCCGGTCTGGATCAGCGCCGTGCGCACCGCATCCGACTTTGCGATCGCTGTCATCGGCTTCTTCCTGTTGGTGCGCTGGAAAGTTCCGCCACTCGTCGTGGTGATCGGCTGCGCGCTTGCGGGGATCGCGCAAGCCGTTCTGCATTGAAATCGGATGCCGGCTTGGCGGGACTGCCCACGACGCCGCGCGTCACTCTGTTTGCCCGAACGTCGGCCCGCGTCGCAAGCGAATAGGTCCGTGATTGATCGCGTCCGGATGCAACGTTTCGCTTCCTTGCGTGACGATGATGCGCCCTTCATGCGCCAGTGCCGAGGCCACCCGTCTGACCACGGGCATTAGCGCGCGCCATGCGTCTTCATCGGCAGCGAGAGCGCGCGCAACATCTGACGGGCAGATAGAGGAAGTCGCGGCGCGCTGTCGAAGCAGTCGCAGCAAGCAATCTTCGATGTCGGATTTCGATACGCTCATCTCTGTCGCGGAGTATCGAATAGAAAGCAGGTCGCAACGATGCCACAGGATCGCACTGCCCTCGCATACGCCGCGCTCAACGCATCGCAACGATCGAGCCTCCACATCAGGGCTGCCTGCCCCGAGCCTTTATCTCATCAAAAAGCCCAAGACAATCCGTAATTAGGCCGCTTGCCGCCGAAATACTCTCGGTCAACACTGAACTCCATTCCAAAGAGTCAGATGCCTGTCCGATATATCGGACACAACACACTCCGGTGCCTTTCGGATGCAGTTCTGGAACCGGTCCCTCGTCCACCCTGGAATCAAGACCTGCAAATGAAATTCGTTGCTCTTCGCGGCAAAGCGGCCGCTCTCTTCGTCATCGGCGCGATTGCCTTGACGGCATGCACGAAGGTCTCCACCCCAGCCGAAAGCCCTGCGGCATCGAGTTCCTCGACACTGCAGGCAGTCCTGCAGCGCGGGACCTTGCGCGTCGGCGACTGTCTGACGTTCGCGCCGTTCGGCTTCTACGACAAGGACGGTCAGCCGGACGGCTATGACGTCGATCTCGCGAAGGAGCTGGCCCGGCAGATGGGCGTCAAGCTCGAAGTCGTGAATACGACCAGCGCCAACCGCATTCCGAACCTGCAGACGAGCAAGGTCGATGTCGTCTTCTGCAACTTCACGCGCAATCTCGAACGCGCGAAGGTCATCGAATTCACGTCGCCGTACGTCGTCGCGAGCGAGGCGCTGCTGGTCAAGAAGAGCAGCGGCATTCAGTCGGTGAAGGACATGACTAACCGCACGATCGCGACCGTCAAAGGGTCGACGAATGGCGATGAAGTCCGCTCGCTGAACATGCAGGTCAAGATTCAGGAATACGACAGTTCGCAGGCCGCTATTCTCGCCGTCAAGCAAGGGCAAGCCGACGCGATGATCGAGGACAACAACTTCCTCGCCTATCAGGCGAAGCTGGACCCCGAACTGACCGTGACCAACGAAGCACTGGTGCCGCTGGAGTACAACGCGTTCGGCGTGAAAGCCGGCGATCAGGCGTGGCTCAACTACCTGAACCTGTTCCTCTTCAACATCAATGCGTCGAAGGTCAACGCGCAGCTTTACAAGAAGTGGTTCGGCGTGGATCCGCGCTTCCCGCTCAATCCGCAATTCTGAGCAGCGCACGATGGGATCGCCGGCCGACGACGGACCGATGGATCCGATACGGAGAAGGACATGAGCTATGAGTGGTTGACCCTGTGGGGCTATGTTCCAGAGTTCCTGAAAGCCGGCTGGCTAACGCTGCAGGTCACGCTTCTCTCGTTCGTGCTGGCGATTTTTCTGGGCCTCGTGGCCGCGCTGGCCAGCATGTCCCCGCTCGGCGTCGTTCGCTTCCTCGCGCGTGCGTACGTCGAGATTATCCGCAACACGCCGGTGCTTCTTCAGATCTTCATCGTGTTCTTCGGCCTGCCGTCGGCGGGCATCGCGCTCGATGCCTACTGGGCAGGCGTCATCGCGCTCGGGCTGAATGTCGGCGCTTACCTGTCGGAAGTGTTTCGCGCAGGCATTCAGTCGGTGCCGCGCGGACAACTGGAAGCTGCGGCAATCCTCGGCCTCGAGCGCGGGCAGATCATGTCGGAGATCGTCTTGCCTCAGGCCGCCCGCGCCGTCTATCCGGCGATCGTCAACTACCTGATCCAGTTGCTGCTCGGCACGTCGCTCTTGTCCGCTATCGCGCTGCCCGAGCTGACCGGAACAGCGACGGTCATCAACTCGCGCACGCTGCTGTACGTTCAGACTTTCGCGGTCGTGCTCGTTGCGTATCTGGTGCTGAGCAACGTGCTGTCCTGGCTTGCAAGCCGCCTCGGCGCGCGGCTGTTTCATCCACCGCTCGTCGTGCCGCCGCGCGCGCGGTTCGGCGCTTTCACGTTGCGCCGTGCCAATCGCGCCTGAGTCGCGAACCGGAGCCGGATCATGTCACTCGAATTGTTGGGTACCAGTCTGTCGATCCTGTTGCAGGGTCTCGTGACGACATTGCTGCTGTCGGTCGCGGCCATCATCGGGAGCACGCTGATCGGCCTTCTCGCCGCCGTGCTGCGAACGTTTGGGCCGTGGGCCACGGATCGCGCCGCCAAGGTCTACATCGAGCTCTTTCGCGGCACGCCGGTTCTCATCACGCTGATGTTCATCTACTTCGGCGTCTCTTACTTCGGCTATGCGATCGACGTGTTCGCGGCCGGCGTCATCGGTCTGAGCGTTTATCAGGGCGCCTATATCGCCGAAGTGTTCCGCTCGGGAATCGAGGCGGTGCCGAGGGGCCAGTGGGAAGTCTCGCAGATCCTCGGACTGTCGCGCATGCAGACCTTCAGCACCGTCGTGCTGCCGCAGACCGGAAGAATCGTGCTGCCGCCGCTCGTCGGACAGTATCTGTCGCTCATCAAAGACACGTCCATCGTCAGCATGATCGGCATGTCGGAACTCATGCACGGCGGACAGGCTATTGTCGACCGGATCGGCAAGCCCGTCGAAATCTACGGGCTCGTCGCAGTCATTTACTTCGTCGTGTGCTTCCCGCTTTCGCAGTGGGTGCGCCACCATGACCGCAGGAGACTCTCGTGAGCGAGCAAAGCCAGAACAAGCCCGTCATTGCGCTCACGCGCGTCAGCAAGGCATTCGGCGCAACGCGCGTGCTCGACGAAATCAATATCGACGTGCGTGCGGGTGAAGTCCTCGTGCTCATCGGCGCATCGGGCTCGGGCAAGAGCACGGTGCTGCGCATCATGGCGGGCCTCGAAACGGCGGATTCCGGCGAAGTCTGGGTCAACGAAGTTCCGCTGCACGACCCGAAACGCGCGCGCGACATTCGCGGTCACGTCGGCATGGTGTTCCAGCAATTCAATCTGTTTCCGCACAAGACCGCGCTCGGCAATGTCACGCTCGCGTTGATCAAGGCGCGCAAGATGAGTCCCGCCGATGCACGCAAGCGCGCGATGGACGTGCTCGATCGCGTGGGGCTCGCTGAGCGCGCGGATCATTATCCGAGCCAGTTGTCCGGGGGACAGCAACAGCGCGTCGCCATTGCCCGGGCGCTTGCCGTCGAGCCCGGCATCATGTTCTTCGATGAAGCGACCTCTGCGCTCGATCCCGAACTTGTCGGGGAAGTCACCGACGTGATGCGCGGTCTCGCGCGCGACGGAATGACGATGGTCGTGGTCACTCACGAGATGGAATTTGCGCGCAAGACCGCCGATCGCGTGGTGTTCATGGACAAGGGCGTGATCGCGGAGCAAGGCGATCCCGAGCAGATCTTCGTCAATCCGTCGAACGAGCGCACCCGGCAGTTTCTGCATCGGGTGCTCGATCATTGACGCACGACGGAGCGGATGAATGGCTGTGATGGAATCGTCGCGCGCCCGGGGCGTGGATCGCGTGATCGCAATGTTCAGGCAACTGCACATTGCGCAGCGCCCGATGTCGATTCGCGAGCTGATCGAAGCGACCGGCGCTCCGCGATCGAGCATCTATGAACTCGTCGCGATTCTCGCCGAAGTCGGCTGGCTGGAAAGCACCGCCGACGGCAGCGTCTTCTTCGGACGGGAGATGCATTACTACGGCTCCGACTACGCAACGCACAACGACCTGATCAGCCGCGCGCATCAGTCGATTCTCGCGCTGGTGCGCAAGCACGAGGAAACCGCGCAGTTGTGCATGCTGGAGGGTAACAAGTACACCGTCGTTCTATCCGAGAATAGCGCGCGCCCTTTCAACATCAGTTCGGACATCGGCGTGAGAGTACCGATTCCGTGGACCGCGACCGGACGCCTTCTGCTCGGCCACATGAACGCCGACGAGATCCGCGCGTTGATTCCGCAGGAAGACTTCGTTCTGGACAACGGCGTTCGTATCGACTTTCAGGCATTCATGCGCGATGTAGAGCTTGCGCGCGACTTGGGCTACTGCTGCACCGAGGGACTCTCGAACGCGTTTCGCCTATGCATGGCCGCGCCCGTTCGCGATCGCGCCGGAACGCCGGTCGCGGCGCTCTGCTTCATGACAGGCCGCGACACGACGCCGGACCGCCGGCAGGCCATGCTCGACGACCTTCTGCAATCGGCGCGCGCGCTCTCTCACAGGTAGCGTTCACGGGCGCGGGACGGACGCCCCGCGCTCACGCCGGCGCGCCTGAATCGACCGCCCTGCGCAACGCTTCCAGAAACCGCACATAGGCCGTCGCGCCGGGATCCGGATGGCCGATGCTCCGTTCCTGCACCCACGCCGCGCGGCCCTTCTGCGACTGCATCTTCGCCGTTTCCACGACGCGTTCGCTCGCCGTGGCGATCATCGCGTCGAGCGTCTCGGCCGCGCTTCCTTGCGATGCCTCCAGCACGTCGAGGCTCGGGGCCAGCGCATCGAGCACGGTCTTGTCGCCGATCTTGCTCTTGCCACGCTCGGTAATGCGTGACGCCACCGCCCGCCCGATGGCGAGCGCCTCGTCGCGTCCCAATGCATCCTTACCCTGCACCGTCTTCGCGGCGGCAAGCAGGCCGCCGCCCACCAACGCCGCGAATGTCGACGGATTGGCCGTCGAAAACGCCTTCCCTGCGGCGAGGAGCACGTCGCCGAGCGTGGCCTCGTCCGGCAGCGCGCCGATTGCCCTGACAACCGCTTCCGACCCCGCGCGCACGGTGATGCCGAGATCGCCGTCGCCGAGCGCGGCATCGAGATCGCGTAGCTCGTCGGCATGAGACGGAAGCTCACTCAATGCGTGGGACAACAGATCCCGCATTTGTCTCGTCGTAATCATTTAGGTTTCCCGATTATGCGCGCGTACCTTCGCGAAAGAAGGGCGAATGCACCGGTGCGGCGAGCAGCGCTTCGAGTTCATCGTCGAGCAGCATGACGGTGATCGATGCCCCCGCCATTTCCAGACTCGTCACGTATTCGCCAACGTACGACCACGCGATCGACAGGCCATCGCCCTCGGCCATTTGCGACGCGCGCCGATACAGCAGATACAGCTCTTCGAGCGGCGTCGCGCCCAGACCGTTGACGAGCAGCGCAAGCCGCGAGCCCTTCGGTGCCGCGAGATCGTCGAGAATCTGGCGCATCAGATTCTCGGCGATGGCATCGGCCGACTGCAGCGCGCCGCGATGCGTTCCCGGTTCGCCGTGGATGCCGATGCCGATCTCCATCTCGCCATCCGGCAGCGTGAAGGTGGGCTTGCCGGCCGCGGGCAGGATGGTCGGCGAAAGCCCGACGCCCATGGTGCGGCAGTTCGCATTGGCTTTCGCGCAGATGCGGGCCACTTCTTCGAGCGAGTCGCCGCGTTCGGCCGCCGCGCCCGCGCACTTGAACGCGAACACCATGCCTGCGACGCCGCGCCGGTCGGACGCGCGCTCCTTCGGCGCCGATGCGACGTCATCGGTCAGCACGACGGTCTTCACTTCGATCCCCTCGGCATCCGCGAGGTCCGACGCGAGATCGAAATTCAGCACGTCGCCGCCATAGTTGCCGTACACGTAGAGCACGCCCGCGCCACCGTTCACGCCTTTGGTGGCCTCCAGAATCTGTTCCGACGATGGCGACGAGAACACGTTGCCCACCGCCACGCCGCCGCACAAGCCTTCGCCCACGTAGCCGAGAAAACCCGGCATGTGGCCCGATCCGCCGCCGGTCACGATGCCTACGCGGCCTTCGCGGGGCGCATCCGCGCGAACGAGCGCGCGCTTGTCGGCATTGGCTGCCTTGATCCATTTCGGATGCGCAAGCAAGAGCGCGTCGATGATCTCATCGACGAAGGTTTCCGGGTTGTTGATGATCTTCTTCATCTTCGCGTGTCTCCTTGGTTTGTCTCTCGATGTCCTGCGTATTGGTTGAGGTCGCGCGTGTCACAGCTTGCGTCGCTGGCTCAGTGCATCCAGCAGGACCGCGGCGAAGATCACGCCACCCTGAATGAATTGCGTCCAGAACGGGTTCACGCCCAGCAGCGACAGGCCGACGTTGATTACCCCGATCAGCACGACGCCGATGAACGTGCCGACGATCGAGCCGCGCCCTCCTGCGAGCGACGTGCCGCCGATCACGATGGCCGCGATGACCTGAAGTTCGAGACCGTTCGCCGCCGACGGCAGCGCGGAATTCAGCCGTCCCGCGAGCACGATGCCCGCGATCGCCGCCGTGACGCCGGCGAGCATGTACGTGAGAAACACGACGCGCCGCACCGGAATGCCCGCGAGCCGCGCGGCCTCCTGATTGCCGCCGACCGCGAACACCTGATGACCGAACGTGGTCTTGCGCAGCAATACGTGGCCGATGACGAACACGACGAGCATCACGATCATCGGCATGGGCAGGCCCGCGATAGCCTTCGCGCCGAACACGGTGAACGCGTTCGGAAAGTCGAACTTCGTGCGGCCGTCCGAGATGGCAAGCGTCAGACCGCGTGCCATTGCCATTGCGGCGAGCGTCACGATGAACGGCACGAGTCGCAGCCAGGAGATGGCGAAGCCGTTGATCGCCCCGACCGCCGCGCCCGTCGCCAGCGCGATGAAGAGCCCGCCTATGCCGAGCCCGACCGCATCCGGGCTCGATCCCGCCATGAAGGTCGCGGCGACCATGCCGCTCAGCGCGACGAGCGATCCGACCGAGAGATCGATGCCCGACGTGATGATGACGAAGGTGCCGCCGACCGCCGCGATGCCCACGACGGACACCTGCACCATGATGTTGGTGAGCGTGCTCGTCGTGAGGAATTCCGGCGATGCAATCGACAACGCGACGCAGATGATGACGAGCGCCGCGAACAATGGCCCGATGCCGCTTCTCAGTTGACGGATCACGCGGCGCGACAGCGCTTCGGTGTCCGCCCGGTTGGCTGCCGTGGATGTCATGCCCCTGCTCCTGTCGTTGCCCATTGAATCACCGTTTCGGAGTCCGCCTTGTCGCGCGGTATTTCAGTCACGATGCTGCCGCGATACATCACCAGCACGCGATCCGACATGCCGAGCAGTTCCGGCAGTTCCGAGCTGACCATGACGACCGCCGCGCCCGCGCGGGCCATCGCCACCATATGCGCGTAGATCTCGGTCTTCGCGCCCACGTCGATGCCGCGCGTCGGTTCGTCGAGCATGATGACGGCGGGATTCGTCGCGGTGGCGCGTCCGAGAATGACCTTCTGCTGATTGCCGCCCGAGAGCGTGCCCGTGATTTGCAGCACCGAGGAGGCGCGCACGCCGAAGCGCGTACTCGCGTCCTGCGCGAGCTTGCGCTTTCTCGCGCCGCGCACGAAGCCGCCACTCGCGAGCGCCCTGAGACTCGACAGCGCAATGTTCTCTTCGATGCTTGCGTCCAGCACGAGCCCTTCGAGCTTGCGATCTTCCGACGTATAGACGAGCCCGTGACGAACGCCTTCGGTCGGCGAATGATTCGAGACCTTCCTGCCCTTCACGAAGATCTCGCCATGCGTGGCGGGCAGCGCGCCGAAGATGGTCTTCAGCAGTTCCGTGCGCCCCGCGCCCGCAATGCCCGCGATGCCGACGATCTCGCCCGCGCGTACCGTGAAGCTCGCGTTGCGCAGCAGAGGCGCGCTTGCGAGGTTGCGCACTTCCAGCACGACCTCCCCATAATCGCGCGGCTCCCACGGATAGAACGATTCGAGATTGCGCGCGACCATCGCCTGCACGAGTTCGGCTTCGGTCCATTGCGACATGGGACGCGCGCCCACGGTCGCGCCATCGCGCATCACGACTGCCGAATCCGCCAGCTCGAACACTTCTTCAAGATGGTGCGAGATGAAGATAATGCCAAGTCCTTCTTCGCGCAGGCGCCGCACGACCGCATACAGGTTCTCGATGTCGTGGCTTTGCAGCGCGGCGGTCGGCTCGTCCATCACGAGAATGCGCGCGTCGCGTGCGATAGCCTTGGCGACTTCCACGAGTTGCCGCTTGTTGAGCGGGAGATCGCCGAGGCGCATCCACGGCGCCACGTCGTCGAGCCCCACGCGCGCGAGCGCCTCGCGCGCCATCGCATGCGCCTCGCGTTGCTTCACGAAGCCTTTGCTCGCGGGCATGCGGCCGAGAAACAGGTTCTCCGCGACCGTCATGTCGTTGATGAGCGAAAGCTCCTGGTAGATGACGGCAACACCGGCGTCGATGGCGGCGTTCGTGCCGCGCGCAAGCGGCTTGCCGTCGATCTCGATGTCGCCTTCGTCCGGCTCGTAAGCGCCCGAAAGCGTCTTCACGAGCGACGACTTGCCCGCGCCGTTCTCGCCGACGATCGCCATCACATGTCCGGCCTGCAATTCCAGACTCACGCCGCGCAGCGCCTTCACGCCGGGAAAGCTCTTGACGATGCCCTGCATGCGCAGAAGCGGCGCCTTCGTGCTCGAAGGCGCGCGCGTGCGCGGTTCGGTTTCGACTGTCATGTTCGCATTCCGCTCGCGGCCGCGCGCCCTGAAGCAAGCGCGGCCGCCGGTTGGCCTTACTGCTTCACTTCTTCGGACCACAGGCCGTACTGCTTGACCGCGTCCGAGTCGATGTTCGACTTGTCGATGAGCATGGTCGGCCACGCATAATTCGCGGGAACGTCCTTCTTCGCGTTGAAGTCCGCGATGAACTGCAACGACTTCGCCGCCATCTTGATGGGGTTCTGCGAGATGGTCGCGTCCTGCTTGCCCGCGCGAATCGCGGAGAGGGCCTGTGCGGTTCCGTCCGCGCCGATCACCATGATGTGCGCCTTGTCGTCGAGCGGCTTGTAGCGCCCCGCGTTGTCGATGGCTTTTTCCGCGCCCACGGTGTTGTCGTCGTTGGCGCCGAATACCGCGTCGATTTGCGGATACTTCTGCAGGATGTTGGTCATCGCGTTGAGCGACTTCTCCTGATCGAATGCGCCTTCCTGGCGAGCCACGACCTTGATGTCCGGATACTTCGCGATCTCGTCGCTGAAGCCCTTCTCGCGATCGGTCGCCGCCGTGGTGCCGACCAGACCGATCAGGTCGACGACGTTGCCCTTCTCCGAGCCGTATCGCTTCTTGAGCTGCTCCGCGATCCACTTCGCCGCCGTCTGGCCGAGCGCGACGTTGTCCGACGCGACGAAGGACGTCACCTTGCCGCCATCCGATCCGCGATCGAGCGTGAAGACGGGAATGTTCATCTGGTTCGCCTTCTCGACGGCCGGGATGATCGCTTTCGAATCGATCGGATTGAGCACGAGCGCCGTCACGCCCTGACTCAGCAGATTGAGCGCATCGTTGACCTGCTGCTGCGCATCGCCGTTCGCGTTGGTTTGCACGAGGTCGAAGTTCTGATCCTTCGCGCCGCGCTCGACGCCGGCCTTTAGCCCCACGAAGAACGCGTTGTTCAACGTCGCGATCGAAAAACCGATCTTGGGCTTGGCGCCGCTCGCGGCGGCCGCCGCCGGGGCGCTCGCCGCTGCGCTTGCCGGCCCGCTTGCCGGCGCGCTCGCGCTCTCGCTGGCGCTCTTGGCGGCACTGCTGCCCGACGACGTGTTTTCGCTCTTGTTGCATCCCGCGAGCGCGGCGGCGCAAAGCAGCAGCGCCCCGGTGGATTTGCCGAACGTTCCCCAACTATCGAATCGTGCAGAACTCCAGGCCATCACTGTCTCCTTTGTATGAGTTGTTCATTGCAGTTAGCTTCAGGTCGTGTCGCGGGGTTTCAATCGCCCTTGCTGCGCTTGCCGTACGTCTTGAATCGTTCCAGCACGTCGTCCATCTGCTCGTCGCTCAAGATAGGCGGCGTGCCAAGCTGCAACGCGAGCAGATATTGCCTCGCGAGCACTTCCACTTCATGCGCGAGCCACACGGCGCGCGCGAGATCCGCGCCGAGCGCGACGACACCGTGATGCGCGAGCAGACACGCGCGTCTTCCTTCCAGCGCGGCGAGCGCATGGTCCGATAGCGCCTGCGTGCCGAAGAGCGCATACGGCGCGCAGCGTATCGACGCGCCGCCCGCGGCCGCCACCATGTAGTGAACCGCCGGGATATCGCGGCCGTGAATGGCGAGCGCCGTTGCGGCCGTCGAGTGCGTATGCACGACCGCATGCATGTCCGGGCGCGCGCGCAGCAGATCGCGATGAATGCGCCATTCCGACGAAGGCCGTTCGACGCGAAAGACATCATCGTCGTCGCGCACGCGAAGCGGCAGATACACGATGCTCGCGGCGTCCAGCTCGCGTGCCGGAACGCCGCTCGGCGTAATCAGCAAGCCGTCGCGCAGACGCGCGCTGACATTGCCCGACGTGCCCTGGTTGATGCCGAGGCGTTCCATTTCGAGCGCCGTTTCCACGATGCCCCGGCGCAGCGTGTCCTCATCCGTCGCGTTCATGCCGCGTTGCCTTCCGCGGCAAAGAGGTTTCTGAGCGAACGCTCGAACGGCGCTTCGACGATGCCCCGTTCCGTGATAAAGCCGGTGACGAGGGCGTGCGGCGTCACGTCGAATGCGGGATTGCGCGCCTTGATGTTCTCCGGCGCGATCCGTTGCCCGGCGAGATGCGTGACCTCGGTTCCCGAGCGCTCCTCGATCTCGATGCGCTCGCCCGTCGCCGTCGAAAAGTCCAGCGTCGAAGAAGGACATGCGACATAGAACGGTATGCCGTAGTGGCGCGCGGCGATCGCGAGGCCCAGCGTGCCGATCTTGTTCGCGAAGTCGCCGTTCGCGGCCACGCGATCCGTCCCGACGATCACGAGATCCACGAGACCCTGCGACATGATCGACGCCGCCGCGCCATCCATGATGAGCGTCACGTCGACGCCCGCCTGCTGCAACTCGAACGCCGTGAGACGGGCGCCTTGCAGCAGGGGCCGGGTTTCATCGGCAAAGACGTTGAATGCGACGCCCGCGCGATGCGCCGCGTAGATCGGCGCCGTCGCCGTACCTAGACCGGTGGTCGCGAGCGCGCCTGCATTGCAGTGCGTGAGCACGCCGCTGCCCGGCCGGATGAGGGACATGCCATGCTGGCCGATGCCTTCGCATAGCGCGATGTCTTCCTCGTGGATGCGCTTCGCTTCGTCGACGAGCACGTCGTAGAGTGCGGCGCCATCCTGCGCGTCGCATTCGCGCACGCGCCGCACCATGCGCCTGAGGCTCCAGCTCAGATTGACCGCCGTGGGACGCGCGCTGTCGAGCCACGCGGCGCGCCGTTCCAGTTCCGCCCGAAAGCGCGCGACGGGCAACGCGCGCGCATCCTGCATCGCGACGCATAGCCCATATGCCGCCGCGACGCCGATGGCAGGCGCCCCGCGCACGCGCAGTTCGTGGATGGCCCGCCACACGGCGGCGGCATCGGCGACATGCTCCACCACGATCTCGTGCGGCAGCCGCGTCTGGTTCAGCAGCAGCAGTTTGCCGTCACGCCACTCGATGGTGGGCGCGAGCGCAGGAAACAAGGGCTGCGAATTCATTCATGCTCCAGTCAGCGTTGTTCGACGGCCTCGCGCTGCATGTCGCGCGCGAGCAGGGTGACATCTTCGATGCCGGTCAGAGCGGCGCGCTGCACGAGGAGCGCTTCGGCGCAGCGCAGGCAGCGCACTTCGATCTGCGCGCGCACGTCGGCGTCGGGAATGCGCGTGATTTCCGCGACCTTCGCCATGCCGACGATGCGCCGGATCATCTTGCAGCCCGCGAAACCCAGGGTGTCCGCCAGAAGCCGCCGCATGAAGTGCGCGCGGTATGCGTCGGCCGCGCGGCTATCCGCCGATCCGCCGATAAAGGGCCGGCCACTTCGGCTTTCGTGATCGCGCCAGAGCGCGAGGAACTTCGCGCTGAAGCCGTTCCAGATGCGCGCCGTCTGATCGAGCAGCCATTCCTGATACGCGCCGGGTTCGCCGCCATCGAGGCGGCCGTGATAATCGCGCGAGAAATACGCAAGCAGCAGGTTGGCGATCAGCGCGCCGATGTCGAAGCCCATCGGCCCGTAGAAGGCGAACTCCGGGTCGATGACATAGGTCTCGCGTTCGTTGACCATGATCGAGCCGGTGTGCAGATCGCCGTGCAGCAGCGTTTCCGCATGATTCATGAAGGCCCATTTCATGTCGGCGGCGGCCAGGCGCAACGCATCGTCGGTGCGCAGGCGTTCGAGCGCGGACTTCGGCAAGGCCGCGCTGTAGACGTTCGACGGATGGTCTTCGAACGGAAACGTGAACACGAGGTCTTCGGTGATCTTGCACAACTCCGCGTTCACGGCGCCGCCCACGGCCTGCTTCTTGATGTCGGGCGCGAGATAGAGATCGGAGCCGAAAAATAGCGTCTGCGCGAGATACGTCGACAAATGCTCGGCCATGAGCGGATACCTGACGCCGTCCATGAGCCCGTGCCGCAAGATGCGATGCGACGAGAGATGCTGCATGACCATCAGGAAGCGCTTGCTGTCGGCGTGAAAGACCTGCGGCACATGCTGCGGACACAACGCGCCGAAGCGTCGCAACGCCGCGACTTCATGCTCCATGCGCTGGCAGGACAGCGGCCAGTTCTTGCCGACGAGACGCAGGAACGGCGGCGCCTGCTTGACGACGACGCTGCGCTCGCGCGCCTTCGCATTGGTCACGAAGTACACGAAGTTGAGATTGCCGTCCCCCACTTCGACGATCTCGAGGTCATCGGGATCGCCCAGCCGCGCGCGCACTTCGGGGATGCCGCCGAGGTAATCGGCAAGTGCGGCTGCGGTAAATGCTTCGAACTCCATCGGTGTCTCCTCCGATGTGTTGAGCGCGCAGGTCAGCGGAACGCTTCAGCGACGTTTGCGCACCAGGTCGAACTTGAAGATGCTCGTGTTGTAGTAGTCGTTGCTATAGCAAAGCGGCTCGCCGCTCTGATCGAAATCTACTTCGTCCAGCAGCAGAAACAGACCGAAGCCATCGCCCAGTTCGGGCAAGTCGCGCGGCGTGAGGATGGTCGGCTGTATCGACGTATGCGTGTGGGACAAACGGCGCCCGGTACGCGCGAACATCCCGAACAGCGACTCACCCAGTTCCCCGTCCGCGGCATCGAACAGCGTCTTCGGAATAGTGTCGATGCAGTACGCGGCAATGGCGTCGTCCGCGCGGCGCACGCGCTCGATGCGCACGCATTCGTCGCCTGCCTCGATACCCAGCTTTTCCGCAAGACTCTCCGATGCCCCGACGATGTCCATGCGGATGCGGCTCGTCGACGGCACCGCGCCGA
Organism: Caballeronia sp. Sq4a; assembly: GCF_023170545.1. Taxonomy (NCBI): domain Bacteria; kingdom Pseudomonadati; phylum Pseudomonadota; class Betaproteobacteria; order Burkholderiales; family Burkholderiaceae; genus Caballeronia; species Caballeronia sp. Sq4a. Next base: position 91,216 of record NZ_CP084252.1, on the reverse strand, counting down.
CACTCTTGATCATGTCGGTCACGGACATCAGATCATCCAGGCCGCCTTGCAGCTTGAGCGAAATTTGTCTGATGAACGTTCCTCTGCCTTGCACGCGTTCGAGCAGTCCATGCGAGATCATTTGCGCGACCGCTTCGCGCAGGCTCGAACGCCCCACGCCCAGCAGCTCGCACAGCTCGATTTCCGTCGGAATCTGGTCGCCGGGCTTGAGCTTGCGCTCGCGGATCATCGTGAGAAGCGACTCCTGGATCTTGTCGCTCATCGAACGCTCGACGCTTAAACGCATGGGGCTCCCGCAGGTGTCATGGGGTCAAATATACATCAGACGTCTGATGTTCTTGTCGGGATTTTCCCTTAGCCGGATGGGTTCGTCTACATGAGCGGCATTCCGCGCCTGCAGCATTTTTCGCAACGCAATCCCGCCCGCGCTGGCGCATGCGCTCGTCGCATTGCAATAACGCCCATTGGTTCGCGAGGAAAAAAGTGCGGTGCAACGCACGCGGCATGAGACACCTGCCGATGCTTGCGTGTGTAGAATGAGCCGTCCTGAAGTACGGCTCCGCATGCGCCTACGAACGAGCGCCCGGAAAGAGAGCCGATCGAAAGGCAACCCCAAGGAGACGGCAATGTGGTTTGTCGGCAAGAGCGAACTGCTTTCACTCATCCAGCGCAATTGCCTCGACGAGGTAATGCCCGCGTTCAGCGATCACCGCACGCTGCGCAAGAACACCATCGTGTATCGCCCCGATGAGTCGAGCGAGCACGTCTATCTGCTCAAGAGCGGCAGCGTCAGGCTATACCGGCTGACCGAAGACGGTCAGGAAATCACGCTGGCGTTCGTGAAGGCCGGCATGATCTTCGGCGATGGCGACGTGCTGAATCAGGCGAACTATTCGCATCACGCACAGACGCTTGCGCCGAGCATGGTCTGCTTCATCCGCAAGCAGGATTTCAAGGACCTGCTCGCGCGCTACGACGTCATCAACCAGTTCGTGCTGCGCAATCACTATCTGCGCTGGCAGGAAGCGCAGCAGTTGATCGAGAACCTTTCGCTGCACGACGTGCGCAAGCGGCTCACCAACATCCTCGTGATGTTCTCGGGACAAGTGGGCGTCGCGTGCGACTACGCCGATCAGGGCGATGCGATTCTCATCGACTTACCGATCGCGCAGGACAAGCTCGCGGAATTCATCGGCACGTCGCGCGAATCGGTGAACCGGCATATCAGCGATCTCAAGGCCGAAGGTCTCGTCGACATGCGCGAACGCAAGATCGTACTGACGCCCGCGTTCGTTTCGCGCTTCATCGGCAGAACGCACGCGCTCGCGACGGCTTAAGCGTTATTCGCGAGCGCCCGCTTGACGGCGGCCACGCCGCTTTGCGGGCTCGAAAGCACCGGCACGGCCAAGGAGCCGAGCGCGGGCACGAGGCGCGCCATCGACACTTGCGCCAGCACGATCACATCGACGCGATCGGCCAGTTCGATGATCGCGCGTTTCACGATGTCGTCGTGCCGGCCCGCGTCGCCGGCGAGCAGCGCCTCGAATGCGCCCTGCGCGATGCATTCGGTCACGTCGACCTGCCGTCCGTGCTCGGCCGCCTTGCTGCGAATGAGACGTACGGTGGGCTCGAGCGTGGTCGACACCGTCGCGACGACGCCGACACGCGCGCCGAGCGCGCTCGCTTCCTCGGCCATCGACTCGTCCACTTTGACAATGGGCGTGCGAATGAGGCCGCGAAGCAGATCCGTCGCTTCGCCGACCGATGAGCATGCGTTCAGGATGATGTCCGCGCCCATGCCCTGCGCGCTGGACATGTACGCATAGAGACGCGCGGTCACTTCGGGAGTCAGGCGTCCTGCTGCGCGCACATCGGTAAGCAGGCTGTCGTCCACGATGTTGATGACGCGATCGCCCGGCAACTGCTCTGCGAATTGCGCCTTGAGCGGCTCGACAGTAACGGGTCCGGTATGCACTACGACGATCTTTGCCATGCTTCGCTCTAACGTTTGAATGAGTGATTGTCAGGCAGTGGCAAGCGCCATCACCTTCTCTTGAGTGGCTTCCTCGCGGCGCAATTCGCCGCTAATGCGTCCTTCGCGCACGGTCAGAATGCGATCGCTCACGGCGAGAACCTCCAGCAGATCCGACGAGATCACGATCACGCCGATGCCCTGCGACGCGAGCCGCGCAATGAGGGCATGCACTTCGGCCTTGGCGCCGATATCGATGCCGCGCGTGGGCTCATCGACGATCAGCACCTTGGGCTGCCGCGCGACCCACTTCGCGATGACGATCTTCTGCTGATTACCGCCGCTCAGGTTCACCACTTTCTGCTCGACGCCCGGCGTCTTGATGCCGAGCATGCGCACGTACTCCGCGCAACTGGATCGCTCGCGCGCGTGCTGCACGAACTGGAACGGCGAATAGCGCGAAAGATGCGTGAGGCTGAAGTTCTCGCGCACGCTCATGCCAAGCACGAGCCCTTGCGCCTTGCGGTCCTCGGTGACGAAGCCGATGCCCGCGCGGATCGCATCATGGGGATGGCGGATCGCGACCGGCTTGCCCTCCATCAGGATCGAGCCAGTCGACGGGCGCATGCCGAAGATCATCTCCATGATCTCGGTGCGTCCCGAGCCGACGAGCCCCGCGATGCCGAGCACTTCGCCGCGATGCAGCGTGAAACTGATATCGCGTATGCGCGCATCAGCGGACTTGCTTTGCCTGAGCGAAAGATCGCGCACTTCGAGCACAGGATGGCCGGTCGCGTGCGATTGCGGCTCGCCATAGAGCTCGCTCAACTCGCGGTCGACCATCTGACGCACGAGCGTTTCACGCGTCACGCGGTCGATCGGCATGGTGCTGACCGTGCGGCCGTCGCGCAGCACGGTCACGCGATCCGCAAGCTCGAAGACCTCTTCGAGCCGATGCGAGATGTAGACGACGGCAATGCCCCGCTCGCGCAATCGCTTGACGAGTCCCAGCAGCACGCTTGTTTCGTGATGACTGAGGGACGCCGTCGGCTCGTCCATGACGATGACCTTCGACTGCGCGGACAGCGCCTTCGCGATCTCGATCATCTGCCGCTGCCCGACGCTCAGTTCGCTCACGCGCGTCGCCGGATCGACGTCCATGTCGATCATCTGCAGCACCTCGCGCGCTTCGCGGTGCATGCCCGCGCGATCGATGAGGCCGAAGCGCGTGAGCGGCTCCTTCGCCAGAAAGATGTTCTCGCCGACCGTCAGATTCTCGACGACCGCCAGTTCCTGATAGATGATATTGATGCCGAGCGCGCGCGCATGATTGCTGTTCGCGATCGTCACTTCGCGACCTTCGACGAGGATGACGCCGCCGGGATCGGGCGCATACACGCCTGTCAGTACCTTCATGAGCGTGCTCTTGCCTGCGCCGTTTTCGCCGGCGAGCGCGAGCACTTCGCCCCTGTAGATGGCCAGATCGACGTGGTCGAGCGCCTTCACGCCGGGAAACGTTCTGGAGATGCCGCGCATCTCCAGAAAGGGCTTCGTACGGTCGCCGGCGGGTGTCATTTGGTGTAGCTGCCGATGTTGTCCTTCGTCACCACCGTGACGCCCGTGTCGATGTCCTTCTCCTGCGTTTCCTTGCCCTGGATCTGCGCGACCAGATGCTGAACCGCGAGCGAGCCCATCGTCACCGGACGCTGCACCATGATGCCCTGAATGTAGCCATCTCTCAGGCCCTTGAGCGTATCCGGGAGGTCGTCGAAGGCGAGCACTTCGAGCTTGCCTTTCATCGCGCCGAATTCCTTCGTATTGAGCACCTTCGCGACCGCCGGGCCCCCGACCTGACTCACGCCGAAGATGCCGTTCAGATTCGGATGCGCGCGCAGCGTCGTCTCGACAACGGACACGCCACGCGCGAGGTCGTCGTCCGTGCCCTGCGTCTCGACGATCTTGATGCCCGGATACTTCGCGAGACCCTTTTTGATGCCGGCGATGCGCTCGTTGAGATTCACCGCGCCGAGCTGCCCCGTCACGATCGCGACCTCGCCCTTGCCGTTCAACGCACGGCCCATCGTGTCGGCCATCGTCTCGCCTGCCTGCACGTTGTTCGTGCCGATGTACATCGAGCGGCCGCTCTTCGGCGAATCCGAATCGTAGGTGAGGACCTTAACGCCGCTTTGCGCGGCCCGCTTGATGACGCCTTCGACCGACTTCGGCTCGTTCACGGAAATGGCGATGCCATCCACGTGACGCGAGATGAGGTCTTCGATGATCTGCACTTGCGTCGAGCCCTGCGTGTTCTGCGGCACGACCCATTGATACTTGACGCCGGCCTTGTCCGCGGCGGACTGCGCGCCCTTGTTGCAGTCGTCGAAGAACGGCACCGCGACTTTGGGAATCACGGCGACCGATATGTCCTTTCCCTCCTTTGCGTGCGCAGCGCTGCCGAGCGTGGTGCAAAGCGCGAGCGTCAAGCCCGCGATGATTCTTGGCGTGGTCTTCATGCTTCGTCTCCCGTTATGGTTTCTGTCGATCAGGCTCAATTCAGGGCCCTTTGCGGCGCACGCGCCATATGTCGATGCTCACCGCAATCAGGATCACGCAGCCGGTAATGGCCTGCTGCGCATAGGTATCGATGTTGAGAAGCACCACGCCGTTCGTGATGATGCCGGCGAGCGCCGCGCCGATGATCGCGCCTTCGACGCTGCCCGCGCCGCCCGAAAGACTCGCGCCGCCGATGGCCGCCGCCGCGATCACGTCCAGTTCCGCGCCGAATCCCGAGGCCGGTTCCGCCGACACGAAGCGCGAGAACGCGATGACGCCCGCCATCGACGCGATCAGTCCGGACAGCACGTACACCGCGAATTTCACGCGGGCGGTGCGCACGCCGGACAAGCGCGCGGCCACTTCATTGCCGCCCGTCGCGTAGACGTGACGGCCGAAGCGCGTCTGACGCATGACGACGGAGAACACGCCGGTCATCGCGAGCAGGATGACGACCGGAAACGGCACGAAACCGATATACCCCTGCCCGATGAACGTGAACGCATCCGGCACGTCCGGCGTGACCGGCACGCCCTTGGTGATGATGTACATGAGCCCTCGCCCGATCGACAAGGTGCCGAGCGTCGCGATGAAGGGCGGCAACTGTATCCACGTGATCATCAGGCCGTTGAAGCCGCCGACGATCACGCCGACCGCGAGCCCCGACAGAACCGCGGCGAACGCCGTCATGCCGTGCTGAAAAGCGAGCGCCGTCACGAGCGACGACAGCCCCATGACCGAGCCGACCGAGAGATCGATGCCGCCCGTGATGATGACGAGCATCATGCCGATGGACATGAGCGCCACGAGCGAGAATGAGCGGAACACGCCCATCAGATTGTTGGTGGTGAGAAAGTACGGCGAGAACGCGCTGATCAGCAGTCCGACCAGCAACACCACGGAGAGTACGTTCAGCTCGCGGATGCGCAGACAGGCACGCAGCAGTGCCACCCCGCGTGATGACTGCGGCTGCGGCTTGTCCGATGCTTTGTTCGACGATAGTGCGCTCACCGATCGCTCCTCCGTTCAGGCTGAGGCCGATCATAGGCGCGTTGGAAACGGCAAATCTGTGACGCGCGTCATAGTCGGGCATCGGGGATGACCCGTAGAACAACTCGCGCGCCGCTATGACGCGCGTCACAGAAATGGAACGCCAAGAACGGCTACGATGCGCGCACACACTTATCGAATTCAAAGGAGCGCAGCATGACGAAGCGAGTGATTGTGACCGGCGGTAGCGGCCTGGCCGGCAAATGGGTGGTGGAGGATCTGGTCGCGCACGGTTATGAGGTGCTGAACGTGGACCGCGTGCCCATGGCGAAGGGCACCGCTCGCACGCTCATTACCGACATCACCGACGCGGGACAGGTCTTCAACGCGCTCGCATCCACGACGACGCCGAAGGAATTCGACGACGACATCGAGCCGAAGCCGATCGACGCCATCGTGCATTTCGCGGCGATTCCGCGCATTCTGGTCACGACCGACAACGAAGTCTTTCGCATCAACGTCATGGGCACCTACAACGTGCTCGATGCGGCGTCGAAACTCGGCATCAAGAAGGTGATCGTCGCATCGAGCGAGACGACATACGGCGTGGTGTTCGCGCACCGGCATCGCGACCCCGTGTACTTCCCGCTGGACGAAGAGTATCCCGTGGATCCGATGGACAGCTATGCCACGTCGAAGGTCATCAACGAAGTCACGGCGAAAGCGTTTCACGCCCGCACGGGCGCGGATATCTACTGCTTTCGCATCGGCAACGTGCTCGATCCCGCCGATTACCAGAAATTCCCGGCGTGGCTCGAGAATCCCGCGTTGAGAAAGCGCATTGCGTGGAGCTACATCGACGGACGCGATCTCGCGACGGCCGCGCGGCTCGGCATCGAGAAGGACGGTCTGGGATTCCAGGTGATGAACGTCGCCGCCGACGACGTCTCGTCCGATCTGCCCACCGCTGAATTGCTGAAGCGCTTCTATCCGAACGTGCCGGTGAAGAAGCAGTTGGCGGAATCCGAAACCCTGCTCAGCAACGAGAAACTCAAGCGTTTGCTCGGCTGGCAACAGGCTTATAAGTGGCGCGAGCAGGTGGCGAAGTAAGGCGCAAGCGGTGGAGCGCATCGGCCGACTGCGATGCGCCTTCATCGACGTAACGGTTCATGCCGGTCCCGATCGGGCTTTCCATGAGTGATGGCCGCAGGATCGCCACGCCGCGGCCGCGGCGATGTCGCCTCGATCAGCGTGGGCCGTGCGCGCGGCGGCACCGCGCGGCGCACGTCGAAGATCTCCGCGAGATTGGCCTGCGGCGCGTGTATCGGCCGGATCGAACTCAACGACCCGCTCAAGAGCGGCGTGACGCCCGGTCCGTGTCCGCTCACCGTACTATCCCCGTGCACGACGACGCCGATCGTCACGAACCCGCTGCGAAAAAGCGGGCCGCGCCGGGCGTCGGCATGCATGATCGCCACCATGTCGCCGAAGCGCAGGCTGCCCAGCCGGTAACGCTCGCGCGTCTGCCGGTCGGCGAGCTGAATGTCGTAATCGCCACGCCATGCGGTGTTTTTTCCGAGTCCCGATCCCATCACGTGCGCCGGCACGAGATGGGTGACAGGAACACCCAGCTTGCCGTCGCGCTCGACGAGGCCCCAGCGCCGGATGAGAGCGGGCGACGCGTTGAAGACGTCGATATCCGGATGTTCCGTGAGCCGCATGCCGGGACCGACGGAGTGAACCTGCATCCGATCGCCGATGCGCAGGCGCCGCAGCACCTCGGTCGGAAAGTCGACGAGCACGTGATTCACACCGCCATGCTTGCCCGTGACGAGACCGATGCGTCCCTCGCATGGGCCGCTGATCACATGCACCGCATTGCCCACGCAGGCATACGTGAGCAGCGCATTATTCGGCCCGTCGCGCGGACCGACGATTTCACGTCCGTTGTTATGTAGCGCGACGCCCGGTTCGGTGTGATCGCTGGCAAGCCCGACGCATGCATCGCCGATACGTTTGTTCAGCGCAATGCCACCCGTGCCGTGCAGCACACGCGGCACGCCGTCGTAGCCGATGCGATACGCCGACGCGCGCCCGACCGGATGCGCGATCTGTCCGATCACGGCCGCGGCGACCAGTTCGTCGGTGTTGATTCGAGGCGTGCCGGCACGCGTTGTGGCCAGTTCGCTCGGCATGATTCACGCTCCCTTCGACGGCCGGACGGACGTGCCGCGCGGACTTCCGCGAGCCGCCGCCGAGTCAGACCGGATACCACCACGCCCGCGCTTCGGACCACGCGTCGGACGAGCGGGCATCGTCCGAACGGTTCTCATCCGCGGATGAGGCGTTCCACCTTTCAGCCGTCACATGCACGACGGCGAGCCGCGGCAGGCGCTGGCACAGGCCTGTGAGACCCGCCTGCGCCAGGGCCTCGCGCAGCAGCGCGCGTTCCGCCGCGAAGAGCGAATCGGGCGACGCGCTGTCGGCTTCCTCGACGATGATGTCCAGCTCGCGCAGCCTGGACACCAGCGTGGGCTCGCCTTCCTCGCCATTCAGCGCGCCCCTCGCGGTCAGTATCATCGCGGCATCGAGCGCCGCCGACAGCGGCAGCGTGTCGATGCTCGCCGTGCCCGGGTCCCAGTGCGTGGGCCAGTCCATCCGGCGCCTGCCGCGACCGCGTTCGGCGCGGGCGGCGAGACTGTCGGCGAGCGCTTCGTAGTGTTCGATGAGATAGGCATCCGCGTGATCGAGCAACTGCGATTCGGCGAGGCGGTCGCCGATCCAGCGAAACGGCCACGACGCGGCATCCGTCTGCTCGCGCATCTCGATCCACGCGCCGAGCACGTCGCTGCGCGGCGCCACGGACGCGTCCGCGTCGTCGTTCGGTAGGACGGCCCGGAGCCAGTCGCTCGAATCGATCAGCTGCCAGAACGTGCGGGTGAGCCACGGCTCGACGACGTGCGTCAGACGCAGCGCCAACTTGATGCCGCCCGGCGTCGCGAGGATCAGCGCCGGATCGAGCACACACGAGAGCTTCCTCGTGTGGACGTGAACCAGCATGTCGGATGCGTGCATGGCTTTCCTGCCTCACGTCTTACACGGCCGATGGCTCATGGTTCACCGGTCGGCCACTCGTGCTCAAACGGCCACCGGCTGCGGCACGCCTAGCACGCCTCGCAGCGCCGGCGTCACGCCGGGGAAGCCACGTCCTTCCGGCGTCATGCGATACGCGGCGACCCATGCTTCCGCGTGCGCGCCCATCGGCCGGACGACGCTCTGGAACAGTATCGGATCGACGGCGGTCTTGAAGTCGTTGTCCGCGATGAACTGAAGAATGCGCCGCCCGCTCTCCGCCATCTTCGCGCGCTGCGACGGCTCCGCGACGCCGCCGAGATAGCGGTTCGACACGATCTCGACCACGTCCCACTTCGTGTTCGCATCGAAGGACTTCTTGATGTCGGGCGCATCGAGGAGCTTCAGCACCTGAATCAGGTAGTGGCCCGTTTCCATCGTCAGCGCGAAGATGTTGCCGTAGGTCGAGCGGTCAAGCGCATAGCGCAAATCCAGCCCGATGCGCTGCACCGTCGCGACGCTGCCGAACGGCCGCTGTTCGAGCATGGGCCCGCCGCGGATCACTTCGCCGATCATCAGGTCGCGGAAGTACTGGCTCACCGCGACCATGAAGCCCAGCAGCTGGCGGTGGAAGTTTCGATTGACGATTGCGCCTGCGGGTGCCGGGGCGGTGCCGTAATTGAACGCCCGCCGGTACGCAACCATGCGGTCCTGCCGCGTATAACGCAGCGGACGCCACTTTTCGAGCAGATACAAACCGCGCGCGCCGGGTCCGCGCTGAATGCGCATTTTGCCGAGGCGGAACAGCTTGAGCAGTGTCTCGGCGACCTCGAAGATCTTCATGCGCTCGTGCTGATAGATGTAGTACAGCTCGGCGGCCGCGTGCAACTGGCTCGGCACGATGGAATCGTCGAAGTCCGGCTTGATGTACGCGTAGCCGACCTTGTCAAAACCGACGACGCCTTGCTGCCCGAGGCCGATCAGATCGAAGAACGCCGATTCGCCGCTGTCGCCGTTGGGCTTGCCAAGCAGTTCGGCGAAGCGCTGCTCGAACTGCGACGCCGCGGCGTCGCGCTGTTCGGGCGGCAGGCTCGCGAGCTGTTCCTGTAGGAACGACTCCCACAGCCGCTGAATGGTTTCCGTGGTATTGAAGTTCATGGTCCCGCTCCTCGGGCACGTCGATCAGGCCAGCTCGACGATCACAGTTTGCTCGACCCGCGCTAATTCGATCAAACGCTCGTTGATCTCCTTTTGTGGTTCTTTCGGCGAGATTGGGCGATACAGCTTGCGGATTTCATCCACAATCCCAGCGGGAATATCGTTGCGCCCGCCGACATCGCTCGCGAACGATTTTTCGTATTCGATGAGTGTGTTGGCCAGCTGTTTCGGGGGCTTTTCGTCCATTGCCTTAAGCAATGCATGCTGCAAATTCGACAGATGCAGCATCACCCTGATCGCGACAGAGGAAAGATGCCTCGGCCATTCCGCCTGCCGGTTCATCATGCCGGCGAGCAGGCGCACCCGCTCTCCCGCTTCGCAGACGCACTGGCGCAACTCGGCTGTTTGCGTTGCGATAGTGCTGAGACTCGGCTGCCCGGTAATCGCCTGCGCGACGCAGTCGATATTCCGGTTCGTCGTGTCGAGCAGCGTCTTAAGGTCGTCGAGCAGCGTACTCACCGGCCCGGGGAGCGCCACACTCACATTCGGATTCAGATTCGCGAGCGCCAGACGGATGTTGTCGCCTGCATCGTTGACGGCCCGCGTCAGCGCTTCGAAGTTGTCGTCCTGCTCGATGCGCGCCATGCAGAGCGTCTGCGCGATGGTCGGGCTCGGCGCGGCGGCCGAAGGAAGCCTTCCCCATCCGCCATATTTGTCTATCGTCATGATGTCCTCCCGCAAAAGCGGCCGGCGACGCGTGAATGCTTACAGGCGATCGAAGAGCGTCTGTTCGAAGTGCGGCGGAATTCTCGGATCGAGCGGCGTGCACGAAGCGGGGACGCCGCCGCCCGTCGCTTCGCGGAACAGGTCGAGCGCACGGTCGATGAAAAGCGGCAAGATGCCTTCCGGCCCGGTCGTCGAACTGTCGAAGATCTCTTCGACGGACACGCAGCCGATCGTCATCTGCTCGACGAGCGGACGCCATTGCAGATCGCTGTCCCGCTGCAGGCAGAGTTCCTCGTGCATGACGTCGACGAAGCGCAGCGCGGACGGCGCGCCGCCCATGAAGCTGAGGTTGTTCTGCACGATGTTCTGAAAGCTCGCCACCGTCGTCGTGACCGACCAGTAGGTCGCGTCGAGCGGGCGCAAGAGGCGGCGGATCGCGTCGAGTTCATTGATGACCGCGTCGGGAATCACGCCCGCTACGCCGGCCACCCGGATTCCGGTGCTGCGGAACGCGCGCGGCTGCACGATGCCGCGGAACGGCCACATCTGACCGAAGAACGGCTCTCTCGCCTGGACGCTCGCGTTGATCGGGTTCGACGCCACGATCACGTCGATCAGGAAGCTGTATGCGGCGGCGCGCGCTTCGGGCAGACCGAGATCGGCGTCGCCTACACAGTAGAAGTCGATCGAGCGGTCGATGTCGTAAAGCAGCTTGTCGAGCGCGATCTGGGCGAGCACCGTGTCGTGGTCGCACGCGCAGTCGGTCAGGCAATCCAGTTGACGGGCGAGCGTGCCGCGATGATTGACGACATTCATGAGGCGGTTTTCCGCCGGCGTGATCGGCGACGGTCCGTACAGCCCGTAGTTGAGCACTGAAGGCCGCGCGACGCGCAGCAGCCGGAAACCGCCAGCCGGCATGAATCCGTCGATGAATAGTTGCAGCGCCTCCAGCAGTGTCGCCAGTTCCGGCGACACGTTCGGGATTTGCCCGAGCGTCGACTGCACGAAGCGGTTGAGCCGCGCGAGCGGTCCCCACGCGGTGGCTCCGATCGCCCGCAATCCGCTGGACCCGCCGCCGCTCGCGAGCTGCACGACTTCGTCCATGGTGCGCGCGAGTTCGCCTTCACCGAGCAGCGAGCGCAGATCGCCCTGTCCGCGCGCTTCGAGCATCGCGGCGAGCTGCCGGTACGATTGCAGTCCGCGCGGCCACGTGCTTCCCTGTCCGACCATCGCCGCGACGCCGTCGACCTGGCGTAACGCATTCAGCACGGCATCGCGACGCGCTTGAAGCTCGGTGAAGGGCGCCTGCAGCAGGAAGTGACCGCCCGCGAACCCGAGATTCGCCAGTGCTTCGCCCATCAGCACGAGGATCACGGCCGATACTTCGTCGAGACTCTGGCCGAGATCGCGAAAGCTGCGATTCAGGTCCGGCGTCAGCACGCCGATCATGCGCGCGAGCCGCGCGTAGTCGCCGAGTTGCCGTCGCATCGCGAAGGCCTTGTCGCGCTGGCGCGTGTCCATCGACATGCGCGCGGCCGCCACGCCCTCATCGATGGAGCGCACGATCACCTGCTGCCAGCCTTCCAGTTCCGGCCGAATGTCCTTGCTCTGGTTGTCATCGAGCAGACGCGCGATATCGGTTTCAACGTCGTGGCGAGCCTGGTTCAGATCGATGTTGGTCGCGGCGAGCGGCGGCGGCGCCGAAGGCCGGGCCACCGTTGTACGCAGAAACGGCATGCCCTGCGCCTCGCCTTCGATCGCCTGCGCGCGAACATCGGATTGATAGCGGTCTGCCAGTGCCTGCGCGATCGCCTGAGGATCGCGCGGATCGCCCACCTTCAGTTCGCGCCGGATGAGGTTGTCGATGACGAGAGTCTGACGATCCGGCATCGGCGAGAGGGCGTTCGGGGTTTCGTTCATGGCGGCTACCTACCTTTGGCAAGTCCTGGCGTCAGAAAATTAGTTGCTGGTCACGCTGCCGTCTTGTAGTGCGAAGGCTCCGAGGCCTTCTCGCGCAGGTGATCCGTCAATTGCCCGATGACGTTGTCGGCCAGCCGGCGCGGCGCAATACAGCCGGCTTCGAGCGCATAATGTGCCGCGCTCACGAGATGACGCGGCGGCAACTCGGCAGGACGTTCTTCGGCGAGGCGGCGCGCGCCCGCCCGGATCGCGTCCTCATTCTCGCGGCGAAACGGAATGATGTCGGCAAGCGCGCGCTGGGCAAGATTGCGCCGCGTCTGGAACGCAATTTCATCGACGACGTCGGGGATCACGCGCGGCGCGCTACTCATCAGCGCAGCCGGTATGCGGTGCCCCTGCGAAGGCTTGTACATCGCCTGCCAGACGCGCAGCAGACGCGTCCCGTCTTTGCTGAATCCCATGCGCCGCAGCATCTCCGCGAGCAGGTAGACGCGCAGATAGGCCGTCGGATGCGCGCTGCCCGGCCGGTACGTCATGCTGCGCGGCCCTGGGTTCGCGAGGAAATCCGCCATACCCCACGCGGCGGCCGGGCCGCCCAGCAGCAGCGCGGCGAGATCCGCGAAAATCTCCTTATGCCAGCGTCCGTAGACGGTGGCGACGAGCGGATCGCGCGACGAACCGAGAATGCGCCGCAGAACGGCCTGACGGTTCTCTTGCCAGATGCCGAGATCGGCCTGCAGATTGTGCGCCACTTCATGCAGAAAAACGGATTGCCAAGGCTGGTCACGGTCCCAGGGAATCCGAATCAGCGGAAACGGGTTCGGCTCGCCCAGAAGGCGCGACAACTGCACGCCACGCCGCATCGTCGCGGGCGAATAGCCGTGCTCCAGATAGCACACCGGCTTGAGCAGCGGACCGTCGAAGATGCGCGGTGCAGCCTGGCGGATGGCCCGGTAGCAATCCTGCGCGATGACATCGTGCGCCGCGAGTGCCGGCCCGAAGCTCGTCCCGCGTTGCGCGAAGACTTCGTAAAACATGCCGAAGAGACGGCGCGCGCGATCGAGCTCACGTTCGACGAGTGCGATGTCGATCAGCACGCGCTGCGGCGGGCGTTGCCGCCAGCCCTTGCGCAATTCGGCGGAACGTGCGCGGATTCTCTGTTCGACGCTCGCAAGCCGTGAATTTGCCGCGCGAATATGATCTGCCGACGGCGCATAAGGCATGTCCTGCGGCCTCAGCCCGACGAATGCATTGTCGATGCGCGCGAGCCGCGACAACCGCGCCGTCAGGCCGGTGATTTTCGCTTGGAGAAAACGCTCCACATTGCTCATGGCGGGCTCCGTCCGCTGCGTTTGCCAGATCGCGCCGCTAGCGGGACCCGCGGATGACGATCGTCACCGGGCCGCGCAGACGCAGGCGGCGTCCGCCGCCGCAGTGCGGGCACGCGCCGCCGCCGCGATGCATCCTGCGTCCCGAGGCGGCCGCCACGCGGCGCGCGGCAGGCGCGACCGTACGCGCGATGGTGCGTGCCACTTGCCCGCGCGGCGTCGCGCGCCGTTGCGCCGATACGAGAGGACGCGCGAGACGGCGCACCGTCTGCGGCCGGCGCACGACCTGCTGCGCCGCGCGCTGCGCGATTTGCACGGCCGTCTGCGGCGACGCCCGCCGGCGTTGTGCGATGCGGCGCGTCGCCGTCACCACACGCGCGACCGCACGCGCAGCCTGCGGTCCCTGGCTGCGCGTCGCGGTGCGCACCGCACGCGCGACCGTTCGCACCGCCGCACGCCGCACCTGCGGGTTCGCACGTGTCACGGCCGGCAACGCGCGCCGAACGACCAAGCCCGCGAGCACGGGCGCGGCGGCATCCAGTTCGTCCTCGTCGAGCGCATCGACCATTTCGTCGAACAGCTCGAACTCGTCTGCGCCGTCCGCGAGCATCTTCCCGGCGACATTGGCGATACGGCCGATCAGCTGCGCCTGCGGCAGCGGAATCATGCTGGCGATCGGCGCGATGGTGCGCGCCACGCTGCCGATGCCCCGCCCGACACTGCGCGCGATCCGCCCGAGCCGCTTGAAGAACTCGTCGCTGTCGCCGGCGTCGAGCGCATCGGCGACGGCGTCTTCCATCGCGTCGAGGTCGTCGCCCGAGTCGAATTCGTCAAACTCGTCCGATTCGTCGAGTTCGTCGCCTTCGTCGGCCATCTGGAATTCGTCGTCCGATTCGTCATAGTTGTCGAACGCACCGGCCGCGTGACCGGCGACGCGGCCGAGGAACTCATCGTCGCCCTCGTCGGCGAAGTCGCCTTCGCCGTAGCCGTCTTCGTCGCCCTCGTCGTAGGCGTCCATCGAATGATGCGACGGGCCTTCCGCGGCTTCGTACATCAAATCGTCCATTACATCGGTTTCGAAGCGATCCATGATGTGCTCCCTGTTCGACAACGCTCAGCGCGGGGTGATGGTCAGCGTCGCCGGCCCGCTGATCCGGATGGTTCGGGTCCGCCCGCGACCGACGCCAGGCAGGCCGCGTCCGAGCGAACGGGGGCGCGCGAGCGGTCCGGCGGATGAAGGCCTCGCTCGCGGCGACCGCGTGAGGCGGCGCACCAGGCCGGGCTGCTGGGTGAGCCGCTGCGCCGCCCGCGGCAGACCGCGGCGCAGCACCTGCACCGCCTGCTGCGGCGTCGGCACCTGCCGCTGAGCCACGCGCGCCGCCGATTCTGAAAGCCTCGGCAGCGTGCGCACGGCCTGCGGTCCGCGCCGCCGCGCGAGTTCACGCGCCGCCGCGGCGACGCCGCGCACGAGCGCACGGCGGCCCGCCTCCGATAACTGCGCGACATTGCGATAACCGAGCCCCCGCGCCGCCGCGCGCGCCGCGAGTGCGACTGCGGCGGGCAGAGCCTCGTCGAGGCCATCTTCGAGATAGAGGTCCATGACTGCGTTGAACGCATCGTCGGCGCTGTTGCCTTGTCCCAGCAGTTGGCCGATCTGGCTGAACAGTCCCTGCGCGCCGCTCGCGGTCTGGCCGAGCGATCCGGCGATACTTTGCGCCCGCCCCGCGGCCGACCCGACGCCCTGCGCGACGCGGCTTACCTGATCGAGTACGCTCCCTGCGCCGGGCGCTCCCAGCAAGCGCGCAAGCCGCGCGGCCGTTTCGGCAGCGGGCGAGACCACACGCGCCGCGCGTCCCACGCCGCCGGCGATATCGCCCGCTCGGCTTGCGAACGATCCGATCCTGCCTGCGGCGCCCGCCGCGCTCCCCATGCCGCGGCTCACCAGACCCGCCGCGCGCCCGAGGCCGCCGAGCAAACGGCCGATGAATTCGTCGTCGCTTGCGGCGTCGAGCCCATCGGCGACTTCTTCTTCGAACGCGTTCCACAATGCCATGTCGTCGACGTCGTCCGCTTCAATTGACGACATCCCGTCGAAGCAGTCCTCCGTCGCACAATCGCCGCTATCGGCGAATGCCTCGTCGCCATACATGCCGTCAGCCGATTCGTCGAACTGATTGGGCGGATCCAAGTCGTCGGCACTGTCGGCATCGGCCTGATCTGCAAGGTCGCTATCAAAGAGATCACTCATTGCTTTCTCCGCAACTGACATCGACTGCGCGAGCCGATCCATGTGCGCAGTGTAGGAACTTACGCACGCGGTTCAATCGTCAGAAGGGGCACATGCATGCGGGTTGCTGCGTCGGCTCTCGCCCCTCTGAACCCGCTTTTTGAAGCGACACAGAAGACATTAGCGCGCAGTGGCGGATGCGAACGGATTACCGCATATGAGGTAGCGCACTTTCAGCCGAGATATATCTTGCGTTTTTACATTCGGTATACCTAAAAATAACGGCAGTAACCTGATCGCAATTCGCGTTGATCGCATTGCAAGGTATCCAAACGACTCTTCTTCGGCGCTTGCATTCGTGCTGCGATGAGTGAGGCCTCCAGTGGATTCGCGTGACGCTCGTGCCACGTGGTCCGCCGCATGACGACACGGCGGAGCACCGCTTTGCGGGCGCACGCGGAGTCGGAGGCAATCACCGGCTACCGAACGGCTTTACGCTTTCGCGTCAGGATTGAGCCGATCCGATGGGAGGCGCTTCGTGGCGACGGTTTCAGACAAGCGCAGAGCGTCCTGCGATTCGCAGCGGCGTCCGCACGATGCCGTGCTTGTCGAGTTCGCGGACGCGGCCGGCATGCGCGAGGTCGGAACAATCGAACTCGGAGGCAAGCTATGTCGAGTCCTTGTCGATGGCTCGGGCGCGCCGCGCGCGGCGCATCAGAGCGAGCCGCCGGTAACGTCGCGCGGCGGCAATGATCCGATCGTCCGCTTCGAGTTCGAAGGACAGCGCTATGCCGTCGTCACTGAGCGGCCGATGCGCCCGGATTACGACGCCATGAAGGGACCCGATGGCGCGATCGGCATGGACATCATGCGCATGCTGAGCCGGCGCGAGATGGAAGTGGTTCAGCTGGTATGCATGGGATTTCTGACCAAGCAGATCGCCGGCCGCTTGCAGATAAGCGAGTTCACCGTGCGCACGTATGTAAAAACAATCTATGCCAAGCTCGGCGTGCGCTCGCGCGCCGCGCTCGTTTACCGGTTCATGCGAGCAATGAATAACGGCGTACGCGGATCGGGCGAGTGACGCGGGGCTCTGGCTTCGTAGACCCTTCGGTGCCGTTCGCCTGGACCGGCGCACCGGCCGCATTCATCCAGCGAAGCGCGGCTCGGGAAGCCCTCTCACGCCGAGTCCCGTCACCGCGAACAATCCGCCTTTGTCCTGCTCTTTCTGCGGAATGCCCCACATGGGCCGGCCCATGGTCGATACGTACAGCGTGTCGAGATTCGCGCCGCCGAACATCACGCTCGTCAGATTGCGCACGGGAAACGGCACGACGCGATCGAGCTTTCCATCCGGCGAGAAGCGCAGGATCCGCCCACCGAACACCAGCGCCGACCAGATATACCCTTCCTCGTCGACAGTCGCGCCATCGAAGGTGCCCGCCATGTTCCGGGCCGATGCGAAAAGCCGCTTGTTCGAAATGCCGCCCGTTTCGATGTCGTAGTCGTAGGCGTACATCTCCTTGCTGTAAGTGTCCGTGAAATAGAACGTGCGGTTATCCGGACTCCAGCACGGACCGTTCGAACAGGTGATGCCGCTGTCGAGCCGCGTCACGCGGCCGTCGATATCGAGCCGGTACAACGCGCCGCTGCGCGTCGAACGCTGGCCGCGATCCGCGAAATAGCGGTCGAAGTCGTAGGCCATCGTGCCCGCGATAAAGCGGCCGCGCCGATCCACCTTGCCGTCGTTGAAGCGCGTCTCTGGATCGTCGGATTCGGGATCGGCGATGAACTCGACGGTCTGCGACTCGAAGTCGTAGAAATGCAGACCGTTGGCGAGCGCCACCACCGCGCCGCCCTTCTCGCGCAACGCCATCGAGCCGATATGATGCGGCACGAAGTAACGCGTGACCTCGCTTCCATCCGCGCGGCAACTGTAGATTTCGGCTGCCGTGCTGTCGATCCAGTAGAGCCGATCTTGCTGCACGTCCCAGAGCGGTCCTTCGCCCAGGTGATTATTCGCATCGACCAGCAAGCGTACTTCGGGCATCGTCGTCTCCTTGATGGGTTCGTTCTGTCAGTCGTTCTTGTTCTTCTCGGCGCGCCGGTGCGCGAGCAGCGCCATCAGACGGCGATCGCGCCACCGGCTGCGCGCCTCGATCTGGTCGGCCGGGAGCTGTTCACGGCGCTGCGCGTGCAGGCTCGCGATGGTTTCTTCGGACCACGAGAACGGCACGCGCGTATCCGCGATGCTGCGATAGGTGCCGCCATAACGCGACGCGTAATCCGCCACGCCGCCGGGCGCGTTCAGGTCGATGGTTTCGAACGGGCCCATGAACGACCATCGCATGGCAAGCCCATCGCGCATGACCGTGTCGAGATCGGCGGCGCTCGCGTAGCCTTGTTCGTAGAGGCTCAACGCCTCGTCGAGTACCGCTCCCTGAATGCGGTTCAGCAAGAAGCCCGAGATTTCGCGGTTCACCGTGACGGGGCTCTGTCCTGCTTCCTCGTAAATCGCGCGCGCGCGTTGCAGCGTCTCTTGCGACGTCCACGGCGTGCCGCAAAGTTCGACGAGCGGCACGAGCGACGGCGGATTGACAGGATGCGCGACGAGGCACCGCGCGCGACCCTCCAGCCCTTCCGTGAACGTCGACGCGGGCAAACCTGAAGTCGAACTGGCGAGCAGCGCTTCGGGCTTCGTGAGGCGGTCGAGTTCCGCGAACATCGTGCGCTTCACTTCCACGATCTCGGCGATGTTCTCCTGCACCAGATCCGCGTTGGCCACCGCTTCGGCAAGCGTATCGCACGCCTCGATGCGCCCGACGATACGGTCCACGCTCTCGTCGATCAGGCCGAAGGAAGCGAAATCCTCGACGCTCTCGCGAATGGCGGGGATCGCGCCCGACAGCATGTCTCGCGAGGCATCGTGGATTTTCACGGTAAAACCGCTGCGGGCGAACACGATCGCCCATGCGCGGCCGATCCGCCCCGAACCGATCACCGCTATCTCTCTCGTGCTCATATGTTTCGTTCTCCTTATGTCAGGCGCGTTTGTCGCGCAGCGTGATGACGGCAGCCAGCACGACCACTCCGTTGATGATGTCGCGCACCGCAGGCGGAACCGTCGTTCCGGCGAGCAGCGTGCCCAGCGCCGTCAGCAGCAGCGCGCCGCCGAACACGCCGAGATAATGGCCGCGTCCGCCGGTGATGAGCGCGC
The DNA here is from genome assembly GCF_023170545.1 of Caballeronia sp. Sq4a. NCBI lineage: Bacteria > Pseudomonadati > Pseudomonadota > Betaproteobacteria > Burkholderiales > Burkholderiaceae > Caballeronia > Caballeronia sp. Sq4a. The sequence continues at coordinate 72,053 of NZ_CP084252.1, read as the reverse complement.
CGCCCACCACGACGACCGCGATGGACGGCAGCAGGTAAGGATCGCCCATGCCGAGGAAGGCCTGCGAACTGAAGCCGGCGAGCAGCAGCCCGACGAGCGCCGCGCACACGGCCGAGACGCAGTACACGGCAATCAGGACCGCGCCCACGCGCACGCCGGAGAGCTTCGCCGCGATCTGCGAGTTGCCGACTGCATAGATGCGACGCCCGAACGGCGTGCGATGCAAAAGCAATAGCGCGAACGCGAGAAACACCGGCACGCTCCACGCGGCGAGCGACAGCGGCCCGAGCCTGCCATTGGTGAAGTCGCTGACCGCCGACGGCGCCCAGCCTTGCGGCGAGCCGTTGCAGTAGATGAGCGTCAGGCCTTGCAGCAGTCCGTTGGCCGCGAGCGTGACGACGATAGGCGGCAACCCCAGCATGACGACGCCGATGCCGTTGAAAAGCCCCACGAGCACGCCTACGCCCAGCACGACCGGCACGGCCCACGCGGCCGCGCCGTTGACGCCGTGCGTGAGGCCCGTCAGCAGCACGCCGGAGAGCGTGATGAGCCACGGCATCGACAGATCGAGGCCGCCGGTCAGGATGACCGCGCCCTGACCGAGCCCGAGGATCGCGAGGAACAGCGTGAGCGTGAGCAGGCTGCTGTAGAAGTTCGCGCTGAACAGCACGCCCGGCCCGTAGACGACGCCCGTCACCGCGACGACGCCGATGAAGAGCAGATAGGCGGGCAGCACATACTTCGCCCATTCGCGATTGCGCTCGATCCAGTCGCCGATCGCGCGGCCCTTGAGCTCCGTGTTCTCGATCGGGCGGAAGTCGTTCACCTGGAACGTCACGCGCCGCGCCCGCGCGTCGCTCGTGACGCGCGTGCCTGTTCGCACCGCCTTCAGCCACTGCGCCGCGTGACGCATGGACTCACGCGCCGCCGATTCCTCGCCGATCGAAGCGCCGAGCACCGCGAGAATCAGAATCACCGCCTCCGCGATCGTCGTGAAGAACGCCGATACGTTCAGCACCAGCAGAATATTCACGGTGATCATCAGCGTCATCGCCGCGAACACCGTGCCGACGCAGCCGCCGCGCCCGCCGCCGAGCAAGGTGCCGCCCAGCACGACGGCAGTGAACATCGACAACAGCAGCGGACGGCCCACGAGCGGATCGGCGGAACCGGTCTGCGCCGACACGTACAGCCCCGCCGCCGCGTAGAACATGCCGGCGAGCGCATAGGTCGCCATGCGATAGCGCGTCACCGGCATGCCGTTGGCGAACGCGCCGTCCGGATCGCTGCCGAGCGCGTACAGGCCGACGCCGAAGCGCGTGCGCTTCACGAACGCCCAGATCAACAACGCGACGATCAGGACGCCCGCGGACATCGGCAACTTCTCGGGAATCAGATCGGACGTGAGGAATGCGCCGAACTGCTCGCCGACACTGCCGCCCGGCTTGTTTTGAATCAGGAGCGTCATGCCCTGCACCATGAACATCGTCGCGAGCGTGACGACGATGGATTGCAGGCGGAACCAGGCGATCAGCGCGCCGTTGACGAGCCCGATGCCGCCGCCGATTCCGATGATGAGCGCCGCGCCCATCCATTGTTCGAGCGGCGTGCCTTGCACGAATCGCACTGCAAGCACATTCGCGAGCGAGACGACCGCGGAGGCCGACAGATCGAAGCCTCCGGTCAGTACGACGATGGTCTGTCCGATGGCCGCGAGCGCGAGCGTCGTCGCGCTGGAAATGACCGAGCCGAGGTCGTACATGCCGACCGGCGTCGCGGACAGCGCGACCCACGCGGCCAGCATGGCGAGCAACGCGCCGACCGCGATGATGAGCCCGCGGTGATGGTCCAGACGCGCGCCCCATCCCGTTCCCGTGCCCGGCTTGACGGTCTCGCTGTCGGGCGACGCAATGGCTACCTTCATGGAAGCACCTCTCAAGTCGAAAGCATCTTGCGCATCACGTTTTCTTCCGTGAGCGCGTCGCCGGAAAGCTCGCCGACATTGCGGCCGCGATACATCACCGACACGCGGTCGCAGACGTTGACGAGCTCAGGGACATCGGTGGAATAGAACAGCACGGAACCGCCCGCCGCCGCGAAAGCGCGCATCAGCACGAAGATCTGATGCTTGGTGCCGACGTCGATGCCGCGCGTCGGATCGAACATCAGCCACACGCGGCTTTGCGTGAGCAGCCATTTCGCCATCGCGATCTTCTGCTGGTTGCCGCCCGAGAACGACAGACACGGCTTATAGAGCGCGCGCGGGTTGACTTCCATCTGGGCGAGCGACGTGCGGATGGCGGCCTGCTCGCGCTTACGGTCGATGAGGCCGAATCGCGCATAACGCCCGATGACCGGCAGGGACACGTTGTCGCCACCGGGCAAGCGGAGGAACAGGCCTTCGGTTTTGCGATCCTCCGGCAGAAAGCTCGTCGAGACACCCGCCTTCAGCGAATCGGCGGTGGAGGTGAGCGTGACCGGCTTGCCGTCGATGAGGATTTGCCCGTCGTCGACGTACGTCGCGCCGAACAGCGCTTCGAACAGCTCGCGCTGCCCCATTCCCTGCAACGCCGCAATGCCGTGCACCTCGCCAGGCTTGAGCACGAGATCGAAGTCGGTCACCACGCCGTCGACGCGCACGCCGCGCGCCTCCATCGCAGGCGGCTTCGGCGCCGCTTCGCGCAGCGCGGGCGGCTCGATCTTCGGCGGATACTTCGCTTCCAGCGATCTGCCGATGACGAGCTTGATTACTTCGTCATCCGTAATATCGGCCGCATCGAACTCGCCGACATCGCGACCGTTCCGATACACGGTGAGGCTGTCGCAGAACTCGCGCACTTCCTGCATGCGGTGCGAGATGAACACGAAGGTCACGCCCTTCGCCTTCAGTTCATCGATGCGGCGCGACAACCACGCGACGTCCCGCCCGGAAAGCGCGGACGTGGGCTCGTCGAGCAGCAGCACTTGCGGTCCGCGCACGATCGCCTTCGCGATCTCGATCTTCTGTCGCACGGGCAAGGACAGGTCGCGGATATACGCGCCGGGACGCACGTCGGAGAGTTCCAGCTTTTCGAGCCACTCCGACGCCTGCCGCTGCGCTTCGCGCTTCTTGATGCGCCCGAAGAGACCCGTCGGCTCATACGACATCAGCAGGTTCTGCGCGACCGTGAGATCGCGCACCAGCGTCATTTCCTGAAACGCGGTCTGCACGCCCGCCCGATGCGCGTCCTTCGGTCCGCGCATGGCGACTTCCGCGCCCATCACGCGGATGTTGCCTTCGTCCGGCTGCATCAACCCGGACAACAGCTTGACCGTGGTGGATTTGCCGGCGCCGTTTTCGCCGAGCAGCGCGTGCACCGCGCCGCGCTTCACGCGGAACGACGCACCGTCGAGTGCGACCGTCGCGCCGAAACGCTTCGTCACGTTCGATAGATCGATCGCCAGAGATGCGTCGTTCATGATGAGCGCCTTTAGTCCTGGTTGCCCGTGAGCGCCGCGTTGAAGCCGACTTCCTTCGTGTCCTCGGAGTAGATGTCCGCGAACCAGCCCGGCGGCACCTTGTCCGGGCTGAAGGCCGTGCAGCCCGCCTTCAGTTCGTCGATGCTGCCGGTCTTGCACAGCTTCGACTGGCCGTTCTCCACGAGCGGCAGCTTCAGCGTGATGTGCTGCGGGAAGTCCTTGCCGTCGAGCTTCGCGACAGCCATCTTGAGCGCCATCGCGCCGGAGTACGGCGGCGCGCCGTAAGAGATCGACCGGTAGCCGATGGAGCGATACGCACCCTGTCCCTTGACCTCGCCGGGCGGCAGCATCTGCACGCGATGCCCGTTCGACGATTCCCCCGCGCACGGCTTGATCTTGTCGTCCGCGATGCCGGCGTCCAGCTGCATCGACGCCGCCGTGAAGCAGCCGACCTGCATCCACAAGCCGTCGATCTTGTCCCAGCTATTGGTGGCGAGAATCTTCGACAGTTCGGTCTTGGCCGTCGCCTGGCTCCACATGCCGGTGCCTTCCGCGACGATCTTGATGCCCGGATACTTCGCGAACACGGCCTTCGCGGCTTCGGTGCGCGCGCGGTCCACCGAGGTGCCCGGCACGCCGTTGATCATCACGATGTTGCCCTTGCCGTTGATCGTCTTCGCGAGCCATTCCGCGGTCACCGTGCCGGCCTGATGCTGGTCGATGTTCACGTTGTGCGCGCACGGCTCGGTCACTTCGGCGTCATACGCCGCGACGACCACGCCCTTCGAGCAGGCATTCTTGATCGCGCGATTCAGCGCGGTCGGCGAGATCGGATAGATGATGATGGCCTTCGCGCCCGCCTGCACCATCGAGTTGATCTGCTGGATCTGCTTCTGCGCATCGGTGCCCGCGACCTGCACTTCGAGATCGACCTTATCTTTAAGCGCCGGCGTGTTCGCCATGGCCTTGACCATGTTCGCGGCTTCCGTCTGCCAGTCGTTGCCGACATAGCTCATCGACAGAAACACCTTGTATTTGCCCGCTGCGTGCGCGCTTCCCGACATCGCGAGCGCCGTCGCCATCGCGAGGCCGAGCGCTGCCCGGCCCGCATGACGGATCGTATTCGTCCATGCTTTCATGTCTTCCTCCGCTGGTTGTCTTCTTGACTGCTTTCGGACTTACGCCTCTTTCACTACATGCGGCAAGCGCGCGCTCGCCGGCAATGCGATGCCCGCGCTTCCCGGCACGACGTTGGGATCGTGTCCGGGAATCACGAAATCGGCGATCTGGCGTATGCGCGAGAGCGAGCCCATCTCGGCGAGCGTCTCGTGCACGATGCCGACCGGCACCAGATCGACGATGTTTTCCATGCAGTTCGCGCAATCTCCCGCGATCAGTACCACGCCTTCTTCCGTATCCACGGCGACGGACTGATGGCCCGGCGTATGACCCGGCGTCGGCACGACGCGCACGCCCGGCACGATATCGGCGACGCCGTGCACGAACTGCCAGCGGAAGTACGCGAGCGGCTCGCGGCCGATCAGGAACTCCTGGTAATAGGTGGCCTGCGTCGGCAGCGGGCGGCCCGCATACTCCCATTCCTGCGCCTGCACGATGAATCGCGCGTTCTTGAAAAGCGTGTTGCCGCCGGAGTGGTCGTAGTGCAGGTGCGTGTTGATGACGATATCGACCTCGTCCGCGCTCCAGCCGACGTACTCCTTCAGCGCGCGTTCCAGCCTTTCTTCCGGCGCCTGTTCGCACGGGCAGACGAAGCTCGACACCCAGCCCGGATCGTGTATGCCGGTATCGACCACGATCTTCTTGCCCGCGCCGACGATGGCCGTGGACCACACCGGCACCTTGATTTGCTGGCCGAAGTAACGGCCATAGACTTGCGATGACCGATCGACGGTGAGCCAACCCGTCGGCATCGCGACGACTTTCAGCTTCGCGCTCACGATGCGCTCCCGGTCAGAAGTTGGTGTTGTCCGCGCCCTTCAGTTGCAGCATCTGGCGCGCTTCGGCGGGCGTCGCGATATCGAGCGACAGCCCTTCGATCACCTGTTTGATCTTGCGCACCTGCGCCGCGCTCGAATCGGCGAGCTTGCCGGGCTCGATCCACAGCGAGTCTTCCAGTCCGACGCGCACGTTGGACCCTTGCGCGACGCCGATGGACCCGAGCGCGATCTGGTTGCGGCCCGCGCCGAGAATCGACCAGACGTAATCGCTGCCGAAGAGGCGATCGGCGGTTCGCTTCATGTGCGCGAGGTCTTCCGGATGCGCGCCGATGCCGCCCAGAAGCCCGAACACGCTCTGCACGAAGAACGGCGGCTTCGCCAGCCCGCGATCCACGAAATGCGCGAGGTTGTACAAGTGCGAGATGTCGTAGCACTCGAACTCGAAGCGCGTGCCGTTCGCGCCACACGAAGTCAGGATGTATTCGATATCCGCGAACGTGTTCTTGAACACGAGATCGCGGCTATTCTCGAGATGCTTGCGCTCCCAGTCGTGCTTAAGCTCCTTGAAGCGATCGAGCATCGGATAGAGGCCGAAGTTCATCGAGCCCATGTTCAGCGACGCCACCTCTGGCTGAAAATGATGCGCGGGCTTCAGGCGCTCGGCCACCGTCATGTGCGGACTGCCGCCGGTCGTCAGGTTGATCACGGCGTCGGTTTCCGCCTTGATGCGCGGCAGGAACTCCTGGAACACGGCGGGGTCCTGCGTCGGACGGCCATCGTTCGGATCGCGAGCGTGAAGGTGAATGATCGCGGCGCCTTCCTTGGCGGCGGCGAGCGCGGCATCGCCGATCTCCTGCGGCGTGACCGGCAGATATGGCGACATCGACGGCGTGTGAATGGCGCCGGTCGGCGCGCAGGTGATGATGACCTTGCGTTTCGTTGCCATGGGATCCTCGTGCGTTAGAGAACTTCGACGTTGCCGCAGACCGAGATAGCCTGTCCCGAGATGCCGCTGCCCGCAGGCGAGCACAGAAAGAGCGCAGTGGCCGCGACTTCTTCCGGCGTCGTCATGCGACGCAGCGAAATCTTGGCGAGATATTGCTTCTCCATCTCTTCGTAAGAGAGATTGAGCTGCTTCGCGCGCGCGTCGATGACCCGCTCGATGCGCGGGCCCTTCACGATGCCCGGCTGGATTGCGTTGACGCGTATGTTGTCGGGACCGAGCTCGATCGCGAGGCTCTTGGTCATGCCGACCACGGCCCATTTCGTCGCGGCGTACGGCGTGCGGAAGGCGTAGCCGAGACGCCCGGCCACCGAGGACAGCGCGATGATCGTGCCGCCTTCCCTCGCTTCGCGCAGCAGCGGCACCGCGCGGCGCGCGAAGTAAAACTGCGCGTTCAGATTGACATCGACGGTGTCTTCCCACGCTTTGACGTCGATCTCGTCGATGCCGCCGGTCGGCCCGGCAATGCCGGCGTTGTTCACGAGCACATCGAGCCCGCCGAGCTGGGTTTGCACGTCCGCGAACACGCGCTCCACCGCGTCGCGATCCGAGACATCCGCGAGCGTCGCCGTGATCGGATTCAACTCCGCGCCCGCTTCGGCGTGGGCGAGTTCGTCAATCGCTTGCTGGCTCGCATCGCAAACGTGGACGCGCGCCCCTGCATCGACGAACGCCCGCGCAATCACGAGCCCGATGCCCGATGCGCCTCCGGTGATGAGCACGCGCAAGCCCGCGTGCGGTTTCAGCATCTGCAGAACCGTCATTGTCCGTCTCCGTTTGTTTTCATTCGTTGTACGAATCTTCTTCGATTCAGGCCTGCGCCAGATTGCCGCCGCCGTCGTCGCTTGCTTCGTCGCTCGTGGCGCTTTGCAGGCGTTCCTGCAAATCGGCCGCGGCGTCGCCGATGTCCTCCTCGATGCCGGCGCGCGCGCCCTCGCCGTCGCCGCGCCACAGCGCCTCGACGATATGCCGATGCGCGGCCATCGAACGGCGCATGTGAGGAATGTCAGGCGCGACGAGGTTGAGAAAGGGACCAATGCGCATCCAGAGGTTCTGGATCGTCGCCTGGGTGATTTCGCTCGCGCCGTGCGCGTAGATCGCGCTATGAAATCTGAAGTTGCTGCGCAGGTAGGCGGCCACGTCGCCCGCTTCTACGTGAACATCCATCTCGTCGAAGATCTCCTGTAGCGAGGCGAGATGCGAGCGCGTCATTCGCGAAGCCGCGCGTTTCGCCACCGCGCCTTCGAGCGCGATGCGCACGTCGCGGAGTTCTTCGAGCAGTTCGAGCGTCATCGGCGGGACCATGAGCGCGCGGCCGGGTCCGTCGATCAGCGCGCCTTCCGCCTGCAAGCGGGTGAGCGCGGCGCGTACCGGCATCGTGGACGAGCCGACCGCTTCGGCGACGCTGCGCAGGCTCAGCAACTGCCCGGGCGCGAAGCGTCCGGTCATGATCGCTTCCCTCAACTGCGTGTAGACGCGGCTCGCCATCGTCTCTCGTGCAACCAGTTCGAGTGCCGGTAAGTCCGGTGATGCGCGAGTCGCCACGAGAAGACCTCCCAAAGGCATGCCGGTTGTGCTTGTGATGTGTGATCACACCGCATGGAACGCAGTTTGGGCAGAGTGCGCGGACGAGTCAACTAGGTGAAAACGCCGAGTCGTTTGCATGCTCGGGTTGGCCAATGTCGCAGTCCGTTGCGGCGTGTCGCGGGTGATTCAGGGCGAACGCAGTCGGTCCAACGGATGAGCCTACGGGAAAACGCGCGGTTGACCGTTGGACGACCCGTCGCCTACTGTATCGATACACTAAATCGATACAGCCGCGCGGCGGACGCTCGCATGCGCGCAAACTCGTCCGCGCTCACGCGGCAATCAGGAGACACACCATGCATTCGATTTCCCGGCGACGGTTCCTTCAGACGGCCTCGGCCGCCTCGCTCGCGGCGGCGGGCGCGGGCTTTCCCGCCATCGTGCGCGCGCAGCCGGCCGTCGCGCTGCGCTTGTCGTCTTCGATGCCCGCCAACGAGAACGCCGCGCACTATGTCTGGTATCAGAATCTCGCCGCGAACCTGAAGGCGAGCGTGGGCGACCAGATTCGCATCGACTACTTCCCGAACAACCAGCTCGGCAAGGAAAGCGACGTCGTGCAGCAGGTCAAGGTAGGCGCCGTGGACATGATGGTCACCGGCTCGTCGATCTGGGCGACCGTGCTGCCCGAGCTCGGCATGCTGGACCTGGGCTACGTGTTCGACAGTTTCGACCACGTCGGCCGCGCGATGGACGGCAGCGTCGGCAAGTCGTTCGACAGCATGCTGCAACAGCGCGCCGGCTGCTCCGTCGTCACGTGGGGCTATTCCTTCGGCGGCCGAAATGTCTTCACGAAGAAGCCGACACAATCGCTCGCGGACATCAAGGGCGTGAAGCTGCGTGTCCTGCCCACGCCCGCGTTCATGGAAACATTCAAGCTGATGGGCGCCGTGCCGACGCCCATTCCCATCGGCGAGCTGTACATGGCCGCGCAGACGGGCGTCGTCGACGGCTTCGAGCACGATTGCGCCACCGTGCTCGCCAGCAAGTACGACGAGGTCGTGAAGTCGTGCTGGCAGACGCAGCACGTCTTCAGCCCGCTCGTCGTCGTGATGGGCCGCCGCGCGCTCGCGAAGATCCCCGAGAACCTGCGTCCCGCGTTTCAGAAGGCCGCGCAGGACGCCACCGCGAAGCAGCGCGTCGCGGCCATCCAGACCGCCGCCAGCGCCGAGCAGGAACTCAAGAAGCGCGGCATGACCTTCTATCCGATGTCGCAGGCCGATCGCGACACCGCGCGCAAGGAAATGCAGACGCAGTTGTACGCGAGCTTCGCGAAGCAATATCCCGCGACCGCGCCGCTTTTCACCGCCATCGCTTCGGCCCGGGCCTGAACGGAGGAACGACGCCATGACCACCTTCTCCGCGACGCCCGGCCCCGAAGCCACGCTCGCCGCGCCGGACTTCGGCCGCGAGACTGCGCTTGCGCGCGGTCTCGTGCGCCTGATGCGCGGCATCGAATATTTGTGCGCGGCTGTGCTCGCGGCGGACGTGCTCGTGGTGTTTCTGTCCGTGATCTATCGCTACTTCCTGCACGACCCGTTCGACTGGGCCGAGGAAGTCGCCCGCGCGCTGATGATCGTGCTGGTCTTCTTCGGCGCGGCCACCGTGCTCGGGCGCAGCCAGCACGTGGGCGTCGATCTGTTTCGCGGCATGCTGCCCAAGCGCTGGCAACCGGCGCTCGTGCATGCCGGCCATTGGGTGATCGCGGGCGTCGCCGCCAATCTTTGCGTGTCGTCGTGTCTGCTGCTCGTCGATTCATACGGGCAGATGACGCCGAGCGGTCTGCCCGCGTGGATCAACGTGTATCCGCTCGTCGCGGGCAGCCTGTTCATGACAGTGTTCGCCCTCGCGCATGCGTTGAACGGCACGCGCCGACTCGTGCTCGGCACGCTGCTCGGCTGCATGGCGATCGCGGCGGCGGTGTTTGCGTGGAACGTCCTCGTACCCGGTCATGCGGCGAAGCCCGGCGCGCTGCTCGCCATCGGCTTTATCGGTGGACTCGTGCTCGGCGTGCCGATCGGCTTCGTGCTCGCCTTCTCGGCCCTGCTCTACTTCCTCGCCGAACCGTCCCTGCCGATGCTCGTGTATTCGCAGCAGGTCATGGCCGGCACCGATCATTTCGTACTGCTTGCGATTCCGTTCTTCGTGCTTGCCGGCCTTCTGATGGAAACGAACGGCATGTCGTCGCGACTGATCGAACTACTGCTGCGCATGTTCGGGCGGGTACGCGGCGGACTCGGCCTCATCACGATCATGGCGACCGCGTTCTTCTCCGGCGTGTCCGGCTCGAAACTGGCGGATATCGCGGCGGTCGGCGGCGTGGTGATGCCCGCGGTGCGCCAGAGCCGCGAAGACCCGAACGAAGCGGCCGCGCTGCTCGCCTGCAGCGCCGTGATGGCGGAAACCATCCCGCCGTGCGTCAACATGATCATCATGGGCTTCGTCGCGAACATTTCGATCGCCGGCCTGTTTCTCGCAGGCGTGGTGCCGGCCGCGGTGCTCGCCGTGGCGCTCGCGATCGTCGCCGTGATCTGCGGCCGGCGCATCAACCTCGCCGATGCCCTGACGAACCCGCGCGCGTGGCTGCCGCTCTTGGGCGGCGCGCTCGTCGCACTGGTCATGATCGCGATGATCGGCAAGGGCGTGACTTCGGGTATCGCGACGTCGACGGAAGTATCGGCGTTCGCCGTGGTCTATGCCCTCGTTGTCGGCTGGCTCGCATTTCGCGAACTGACGCCGAAATCGATCGCGCGCGTGTTCGTGCGCTCGGCATCGATGGCGAGCAGTATTCTGTTCATCGTGGCGGCCGCATCCAGCGTTTCGTTCGCGCTGACCATCGAGCAGATTCCCGCGCTCGTGTCCGATTCGATGATCGCGTTCGCGCATCAGTATGGCCCGACCATGTTCCTGCTGCTCTCGGTGCTCATCATGATTGTGTTCGGCGCGGTGCTGGAAGGCGCGCCCGCGCTCATCATTTTCGGGCCGCTGCTCACGCCGATCGCGACGCAACTCGGCATCAACCCGCTGCACTTCGGCACGGTCATCGTCGTCGCGATGGGTTTCGGCCTCTTCGCGCCGCCCGTCGGTCTCGGCCTGTTCGCCACCTGCGCGATCACCGGCACGGACATGAAGGCGGTGGCGCGTCCCATGGTCAAATATCTGCTGGTGCTGGCCATCGCACTGGTGGCGCTGGTTCTGGTGCCGTCTTTCTCACTTTGGTTGCCGACCCGGCTCGGCCTGTAGCCGGTAGAAGTCAACGCTATGAGCACCATTCAGGATGTGGCCCGCGAAGCCGGCGTGTCCGTGAGCACCGTGTCGAACGTGCTCAACGGCCGCATCGATCAGATGCGCCAGGAAACACTCGCCCGCGTGCAGGCCGCCATCAGCACGCTGCGGTATCGCCCGAGTACGCTGGCGCGTCAGCTCAAGACCGGGCAGACGCCGATCGTCGGACTGCTGGTGCCGTCCATTGCCAATCCGATGTACGGCTATATCGCGCGCGAAGTGGAAACTTATGCGCAGGAGCGTTACGGCTATCGGGTGATGATCGGCAACACGTATCGCGATCCCGGGAAGGAAGCCTCGTTCTTCGAGGACCTGCTCTCGCAGGGCGTGCGCCGCGTGATCGTGATTTCATCGCTCGCCAATGAGCGCCATCTGGAAACCGCCGCCGGACGCGGGATGGTCGTCGTGAGTTACGACCGCCGCGCGACCGAAGGCGAAGCCACGCGCGTCGATCACGTTACGCCCGACAACTTCGGCGCCGCGCGCATGGCGACACGTCATCTCATCGGACAGGGCCACACGCGGCTTGCGTTCGCGACGCTGACCGGCATGACGATGAGCCGGCGCGACAAGATCGACGGCTTTCTCGCCGCTGCGAGCGAAGCGGGCCTGTCCGGGCGCGCGCAGGTGCTCGACAGCGGTCCGGTCAACGAGTACGGCGACTCGATGATCGCCGAGAACGGCCGCGCGCTTGCGCGTCGACTGGCGGCCGACGACGAGCGCCCGACCGGGATCGTCGCGGTCAACGACCTGATGGCGCTGGGTCTGATGGCGGGCTTGCGCGAATCGGGGCTGCGCGTGCCCGAGGACGTGTCTATCGTCGGCATGGACGGGCACTTTCTGGCGGCGATCTCGAACCCGGCGCTCACCACCGTGCAGCTTCCGGTTCCGGCGATGGCCGCCGCGATGGTCGAACGGGTGATGCGCGCGCACGACGAGCCGATGCCCGCATCGGAGCAGGCGCTGTTCACGGAGATCACGCTCGTCGAACGGGAATCGGTAGCGCCGCCGGGCAGCGCCAGGCCGGTAACGAAGCAATCCAGGACCAGAAAATGAACAAGGTATTCGTGAGTCACCCCCGGCACATGCTGGACCATTATTTCGGCGCCCGCGCGGCGGCGGCGCTGGCGAAGATCGCCGATGCCGCCTACAACCCCGAAGACCGCGAGCTGAGCACGGCCGAACTCGCGGACAAGGCGCGCGATGCGGATGTCGTCATCGCGTATCGTCAGACGCCTGCGCCGCGCGCGTTGTTCGAGGCGCTGCCGAAGCTCGCGGCGTTCGTGCGCTGCGCAGTGGATATTCGCACTGTCGATGTCGATGCTGCCAGCGAACATGGCGTGCTCGTCACGCAGGCGAGCGCGGGCTTCGTGCCGGCGGTATCCGAATGGGTGATCGGCGCAATGCTCGATCTCGCGCGCTCGACGACCGCGTATGCGTCGGCGTATCACCGCAACGAAGCGCCCGTGCCGCAGATGGGCCGCGAATTGCGGGGCAGCACGCTCGGCGTGATCGGATACGGACAGATATCGCGCTACTTGTGCGAGCTTGCGCTCGCGTTCGGCATGCGCGTGATCGTGTCCGATCCTTACGCGCGAATCGACGATGCGCGCGTGCGCGCGGTCGATCTGGACGCCTTGCTCGCGCAGGCCGATTTCGTCGTCTGTCTCGCGCCCGCGAACGAGCAGACCGCGAATCTGATGGATGCGCGCGCCTTCGCCGCGATGAAGCACGACGCGTATTTCATCAACGCGGCGCGCGGTGAACTGGTCGATGACGCCGCGCTCTTCGCCGCGCTGGAGGGCGGACGCATCGCGGGATGCGCGCTCGATGTCGGGCGCGCGCCGGATCAGATGCCATCGCCCCGGCTGGCGGCGCATCCGCGTGTGATCGCGGCGCCTCATGTCGGTGGCTTGACGCCGGGCGCGATCGAGCATCAGTCGATGGAGACGGTCGCCCAGACCGAAGCGCTGTTCAACGGTCGCATGCCGGTCGGCGCGGTGAATGCGGCGCACGCGTTCCGGCTGGCGCGCTGGGGCCACGCGGGCATCGACGTTCCGGCGGATGCGCGATGAAGTCGCCGCTCACTTTCGACGGCGCGTGCGATTGCCACATTCACGTGTACGAAGAAGGCTATGCGCTCGCCGCGAGCGCGACGTTCATTCCGCCACCGGCGCCTGCGTCCTCGTATGCGCGAATGCAGCGCGCGCTCGGCCTGTCCCGCGCGATCGTCGTGCAGCCAACCGGTTATGGCTTCGACAATGGCTGCACGCTTGCGGCGATAGCGGAACTGGGTAGCGGGGCGCGCGGCGTCGCGGTCGTGCCGCCGGATGTCGGCGAAGACGAATTGCAGCGTTTGCATGAGGCGGGCATTCGTGGCGTGCGCTTCATGATGCTCCCGGGCGGCGTTTTGCCGTGGGACGCGCTGACGGAGATATCCGCGCGCATCGCGCCACTCGGCTGGCACATCGATCTGCAACTCGACGGGCATGCGTTGCCGCGCTATGAGCCGATGTTGTCGCGTCTTTCGTCCCGGCTCGTGATCGACCATCTCGGCAAGTTTCTCGCGCCTGTCACGCCGCAGAGCGAAGGCTTCGCGTCGCTGTCCCGTTTGCTGGATGGCGGGCGTTGCTGGATCAAGCTGTCCGCGCCGTATGAGAGTTCGCGCGTCGGTCCGCCCGCATTCGACGACGTGGCGTGGCTCGTGAGCGATCTGTCGTCGCGGTATCCGGAGCGGGGACTGTGGGCATCGAACTGGCCGCATCCGAATGTGCGGCCCGTGCCTGAGGACGCGCAGATGCTCGACTGGGCGATGGAGCTCGTCGCGGGGGACGAAGGGCGGCGCAAGATTCTTGTGGGGAATCCGGGTGAGGTGTATGGGTTCTAACCGGGCTTGCGCTGGTTCATTGCTCGTGCCCCGACGCGCGTGAATCAGCCACGCCGCATTCTCAGCCGCCTATCCCCGCAATGCTTGCAGAATCTTCGCTGCGGCATGCGCCGCGACTTCGCAACCCAGTACGATGTGCGCCTGAGCCGTATCCTCGATGAAGTCATGGCTGACTCCGCCGATGCTCGGCACGAACAGCATGCATGCGGGCAGATGATGCGCCAGCACCTGCGCGTCGTGTGACGCGCCGCTCGGCATGCGCTCCCATTGGCCCGGCGCGAGCGCTTCCGCTGCATCCGCGAGGTGGGCCTGCAGCGCCGCGTCCATCGTAACGGGTTCTTCAGGCGGCTCGATGTCGCGTATCTCGACGCTCACCTTCTCTTGCGCGTTGAAGTCGCGGATCAGCTCGGCGAGCGCGGCTTCCATTGCGGTGAGGCGTTGCGCGTCGGCGTCGCGGAATTGCAGGTACATGTCGGCCGAACCGGGCACCACGCTGAACGATCCGGGATCGAGATCGATGCGGCCGACCGTCCACACGGTATCGGCATCGGCAAGCCGCTCGAATGCGTCGTTCATGCGCGCAATGAACGCGACGAGCCCCGCGCCCGCGTCGCGGCGGATCGACATCGGCGTCGTCCCCGCATGATTGCGCTGCCCCGTGAAGCGCACCCGGAGCTCGCGTATGCCGACGATCGTCGTCACCACGCCGATAGCATGGCCATGCGCCTCCAGCCGGCCGCCCTGCTCGATGTGCGGCTCCATATACGCCTTGTGACGCGCGCGGTCGATGCGTGCGCGCGGCGCGTCCGCGATGCCGGCCTGTGCAAGCGCGTCGCCGAGCAGAACGCCTTCGCGATTGCGCGCACTGCGAATCGCCTCGTCGACGGGTTCGCCGACGAAGCTGCGGCTGCCCAGAAAGCCCGAGAACGTGCCTTCCTCGTCGATCCACGACGCGACGTCCACAGCGAGATGGCGCGTCGCGTCGCACTCGCCAAGCGCGCGGGCGATTTCGAGGCCGTAGATCACGCCGAGCGCGCCGTCGAGCCAGCCGCCGGTCGGTTGCGTGTCGGTATGCGAGCCGATCAGCAACGCCGGGCCGTCATTGCGCGAGCGGCCGAATACGTTGCCCACGCCGTCGATCGATGCATCGAGCCCGGCCTCGTTCATGCGCTGCGCCAGCCAGCGGCGCGCGTCCATATCCACCGGCGACAGCGAGAGACGCACGACGCCGGTACCCCTCGCGCCGAAGCTGCGCAGGTGCTCGAGGTCGTTCATGAGGCGGGCGGGATCGATCTTCAACACGGCGGTCCTTCCTTTGGGCGAAAGACGTAGCGTATCAGCCGCGCGACAAGCGCGCGCCGTCTATGAGACTGCCGCGCTTTGCTTCGTCGATCGATTGCCGCTCTCTTACCGCGCGGTCATCTCGGCTTCGACCACGCGCAAAATGTCGGCGGCACAGCCCGCGAGATCCTCGAACAAGCGCTTCTGAACAGGCGACAGCGCCCGAGGAGACTTGTCGATCACGCATAAGGTGCCCAAACGGTGGCCACTCGCCCCGGTGATCGCGATGCCCGCATAGAACCGGATGCCCGGGTCGCCCGTCACGAGTGCGTTTATTCGAAAGCGATCATCTTTCGTTGCGTCTTCGACCACGAAAATGCCCGGCTCGACGAGCGCATAGTTGCAGAAGGCGACATCACGGGGCGTTTGCCTGACCGCGAGCCCGTGCCGCGACTTGAACCACTGCCGGTGCGCGGCAACGATCGACACGAGCGCGATCGGACACGCCGTGACGTACGCCGCAAGTCGCGTGATGCGGTCGAGCCGGGGATCGTCGGGCGTGTCGAGCAAGCCGCATTGCGCGACTGCATCAAGTCTGTCTTCTTCGTTATATAAAACTGGATACTCGGACATCGTTACTCGTTGGGCTAAGGATAGGTCTTTGATCGATGTCTTGTCGGCAAAACCCGACGCATACTTGAGCGCTTGCTTTCCGCGATACGGCTAAAGATCGGCCGTCATGGTGCCGCTAACAAGAGCCTAAGACCCGCCTAAGCCCTGACAGCCATCGAGCACGCTCTGGAAAGACTCGAACCATGAACACGAACGCCGAACCCTCCCTCACCGTATGCGCGTCGAACGCGGCAGCAGCCGGTCAGAAGCCCCTCGCGGAATTGCGCTCCTTGTGGGCCACCACAGAGAAAGAGCGAGCCGTCGTCGAATTCTCGCCCGACGGCGTGATTCTGCGCGCGAATGCCAACTTCCTGACGTTGATGGGCTACCGGGCCGATGAGGTGGTCGGATCCCACCACCGCATCTTCTGCGACGCCGCATACGCCAACAGTCAGGCATACCAGGACTTCTGGATCATGCTCGCGTCCGGACGCGAAGCGAGCGGCGAGTTCAGACGCCTGAACAAGACGCGCTCGGAAGTCTGGATTCACGGCTCGTACACGCCTGTCCTCGACGAAAGCGGCAATGTCCAGAAGATCGTGAAGGTCGCCACCGACATTACCGGCGCGCGCACGCTCGCCGACGATCACGCCGGCAAGGTGCGGGCGATGGAGCGCGCTCAAGCTGTCATCGAGTTTGATCTGCATGGCCACGTCCTTGCGGCGAACGACCTGTTCCTTCATCTGATGGGCTACAGCCTCGAAGAAGTGAAGGGCCAGCATCACCGGATGTTCTGCGAGCCGTCGTACCTCAATACGGACGCTTATCGCTCGTTCTGGGAAAAGCTCGGGCGCGGCGAGTATGACGCTGGGCAGTACAAGCGCATCGCGAAGGGCGGCCGCGAGGTGTGGATTCAGGCGACGTACAACCCGATCTATAGCGCGGACGGCCGGCTCATCAAGATCGTGAAGTTCGCCTCCGACATCACCGAGTTCAAACGCGGCGTCGCTGAACGAGATGGCCGGCTGGCCGCCATCGACCGCGCGAATGCGGTGATCGAGTTCGACCTCGAAGGCAACGTTCTGGCCGCCAATCAGAACTTCACGGATGCGATCGGCTATACGCTGCGCGAGATCGTCGGCAAGCATCACCGGATGTTCTGCGATCCCGAAACGACTGCGACGGCCGAATACCGCGACTTCTGGGCGCGACTGAGCCGCGGCGACTATCATGCCGGGCGCTTCGAGCGCGTCTCCAAGCACGGATACCGCGTGTGGCTTCAGGCTACGTACAACCCCGTGCTCGACGAGTCCGGACGGCCCTACAAGATCGTGAAGTATGCGAGCGACATCACCGCGCAAGTGGAGCGCGAGCGCCGGATGCAGGCCAGTCTGATCGCCATGAGCGAGAAGATCGACGAGCTGTCCCAGTCCATCGACGGCATCGCCACGCGCACGCGCGAGGCAACGGCAGTCGCGACCGAAACGCAGGCCGAGGCGGATACGGGCGGCCGTACGCTGGCTGAATCGATGTCGGCGATCAAGGAGATCGAGCAGTCCTCCGCCGGTATCAGCGAAGTGGTGAAGGTCATCAGCGAGATCGCCACGCAGACCAACATGCTCGCCTTCAACGCAGCCATCGAAGCGGCGCGCGCAGGCGAGCATGGACTGGGCTTTTCCGTCGTCGCGAGCGAAGTGCGTCGGCTGGCCGAGCGTTGTTCGCAGGCGACCAACGAGATTCGTCGCCACATCGACGAGTCCGTGCATCGCATCAAGACCGGGAGCGAAACGTCGGGACGCGCAGCCAACGGCTTCGACCGTATTCGCGCCGGCGTGAACCGTACGACCGAGACCATCGCCGGAATCCATCAGGTAACCGAGAAGCAGGCAACCGCCACGCGTACCGTTTCCGAACTGTTGCGCGAGCTTACGCTGGTAACGGGCGGCGAAGCGGCGGTTCGTTCATCTTCCACCGTGGCCGCGCTGTCCCGCCAGACGCAATGATGGATTCGTCAGCCCTTGTTGTCGGCGTCGTGCAGGTCGGCTCGATCCGCTTCGGGATCCCGGTCGAGCACATCGTGGAGGCGGTGGAAGCGCCTTGCGCCTACCAGCAGATTCCGGGTCAGCCGGCCAGCATGAAGGGATATTTCCTGCTGCGCGGCGACGCCGTTGCCACGCTCGATACCTACGCACTTATCTGCCCCGATGAGACCGCGCACGAGCCAGCGAGACACGTCATCGTTCTGCGCCAGGGCGACGCCGTGTTCGGTATAGAAGTCGATGCAGTCGGCAAAACCGAAGCAATCGACCGAGATAGCCTGATTACGCTCGCGCCAGACCATGAATCCGCAGCGGGCCTCTTTCCTGTGTTGGCCGCGCTCGGAGACCCGTCGTCCCTCATCGGAATTTCGAACATTCATACGTTGTACGAAGCAACGGCGGGAAGGGCTGCTCGTAAGGCGGTTCGGCCGCGCGACTCTGGAAGCCCACGAGCTAGCTCGAACGAGGATGAGAAGTCGCGACGTAGACAGCACGCGATCGTACGTTGCGGCGAGCACCTGCTCGGCGTCGACGCGCTCGCCGTCCGATGTGTCATTCCCATGCCCGAGCTTCAGCAGCCGAGTCCGGGCAACACCACATTTCTGGGTGTCGCGCACTGGTTGGGGGCGGACCTCGCCGTGATGGACCTTCCTGCGGTATTGGGCCTTCCCCAGCGCGAAACGGGGCAAGGCAAGTATCTGCTCGTCCTCGCACACGGTGACCGCGTGACCGGTTTCGCCGTTGATGAGCTTTCAGAACTGGTACTGCTGGCGCCGAAGGACATACGGCCGGTGTCGCCCGTTGCCTTTGCCGAACCCGGCTTCTTCTTCGGCGCTATCGGTACCTCTCGAAGCAGAACGGCGCTGGTTCTGAACCCGGAAGCGCTTTCCAGCAGCGGACGCCTGATGCATCTACCGCGCACCGCAGCTACGCAGAAGACTTCGGCCACGGTGAACGCGGCAGCGGCCTATACCGGTTCCTACATTGTCTTCTCGGTGGCGGGACGTCCTTACGCGACGAACATCGAACACGTGGCCGGGATCGTGACGAATCCCAAGGTCGAAGTGCGCGGCGGCGTAGACCCGGCGAGCCTTGGACTGATCGACTGGCGCAATGACTTCGTCGAGCTCGTGAACCTAAACTTGGCGGCGGGCAGCGACATCGAGCGTTCTGAGCCGCCGCAGGCGCTGGTGGTCGTGGTCGACGGGCTCACGCTCGCGTTTGCGGTAGACGCTGTGCTGACCATGTCGGGGCCGACCGACGCCACGCAGATTTCGCGAGCCTTCGACCCTGAAACGGGCGGCACGTACCAAATCGTAACGATGATCGAGCCGAACCGGATCAGCTATCGACTCATCGACCTCGCTCAAAAGGTGTCCGAGAGGTTCGGCGCGTTACAGGTCGGTGAGGAAGCGGCTGCCTAGGCTTCGCGATTGAAGTCGATGCGCGATTGCCGCTTCATCCTGGCGTCCTACGACGCGGTCCGGCGATCGATTTTCAGCGACATGTGCATCTCGTCGTGAAAGCATCCGTCAACCAACAACGAGTTTCGCTCTAGTCCGAAGGGTTCGAAGCCCAATGACTCGTATAGCCGGATGGCGAACTCGTTGTTCGCGTTAACGGTGAGGTTGATTTGCGTGGTGTCAGGCGTAAGCCGCGCGAACTCGATGAGTTCGACAATGAGCGCTCTGCTGATGCTTCGGCCTCTCATGTCCGGCGCGACATAGACGCCCCAGACAAACGCCTTGTGACTCAGCTTTCGCGGGTGCTCGCGTCCGAGGCCCGCGACGCCGACCAGGCGGGTTCCATCGAAGGAGCCGAATACGCTTTGGCCTCGCTCCGCTGCGAGTTGCTTCTCGACCTCATGCAGCGAGCGACTCGCTTCCTCTTCATAGCTGGAAGCGAATGAGGCAGGACACTCCTTCAGTCCGGCAAGCCGCAGAGAGACGAATGATGACGCGTCGGATGGAGTGAGCTGGCGAACATGCATTGACGGTCCTTTCAACGCGAGAATAGGGATGGCTTGCGTGATTGTCGGTGATTAGAGCAATTTGATCGACTTTCCCATGCACCGGCTCCCCGCCTGCGCCGGTCAACTCGCGTGTGAAGCCGCTACCACCTCATGCGATGATCGCGTGCTGCACGACGAGCCACGCGGACCACGCGATGAGCGCGACGCCGAGCGGCTTGCCAATGCGCCTGCCCGCGCGAAGGTTCTTCTCCGCGGCCATGATCGCGCCGAGCGCCAGCATCCATCCGACGCTCGCGGTCCCGATTGCGAACATCACCAGCATCAGCGCCCAGCAACAGCCGACACAGAAGACGCCGTGACTCGCGCCCAGCATGAAGCTCTCGCGGCGCGCGCTCCGGCCGCGCCAGTGCCCGGCGATGAACATGAGCGGCGAGCGACATTTGTCGAGACACCGCTCTTTGAGCCCGCTGAACTGATAGAGCCCCGCGACGGCGGCAATCGCCGCCCCGACGAGCCAGGCGTGCGCGAACATCGCCGGCGACCGTGCCACGAGCGCATGAAGCGCCGCGTCGAAGCCGTGCGCGAGCAGACCGAAGATCGCCCACGCGGCCGCATAACCGGCGATCAGCAAGGCAATCAGCGCGCGCCTGTCTTCACGCGCAACGGTCATGCGCGCGAAAGCGTCGAAGAGCGGGAAGGCGGTCGGCAGCATCATCGCGGCGATCATCACGAGCCATGCGGCGCTGTAGAGCATTGCCGCAAGCGCCGCGCTCGCGCCGGGCAGCGCGCGGCACAACGCGCCGATGCCCGCGAGGTCGCTCCAGTCCGCCAGGTGCAGGTAGCGCGCGTACGGCCCGGCGTCCCAAATCCAGAGCACGATCCACGCGCTCGCCGTCAACGCGATGAAAAGCGGCGCGAAAAGCCGCGCGCGCGGCTGCGTTTTCATGACGAGAAGCTGAACGATCCTTGAATGGCGTTGTGTCCGCTCAAGTTCAGATCGAGGTCGAGCGCGTCGTACCGCAGGCGGAACGAACTCGCCTTGGCGACGAAGGCGGGCGACCCCGGTATCGTCGAAAAGATGCTCTCGACAAGTTGAGTCGGCTCGCCGGTCGGACCGCGATAAGGCTCCATGTCGGCTTCCACCACGTCCCCGACTTTCATTCTGCCCCGGCCTTCGGCCACCGCGTACTCGATCGGCGCGCGTTGTACCGACACCATCTCGCCGATGAGCTTCACGATGTCCGCGAGCGGTCCGCCGCGCTCGCCACGGTGCACGCTCGCAAGCGCATCGAACTGAGCGTCGCTCGCCTGATCGTCGATGAACATCGCGACGCGCCAGCCGCCTTTCAGCACGTTGCCGGGAATGAACGCGGCGAACGCGACCGTCCTGCCGGAGACATCGACGCCGTCGATCACGCCCCTGTCATAGTGATAGGCGAGCGCGCTACGGCACGTGCCGCTGTCCGGATCTTCGCCGACCCAGCACGGGCACAGGATCTTGCACTCGCACACTTCGAGGATGCTTCCCATCAGTTGATAGCTCACTTGCGCCTCCCCTGCGGTTGAACTGGCGGGCATCACATCGCCCGACAATTCCTGTTTTAGGCGTTAAGCGGGCGAGAAGCAAAGCATCGCCAGAGAGGCGTGACAAGCGCTTATTGAAGCAGTGAGTACAGAGTGGGCGCGAGGAGAAGCCACTGGCGATCAACGTGTCGCGTCACGCGTCATTGCTCTTCAGCCAACTGACGAGATCCTCCGACACGATCGGCTTGCTGAACAGATAGCCCTGCCCTTTCTCGCAGCCGAGCGAGCGGACCACGGATGCCTGCGCCTCGGTTTCGACTCCTTCCGCAACGGTGCTCATGTTCAGGCTCGCCGCCACGCGCACCGTTGCTTCGATCAGCACGCGATGATGCGCGCTCTGCACTGCCTGGCTGACAAAGGATCGATCAATCTTCACCGTAGCCACGGGTAGCTGGTGCAGGCTCGAAAGCGAGGAATAACCGGTGCCGAAGTCGTCGAGCGCCAGGGTCAATCCAAGCGACTTGAGTTGTTGCAACGTGGCCTGCACGGTTTCATCCTGCGCGGCGAGGCTCTCGGTTACTTCCAGTTGCAGCTCGCCGGGATTCATGCCGCTGTCTCGCAGCGTACGCGAAACGTAGGCGACGAATCCTTCGTCCGTCAGTTGGGCGCGAGAGAGATTGACCGCCAGAAGACGCGGGGCCAGGCGCCCCAACTCTCTTTTCCATGCGACGAACTGGCGGCACGCGGTATCCAGCACGTATTCGCCCAATGCGCCGATCAGGCCGCATTCCTCCGCGACGCCGATGAATTCGACCGGCGGCACGACGCCTCTTACCGGGTGACGCCACCGCACCAGTGCTTCGACAGCGGCGGCATGCGGCGGGAACGACCAGCGGTCCGCAGTCGGCGCAAGCATGACGACCGGTTGATAGACGACGAAGAGCTCCTGATTTCCGATCGCACGACGCAAATCATTTTCCATCTGCGCCCGACGCGCAGCGCGCTCGTGCATGGAAGGTTCGAAACTCACATGCCGCGCTCCGCCGCGACGTTTGGCCTCCACCATCGCGATGCTCGCGTCCTGAAGTATCGCGTCGGGGTGCGCGTTCGACGTGGTCGAGTGGACGATCCCGATGCTCACGCTAAGGTGCAGTTGTTGGCCAGCGATCCGGTATGGTTCGCTCAACACACTGAGTAGCCGATCCGCAAGCGAGAGAACGTCCGATTCGGATCGCGGCTCGCCGATCACCACGACGAACTCATCGCCCCCGAGCCGACCCGCCAGCAGGCCGCTGTCATGTTGGCCGTTCTGCGAATCGGGCAGACCCAGTGTCGTCATCAATCGATTGGCGACCTCCGCCAATACTTCGTCGCCCGTGGAGTGGCCGAGAGAATCGTTGATCTGCTTGAAGCGATCGCAATTGATGAATAGCACACTGAAATTGCGGCGCTCATCCGGATTTCGATGGTGCATGCCACCCTGAATGAACTCGCAGATCGACGTGCGGTTCGGCATCATGGTCAGCTTGTCCCGGCGCGCGGCCTCGCCGAGCTTCTTGTCCAGAATGGACTGCTCGCGCTGCGATTCCAGCGTTACGTCGCTCACCATGGCCATCAGGTGGTTACGGTCGAGCTTGAGCAAGCTGATCGACAAGACCTGAGGGGCAATCGTGCTTCTGGAAGAATGCGGAACCGTGATGCGTACCGCATCGCAAACCGGTCCGGCAGGCGCCTCGTATTCCTGGACCATTCGCCGGAATTGCGGCGCGATCGTCTCCAGCACGTCGAACAGGTTGACGAGGTTGCCATCCGGCGACAGCGGCATCAGCAAGCGGGCCGACATCGGGTTGATCATCTCGATCACCCCGAGTGCCGAGATTTGAAGAAGCCCTATCGGCGCCCGATAGAGAAACTCCATCAATGCTTCGTTCGCGGACACCGAGTCGGCCGAAGACTCGACAGCCTCTTCCACGTGCTGCTCGCAGAGCGCTTCCTCGCTTGTCGCGCCGCGCGTTGTGACGCTATCCTGGGATCCGTGGCGTGACATCGCTACGCCGTTGCATCGATTTTCACTCATTCTCATGCGTCGAGCTTCTTAGGTTCCTCGACGACCAAACAGACATGCCAGGGACGATTGCGCAAAGTAAGCGCACAAAGAGTGCCTGCCCTCAACCGAGTTCCACGCGATTCCGACCGGCTGCCTTGGCGGCATACAGTGCCTTGTCGGCTGCGGCCAGCAAATCGGTCACGCAAGACGTCGCATCGGATAACGAGGCAATGCCCGCGCTGACCGTCACCCGTATCGGGCCGGCGCCTGTATCGATCTCGGTGTCCGCGATCGTTGCGCGCACGCGTTCCGCGATGACGAGCGCCTCTTCACGAGACGTTCCCGGAAGCATCAGGCAAAACTCTTCGCCGCCGAGTCGGGCCAGCAGGTCGATGGACCGCAAATGCGCCTTCGCCTTCTGAACGATCTGCGTCAGAACGAGGTCTCCCGCTTGATGCCCGGCGGTGTCGTTGATTCGCTTGAAATGGTCGGCATCGATCATCACGACAGACAACTCTTTGCCCAGTCGCCTCGTTCTCGCCAGCTCCTTCTCCGCGAGTTTGAAGAAATGCGCGCGATTGACCGCGCCGGTGAGATGATCGGTGGTGAGAAGGCGAGTGAGTTCGTCGCTCGAAATCTTGCGTTCGGAGACGTCGCGTACGACGACCGAATATCCTGCGATGTCCGCATCATCTTCTCGCAAGACGGCGACCAGGATTTGCGCGGCATAGCGGCGGCCCTGCTTGCTTTCGCACCAACGCTCCTGAATATGCCAGCCCTCCTCGCGCGTCAGCGAAATATGCTCGGGGCTGCAATACGGATCCACAGCCTCGGGCGCGTAAAAGAGGTCCAGCGTATGGCCAAGCACTTCTTCCGCGCCGAAGCCCGTGAGTTGCTCGACGGAAGCATTCCAGCTGTCGATGCGGCCAGCGGCATCGAGCGTGAAAAAGGCGAAATCGTTGACGCTCGTATAGATGCCCGCGAGCCATGACTCATGCTGTCTCGCGCGTCGTTCGGCCTCGACCTGACGCGAGATGTCGGAGAGCGTCATCATCAACGTACTGCTGTTGACCTTGATGATGTTGCATGACAGGACCATCGGGCGATCGGCACTGGGCGCGATCACGATTCGATGGCCCTCGCAAACCCGACCCCGCTCCGCCGGAAAGCTCGACACGAGGTTGCGCAACTCCGGCGCGACGTTGGTCAGACTCTCGAACACATTGCCGACGCCCATGCGCCCGGCAAGCGGCATGAGCAACTGGACCGCGACTGGATTGAGCATGTCCACATCGCCATTCAAGCCACTCCGGACGATGCCGATGGGTGACATATACATGAACGACAGCAGCGCCTCGTGCTCCGCTTCCAATGCGCCTTCCACGGTGGTCATGACGTTCACTTGCCGGTCTGACGTTGCACGAGAAGAAAGCGGGTTTCGCTGCGGCTGGACTTCATGAGCCTCAGTTGCACGGGCGTCGGCCTCATGCGCAGCGTCAAAACGTACGGCAGCACTTCGTCGAGTTCGGCTTCGTCCTCGAACCGTTGCGCCACCATGAAGTTGTTCATGCACGGCGCGACTTCTTCGAACAGATGTCTGCCGAGGACGCGAGTGGCGCTCAGTCCCGCGCTCGATGATTCCAGAGCGTTGTAGTGAGTCACGGCGTAAGTCGCGTCGAATCCGATCACTCCGAATTCGAGTTCGTCGAGCTCGGGCTCACCGGCTGCGACGAGGTCGTCGAATAACACTGAATCGAACGTATGCTTGAAAGTAGACTGGCCAATCATTATTCTTCTCTCCGCGTGAAGGGATCGTCATTCGCACGCTATAACGGCAGCAAGCTCGAATACTTTATCGTGGGCGACAATCGGGCTGCGGTGCGTTCGCGTGTTGGGGCCTACACGCGCCAGTCAGAGAGCTTGCCGCAGTCGCTGACAGGAAGTCGTTCACCGAACGTGAAACCTTTAGGCCGTTCCGGAGCGGACAGTCGCGCCAGTGTCCATCGGTCGAGTTCGATCGAGAGCCGTTCAATGTCGACACCCGCTGCCGGAACAACGAATGCCTTCAATCGAGCACCCTCGCTCGGGTCCATCAAACGGACGGCGGCATCAGCGACGTGAGGATGCTGCAACAACACTTCACGCACCCGCGCCGGGAAGACGTTAGTGCCGGCCACCTGCACGGCGTCGTCCATTCGACCACGAACGATGAAGCTGTCCTCGGTCATCCATTGCACACGGTCTTGCAGCGCGACGCTTCTTTCGCGACCGTCTTCAGCAACGCGAATGAGTCGAGTGGCGTCCGCGGCGTCTCGCGTCCAGAATGGCATCAACTGAAAAGCCGGCGCAGGAAGCTCGCGCACACCGACGCCAGCCGTTTCGGAGCTTCCATAGATCTCCAGCACGCGATCGAACGTCCCCTCGGCAATCAGGGCTTGCGCGAGTTGCGGCGGGCAAGGAGCAGTCGATGTCAACGCCGCTACGCCACGAGGAATCGAGCCTGCGAAGCGAGCAAGCAGCGCCAGATGCGCCGGATGACTGACCAATAGATCGCCCGATGCCATCATGCGCGGCAATGCAGACGGCGTGACGTGCCGAACGTCGATGACCTCGATGCCACCTAAACTCAATGGCAAGAGCACGGTGAAGAGAAAGCCGTAGATGTGATGCGCTGGCACGGCCGCGAGGACGCGGCGCGTTCCGGCGAAGATTCCGGAGACGTGTTCAGCCTCGCGCTCGAGGTCGGCTAATGCGTGGACGCATGTTTTCGGTTTGCCCGTCGATCCGGAGGTTCGGAAAACCAGTTGGGCGCTGTACTGCTTCAATCCTCTGGCGACGACGCTCAGCCAGTCGCCGAAGCTGCGCTGGGCCAAGAGCGCATCGTCGAGTCCGCTCTCGTGCAGCTGAGTCAGTTCCGCGACTGACGTGGCAATGGAAAGCCGTTCGATGGAATCGAGACCGAGGCCGTCTTCGCCCATACTGAGTTCGGGCGACCACGGAAAGCGTTCTGGCGTCGCGCTTCCGGGCCGCAGGTGTCGCCACTCCGCTGCAATGGCATCGCCGAGAAAGCGCGCCAACGTACCGGGCGCTTCATGCCATTCGCTATGACGTGAGTCCAATGCAACGGACATCGCTGTATCTTCTCTATAGAGTTGAGAAAAAGGCCGGTAAAGACTGCTTTCGGCGCGCGCTTGTATTGATCCGGCTCGGCGCCGATGACGTGTCATTCAATTTACGGCAGGGCTTCTGGAAGCTTTAGCTTTTTGCTGGTCCGCAAAGGCTGCCTGACAGCGTAACGGGTCGCGCAAGCGACAGGCTACCGCGCGCTGCATTCAGACGCGTCCGCGACGTGCCATGCAAGCGCGGCGGTAAAGGCATGCAGCGCATGCGGGCTCAATCATCGGTTCTCGCGCCGATGCCCGCGAGCAGCGCCGCCAGTTGCTCCATGACGATCGGCTTGACCAGATGGTGATCGAACCCGGCCTGCGTGCTGCGGTGACGATCTTCCGCTTGCCCGTACCCGGTCACCGCGATCAACGTCGCATCGGCCGTCTCCGGGCGCTCGCGCAGGCGCCGCGCAAGCTCGTTGCCGTCCATGCCCGGCAGGCCGATGTCGAGCAGACAGGCGTCGGGACGCTCCTGCGACGCGCGCTCCAGCGCCCGCCGCGCTTCATGTTCGACGATGACGTCGTGTCCGCACGACGCGAGCAGCGTACCGAGTGCTTCGGCCGCGTCCACATTGTCGTCGACGATCAGCAGCTTGAGGCGCTCATTGGGCGCCCAGTCCGTTTGTTCCGCTTGTCGCTCGGCTGCCGCCGGCTGCGCCTGCATCAACGGCAGCCTGACCACGAACGTACTTCCCGCATCGAGTCCCGCGCTGAAGCAATCCACCGTCCCGCCGTGCAGTTCAACCAGATGCTTGACCAGAGCGAGCCCGAGGCCCAGGCCGCCCAAAGAGCGGTCGGACGAGCGCTCGGCTTGCGTGAACAAGTCGAACGCGCGCGCCGTCAGTTCCGCCTCCATGCCGATGCCGTCGTCGCGCACCGTCAGCGCGAGTTGGTCGCCGTCTATGTCGAGGCTTATTTCGATGCCGCCCCCGATGGGCGTGAATTTCGACGCGTTATGAAGCAGGTTGGCCGCGACCTGTACGAGCCGCGCCTTATCGCCCAGTACTGTCGCCTCGTGCGAGGGCAGGCGCACCGCCAGGCGCTGCGCGCGCGCCTGCGTCAGCGGGCGAACCTGCTCGATGGCTTCCTCTATCACGAGCCGCGCGTCGACCGGCGCTCGGGCCAGCGTGACGAGCCCACGCGTGACGCGCGACACATCGAGCAGATCGTCGACGAGTCCGGTCATATGAGCGACCTGGCGCGCGATGATGGCGCTGCTGCGGCGCACCTGTTCTTCGTCCAGCTTGCTGATCTTCAATAGCTGCGCGGCCGCGGATATGGGCGCCAGCGGGTTGCGTAATTCATGCGCGAGCATGGCGAGGAACTCGTCTTTGCGCTGATCGGCCGCTTTGAGCTTCTCTTCCGCAATCTTGCGATCGGTGATGTCACGAAAGAACGACGCGATCCCGCCTTCGCCGGTCGGATAGGCGCGAAGTTCGACCCAGACCACGTTGCCGTCGGGACGGCTGTGACAGTATTCCGACGCGCCGGCCTCGCCGCTTTCGATCACCCGCTGATAGAGGCGTGCCAGATCCGTGGCGATCACTTCGGGCCACAGTCGCGCGTGGCCGCGCCCGACCACCTCCTCCTTCGTGCGACCCAAGATGCGCAGACCCTCGGCATTCATGTAAGTGACGATCGAACACGCGTTCATCAGCATGAAGCCTTCGCGAATGGTGTCGAAGATGTAGCGGCTTTGATCGCGTTCGGCGCGCAGTTCCGCCTGCGCGCGCGCTGCCTCGACGGCCGACCACGTGCGCTCGGCCATGTCGCGCGCGAACCGCATGTCGCTAGCGGTCCATTCATACGGTTCGGCCCGGTGCAGGCCGAGAAACGCAACCAGACGCCCCGCCTTAATGAGCGGCACCGCGATGAACGAGCGGATGCCGGTCAGTCCATACGAGTTCGCGAAGTCGACCGTGCGCGGATCGGTGCCGCTGTCGCTGACGGTGACGACCTCGCCGGCACGCAGCGGATCGATGATGGCCGGGCCGAAGTCGTCGAGGGCGAATCCCATTCCGGCGAGACTCGGCAACGGCGGCGCAGTCCAGTCGCGCGGCACGAAGAAGTTCTTACCGCTTTCGTCGCATTCCCCGTAGATCACCCGCGCGAGCTTCAACTGCTCGCCGATGAGCGCGCTCGCTCGGGCGACCACGTCCTCTGGCGAGGTTAATGCGCGCAGTGCCTCCGACACCTTGAGCTCGAACGCGGCACGCCGTTCAGCGAGCACGCGTTCGGTCGTCTCGATGACCGTGCAGTACATCCCGCCGACACGCCCGGAATCGTCCTGCAACGGCGAGTACGAGAAGGTGAAGAAGCTCTGCTCCGGGTAACCGTGGCGTATCACGGTAAGCGGCAGATCCTCGAAATAGGAAGACCGGTTCGACATCGCGCCGTCGATGATCGGCGCGATGTCAGGCCAGATTTCCGCCCAGATCTGCTCGAAACGGCCGCCGAGCGCGGCCGGGTGCTTGCGGCCCATGATGACCGCGTAGGCATCGTTATAGAGAAAGCCGAGCTCCGGGCCCCAGGCGACGAACATCGGGAAAGCCGAGTTGAGCACCATGCTGACTGCGGTAACCAACGGCGCCGGCCATTCCGACGGATGCCCGAGCGGCGACGCGCTCCAGTCGTACTGGCGCAGCAACGCGCGAACCTCGCCGCCGCCTTCGAACATTGTGTCCCAAACATCGGGCATTGAACTGCTCCTTTGTCATCACATCGACGCGCTCGCCGAGCCGAAAGGATTCAACCATGTTGGCAGGACGGTTATCGCCGTGGCAGCGATTGTCGCGCGTCGGTCGGTTTGCCACCAGACCATTGGGCACCTTTTTGCGTTCTGGATGAAGGGACCGCCGCGCGACGAGGCCAACGCCGACAAAACGCACGACCGGTCGTTGCGGGCCGACAACGCATGCGTCAGATAGGTGGTGTCAATGCGCTTCGTGACTAAGGCCGCTCCGCGCGACGGCTCATGCGAGCGCTTCGCGCAGATAGTCGGCTGCGCGGCGCGAGCATATCTGCGCGAAGCCTTCGCGCGCGAGCCGCTCCCGCTCGGCGGGCGACGAGAGAAGCTGGGCCGCGCGCGCGCTCAACGCGTCGTAGTCGGCGAAGGCGATCGCCTGCGCGAGCGGGGCTTCATCGAGCGCGTCGGCGCATCGCTCACTCAGCACCGCGCAGCGGTTGGCGAGCAGATACGAAAGCCGCACGATTTCCAGCACGCTATCCGCGCGGCTGTGCACGTTCAGCATCAGCTTCGCGCGTGCGATTAGCCGGTCGCGCGGGCGCCCATAGAGCCCGAACGCCGCGACCGCCTTGATGCCCGCCGCGCGCATTCTGTCGATGACGCGCGCCCTTCGCTCGCAAAGCGAGCCGCAGAAGAGCACGTCGATATCGCGCGGTACGGCAAACCGTATGCGCGTGAGTTCCGGGACATAGCCGATGGGCACCACGCGATCGACATGCACGCCTAGCGCGGCAAACGCGCGCGCGTTCGCCACGCTATAGTCCCACACGACATGACGACGCAAGAGCGTGAGCAGCGCAGGCGTGATCCAGGGCGACCCCGCGTGAACCTGTTCGAGGTTATAGAGAATGGCGTCGGGCGAAAGCGGCAGTGCGTGGTGGGGCAGCAGGTTCGATCCCAACACGATGTGCCGCCGCCCGTCGAGCCGTCCTTCTGTCGTCATTACGCTGTCCTGACCAATCGACAGCAGCCCATAGTGGAGCGTCTCGGCCACTTCGTGAAACGCGGCGGAATGCGCATAGCCCGGCGGCGAGACCACAGTGACGGCGAATTTCGTCGGCTTCATTTGGATTAGCTCTACGCGCTCAGGCTGGAGCAGCGCTCTGCCTTCGCGGGTCGCGCGGCGCACGCCCCCGTTCGCGAAGCGGGCGCATCGTGAAGCTGGTATGGACGCGCCAAGCCGATAGCGTACGCTGCACGCGCCCGCGCAGCAAATGCCCGTGTACGCGCCACATCGGCGCGCTTTACGTCGAACCCGCTCGCGTGAGCGGAAAGTGTCGCAGAGACTTAGCGACGAACACTCGGCCATTACCGACGCCATTCGCCGCGCGCACCGCGTCGGGGCGCGTCGCATTTACGCGCGCACCGGCAAGGTCTCGGCGCACCATATGACGGCATCCCGCTGTGTCGCTACGGATCAGTGATGGCGGGCTAAGAGCCCTTGCTTGAAGGCGCTCTCAGGGTTTCCACCGAGGATTGGCACGGATCTCGCATTGTCTTCTCCCGTTGCATACAAGGACATCTTCAATGCTTTTGGCGCACGCGCAATTCGCCGCAAACCAACTGAGTGCGGCAGCGCTTTCCGTCGGAGACCGCCGACGCACTGCGTGCACTCGACCACGACGTCGAAATGCTCCGCGCCTGTGACGAGGCGACGAGCCAAGCATATGCAAATCTTTCGCCCTCCTAATGGACTAATACGAGCCGGTCACGATCCGAGCATCCACGGAACGGGCGCGCGCTAGTAAGCCATAAGCCGCAATGCCTAGAACACTTTTCGGACCGCATTCGTCGGGACCGGAGGGCATGACTCATCTTTTCTATCTGCAAATTTTTCGGGGAACGCATATGAACGCACGCATCGAGACACTGCACGAAGAAGCAGGCGCGCCCGCGAGCACGACGCATCACCGCTGGGTTCAGCTCGGCCTCGGCCTGCTCTGCATGATGTCCATTTCCAGCCCGCAATACGTATGGACGCTGCTCACCAAACCGCTGTCGACGAAGCTCGGCGTGCCGCTGCCTGAACTGCAAATCACGTTCTCGCTGCTCATCATCCTGCAGACGTTCTTCTCGCCGTTTCAGGGCAAGCTCATCGACCGCTTCGGTCCGCGCCTCCTGATTTCGCTCGGCACGGTCATGTCGGGCCTGAGCTGGGTGCTTTCGTCGATGGCGACCAGCACACCGATGCTCTATCTCACCTATGGTCTCGTGGGCGGTCTCGGCACCGGCATCGTGTATGTCGGCGTGGTCGGCCTGATGGTGCGCTGGTTCCCCGACCGGCGCGGCTTCGCAGCGGGCGCAGTGGCCGCGGGCTACGGCATGGGCGCGATCGTGACGACGTTCCCGATCTCGGCATCGCTGGCAGCGCGCGGACTGGACGCAACGCTTTGGCTCTACGGCATCGCGTTCGCGGTGGTAGGCTTCGTCGCATCGCAAGGTTTGCGCGTGCCGCGCGACGCAACGCCCTCGAAGGCATCGGCAACGGCCGCATCGGACGTGCGAAATCTGCGCCCTTCGCAGATGATGAAGTCGCCGCTCTTCTGGCTCATGTTCGCCATGATGACGATGATGTCGACCTCGGGCCTCATGGTCACGTCGCAAATGGCGACCTTCGCGGCGGACTTCGGGATCACGAAGGTCGTCGTGTTCGGCATGGCCGCGCTGCCGCTCGCGCTCACCATCGACCGTTTCACCAACGGTCTGACGCGCCCGCTCTTCGGGCTGGTATCGGACAGATTCGGCCGTGAAAACACGATGTTTTTCGCCTTTGCGCTGGAAGGTGTCGCGATGGCGTTGTGGCTCCTGACGCGCGACAACGCCGTGTTGTTCGTGCTGCTCTCGGGCGTCGTCTTCTTCGGCTGGGGCGAGATCTTCTCGCTGTTTCCGTCGACGCTTACCGATACTTTCGGCACGCGCCACGCGACCGAGAACTACGGCTGGCTCTATATCGCGCAGGGCATCGGCTCAATCTTCGGCGGGCCGCTGGCTGCGCTGCTGCATCAGCACGCGGGTAGCTGGGTGCCGGTTTTCAGCGTCGGGATCACGCTGGATATCGTGACAGCGGTGCTCGCCATTCTGGTGCTCAAGCCGATGCGCGCGCGCTTTCTCGGCAAGGAGATTGTTTGAGCGGCTTCTCAGGACTTTCGGGGCGGTGTCGGAATGGCATCGCCGCGTGAAATGCAACGGGCGAGCCATGCGCGCGGATCGCGTGACTCGCCTGCTTAGCGAAATTCTAGGCGGCCGCACGTTGCTCGGGCAGCCGCGCTGGAGTGATCAGGATCCCTTATAAACGTTACACGTAAGTCCCGGCGGGCAGTTCGCCGGGTTGCGGGCTCTGGCCCACTCGCCGTAGTTGCGGGCGCCGGCCGAGCTATCGCCGTAGGCGGCGCCGCCATAGTCCGAGCCGCGATAAGTGGACGGCCCATACGTCGCCATGCTCGAATCGGTGGTGTGAGATGCGCCGGCCATCGGCGCGCTTTGTTCCTGGGCGAGAGCGGTGCCGCTCGCAACAACAAGTACGGCGGCCGCGGCCGTGACAAGATGACGTGTTTTCATTCCGAGTTCCTCTCAAAGATTACCCGCTGGAGAGCATCGCAACAGCACGACACCGTCCCGCAGGCTATTCGTCTGAGCAACCGATGTACCAGCGTCGCGCTGTTCGCGTCGGCATCGAAACGGCCCCGTCAGCGATCCAGGCAGCTTCGCAACTTCCGGGCAAGACGAGCCGCTTCACTCGCATCGGTGATGTTCGCAAAACCCATGACAAGCCCGCGCGGCGTACGCGGCATACGTGCGTTCGCATACCAGATCGAAAGCGGCAGCACGCCGAGACCCGCTTCGCGGGCTCGCGCGGCGACAGCGACATCGTCGACCGGGCCATTGGAGGTTTCAGCGAACCGCACGGCGAACTGGATGCCGCCGGGTGGCAGATCGATGTTCAACCGCTTGCCGAAAGCCTGCTCCAGCGCATAGGCAATGAACACGCGTCGTTGCCCGTATAACGCACGCATCTTCTTCACATGCCGCGCGAAATGTCCCTGCTCGATGAAGTCCGTCGCGGCAGCCTGCAATAGCGCGGGCGACCCGGCGTTCATGGAGCATGCCACCCGCCCGACGCGCTCGACAGCACGGTCAGGAACCACCGCATACGCGAGCCGCAGGCCGGGAAACAACACCTTGCTAAACGTACCGGTGTAGATCACACGATCGTGCCGATCGAGGCTCTTCAGGGCCGGCAACGGCCTGCCTGAGTAGCGGAATTCGCTGTCGTAGTCGTCTTCGATAATCCAGCGCGCGCCCTTCTTCGCCCAGTCCAGCAGCGCGAGGCGTCTCGTCAGCGACAGGACCTGTCCGAGCGGGCTTTGATGCGACGGCGTGACCAGCGCAAAGCGCGCGTCGGGATCGAGTTCGATGCCGCGCGCTATATCCATCCCTTCATCGTCGACGGGCACGGGCGTCAATTGCACGCCGGTCTCCGTCAGGAAGTTACGCGCGAGCAGATAGCCGGGATCCTCGAACCACATGCGATCGTTCGATTGCGCGAGACTGCGCAGCACGAGTTCGAGCGTCGCGCGATATCCGCCGGTAATGAACACCTGCTCGGGCAGGCACGTGACACCGCGCGACAAGCCGAGGTAGGTGGCAATGCGTTCGCGCAGCGGTCTGTAGCCCATCGGATCGGGATAGCCGAGCATCGCGCGATCCCCGCTACGCACGCGACGCGAAACCAGCCGGCTCCATATTTTGCGCGGAAACGCGTCCAGCGCCGGCAGCCCCGGCTGCAACGGCCGCGGCTCGCCACTCATGGCAACGGTGACCGTGCCCTCGGATCGCGTCGGCTGGCTGCGTTGCGCGGCTCGCGTCTTCGCGCTGCCCGCCTTATTTTCGACTGCGCCGTGCACCACCGACGCCGGCAGCGACGGCGATACGAACGTGCCGGCGGCCCCGCGCATTTGCAGATAGCCCTCGTCGACGAGAATCGAATAGGCCAGCTCGACGGTGCCGCGGGCCGTGCTCAACTGCGTCGACAGATTGCGCAGCGCGGGCACGCGCTCACCCGGACGCAAATGCCCGGCTGCGATCGCCGTTCTGAATCGCTCGCATATTTGCAAATAGATCGGCAACGGCTTCAGCCGATCGATTTCGATAGCCAATGCAGGACTTCGAGCGTTCATGATCGTCTCTCCGTCAACGCGCAGCAGGGCAATCTTGGACTAGTCATATCGACGATTCTTGCCCCTTATTTGTAGACCATCATTGTCCCATACTGGTTGTGGGCAATGCGACGGCGGAGAACACCTTCAGGCGTCACCACGCCCGCTGTTTTCTTCGACATATCGGAGGATCTGCCATGAAGATCGTCGTAATCGGTGGTTCGGGGCTCGTCGGCTCGCGTCTGGTCGCACTGCTCAACGAGGCAGGACACCATGCGCTCGCTGCATCCCCGCGTACCGGCGTCAACACCATAACGGGCGAAGGTCTCACCACGGCGCTCATGGACGCGGATGTCGTCGTCGATGTAACGAACGCGCCGTCATGGGAACCGCAGGCGGTGCTCGATTTCTTCCGCACCTCGGCGCGCAATCTCGGCAAGGCCGAAGTGGCGGCGGGCGTGGGCCATCACGTCGCGCTGTCGATCGTCGGAACCGACCGCATGCCGGATAACGCGTATTTCGCCGCCAAAGTCGCGCAGGAAGAGGCGATCAAGGCGGCGGGTATTCCGTACACGATCGTGCGGGCCACGCAATTCATGGAGTTCATTGGGGGCATCGCCGACTTCAGCACGGAGAGCGGCACAGTGCGCGTCGGCGACGGCCAGTTTCAGCCGATCGCCGTGGATGACATCGTGGCGATCCTCTCGCAAGTGGCGCTCGCGGCGCCTCTGAACGACACCATCGACATAGCCGGCCCGGATCGCGCCCCGTTCGCGGAGATCATCGCGCGATACCTGAAATCCGTAGGCGACGCACGCCCGGTCGTGACGGACCCGAAGGCGCGGTATTACGGCGGCGTGGTCGAGGAACTATCGCTCGTGCCGCTCGGCGAAGCGCGCATCGGTCAAATTGGTCTCGATCAGCGGCTCGCCCAGGTCAAACGCGGCTGACTGTCTTCGCAGAACTTTCACCATACACATTCACTTAGGAGTACATCATGACGCAACGCATCGATTACTTTCAGCAATCGCCCGAACTTTCGAAGAAGCTCATTCAGCTCGGCACGCTGCTTCAGGAATCGACGATCGAAACGCACATCCGCGAGCTCGTCGAGATTCGGGCGTCACAGCTCAATGGCTGCGCCTTCTGCGTCGACATGCATGTGAAGATGGCGAAGATTCATGGCGAGCGCGAACTGCGCCTGCATCACGTGGCGATCTGGCGCGAGTCGACGCTGTTCTCGCCGCGCGAGCGGGCCGCGCTCCAATGGGCCGAGGTGCTGACGAACATTCCTTCTCACGGCGTGCCGGACGACATCTACGACAGCGTGCGCGCCCAGTATTCCGATAAGGAGCTCTCGGACCTCACCTTCCTCGTGGGAATCATCAATAGCT
Organism: Caballeronia sp. Sq4a; assembly: GCF_023170545.1. Lineage (NCBI taxonomy): Bacteria > Pseudomonadati > Pseudomonadota > Betaproteobacteria > Burkholderiales > Burkholderiaceae > Caballeronia > Caballeronia sp. Sq4a. Next base: position 35,939 of record NZ_CP084252.1, on the reverse strand, counting down.
GGAACCGGCTCAATGTCGCGTTCCGTACGGCGCCCGGTTCGGCCGACAAGGCATTCGGGCTCGACAAGGCCGGCTTGGAGTGATGTCATGAAGAGCATGCTTTGCGTCGCTGCAACCGTATTGAGTATCGGCTCGATGATCGCGCCGCCCGTCATGGCCGCGCCAGAGGCAAGCGTGACGCCACTTCGCTCTGAGCCGTTGCCTGACTATCCGGGCAAGGAGCTTCAGATGATCGTCGTCGACTATCCGCCCGGCGCAGTGGATCCCGTGCATCGTCATGACGCTCACGCCTTCGTGTATGTGCTCGAGGGACGCATCGTCATGGGCGTCAAGGGCGGCAAGGAAGTGACGCTCAAGCCTGGCGACACGTTCCACGAAGGCCCCGACGACATTCACACTGTCGGACGCAATGCCAGCGCGACGCAGCCGGCGAAGTTCGTCGTGTTCCTGCTCAAGAAGCAAGGCGCACCGATTCTGACGCCGGTGCAGTAGTAAGCGCATAGCGTCGAGCGCGCCCCGCTGGCGGCTTCTCCAGCGGGGCGCGCGCATGTCGAAGAAAACGTCAGCCGCCCTTCTCGACATGCGCCTTCAACAGCGCGTTCACTTCGTTTGCTTTCTCCATCTGACTCATGTGCCCGGCGTCTTCGAAGACGCGCACGGTCGCGCCTTCCGGTGCGTGCTTCGCGTGCGCGGCGGGAATGATCTGGTCCTTCGTGCCCCAGATCACGAGCACTGGCTTCTCCGTCGCGGCGAGCTTCACGCCTGGCTGCGCGCTCTGCCTGCCGCCCGCGAACAATCCGCCGTTGAGCGATCTCAGCGCGTCGCTCACGCCGTCGAGCCGCTTGTACTTCAGCAGATCGTCGAGCATCTGGCGGCTCACCAGCTCAGGGTTCGCGAACAGCAGCTCGACGACCGGCTTCAGCTCGCGACGCGATTCGGCTGTGACGAAGCCCTCGGTGTACGCGTTGTTCACTTCCTCGCCGAAACCGGCAGGCGAAATCAGCGCGACTGATTGCACGCGCTTCGGCTGATCGACGGCCATCTGCGCCGCGATGCCGCCGCCCATCGAGTGTCCGACGAGATGCGCGCGTTCGAGACCGACCGCGTCCATGAACTTGCCGACGAAGCCCGCGAGATCGGCCAGCGACGTGCCCGGTACCTTCGGCGTCGACTGCCCATGCCCTGGCAAGTCCAGCGCGAACACGCGATGTTTCTCGGCGAGCGCGTCGAGATTGAACAGCCAGTTGTCGAGGTCGCCGCCGAAGCCGTGAATGAAGAGCACGGCAGCGCGGCTCGCGTCATCACTGCCGCGCGATGCGTAGCGCACGCGGATGCCATCCACATCGACGAAGTGATACGCCGCTGCTTCCTCGCCCTGTTCCTCGTCCTCGGCGGGCGTCACATAAGAGGACACGTACGCATCGATGTCGGCGTCGCTCACCTCGGACGGCGCGAGCACGCCGAGCAGCGCCTTCACGGGCAGCGTCTCGCCGGGCTGCGCCACTTTGCGCCGCAGCAGGCCGGCGTCGGGCGCTTCGACGGCATTGGCGATCTTGTCGGTTTCGACATCGAGAATCGGCATGCCGACGGTGATCTCCGTGCCTTCCTCCACGAGCCATTCGTTGATGGTGCCTTCCGTCATCGACAAGCCCCATTTGGGCATTACGATCGGTGTGATTGCGGACATTAGTGCTTTCCTCCCTGCATGGTTTTTCGCGCGGCCTCGGCGATCTGCGCGGCGCTCGGAATGTACAGGTCTTCGAGCGTCGGCGAAAACGGCACCGGCGTATGCGGCGCGCTGACCATCTGAATGGCCGCCTTCAACGCGCCGAACGCCTGTTGCGCGACCTGCGCGGAAACGTCGGTTGCGATGTTGCAGCGCGGATTCGCTTCATCGACGACGACGAGCCGTCCCGTGTTCTCGACCGTCTCCAGCACGGTGTCCATATCGAGCGGCGACAGCGTGCGCAGATCGACGATTTCCGCTTCGATGCCTTCCTTCGCGAGCGTCGATGCCGCTTCGAGCGCGCGATGCACCATCAATCCATACGTGACGATCGACACGTCCTTGCCGTCGCGCACGATGTTCGCCTCGCCGAACGGAATCGCATACGAGTTCTCGGGCACTTCGCCTTCGAAGCCGTACAGATTCTTGTGCTCGCAGAAGATCACAGGGTCGTTGTCGCGAATGGCCTGAATCAGCAATCCCTTCGTGTCATAAGGCGTCGAAGGGCAGACCACTTTCAGCCCCGGAATATGCGTGAACAGCGACGTGAGCATCTGGCTGTGCTGAGCCGCCGCGCGAAAGCCCGCGCCCACCATCGCGCGAATCACCACGGGCGTTTCGGCCTTGCCGCCGAACATATAGCGAAACTTGGCGGCCTGATTGAAGATCTGGTCGAAGCAGACGCCCATGAAGTCGATGAACATCAGCTCTGCGACCGGTCGCATGCCGCACGCCGCTGCGCCGATCGCCGCGCCGACATACGCGCTTTCCGACAGCGGCGTGTCCAGCAACCTGTCGCCGTGCTTCGCATAGAGTCCCTTCGTCACGCCGAGCACGCCGCCCCACGCGTCTTTTTCTCCGTCCGCGCCTGCGCCGCCGACGATGTCCTCACCCAGCACGATCACGCTCGGATCGCGCGTCATTTCCTGATCGATGGCTTCGTTGATCGCCATCTTCATGCTCAGTTTGCGGGCCATGATGATTGTCTCCTCGATTCAATATTTGACGTACACATCGGTGAGCAGATCGGCGGCTGTCGGCAACGGCGCCTCTTTCGCTTCCTGCACCGCGCGGTCGATCAGCGCGGCGACTTCGCGATCGATCGCGTCGAGTTCTCCGGGCGAGATCACGTCGGCTTGCGTGACGGCGGCCGCGAACTTCTTCAGGCAATCCTTGTTCGAGCGGATATCGTCCAGTTCGCCCGGCGCGCGATACGTCTGCGCATCGCCTTCGAAGTGGCCATAGAAGCGGATCATCTTGCATTCGAGCAGCGCCGGTCCGCCGCCTTCACGCGCTCGCTTGATGACTTCTCCCGCCGCCTCGTAGACCGCGAAGAAATCGGTGCCGTCGACGGTCACGCCCGGAATGCCGAAGCCCGCCGCGCGATCCACGTAGCTGTCGACCGCGGTGCCATAGTCGCGCGCCGTCGATTCGGCGTAACCGTTGTTCTCGATCACGAAGATGACCGGCAGATTCCACACCGCCGCGAGGTTCAGGCTTTCGAGAAACGTGCCCTGATTCGACGCGCCATCGCCCGCGAACGTGATGCCGACTTCGCCCTTGCCGCGAAACTTCGCCGCGAGCGCCGCGCCGCAGATCAAGGGCGCGCCCGCGCCGAGAATGCCGTTCGCGCCCATCATCCCTTTCGACAGATCGGCGATATGCATCGAGCCGCCCTTGCCGTTGCAGGAGCCGCCTTTCTTGCCGTAGATCTCTTTCATCATCGCGACAGGATCGACGCCCTTCGCGATGCAGTGCCCATGTCCGCGATGCGTGCTCGCGATGCGGTCGCCGTCGTTCAGATGAATCATGATGCCGACGCCCGCCGCTTCCTCGCCCGCATAAAGATGCACGAAGCCGGGAATGTCGCCGCGTCCGAAATCGACGTGCAGACGTTCCTCGAAATCGCGGATCGTGCGCATCTTGCGATACGCGCTCAACAGTTCTTCCTTCGAGAGCGGCAAGCCGCCCGCATGCTGTCGCGACGCTGTCATGGTTGTCTCCCGGTTGAGTTAGCGAAGCTCGAGCTGACGCATCAGCCCGGACGCAGCCGCGTATCGCATGCACGCGGCCACGTCGATACTGCGAAAGGCGTTTTCCGTAAGCGTGATCGTGACTTCATCGCCGGGGCCGAAGGCGAGCTCGCGTTCGCCATCGAGCGCGACGATGCCCGCGCGCTGCTTCACGCGATGCGGCACGCCATTAGCAAGGCGCGTCCAGTTCGCAATCGGCACCGGTTCGATGAGCCCCGGCGCGATCGGCGCGTGCAGCACGAATTCGCCTTGCCCCGGCGCGGCGAGTTCGATCGCGACGCCGCCCGCTTCGTGACGCCCGAGCGGTTCGAGCAGTCCCGCGATCGCGGACATGCCGATGGCTTGAGGCTCGGCGAACGAGACGTAGACGGCGGCGAGCGTGTCGATCTTCCAGAGCGCGCGCGCGCCGATGAACTGCTCGTGCGAGATGACGGCATCGACGAGCGCGATGTCGCGGCGCGCGTTGCCGTTCGCATCGCGTATCTCGATGTCGAGCCGCTTATTCGACGCGAGCGCTTCGGCGGGCGGCACGCGGCCGCTTGCATAGAGCCCTGTCGCGAGTCCCGAGATGGTCGGCTCGCGCATCTCCGGGTATGCGTTGTTCGTGCCCGTCGAAAGGCCCGCGATCGGTACTTGCCCGCACTCGCGCACGACCGCCCGATGCGTGCCGTCGCCGCCGAGCACGATGAGCGCATCGACGCCTGCCTCGCGCATCATGCGTGCGGCGCGAAACGTGTCGTCGACGCGCGCGGTCACGGGCATGTCGAGGAAATCGACTTGGGCGAGCGATGCGTCCGGGCCGTGCTTGCGCGCGAGATGGCGTTCGAGCATGACCTTCAGGCCTTCGCGGTCCGGCATCATCAATACGCGCTCGACGCCGCACGACGCCAGCGACGAAAGCAGCCGCAACACGATGTTCACGCGGTCCGCGAGTTGCAGGCTGTTGGCATTGGCGATCACGCGCCGGATATCGCGGGCCGAAACAGGATTGGCAATGATGCCGACGAGCGGCTGTGACATGCCTTGTCTCCGTCGTTCTTGTGTGCGGCGGATAAAGGCAAAGCCTATGCCAATCGAAATAACGCGGGATTTCCCGTAGAAAACGCGTGTTTCGGTGCAATGTGACAAGCGCCGCCGTGACAGGTGTCACAGCGGCAGGTGTATCGGCGGTAGTACAGGCGTATCAGTTGTCAGTGACCATTCGCGTCGCGTTGATTCGGCGAGCGGATGCCGTAACGCGCCATGCGCCGATACAGCGTCATGCGGCTCACGCCGATCTGACGCGCGACTGCGCTCAGGTTCCAGCTTGCCGCGCGCAGGTATTGCATCAGCAACATGCCTTCGGGCGGCAGACGGTGCGGATCAAAGTCCTCGATAGCCCGCCGCGGCGGGTCGACCGGCACAGACGCGCTTGCGATTCCTTCCGGAAGGTCGTCTATGTCGATCAGGCCGTGCGAACACACCGCGCGCGCGTAACGCAGCACGTTGCTGAGTTCGCGCAAATTGCCCGGCCATTCATGCCGATGCAATCGCTCGCGCGCCGCAGGGGACAGCGTGACCGCGCCTTCGAGGAACTTGTCGATGAGCCAGTCCAGGTCGCTTCGCTCGCGCAACGGCGGCAGCGTGAAGCGCGCCCCGTTCAGGCGGTAGTACAGGTCTTCGCGGAATCGTCCGTCCTGCATCAGCGCATCGAGTGAATGATGCGTCGCGGAAATCACGCGCACATCGACCGATACGGGCCGCGACGCGCCGATCGCGAGCACTTCGCCCTCGGCCAGCACGCGCAGCAGGCGCGATTGCAACTCGCGCGGCATGTCGCCTATTTCGTCGAGAAAGAGCGTGCCGCCGTCGGCTTCCTGAATCAGGCCGCGCTTGCCCTTCGCGCCCGCGCCCGAAAAGCTGTTCGGCAAATGCCCGAACAATTCGCTTTCGATGAGCGTCTCCGGAATCGCCGCGCAATTCACGGCGACGAACGGTCCCGCGCGACGCGCGCTCGCGCGATGCAGCGCCTTCGCGAAAAACTCCTTGCCGCTGCCGGTTTCCCCGTTGATGAGCAGGTTGATGGGCGAATCGACGAGCTTCGCGGCGCGTTCCAGCTGACGCGCGAGCGCGGCATCGCCGCCGCCCAGCGCGGCGAGCGGCACGGGCACCTCGACGCTGCGTGGCGACGCCGCGTTGCGCGCCGGCGTGACGCATGGCGCGGGCGGCATCACGCTCAAATACAACAGCCCGCCCGATTTCGCGAGCGGCACCGCGCGCAACTCGCTCGGCCGCGAATACACGAAGCGGCCCAATTCTTCGATACGCGCATCGAAGAGCGTGTCGAACGGCACGCCGATGAGAGATGCAGCCACTTCGCCGGGCGCGATGGGCCGGCCGATCTCCGCCGCGAGCATCGCGTGCGCGCGGCGATTGTGTCCGACGATACGCCCGCTCGCATCGAGCGCAATCAGGTACTCCGGCGCGACATCGACGAATTCGGGCGACGCGTTCAGCTTCAAGATCCAGTCCTGCCGATGCGTGCGCAGGAAGTTCGCGTTCTCGATATGCCCCGCGTAGATGCGCACGAGTTGCAGCGCGAGATTCTGACTGTCGCGCGCTTGCGGCGACGTGAGCGCCGAAATGTCGAGAATCGCGGCCAGCGCGCCGCGCGAATCGTAAAGCGGCGCGGCGGTGCAGGTCAGCGGGATATGCGTGGCGTCGAAGTGATCGACCTGATGCACGGTAAGCGCCTGGCCGGTCGTGAGCGCCGTGCCGACCGCGCACGTGCCCGCGCCGGCTTCGCTCCATTCCGCGCCGAGATAGAGACCCGCGCGGCGCAGTTCGATGTCGGTGTTCGCATCGCCGATGTAATCGACGGTCACGCCGAGCGCATCAGTCAACAGCACGACGTAGCCCATGCCCGCAACGTGCTCGTAGAGCGTTTCGAGACCGTGACGCGCGATGCGGGCGAAGCCGTCGATGCGTTGCTGATGCTCGCGCAGCCGCGTTTGCGGCAGGATGCGCGCCTCCTGCATGCGCGACGGATCGAGCCCGTACTGATGCACGCAACGCCGCCACGAGGACTGGATGATGCTCTCGTGCGTGCGCGCCACGACTTGCGCTTCGGCCCGCGTGGTGGCCGCGACGACTGCCTCGATGTGCTCGCGTTGCCGCATGTCCATCGTGCTCTCCTGGTCTCGCGTGCGAACGGGATAGACCGATCCGCACGAGCGTGTCTCAGGCCGTATGATGCTTCAATCGGAAGCGCGCGTCATCGGGCGAGAGCGTTGCGATGCAACATGAGTGCGTGTGCTGCGTGAGGGAATGCGGCGGCCGCTTAAATAGCGCATAGCGTGAACAACTACGCACCGAGTTGTCGCGGGCGGCGCGTCCGCGTCACGCCCGGCGCTTTTCTTCCATGACCGTCTGCCGCGTGCTCACCTGAGACAGTTCCAGCAGATAGTCCCCGATGAAGCGCACCAGATCGTCTTCGGTCACGATCCCGATCAGGCCTCCCGCGTCGTCGATCACGACGAGGCGGCGCACGCCGAGCCGCCGCATCCGGCGCGGCAGGCAGAAGGCGTCTTCCCAGTCGAACGCGGTCACGGCGGGCGCCGTCATGATGTCGGAGGCGCGAAGCGTCGATGCATCGACGCCCTGCGCGACGACGGACACGGCAATATCGCGGTCGGTCACGATGCCGAGCGGAACGGTCTGGCCGTTCCGTGTATCGACGACCACTACATCGCCGACGTGACAACCGCGCATCAATCGGGCGGCATCGAGCGCCGTGGCGTCGCCACGGCAGGTCACGACATCGAGCGTGCAAATCTGTCCTGCCTTCATGTTGTCCTCGAATGAGTAATGAACCCTGGGCGACTGCCGCTGCCGAACGCGCGACTACCCCGCCGGCAGCATCGACGGCAGTTCGAGATGCGACACGACCTCTCTCACGCCCGGCACGTTTTCCGCCGCGACGCGCAAAGCCTTGGCCTCTTCGTCGCTCGTCACGATGCCCCACAGATGCACGATTCCCTTGTCGACGATCACGCTCGCGGCAGGCAGGGCCCAGCGTTCGCCTTTCATCGCCTGCATGATTGCCGCGTGGATGGTGCGGTCGTCGCTGCGGGCCGCAGCGGGCGCAACCGATGCGGCCGGTCCGAGCGTCACCAGCGCGCGGAGCAGATTCGCGCGGCTGACGAGGCCGACCATCTTCCCGTCGCGCATGACGGGCACGCGCTTGATGCGCCGGCGTTCCAGCAACTCCGCGATGCGGGCGACGGGGCAGTCCTCGTCGACGGTGATCACGTTCGTGCTCATCACCTCGCTTACTTTGCGCGCGTGTGCCTTCACGTACTCATCCGCGAGTTTGCGCGTCGATGACAGCAGGTCGAGCCACCACGAGCGACGCGCGACGCCGGTGCCGATTTCTTCGCGATGCAAGAGGTCGCCTTCCGTCACCATGCCGACGAGCACGCCCTCGCGATCGATCACCGGCATGCCGCTGATGCCGGCCAGCACCATCGTCCTGGCGGCGTCGCGCACGGTCATGTCGGCATCCGCCGTGACGACGGGCCTCGTCATGATGTCAGCAGCTCGCATGTTGATCTCCTTCGGATATCGAGCCGTCCGGATGACGGCGATCGCGCCGGCCGTATGTGCGGCTTTCGGCGCGGCTTTCCGCTATTGTTCGCCTACCTCGGCCCACACACTTGACCGGGATCAAGCGAAGCGATGACCGCATGCACGCGTTCGCGCGCTATATCGACGAGTGAGCCTGGCCTGCGAACATGTGTTCATGCCGCGTCTGACAGCGGATGCAACGCATTGCCGTGGGCTGGGCCAGAAGGCGTTCGTATCCGATCGGCTCGCCGCAGTTCGCGCAGAAGCCGTAACGTCCGTTCGCGAGGCGCACGTGCGCGACCGCGATGGCCTCCAGTTCCGCCGCTTCCGAAGCATTCACCGCGCGATCGATTTCCGCAGCGAGATCGGCAAGCGCCTCGTCGCCCTGATCGTGCGCCGATCCATTCAGCGAAGCGTACGACGCCGCCGCGCCATCCTCGACGCGCCGCCGGATGGCGGCCCGGATCTCCTGTTCCCGCGCTCTCAGGCGGAGTTCCAGCAGACGACGCTGCGATCGGCTCAATGGCTTCATATCGACGCTCCTTCGCGAATTGATATGCGCAATACGCGCACCGTCGCAGCTTAAGGTCGAGCCGTGCGCGTGCCCTTGACCTCGATCAAGCGCGCGATATGCCTCTGCGAAAGCCATGGGCTGATTCAGATCAAGGACCGATCGCGTGAAGGTGGAAGAATCGAAAGGAGCTGCCTATTGCGTCGACGACACCGACCCCGATTGCATCCCTCAGGAGTTCGTATGAATCCGGTAAGCGACCGGGCTGCGCTGCGTATCCTCCGGCTTGACCACACGCGTCTCGCCGCCATCACGGGTGCAATGCTCGAACTCGTCAGTGCGTTCCGCGGCGGCGCGTCTCCGCCCGATCCGATCGTGCTGCGCGCCATGCTCTACTACATACGCGAGTATCCGGAGCAGATCCACCATCCATTGGAGGACCGTTATCTGTTCGCGGCGCTGCGTAAGCGCACCGACGATCTCGACGATGTGCTCGACGAACTGGAATGCGAGCATATCGAAGGCGCGGTTCGATTGCGCAACCTGGAGCATGCATTGACGCGCTATGAGTTGAAAGGCGACGCCGTACGGCTGAACCTGCAAACGCTGATGGAGGAGTACGTCGCGTTCGCGTCGAATCACAGGCGTGTCGAGGAAAGCCTGATTCTCCCCGCCGCCGAGCGCCTGTTGACCGACAGCGACTGGGCGCGAATCGATGCCGCGTTCGAAGAGCGCTTCGATCCTTTCGGCGATGCGACGTTCGAAGGGGAGACGCTCGACAGTCTCTACCGACTGATTGCGAACGCGGTGCCGGCCGTGGACGACACGCGCCAGGACGGGTGATCGCGATGCCGAACCGAGCGCACATCAACTCTTTCGTTGCAGGAGTCGCCTCGCTCGGCGCATCGGCGCACTGCCTCGCGTTCACTACGCCGGAGCCGACCGAGCTGATCGATCAGCAACGCTGCATGTTCTGTCACAAGGTGGATACGCCGTTTCGCGCGCCGTCCTTTCAGCAGATCGCCGACCGTTATCGCGATGTCCCGGGCGCGAGCGACATGCTGGCGGCGAAGCTGCGCGCGGGCGGCAAAGCGCACTGGGGCGCGCACTGGAGCGAGACCGCGATGCCTTCGGCCGTGCAGCGCGGCGGCGGGCCGCTGTCGCGCGACGATGCGGGCAAGCTCGTGCAGTGGGTACTCAGCCAATGAGTGAATTGGCTCATCCGACTCAATGAAGCAAGTCCGCGAGCGTGAGGTGAATCGGGCTCTTGCTCGGCCCCTGTTGGGCGAGCTTGCGCGCGGCCACGTACAGAAAGTGCGCCGGGTCCGCGCAGAAAAGGTTCTTCATGCTGGCCGGCTCGATATGCGCGACCTGCAATAGCTCCTTGAAGACATCGGCATCGACAGCAAAGCTTTGCGGTCTTCCACCGATGCTGCCGACGAATTCGATTCGGTCGGGTGCGAAGCGCACGGGCGCGTCGAGTGTCAATTCTGCAATCATCGCAATGCTCCACATCGGGTGGCTCGCGCGGCGTCGCGAACAGTTATCAAGCTCGCCGCGCGCCGCGCCCCGCGATCCTCAAATGCCCGGCATGATCGGATACGGGATGGTGTGGTCCTCCACCTGCTTCACGCCGGGCGTGCGTTCGGCCGCGACGCGCATGGCATCGAGCTGATCGCTCGACCAGACCGTGCCCCACAGATGCACCACACCGTCGCGCACGACGATATTGCGGCCGGGAAACGCCCAGCCGCGTCCCGCCAGTTCGCCCATCAGCATCGCGCGGATTTCCTTGTCGCTCGCCGATGCAGGCGCGGCGGCATCCTCGACAGCGGCCGACGCGATCGCCTGCACCAGATTCGACCGGCTGACAATGCCTGCGAGCCGCCCGCCGCGCAACACCGGCACGCGCTTGATGTGGTGACTTTCGAGCACGGAGGCAATCTCCGACAGTTCGGTATCCTCATCAACGCATACCGGCTCCCGGCTCATGATTTCGCCGACCGTGCGAGCGTTCGCCTTCACGTAATCCGCCGCTCCGTCGGAGCCGATCATTTTGAGCCACCACGACTGCCGGCCCGGCTTTCTTTCGGTATCGTTCTCGCTGCGATGGAGCAGATCGCCCTCGCTCACCATGCCGATCACATGCTGGTCGTCGTCGACGACGGGAGCGGCGCTGATGCGGTGCTGCACGAGCAGCTGCGCCAGTTCATGCACCGTGGTTTCGGGCTTCACCGTGATGACGGCAGAAGTCATTACGTCGCGTGCTTGCATCATGAACTCCGTTACTTTTGGATGGCAGGGCGAGCGGTCGATTGCGTCGCTCGCGCGTGTGGGTCTTGATCGGTAACGAACACGGATCAACCGAACTCCAGGTTGTCGATGACCGCGGTGACACCGCGCGTCGCCCAGGCCGCGCCGCGTGCCGCGTTTCGCTCCGTGGCACTGCCGACTTTGCCCGAGAGCGTGACGGTACCGTCCTCGACCTTGATCGCAATGTGTCTGGCTTCGCGCTCGGCGTGACGCGTCAAGGCACCTGCGATCTGCTTGCCGATGTCTTCGACCGCGAAATCGGATCGCACGCGAATCAGGTCGGTCACCCCCGTGACACCACGCAGATGCGCGATCGCGCGCACGGCCTTGTGACTCTGGTACGCCCACTCGACATCGCCACGCAGCGTGACATGGCCCCTTTCGACCTGCACGTTGACCGCGCCTTCGGGCAACCCGACGGTCCAGCGCAGCACGGTGTCCGCGGCGTTCGCGATGTCGGAGTCATAGCGCACCTCGTGATGCGGCAGGCGCACGTCCATCTCGACCACCACTGCGCGCACGCCGGCCACCCGGCGCACGGCCTTCTCGGCCGCGAGCTTCTCGGCGTAGCTTTGCGGATGTCCGGACAACGTGACGATGCCGCCCGATACCTCGACGCCGATTCGCGCCGCGACGACTTCGGGCGTCCATTCGAGTTCTTCTTCCACGTCCTGCTTCAGCTTCCAATCCTCTTTCATGGGGCGCACCTCGTCGATGGCGGTCAGTTGATCTTCAGGCGCTTCTGGTCGGCGGGCGCCTTTTTCGGCAGCGTGAGCGTGAGCACGCCGTCCTGGTATTGCGCGGTGGCGGCGGCATCGTCGATCTCGCTACCCAGCGAGAACGAGCGGCTCATCTCGCCCGAATAGCGTTCGCGGCGGATCACGCGCTCGCCGTCCTTCTGTTCCTTGTTGCGCTCGCTCTTTGCATGGATGGAAACGGTGTTCCGATCGATCTTCACATCGATATCCTTCTTGTCGACGCCGGGCAGTTCGGCCTTCACCTGATAGGCCGCGTCCGTTTCGCTGACGTCGAGCTTCACGTGGCTCAACGGCGTGTCGTCAGGCGAAAGGCCGCGTAGCGGCCGAAACAGGCCCTGAAACATCTCGGATACGGGTTCCATCGAAAAGGGATCGAAGCGCGTCATGTTGCTCACGGTTGTCTCCTTGAGAGCGAGGAAAGAAAGGGGACCGGCCCGAGCAGGGGTCGGTTCGGCACACCGTTAGGATCCCGCATGATTAATGCAGGAGCACGGAATCAGTCTACGTCGTGCGTGTCCGGCGCCATTGACCTGCATCAACCGACAGTGCGTTTCGCCGGCCGCGTTCATGCGGCGCACGTTCCGACTCTATGGACGCGTGGCCGGACGCCGTTGATCCATGTCAACCGTCCTGATGCGCCGTCTGCGACGATGACGCATCGAAGCGCATCTGCTTGAGGACGTAGCCATGCATCCGACCATTGCGACCGACGCCTGGGATATCGATGAGGCGTCCCTCTCACCGCTTGCCGGCGACGCCGCGAAACTGCACTTCGCGCTTCGCTATGCGGTGCTCGCGCCATCGAATCACAATGCGCAGCCGTGGCGTTTCGTCGTGGACGGCTCGAACGTGCTGCTCTATGCGGACCGTACGCGCTCGCTGCCCGTCATCGATCCGTTCGATCGCGAGCTCATCATTGCGTGCGGGGCGGCGCTCTTCAATCTGCGCGTCGCCATTCAACATGTCGGGCTGCGGTACGCGATCACGCTGTTTCCGGACCACTTCGACCCGGACGTGCTCGCGCACGTCCGTGTATCGCGCGAAGGGACGCACGACGGCGCGCTGGCCGCCCTGTTCGACACCATGACGCGGCGGGTGACGACCCGCGAGGCGTTCGACGCAAGCCCGATTCCGGCGGACACGCAAGACGCGCTCGTGCAGGCCGCGCTCGACGAAGGCGTCGATGCAGCCGCCATCGCATCGGCGCCGGCACGCGAGCACATCGCCGAACTTGTCGCACAAGCCGATCATCTGCAGTTTCACGATCCCCGCTTCCGGCGCGAACTGGCAAGCTGGATCCATTCGAGCCGGCGCGGCGACGGCATGCCCGGCTATGCAGCGGGCGTGAGCGCGCTGCTCGACTTCGCGACGCCGATCACCGCGTCGGCGATCCGAACGTTCGATCTCGGCAGCGGCGTGGCAGCCGTGCATCGCGAGCTCGCCGAGCATTCGCCGATGTTCCTCTGCATCGGCACGGGGCAGGACGATCCGTCCGCGTGGCTCGCTTCGGGGCAGGCACTCGAGCGCGTGTTGCTCACTGCGGTGTCGTTCGGGCTGACGGCGTCGTATCTGAATCAGCCGATCGAAACCGACTCTCTGCGCGACGCCGTGCGCAAGGAAGCCGGCATGAGCGCGCTGCCGCAACTGCTGCTGCGCATCGGTCGCGGTCCGCGCTGCGCGCATACGCCACGGCGCGCGATGTCCGATGTCGTCGTGTCATGAAAGGGAGCGTGCGCACGAACGCGTGACGAACAAATTCCCTGCGTCTACACTGGGAACCGGTAAATCGGGCAGCCTGCCACCGGAGATCCCAGATGCGCAGTTCTTGCGATTCGTCCACGTCAGCGGACCGCGCGCCGGCGGGCGACGAAACGGTCACTTCTGCCCTCACGACGGACGCGCACTTTCGCCTCCTGGTGGAGTCCGTCGAAGACTACGCAATCTTCCTGCTCGATGCGCAGGGCAACGTGGCGACCTGGAACAACGGCGCGCGGCGCATCAAGGGCTATGAGGCGCACGAGATCATAGGACGTCACTTTTCCGCCTTCTACCCGCCCGAGGATATCGCCGCGCGCAAGCCCCAAAAGGAACTGGACACCGCAGCGCGAGCTGGACGCGTCGAAGACGAAGGCTGGCGCGTTCGCAAAGACGGATCGCGCTTCTGGGCCAACGTCGTCGTCACCGCGCTGCGCGACGAAAAAGGGGAGCTAATCGGATTCGCGAAAGTCACGCGCGACATGACGGACCGCTTGCGGCTCGCGGAGCTTCAGCATGCGCGCGATCTGTCCGCGCATGTTCAGGCTGCGCTCGAAGACGAGCGGACATCCATTGCGCGCGAACTGCACGACGATCTCGGTCAACAACTTGCGTCGCTCAAAATGCAGATCGCGGCGCTCGATGCGCAGCGCGACGGCGCAGGTTTCGCCCGCCATTCGCTTCGCGACACGCAGGGCATACAGGCGCAGATCGACACGGTCATTGCTTCCGTGCGGCGCATCGCAGCGGGTCTGCGTCCGCCGGTGCTCGACGATCTCGGTCTCTTCGCTGCCATCGAATGGCTCGTCAGCGACTTCCGCCGCCGCTATGGTCTTGACGTCACGCTCGACGTCTCGGGCGATGAAGTCGGCTTTGGACCGGACGCGTCCACGTCCGTCTTTCGTCTGGTGCAGGAAGCGTTGACCAATGTGGTTCGGCATGCCGACGCGAGCAAGGTGCGCATTGCGATACGGTGCGCGGAAGACCGCTACACGTTGACGATTCAGGACGACGGCCGCGGGGCCAATCTCGCCGGGCCACGCGCTGCCAACGCCTTCGGTCTGCTCGGCATGGGCGAGCGCGTGCGGCAACTCGGCGGCGTCATTGCGTTTCAGAGCAGCCCGGGCGAGGGCTTTCGTATCAGCGTCGATCTTCCGCTCAACGGACTCGCCTGAAGCGGCGGCCGATGAATGGCACCATGCGACGTATGAAGCAGGAACACGCCGATCGCAGCGATCGCGAGGCTCGTTGCAATCAGCGCAACGCTCGCGCGGCTTGTGGACAAATTGTTATTTAGTCGTACGTATCACATAGATGCGACCACCCCTACACCGCAATCGTCTTCGACGTCTTGAGTCCGATCCACATCAAGCCTTCTCGCAGTCCGGCCAGCAACGCATCGCTCTCGCTGACGTACGTCGATGCGTGTTTGAAGCGGTGAGCGAAACGCCCGCCCTCCACGTTCGGATGTTCGAGGCCGATCGAGCACATGAAGCCTCGCGGCGTCTCCTCCGTCTGGCAGGTGACGACCCACTGCGCGGCTTCCACTCTGGCTTTGAGCGACATGTTCGTTCTCCGTTGGACGCTTTTCACTCTATGCGCCGCGCCTTTGGGCGCGTTTGCGTCAGATCAAAGGAATCACGCGCCGAACGCCGCCTTGCGCCGGCTTGATCTGCATCAAGGGCGGGCGAGCGGCGGCCGGTAGAGTCGGGCGCAAGGAACGAATCGTCATTCCGATGCCGCGCTCGACGCGACTGCGATTACCCGCCACGAGGCCGCCATGTACACCCGCATTCTTGCCCCCATCGACGGCAGTCCCACGTCCGCGCACGCGTTCGACGAAGCCTTGAAGATCGCGCGGGACAATCACGCCGCACTGCGGCCGCTCTTCGTGGTGGACCTGCAGCCGGTCGCCTATGACGTCGCCGCCACCTTCTATCCCGACATGCGCGAGGCCATGATGGAAGAAGGCCGGCGCCTGACCTCGGAAGCCGCGAAGCGCATGGATCGCGAAGGGGTCGAGGGAACGCCGTTCATCGGCGAAGTCCAGTTGACGGGCGACGACATCGCCCAGCGCATCTGTCACTGCGCGGAAGATTTCGGCGCCGACCTCGTGGTGATGGGCACGCATGGCCGTCGCGGCTGGCGGCGCCTGGTGCTCGGCAGCGTGGCCGAACGCTTCGTGCGGCTCTCGCGCTGGCCCGTGTTGCTCGTGCCGGGACGCGATGCCGAGGAACTCGCGAGACGCCAGGCGGCTGCCGCCAGCGATTGAGACCGCGAAAGCCTGCGCGTGCGTCGGCGGGGCATCGGCGATAATGCATTCACAACGCGCTTACTGGCACCGCCCGGTCTGGCTCGAATAGCGCGACCGCGCGGACTTTCGCATCAGGCCGATATGACCAACAACGTAGGCCCGGATTCCGTCACGGCATCGGCTGCTTCGGCAGGTCGTGTCGTCGCGCTCGCGACCGCTCTCATCGCCGGCGCGATACTCTTTGCGGCGTGGTGGGCCGTCGTTCGAAGCACGCTGAGCGCTTCGGTCCTTACGCCGCGCGTCACGGCATTGCTCATCGCGAGCGGACTGGCTAACGCCGCGCTGCTCGCCTGCCTCGTCTACGTCGTGCTCCTCATACGCCGCCGCGCGGCCGGTGTCGCGCCCGCGTCGGCTACATTGCCGCAGGCGCGGCTCGACGGCATCATTCGCTCGACGACCGAAGCCATCATCACCGTCGATGCGCAGCAGCGCATCGTGCTCTTCAATCCGATGGCCGAGCGCGTGTTCCGCTGCCCGGCGAGCGAGGCCATCGGCGCGCCGCTGTCGCGCTTCATCCCCGAGCGATACCGCGCGGCGCACGAGGAACAGGTCCGGCGTTTCGGTCAGACGGGCGTGTCCGACCGCCAGATGGGCGCGCAGCGCGTGCTCTACGGCCTGCGCGCGGACGGCGAGGAGTTTCCCGTCGAGGCATCCATCTCCCAGATCGACGATATCGACGGCAAGCTCTTCACGGTCATCCTGCGCGACGTGACTCAGCGCGTGCAGGCCGAGGCCGAACTGCAACGTTCGCGCGAGGAACTGCGCGCGCTGTCGGCTAATCTTCAGCACGAGCGCGAAAAGGAACGGACGCGCATCGCGCGCGAATTGCACGACGATGTCGGACAAACACTGAGCGCGCTGAAGATGGACGTCGCCGCCCTCGAAGCGCGGCTGACTGCCAGCGCCGCTCAGCGCGACGACGTGGCCGGCCAGCTCGCGCGCATGCGCAGTGCGATCGACGGCAACATCGCTTCGTTGCGGCGCATAGCCGCTCATCAGCGGCCCGTCATGCTCGATGATCTCGGACTTGCCGCCGCCATCGACTGGCTCGTCGACGACTTCACGCAACGGCAGGGCATCGACGTGGAATGCGAGTTCGGCACGGGCGAGATCGCCTTCAATGCGGACGCAGCGACCGCCGTTTTTCGTATCATTGAGGAAGCGCTCGACAACGTCGTGCTGCATGCCCGCGCGAGCCGCGTGAAGCTCTCGCTCGGCGCGGATCATGCCCATTGCGTGCTGCGTGTCGAAGACGACGGCGTGGGCGCGCCCGCGTTACCCGGCGCGAACAGCAAGTCGTTCGGCCTGCTCGGCGTGCGCGAGCGCGCGAACGCGCTGGGCGGCACGGTATTGATCGAATCGAACCCGGACGACGGCTTCGCGCTGACTGTCCGGCTGCCGCTTGCCGCCGTGAGCGAACAGGAATCGCAACCATGACGATAAAGGTGCTGATTGCGGACGACCATGCGATGGTGCGGGAAGGCTTGCGCCATATCCTCGACAATGCGCGCGGATTCGAAGTCGCAGGCGAAGCGAGCGATGGCGCGAGCACGCTCCAGCTCGCGCGCTCGACCGATGCGAACGTGCTCGTGCTCGACCTGTCGATGCCCGGCCGCCACGGGCTCGACCTGCTGAAGCAGATCAAGGAAGAACGGCCCGCGCTGCGCATCCTCGTGCTCACGATGCACGCCGAACAGCAATACGCGGCGCGGGCGTTCAAGGCTGGGGCGTCGGGTTATCTGACCAAGGAAAGCGCGAGCGCGGAACTGGTTGCGGCGCTCGCGAAGGTCGCGGCGGGCGGCGCGTATGTCAGCCTCGCCATGGCCGAGCGCATGGCGCAAAGCCTCGCCGAACCGGCCGACGCGCTTCCGCATCAGCGCCTGTCCGACCGCGAGTTCGACGTGTTCCGGCGGCTGTGCGCGGGCGAATCCATCAACGAGATCGGCGACGCCCTGTACGTGAGCGCGAAGACGGTCAGCACGTATAAAGCGCGCATCCTCGAAAAAATGAACATGCCGCACGAGGCCGCGCTCGTGCGTTATGCCGTGCGGCACAAGCTGCTGGACGACGACACGGACGACAGCGACGCGAGCGACGCGAGCGGCGCGAACGACGCAAGCCGCGACGTTTGAGCGAGAGGCTTGTCAGGATTTCCCTACACCGCTTCGGAAACGCCTACCGAACTTTCCACGCGCGCCGATATATTTTTGAGATGGCGCGGCAAATAATTCGATGCATCAACCAACCGTTGCGCATCTAGGCTGTCGGGCCTTGCGATCGAAGCTGGCACGCGTGCGCGAATCGAGTTCGACAGGAGGCGTCATGTTTCAGGTAAGCGATGGCAGAACTGCTGCGTCACCCGCAACGGCACCGGCCTCGCGCCGCGTGTATCAGATCGCCCATTCAACCCATTTCACCCGTTCCGCCAATAGCGCCGATCGCGCCGGCTGCGACATCAAGCACAAGTCCGTACGCTGTTCGACCTGCTCGATGCAGCGCGTCTGCATGCCGAGCGGGCTCACGCCGGATGAATCCGCGCGTCTCGATGCCATCATCTGCTCGACGCGCACCGTGCGGCGCGGCGAATCACTCTACCGTTGCGGCGACGCGTTCCAGAGCCTTTATGCGGTGCGCAGCGGCTGCTTCAAGACCGTGGTGCTGCACCGCGAAGGACAAGAGCAGCTCACGGGCTTCTACCTCGCGGGCGACGCGCTCGGACTCGATGGCGTGAGCTCGGACCACCACAGTTGCGATGCGATCGCGCTCGAAGACAGCGTCGTATGCATCATTCCTTTCGACCTGCTGGAACTGCTCTGCCGCGAAGTCAAAGCCATTCAGCATCATGTGCACCGGCTGATGAGCAGCGAGATCGTGCGCGAATCCAGCCTGATGATGTTGCTCGGCACGATGACGGCCGAGCAACGCGTCGCGGCCTTCCTGCTGAACATCTCGACGCGCATGAAGGCGCGCGGTTATTCGCCGGCGCAGTTCGTGTTGCGCATGACGCGCGAGGAAATCGGCAGCTATCTCGGGCTCAAGCTGGAAACCGTGAGCCGCATGTTCTCGAAGCTCCAGAAAGCCGGCGTGGTCGATGCGCGCGGCAAGGACGTACGCATTCTGGATCAGGCGGAACTGGAAAGCGTGTGAACGAATGCGCTCACGCCGCGATGCGCAGCACCGCGGCGCCGACCATGCGACCTTCGCGAAGATCCGACAGCGCGCGGTTCGCGTCGGCGAGCGGATAGACGGTCGTTTGCAGATGGAGCGGGATGGACGCCGCGCGCTGCATGAATTCCTGACCGTCGGCGCGGGTCAGATTCGCCACCGACACGATGCGCCGCTCGCCCCACAACAGGGCATACGGGAACGCCGGAATATCGCTCATATGGATGCCGCCGCACACGACGATGCCGCCCTTCGCCAGCGCCGCGAGCGCCGCGGGCACGAGCGCGCCGGATGGCGCGAAGACGAGCGCGGCGTCGAGTTCATCGGGCGGCCGCTCATCGCTGCTTCCGGCCCACGCCGCGCCGAGCTGCATCGCAAGCGCTTGAGCGGCGCTGTCTCGCGCGCGCGTGAACGCGTAGACAGTGCGGCCCTCGTGCCGGGCGATCTGCGCGACGATATGCGCCGCCGCGCCGAAGCCGTAAATGCCGATGCGCCTCGCATCGCCCGCCATCTTGAGCGTCCGGTAGCCGATGAGTCCCGCGCACAGGAGCGGCGCGGCTTCGACGTCGCCGTAACGCGACGGCAGATGCAGACAGAAGCGGCTATCCGCGACCATTCGTTCGGCGTAGCCGCCGTCCAGCGTATAGCCGGTGAAGCCGGGGCTGTCGCACAGATTCTCGCGGTGCGTCGCGCAATAGGTGCAGTGGCCGCAAGTGTGCCCGAGCCACGGCACGCCCACGCGGTCGCCCACGACAAAGCCGTCCACGCCCGCGCCGATCGCGGCGACGCGGCCGACGACTTCGTGCCCCGGAATGACCGGCCGTTTCGGATGCGCCAGTTCGCCATCCACGACATGCAGATCCGTGCGGCACACGCCGCACGCGATGACATCCACGAGCAGTTGCCCCGGACCTGCGACGGGATCGCCGATATCGGCGGCGCGCAGTAGCGGGGCGGTTCCGTCGTAGAGCATGGCACGCATCATTTGGCTCCGTGCGTATGGGTTCCGTGATAGGCGCTTTCCGCGCGAGCGGCGGGTGCATCGTCCGGCAATCTCCAGGCTCGATGCCGCTGTATCCGCAGCGTGCCGCCATCGTCGAAACGGAAATAGCCGCTGCGCAGCATGACCGGCCTGCGTCCCACGCTGGTCAGCAATTGCTCGGCGGCGCCTTCTATCGCGACGCGGCCGAGTTCGAACGCGTGCCGCAAGTCTTCTTCACGCGACGACGCCGCGCCGAAATGATCCTCCAGGGCCTCTGCCGAGATGGTACAGGGAATACGCTGTCCGTCGACATACGCAAGGAAGGTGAGAGCGGGCTCGTCGCCTGCATAGATGGGAGCGCTTTGCGAAAACGTGATGTTCATGGTGATGTGCCTCGCACGGGATGAGGAAAGCGGCGCCGGCTCGCCGCCCTTCGATCGCGATGCATCTATCCATGTTCGCTTGCCCGCGCCCACGACGCTTGATGCAGATCAAGCGGCCCGTGCCGCGCGACCGCATCATCGTCGTGTGTGTTCACTCGGGTCCATTGCGCCGCCATGCTCACTCACATCGCCAACGCGCGCGCCAGGCGAGCCGCCCGCGCCCGTCACGCGCTTTCCATCGGCTTCGTCGCGGGCGTGCTGCTGAGCGCCGCGCCCGCGCTGGCGCAGACGGATGCAAACGCGCTCGTCGATCAGCACCACTGCATGTTCTGTCATACCAACGATTCGCCTTTCCTCGCGCCCTCGTTTCAGCAGATCGCGGAGCGCTATCGCGACGATCCGAAAGCGCAGGCGATGCTCGAACACAAGGTGCGCGTGGGCGGGCGCGCGCACTGGGGCGACATGGCGATGCCCTCGCCGCCCGAGCGCGGCGGGTCGATTTCGGCCGAAGATGCGCATGCGCTCGTGCAATGGGTATTGCGCCACTGAGACGGCCTCCACGGAGAGCGACATGCGTATCACGCTCAAACTCGATGCTTTCGATCACGCCGCGCAACCGGCGTTTGCCGTGCTGTGGATCGACCGCGAACGCGGCCGCTGGTCGCGCGAGGCGCACGAGCGCGTCGAATTGCCGGCTTGGGGCACATGGGAATCCGCGCGCGAAGGCACGTTGCTGCGGGATTCGGGCAGCATCACGCCGCTCGTTTTGCTGCACGGGCTCGTGCTCGCTGCCCTGCCGAAAACGACGGGCGTACCCCGCGAGATGCAGCAAGGCCGCGCCGAATCTCTGGCTTCGCGCGGCAGCAGTTCAACGCCTGCCAAGGTATTCGGACATTGGCATATCCAGTGCATTGACTGCGAGACGACGGTTCCCGAGCACGAACTCTTCTCGGACGAAGAGGACGCCGCGCCACCGGCCGGCCTGGGCTTCAGCGCAACGTAGAAAAGGCATCCGTCGTCAAGATGCCGGCGAAGACACGCACCGTTGCTTCAGCAGGCCCACGGCATTGTCGAACGCATGGTGAATCGCGATGCTCAAGTCCGCGTCGGTACTGCTCGCCACCGGCAGTAGATCGAACTCGCGCGTGATGAGATCGAGGCGCGCATCGAAAACGCGCTGGCCCGACGGATCGCGGTAAGCCTCGACCGTCAGATGGCAATTGGCGATGTCCTTCGCCAGCCGCTCCAGCCGCACGAGTTCCACGCCCGCCTCGCGCTCCGCGTCGTTGGACCCCGCGAATCCGAAATACGCAATCTGCAATCCGAGGCCCATGATCGTGCTCTCCCACCTTCTTTGCAAATGCCGGCGCGCCGGTGAACGCCCTGTCCGAACGCTGAGATGGTGGCGTCAGACCATCGTCCGTTATTCGCGTCGAACGCGCTTGACTCATATCAAGCAGCGCGCTGTCATGCTGCGTCGTCAGGCAAGCTTGAATCGGGTTCGACGACATACTTCCTGAAGTTCATCTCGATGCTGCGAATCTGGCTCGCGCAGCTCGAATACAGCCAGCCCGGGCCGCCGTCCATGCCGTACATGCCGCGGCACATGCCCCTCAGGCTGATGCGCGCCCGGTCGCCGTCGAAGCCATTGCCGGCCGCCGGCGTGCGCGTCGCCCAAAGATAAACGACGCCTGCTTCGAGCGGACGCCCTGTCTCGATGCTCGCCGCGTCCGCGCGACGGATGCGCGTGGCCGAATGACGCGCCACGTACTGCCGCGTGCGCTCCCAGCGCGCCGTGCATTCATCTCGACCGGTGCATTCGACCGACGCAAACTCTCTTGCTTCTGCAAGCCGCGGCTCTGTCTCCCTGAAACGATTCCAGCGCGCGTCGGACGAACACGCGGCCACCCTCAGCAGCAACGCCGCATAAAGCATGCGGTAGGTCATATCGCGCTCCATGTGCGATCGTCGTGACGCGAAACAACCCTATCGCGATGCAGCGCGGTAGTGTTGATCTGGCTCAGTGGACGGTCATATGCCGGTGCCGAGGCATCACGCACTGTTCGCAACGGAGGCTTTGACGCCGCCTCACCGCCAGATCAATCCGCGTTTTTCCATATCACACACGTGAGCACCGCGAATGCAATGACGATCACCGCCACCATCGCGATGGTCGCTATTCCGAGGATCTTGCTCATCGCATTTGCTCATGGAGTCATCGTTGCGAGCGCTTATGTTAAGAGCGCGTCGACTGGTCTCGTTTGATGCAGATTAAGCAAGCGGCTCTCGATAACGATACAGAGGCAGCGCACATGTCATTCGTGTCGCTCGATTCGGCGCCGTCAGACATCCTCCTCCAGGCTGTAAAAGAGCTCATCCTCCTGCGCACAATGAACCCGCACGATTTCATCGAGCGCAAAAAGAAGACGCTGCATCTCCTTCCTGGCCGGCCCGTCATTGTCGTCAGCCGGAAGATCAGCCGCCAGTCGCCGGAGCTGAAAAACAAGGCGAAAAATCTCGCGATGGCTGCCGCTCAGTGCGGCCATCGGATCGTCGCCCGCGAGGCGCTCTGCGAGATACGGGTAAAGGTGCACGTCGTCGCGCTCTTCGTGAGGCAGAAGCTCGCGCGTGAGACGCTCGTTGATCCTCTCGAGTTCAGCCTGCACCGAGGCGCCGGGCAACTCGGGCAATTGGTAGGCAATGCGTCTGAGTTCGTCGAGCAACGGTTCGATCTCCGAATGCGCCGCGCGCAAGCGGTCCGATTCGCCGGGCGGCAGCGCCTTCATGCCGCGTGCCCGCGATGTGGTTCGCAATGCCCGCAGCGCATTGCCTATGACGGCAACGTCGATCAGTTCCTGCAGCACCGCGCCTTCCAGCGGCCTCAGCAGGCCTAACGCCGCCACGATCATCGCCGCGATCGACAGACCCATGCCGGTCATCACGCACTGCACGGCAATGCGGCGCGACGAGCGCGCGATGCGCAGCGCATCCACGAGGCGATCGAGCCGGTCGGCGAGCAGCACGACGTCGGCCGCCTCCGCCGATGCCGCGACGCCGCGCGCGCCCATCGCGATGCCGACGTCCGCTGCGGCAAGCGCGGGCGCATCGTTGATGCCGTCGCCGACCATCGCCACGACCGCGCCCTTCTGCGCTGCCTGAATGGCCGCGAGCTTGTCCGCCGGCGTCTGTTCCGCATACACCTCCGTCACGCCGAGGCTCGCGCCGATGGCTTCGGCGACATCGCGCCGGTCGCCCGTCAGCATGCCGAGCCGCGCGATGCCGGCCTGCCGGAGCAAGCGCAATGCTCTCGGCGTATCGAGGCGCACATCGTCGGCGAGCCACAACGCGCCGGCCATGACGCCGTCGATATCGACGAAGAGCGACGAACCGCCTTCGCGTCCGAGACGGCGCAGAAAAACCGCGCTCCACGACGCCGCGGGCGCGCCGGCCGCCGCATGGCCGAACGAGCCTATGACCACGCGCTTTCCGTCGACGTTGCCGCTCACGCCCGCCCCGGCCGATTCGACCACTTCCGTCGGCGCGGTAAGGCGCATGCCCCGCTTGCGGGCGGCGAGCGTCACCGACTCCGCCACGACATGCGGCGAAGCCTGCGCAAGCGACGCAGCCATATGCAGCACGAAGTCGGACGCGAAACCTTCGCTGCACTCGACGCGCACGAGTTTCGCCTGCCCGCTCGTGAGCGTCCCGGTCTTGTCGAAGAAGAGCGCCTGCGTGCTCGCGAGGCGTTCCAGCGCGCCGCCGTCCTTGATCAGCACGCCGCGTTTCGCGCAGGCGGAGATGCCCGAGACGATCGCCACCGGTACGGCAAGTATCAGCGGACAAGGCGTCGCCACGACGAGCACGGCCAGCGCCCGAACGACGTCTCTCGTGACAATCCAGACGCCGCCTGCCAGGATCATCGTCAACGGGACGAACAGCAGCGCATAGCGGTCCGCGAGCCGCACGGCGCGGCTTCGCGACCGCTGTGCCGTCTCCACCATGCGGACGATGCCCGCGAAGGTGCTGTCGCGTGCCGTGGCCGTGGCGATCATCTCGAACGGCGCGCCGGCGTTGATGATGCCGCTCCTGACCGCGTGCCCCGCGCTGCGCGTCGTGACCGCGGACTCGCCCGTCACGGCGGATTCGTCGAGCGCGGCTTCGCCGAGCAGCGTGCCGTCCACCGGCACGCTTTCGCCCGCGCGCACGAGCAGCCGGTCGCCGGGGCGCGCCGCCTCGGGCTCGATACGCCGCCATTCGCCCGCTTGGAAACGATGCGCCTGTTGCGGCGCGCGGCTCAGAAGCGCGGACAAGGCCTTGCGCGCGCGGTTCTGCGCGAAGCCTTCGAGCGCCCCGCCGCTTGCGACCATCAGCGAGATGATGGCAGCGGTCAGTGACTCGCCGACGGCCGCCGCCACGCATATCGAGAGCAGCGCGAGGATATCGACGCCCGGCTCCCGGCGACGCAGCGCACGCACGATGGACACCGACAGCATGACAAGCGCCGGCAGCGTGGACGCGAGCCAAAGCAAGCGCGCAACCTCGATGCGGCCAGCGATATGCGAAATCCCCCCGGCCGTGAGCAGCAGCGCGGTGACCGAGACCACCGTGAATTGCGTGGCACGCGGTGTCGGGATGACGCGATGCATGGCTTTGTCGCTCATGGCTTGCCTGCCTTTGACCGGCGCCGCAGCATCGGGCGTGCGGCGGCCGGCGCCCGTCGATGCGCCGCTGGACATGTTCGAGCACATCGGCGAAGGTCAAAGCGCGGCGAGGCCATCGCGTGCTCACGAATCAGCAAGCGCAGCATTTCCGCCACCAGAGGCCCGATGAAGAGGCCGATCGGCCCGAAGGCCGCTGCGCCGCACACGACCGCCGCTAATGCCAACGCAAACGGCATCCGCACGGCATTGCCGATGACGAGCATTCGAATCACGTTGTCGATGGAGCTGACCACGAGCGCGCCCCACAAGAGCAGGCCAGCCCCCGCCCATATCCTGCCCTCGATGAGAAGGACCACACCCGTCGGCAGCCAGACCAGAAGCGCACCGAACGGCACCAGTGCGGCGAGAGCGGTCAAGATGGTCAGCAAGACGGGCTCATCCACGCCCGCCGCCCAATAGCCGGCTCCCGCCAGCACCGCCTGTCCCGTTGCCGTCGCGGGCACGGCTATCAGCACGGCGCGCGCGACGGCTTCGAGCGACGCGAGGTATTCGTCGAGTCTGCCGCCCATGCTCCGGCGAGCGACATCGCGGGCACGGACCGACAGCCATGCGCCGTATCGATAGACGAAGTACAGCGCCAGCAAGGTAAAGAAGAACTGGAACGCATTGCGGCCGACCAGTCGGCCCATTGCCGGAAGATTGCGCATCCAGTCGCCGCCGAGCGGAGGAACCTCGTCCCTGCGTGCCGGCAACTCGCGAATCAAAGCGGCCAGATCTTCGCCGATGACAGGCACCCCGGCGGCCAACGACGCGACGCGCTCGGGCTCGCGCCCGCTCCACGAGGACAAGCGAAGGCCCAGTTCGAGCGTCTCGTGCGTGAGAGGCACCGCGACGGCCAACGCAATGCCTGCGGCCGCCAGCGCCAGCAGCAGGGTCGCCGTCAATGCGCTCAGGGTTGCCCGGCCGCGCAGCAACCGGAGGACGCAGCGGTGTATCGGCCATGTGGCATAGGCGACGATGAGCGCCCATAGAACGGGCTGCACGAACGGACGAACAAGCATGACGCCGAGCGCGAGGATCGCGATGGCGGGCAGCCACGATGCATCGAACGGCATCCTGTTTCTCATCGGCGCGCCATCCCGTCATGCGCTGGCGCTTGCAGAGCGCAGCATCTGCGAACGCGACGCCGGCCGAGAGTGTCAGAAAGGCGCGTCATGCCGCGACGTCCTTCCCGCGCTTTTGCGGAACAGATGGTGCCGCGCGAGGTACTTTTCGAACTCGACGAGCGCGAGCACGACACTCGACACCGCGAGCGACACGGCCAACTGCCACGCGTCGAGCGGCGCGGTGTGCAGCATGTCGTTGAAAAACGGCATATAGATCGCCGCCATCTGCAATGCGACGGTCAGGCATACCGCACCCGCGAGCGCGCGGTTCGAGCATAGCCCGAGTTCGAACACCGACCGGCGCGCCGAGCGGATGCCCAGCACCAGACCCATCTGCGAAAGCGACAACACCGTGAATGCCATGGTCTGCCATTGCGCCTGACCCGCCGCCAATGCGCACGCCTCGGTGCCCAGTGTCAGAAGCGAAATCGCCAGCGACACGCCGACGATCCGTTGCCACATGCCGCCCGCGAAAAGGCTCTCGCGCGGCGGCCGCGGCGCGCGCCGCATGATGTCCGGCTCGGCGGGTTCGGCAGCGAGCGCAAGCCCCGGTAGTCCGTCCGTCACGAGATTGATCCACAAGATCTGGATGGGCAGCAAAGGCATCGGGAGCCCGAGAAGCGGTCCCGCTGCGATCACCAGCAATTCCGCCGCGTTGCCCGTCAGGGCGTAACGGATGAACTTCGTCACGTTGTCGTAGATCCGCCGTCCTTCCTCGATGCCCGCGACGAGAGTGCCGTAGTCGTCGTCGAGCAGGACCACGTCCGCAGCCTCGCGCGCGACGTCCGTGCCGCCCTTGCCCATCGCTACACCGATGTCGGCGCGGCTCAATGCGGGCGCGTCGTTGATGCCGTCACCGGTGACGGCCACGCAGCGCCCGCGCGTCTGCAAAGCCTCGACGATACGGATCTTCTGCGCCGGGTCCAGCCGCGCAAACACGCTCACGCTTTCTATCCTGCGCACGAGTTCGTCCTGCGATAGCGCGTCGAGCTCCGGCCCCGTGACAAGCGACTGCCCCTGCGACATGATGCCGAGCGACCGGGCGATGGCACCGGCCGTCAGCGGATGGTCGCCGGTCATCATCACAGGAACAATGCCGGCGCGCCTGCACATGTCGACCGCCTGCGGTGCGCCCGGCCGCGGCGGGTCCTGCATGCCCAAAAAACCCAAAAACACGTGACCGGTTTCGATCCACGCCGCCGTGGAGTCCATATCGGCGCCGGCGTTCGCTTCGCGCTTCGACACGGCTATCAGCCGTTGACCGTCGGCGGCCATGCGCGCAGCAATGGCGAGCTGCGTGGCCCGGTCGAGCGGGCCTGTCGAACCGTCAGTGGTGGCATCGCAGCGAGGCAGGACGGCTTCAGGCGCGCCCTTCATGTAGGCCGTCAAGCCGGACGATGTCCGGTACACCACGGTCATGCGCATGCGACTGGAGTCGAACGGCAGTTCGATGCTGCGCTCGCCCGCTTGCAGGAAGGCCTCATTGAGACCATGAGCGTCCAGGCCCGCCTCGCGCGCGGCTCGCCAGATCGCGACTTCGGTGGGATCGCCGAGCCACTTGCCGGTTTCGGCATCGCGCTCGCCCGCCTCCTCGCCGCAGGCAAGCGCCGCTGCATAAAGGAGCGACCGCGCGTCGGGACCGAGCGAATGCGCATCGCCTTGCGTGAATGGGATGCAGCTTCCGTCCGGCAGCCCCAGTTCGACGACGCGCATGTCGTTGAGCGTGAGCGTGCCGGTCTTGTCCGTGCAGACGTGGCTGACCGAGCCGAGGGTTTCGATTGCGGCGAGATTGCGCACGAGGGCTCGTCGCCGCGCAAGATTGCGCGCGCCCAGAGCGAGCATGACAGTCAGCACCGTGGGCAGCGCCTCGGGAATCGCCGCTACCGCGATACTGACCGAAGTCAGCAGCATCAGCGAGACGGCTTCGCCGCGCGCGACGCCCATCGCAAAGATCGCCACGCACGTGAGCGCAATGGCGATGCCCAGCTGGCGCCCGAACGCGGCCAGCCGCTGCTGTAGCGGCGTGCGCGGCGGCTCGATGCGTCCGAGCAACGCGACGATCTTGCCTAGCTCCGTGTCCGTCCCGGTCGCCACCACGATGCCGCTGCCGCGCCCGGACGCGATGCTGGTTCCCATATACGCCATGTCGCGGCGCTCCGCGAGCGGCGCGTGCTCGGCAATCGGGGCAGCCGACTTGTCGACGGCAAGCGATTCGCCCGTCAAGGCAGACTCATCCGTGCGCAGTTGTATCGATTCGACCAGCCGGATATCCGCAGGCACGCTCGCGCCTGCTTCCAGGCACGCGAGATCGCCCGGAACGACTTCGGTCGCGGGAATAGTGAGGCGCTCGCCGTCGCGCACCACCGTCGCGCGCGATGCGCCCAGCTTCCTCAACTCGGCCATCGCATGCTCGGCGCGAACGGTTTGCATCAGACCGATTGCGCCGTTGACGAGCACCAGCGCGGCGATTGCCAACGCCTCTCGCACATCGCCCGTTGCGCCAGCGATGCACGCGGCCACCAGCAGCACGATGTTCATGTAGTCGCGAAACTGCCCGCCGATGAGCGACAGCAACGAGCGAGGCCGCTCGCGGATCGTCTCGTTCGGACCGTGCCGCGACAGACGTCGTGCCGCTTCGTCGCGCGAAAGTCCGTCGCGCGCGTGCGATGCGAACGCCAGCGCGACATCTTCGGATGTCCGCTCATGCCACGGTCCGGTCGCGATTTCAGTCATGCGGGCTTTCTCGATGTGAGGCACAGCGTCTTCGCACATGATGCGCCCGCAGCGCCTCGCCTTCGGCTGACCTGGATCAAGCGACGTGCACGCGCGAAGTATCAACATGGGTGTCGCCGCCCGACGACTCGATGGAATCGACATGACTGACACCGCCGAACGGGCGCCCCGCCCGCGCAGAGTGCTGATCGCACTCGACAGTTCACCCGCTTCGGAGAATGCGCTCGCGTATGCAGGCAAGTTCCTCCCGGCCGGGGCGTCCATCCGCATCCTGAGCGTGCTTGCGCAGTGCAATGCGGCGCTGCCGGTGCCCGACCTCGTGCGCCACTCTCTGCACGAGGCCCGCGGCAGTGCCGTGACGGACGCGCGCGAGATGCTTCGCCGTTCCCAGAACGCGCTACGCAACGCAGGGCATCACGTGGAAACGGTGTTGCTCGAACTGTCGGACGGCCGGAACAACGCGCAGGCGATCGCGCAGGAGGCCGAAGACTGGAACGCGGACCTGCTCGTGATTGGCGCACATCAGCATCACGGCCTGCTCCGCTGGATCGAGGGCAGCACGGCCGAGCCGCTGGCCGCCAACCGGAGGCTGCCGGTTCTCGTCGTCCCCGAGTCGTTCGACGCAACCGGGGCGCACGAGCCAAGGCGCATTCTCTTTGCGGTCGACGGTAGCAGCGAAGTCCTTCCGGCATTGCGCTTCGGCGCGGGCCTCGCTTCATCCGCAACGCATCTTCGGGCGATTCATGTGATCGACAAGGCCATGCGCATGACCAATCCGCTTCCGTTCTCACTGCTCGAAGAAGCATTCGACGAGGACGCGCGAGCAGCGAAATCCATGGCGCGACGGGTGTTTTCGAACGCGCCCGGCGAGACCAGTTTCGAAGTGCTCAGCACGTGCGAGTGCCGGGACGATGTTGCGCACGCGATCGTGCGCGAGGCAGACGCGTGGCGTGCCGACCTGCTGGTCATGGGCACGCATGGCCGCCGTGGCGCGGCGCGCTGGCTGCTCGGAAGCGTGGCGCGCAACGTCGCAAGAATCACGCACACGCCGCTTTTGCTTGTCAACCAAGTGCCGCGGTAAGGCGTATCGCTAGTCAGCGGGTATCGAGATCACGCGACGAAGCAGGCGTCATGTGTCAGCCTCGGTGCCCGGCCGTATCCGTGCTCTGCGTCCCTCATGCGCGGGCTCGCGTCGCACCGGCTCGGCCGTGCGGTCCGTGAGCGCGTCGCGCAGCAGGCGCACGTCGTCGCGCATCAGCGCCATCTCGCGTTCAAGACGCTTGATGTCCTTGTGCATGTCTCGTCGAAGCTGCTTCTCTTCGCCGCCGATAACCAGCGCGGCGATGCTCGCGAACGTCAGCGAGAGCATTCCGTATCCGAGCAGCACCACGAATACGGCGAATACGCGGGACGCGGGCGTAGTCGGCGCGATGTCGCCGTACCCGACGGTCGCGCTGCTTTCGAACGCGAGCCATAGACCCTCGGCATAGGTATGGACACGCGGCTCCAGCCAGTAGAAGCCTGCGCCTGCGAGCGCGAGCACCGTCGCGCCGAACGCCATTAAAAGCACGAGACGGCCCGGCACGATAAGCGCCTGCAACGCGAGAAAAATGCGAGCGGCCACGACCGACATGAACCCGAGTCGCAGCATCCACTCGGGCGCGGACCACGGCGTCGCGCCGCCGAAGACGCTCATCAGCGCCGCGAGCGCGATGCCCATATCCATCGCGTTGCGGCACAAGAAGCGCGCCGGATGACGGCTCAATGCGAGCATGCGCCCGAGCACGCACGCGCAAGCGAGTCCCACGGCCAGATACAGGCTGCGCGAAGCGGCCAGCGCCGCGACTGTCCCGGTCAGCCCGAGGTAGAACGCGGGTATGAGAAGCAGCATCGCGCCGGCCATCGGCCAGCGCAGCCATTGCCAGGTGCGCACGGCGGCCGGGTCGTCGTGTGGATCGACGCCTTGCGGGCTCAGCGCGCACGGCCAGTCTGTCGTCGAGCGGTCGTGTTCGTGAGCGTCGCGCCCCGCCGTGCGCGCGTCACCGCTCAGGCGGCCCATTCCAGGTGATCGATATGCGTGAGCTTGCGTTCGATGCGATCCACGAAGACATCGACGAGGCGGCGGGCATCGTCCGCAGGCAGACTGTGCTTGATGGCACAGCGCGCGACCGGCTGCTTGCCCGCGAGCGTCGCCATGTTTCTGAACGCCGTCGTCTCGCCGCGAGCGTTCTCGGTGCAGAAGAACGCCACGTGCGGCAGCTTGCGCCGGTTGAGCGAAAGCCACGCGCGCACCGGCGCACTGACGGTGCCGGCCCAGACCGGCGTGCCGATCACGACGAGTTCATAAGCCGCTGCGTCGCGACAGCCGGCATGCAGTTGCACCGGACGGGCGAACACGGTATCGAAGATGGCGCGCAGAAAGCCCAGCACGCCGGACCGATCCACCGGCTCCGTGATGACTTCTAGATCCGCGTGCAGGCGGGCGGCGAGCGCCTCGCCCAACCCGCGCGTCTTGCCGGTTCGCGAATAGCAAACGACGAGCACTTTCGACATGTCGGTTCTCCACGATCGACCTACGCTACTTCGATGATGACCTTGAGCGCGCCGGTATCGGCGGCGCGCGCGAAGGTGTCGTATGCGTCCAGCACCCGGTCGAGCGTGAAGCGGTGCGTGATCAGTTGCTTCGGCTGCAAACGGCCCGCGCGCACGGTCTTCAGCAGCATCGGCGTGCTGACGGTATCGACGAGCCGCGTCGTGATGGTGATATTGCGGTCCCACAATGTCTCAAGATGCAGATCCGCCTTGACGCCATGCACGCCCACATTCGCGATGGTTCCACCCGCCGCGATGATCGCCTCGCACAGCTCGAACGTCGACGGCACGCCGACGGCTTCCACCGCGCAGTCCACGCCCGCGCCGTCCGTCATGCGGAAGGTCTCGGCCACCGGGTCGCTCAGCGAGATGTCGATGCACGCGGTCGCGCCGAACGTGCGCGCCACTTCCAGCCGGTTCCTGTCGCGGTCGATCATGATGATCTGCGCCGGCGAGTAAAACTGCGAGGTCAACAAGGCGGCGAGGCCGATCGGGCCCGCGCCGACGATCGCCACGGTGCTGCCCGGCTCCACGCGGCCGTTGAGCACGCCGCATTCGAAGCCGGTCGGCAGAATGTCGGAGAGCATGACGAGCGCTTCCTCGTCCACGCCCGCGGGCAGGCGGTACAGGCTCGTGTCCGCGTGCGGAATGCGCACGTATTCGGCCTGCGTGCCGTCGATCTTGTTGCCGAGTATCCAGCCGCCCGTCGCGCAGTGCGAGTACATGCCGCGCCGGCACGCGTCGCACTTTCCGCACGACGAGATGCACGAGATCAGCACGCGATCCCCCGGCTTGAACGCAACGACCGCCGCACCGACCTCTTCGATCACGCCGACGCCCTCGTGCCCCAGCACGCGCCCCGGCTGACACGTAGGCACGTCGCCTTTGAGGATATGCAGATCCGTGCCGCAGATGGTGGTGCGCGTCACGCGCACGAGGGCGTCCGTTGCGCTGACGAGCCTGGGCGACGGCCGTTCGTCGAGCGACTTCTCTCCGGGACCGTGATAGACGAGCGCTTTCATGTTCCGAACTCCTGTGCGTGGCATGGCATGGACGAAGCCACTGTATGCGCGCTGATTCGGCGGCTCTTGATCTGCATCAAGCAGAGCACTACCGACGCGCCGCGCGGCGCCCGTTGATCTGAGTCAAGCGCGCGGACGCAACTGCTGCATAGACTGAGGGCCTGCGATCCCGCGATTCAGGGAGTCATGCGATGAGCTACAAGACGATCCTCGTGCATCTCGACACCAGCGTGCGCGCGCATCCGCGACTGGAAAGCGCGCTTGCGCTCGCCAGGCGTTTCGACGCCTATGTCATCGGCCTCTTCGCGGTGTTCGAGCCACCGCCACGCGTCTTCACCGTGATGGCAGGCACGGCCGACTACTACGCGCAGCACGCGGCATTGCGGCGCGAGCAGCGCGCTGCGATCGAGCGCCTGTTTCACGCGGAACTGACGCGCGCGGGCATATCAGGCGAATGGATCGCCAGCGACGAGCGCGCGACACTCTGCGTGCCGCACTACGCGCGGTGCGTGGATCTGGTGATCGCGAGCCAGGACGATCCGAATGATCCGGACTCCTACGTAGGCGATCACTTTCCGGAAACGCTCGTCATGTCAGCCGGCCGCCCCGTGCTGTTGATTCCCTATACGGGCTTTTTTCCGACGATCGGCACGCATGCGATGGTCGCGTGGGACGGCAGCCGCGAGGCCGCGCGCGCCGTCCACGACGCGCTGCCCTTCCTGACGGCAGCGCAGCGCGTGACCGTCGCGACGATCGACACCGCTCCCCACCGCGCACAGGCAGAACGCATTCGCGGCGCGGACATCGCGGCTTGTATCGCGCGGCACGGCGTGTCGGTGGAAGTGTCATCGAACAAAGCTGCAACCGACACACAGGCCGGCGAGATGTTGCTTTCGCGTGCAGCGGATATCGGCGCGGATCTCGTCGTGATGGGTGGTTATGGGCACGCGCGCTGGCAGGAACTCGTGCTCGGCGGCGCGACGCGGACCTTTCTTGCGTCGATGACCGTTCCGGTTCTGATGTCGCATTGACGGCGACGGGTCATGCACGGCCGTCTCCATCTTCGTCTTCTCCAGTCGACAGACCGCTGCGCTGACGAGCGTCGGAGCACGGTGACGTCGCAAGTGCCATCATCGTATAGACGCGCGGTCGGCTCCCGATGAGCCGACCGCGCTTTGCGCCTTCACAAGAACGCCGCTCAATCGCGATACAGCGCACTCGCCACGTAACGACGACGCAGTTCGCCCAAAACAGCTGTAAGAATCGCGCTGACAGGCAACGCGAGCAGCACGCCGAAAAAGCCGAACAACTGGCCGAATGCGAGCAGCGCGAAGATCACCGCGAGCGGGTGCAGTCCGATGCGGTTCCCCACGAGTTTCGGCACGAGAAAACAGCTCTCCAGAATCTGCCCGGCTCCGTACACGGCGGCGACCGCAGCGAGACCGTACCATCCACCGAACTGAAGCACTCCGGCAAGAATCGCGAGCGAGAGTCCCAACGCGAAGCCCACGTACGGAATAAAGACCGCGAAGCCGGTGAAGAGTCCGATCGGCAATGCGATCTCTACACCGGTCATGCTCAGTGCCACCGAGTAGAAGACCGCCAGCAACACCATCACGAGCAACTGGCCGCGCAAGTATTGCGAAAGCATTCGATCCATTTCGATCACGAGACGCCGGACGTTGGCCACCCAGCGCCGCGGCACGAGGCTTTCC
Source organism: Caballeronia sp. Sq4a (assembly GCF_023170545.1). Lineage (NCBI taxonomy): Bacteria > Pseudomonadati > Pseudomonadota > Betaproteobacteria > Burkholderiales > Burkholderiaceae > Caballeronia > Caballeronia sp. Sq4a. The sequence continues at coordinate 1,505 of NZ_CP084252.1, read as the reverse complement.
ATGCGCGCGAAAATCTGATGCCTGTCGTAGAGCTGATAGAACAGCACGAGCGGCACCAGCACGAGGTTGCTCACCACGGGCAACACGACATCGGTGCCCGTGCGCACGTAGCGCCACGCAGCGAGCATGACCGTCTGACCGTCTCCGTTCGTGTCGCCCGTCAGCAGATGGCGGACTTCTGCGAGATCGAGCGAGTAATTGATGCCGAGCAGAGCCAGACGTGGTTGCAGGCACGCGTTCAGGTTCGCGACGAACACGGGAATGTTCTTCGCGAGTTGCGGCCCCTCCTTGTGCACGACCGCGAATACGAGCAGCGGCAGCAACGTCAGGGCCAACGCGAAAGCGGACATCATCAGCAACACGGCTACGGCACGCGGCACGCGCTGGCGCACCATCCATTCGACGCCCGGTTGCAACACATACGCGATGAGCGCGCCGAGCAGAAACGGCGTCAGGACCGGGCGCAAGATCCATAGAAGCACACCGAGCGCAGCCGCGATAGCGCCCCATGCAAGCGTCTGGCGCTGATAAGAAGTCAGAGTCATGGTGAAACGGCGTATAGCACTTTCAATGCGCCTGCGAGGTATCTGCGATGCGCGTCGGTCTCGGCGCCAACCAGATCGCGAGCGCCCCGATCACGAAGCAACACGCGATGTTGAAGAACAACTGGTTCGTGGCGAGCATCACCGCCTGCGACTCCACCATGTTGCTGATCTGCGCTTGCGCCTGATGCGCGCTCCAGCCCGAATTCGTCAGCGTGTTCGCATAGTGGCCGGCCTGATCGACGAGGCCCGACAGCTCCGCGCGGTTGTATTTGGTCTTGTCCTCCCACAGTGTATTCACGAGCGACGTGGCGATCGCGCCGCCGAAGGTCCGGCAGAAGTTCATCAGACCCGCCGCCGACGCGGTCTCCGGCTCGTCGACGCTGCTCAAGCCGAGGCTCGTGACCGGCACGAAGAACATCGGCAGCCCGATGCCCAGCAACAGCAGCGGCAACGCCACCTGCCAGAAGTCCATCGCCGAATTGTTGTGCGTGCGGTAGAGCGTGACCGAACCGAGCCACATCACACCGCAGAAGACGAGCCAACGCGGGTCCACCTTCGTCGAAAGCCGCGCGGCGATCGGCGCCACGATGACCGCGAAGATGCCCGTGGTGGCCGTCGCGTAGCCGGCCCACGTCGCCGTGTAGCCCATATTGCTTTGCAGCCACAACGGCGTGAGCACCGTGGCGCCGAAGTACGCGCCGAATGCCAGCGACACGGTGAGCACGCTCGCCGCGAAACCGCGATGGCGGAACACGCGCAGATCGACGACGGGGTTGCGCTCGGTCAGTTCCCAGATCAAGAACGCGATAAAGCCGAGCACCGCGATCACCGCGAGCACGCGAATCTCCATCGAACTGAACCAGTCGTTGTCCTTGCCTTCGTCGAGCATGATCTGCAGCGCCGAGACCCAGATGACGAGCAGCGCGAGACCCATCGCGTCGATGCGCGTGCGTATCGTCA